>NZ_JAPEMT010000003.1 GCF_026342435.1 Streptomyces sp. NBC_00237 | reverse complement strand
GATATGCCCCGGCAAGCCGGGGCATAAAGCGACGAATTGCGCAAGCGCAATTTAATTCCGGCGCAAGCGCCGGAATGGAATTCCGTAAACGGAATTCCGAACGGAATACAATTCGCGCAAGCGCGAATTGGCGTGACCGCGCAAGCGCGGTCACTGGGGCTGGCTACGGGAGGAGGTGCATCGTGTGCGGGCCTGTGTAGGGTCTGGGATTCCCAGCCACCACCCCCGCAACGAGAGTGACGGACTGTCGGCTTGATCAGGCGCTGGCCTCACCGTGGTGACGGGCTCCGCTGCGCTCCACCCTGCCCCCCTCCTCCCCCTGGGACCGTCCGGTCGAGCCCACCAGCAGACCGCACCTGCGGGACGGAATCTGATGCCGCGCCACTCACAGGAGCGGACGCACCCCAGGGGTGGTGCATCACGTGTTCTGACTGTGTAGCGTCTGGGTTCGGGCAGCACCACCCCGGACCGCCCTGAAAGCTCCCGGGAGAGTCCAGCCGAAGGCTTGCACCCCCGAACTCATTCCCTCGCTCTTGCCTGAAAGCAAGCCACGAAAGAAGGGCCGCAACTCCCGAGCAAACACCCTGGGAATGCGACCCGAATTCACAGACCAGAGTTCAGTGTTTCCCCGCGAGCGCATTCATGCGGCAGCCTCAGTAACGGTGGTCAGAAGCTTTTTCTCCAGCGGAGAAGCGGGACGGTTTCTCGTGCCTGTGCAACGCCCGGGAGCCCGCCTGGGACAGGGCACGAGCCCGGCAGGTGTGCAGCGCGCGGTGTGGCCGCCGTCTCCGGTCCGCTCCGGGCCGCGCCGGGCTTCGGTCCGGCGCAGTGATATCCCTTCCCGCCCCGAGCCCCCCGAGCGGTCTCCTGTCGTGCTGCCCCGCCCCTTTTCCCAGGGGTAGCAGGACAGGAGGGCGTGAGGGGGGTTGTCTGGGTTCTGTGAGGTACCAACCATGGGGCCTGACCAGCGCAAACGTTCCGGGTGTCTGGATGGTGGCGCAAGGGATAGGGCAAGGGGTGAAGCAAGGGGTGGAGCAAGGGATAGGGCAAGGGATGGGGCAAGGGTCACGATGCCGTGCGCGGCCGCCAGGCCGCCGTCCCGGTCCGCGCCGGGCCCCGGTCCGGCGCAGCGATATCCCTTCCCGCCCCGAACCCCCCGAGCGGTCGCCGCGTCTGCCCTGGCCCTACTTTTCCGGGGTCAGGGCAGGCGCGGGGGGCGTGAGGGGGGTTGTCTGAGTTCTGAGAGGGCTCACCAAGGGCACTGACCTGCATTGATGGTTGCGCGTGGGCAAAGGGGGGTCAGGGGGTTAGTCAGGTGCTTGGTCAGGGGGCGAGTTGCCTTCAACACCAATGGCGAGTATGCTTCCAATTGTAGATACAAGGCGGGTGGGCCCCCTGGGGCAGTACCCAGGCGAGATGGAGGCGAAGTTGACATCCGACGAAAACTTGATGGACAGGGTGGCGGACCGGCTTTTTGCTTTGATGCTTTCCCTTCCAGAGGGGCACCACCACGTTGTTGTGTCGACGGACGGCCGCTCCCCGGCATTCATGTGTGTTTACACGGATGCGACGATGATTCTGGACGACCCGAATTCCATTCCCGATGTTATGGCGGTACTGGCGTCCGCCCTGGAGAATCGGAGCGGAGGTCTGGTCACGCGTACCTTCTCGGCGGACGGTGCGGAGACGGTACGCGGTTGGGCCGTTACCGCCGATCTCGTTCCGCTCACCGTGGCCCAGGTCTTCGCCGCTTACTGCACCGACGCCAAGACGGGCGAGCCTGTACCGCCGGAGTTCGGCGTCACGTACGAAGCGGGATTCGCCGTTCCGGAACACCCTTGATCGGTTGCATCCAACATCAAGGGCGAGTATACTTCCAGTTGTAGGGAAGAGGGGGGCGGCAACCCCCCTCGTAACCCGACACCACGAGCAAGACTTTGGAGCAGCAGTGAACGAGAACGAGCAGCAGTTCCCGGCGGAGAAGAATGGGGAGCGCCGTAAGCACGCGTTCTACCCGTCGGCTGAGATGTTGGCCGGTATCCCTCCGCTGTACGGGACCGAGAACACTTCGACCTCCGACACGGTGGTGCATCTGCACTATTCCGTCGGTCGGTGTGACTGGTACATCGCGGAGGTGGACCCCGAGAGCCTGACCGCTTTCGGGTGGGCGGAGGTGACCCCGGGTTGCGGGGAGTGGGGTTACTCCAGTCTCACCGAGATGGAGGAGCTGAACGCACAGGGGTACGTCATCGAGCGGGACGTGACGTTCAAGCCGGTGCGTGCCGGGGACGTCGCCAGGATCAACGGCACCCAGCCCGACAGTAGCGGGTACCAGTACAGCGAGCCGCTTACCGCGCAGGACGCCGAGCGACTCGGCGAGTTGCTCGGGCTGACCATGGCCACATGCGCTCAGGCCAGTTCCGCGAAAACCGGACTGTCCCTTGAGTTCTTCCTTCGCTCGTACGCCCAGGACGATGTATTGGACGCATTGGGGATGGAATTCCTCAGCCACATTGCCGCAGGGGAGACCGAGGCGACCGCCGCAGAACGGACAGTCGGATGGCTCTTGAAAGCAACTGCTGAGTCGTTGGATCTCGCGGTGGAACTCCACGGTTCCCAGCGCTAGGACGTTTCGGGTTTGCGGAGGGGCGACCGTCTCGGTTGGGCCCCTCCGCTCCCAGCCCACCGGCGCACGGTCGGAGTAGGGATCAGTCGGCATATCCGTGATCCGTCATGTCCCGAGGCCGAGCGCCCTCGTGGAGGGGGGCGGCAACCCCCCTCCACACCACCACGAGCAATCCAGAAAGGCCGCTCCATGAGCACGAAGAAGAAGATCACCGCCCCGCCCGTCGCCACGGTGCTTCCCTTGTTGCAGTTGCGGGACGAGCGCAACGTCCGTCAGGTGCTTGGTATCGAGGACGGTTGGCTTGTCGATTCCGTGCGTGAGAACGGGATCATCGTCCCCTTGGTGGTGGAGCCCGCCCCGGACGCTCCCGAGGTGTTCGACGTCGTCCAGGGCAAGCGCCGTCTTGCCGCCGCGCGGCAGGCCGAGCTCACCGAAGCCCCGGTATATGTGCTGGATCCCGCCCGCCGGGAGGTGGGTTTGGCGTATATCGAGATGTTGGTAGAGAACGCCGAGGAGGGGCGCAAGGCGTTGACCGACTTGGAGCAGGCCGACGCTCTGTTCCTGGCGATCGAGGCCGGTATGGCACCGGCCGCCGCCGCCCGTCGTGCCGGGCGCAGTGATGATGATGTGGCTCATGCGGTTGCCACCGCGCGGAAGGTCAGCGACCGTACCCGGCGCACGCTCGCGGAGTCCGACGGGTATGAGTGGGATCTGTCGGTGTTGGCCGTACTGGCGGAGTTCGACGACGACGAAGAAGCTGTTGCCCGACTCGTTGACGCCCATGCCAAGGGGACGTTCGAGCACCAGGCGACGGCGGAGCGTGATGCCCGCGAAGCCTGCCAGGCCCGTGAAGTGGTGCGCGAGGAGTGCCGGGCGAACGGTGTGCGGCTGGTCGAGTCGGAGGAGATCCAGGGCGAGGAGTTCGAAGAGTTCGAAATCCTTGAGTACCTGTGGGACAAAGCGGGTGACCAGCTGACGGAGGAGGGGCACGCCGAGTGCCCGGGGCACGCCGTCACGTGGGACGACGACAGCGACACCCCGGATGCTCTGTTGACTGGGTGTATCGCGCCGGACGAGTACGGGCACTTGGGCTACCCCGGCGGGTTGCAGACGGAGGAAGAGCCGGAGGAGCCCGAGGAGGAGTCGCAGGAGGCCGAGAGCGGCCCCCGCGTGGCCGTGGTCGAGGAGCCCGCCGGGCCCGTCACGGGCCGTCAGGAGGGCAACAGGGGCGGCGACCAGAAGGAAGGGGAAAAGGAGGACGGGGGCGAGGGCGAGGAGGATGTGCCGCCGCTCGCTCCTGCGCCGAGGCCCGCGCCCGTGGTGAAGCCTGTGCCCGACAGCATGGAGCGGAAGCTGAAGATTGCGGGGAACGCCGCCTACCGGGCCGCCACCAAGACGCGCCGTACGTGGCTCAAGGACGTGTTCCTTCAGCGCAAGACCGCCCCGCCCACGCTTGCCGGATGGGTGACCGGGCAGTGGCTTGCCGCCCGCAAGCCGGTCCAGATGTGGACCGGGGAAGTCTCCCGCGTGGCCCTGGTGGCTGAGCTGCTGGGCGAGGACAAGCGCGCCGACAACCGGACCACGTGGGCACCGGCGGGAGCGACCCCCGGCAAACTGAACCTGATCAACTTCGCGATCATCGCGGGGTGCTACGAGAAGCGTCTCGATGAGGTCCAGACCTGGCGCACGGACAAGCCTTCTTTCGACACCAACGACATCCGTGATGACGCACGGGTCTACCTTTCCTACCTCGCGACGATCGGCTACACCCTCTCCCTGGTGGAACAGGCGATCGTCGACGACGTCGAGTTCAACGCCCTGATCACCGAAGGGCAGACGGAGACGCCCGAGGACACCGCCGACGGGCAGCAGCCGGACCCCGCCCCGGACACGGGCGACGCGGACGACCAGGACGACGCGGGCGACGCGGGCGACGACGCCGGGGGCACGCCGCAGGAAACCAGCGACGAGGACGCGGCGGATTCGTCCGGGGACGGCCCGGAGCCGGATGCCCCGGACGCGGTGGACCCCGCGCAGGAGTAGCGGCACCGGGGGTGACGCCGAGCGCGTCACCCCCGGGCCCCAGCCCTGGCTTCACTCCCCCTCCCCTGTCTGTGGTCGCAGGCCCTTGAGCGTGTGGGGGCCGGGCACCGCCCCCATGGAGACCCCCATGCCGTTGAACCCTCGTTTCCCGTTCCTGGCCGTCGTGTCCGCCACCCTCAGCGTCCCCGGTGAGGAGGGGGCGGTAGCTCTCGCCTACTCGATGCCCGCAGCCCCGTTCGGCTCCGCCGCCTGGCAACTGCCGGTCCTGGTGGGCTACTTGAACCGGTTGCACCGCCGGGGCGACGACCCGTCGCCGGAGAGCTTCGCCGCCTACGCGCAGAGCAGGGCCGAGGCAGCCGTCCCGGGCCCCGCCCACCCCTACCCCTACGCGCCGTGGCACGACCGCCGGGTGACGCTGCTGCTGGACGTGTCGATCACCGCCGGGAACACGCTCGGGTGGCCGCAGGTGTCCATGGTCGTCCAGGAGCAGGAGCCCGGAGAGCCGTGCGGATGGGCGCGCACGACCCGGCTGCACGGGTGCCGGGAAGTGCTGGACCACACGGTTTGCGAGATCAGCGCCGAACACGCGCGGCTCGCCGACCGGACCCGTACGACGCCGAGCGTGCGCGGCGTACGGGACTTGGCCGAGCACACCGGCACGTGGATCCGCCAGGTGCGCCAGGCATACCGGGCGGACCTCACCCTCCGCCGCGCCGCCCAGGTCCGAACCCTCATCAAGGGCTGAGCGCCCCGCCCCGCCCACCGGGACGACCACCCCCGGCGGGCGGGGGGGCGGAACCCCCGGCGTCCACGCCGACACACCAGGCCGGTACGTGCTGCCCTCCCCGCCCCGCCCAGGCGTCCCCCTGGCCGCCACCAGTCGCCCTCGAAACGGAGTTACCCCATGACGGTCTCCCGCCCCCACCACCACCCGTTCGCCGGTCCGATCACCGTGCACGGCGACAGCCCGCCGCCCCTGATCTTCGCGGTGCAGACCTACGAGTTCGCCGAGGCATACCGCATCACCCCTCCCCCGGGCACCACCAGCGGTGTGCAGATCTGGCGCGGCACGACCGTACGGACGGCTGTCCTGCACAGCATGCGCACCCCGCCCGTCGGATGGCCGAACCACTGGACCGAGTTCTTCCCGGACGGTCATCTGCACTGGACGGCCGGGGTGTTCCCGTGGACCTGGGATCTGCCGATCTGGTCAGCCGAGCCAGTTGCCGCGCCGGAATGGGGCGCGCCGTGCGTCCGGTGCGGGGCGTTCGCCGATGAGCACACGTCCCATGGGTTCCCGTGGCTGTACCTGCGCAACGGCCAATCGTGCTTCTACGGCCGGTACACGGCCCCCACGGACTGACCCGCCCCGCCCCTCTTACTCACCCGGGCGGATCGTACGCCGGTGGGCCGATCGCAGAGCGATTGACCCACCGGCCCCCGCCCACCACCGGACCGGCAGCGCAGAGCGCGGAGCGCTGCACAGTCTTCCGCCGCGTAGCGGCGGCGCACCGCCTTCGCGGAGCGAAGAGCGCGCCCAGAGATGCCGCCACTCCCCCGGGGCCGCGCCACACCGCCCTGCTGCGCCCCCAGCGCCATGCGCAACCCCCATCCCCCTTCCTTCAAGGAGTCATGCCATGAGCAACACGTCCCCCGCTCCCCGTTCTTCCGCCCGGTGGGTGATCAAGGGCGTTACCGATGACTGCACCACGTGTGACTGCTGCGGCCGCTCGAACCTGAAGCGCACCGTCGCGCTCATCCCGCTGGACGAGGACGGCAACGAGGACGGCGACGCGGTCTACTACGGCACGGCGTGCGCGGCCATGGCCATGCGCCGCCGCACCACCTCCATCACGAACGCCGCGAACGCCGCCCGTGCCGAATCGTCGGGGCGCGACGAGCACGCCCGGGAAGTCATCAGCGTGTTCGGGCCGTTCGAGTTCGCCACGGCCATGGAGCAGGCCGATGTCTGGTGGAGCCGCAACCCCCGCCAGATCGAACGGTCTCCGGGCGAGTACATCGCGGAGATGCTCACCCGTGCCCGCGCGCAGTTGTCGGACACGACGCTGGGGCCCGCCCGCCCGCACACCGTTGGTGACTTCCGCCCCTTCCTCGTCGTGGCCGACGTCAGCGGGGAGCGCGTCCACTTCGCCCGCGAGGTACCGCGCGAGGGGGCCCGGGAGTTCCAGATGGCCGTCATCCGTGACGCCCGGTGGCGGTCACGGCGTACCTCCCTGGTGTTCGTGACGGTATACGCGCTCAGCGCGGACGGGGCCCGTCAGGTCGTGTACACCCGCCACGCCATCGAGCAGCGCAGAGCTGCCCGCGCCGCGTTCTGACCCCGCCGGAGCCCGGGGGCCGCAGCCCCCGCGCCCCGGCCCCCGGCCCCGCTCGTCGGCACGCCCCGCGCCGCCCGGACAGAGCCCCGTTCTCTGTCCGGCCGGGGCAGGGCCGAGCCCAACAGGCCCCCCTCTGTTGCGGACGGCAATCCGCACCCCCACCCACAGCGAAGGAGCACACGCGTGCTGGACCACCCCGACAACGAGCCGGTCATCCCCCGCCGCCCCATCCCCGCCCCCCGACGGCCCCTCGACAGCCCCCGCATCCCCAAGCCCCGCACCTCCTGACCCACCCCACCCCCCCCGGGGGGGGGTGGGCAGAACAGGCCCGCCCCCACCTTCCCGAAAGGAAAACGCTGATGAATCAGCCGGACGCCCAGACCAGCACGCCCCGCCCGGACGAAGCTGAAGCTGCCCGCCTGATGGCCGTTGCCGAGTCCCTGGACCTGGACCCATCAGACCTTGACGAGGCCGTGCACGACACATGCTCCCGCCGGGCTACCGCCATCAACAACGGCGGTATGGACGACCAGATCCTCTTCCTGGTGGCCGAGCACGGCACCAGGGAGGCCGAGGAAATCATCCGTGCCACGGTCAGCCCCTGAGCGCCAGGCCAGCCACCGCTGGCCGCAGACGGCCGCCGAACACGCGCGCACCATGCGGTAACCCAGCCACCCAAGGCCCCCCCGGGGGTGGGGTCGGCCAGCCGCGCCCCATGCCCAGGCCCAGCCCCCACAGCCCCACACCCCACCCGTACGAACGGACACCCATGCCCGCTCCGCTGATGACCACCGCCCGCCGCACCGCCGCCCTGCTGGGCCCCAAATGGCGCGCCGTCCCCGACCTTGACTTCGGGTCCCACGCCGTCCTGCTGACCGGCCCCCGCCCCCGTAAAGACCCCTTCCGGATCCGGATCACCCAGGAAGACAAACGCCTGCTGGCGTACGGGTACTTGGACACGGCCGATGACCGCCGGTTGCTGTACAGCGCGGACGCGCCAAAGGTCACCGTGACCGCCGATCTTCCCTCCCGGCAGGTCCCCCGCCACCTGGCATCCCATTTGAAGCGCCGTTTCCTCCCTGCCTACGCACAAGCACTGGACGCGGTGGCCGCGGACCGGGCCCGCTACGCCCAGGAGACCGCCGACCGCGACACCCTGACCCAACTCCTCGCGGACCTGCTGCCGCACTCCCGCACCAGGGACGCCTACAGCGGCGAGTACCGGCGCGAGGTCACGGCCCACAACCACCTGAAAAGTTCCCCGCGGGTCTGCGCCGAAGTCGACCATGACGGCCTCCACGTCGACATGAACATCACGCACCTCACCCCCGCCCAGGCCGAAGCCGTCGCCCGCCTGCTCGCACCCGACCTGTAGCAACGCCCGTCGCCCCGCAGTCCGCCCCGCACGCGGGTCCCCTGCCCCTGGAGTGTCGATGCCCGCACCGCTTCTGACCACCGCCCGCCGCACCGCCGCCCTGCTCGGAGTCGGCTGGAACGCCGCCCCCGATCCCCACTGGCCCCGGGCCGCTCTCCTCACCGCCCCCCGCCCCGGCGGCGACCCCTACCAGGTCCGCATCTCCGACGAGGACGGGCGGCTGGTGGTGTACGGGCTGTTCGACAACCACGGGGACAACCGGCTGAACGACTTCACGACCCCGCAGATCAGCGTCACCGCCGACATGCCCGCCCGCCAGATCCCCCGCCATCTTGTCTCGCATCTGCGCCGCCGCTTCCTGCCCGACTACGACACGGCACTCGCCCAGGCCGCCGAGTCCCTCGCCCGCTACCAGGAGCAGGACACCGGGCGCGATGCCGTGGTGCACCGGCTTCAGGAGGCCATGCCGGGAGCATGGACCAGCACGGTATCGGGGCGCGACCGACCGACCGTCCACACCCCGTACCAGGGTCCGGGCGAGATCGGCATCACCGCCACCGTCCGCCACGACGGGGCGCGCGTTGGGTTGGAGCTGAGCAACCTCACGCCCGAGCAGGCCGAAGACATTTGTCGCCAACTGGCACCCACCCAGTCCTAGCCCGCACGAGGGCGGGCGGCCCTCTTGTCCCGCTGCTTCAGGAGCCGCCCGCCCCTGTCTCACCTTCCGGTTGGACCATGCCCACCACCCGTGCCTACCGGACGCGACCACCGACCCCGCGGATCCGCCGCCGCGCACCATCACATCCCCGCCCCGTCCGAGGAGACTCCCCGTGCCTGCCCCGCTGTTGACCACGGTCCGCCGTACCGCTGCGCTGCTCGGCGTCGGATGGCGCGCAGCTCCCCATGACACCTGGCACAGCGCTGTGATGCTGACCGGCCCCCGTCCCGGTAGAGATCCCTACCGGATCCGGATCACCCGCGACGGCCAGCGGCTGACCGCCTACGGTCACCTTGACAAGGCCGACGACCGGCGACTGCTGCATAGCGCGGATGCCCCGCAGATCAGCGTCACCGCCGACATGCCCGCCCGTCACCTCCCCCGCCACCTCGCCTCGCATCTGCGCCGCCGCTTCCTGCCCGGCTACGCCGAGGCCCTGGACGCCGTGGCCGCGGACCGCAACCGCTACGCGCAGCAGACCCAGGCACGCGACGACCTGACCCGGCTCCTCGCGGATGTCCTACCGCACTCCCGGATCGCAACCGCCTACAACAGCGAGCACTGGCGACAAGTCATCGCCCACAACATCCTCGCCCCCTCACCACGCATCACCGCCCTCATCCAGCCCGACGCAAGCCACGTCGACATGAACCTGACCCACCTCACCCCCGCGCAGGCCGAAGCAGTCGCCCGCCTGCTGGCCCCTGATGTGTGACCAGCACTGCGGGGACGGGCCCGGAACAGGCCCGCGCCCCGCAGCACCCGCCCAGCCCGCCACCGGACCTCAAGGAGCAGGCACGTGTTGAACCGGTTTCTTCGACTCGCCCGCCAGACCGCCCCGTTGCTCGGGCCCCGCTGGACGGCCGAGATTCACCATGCGACGCCCCAGAACGGTGCCGCACTCGTCCACCCCGACGGGCGCCGCATCGTGCTCCTGCCCGTCTACCGCCGTCCCTCCCACGTGGAGGTGACCGTCCACTATCCGAAGGCGCCGGTGACCCTGTACGCCGTCGACAAGCCCTCGACCCAGTTCCGGACCGACCGGCCTCCGGCCGCACTCGCCGACGCGATCACCGCCAAGGTGCTGCCGGTTGACAACAGCGTGTACCCGAAAGTGGTCGCCGCGGCAGCGGCATCCCGGCAGACCGACGAACAGCAGCACGCATTCGCCCAGAGGCTCGCGGCGCTCGTCCCCGGGGCCGAGCTCACCCGCAACGACCCCTCCCCATGGGTCGAGTACCGGGCGGGAAGGGGATCCATCGAGCGCATGACAGCACAAGTCCTCAGCGGGAACAGGCACACCGTCGAATTCCGGTACGTCGACACCGAAACGCTCGAAACCCTCCTGCGCGCGTACGGCGAGGTCGTACAACGGCAGATGTCCGCCGCCGTACCCCCACCGGCTCAGTAGCCCACCGTTCCTGGGCCGCCGGTCACTGGAAGCACGGAGACAGAGGTGGGGATACCGGCACCCGGGCCCCGCCCCCTCCGCGCCCGGTGACCGTTCCGGGCCCGCACACCGGCCGGGCAGCCCGCCCGGAAAGCCCGGTCCCCCGGTCCACACCTGATCACCTCGCGCGGAGACCACGCCCCGCGCCCTCTCGGAAAAGGGAACAGCCGATGCGTGACGTCCTGCGCATGTCCGCCCACGAGTTCTGGTGGGACCGCCCCCACGACCCGAACGCCCATCTGGGGTTTGTCCGCTTCACCTGTGAGAACCCCACTGCGGATGCGTGGGAGGTGAAGTTCCCCCGCTACCAGGTGGGATACGGCGGATGGTCGTGCGGCCGGAACTACCGCCTTGCCGTCGAGGGCATCGCCGAACTCGACGTCGCCGAACAGATCCGGGATCACCTCACCGCCGAGGAAGGCCCGCACCTCCGGGAGTTCTGGACCACCGTCCGCGACCTGGGCCGCGCACCTCACGAGGAGTTCACCGAGGGGTCTGTCTTCTGGGCCCGCGACGCGGGAGCCCTCACCGGACAGAAGGGATCGATCGTCATCCGCCACCGCGACTGGGCAGCCGTCCAGTGGGACAGCGAACCCTTCATCGGCGGAACCACCTTCCCCCTCGGCGACATGAGCACCACCCCACCACCGCCCCCGGTCCTCCGGCACAGCATGCGATGGCTCGAACTCTGAACCCCCACGGCGCACCCCGCCCCCTGGGGTGCGCCCAGCAGCCCGACAGATAGGAGACACCCTGTTATGGCCCACCCCGCCACCCGCCCGTCCCGGCACGGCATCCTGACCCCCCGCTCCTACCACCCCGGCGGGTACGCCCCCGCAGCGTTCAAGGAGACCAACACCACCAACGGCGACCACGTCACCGGGTACCTCACCGGCTGGGAAGCCGACAACACCGTGCAACGCGCAGCCGACCGCCGCACCCCCCTGACCGTCTGCACGTACGGGATCATCCGCATCCAGGGCCGACACGGGCGCACAGCCCTGACACTGCTGCCGGTCGTCCACCCCCAGAAGCTGACGGCCCGCCAGTACACCGACCTGGAACTCATCGACCGTGCCGGAACGGACGCCCGGGTACTGCGCGACCCGGACGGCACCCCGAGCGCCGTCGACGCCGGTTTCAGCCGCATCCCCTACACGCAGACGTCCATCCTGCTCGGGCGCGGCTGGCTCTCCCAGGTACCCCACACCGACCAGGTATGGGTCAGCACGGCGGGCCGCATGGCCATGGCGTTCCGCTGGCACGCCCAACAGCAGCTTCCCGCGGGGGTACTGAAGGGCCTGTACCTGGACGGAGTCCTCACGGCGGCCGACGCAACCCGCGCCCGCTTCCGGGAGACTGCGCCCGGAGGGGAGGAGGCAACGGGCTACTGAGCTGGCGGTGCGGTTGACACCCCACCCCGGGGGGTGCTTAATTGCAATCGTCTTGCCTGGGAAAGTGCACAGGGTGATGGCCGGCGAAAGGCACCCCGTTGAGGTGTCGACCCGGAGCGGCAACTCCGGCCGAACGTTCCACCGGCCATCGTGCGTTTTACCCACGAGCAAAACAGCAAGCCCATCATACGGGCTGCCCCGGCGGCGGCCTCTCCCGGAGGAGCCATTCATGGCCAAAGCCGCCCGCCCCCTCACCGTCGAGGTCGAGGGCCGCGAGTACGTGAGCCGGGAGTGGATCGCCGAGCACACCGGGGCCAGCAAGTGGACGGTGGGCACCTGGTACACCAAACGGGACGAGCAGCCGGAGGAGGCCCGCTTCCCGGAGAAGGGTGTGACCATCGAGCGGGTGGACTACTTCGAGCGCCAGGCCGTCGAGCGGTTCTACGCCACGCACCAGAACCGCAAGAAGGCGAAGGTCCTCCCCGCGGATCCTGCCCTCCACTCCGGGGACCCGCAGGAGCTCATCCCGCTGAACGAGGCCGCCCGGCTCCTCGGCTTCACCGACGGGGGGGTTATCCGTAAGTACCTCTCCGCCAACCCGGGCTACTTCCCCGAACCTGCCGGATCTCTCCCGGCCGGCAGGGGCCAGACGGCCCGCGCGTTCCGCCGCGGCGATCTCCAGGACTTTGACCGCAAGCGCACCAACGACACCACCGGCGTGTCCGGGCGCAGGCCCGGCGAGGGTACCGAGCCGCGCGGAACCTCCGCCGAGACCGAACGGCGCGTCACCGTGGCCCAGGAGTACCTGCGGGAGACCGGGGGATGGAAGCGCGGCGCCGGGGCAGCCCTGGCCGCCCGCCAGGGCGAACCGGCATGGAAATGGGAACGGGCGATGAAGGAAGCGCGCAAGCGCCAGGAAAGCACCTCGCCCGCGCCGTAAGAACCCGTCTCGAATCCTCCCGTTCAGCGGCGCGTCGAACTGGGATGATCCCAGGATGACTTCGTCAATATCCGGGTCCTGGACCCGTATAGAGGCTTGGCTCGCCCAGCACACGCCTCGTACGTTTGCTGCTCTTAGCCCCCCGGCGGAGCGCTCGGCAATTGCCGTGGCCGAGCAGGCCATCGGTCAGCCGTTCCCCGAGCCCTTGGTGGAGTCCTTGCTACGGCACAACGGGATGGGCCACTACGACCTGCTGCCGCCCTTCTGGTCTTTGCTTGAGGTGCAGAACATCACGAGTGCCTGGCAGACGCGCATGAAGATCTACGGAGATGTGCTGGCGGGAGCAGAAGAAGGCGACCCGGACGGCGAATACGGGCCGTGGTGGCATGCGCAGTGGATCCCCTTCGCCTTTGACGGTGCAGGGGATTACCTCATCATCGACCAGCGCCCCTATCGTCGCCGCGGAAGGATCGGCAATGCCGATCATGAAACAGGATGCTCCTTTTCGCGCCACCCCATGTGGGCGTCACTCCCGGCTCTCCTGGATGCGACAGCCACGGCTCTGGAGACCGGCGAGGCGGTGGACAGCTACCTTCCTGTCGCCGTTGACGAGGATGAACTGGACTGGGACTTCTGATGCTCAGGCCGCTACGACGGCCTGGGAGACGCGGGGCTTTGCCCCATTCGGGTAAACGGAGTGCCGGGCGAGGCGGCGGGTCATGAGCGTGATCGCGGCGAGCGTGAGCATCGCTTCGGAGTGCTCGGGCCTCGTCTCGTAGTCCCGGACGTTCCGGCGCGCGTGCAACAGCCACGCCAGGCTCCTCTCCACCACCCAGCGCCTCGTGAGGACCACAAACCCCTTCGCGCCCTTAGAAGCTCTCGACCGGCCGTACACCATCCTCCACGGACGCCGGCGATTCCTCGCCGCCCAGATCGCCGGCCTCGACACGGTGCCGGTCCGCATCGTCACCACACTCGCCTGAACGAGACGTTCAGCGCGTCCACTCCCGCAGCGCCACAGCGATCTGCCGCACGTCCAGACCACCGCGGACCTGCTCGACCAAGTCCATGGCCGCCTTGGTGTCCACCGACACCCGCAGCCTCGAACCGTGCAAGTACGCGGCCGACACCGCCGCGGCGAACAACTCGTTGGAGTGCTCCAGAGCAGGGGCCACAACAAGTTGCTGCATCAAAGCACCGGCCCGGTGGTGCGGCTGGTCGTACACCGGAGTGTCCATCACCCGGTAGCAGTGCCTCGCCCGGGCGGCCTCCAAGGCCCCCCAGTCGACCACCTCGGGATCCCCGCGAAGCTCCGTCTGCGCAATGTGTAGGAGCCACGGCACGTCGATCGTCAAGAACACGATGCCGACCCGGTCACGCAGCGTCGGCGGAACGGCCTGCGGGCCCACCGAACCGCTCGGCGAACCCTTCGGCGTGCTCGGCGATGAACAGCCGAGCACCCTCGTAGAACCGGGCCCGCGCGAGATCGGCATCCAGGACCTGACCGGCGTACGCCTCGGCCGGCACGTGCTTCTCCGCAGCCGCACGCTTCAGCTGCTCGTACGCCTCGTCACTGATCTCAATGCGAATTTCCCGGGCCATGCCCCCACGGTAGCCGCCGCCGCACCGCGGCGGCAGGGGAACGTCGGCACCGGGACGCCCCATACCGACCCACCGCATGCCCCAGCCCCCTGGAAAGGAACTCACCCATGCCTCACATCGGCCCCGGCTTCGACGACCCCGAATACGACAACTACGACCCCGCGTGGAAGGACCAGGACACCCCGTTCCGGCGTTGGCTGCACGAGAAGCTCACCGCCGCAGGCATCAGCTACGCCCATGACATGGCCGCCGCCAGCGCCCCTGCCAACCGCTACAACGGATTCAGCGAACTGGAGATGGACAACATCGCCATGCTCGCGGACGTCACCGTCGATGACGTCCGCACAGCTCACAAGGCAGACCTCGCCCACTGGGCGCGCGAACAACAACTGCGGGACCACCCGGACCTCGCCGTCCTCGACGCCGACCTGGATCGCATCCGACATTTCAGTTAGCCATCGAACATAGCCGCTAAAAGTACCCTAATGGAAGGAAAGGGAAGTGAAAGCCTATTAGGGACAGTTGTGCGCATGTCACAGTCTCGACATGAACAAGATCACCGCCGTTGTCGCCCCGGTAGCCACGGCAGCGATGCTCCTCATCGGCTTCGCTGCTCCCGCCCACGCGGGGCCGTACTGGAACAAGACCGTCAAGTGCAGTGCCAACGACCAGGACGGCCGAGTCATCCCGACGCGGTGGGGCAACGGAGAACTCGGCTGGAACCACTTCTCCGGCAAGCACAACATCAGGAGATGCGACTTCCTCAACGCCCCCATCGGATGGAAAGTCGACAAGGTCAACGGCGCCAACCTCACCTACTACGGCAATGCCGCTAACCCGAGGTACGGAACACTGAAGATCACCGTCGTCGTCCGATACGCACGCAAGACAGCTGACGGCCGATACGACGCGGGCAAGGGACAGGTGATCGGCGTGATTACGGCGTACTGCAACGGCATGACGAAGTGTCCGAACTGGGTGAACGAACCGCGATGACGGACGACGACTACGAGGACATCGCCGACCTCCAGGCAGAAACAACAGATCTCCTGACGCACCACGCGTACGCGCCGCTGCTGGACGACCAGTACGTGCGAGGGGTGATGCCAGCACCAGACCGGGCGCCAGCTGTTCGCGTGGCCCTCGGCGCGCAGAACGAGACCGCCCCCAGCCGACTGACCGTGTACGAAGTCCCGCTCCAGGACGGAGAAGACCTACGGACCCCGCACGACATCGTCGCGCTGCTCCGAGGCGCCAGCACCGCCCCCGTCCGCCCGACGGACGCAGCAACTGCCGTCATGGGGATGAACCTCTACCGTGTCGACCCCACACAGGTGAAAGAGGCACCCTTCACCACGGACGACTGGACCTCCACCCTGCTGCAGACCCTGACACGCCCCGCCGGCGAAGACAGCCCCAGCCGCTTGCGCGGATTCCTGTTCCGGGAGGCGGGGCTCCTACGCCTCTACATGGGCACCGGCGACAACTCCGTCATCGGTGCCGAAGTACAACCAGGCGGGGCCCTCACCGCCCTCCTCGCGGTACTGCCCTCCATGCTCGAAGAGGAGTGGAGAGCGCTCACCGGGGCCGACGACCCCCACTGCCGCTACGTCGTCGACCTCACCGACTGGTAAAGCAGCAGGACAGCCCCCGGCCACCAGCACCCGCAGGTGCTGCCTGCCTGCCACCTCGTCGGTCCTGAACCGCCGGTCCCGGGAGAACAGCACGTTGAAGTGCCATCCGCGTCCAGGTGGACACGTGCACCGTCGAGGGCTCTACCGCTTGATACGGCCGCGTACGGCGAGCACCGCGAAGCGGAGCAGGACGGGTTCGGTAAGCCGGGAAGCCATTTCGGTGTAGGTGCCAGCGGTGGTGAGCCCTTGCCCAGAGGAGCGGAACACAACGGAGTTCACCACTACGCGCAAGCTCTTCTCGAAGCGCTCCGTCGTGAACCGTTCGTGCAGGGCCCCATCGGGGTTTACCGGCCATGGGGACCATCGGTACAGCGGTTGGCGCTAAGCCTTGATTGCGGCTCTCAGCTGCGACTCTGCTTTCCGTAAAGACCTCCCGGCTTCCCCGGGGGATGGAAGGCTGGCTGCATCACCTCCTCTTCCTGAGGGCGGTTCGTGTCAGAGGGCGTTTGATCTAGGCAGATTGCCCTTTCTGTCCTAGTAGGTACCTCGCCAGGTTGGCGTGGTCTCGTCCGTTATGCGCTTGGCGAGGTTGTCGATCGACGCGACGTGGATCATGGCTTCGGAGCTGGCCGTGAGGGTTTCGTAGTCGCGGGCGAGGCGCCGGTGCATCATGATCCAACCGATACTCCGCTCCACTACCCAGCGCCTCTTTACGACGTGGAATCCACGAACTCCGGGGTTTCTGTTGACGACTTCGACGTCGATGCCGAGCTGGGCTCCGTGCTCGACGACGGCCTTCTTGAACCCGGTGTCGACCCAGCTCTTGGAGATGGTCGGGTACGTCTCCTTCGCCTGGTCGAGGAGGCGTATTCCCAGGGCGTTCTCGGAGAGGCCGGCGGCGGTAACGGTCACGGCGAGGATGAGGCCGAGCGTGTCGGTCAGGATGCCGCGCTTCCTGCCCACGATCTTCTTGGCGGCGTCGGTTCCCTGGCTGGTCACGGGCACGTTGGTGGAGGTCTTCACGCTCTGGGTATCGATGACGGAGGCGGTCGGTTCGGGCTTGCGCCCCTCCTTCACGCGAGCCAAGCCCGTGAGGTCGTAGTTGAGTTGGGCGAAGATTCCCTCGTCGCGCCAGACCGCGTAGTAGAAGTAGACGGTGCCGTGTCCCGGGAAGTCGTGCGGGAGGTATTTCCAGGGGATTCCCGTGCGGTTCAGGTAGAGAATTGCGTTGAACACATCACGGAGTTCGATTTTGGGCGGCTGGCCGGTGGGCCTGCGGTCGAGCCGGGCTTTCCGCCAGGCCGTCAACGTCGGCTCGATCAGGGCCCATCGGGCGTCGGACAGGTCGCTGGGGTACGGCTTCCGCTGGCTCACGCCGTAGCGTGATCATGAGCCGCACCGGAAGGTGGCGTTCCGCTGTCCATCAGGCGATTCTGTGATCTTTTCGAACCAGACGAACTTCAGGAAGCAATCGCGGACGAGACGGACAGTCGAGTTCGTGACCTCTGGAAGCGCGATAGCCGCCTACCCGCCCATGTGCCCCAAATACGGCAGGAACGAAAAGCTCTTACCGGGCCTGACCTGCGTAAACGCCCTCTCAGAGGGCGTTTAATCTAGGCAGATTGCCCTTTCTGTCCTAGTAGGTACCTCGCCAGGTTGGCGTGGTCTCGTCCGTTATGCGCTTGGCGAGGTTGTCGATCGACGCGACGTGGATCATGGCTTCGGAGCTGGCCGTGAGGGTTTCGTAGTCGCGGGCGAGGCGCCGGTGCATCATGATCCAACCGATACTCCGCTCCACTACCCAGCGCCTCTTTACGACGTGGAATCCACGAACTCCGGGGTTTCTGTTGACGACTTCGACGTCGATGCCGAGCTGGGCTCCGTGCTCGACGACGGCCTTCTTGAACCCGGTGTCGACCCAGCTCTTGGAGATGGTCGGGTACGTCTCCTTCGCCTGGTCGAGGAGGCGTATTCCCAGGGCGTTCTCGGAGAGGCCGGCGGCGGTAACGGTCACGGCGAGGATGAGGCCGAGCGTGTCGGTCAGGATGCCGCGCTTCCTGCCCACGATCTTCTTGGCGGCGTCTGTCGTGCCGGGCGTGCCCGCTCGCGGGAACCAAGGACTTGGTCCGCAGCGCCCAGCTCAACCCTGAGCTGTTCGCCGAGTACGCCGCCGCCGAGCCCGTGATGGGCCAGTTCAAACCGTCCATCAGCCTGGCCCAGATCATCGAGCGCGCCCGCAGCTGACACCTCCTCAGTTCACCGGGTCCGGGGGTACGGGGCGGGAATCCCGTACCCCCGGGCCGTTCATCTCAACTCTGCGAGGATCCATGCACGACCGTCACGAGAGCGCTGGGCACGATGTCCTGCCCTCGCACACGTATGTGCGCGTCGCCCAGGAAGCCGCTTCCCTCGCCGTCGGCGCGGCCGACACCGCAATGGAAGCGGTCTCCCGCGCCACCGGACGTACCGCCGCCCGGCTGGAGCGCCGCATGCACGCCGCCCACCCGCACGCCCTCCAGGCTCAGAAGTACGCCCGTTGGGCACAGACCTGGCAGGAGGACGACGTCAGCGTCGGCACGCTCGCCAACTACGCCTCCCGCGCCATCGCGTGCGCGGCCGACGCCCAGGCGGCCGCCGAGGTGGAGGTCACCGCGACCGGGCTGCGGGCCCAGGTGGAACGCCCGCTGACCGCCCAGGAGCGTGCCGGGCGGGAGCGGGCGGCGCGCCGGGCGGAGGCTGAGCAGGAGGCGCAGGAGCGGGCGGCGACCGGTATGGACGCCGACAACCGCGATATCGCCGCCCGCAACCGCTTCTACGCCCAGCTGTCCGTCGCCGAACTCGGGTGGACGGCCGGACACGTGCGCGTGCTGGAAGCGGCCGCGACCGGCTGCCTGTACATCCGCAACGGCGTCGTCCGCCGGGCTCCGGCCCCGGGCCCGTGGTCGGGCGGGCGCCGGATCAGCAAGCCGCTGGCCCAAGCGCTGTACGCCGCCCGGTTCCTGGCCAGTACGCGGCAGGACGACGGGGCCCTCGTGCTCACCCTCAGCCCGATGGGTGAGAGAGCCCTCGCGCTCGCCCGCCTGTACCCGCAAGGTCTGTACCCCGACAAGCAGACCGCCCACGCCGCCCGCACCGCGCGCGCCGCCCGCCGGTGGATGAGAAGCGACGAGAAGAAGGAAGCCGGACGCCGCCTGGTGGCACTGGACCCAGGTGCGCTGCGCCTCTACCGCCCGCCCGTCACGCTCGCCCAGCAGGAAGCCCGCGCCGAACAGGACGCGGCAGGGCAGTGGGAGGACGAAGGCGGGTACTGCCCCGGCGTGCTCACGCCCCGTCCCGCAGCGCGCCCAGCCGTGGCCGGGCCAGCGGATGCCCCTGCTCCCCGCCACGGGCAGCAGACGACGGGATGCGAACGGTCGCAGCCACCGCGGTTCCACCCCCACGGGATGCGCGCCCGCCGCCAACGCCAGAAGGATGCCGCCCGCTCTTGTGACTATGCCGAGGAAACTCAAATGGTTTGCTTCCCCGAGGCCGGGCTGGGAGTGTCGGAGCGACATACGGGCAGTCGAAGGAGCAGACGGTGGCGCTGGTCAAGAAGGGTTCCCGGCGCATCGTCGTGGACGGCGTCACCTACCGCTGGCGCGTCCGCCACAAGCCGACCTACTGCCAGTCAAACGGCTGGGGTCCGCTGACGTTCGCGGTCGAGGACGCCACCGTCCCGGGAACCGTTCTCGTCGTCGAGACCGGCTCGCACCACCCCGAGAACTGGTTCGGTCTGACGACCAGGCCGGTCGTTCCGGCTGATGTCGCCCAGGCCATCCGGACCGCCCTCGCGCAGGGATGGACGCCACTCGCCAACGGATCACCCTTCCATCTCGACGTCTCAAACGCAGACCAGACAGGCGAGGATGCAACCGTCGCCAGCGGATTGTCGGCATAGTCGCGGTCTCGGCATAGATCGAGCTATGCGGATATCCGCATAGCTCGATGAGCTCGGCTACATGGAACTCGACCGCCGCGGCGCCGAACTCCTCTTCCAGGTTCTGACCGAGCGGGAGGAGAAGAACAGCGTGGCCATCGCCTCGAACGAGTCGTTCTCCGGCTGGAGATCATTAATGGTTGGGGTTACGGAGTTCGAGGTTCAGCCTGGTCTTGGCGAGGTAGCCCTCGACGAGGCTGGGGTGGTGCTGCATTCGTTTGAGGCGGGTCTTGACCAGTGCGGTCAGCTGGTCGATGCCCTGTTTGGCCAGGTTCGCCAGTGACCTTTTCAGGTGCGCCCAGACCGCTTCGACCGGGTTGAACTCGGGGGCGTAGGGCGGGAGCTGGAAGACGGTGAGCCAGTCCCGGGCCTTGATGTACTGCTTCATTTTGGCGCTGACGTGGGTGTTGAGGTTGTCCCAGACGATCACGACGGGCCCGCCGAGCTGCTGGTGGGCGGCGTCGAGGAGACGGACGTAGTCGTGTTCGGTGAAGCCCTTGCGCCGGCCCTTGCGTGGACCCCGGTCGACATGGGTGCGATAGATCAGACGGGACCTGGTCCCGGACTTCGTGCAGATCAGCGCGGCGATCGAGACGCGTTTGGTGCCTGCGGCGGTCACTTTCACGACCGGTGTCCTGCCCCGGCGGCCCCATGTGCGGCCGGTGGGCGGCCTCAGTCCCTGGCCTGCCTCGTCCTCGAAGCAGAGCCAGGCACCCAGGTCCGCCGCGGTCTTTTCACGACGGGCCACTGCTCGTCCTTCCACGCGGCGATCTTCGCCTCGTCGCGCTCGGCGGCCCGCCGGGCGGGAACCTGCACGCTCCAGCCGATCCGGTGCAGCAGCAGGTCGACCCCGGCCAGTGTGTACTCCACCTTGAACCGGCGGCGGATCACCTCGGCGATCCGTGCGAGCGTCCAGCACTGGTCCTCGGCCCAGCCGTGCGCGGCAGGCCCCGCCTCCAGTTCGCCTTCCAGCTGGCGTAACTGCTCGTCGGTGAGCTTGCACCGGGCACCGCCGGCGCCTTTCGAGACCAGTGCCTGACGCCCGCCTGCGGCCAGGGCCCGGTGCCACCGGTTGACCGACATCCGTGTCACCCGAAACCGCCGGGCGATCTCCGCATCACTGACTCCGTCCTCGATCAACTCGGCCGCAGCCAGACGCACTTGCTCTCTCCGGGCCCGCTCCTCAGCCGTCAGGCCACCACCATCGGGATACCGCATACCCTCCGGCATAGCGCACACGAGCTCAACCGTCAGCGGGGCCAGAACCCCCACCATTAAAGATCTCTGGACCAAGACCTTCACCGACCCCAGGCTCTGCGCGGCCATCGTCGACCGCCTCACCTTCGGCGGCAACATCATCGAGACGGGCACCGACTCCTACCGCCTCGCCACCACCCGCGCCCGCGCCGAGCAACAGGCCGCTGCTGGCTGATCACCGAGGTGGGGCCAGGCTGGAGCCAGCCCTTCAGCTCTAGCTCTTGCCAAGGTTCTTGAAGGCGCGCGGCACCCACTGATCGAGCTGGGTGCCGAAGGCCGCTGCCGATGTGATGTCGAACGCCGGTATCTGTCCGCCGTCGTCGATACCGTCGAAGTAGTCCACGTCAGCCCAGCCGCCCCGGAACAGCACCACGGACAGCCCAGCGTCCCCCGGGCCGTCGATCAGCACGCCGATGGATACGGGATCAGGCACGAGCGCCCTGTCAGTCTCAAGCTGACGAGGCCACGGCGAAGTTGCGTCCAGCCACCTCACCTGGCCAACCGTGAGACCGGCCGCCAGCCACCCCGCAGCCCGCTCAGAGATCACTGCGGCTGCCTGATCAAGATCGATGACACGCTCCATCTCCATGAGCGGATCCTGCCCCACTCCGACGGACCGTTCCACCGACTTCCACACAGCCTCCGGCCGGGCCGCACACCACCGAGCCGACTCCGGTGCTCTCAATCTCAGCGACATTTTCAGACCGCCCTGCCATCAACCGCTCTTGGAAGCCACCGACAAACACTCTCCGGTCTCACCTACGCAGCCACTCGTTTCATCCCCCGCCCCGACGGCGAACCCTGCGTGTGGTGGTGCCGCTGCGCCTGCCCCAAGACCGGACCGGCCCCCACACGTCCCCGGCAGCAGCCAACGGACGAAGTACAGCCGGTCGACGAAGAGTCAGATGCAAGCGCAGACGGAGGATGCGACGAGGACCGCAGCCAGAAGGCACTGTTCTGACGACATCCCCGGGCGATGGCGGGGCGGCGGTTCCGCGGCCGGGCCGGCGGTTGACACCACCCCCACACGGGAGCATGCTTAAAGCCGTTCCATTGTGGCCTGGAGCTGTTGATGGCCAGCAGAAGCACCCCGAAGGGTGTCAGCAGGGCGGCAACCCTGACCGAATATCTGCCGGCCATCGCGTCCAACCCACAGAGGAAGGAACACCGTCAGTCTAAGCCCGCCGCTGCGCCCCGAAGGAACCTGTGATGGCCAAGCCTCCCCGCCCCGCCGAGATCGTCGTCGCCGGCCGCGCCCTGGTGAACCGTGACTGGATGGCGGAGCACTCCGGAGCCAGCAAGGTGACCGTCGGCTACTGGTACAAGCACCGTCTCGACACCCCCGACGAGGACAGCCGGTTCCCAGAGAAGGAGACGACCGTCGAGCGGGTCGACTACTACGACCGCCAGCAGTTCGAGCGCTTCCTCGAAGCCCACCAGTCGAAGAAGAAGAAGGCGGTCCTGCCCACCGACCCCGCCCTGCACGAGGGCGACCCGGAGGACCGGATCGCGATCGGCGAGGCGGCCAGACTGTTCCACTTCACCAGCCCGGCCGTCATCCGCAAGTACCTCGCGGACCACCCCGGCTACTTCCCCGAACCCGTGGGCACCGAACTCATGCCCAGCGGCAAGGAAGCACGGGTCTTCCGCCGCGGCGACCTCCAGGACTTCGACAAGCGGCGCGACGGCGACAACATCGGAACCGGAACCCGCCAACGGCCCAACCCACCGCGCGGAGCCAACCCCGAGACCAACCACCGCATTGCCGTCGCGGCTACCTTCCTCAAGGAGGTCGGCGGCTGGCGGCGCGGCGCGGCGGGCGAACTCGCCGCCCGCGAGGGCGGACCGGCCTGGCAGTGGGACCGCGCGGTGCGCGCCGCCCGTAGCCAGCAGGAGCAATCCCCCTCCGGCGAGCAGTAGGACGGCCGGGCAACAGCGGGTACGCCGGGCGGGCTCGGGTCTCGCTGGAGGTACCAACCATGCAACCAACCACGGGACAGTCTGCGCATCGTGACCGTCTCGTAATCGTGGTTACCCGCTGGTGGTTGGCTAACCGGTTAGCCGCACCCGGTTACCTGGGGCACCCCCCACCCGCAACCGCCCCGGGAGCACCACCCGTGAACCTCCGCCGCCCCGCCCCGCCGCCCGATCCTGCGCACCGTTCGGAACCCGGCTCCGCAGCGCCCACCGGCACGCAGCGCCGCCGTATGATCCGCCACCGCATCCCAGCGGGGCGGGGCGTGGGCTTTCTGTTCCGGCGGATCCCTCTACGGTCCTCCTTCAACCCGCGCCCAACGAAGGGTCAGGGGGCACGGCCTGATACACGGTCAGGCGTGGGCGGGGACCACCCGCACCACCCACCCCGCCCGGCCACGCTGCTGGCCTTTCACCAGGTCAGCCACCATGCACCCGCCGCATGGCCGCCCAGGGGCAGGGGGAAACCCGCCCGGCGCCCGCCCCCGCGCGCCGCTCTTTAAAGATAGCGGCACCGCTCTGACCTGCACGTTCGCGGCCGTTCTATCCACCCAGGATGAATAGAACCCCGCCTCTGGCACCCCAGTTCCATTCACGGTTGCTGAATAGATCTCCTGCGTCAAGCAGCCCGCGACACACCGTGAATAGAACTCGGCAAAAGATGCCCTAGAACTCATATTGTGCACGGCCCTATCCAAGAAAGCGCAGGTCACAGTGGTTCAGCCTGCACGGCCCCGCACCATGGCCCTTACGGTGGAGCCAGCGCCAGCCCCGTCCGCCGCCGCGCCGGGCATCGGACCGGAACGCAAGCTGGTGGAGACGCTGGCGCGGATCTCCCGCACCGGGGGGCTGGTCCAGTTCACGCCCCCGCCCCAGGCCTACGGGTTCCAGGGCGGCTCGCACGTCAATACGTCGCAGGAACTCCAGGGCAGCCTCTGGCGGTTCCGACTCACGACCGCTGCACGCGACGTGCTGGACCACCTGACTGTCGAGCACGACGAGCACGGCATCGTCGCCGTCACCCAGACGCAGCTCGCTCAACATTTCGGGCACGGCCAGGCCACCATCAGCCGCGCCCTGCACCAGCTCGCACACCACCACTTCGTATGGAAGGTGCGCCGCGGTCACTACCGGCTCCACCCTCTGTTCGCGTACCGCTTCTCCAGCCGCAAGCACACCGCGCTCCTCCAGAAGCTGGGACAGGCGACACTGGCAGCGCACCAGATCGTGATCCCTCTGCCAGAGACGAGGTCTTGAGATGAGCGGGACAATCCCCGGCTTCCACAACCCCGCCGCATGGGAACAGCTCCCGAACGCAGGGCTGACCTCGACCGCGCGGGACATCTTCGACATCCTCCAGGCCCGCCAGGCCCCGGGCGGCGACGTGCGCATCAAACAGAGCGACCTCGCCGCACGCCTGGGCATCCACCAGGCATCCGTGTCACGGGCCATGAGCGAACTGCGCGACACCGGACTCATCGAGGGCCGCACCCGCCACGGCCGGGTACTCATCCACCCCCTGTTCGCCGGATACCAGTCCTACGCGCACATGATCAACCACATCGAGGACCCCGACACCCACATCTGGCCCCTCCGCTTCGCCTCCGGAGACGTCCGCCCCCCTCGGCGCAGCGACCCCCGCACCGGAACGGAATTCGACCCCGATCCCAACGGAGGCGAACCCGCGCCCGCAGTCGCGGCCCGCCCGAACCTGCGCCTGGCAGGCTGACCTGGAGTTGTATTCGAGCGGCGGCAGCGCCTGGACCGCCCAAACACCGCAGAGCCGACGTGCCAGACTCCCCGCGCGTTGCCCTGGTCAGACCGCTTGCCGCGCTGCTGAGCCCAGGGCCCACCGGGGACCGGTGAGCGGGTCGTTGGCCCACACGTACTGGGTGGCGCCGCCGTTGGTGACGGTCATGCCGTAGTCGTATACCGGTGGGGATCCCAGTGCGCTCCACTGCTCCCATGCCGCGTCGAGGAGATCGGCGAGGCGGCGGGGCCCGCCCTGGGTTGTGATCGTCTTTCCGTCCCCCTGGGCGGCGAGCACCGCCCAGGAGTGCAGTCCGTCGTGGATCCAGGCGTTCCACCCGTCCTGGTCTTGGGCCGTGGTGATGCGCATCTCGGGCATGGCCACCCTGAGGTGGAACCGCAGACCCCAGTCCCCTTCCAATGTCTCCAGCGGGTGCAGGAAGGGGCGTTCGCCGCCGGAAGCTTTGTCGCCGCGTACCTGGGAGAAGTCCTTCGTATCGGCTGCGGGCAGGCGGGTGCGGGCGGGCATGAACTGGGCCAGGCCCTGCATCCATCCGCTCGCGCTGGAGCCGTCCTCGGCAACAGTGAGGGCCACATGTCCCAGGTGCCCCCAGGGGGTGACGAGGCGTCCGCCGGGGCGCAGTTGCTCCACCCATGCGAAGGGGATGGTGTCGACGGCGTAAGTGGAGATGACCCGGTCGTACGGGGCACCGGGGGCGAAGCCGACTGCTCCGTCGCCGACGACGACCTGTACCGCGGTGCCGGACCCGGTGAGACGGCGCTGCGCGGACGCGGCGAGCCCGGGATCGGTCTCCACGCTCACCACCTGGTTGTTACCGGCCCGGTGGGCCAAGAGCGCGGCGTTCCAGCCCGTTCCCGTGCCCAGTTCGAGGACCCGGTGGCCTGTGTCCAGGAGGAGGGAGTCGAGCATGTCGACGACGACCGCGGTGCACGACAGGCTGGAGGTCGGCAGTCCGCCGGTGAGCTGGGTGACGGCTGCGGCGTCCGGGTCGGCGTACACCTCGGCAGCCCACCGGTCCACGTCCTTCGTCCGGTCGAGCGGCAGGTACGCCTGGCCGTTCCAGTGCCACAGCCGCCGGGGCGCGAACGCGGACCGGGGGATGTCACGGACCGCGGTGCGGATCCACGGAGAGCGCTCGGGCCAGGCGTCCCTTTCAGCGAGAGCGGCGTCCTGACGCTGCTGCGCGTCCCCGAAGGCAGGGGCGCTCATTTCTTGTGGGTCCCGGTCGACGGCGGCGCGGGCGGCACCTGCCCGTCGGAGTTCCCCGGCGGCGGCTTGCCCTGGCCCGGCGGTGGTGGCGGCTTCTCGTGCTTGCCCACAACGGCCTCCCTCGGTCCGACGGTCACCGCCCATGGTGGCGCAGCCCTGTGCCGTCCGGTAGGACCCCTGCACCGGCCGGGGCGCCCGTGGCCAATTCCACGGCGGTCAGTCCACTGCTCCGGCCGAACTACCAACCACGGCGATGGCCAGGGGAAACAAGCCAGGTCCGTGACCGTGGCTAGTCGTACGAGGAGCTTCTCTAGGGCCTGTCCGATGGGTCGATTCGCGGGCGAGGCTGCATGAGCGAAGGGGCGGGGCTTGGCTTTGTCCGCCGGTTGCAAGGGCCCTTCTGGCTGTGTGCTGTTGCCCCGACAGGCCGTGGGCCAGTCGGGGCAACAGGACGGGATGGTGTGCGGTTGTGGTGCTATGCGGTGCAGTTGGTGGGGTGTTCGGCGCCGGGGCAGGTGTTGGTGCCGTTGCCGCCGTCGGCGGTGTCGTCTCCGTCACCGGGGTTGATGGTGTCGTTGCCGTTGCCGCCGTTGAGGGTGTCGTCTCCGGGGCCGCCGTTGAGAGTGTCGTTCCCGTTCTGGCCGTTGAGGGTGTCGTTTCCGGCGCCGCCGTAGACGGTGTCGTGGCCGTTGTCGGCGTTGACGGTGTCGTTGCCGCCCAGTGCGCAGATCACGTCGTCCCCGATGGTGCCGTTGATGGTGTCGGCGCCGGAAGTTCCGGTGATGGTGCAGCCGTTGGCGTTGTTGACGGTGGTGGATTGGGTGGCTTCGTTGTTGCCCGGGACCGGGTCGGTCTCGGTGGCGGTGGTCGTGGCGGTCGCGGTGACCGTGCCGGTCGCCGTGGGTTCAGCGGTGATCGCCACCGTGGCCGAGGCTCCGTTCGCGAGCGTGCCCAGAGCACAGGTGACGGTGGGACCGCTGGTGGAACAGCTGCCCTGGCTGGGCGTCACCGTCCCGACGGTGGCGGCGCCGGTGTAGGTGACGGTGGTCTCCACCCCGGTCGCGTCGCCGGGTCCGTTGTTGGTGACGGTCACCGTGTCGGTGAACGAGTCGCCCAGCGCGACCGGGTCGGGGGTGTCGGAGACGGTGGTGGCCAGGTCGGCTCCGGAGGGGCCCACCGGGCCGATGGTGGTGGTGGTGCTGTCGGAGCCGGCCGCGCCGGGGCCGGTCGTGGCGACGTCGATGGTCACGATGCCGACGGAGCCGGCTACCGCGTTCACGGTGAGCGTTGTGCCGGGACTGATCTCTCCGGCACTGTCGCAGACCAGGGTTGTTCCACCCGTGCCGCACACGAGGTCCGGGTCGGAGGACTCGGCACTGAAGAGGAACGCGTCCGCGCCGCTGACCTCACCGGTGAGTTGGACGAGATTCTCCGGGGCGCTGAGGGTGATGACGTACTGGTACACGGTGCCGACCGGAACCGGGTCGGCGGAGTCGGTGACCTGGACCACGGCGTCCGCGTGCGCGGGTGCGGCCACGACGGACATGCCGGCCAGGGCGAGCAGCAGCCCGCTGAACAGGGTGGTCAGGCGGGTCCGCCGTGAGCGGCGGCGGACTGGGGCGGTGGAAGTCACGGAGAGCTCCGTTCTGCCGGGCGTCGCGGTGCGGCGGGCCTCATGGAACGTGGCCCTGGTGCAATGCGAACCGGCGATGGTCGTACGGATATGACAGGTCCAACAGGGCACTGTCAGGGCGGGGTCCGGGCCTGGACGCACTCCCCTTCTCGGTCACCTCGACGGCCCTTTGGCCGCTCCTTGCAAAGCGGAGTGGTGTGCTCATGCCACCTTCCTGCCGTCTTCACGGCCCGGCAATACTCCTCACGCATATGACGGAAACATGTGCATCCCGGGATGAAATCGGGCCCCCTCTGACTGTTCCACCGCCATTCCTGCCCGAAAGTGAACCGGCTCCGGACTCCCCAAGGCTCAGATGGCCCCGAAGGAACGTCCGGACGAACAGCAGCTGTCCGTCCACTACCGGAGCCAGAGCCGGATCGCGGCGACGGTGACCGTCCCGTGAAACACATAGGCCCGCTTGTCGAACCGCATGGGTGCGCCACGAGGCGCCATGGAATCGAGTGAGGTGAGAGACCTTCACCGCCGGGTTGTCGTAGCAATCCGGTTGAAGCTGGGGGCAGTTCGGTTCGGGGGATGTCGAGCTGAGCGGTAAGCAGCCCCGACAACGACGGGACGGGTTGGTACTGCCAGACGGCCCGGGTCCGGCTAGCGAGACAGGAAGGTGCACGCGAGAAATCAGTGCCTGACGCCCCGTAATTTCGACACCGGCTCGAACCTGGCGGATCTGGGCCGGACGCAGTGCACGGCCACCAGTGCTCGTCGGTGGTCGACTCCGAAGCCGACTCTATGCATCGGTGGGGAGGCCACGCTGAAAGTCTGCGGCGTAAGCGTGGCGATGCTGCCGGGGTAGAGCTGGGCACCTCACCTGTCGATCGATTCGTGGTGAACGTGGGAACTGTCCGCGGTCGCTCCCGTACCGGACATCCAGTCCGATCGGGAGCAGGTCCATCGCCGGCTGATGGCCGTCGGGCAGGACGGAGGCTCCGTAGTACTCCGAGGCCGGGAAAGCCGGTCACATGGGGAAGGGGGCCAGCAAGTCAGCAGTAAGGAGACTGGAATGCCAGGAGGATGTCGCCGGTGAATACCGACGAGCTGGAATGGGCCTTGATGAAGGCCGAACGCCGGGTACTGGAGATCCAGACCAAGCTGCACCGTTGGGCTGTTGATGATTCTCATCGCAGGTTCGACGACCTGTTCAACCTCGTGGCCGATCCCGCCTTCCTGTTGGTGGCGTGGGACCGTGTCCGGGGAAACAAGGGTGCCCGCACGGCCGGAGTGGATGGGAAGACCGCCCGCTCCATCGAAGCCGGGCAGGGAGTCGAGGTGTTTCTCGACAAGCTGCGAATCCAGATCAGAGACCGCAGCTTCCATCCGGTTCCCGTCCGCGAGCGGATGATTCCCAAGGCGAACGGCAAGCTTCGTCGTCTCGGGATTCCGACCGTGGCGGACCGAGTGGTCCAGGCGTCCTTGAAACTGGTGCTGGAGCCGGTATTCGAAGCGGAATTCCTCCCGTGTTCCTACGGGTTCCGCCCGAACCGCCGAGCCCACGATGCGATCGCCGAGACCCGCTATCTCGCCAGCCACGGATACGAGTGGGTGGTGGAGGGCGACATCACGGCGTGCTTCGACGAGATCGCGCACCCAGCCCTCATGGAACGGGTGCGGAATCGAATCGGGGACAAGCGGGTGCTGTCCTTGGTGAAGGCGTTCTTGAAGTCCGGGATCCTGTCCCGTGACGGAGCTTTCACGGACACACGCACCGGGACCCCGCAGGGTGGGATTCTGTCGCCGCTGCTGGCCAACATCGCGCTCTCGGTCCTGGACGAGCACATTGCCCAGGGCCTCGGAGGACCAGATGGCACCTCCGAGGATCGGCGCAGAAGGCGGCGCCGGGGATTGCCCAACTACCGGCTGGTCCGGTACGCGGACGACTTCCTCGTGCTCGTCTTCGGACGCCGGGAACATGCCGAGGAACTACGCGACGAGGTCGCAGAGGCATTAAAGCCGATGGGCCTTCGCCTGTCGGTGGAGAAGACACATATCACGCACATTGACGAGGGCTTTGATTTTCTCGGATGGCGCATCCAGCGTCACCGGAAACTTGGCACTGATCGGCAGTACATCTACACCTACCCGGCACGGAAGTCAGTGCGTTCCGTGACGGGAAAGGTGAAGGAACTGACCGGACGACAGAACGTCGGCTTGTCGCTGGAGTCCTTGCTCCACCGGCTGAACTCGGTGTTGCGGGGATGGTGCGCGTATTTTCGTCCCGGAGTCTCGAACGTCGCTTTCTGTTACCTCAGCCACTACGCGTGGATGAGGGTGACACGATGGATTCGACGCAAGCACCCCGGGATCACTTGGAAACAGCTCCGTCGGCGCTATTACGGCGGCGGCTGGTGGCCCGCCACAGAGGAAGCGGAACTGTTCAACCCGGCCAAGGTAAGCACGACCAGATACCGATACCGGGGAAAACTCATTCCGGCTCCGTGGCCCACTACGGCATGAGGAACTGAACATCCTGGAACGGGATTTGTGGAGAGCCCGGTGCCCGGAGACGGGCACGCCGGGTTCGGGAGGCGGCTCGGGGAAACCCACTGGTGGAAACATCAGCAGGGCGCCCCGAGTCGACCTCACCCACAGCCCGATGGAACTTCAACTTGTTGATCATCCGTTCGACTTCGTTCCTGCGCGCGTACCGCGCCGGATCGAATCCAGCGGGCCGCCCGCCCGCGCTCCCCCGGCGACGGCGGTTGGCACGCTGGTTCTCCGGCTCCGCAATGGTGTGGCCGATCCGGCGGCGGCGCAGGTAACGGCGATTGCGGCGGGAGCTGTACGCTTTGTCGCCGCTCAGGTGGTCCGGGCGGGTGCGCGGGCGGCCACCGGCCGGGCGGGGAACACGGACACGGTCCAGGACCGGGATCATCTGTGGGGCATCGCCCCACTGGCCGGGCGTGATCAGCAGGGCCAGGGGCCGCAGCCCGCCCTCACCGGCCAGGTGGATCTTTGTGCTCAGTCCGCCGCGTGAACGGCCGAGGGCTTCATCGACACGGTGCTGGGCGGGGCGGGTGCGCTTGCCGGGTTTCCTTGGTGCCTGCTTGCGGGCGCCCGCGGCGTGCTGATGGGCTCGGCACACGGTGGAGTCCACGCTGACCATGGACCAGTCGAGCCGGCCTTCCTCATCGGCTTCGGCCTGGACCGCCCGCAGAATCCTGTCCCATGTCCCGTCCGCCGACCAGCGGCGATGCCTGTCGTAAACCGTCTGCCACTTCCCGAAGCGACCCGGAAGATCACGCCAGGGGATACCGGTCCGCTGACGGAACAGGATTCCGTTGATCACCTGACGGTGGTCTCTCCAACGTCCGCCCCGCCCGACGTTCTTCGGCAAGTGCGGCCCCAGCCGGACCCATTCCTCGTCACTCAAGTCACCCCGCCCCACAGCGACCGAAACGACCAGAGACCTGGCCAGTAACGCGACCCATCGGACAGGCCCTAGGCGACCTTGCGGGCGATCCCGGCGAACGCGGCGGCGTGTTCGGGCGGATGGTCACGGAACTCGGAACCGGGGTACCAGAGGTGGGGCTCGGCAATGCCGGGGCCGGTGAAGTCCCCGAACAGGGCCCCGATCTTCTCCCAGCTGCGGGGGCGGAGGTCGAGCTGGTGCACGGCGTAGGTGCCCACGACGGTGTCGATGGTGTCGGGGTGCCAGTGGTCGGTGAAGTGGGTAAGGGACAGCAGGCTCCCGTGTGGCATCCACTCCCGCAGAACGCCGAGGGCCTCCTCCACGGCGTCGTCGTCGGTGATCCACGGCAGCACATCGTGGAGGCCGACGGCGACCGGCTCACGGAGGTCGATGGCCTTGCACACCTCGGGCGAGGCCAGGAGGTTCTTCATGTCCCGCAGATCAGCCCTCACCACGTACTCGCGGGGCCCGTTCTCCAGCGTGGTGCGGGCATGTGCACAGACGCACCAGTCATGGTCGACATAGACCACACGGCATCCCTGCGCGATCTCGTGGGTGTTCTCGCCGCGCCGGACGGGGTAACCGCAGCCCAGGTCCAGGAACTGACGGACACCCGCCGCCACGGCAAACGAGACGGACCGCTGGGCGAAGTCCCGGTTGATGAGAGCCGCCGTGCGCAGCCACGGGGCAACCTGTTCCAGGGCTTGGGCGGCGACGCGGTCCGCCCTCATGTTCTCGACGTCACCAAGCAGCCAGTTGTACAGGCGTGCCCCGTTCGGCGTCTCCATCCAGCGCCGCTGGTCCTCGCGGCTGCCCGCCCCCGACACGGCGCTCACCGTGCGGCCTTCGGGTGAGGTGTCGGCGGATGGGTGGAGGCGTAGGCGAGGTAGCGCAGGCGGCTCCCGAAGGACCGAGTCCAGTGCGCGGTCGCCGACGCTTTCTCATCGTGCGTCAGGAGTGTGCCGCAGTGCCAGACGTCCGCCAGCAGCCGTCCCCGCCAGGAACGCCGGGCCTGTACGTCAACGACGGCGGACAGGGCGGTGTCGGCGGTCGGCAGGTTACGGGCAAGCTCGTCCAGCTCGGCGTCCGTGGGCATGGTGGCGAAGATGCCGGTGGCCCGGTTGATGAGGAGGTCGATGTGCTCGGTGCCGGTCTCCGGTGGTGCGGTGGCGGTCGTCATCGGTCCTGCTCCGAAAGAGGTGGGGAGTCGTCCCGGGCGTCGCCGAACAGGCGTGTGCGCGGTCCCACTCCTGGGGCCAGGACTCGCCGCACGCCAGGGGTACGGCCCCCGCAAGCCCGCCACTGAGCGCGGTCGAGGCAAGGGTGAAGAAGAGCATCGGGAAGGTCTCTTTGGATGGGGCGCGGGACCCGTCCGGGAAAGAGGCACCAAGACCGGAGGGGCCTGTGGGTTCCCGCGCCCGGCTGTAGACACACCGAGGAGGCCGCAGCTACGGAAGCAGGCAGCTTGCTGCCCCGCAGCCCGTCTCGCTCCGGGCTGCCCGGACGAGGGACGGGAACGGCGCGCGCGGGAAATCTAACGCTCCATGAGGCTCAGGAGGTGTGTGGTCCGAGCGGCCAGCCGGTGGTAGTAGCCGAAGACGGAGTGGGGGTCATCAGAGACCCTGCACCCCCGTTCGTCGGTGAGGGTGGCCTCCACGGTTTCCTTGGCGGCCTGGAGCCGGACCCGGTTGCTGCTGGCAGCGGTGTCGACGTCGATACGCTCCAGCAACTCCCTGCACGCGAGATGGAGTTCGTTGGCGAGCGCCTGACGCTCCTCCAGCGTAAGGAGGGGCGGCTCTTGGTGAGCTCGGCCGATCAGGTCCTTCAGGCGGGCGGTGTCGCTCTCGGTCGGGGTGTGGATGCTCATGTCTCTCTCCTGTGGCGCGGCGGGCGGTCGTTGGAGGCGTCGTCGGGGTACTCGAAGGCCCGGATCTCGTCGTCGCGCTGCCTTCCTCGCGCTCTGCGCTCGCCGACGGAGATCAGGAACGCCCCGGCAAGGCCGACGACGATCGCGATCATGATCTGGACGCTGAACCCGCCGTCGCGGTTCATACACGGCCGTCCGTGGGCGGCATGAGCTGCTCCACCGCATCGGCGAGCTGCACCATGTAGGTGACCGCGTCGGGCACTCGGGACGGAACGGTCTGCGCGGCAAGAACAAGGACGCTGGGGTCGTTGGCGATCTTCGCGAGGACCGTGGCCCAGTGCTGCAATCTGCGGGTGGTCGGCATCAGGTACTGCATCAGAGGGTGCCGTTGGGCTGCGTACCGGCGGGCGTCGAAGACGGCGGCGGTGGGGGTGTCGGCGGGAGTGCGGGTCAATGTGGTGCGCTTCCTGCGTGGAGGGCGAACGGTGCGGAGTCAGGCGATCTGCGGCGGCAAGGGCCCGGCCGCGAGGACGGTGAGGGAGGTCTGGCGGGACAGCAGGCGGGACAGGGCGGAGACGATCCCGGCCAGCTCCTGCACGTGCGTGAGCACCGAGCGGACCCCGTCGGGGCCGGTGGCCAGGTCGAGGACCGTCTCGCTGACGGCAGCCAGCTCCTTCCCCCGGCTCAGGGCACCGAGATACCACTCCTGTTCCTCGGAGTCATCGGGGCGGCTCAGCCGGGAGACAAGCGCGGCAAACGAGTCCTTGAGGAAGGCAGCCTCCGAGTTCAGGACCGGCCAGGCGGCGGTGGTCCACCGCCGGATCTGTGCGCAGCGCAACGCAAGGTTGACGAGGTCGGGGCCCTGCTCCTCGGGCACAGGAGGGGTGGCAGGCTGGGGCTGCACAGTGGGCTCGGGGGCGGGCACAGGGGCATCCCTGAAGTGGGGGGCCGGGTGGTGGACGAGGCGCGCGGTGAACTCGAACCACGTGAGCTCCGAAGGCGAGCGCGCCGCGAAGAGGAACACCCTGCCGTCGCCCACGGCCTCGACGGCCCCGTGGTGGGATGCCGCGTCGAGAGCCCACGCCTGCGCGGCCGCCACAGCCTCCCTGTCGGGCATCTCGTGGGCCAGGCCGTCGGCATGTCCCCGCAGCACGTCGATCGCCTCCAGGGCGGTCGCCGCGCCGCCGTGGTGGAGCACATGCGTCACAAAGGCCCCTGCCTCTCCGTCGGGAGGAAGCTGGTGCGCGATCACCTGCGCGATGTACCCGGCTATCAGTAACGGGCTCATGCCCCGTCCTCTCTCGTCTCTTCGGGCTGCTCGGGGTAGATCGCGAACGCACCGTTGCCCAGGACCCACCGGCGCAGCAGCGCCTTGTCCTCGCGGTAGTAGGCGATGTCGTCCTCGTGCGGGCACACGATGCCGTTGACGCTGCCGAGGTGGATGCTCGCGACAACGGCCTGCCAGCCGTAGCGGGTCACACGGTGACTGTCCACGCAGGTCACGTCGTAGAGGGCCTCGACGACCTCCAGGCCCACCTGCTCGGCGAATGCGCGCAGGGAGGCGGTGATCGGCTGGACGTCCTCAAGGACATCGGCCCTCACGTACAGGACCACCAGGCGCAGCCCGCCGGGCAGAGTGCCTGTGATGTGCACGGCAGCGGGGGAATCAGTGCTGATCACTGCGTCGCCACCCCGACGAGCCGGAGGAGGCTTTCGCGGTCTTCTGGCGGCTACCGGCATCAGGTTCGTGATCGCCCCGGAGCCTGCTTGCGCCGTTACCGCCGCGAACTCCGCGCGGCGCACCGCCAGCAGCGCCCATACCGACTTACGGTCCGGCCCCAGGGGGCACCATCCCCAGTCGCTACTGAGGGCGTGTACCAGTTGCAGACCCCGCCCACCCTCACCCTCACCCGTGTCCCGTACGAGCGCAGGCGGCTCGGCGCTGCTGTCACGGACCTCCACTAGGAGCAGTCCGTCGCCGTAGGTAAGCACCAGCTCGATGTGGAGGCCGGGCGTGTGCACCACCCCGTTCGTCACCAGCTCCGACACCACGTAGAGGGTGTCGTCGATGGCCCGGGGAATCCTCCACGCCGTGAGCGCATGCGCACACCGCTCACGGGCCCGGCGTACCGACGCACCGTCAGCGGCCATTTCACATGCCATCTGGCCCCGCGCTGCGATCGAAGGCCGGTTCCGGGGCTCGCGCTGCTCGCCAGCAACGCCCTTCTGCTGCCAGTGCTCGGCTGCCACCTTCACCGCTCCTCCTTCTCGACGGCTGAGAACCACCGTCGGGCCCAGTGCGCCAGCCGCGTTGGGACCGTGCAAAGAGGAAACCGCCTGAGCTGCACCACGAACAGGCAAGACCGGAGGCAGCCTGCCACTCAACTACCGGTAATTTTTACCGGTGTTAGGAGCCATAGGACCGCACTGCTTCTACCGTGGAACCATGACCGGGAACGTGGTATTCGCGGCCCGCATCGCAGCCCGTGGCCTGAAGCAACACGAGGTCGCCCATGCCCTGAACAGCCGGATCGAGTCGTTCACGGGCAAACCTGGCACTCTACAAGATCGCCATGTACGCAACTGGCTCACCGGCAAGACCCGCTGGCCTCAGGCGAGACAACGACGCGCGCTCGAAGAAGAATTCGGGTGCACCGCCGAAGACCTGGGGTTCGTGAGGCGGTCAAGAAGCTCGTCACCCGCCCAAGCACCAACGGAGGAATCTGTGCGGCGTCGCACTTTCGGCAGCACAGCCGTCGGCCTCGCCGCCGCAGCTGTCACACGCCCCGCTCCTGCCTCTCGCTCACCGCGCATCGGTATGTCTGACGCAGACCGGCTTGAAACGGCGTTCGCACAGCTCATCGCCACCGACAACAAGGACGGAGGCAGCGTCGGTCTCGAAACCCGCGCGCTCGCCTTCGCCCACCATGCCGATGAGCTCCAGACCGTCGGTTCAGCCAGCCAACGTGTCCGAGCGCGCCTCTATTACCTAGGGGCCGCCTTCACCGGCACGGCCCTCTGGGCGGCCATCGATGCCCGAGAGCTCGAACGTGCCCAACGCCATCTCGAACGCGCCACCCACCTCGCGGCCCTCTCCGGCAACGCCGAAATCCAGCTCCGTCTCTGGGCCCACGCAGCCCTCCTCGCAGCCCAGCAAGAACGCTACAACGACGCGATCGCAGCAGCGAACGTTAGCCGGACGTCCACGGCCTGCCGCCGTGACCCGCTCCTGCGTTCCTTCGCCACGGCCCGACTCGCTGGCATCCAGGCAGGCAGGGCAACCTCGCAGAGCGACCGCGCAGGTGCACTTCGTGTCCTGGACCACGCCACCGACGCCTTCCACCGGGCAGACTCCGCACAGCCCCGGCCCGCCTGGATCGCGTTCTACGACCGTGCGGAACTCGACGGCCTGTCGGCTCTGGTGATGGGACGCATCGGCGCACACGAGCGCGCAGAGGCGTTCCTCCATAGCACCCTGTCCCGGCTCCGACCCGACCTCGTCCGTAACCGCGTCTACTACGGCGCGCAACTCGCCCTGGCCCAACTCCGCCAAGGCGATCCCGAAGAGGGCTGCGCAACGGCAGCGTCTGTACTGCCCTCCTTGCGGAGTGATTCACTGACCGGACGTACGGGCGAACTACTGGCCACGTTCCACTCCGAGCTGCTCAGCCTCGCCCCCGGCAAACACATCTGCGGCCAGTGGACGGACATGTACACCAGCAAGAGGAGGCTCACGTGAGTATCGAGATCAAGCACTACACCGCCGAGCGACTGCCCGAGATCCGGCAGCATCTCCTCGACATTCACGTGGAAGTACGCCATCACGACTTCGGGCTCACCGGCCCCTTCTACGACAGAGAACGCTTCGACGAACGGCTCACGTCCTACGCGTCCCGCCCCGGCTGGAGCGCCACCGTCGGTTTCGAGAACCGCGACCCCGTGGGCTTCTGCTTCGGAGTCCCCCTCGGATCGGACACCCGCTGGTGGTCGTCCATGATCACCGAACTCCCCGAGGGCTACACCGCAGAAGACGGCACACGAACGGTCGCACTGAACGAGATCGTCGTCCGCAAGCCTTGGCGCGGGCGTGGTGTCGCATGGCAGCTTCATGAAGCATGGCTGTCCACGCGAACGGAGGAACGCGTCACCCTCCTCGTGAACCCTGCCGCAGGTGACGGCGCAGTACAGGCCGTGTACGAAGCATGGGGTTACCGCAAAGTGGGCGAACAGCAGCCCTTCGCCGACTCCCCCGTATTCGCCTCTATGACACGCCCCGTCCGGCAGGTGTAACCACGTCTGCGCCACGAACGCGTCCGGCCGTGGCCCGAACATCCACCGGCGCCTGGGATGGAATTCCGGCTCCCACCGGGACCCTCCGGGCCGTCTGTCCGGGCCGTCTGTACCGCAGGCTCCATAAGCTTGTCGTTTATGGTCTGGCCTCGAACGTGTTTCACACGTGAGTGGGGTTTGCCCAGATCAGGGCACGTGAGAACAGCCTTCCGCTAATGCTGTGCTCCGTCACAGATGCACCGCTCAGCAGGAAGGCCGTGGGATGAGTCTGCCGTGTGTGAGTGTTCCGCCGGATGCGCTCGGGCAACTGTCACGCTTCCGGGCGGACTTCTACGGCTGCTTGACCGGACGCGCGGACGCCTTGTTCGAGCTGTCGGACGCCCTGCTCTGCTCAGACGGGCCAGTGAAGACCCTGGTCGGACTCGCCCTTGCTCCTGAACTCAGGCGTGGGCACGGCGCGTTGTACGGAGCTCTCAATCAGGGGCGCATCGAGGTCGCCCGGCTGCGGCGGGTGCTGGCCTCAGTACCGCTGCCGCGGGCGGCCGACGGACGGCTGGTTCTGGCTGTGGACGTCTCGCCCTGGTTGCGGCCGGACGCCGCCACCAGCAACGCTCGCTCGTTCTGCCACACCTACGGCCGCGGCGAGAACAAACACCTGATGATCCCGGGTTGGCCCTACTCATGGATCGTCGCCCTGGAGACTGGCCGCACCTCGTGGACCGCGCCCTTGGACGCGGTACGGCTGCGGCCGGGCGACGATCTCGCTGCCGTAACCGCTGCCCAGGTGCGGGAGCTGGTCGGACGCTTGATCTTGGCAGGCCAGTGGCGCGAGGGCGACCCACTGGTGTGGATCGTGGTCGACGCCGGCTATGACGTGATGCGTCTGGCCTACCTACTGCAGGATCTGCCCGTCGAACTCCTCGGGCGTCTCCGGTCAGACCGGGTCATGCGCCGCCCGGCGCCCTCCCGCAGGGAGTACTACCTCGCCCATCCCCAAGGTGGCCACCCGCCCCGGCACGGCAGCGAGTTCATCTTCAAAGACACCAGGACCTGGGGCGTCCCTGCCGCGGAAACGAAGACCACCACCACCAGATACGGCACCGTCCACACCCAGGGCTGGGACCGGCTCCATCCCGAACTGCAGCAGCGTTCCGCCTGGCGGGACCACCCCGGCAAACTCCCCGTCATCGAGGGCACCGTGATCCGCCTCCAGGTCGACCACCTGCCCAGCGGCGGCGACCCCAAGCCCCTGTGGCTGTGGTGGTCACGGCCCACGGCCACCACGGCGGAGACTGACCTTGCCTGGCAGGCGTTCCTCAGAAGATTCGACATCGAGCACTTCTTCAGAATGATCAAACAGAACCTCGGCTGGACCGCCCCGAAACTGCGCGACCCCGCAGCGGCGGACAACTGGACCTGGCTGGTCATCGCTGCCTACACCCAGCTCCGTCTCGCCCGCTCCCTGGCCGTCGACCTGCGACGCCTGTGGGAACGCGCCGTCCCCTCGAACAGACTCACCCCTGCCCGAGTCCGCCGCAGGTTCCGACACCTGCACGCCAAGATCCCGACACCAGCCAGAGTGCCGAAACCCACCCGGCCAGGTCCCGGACGCCCACCAGGCTCAAAGAACCACCGCCCCGCCCCTCTCTACGACGTCGGCCTCGAACTCGCCACCGGCCAGCCCTACCGCCGACCCACCCACCACAAGACAGGCACGAAACCGCGCCGCAGCAGTTGAACAGCCACCCGAACTCATCGCCATGAGACCGACGATGTTGGATAGCGGCATGGCGAGACGCAAGAAGGAGAAGCAGCCCCTGCTCGGCATTCCGAAGGGCATCGTCCTGCTGGAAACGCCCGACGGCTGGCGCCACACCATCCTCACCGAGGACGGCGGAATGCTCTGCGGACGCCTGAACGTAGCGCCACACATCGCCCCACAGGACGCCCGCACTGCGGCAGAGGCAGTGGCGAAGGGGCTCGCTCGTGACTTCCACGGCACCGACGTCGAGGTGAACTGGGACCCGCCCCAAGACCCAGGAAGCTGGAACGCACAAATCACCATCGCCGTTAGAAACGAACTCTCCTCGCCGGACGCCGGAGGATAAACGACAAGATAAGGGCCTGTGTCTCTTCTCCTGATCTGATCTTTGGGCGGGTCTAGTCTGGTGGTGTGTCCGGGTTCGACGGGCTGCTGTTGCGGCGGTGCTGTCCCGTGTGTGAGTCCCCGGTGAAGTTGGGGGCTGTATCACGGGCGGAGTACTGCTCGGCGGCCTGTCGTGCGAGGCAGTGGCGTCATGCACGGCGGATTCGCCAGCGGGCCGCGGCTGAGGTTGACGGTGCCGGGCGGCGGGTGTGCCCGGTGTGTCAGACGGTATGGGTGGCGGGGGTGGACCACCGCAGCAACGCGGTGTACTGCTCGCCGAAGTGCCGGGGCCGGGCGTCGTACCGGCGGAGCAAAGCGTTCGCCGAAGCGCCGAATTGATGCATGGGCGAACGGCCACAGGTGTCCGCTTGGTGCCCGAACGGTCAGTTCTGGTCGTTGCTGGTGTTCGATCTTTCACCGGGTTGACGCTGAGGACAGCGCGGGTTCGGCCCTGTCGCCGACGTCCGCCGCCCCCGGGCCCGCGGCGGGTGGTGAACGCAGTGCCCACCATGGTCGGCAAGGTGGCCCAGGAACGCTACGACGAGCTCGTGGCGCAGTCGAAGGTCCTGGTCGAGACCGAGCGCGAGACGCTTTTCAAACTAGGGGACAACGCTTTGGAAGTGGAGCCCCTGCAGGCCAAAGGGGGTTCCCGGCCCTCGGCCCATGAGGATGTCCAGTCGGTGGAGGAGACGCTGCGCCGGTTCGCGGACGATGTGGGCATGTGCATCGGCACCCTCATGAACTACCGCCTCACGGCAGCCCACTGGCCTTCCGAGCACCGGGTTGTGGGGGTGTCGATCGAGATCCACCGGATTCTGATGGGGCATCCGGACCGGTTCGAGCTGATTCGCAAACCGCCGTTCAACCGGCGCTATGGGAAACACCGGTGGACCGAGGACGCGGCGAAGCGGGCGAGGGGCTGGCAGGTCCACAACCCGGTGTCGGTGCAGGAGAAGGTGACCGCGATCCACGGCCTGGCGGCCGATGACCAGGTGGCCGCGCAGGTGGCGGCCGACCTGCTGCGACGGCCCGCGGTGGCGGACGAGGTCCCTGCCCAGGCGAGGGTGGAGGCGATCAGGGACCTGTCCCGTGACGAGCGGGTGGCGGCCGAAGCCGCCACCGGTCTGCTGCACCGCCCCGACGTCGCGTTCAAGGCGATGTCGGACGACCGGGCCCGGCAGTCCGTCAACCACGCCCAGGTCGAACGGGGCCGCCAGGCCCGCGAGGAGTTCGAGCAGAGCAGTGACCTCGCCCCGGCGATCCGCCGGTTCGAGCGGACAGCGGAGTTCCTCGACCTGGTCGGCGCCTGCCACACCTTCGTCGCCACCACTCACCGGGTGGTCCCCGGCCTGCGGGGCCGTACCGTCTGCGAGGACGAGAAGGCGGTGCTGGGGGAGAACATCGCCCGGGTGCGGGCCGCTCTCGAATGGATCGAGCACGCTGTCGAAACCGGGGAAGTCGACATGGACGAGGCGCTGGCCCGGCTCTTGCGGGGTGAGTAGGCGGTGGTGCGCTCCCGGCAGCGTGAGCGCGACCGGCGTCGCTCGCCCACGGCCGAGCGTCATGCCGACTCGCTCCGGCTCGCTTTGATGGAGGTCGCTCCGGCCGGGCTGAAGAAGACGCGGCTGATGGCGGTCACCGAGCTGTCCCGGTCCCAGCTGGTCCGCGGGCTGGCCGCCTACCGCGAACTCGCCGGGGAGAAGGGCTGGCCGCCGCTGGTGTGGTCGGCGGCGGACGGCTACCACTTCTGCCTGGACGCCGACGCTCTGGAGGAGTGGGAACGGCAGTGGGCGGACGTGAAGTTCACGCAGATCAGCCGGGTCATCACCGGGGTCCTGGCGCCGCATGCCAGGCTCTTTCCCAAGAGCCGCTGGGTCCAGTACATCGTCGCGCAGATGAACGCGGTCCAGAGCGCCCTCGACATGATCGCCCGTCCGCAGACCCAGTAGCCGCAGCGGCGAAGCCCATCACCAGAGCAGGAGAATGGGGGGCCGGCCCCGGTCGCCGCAGACACTTCGGGGCCGGTCCCTCGTGCCCTGTTCATGCGTACTTCCCGTTACCCCTCCGACACCACCGATGCGGAATGGGCCCTGATCGCCCCGCTTCTCCCGTCGGCGGCCAGCACGCTGCCGACCGGCGGGCACCCGGAGAAGTGGCCGCGCCGAGAGGTGGTCCTTACCGAGCGTCAAAGTGACCGGATGGGCTGTGAGCTTGGCAGACACGACGCGTAGAGGTCCGTGACGAGGTGGCGTCGGCGCACTCCCGTAGGTGCAGAGGTGCGTCCCGGTGCAGAGCACGTAACCGGCCGCTCATTGGCATGCGAGATGATGTGGTGGTGGATCTTCGTTACTTCAATCAGACCGGCTGGACGGCCATCTTCAACGGCACCGAGACCGAGATCGGCCGCATGGTGCGGGTGGAGGCATGGGACGCGGCAACCGGAACAGCGCTTGTCGTCGACCCCAAGCGAGGCGCTATGCGTCCCGTCACGGACTACGAGGACTTCTCCCACCTTGAGAAGGCCGACCAGGTCGTGGCCGCAGTGCCTGGTGGCGGATGGCGGGCCCACTGGAAGGACGAGGGCCCTGGGAAGACCCCTCTCACGGAACAGGTGCTCGCGTGGTTGATTACCTCGCAGGGTCGGGCAACGGCCATCACGATGGACGCTCACGGGCATGTTGACGATGCCGATAGCGCTGACGCCTTCATCCCGCCGGGCGAGGAACTGGGGCAGGCTTGAGGCTCCGGATCAGCCAGCTTCCGCCGCGTACGGATGAACGTCCCCAGCTATGCTGCGGGCAAGATCACCGCCGTGGAACCTGATTGAGATCGTCGGGCTGGCCGGAGACACTCGCATGATGAGTCGTAGCGCATCGCCCGGATCGGTTGAACAAGGTTGGGATGGGCCGTGGTTCCGCGTTCGCAAGGATGCCTTCGAGGCATCTTTCCTCCCTGGCTCAGACGAGGAACTTGACTCGGTGTGCAACGTCGATGCCTTCGTGAATCTCAAGGACGGATCCCAATGGAGCGCGACTGTCTTCACGGTCGCCGAGGTCGGACGCTTGATGGAGAAGTGGTCAGGGACTGGGGAAGCCTTGAACGGTCGCTACTTCTGGGTCTCGGACGGATTGATCGTCCGAGACCCAGGCATCAACAACATGACCGGTGTGATCGCTGGCCTGATCGAGACTGGCGATTTCTCCGAGATCTTCCAGCGAATCGACGGTGATTGAACAGGCCACGGCAACCGGTTATGGCCGGTCCTGTTCGAGAAGTTCGGCTTCGAGGTTGGCGATGCGTTTCTCAGCGAATCTGAGGTTGGAGCGGGCGCCTTCGAGCCGTTCTTGGAGCTTGCGGTCCTCCTGGGTGAGCTGGTGGACGCGGTGCTTGAGGGTGGTGTTCTCGGTGGTCAGCTGTTGGACGGACTCGCCGGGGACCATTTGATCTGAGGGGCCACGAAGTTTCCGGACAGGCGCCCAATAGGGTTGTCCTGGACAAGGAAACGAGGAAGAAGTGGCGCCACCCAGTAAGTACTCGCCGGAGTTCCGCGAGGAAGCCGTCCAGATCGCGTTGAGGTCAAGCAAGACGATCTCCGAAGTCGCCCGGGAGCTTGAGCTGAACTCGGAGACACTACGCGGCTGGGTGAAGAAGTACCAGAAGCAGCAGGAACCGGCCCCCGATGCGGAACTGACGGTGAACGAGCGGGCGCGCCTGAAAGAACTCGAACGACGCAACCGCGAACTGGAGATGGAAGTTACCTTCCTGAAAAAAGCCGCAGCGTACTTCGCGAAGGATCCCCGGTAGCAAGCAAGTACGAGTTCATCGATGAGATGCGGCTCGACACCGAGAAGTACGCATACAGCGTCGAGTTTATGTGCGGTCGGCTCGGCGTCTCCAGATCAGGCTACTACGACTGGAGATCCCGCCCGGAATCCGCGACAGCTCAGCGGCGCGAAGAACTGAAATTGCTCATCGAGAAAGCCTTCGACATGTCCGACAGCACCTACTGCCAAATCAGGCAACGTTCGCCCTGTTGACGAGATCGCGTAGCCGTTCGTCTGCGGCGTTCTTGTTCCTCCAGATGATGTAGCGGCGGATCATGCTGCCCTGCTCCTTGTGGCTCGCGTGGTCCGTGCCGTCGAGGGCGAAGTAGCGAAGGGCCGTGAACTGGGCCTCGATGCGGTTGAGCCAGGAAGAGTTGGTCGGGGTGTAGGCGATCTCGACGTTGTTGGCCTCGGCCCAGTCTGCGACCCGCCGGCAGCGCTTGGTGGTCAGATGCGGGGAGAAGTTGTCGCAGACGACGGCGATGCGCACGCCGGCCGGGTAGAGGCTGCGCAGGTAGCGGCAGAACTCTAAGAATTTCGAGCGGGTCTTGGTCTCCTTGATGTGACCGTAGAGCTTGTCCCTGCCCAGGTCGTAGGCGGCGAGCAGGTGCCTCACCCCGTGCGGTCGGGTGTAGGTCGCCCGCCGCCTCGGCCTGGGTTCACGCTCGGGGTCCTTGTGCTTGCCGCCGCGTTCGGCCCACTGCCGACCGGGGTGTGGTTGGAGGTTGAGCGGCCCGAACTCGTCCATACAGAACATGACTTCAGGCTCGCCGGGCTCCGGTATGACCTCGCCGTCGGCGATCGCGTAGAGGTGCTCGACCCGGGCCTTCTTGGCCTCGTAGTCGGGATCGCGGGAGGTCTTCCAGGTCTTCACGCGTTGAAAGGAGACGCCCTCCTCGCGGAGCAGGACCCGCAGGCCCTCGTGGCTGATGTCGTCGACCACCCCCTCGGCGACCAGAAAGTCGGCCAACTTGGCCAGGCTCCAGGTTGAAAACGGCAGGCCATGCTCAGCTGGCTTTGACTTGGCGATTTTCTTGATCTCGCGTCGCTCAGGCAGGGCAAAGGTCTTGGGGCGTCCACCCTTGTACTTCGGGTAAAGCGCCTCGAAACCGTCGGCGTTGAAGTCATGGATCACGTCACGAACCCGGTCCGGGCTCGTGAACGTCACCTCGGCAATCTTCGCCACGGCCATGCCCTGCACGGACAGCAGTACCATCTGCGCGCGCCGCCACGTTACGACCGAGCCAGTGCCTCTGCGGATTATCCGCAGCAGCCGTCGCCCCTCCTCGTCATCGATCTCCCGCACCCGCACCCGTTCGGCCATGCGCATCAGCCTGGCAGTGATCGGCGCCGGGATGGCAGCTCTGGCCGGCCTCGTCACGTCCGGCGTTTCCTCAGCTCCGCGAGCCATGCACGCACCTGCTCGTCGTCGTGCAAGTAGGCACCGCCCTTGTCCGCGGGTAGGTCGATTCCGTGAAGGAGGCTCAGCGCCCCCAGGAGATGTCGTCCCAACTCAAGCCCGTCGTCGACCACCCACCGCGCAGCCCAGCGGTCGGCCTCGTCTCGGGTCAGATGACCCTCGACAAGCGCAACGAAGTGCACTTCGATCTCATCAAGCGTCGGCTGGCCGCTGCCATCCATGTCCCGACCGTACATGCAGGGCAAACGTCGGCCGATGCAGCACCAGTCGCCACAGGCATCCGCAAGCCCGCTGACCTCGCCGCACAGGCCGAGGTCGCGCTGGCGCTGACTGAGCATCGGCTCGACAACCTTCTCGAAGGTGACTGACAGGCGGTCCCGGTCAGTCAAAGTCACCTATCCATAGAATATTTTGACTCACCTTCTATCTCAAACCGACTATCCAGAACGAACGACGGGGGAACGCCATGAGCATCACCAGGACCACTCGTAGAACGCGGGCCAAGATCGCCGTGTCCATCGGGGCCCTGGCCGCGGGCTCACTCATACTCACCGCCTGCAGCGGAAGCAGCGGCAGCGGCAGCGGCAGCGGCAGCGGCAGCGGCAGCGGCAGCGGCAGCGGCAGCGGCAGCGGCAGCGGCAGCGGCAGCGGCAGCGGCAGCGGCAGCGGCAGCGGCAGCGGCAGCAAGCGTGACGGTACCTACTACATCAAGGACGTCAACGGCACGTCCAAACTCGGCCAGCTGGTCGTCAAGGGCAACGGCGTCTCGCATCATGAGTACACCTGCGATGGTGTCCGCGAGAAGCCGAGCGTGACCAGCACCGGCGAGTTCAACAAGGATCAGTCCCAGATCATCTGGACGGTCGCCGGAGACGACAGCCGCAACGAGCGGACCGGCAGCGAGTCGATCTCGACCAGCAACACCTCGATCAGCATCAGCGGTAGCGTGTACGTGCGTGACAACTCCGATGCCGGCAAGGCTCTGTTGGACGGCTTCAAGGCCAAGTGCGGGAAGTGACGTGGACCTCCCACTCGCCCGGCCGAGCAGCGCAGAACCCCGTGGGCATCGCGTCCACGGGGTTCTGTTTTTCCTCGGCTGGTCAAGCCTCTGACGCCTACTCCTGAAGCTGCTGCGCCCGGTACTCCTCGATCGTCTCCGGCGGCCAGCCGTACTTTGGGACATGCTGCTCGACGAAATCGAGTTCGGCCCACGCTGCCGACCTCCGGATTCTCGACTGGGCCATCACGACGAACACCATCTCGTCAAGCGTCGGCTGGCCGCTGGCATCCATGTCCCGACCGTACATGCAGGGCAAACGTTGGCTGATGCAGCACTACGGGCACCGGCGCATTCTGAACCGTTCCGGGTTCGGTAGAGACTCTAGATTGTGGTTGTGACCTGGGATTTCGGGGTTTTGCGGTAGTAGTTGGTCTCGTATTCGACGGGTGGGATGTGCCCTATTTCACCGTGGAGTCGGCGGTGGCAGTACCAGTCGATCCATTCGGCGGTGGCGAGTTCGACATGCGAAAGGGTTCGCCAAGGTCGGCCGGGCTTGATCAGCTCGGTCTTGAACAGGCCGATCGTGGACTCCATGAGGGCGTTGTCGTAGGCGTCGCCGACCGAACCGATGGAGGCCGCGATGCCGGCGGCGTCCAGGTGCTCGGCGAGCCGAAAACTCGTGTATTGCGACCCGGCATCGGAATGATGTATCAACTCGCCCCGCTGGTAAGGCTGTTTATCGCGGTCACGTTGCCACAGGGCCATGTCCAGGGCGTCCAGGACGAGCCTGGTCTCCTTCGACGTGGCGGCTGACCAGCCGACGATCCGGCGGGAGAAGGTGTCGACGACGAACGCGACGTAGACGACGCCGGACCAGGTCTTGACGTGGGTGAAGTCAGCGACCCAGCAGCGGTTGGGGGCCGGCGCGACGAAGTTGCGGTCCAGCAGGTCCGGTGCCCGTTCCACGGAACTGTCCGGGATGGTGGTGATGATCTTCTTTCCCCGGACAGCACCGGCGACGCCCAGCTCGCGCATGAGGCGTTCGACGGTGCACCGGGCCACGATGTGACCTTGTCGGTGCAGCTCACGCCAGACCTTCCTGGCGCCGTAGACACGGTAGTTGGACACGAAGATCTGCCGGATGAGCGGCTTCAGTTCGGCGTCGCGGACGGTGCGGGCCGACGGGGCCCGGAGTCGTTTGTGGTGGGCGTAATAGGTGGACGGGGCGATCTTGCAGTCGTGCTCGGTGAGCACGCGGCAGATCGGCTCGACACCGCCGAAGCGGGCCCGGTGCTCGTCGATGAACGCTACGAGCGCGTGTGTGGCCGGTCGAGCTCGGCCGCGAAGAAACTCGCCGCGGCCTTCAGGATGTCGTTCGCCCGCTTCAGTTCGGCGATCTCCTTCTTCATCGCCTTGATCTGCGCGGACTCCTCCGTGGTCGTCCCCGGCCGCTGACCGGAGTCGACCTCGTCCCGCTTCACCCAGTTCCGCAGGGTCTCGGCCGAACCGATCCCGAGTTTCTGGGCGACGGCCCTCAAAGCGGCCGACTCGTTCGGATAGTCACCGCGGATCTCGGCGACCATACGGACCGCTCGTTTCCGCAGCTCAGGGGGATAGGAGGAAGGGCGTGCCATGACTCAATCCTTACACGGAATCAAGTCTCTATCGAACCCGGAACGGTTCATTCAGGCCCAGCTGTACCGCTGGGGCGTCGCCGCGGGCGTGGAGCTGGTCCGCCGCCTCATGCGCGAACTGGGCCTGGTGCCCTGCCTGCCACGGCCGAAGAGGTTCAACCTCACTCAGACTGCGGCCGGCCAAGTGCCGGACCTCATCGGCCGCGACTTCACTGCGGATGCGCCCGGCAAAAAGCTCGTCGGCGACATTACCTATATCGCGACCGGGGAAGGCTGGCTGTACCTCGCAACGGTCATCGACTGCTGCACGAAGGAAGTCATCGGTTACGCACTGGACGACCACTACCAAACCCCACTGATATCCAGGGCGATTCGTAACGCGGCACGGAATAGGAATCTATTGGCCGGCGCGATATTTCACTCGGATCGCGGAAGTAACTACATGTCAGCCGAGTTCGGGAGGACGCTGGACCGCTTCGGTCTCCGCAGATCTGTCGGCCGCACCGGGATCTGTTTCGACAACGCTATGGCCGAATCATTCTTCGGCGCCCTGAAGAACGAGCGCGTTTCGAGGGTGACTTACCTGACCCGCGAGGCGGCCCGGCAGGACATCACTCGCTACATCGAATTCTGGTACAATCGCAAACGCCTCCACTCGGCGGTGGGTTACCGTCCTCCGCGCGAAGTCCACGCCGAGTACGAGAAGTTGCGAATCGCCGCGTGAAATAAACGGTCAGAAGCCTGTCCGGAAAAAGCGAGGCCCCTCAATCCCGGGCAGCAGCGTCGAGCGGGCACCGGATCTACTGGACCGCAACTTCGTCGCGCCAGCCCCCAACCGCTGCTGGGTCGCCGGATAATCCCCGCGCGGGCGGGGACGACATGGCCGTGGCCCCCTCCGGCGTCCGAGGGAACGGACGATCCCCGCGCGGGCGGGGACGACGAAAGCAGGGCGGGCGGCGTTCCTCTCGGTCGAGGACGATCCCCGCGCGGGCGGGGACGACGCGCTCTTTCGTGGCGGCGGCGCGGTGTTGTTCGGACGATCCCCGCGCGGGCGGGGACGACGCGTCCCACTCGTAGGCGTTCGCGCCGTGCGGCGGACGATCCCCGCGCGGGCGGGGACGACGCAAGGTGGTGCCTCTGGCGGAGGTTGGTCTGCGGACGATCCCCGCGCGGGCGGGGACGACCCCGGCCGCCCCCGCGAGTGGGGCCTCGCCTGAGGACGATCCCCGCGCGGGCGGGGACGACCCGCGTGATCAGTCGCCAGTGACCTCGTACCGGGGACGATCCCCGCGCGGGCGGGGACGACACTGTGCGCGTGCCTCGGTGAGCGTGGTGCGGAACGGACGATCCCCGCGCGGGCGGGGACGACGGGGTCCGGTCTGCACCCGGGCCCCTTAGTTCGGGACGATCCCCGCGCGGGCGGGGACGACCGAAGGTGAACGTCCTTTACAACGGCAGCGTCAGGACGATCCCCGCGCGGGCGGGGACGACACCGCAACCGAAGGGCAGGGCTCATGTCACCGTGGACGATCCCCGCGCGGGCGGGGACGACCCGGGAACCCCAGCGCTTGCACTTCTGCCTGAGGGACGATCCCCGCGCGGGCGGGGACGACCCGCCGCAGCCTCTCGGACTGCCTGAGCAAGACGGACGATCCCCGCGCGGGCGGGGACGACAGCTCGTCGAACGGCGCCTTGCGCTCCCGTCGGGGACGATCCCCGCGCGGGCGGGGACGACCCATCGCTTCCCTACGAGCCCGAACACCGCCGCGGACGATCCCCGCGCGGGCGGGGACGACCCCGACAGGCCCGGCGTTCCCCGCCCTGGTCACGGACGATCCCCGCGCGGGCGGGGACGACGCTTCGTGACCTGCACTGTTACAACGTCGCTGGCCTCATTTCATTCACTTGCTGTTCCAGGACGCCACGGCTGATAGGCGTTGCGTGGCCTGGCCATGAGCATGATGCCGTCGAAGTCGGTGGGTGTCCATCGGTCATTGCCTGCGGTGCGGACGGCCCATTTCTGTTCGGTGGCAGCTGGTTCGATCATGATGGCTTGGCCGTCCTGGATGCGGTCGGCGAGGAGTTTCCAGAGTTGGTCTCTGACTCTCTGGTTGGGCGTTCCGACGTAGATTCCTGGGGCTGTTTCGATGAGCCAGCGGGTGAGGTGTCCTCGGAGGCCCGGAGGTGCGGCGATGAGGATGATCACGGTCATCTAGCCGTTCCCTTGAGCAGGTGGGGAGCCTGGGTCGGGGTCGCGGTCGGGTCCCAGGATGGTGCGGTACTGGGGGTCGTCGAAGATGGTGTCGTCCCAGTTGCGTCCGCCTGCCACGGTTCCGAGTTTGTCGTCCCACAGGCCGTTGAGGTCGCGGTCGATGAGGTCTTCGTCCTCGGCGGCCAGGAGGCTCTTGATGTCTCGGATGATGCGGGGCAGGAGTCGGCCCTCGGTGACTGTGTCCCGGAGTGTGATGCGGGCGTCGCGTTCGCTGGTGAGGCCTCCGGCCGCGAGGTCGAAGGCGAGGGGAATCGTGTGTTCTGCCTTGTAGAGGTCTGCGATGTCGAGGACGAAGGAGAGGGCGGAGCCGGTGTGCACGAAGCCGAGTGCGGGGCTGGCACCGATTCCGGTGATCACGGCGTGGCAGATGCCGTAGAGGGATGAATTCGCGGCGGAGAGCAGGCGGTTGACGTCGTCGCCTGCGGCGAACGCGTCGCCGGGCTTGTAGTCGCGTTTGGTCCACGGCACACCGGTGCGGCGTGAGTGTTCGGTGTAAAGGCGCCGGACTCGGGTGCCTTCGCGTCCGCGGAGTTGCTGCATGGTGAGGCCGGTGGTGTCTTCGCCGGGGAAGCGCATCGCGTACATGCGGCGTGCGACGTCGACTCGTTCGCGGGGGCGGCTGACCAGCCATGCCTGGCGGAGGAGGAGCTGGGATCCGCGGGCGGGGCCGAGGCCGGATGCGTACATGCGGACGCCGTGCTCGCCGACCCAGCACACGGCGGTGCCGGAGTCGGCGAGCAGGGCGACGGCTGCGTGGGTGATGCGGGTGCCGGGTCCCAGGAGGAGGACGGCGAGGTAGGCGGCGGGCACGTGGACCGTGCGGGTCTTGTTGACGAGGACGACGGCGTTGTCGTCGCGGTCGATGTGGCAGCGCTCGACGTACAGGCTGGAGATGCGGTCTTCCAGGCGGTGCAGGTCTTGGGTGCCTGCTTTCCACCAGGGGTCAGCCATGCCGGGGTGGTGCGGCTGCCGGGGCGAGGGTGAGGAGGCCTTGCCCGTATGCCTTGGAGGGGCCGATTCCGGTGGTGAGGGCGGTGCGCAGGGCGTCGGCGTCGGTGACGTGGAGGCGGCCTTGGAAGGTGGCGGTGGAGACGACGACCTCGCGGCCTCCGTTCTTTTTGCTGAAGCGCAGGGTGCTGCGCGCGGTGAGGGCGACGTCGGGGGCTGGCTCTCCCTGGTCGCCGAGTCCGGGTGCGGAGGGTGTCTGGGTGACGAGTGGGATCTTGAATCCGGCGCGGTCGGTGTGGGTGAGGAGCCAGGCGAGCTGGTGGGCGGCCGTGCGGTGCGGAACGCGGAAGCCCCGTACGCCGCGTTGGGCGGCGGTGCCTTCTTTGGTGTCCTGCTGAGCGCGCAGGGCGGTTTGCTCGGGGCTCATCTTCTGCGGGCGGCGCAGGCTCTGCACGGGGCTGGCGGTGAGGCGGAAGGCGAATTCGCGTCCGACGGCGACCCGGTCGAGGAGCGGGGTGTAGTCGCGGGTGAGGGGTTGTCCGCCGTCGGCGTTGGGCCAGCCGGCCTGCTCGATGAGGTGGGTGAAGTCGGGGCGGCTGTGGGTGAGGACGAGGAGTTCCGGGCGGTGCGGGTTGCCGGTCTCCAGGCGCCACAGGAGGCGTTCGGTGACGGGCTGGGTGGCGAGGGAGGCCAGGACGGCGGCGTGGATGGCGTGGGGGTTGCCCAGGAAGCGCAGGGCGCCGTTGCGGCGGGGGTTGAGGGGGATTTTGGACAGGTACGGCATGGTGATCACCCGAGCAGTGCGAAGGGGTCGTGGTCGGTTGCGGGGGTGGGGGCGGCGGGCTGCCCCGTGGGCACGGTGAGCCAGGTGTGCCGGATGATGCGGGTGGTCAGGCCGCCGCCCGTGCGGAGGTCGAACGACAGGGGGACGTCGGTGGCGGTGTCGTCGCCGTCGGGGTCCTCGAGGGTTGCGGCGAGGCGTACGTCGGGCCCGGTGGCACGGCGCTGGTGGTCGGCTGCTTGCCAGTGGGGGGTGCGCAGTGCCGTTTCCAGGTCGCGGGCGTCGTCGCCGTAGCGGATGCCCAGGGGCAGCGGGCGCGAGGGGGGGCAGGAGCGGCGGCCCAGGGCCAGGGGGAAGGCCGGGTTGCGCAGGGCCTGGCCGAGTCCTTCGATCAGGCCCTGCGGTCCCTGGAGGGCGACGACGAAGACGGCGTCCTGCAGGTAGTAGCGGTGGGTGACGTGGGTGTACTTGGCCGGAGAGGTGGGCTTCTGGCGGCCCGTGGCGTTGACCTGGCTGGAGGGCAGCGGGCGGCCCCGGTGGTCGCTGACGGTGTGGTAGTCGCGCAGCAGGCTTCCGGGCTGGTCCACGCGGACGCCCATCCGAAGGCCGACGAGGTCGGTGATCGGTTCGTCCCGGCGGCGGCCGCAGGCGGCGGCCAGGAGGCCGGTCACTCCGGACTTGGTCGGCTGGGAGCGGGTTTCCCGCCGGTTGTATTCGGAGGATCCGCCCCAGGACTGCAGCGGGCCGGCCAGTCGCAGGAGGAGCACGGCGGGGGTGAGGGTCATCGCAGCTCACCGGTTTCGAGCCACGATGCCAGCGTGGTGCGCACCTGGCCGGTCAGGCGGGGGAAGGGGATGCTGGGGCCGAAGGCGGTGGTGGCCTTGTCCTGCACGGTGCTGAGCGGGGCGTACGTCGCCAGGGTCAGGGCGGGAGCGGAGCCCCAGGTTTCGGAGACGCTGGCGAGTTCCTCGGCGAGGCGGGACACGGACTCTTCGGCGATGCCGTCGCGGGCGCGGACGGGCCGTTCGTACGCCGAGACCAGGTTGACGGGCTGGTCGGTGCGCAGGGTGACCAGGACCAGGTGGGGAAGGGTGCGGTGGGCGAAGGAGTTCTGGTGACCGCTGGGGATGGAGCGGGCGAAGGACTCCAGGAAGCGGGCTGCGGTGTCGGCGGTGGTCTCGGCGTCGGCGAGGTTGTCGTGCAGCTGGTGGATGCCGAGGGTGGCGTACCGGTAGAGGGTGGAGGAGTTGAACTCCACGGTCCCGATCATTCCCGCGCCGGAATCCTCGGTGTTTTCGTCGTCGACGGCTGTGTAGTAGTCGAATTCGGTCTGCACCGGGTGGGTGGAGAGCGCGTGGGCGACCTGGACCGCGGCGTCCACGTTCAGGGAGGGGAGGTCGGCGACCATGCGGCCGAAGAGGGCGACCTCGGCCGGGTGGCCGGTGGTGAGCTGCTCGGCCACCGGCAGCTTCTTGATCTCCGCTTCCAGTTCGGTATCGCTGAGAGCCGCGAGGTCGGGTGCGCGGCCGTCGAGCAGGTTGATGACGGTGTCCAGTTGGGGCTTGCCGAAGAAGAGGAGGTAGGCCGACTGGGCATCCTTCTTCGCGGACTTCTTGATGCCCAGGGGGGCCACGAGTGCTGTGGCCAGCCGGTCGGCCTGCTCTGCTGCAAGCCCGGTCGTGGCCTTGAGGCGCGTCGCGAGGAGTTCGGTGATCTTCTTCGTGCGGGTGGCCCGGTCGGTCTCGGGGATGCTGCTCGCGAAGTGGGTGCGTGTCGCGCGCTTCCACGCCTGGGAGGAGACCCGGGCACGGCGTGCGCCGCCGAAGACGGCCTGCTTGGGGGTGCCGGAGTCGTCGCGGTTGATGTTGGACGGGGGCACGGACTGCAGGACGTGCACGTCGAGGTAGAGGCGCGGTGCGGTCATGGCGGTTGCTCCTGTGGTCGATGTGACAAGAGGGTCAGGCACCGTCGGTGCGCTCGGTGTCGGCCCAGTCGTAGTACTGGGCGCCCCACCGGCGCCGGACCTGGTCGCGCGCTTCGGGGGTGTGCCAGCGCAGCACGTCGTAGAACAGTGCGGTGTAGTCGAAGGGCTGGCTGATGCCGCGCAGTTGGGTGACCAGGCCCCGCAGGTGGTGGGCGAGCTCCCCGACCTCTTCCGCGGTGGCCAGGGCGTTGACCCGGGTATCGAGCGCTTCGGGGTTGTTGCGGTACTGGTCCGACTGGCGGAGCGTCCGCAGAGCGCTGCCGAGGCCGTTCTTCGCCCGGTGCATCGACGTGCGCTGCGACTGCTGGTGGACCGCGAACAAGGTCAGCGCCGTGTGTTCCGCGGCCAGCGTGCTGGAGGGAGCACCGGTCTGTGCCTCGTACTCGCTGATCCTGACCCGGTGGAATCGCCACATGTCCGGAGCGTTGCCGGGCTCCTGGCCGATTCCCCGGCGCAAGGCGGCAAGTTCCGCACCGGCACGGAGTGCGCCGGGGGTGAAGTCCTCCCAGTACAGCGGGCGTCGGCGAGCAGTCATGCGGGCACCTCGGCTTCGGAGCGTTGGACTGGGGAGCGTCGCGCCTCGGCGGCGCGCGGAAGGGTGGCGTAGAGGGCCTTGCGGAAGCCGCGCTCGGCCGTGGCCGTGCGGAAGACGCCGTCTGCGGTCACGCGTCCGCCGAAAGCGGTCGGCGGTGCGGCGGCGAGCTGCTCGTGGGCCAGCGCTGCGGCGGTGTCCCACAGGGTCGCTTCCCAGTCCCCCAGGGCCGTCTCGACCTGGTCGAAATCGCCTGCCGTACCGCGCAGGCGGGTCAGCAGGTGGCGTACGGGCTGGTCGAGTGCGTACGGCAGCTGCTGGGACAGGCGTGCGCCCTTGTCCCGGGGCAGCGGGTCGCCTCCGGCGGCCCGGCGCAGATCCATCTGGAGCCAGTCCAGGGCGCGGCCCAGCCGTCCCGCCTGGCCGACGGCTTCGAGCAGGGCGTCCCGCAGCCCGGCGTGCTCTGCTGCCAGGGCCGCCACGGGGACCGGCAGGGTGTCGTGCACGGAGTTCTCCACCACCGCTGACTGGTTGCCGTACTCCATGGCGTACGTTTCCAGCCGGAGCGGGTAGTCCTCAGCGATGCAGCCCTCGCCCTCCAGCTCGCCCAGCTGTCGCAGGAGTTGTGAGGTGTAGGGCCCGTCCCCGTCGGCGGGGAGCGACAGCGCGAGGAGCGTGTCCATGCCCTGCCAGGCACTGCGGCCGGGAAGGTGGCGGCGGGGCCGCTGCGGTCGCTGGCCCGCCTTGGGCTTGGCGGTCTGGGTCCACGCGGTGTGCGGCTCGTACAGGGGGGTGGACTCCAGCCGGTCCCCCGCGGCGATCACCACACGGGTGATGCGCGGGCCGTTCGGGGTCTCGGCCGCGATGAGGCGGATACGGCGGGACTGCCAGGTCATCAGGTCCAGCAGACCGCGCGCGGGGCGCGTCTGCCAGCACGGGGTGGCCGGGTCGGCCGCTGCCCACTGCGGGGCGTCGCCGGGGGTTCCTCCGTCGTACTGCACGGGAAGGTTCAGCAGGACCGTCTCGTACAGGGTCCGGCCCACCGGCACGATCACGCCGAGCTGCCCCAGCGGACCGGTGTGGTTGCCTGTGGTCTTGCCCGCCTTGACCTTCGGGTCACCGACCGCCCCGGACTTGATGGCGGCGGTGTCCCAGCAGTGGGCGTGCACCAGCCACAAGGCGGCCTGGGCTGGGGCCAGTTGCAGAGGGTCTGCCTCGCTGAGCGCACTGAAGAGAGGAACGTTGTTTCCGGTGGCGACGGCGGGCATGAGCAACGCCGGCGACTTCGTCTCGCCGTTGGCCGCTTCCAGCCCGCCGACCTGCGCGAAGGGCCTCTCCACGGACAGGAGGTCGAACCTGTCGCCCTGACGGTCCATGTAGGCGGTGAGTGTGTCCCGCTCGTCCGAGGTGAACTTGCCATGCTCGAAGCGCTGTTGCCATTCCTGCGGCGACCGCGGAACGCCCAGCGCGTCCAGCACCACAGGGAGCAGCACCTGGCGGAGCACTGCCGGCACCATCGTGGGAGTCGGCAGCGCCAGAGACTGGATCTCGTGCAGGCTCAGCAGCACCGCGCTCAGCGAACGCTCCGAGATCTTGCCCTGACGGTCGAGAACCGGGAGCCAGGGCTGCGTCATCAGGTTGTACGTCACATCAGTACCTCCCTCAACGCTGCCGGGTCTCGGGGTCCGGGGTCAGAGCACCGTGGCCCGGCAGCTGCTGCGAAATTACTGCCAATGCTGCGGGTGTAGAGAGCTACTTTCGATTCCACCCCTGCCGTCAGAACGGCCGGTATGCTGCCCTCTCACACCGGCCCGCACATGGCCCATGCCACGCACGGTTATTCAGCAGCACGGGCAGCCAACAAGTCGTCCCCGTTATGCGGGGGTTGCCAGGCATCACTTGACAACCAGCCTCATGCCTTCGACGTGCGTTACCTCGATCGAACAACAGACGGACGCCGCCTCGTCAAGGAGCCGTTTCCACCACCACGGCGCCCTTTCGCCCCTCCGTATAAGTCAATGCCTGAGCCAATCCGTCTGGGTGAAACCAGCCTGGGCCACTGCCAGCCGACTCGAAGGAGCCGATAACTGATCATGAGAACCTCGGCTCTGCTTTGAAACGCCTGAATGAAATGAACAGGCATCGCATGTATCACCGCAGGTGAGCAAGTGACGTCCCCGCCCGCGCGGGGGTTGTTCCCCATAGAGCAACCCATGGGGCAAGGGGTGGAGGACGTCCCCGCCCGCGCGGGGGTTGTTCCCTCAACCGGCTCTTGAAGAGCGACGGCCAGGTGACGTCCCCGCCCGCGCGGGGGTTGTTCGTACCGGCGGACCGACCCGTACGTGTACGGGTAGACGTCCCCGCCCGCGCGGGGGTTGTTCCCGGGTGAGGGTCCGGTGGGCCTGCTCGCGCTCGACGTCCCCGCCCGCGCGGGGGTTGTTCGTAGGTCGCGCTGTGCTCCTCGGACTCCAGGAAGACGTCCCCGCCCGCGCGGGGGTTGTTCCCCTGGAGAGGGATTCACTGTCCTACCTGCTGCGCCGTCCCCGCCCGCGCGGGGGTTGTTCTACGAGTGTGGAGACCGCAACCCCCCTCCGGGTGCCGTCCCCGCCCGCGCGGGGGTTGTTCGCCTTCGCGGTAGAGCTGGCCGACGTTGGCCAGGCCGTCCCCGCCCGCGCGGGGGTTGTTCCCGTTCGGGGCGGCGGACCCTCTGCCCCCCCCCCCCGAGCCGTCCCCGCCCGCGCGGGGGTTGTTCCCGGCCGCCCTTCACCCATCCGTCCAGCTCGACGCCGTCCCCGCCCGCGCGAGGGTTGTTCCTCCGAGCGCGCACAGCTCGCCTCGCGCGGCAAGCCGTCCCCGCCCGCGCGGGGGTTGTTCCGACGACGTGTCGACGGACTGCCTGGGTTGCTGGCGGTCCCCGCCCGCGCGGGGGTTGTTCGCTGCCCATCCTCCTGGACGCCGATGACGTGGCGCCGTCCCCGCCCGCGCGGAGGATGTTCCTCGACACCCCGCCGCTGGAGGAGTGGGTGACGGTCGTCCTCCCTCGCGCGAGGTTGTTCGGTCATCGGCAATGGTGTGTGCCCGCCACAGGCTTCGTCCCCGCACGCGCGGGGGTTGTTCCGCTGCCGGAGTTACATGCAGGTGCGGCAGGGCGTCATCCCCGCCCGCGCGGGGGTTGTGCGATGGCGCGGGCGAGGTCCCTGCGCCGTACGGCGTCGTCTCCGCTCGCGCGGGGGGTGTTCTCCTGAGGTTGAGTACAAGGACAAGGACTGCAAGTCGTCCCCGCCCGCGTGGGGGGGTGTCAGCTTCACTTCACGATCAGGCCCATGTCGTCGTCGTACGCCACCTCATAGCCCCCCAGCCGGGTTGTGTTTCCCTCGTCGAGCACGAGGGCCGGTGTGTAGCGCAACCACGGGTGGGCCGACCACCCCGGAAGGGGCGCGAGGTCAGCCTCGGCAGCGCGGGTGAGCTTTCCCGGGAGCCGGGTCGTACCTCCGAGCACCGCTTCGACCACGGGGGCCTCCGACGCCTCGCCGTGAATGCCGAGGCGGGTTCCGTTCAGCGCGGTATAGCCGCCCGGGACTTTACGGACGATCACCACCTCGACGGCCTCTTCTCCGTCGCGGACGAGTGCCTCCATCTGCCCCTCATCTCCGAATCTGGCGGAACCTTGGTAGTGCAGGCCCGCCAGAGTCGGCCGCCCCCAGTCGCGGTGTCCCGTGAGAAGAAGTTCCTGGGCTGCCGCTGTGCGTTTCGCCTGCTCCTGCTCCCACGCGATCCGTGCCTCGTCTTCCGTCGCCTGCCACTGTGCGGGGAAGAGGTTCACGTCGCTGTACGCAGCGGCAACCAACCGGGGCACGTCAGTCGGCACCATCCAGTCTTCACCGGCCAGCTCACCGGACGGCGCGCCGATGTCCCCCGCCGCCTCGCGCACCAGGGCAGCGGCCCTCAGCAGGGTGTACACGCCGTAAATGAACTCGGAGGTGCGGAGCAGCCGGGGCACTTCTGCGGGGCCCTGCTCGATGCCCGTGACAATGACCCGTGGGCTTTGCATCCGGGCCGGTCTCGGGGTGCCGTCATGGCGGTGCAGGCGGCCGATGCGCTGGAGCAGCAGATCGGTCGGGGCCAGATCGGTGATCAGGAGATCCGCGTCCACGTCGAACGACTGCTCCGCGAGCTGGGTGGCGACAACCACCATGCGCTTCGGGCGGCTGCGGCCCGCGCCGGGGCCGAGTCGGGACAAGCACTGGTCCGTGCGGTCCGCGCGGTGCGTCGCACACAACCGGCCGTGCAGAAGGTGCACTTCCGCCGCAAGGGTCTGAGTCAGCTGTTCGTAGACCCCCTGCGCCCGGTCCACCGAGTTGAGGATAACCAGGACGACACCCCCGTCAGCGATTTCCTGAAGCACGCGCTCGGCTACTGCTTCCCCCCGGTCGGAGACATCTGCAAGCCAGGAGAGCTGCACGGGGATCGACGGCCGCCAGCTCTTCGCTGCCGCGCGCGGACGGTGCACCACGGGCTGGCCTTCCGCCACCCACGCTCCTGTCACACACGGGTAGCCAACAGGCTCCGGCACACGCACATGAATGTCGGCCCCGGATGCACCGGCGAGATAGGCGTCGACCAGCAACTGGCGCTGAGCGGGTGGCAGGGTGGCCGACAGCAGGACCACCGGCACGCGGGCCTGCCCCAGCCAGCGCAGCGCCTCGGTCAAGAACTGCCGCATGTACACGTCGGCGGCATGCACCTCGTCGACGATCACGACCTTTCCCGCCAGCCCCGCGAAGCGCAGCATCACGTGCCGGGTCCGGGTAGCCGCGTACAGCAGATGATCGACGGTGCCGACGCCGAACCCGGTGAGGAGCCCGCGCTTACGCCCCAAAAACCACAGGGCCGGTCCTCGGCGCTCCGGGGCACAACCGGTATCGGCCAGACCGTATGCGTCGTCCTCGTCAATGGCCCCGTACAGATCATCGTGACTGTCGTTGCCGCTGGCGTGCGTCTGCCATACCTGCTGCCAGCGCGGGTTGAACATGTGCTTGCCATGCAGCAACGCCACCTGGTCGGCCAGTTCCGGATCGAACGTCGCCACCCAGTCGAGGACCTGCGTGTACATCGGGTCGCTGGTGGCCTGGGTCGGCATCGCGACGAAAACGCCGTCCAGCCCGAACCGCGCCGCCAGGATCTCCGCCGCCGCCAGCGCTCCCTTCGTCTTGCCCTCCCCCATCGGCGCCTCGACCACCAGCAGCCCGGAGGCGGGCATCTCACTTGCCAGTTCCATCAGTTGAACCTGGGCAGGGCGGGCGGGCTCCCCGAAGCGCACCCGTACCAGATCCTCGCCCGGTACAGGAAGCGGCAGTTCACCCCATCCGCCCCTCAAGCCCAGCGCCTCCCAGCCTGTCGTGGCGCGCAGCCGGGCTGTCGCCAGGGAGAGGCCGGCGAGGTTGTCCTGTCCCGCGAAATGCTCGCTGTTACTGGCCACCCAGTCGGCCATCACGATCATTCCTGACAAGGCGAGCTGCTCGGCCTTCGACAGCGGACCCACTGGGCATACCGACTTGATGTCCTCGAATCCCACAGCCCTGGTGAAGACGTCCAAGAGCGCCCGCTGAACCCTCTGCCACTTCTCGCCGCGCCCTTGCGGCTCACCACCAGCTGCTCCGCGCTGCAAGATGCCGGCGCCCGGAAACACGCCATGGTGCCCGGCAACAAGCGGCCATACCCACCGGGACTGCTCCGGCCCCCACTCCTGCCCCAGTACCCGGCTGAGCAGCACCCCGCCAGCTTTATCGTGCCTCCACACAGGCTTCATGGAAGCGCCAGGACCCCACACGAGACCTGCTGCGCGTACCCGCGCGGCGCCCTCAGCATCGAGAGACTGAAAAGCCGGGGTCGCCTTGCCGCAGTCATGAATCCCGCACACCCACATGAAGAAGAGCCGCCCCCGGCCCCCCGTCACCTCATCCAGCCGCCACCGCATCCACGGAGCCACAAAAGTCCGCCACATGCACTCGGCGACCGCCGCCGTGTCCAGCAAATGACCGAGCAGCAGATGCGACGCGCCGCCACCTCGCTGGGCCGACTTCCCCCACAACACACCCAGCCAAGCAGCCGTCTCGGCGCCCAGCCCCAACTCCCGGATCACATCATCAAGCGCCTTTGCATCCTGCGTTTCGTGCACCTTCCCGCCTCGCCCCCCTTGGACCAACACCGTGGCCAACCTGCTCTGTTGAAACTAGCCTGGCCCACTGACAGCACCCCGAAGGAACCAAAGACTGATCAGGAAAGCCCTCGGCTCCCCCTTGAAGCACCTAAAGGAAATGAACAGACTTCGCATGCATCACCGCAGGTGAAGAAGTGTCGTCCCCGCCCGCGCGGGGGTTGTTCTGCGCAGAAGCGACTCTCGCGTGAGGTCTGGGAGTCGTCCCCGCCCGCGCGGGGGTTGTTCTTCGGCCAGCGCTGCCCGCGACCCTCCGGGCCTGTCGTCCCCGCCCGCGCGGGGGTTGTTCCAGGCGAAACGGGGTCCGGGCAGGTCAGGGCCGGTCGTCCCCGCCCGCGCGGGGGTTGTTCTCCGATTCCCGCGATGACGAGACCGCCCAGGACGTCGTCCCCGCCCGCGCGGGGGTTGTTCCCCCAAGGGCACCGGCAAGGGCACGGTGAAGGCGTCGTCCCCGCCCGCGCGGGGGTTGTTCCGTGACCGGCGGTCTGCCGCAGAAGTTCCGGGTGTCGTCCCCGCCCGCGCGGGGGTTGTTCGTCCCCGCCCGTCAGCCCATCGAGTCCGGACTCGTCGTCCCCGCCCGCGCGGGGGTTGTTCGACGGTTCTGCCGTCGCGGTGCCGTACCCGGGTGTCGTCCCCGCCCGCGCGGGGGTTGTTCGCCGCCTTGCTGCGGCTGTTGACTGGGGGTGACGTCGTCCCCGCCCGCGCGGGGGTTGTTCGCGGGGGGCGCGCAGGGTGCGCAGGGCGACGGCGTCGTCCCCGCCCGCGCGGGGGTTGTTCGACACGCACGGCCGCATGGAACTGGCCGCGAACGTCGTCCCCGCCCGCGCGGGGGTTGTTCCCACCCGAGAGGGGGCAGAAATGGCCCTCCACCGTCGTCCCCGCCCGCGCGGGGGTTGTTCCCTCCGCGATGACGAGCACCGGTCGGCTGTCTGGTCGTCCCCGCCCGCGCGGGGGTTGTTCGCGACCCAACTCCAGGCGGGTGAGGCCGAGAAGGTCGTCCCCGCCCGCGCGGGGGTTGTTCCACCGGAGCCACCGCCCGGTCGGTGCTAGGAACGTCGTCCCCGCCCGCGCGGGGGTTGTTCGATCGACGCCCCCGACCGGGGCGAGGCCGGAACGTCGTCCCCGCCCGCGCGGGGGTTGTTCGGACGTCCGGTACGTCCCGGTTGCTCCCCACGGGTCGTCCCCGCCCGCGCGGGGGTTGTTCCTTCGACTACGTGTATTGGCGCCCCATCGCGGAGTCGCCCCTGCCCGCGCGGGGGTTGTTCGAGAAGGCACGGGAGTTGCTGAGCACCTACCGGTTCGTCCCCGCCCACGCGGGGGTTGTTCGCCGGGCATGCCCGCAACCTTGATCCCAGACAGGTCGTCCCCGCCCGCGCGGGGGTTGTTCGTCCTCGCCGACGAGGAGGGTGCGGGCCTGCCCGTCGTCCCCGCCCACGCGGGGGTTGTTCGTTGCTCAGCTCCATGGCATCGCTGATGCGAGCGTGTCCTCCCCGCCAGCGCGGGGGTTGTTCGACCAGACCCGTAACACGATGACGGTTTTCCCTGTCGTCCCCGCCCGCGCGGGGGTATTTCGGACACGCACCGAGCCCGCCGCCCTCCGCGCACGTCGTCCCCGCCCGCGCGGAGGTTGTTCCATCCTGAACGCCAGCGACCCGAGGGAGGGCCGGTCGTCCCTGCCCGCGCGGGGGTTGTTCCCCGAACGCTGCTCCGGCGCGCGTGACGACGTGGTCGTCCCCGCCCGCGCGGGGGTTGTTCTGTGGGGCGGGACCTCCTTTCGTGGCGCCCCCGGTCGTCCCCGCCCGCGCGGGGGTTGTTCCTCGATAACGAGGGACGTTGCCGCGTCGCTGGTGTCGTCCCCGCCCGCGCGGGGATCGTTCGTCGCCGCGCGGTACGACCGGCCCGTCCGGGATGTCGTCCCCGCCCGCGTGGGGGTTGTCCAGGGGTGATCAGCCCCGGCAGGGTGGCCAGGATGTCGTCCCCGCCCGCGCGGGGGTTGCTCCATGCTGGGGAGCTGGAAGGCGTCCAGGGTCCAGTCGTCCCCGCCCCCGCGGGGTTGTTCCTGGCCAGATCAGATGGAGCTGCGCCTCGTCGAGTCGTCCCCGCCCGCGCGGGGGTTGTTCGTCCGCGATGTGCTCACCCCGCTCACCCAACCGGTCGTCCCCGCCCGCGCGGGGGTTGTTCGTACTTCGACGACAGCCGCTACCTCGCCGGGTTGTCGTCCCCGCCCGCACGGGGGTTGTTCCGACTCCAGGGTGGAGTAGGACGCGGCGAACCCGTCGTCCCCGCCCGCGCGGGAGTTGTTCGGACGTCGAGGCGCTCACGCAGTCGGCGCTCGGGTCGTCCCCTCCCGAGCGGAGGTCGTTCGGTCACCCGCACCCCCGAGGGTCTGCGCGTCGTGTCGTCCTTGCCCCGCGCCGGGGTGGTTCTTGCCGGGTCTGGACCATGAGCCATCCAGCCAAGTCGTCCCCGTCCGCCCGGGGCTCGTTCGAACGGCAAGTCGACGTTGGCCCCCGCGATCATGTCGTCCCCGCCCGCGCAGGGGTTGTTCCAGGACCGGCAACGCCATCAACCTCGCCAGGCTGTCGTCCCCGCACGCGCGGGGGTTGTTCCTTCATCGGCTTCAGCTTGTCGATGGGCAAGACGTCGCCCCCGCCCGCGCGGGGGTCGTTCGTACGGGTCGCAGTACACCCGTTCCAACAAGTCGTCGTCCCCGCCTTCACGGGGGTAGTTCCTGGGCACGCGTCCTCGTCGGCTCGGCTGGTGGGTCGTCCCCGCCCTCGCGGGGGCCGTTCTCAGCGGTGCGCCATGAACGACCTGACCGGCACCTCGTCCCCGTCCGCGGGGGTTGTTCCGGCACCCGCGTCCTGCGGCACACGATCGTGGGGTTGTCCCCGCCCGCGCGGGGGTTGTTCCTTTCGCCGTACCCGACGATGCGACATAGAGACGTCGTCCCAGTCCGCGCGGAGGTTGTTCCCGGTCAAACGACATCGGGATTCGTTCGAGGGCCTCGCCGATCTCGTCGTCCGCGACGACCATGTTCACTACACTCGCGCCTCTGAGACCGGCTCACAGTGAGGCATCCGCGCGTGTCCAACCAGCCTTGTCTTCTGCTCATCGGCGGCGGGGCCGGATCCGGGAAGACCACCCTGGCCCGTGCTGTGGCACAGGAGTCACGGGATGCGGGTCTGGTCCATCTCGATCTCTTCTACCACCAGGACCCGGCGCGGGCGCCGAGCGTGGCGCGGCTGGACGGGCAGCCGGGGCGAGTGGTCGACTTCAGCGACCCGCGGGCCCTTGATCTTGCCCGGATCGACGCGGCGCTCGGCGCTCAGGCCAGTGTGCCGTTGGTGATCGTGGAGGGTATCTTCGCTCTCGCTCTGCCCGCTCTGGCCGCTCGGGCGTCCTGGTCGGTGTTCGTCGACGCTCCGGCGGACCTGCGGGTAGTGCGCAAGACGGTACGCAAGATTCAGGAGGGCAAGGACCCTCTGCCCGGTCTGCTCGGGTACGCCAACACCGTCCGCGCCTACGACCTTCACATCGCGCCCACCCGACAGCAGGCTGACCTGGTCGTGGACGGCACGCTGCCGGTCCGGGACCAGGTCGAGTCGGTCCTGAAGGTCATGGACCGATAGGCCGGTAGGCGGGGCGGGTCAGACGATGAGGCCCCGTTCGTGCACGGTGCGGGTGACCCACGTGATCCGTTCCTCGGTCGTCAGTCCGGCGGGCAGTTCTATCACCGGGACCCCGGGGGGCGGGTGCATGCCTCGAAGAGGCCGACGTCGACGGTCTTTCGGAGGTTGGCCGCCCGGAGCCGCATCCGGTCCCGGGCTGTCTGCTGGTAAATGGAACCGCACGGGCACATTCACCCCCGCCCCCCCCAGCAGCTCAAGGGGGAACTGCTGGGGCAGGGTGGTGGTGCCCCTTCTCAGGGCGGCGCGAGTCGGGCATGGGTATGTACCGTCATCTCGGGAGGGAGTCGGCGATCGGCGTCAGTACTGTTGGCGCTGGTAGGCCGTGCAGAGGGTGCAGACGCGGCGGGCGAGTGGGAGGGGTGGGCCAGGGTGCCTGCCGTACTCCGCTTCGGGCACCGCCCAGCACCACCTGGCGATTGATAAAAGCGCAGGTCAGGACACTTTCCCGCAAGAGGTGGTTGCGGAGGGTTCCCGCGCGTCATACTCGGGGCATGGCCGACCTCGAAATCCCCGAAGCGATCAAGCAGACGCTCGAAGACCTCGCGACGTCGGCGGGCCTGTCCCTTCCGGACTACCTCGCCGATGTCGCCGCGGAGAAGAAGCGCGAGCAAGCCCTGGCCGTCGGCGCCGCGGCCTTCCGCCGAGTGACCCGCGACTCCGACACGGTGCGCGCCTTCGACGACGAGTTCGGCGGCCCCGCCCCGTCAGCACACACGCCCCGGGCGGCCTGACCTGTGCCTGCCGAGTACTACATCGACTACCGGTGGATCCTGGAGCGGCAGGAGGAACTGCTCGACGAGGATCTGAGCGTTGCCGACTTCAGCGTCTTCGTCGGCATGGCGGCCCGGCACAAGGTCGACCCGCCCCGCTACGACTACCACCACCCTGACGCCTTCTGGCGGGCCGCCGTATTCCTGGAAGAGTGCGTGTTGCTCCGGCCGCTGCCGTCGCGGAACGAGCTCTTCGGGTATGGGCTCGCCGTCGCGTACCTGGAACTCTCCGGCGAACGCGTCGACACCAAGTACGAGCTCTGGCGGGACCTGATCATCGACGTCCGCGCCCGCCGGACCGACTCGTACGGGATCGCTGAGCGTCTCCGATCGTGGCGGACGCCGTAAGAGCGGAACCGCACCGAGACCGGTGCCAGCCTGGCGCAGATGCTTCGACGCCCTGCGCCTGCGCGCTCTGGCGGCTGTCAGTGCCGTCGGGCAAAGTCGGGCCAACACGAAGGCGGCTCCTCCCACATCTACTGGGAGGAGCCGCCTTCGTTGCTTGCTACGCGAGGCTGTTCACAAACGTTGTCCAGGCTGCCGTCGACGCGTGGAAACCCGGACCTGGGTTCCGCGTAATTCGTTCGGCTGGAGACGCGAATCCGGGGTGTGACCTGGGCGGACATGGGTGAAGGCGCCTGGAGAGCGTTTCTCTAGGCGCTGGTGTTCTGGCTGGTCAGCGGGGTGTGGGCTTCAGGTCGATGATCTGCTTCGGGACGGGGACGTCGAGCTTGGCCAGCAGGTCACGCTGGGGCTTGGTGAGGGCGGTGACCTGCTTGAACTGTCCGGTGGGCCCGGTGAAGGTGCCCAGATGGAGGCGGTCGAGTTCGCGGCGGGCAGTGGTCCAGGTAGTGCCCGTGGTGGTTTCGGTGATCCGGATCAGCAGCAGGGCCAGCCAGCAGAGCAGGACGTGTGCACGGATCCTTTCCTCGCGGCGGTGGTAGACCGGTCTGAGGTCGATGATCTGCTTCATGTCCCGCCAGCCGCGCTCGACTTCGAGGAGCTGCTTGTAGCCGAGTGCGATGTCCTCGGCGGACAGGTGCGGGTCGCTGCAGCGCAGGAGGTACTTGCCGTCGAGGTTGGCCTCGGTCTTGACGCGGGCGGTGTCGAGGCGGAGCTTGCCGGTAGGGGTGGTGCGCAGGTAGCGGTTCAGGCCCGGCTTGCCGGCGATCTTCCCGCGGAGCTCTCCGCGCTTGAACTCGCTCAGCTTGTCAGTGTCCTCGATCAGCTCGCTGAGCTGGGCGACGAGCTGTTCTCGGACGTGTTCGTCGCGGAGGGCGGCTTCGGGGTTGTGGCAGATCACGAAGCGTTCGGCATCGGAGACGCGGACCTCCTTGACCCGCATGTTCCTGGTGATCTCGGCATAGCGGCCCTGCCGGGACAGGGCGGCCTGGGCCTCGTCGCTTCCCGAGCGGAGCTTCTCGCCGATGATGTAGGCGTCGGCGCCCTGGCGGAGGTAGCGACGGTTGCGCTCGGACGAGAAGCCACGGTCGGTAACCCACACGATCTTGGAGAGGGTCCAGTCCCGCATGTCGTCCTTGACCTGCCGGATCAGCCTCTGGTCACCTGTGTTGCCCGGCCATGACCAGACCCTGACCGGGATGCCGTCGCGGGTGACGGCCATCCCGATCACGATCTGCGGCAGGTCGTCGCGGGAGTCCTTCGACTTGCCCCAGGTCCGAAAGCCCACCGGACCGGGCACCTGGCAGTCCTGTTCACCGCTGGCACCGGCCGGTGCGTCCTCGGTGGCGGCGGGCATGCCGCGTTCGTCGCGGGCGACGGGCGTATCGGCGTCCTCGACCTCGAAGTAGGTGCTGGTGGTGTCGAAGAAGAGCAGGTCGACCTCCAGGTTGAGGAGGTTGGCGACCTCGTCGAAGACCTGCTTCTCCAGGTCTCCTGCGACCTCGTGGAGCCAGTCCATCGCCCGGTAGCAGGCGTCGTCATCGACCGTGTCCAGCCCGTCGACGTGCACGTCGTGGCTGAGCCACTCGGCGGCGGCCAGTTTCGAGGACGGGGCCAGGGCCCGGTTCGCGACCAGCCCGAACAGCACCCGCTCGGTCGCCGTCATGTCCCGGCGCCGGCCGCGCTTGGGCTGCCCGACCCGGCCCACGATCTGGTCGATCCGCAGTCGCCGCCACAGTTGATCGAGAACGTAGGCGCCGCCGAAGGCGACCGAGGAGACGTACTCCAGGTCGCCCGCCGCCGTCGAGGCCAGCGCCTCTCCCGGCTCCAGCAGTCGCGATAGAGACGCGACCAGCCGTTTGATCGCGTCGCGGTCCAGGTCGTCATCGCGGCCGAAGGAGTACAGGACCCTCGGGACGGCCCGCCCCTTCACTGGATCCCACTCGTTGTGGGCCAGATGCAGGTACCGGACCGTGCCCGACTTGTTCTCCCGCTTCGTCGTCTTCACGTACACGACTCCAGACCCTATGGAGCAACTCCAGGTCACCGCAGGCGAATTGACGAAACCGCGTCTCTAGACGAATCTCACCGTTCCACCAGCCCTCAGGCCGTCGACCTGCACGTTCAGACCGCCAGGACCTCCAGCCAGGCCGAATTGCGCGGAACGCAGGCCGGAATCGTGGTGTCTTTCGAGTCCCGGACCTGGACGGCCTTCGGCTCTGTAAGGACCTCTACACAGTTGTTGCCGGTGGGGTCGGAGTACGACGACTTGCGCCACCCCCCGTTCGGGAAGTGGTCGGCAAGGCGCTCGTTATGAGAGACGTCAGTCATCAGATAGACCTTTGGTTAGTTCTTGCATGATCTTGGGTGTGTCTTCGGGGGCTTCGGCTGACGGGGTCATCGCGTCGAACCAGTTGGTGAACTTCGTGTACCTCGGTCGCCCTGTCCGACATGGACACGGCTCCCCACACTCAGGTGCCCGCTGGCACCTGCCCCGACCGCAGAGGACTGGGCGATAACTCTCCCGATGCCCCGCAGAACGGCTCTTCTGGAGCCCCCGTACCCGCTGCTCCCCGAGGTGCGCTCATGGATGTGTCCATTGCCCGGTCCGGCGGCCCGGACGACAGAGTGCGGGTCGGCGAGATACGGCGTACTACTGACGCGGTACTGGCCCAGTCACAGTGCGATGTACCGCCCGAACTGCGGGACGCGGTGGCACTCGTCGTCACCGAGCTCGTCACCAACGCGCTCGTGCACGGGACCGGCGATGTGTCGATGCAGATGGACCACGGTGATGACTCGGTGTTCATCGCCGTTGAGAGCGGCGCGGGCGACCAGGAGCCACAGGTGCGGGCGACCGAGCTGACCATGGGGGCGCCCACCTGATCCGCCGCAAGCTCAAGATCAGTACGATCCGCACGTACATGTCGACAATCCGCGCCGCCATGCCCCCGGCCAACGCCCCGACAACAGCCTGTACCTCACGCTGCTCACCCGCTACCGCAAGACGGACAAGGGAGCGTCCCGCGTGAAACGAGCCTTCCCGCTCACCCTGCCCTACGTCCTGCCACTGGCCGAAACCGCCGAGCGGGACGGCCGCGCGATCGGCGTCCGCGACAGCGCCCTGTTCGTCTTCTTCTACCGGTTCCTGGCCCGCAGCAACGAAGACGTCAACCTTGACATCGAGGACCTGGCGATCGGCGTCGACCGCATCACGGTGTCGCTGGACAAGGACAAGACCGACCAGAACGAAGACCAGACTCTGGTCCTCATGGACCGCCCCGGCCCTGCCCTGGTGCCCCGTATACGCCGCTGGCTCGCCCATCTCGCCGTCCACGGCATCACGGAAGGCTCGCTCTTCCGCCACCTGCTGAAGAACGGCCAGCCCGCCATCGGCTTCCGCGCCACCGTCGACACCGAGCGCGGGGACTACCTGCGCCCCAAGGTCGTTCGCGAGCGCCTCAAGCACTGGTTCGCCAAGGCCGAACTGGCCACCGACGGCTGCCCGGTGTCCTCACAGGGCTTCCGCGCTGGCGCTGCCACGGATCTCGCCGAACACAACGCCACCGCAAAGCAGATCGCCGTAGCAGGCCGGTGGAAAGAGGACTCCACCATCCCCGAACGCGTCTACCTCCGCCCCGCCAAGGCCGCCCAGCACGACGTCTTCAGCGTCATCCCCACGAACACCCCCGACCCGGCATAGCGGACGAGCGCGGCACCCTGGCGGCTGTCAGTGCCGTCGGGCAGGGTAGAGGCGGGAATGCAAAGTGGGCCTCCCCAAATCCCCTGGGGAGGCCCACCGGTACTTGCTACCGACCGAAGTCGTCGCTGTTCACCGACGTCACGAAGTTCGTCCAGGTCGACGGCGTCACCGTGATAACCCGGCGAGTCGGCGCCTTGCTGTCGCCGACGTGCAGCGAGGCGGCCTCAGCGCCGACGACCAGGCAGTTCCCACCGTCTTGGCCGCTGTAGGAAGATTTCCACGTGTGCATCGTGGAAGTGATGTCGTTCAAGGTCAGAGGCTTGTTCTGGTTCATTTCCATAGTTTCTCTTCTAGATCGTCCAGGATCTGGGCCGTATAGGACGGCCCTGGTGCCGCCTTGGCCATGGCATTGAATGAGCGCTCGTAGAACCCCACATCGGATGCTGTGTCCCACATGGTGGTTGCCTTGTGGCTGTCGCTCTGCACGACAGGGTCCAACACCTCATGGAACTCCAGGATGGTGAAGTTGTACGCGCCCCGGTACATGTTGGGCAGATCTTCGGGAATGACCTGCACCTCCACGTTCTTTTCGGTACAGAGACGCTTGATCTCGGCGAACTGACCACGCATCACTTCGGGGGTACCGATCAGCGTTCGGAGAACGTTCTCCGTCATGATGATGTGGACCTGGCGCTCACCGTCGAGCAGCTCCTTGCGCTCCATCCGCGCGCGCACGCTGCTCTGGACCTGATCGGTCGTTCGTTCCTCGATGACCTTGGCGGAGAGCATCTGTGCCCATGCGTACTCTTCGGTCTGGAGCAGGCCATGCACGTTGTAGTTCTCGTAGCCCCGGATCGCGGCAGAGTCACGTTCCAGGCCGAGGTAGCGGGGCATCCCGGACGGCAGGTAGTTCCGGTAGGACGTGATCGGCTCGGACTTCAGGGAATCTCGCTGCATCTGAAGCAGCTCCTCCTGATCGTCCCGGCCCGTGACCTCGTACATCTCCAGCAGGGCCTTGAGGTCACCGAGCTTCGGCAGCGGGATCTCGCCGGACTCAATCCGGCTCAACTTCGCCCTTGAGAAGCCCAGCGCCTTGGCCGCCGCGTCGATCGAGAGCCCGCCGTCGAGGTCCCTGCCTTTCCTCTCACGCAGCGCCCGCAACTCCTTGCCGAGCATGACGCGCATCGTCGTGGGTCCCCGCCGTTTTGCCATCCGTCGCCTCACTTCAGTGCTCTGCCCGGAAAACCGGGGGTCCTGTCCGGAGAATCGCGACCCCTGCTCGGCAAAACGAGGCCCCAGCCCGGATTCTGGCACGCCCTGTCCGCGCATCACACCCCCCTGTCGTTATTTGGCACTTGCCAATTAACGAACTTTGGTCCGTTCGCTTGAACGTTAACTACCGCGTGCATCAAGGTAGTTGAGGAAGCAGCCCACCGTTCCATCTCAGCGCAGAGGACGAGACATGGCACCCCACCCCGTAGACCACACAGCATCCGCCTCCGAGCGGAGCTGCGCGACGGGGCAGGCACCCTACGAGGTCTACAAGCTGCCCCGCACGGGAGACGTTCGGCCCTGGCCCGGCCGGATACGACAGATCGTGGCCGCCAAACTGCGGCACGCGGACTACCCGGAGGGTGTGGTGTACCGGGCCAAGCTGGTCGTCTCCGAGTTGGTCACCAACGGGTTCCAGCACGGTTCCGGTGACACCGTCGACTTCGGTTACCTCGTGCACGACGACGGGGTGTTCCTCGCGGTCGACAGCGGGTCCCCCGTGACCGTGCCGGAAGCCGCTGACCCACTGGGCACCGACGCCGAGAGCGGCCGGGGCCTGTTCCTCGTGAGCGAGTACGCCGACTTCGCCACGATCGCGCGGAATCGCGTCTGGGCGGTTCTCAACGCCTCCGGCGACGCCGCATGAGCGCCGCTATATGGGAGGAACTTGACTGGCCGCGTTTCACGATCGGCGCCGTCCTTCTCGCCCTCATGGGGTGGCTCCTGCTCCGAGCCCAGTCCTCGATATCGCCCGCTGACCCGCAGGACGACGAGGTTCAAGAGGCTGAGCCCTGGCGGGCGCCGGAGCCGCCCGAGCAAGCAGGCCGCAGTGGCAGCGGCCCTCACGATCCCCCGGCCGCTGCGCGTCTCGGACCGCAGCCGCCGGGAAGCAGGCCGCCGCACCTGGGGTGGTGCCCAGGGACGACGACGGCCCCTGCTGTCCCGCCCTGGGGAACGAAAGGAGACGCGGCGGGACAGCACCCTCGCAACACGGCAGACCTCCGATCCGCGCTGAAGGGAGAACCTGATGCGCCTGGCCACAAGGCCCCTCGGTCGCCGTCGGCGGCCCACTCCGGTCCCCCAGTGGAAGCCCCCGGTCGACGCCGCGACTCTGGCCCGCTTCCTGATCACACTCTCTCCGGAGAGGGTGCTGAGCAGAGTCCTGGATGCGGTCGGCGACGTGCTCGACAGCCAGGAGTCGCCCGAGTACACGCTGCCCGCGCTCGACGTCCTGCTGCGCGCCGGCCTGGAACACCTCGCTCGCCTCGCAAGCCGCTGCTGGATCGAGGAGCCGCTAGCAGGGCTTATAGCCCGCGCCGGAGAGTTGCAAAGCAGCGACCTCCCGGCCGATATCGAGAGCGCGCAGACGTACATACGGCAGATGGCACTGACCGCTGAAGGACTGCTGGAGCACCTCATCGAGGCCGAGGTCATCGGCGAGATCGAGCCGCCGCCAGCCGTACCGCAGGAACACTCACAGAACTGGTACCTCCATGCCTGACCTTCAGCCCGTCTTAGACGGCGCGGTGAACTCCTTCCCGGGATCGCCCCCGCCCGACCCGCCTGCCCCACACACGTACGCCGTCCACGTGAAGGCCGAGTGCGCCGCCATCATCGGCTGGACGATGCCACCCGACTGGCAACGCCTCCTGACGGCCGCCAGCGACCTGCGCGGCTTCTACCAGAGCGTCGTCAAAGCCACCGACGAGACCCGGATCACCACCCGCCTGATGGGAGGTCGCACCGGGCTGGAGAACTACCGGATCGCGCTGGCGAGGGGCCGCGAACTCGTCGACGACCTCGACTGTAGGGTCCGCGGCGCCACCGGCAAGGACCGGGAAGTACAGGCACTGGGCACCGTGCAGGAACTGGCCCGGAAGGTCCGGGTGCTGGCCTTCGAGCTCGACTTGCAGCAGAACCATGCCGGCGCCCAGCGGCAGATCGAACGCTTCGCCGCCGCTTCGTCCGCGCACGCCCCCGGCACCCGCACTCACCCCCTGCGGCTCCCCCCTGCTCCGCAACGTCAACTGACGTCCATCCTGTCCGCCACCCACCTTCCAACAAGGAGCACATCATGAACCGCACGCGTACCACCCACCTCTTGCTGACGGCCGCCATTGCGGTCGGCGCCGCCCACACCGCCCTCTCCGCCCGCGACCGCCAGCGCGCCCGCACCCAGACCTCCGCCCGCCACCACCTCACGCTCCTGCGCGCCTACCCCGGGTACGGCAGCAAGCTGCTGGAAGACAAGTCGGAAGAAGAGAGCAAGACTCTGGTTGCCTGCAACGCCTGGGTCTCCTTCTGGGCAGCTCAGTTCGATGCGGGTGTCCTCACCCGGGAGCACCTGCGCATCCAGATCGACCGCTTCCTCGACGACGCACCGGGGCGTGGGTACTGGGAGTGGGCCCGCACATCCTGGGCGCAGGCCCCGAAGCGGCACTACTTCCGCAAGGTCCAAGAGGTATTCGACGAGGTGACGGCAGCCCGGGAGCTGGGGCAAGCGGCGTGAGCGCGGGTTCCGACCTCCTGGACGACGTCCCACCGTCCCACGTTCTGGACCGGGCGCGGCAGTTGGAGAGCGCCCACGAAGCACTCCTGAAGCGCATCGACCCGAAAGCCGTTCCGGCCGCGCTCCGCTCCCGGTACGACACCATCCTCGTCAAACGCCACCGTCTCCCTGTGTGCATACGTACCGCTCAGAGCCCCCTGGTGCGGCTCGTGCACTTTCGGCTCCTCAGCGAGCACGTCGGCTTCCTGGAAGAGCTGTCCGCGTTGCCGGGCCAGGTGCAGGCGGAGGACGGATGAGGACCGAGACCACCGTCGATGACCTGTGGATCACGGTCCGGATCAACCGGGCCATGAACGAGGTCGGACTACCGCCAGCCCCCGAAGATGACGTGGCGCTGGCCGCCGAACTGGTCACCGCTGCCCATTCGTTGCTCAGCCAGGTGGACGCCGGTCGTGTTCCGCTGCCCCATCCTGCACGGGTCCAACGGGCGATAGCGGCCAGCCGGAAGATGGCCGCGGCTGGCTGACCTGATGCGGGCAGCCCGGTCACTGTCCGGTACTACTGCCGCGATCTGGGCGCGAAGCTCCGGCGCGTGCAGTATGCGGTCACCCACTACTAGCGGTTCCGAGGCCGTACCCGTATCGGCGCGGTACTTCCGTGCCGGTCTGCTCCGCCCTCTGGAGCAGACCGGTGCAGGGGTCCTGTACCCCGCAACTCCCCTGCACCGCAGGCGAGTTTGGTTCCGAGCGAAAGGCACGACATGAGTACGAGCGTCGCTCCCACCTCCCAGCAGACGGTCACGGCCCCGGACACCACGGGGATCGGCCCGGACGACTGGGAGCTCGACATCACCATCACGGACGCCCCGCGTCCGGCCGTCGCGAACTGCGACACGAACGACACCTGCGAGTCGACCTGTGACTCGTCCTGCGCGAGCGACTAGTCCACTCGCAGGTGCGGGGCCGGGAGAACACTTCCCGGCCCCGCACCAACCTCCTCGGGAACGGAGACCAGGTCACGTGAAGCCCCCTGCTCTGCTGCGCCGCGGTGACGTCCTGCTGCTGCGTGCTGCCGCACGCCCCCTTCCCGCCCCGGACACCATCCGGTGGCCTTCCATGGACGACATGGAGGAGTGCCGGGCGTGGCTGGCGTCGGTATGGGCGGACCCCGCCTTCGCCACGGCGGTCCGGGCCGCCTCTCCCCCGTTCACCGCCGCCGTGGAGGCGGTGCTGAGCGGGCAGAACACCGCAGACAAGCAGACGCGGAGGGTCACCGCGTCCACGGCCCGCTATCTGCTGCGCTACACCGGACGCCCCACTCCCTTCGGCCTGTTCGCCGGGGTGGCACGCGCCCACGAAGGTCCGGCGATGGGCCAGATCCGTCCCGAGCGCCGGGTGGTGGTGGCCGCCGATGCCCTGTGGCTGGATGCGGTCCGCCGCGATCTCCACACCCGCCCCGACGCCCTGCCCCACCTCACCCTCCAGGCCAGCAACCTGGCCGTGCGGCACGGCACCGAAGTGCGCCGCACCCTGGTCGGCGGGCAACAGGCGCGGCTGCGCCTGACCCGGCCGCTCGCCGCGGTGTTCGACATGACGATCGCCCCGGTGCCGTACGCGGAAGTCGCCGCCCGGCTCGCTGACCTGGGCGGAACCCCTCAGCAGATCACCCGCATCGTTACCGGAGCCCTGGAGAACGGGTTCTTGCTCAGCAACCTGTCGGCACCGATGACCGCAGCCGACCCGCTCGGCCGCCTCCTGGACGTCCTCGAACCCCACACGTCCCGGCTGGCGGCGGAGACCGCCGGGATACTGGGAGCCCTCCAGGGGGTGCACCAACTCCTCGACATGCACGCGCACACACCCGACACCACCGCAGCCGACGCCCTGCGGGAAGTCATCGTAGAGCGGATGACCGCCGTGAGCGGAGCCTCCCGGACCAAGCTGAACACCGGCCTGGTCCTGGACGCCACCGTGCAGATCCCCGCCGTCGTACTCGACGAAGCAACGCGCGCCGCCGACATCCTGCTGCGCCTGACCCGCACCCGGCAGATGCGCCCCGAATGGGCCGCCTACCAGCACGCGTTCTGGGAGCGGTACGGGGCGGGCACCCTGGTCCCGGTCCAGGACGCGATCGACCTCGCGGCCGGCGCAGGGCTCCCGGCAAGTTACCCCGGGTCCGTACTGCCGGAACCGTCTTCGCGCATCCTGGCGCGCGACGAACTCCTCGCCGCGAAGGCCCTGGAAGCCGCCGTCAGCAGGACCACCGAGGTCGTCCTCACCGACGAGGACGTGCGGGTACTGGCCACGGACGCCGACGACAACGCGCCGACTCCCCACACCGAGCTCGGCATGCGCCTGTACGCGCCGGACACGACGGCCGTGGACCGCGGGGACTTCACGCTCTCCGTGCACCCCGCCTGGAGCGGAGGCTGTTTCACCGGCCGCTTCGCCGACCTGCTGCCCGACAGCGGACTGCCCGACCTCTACGCGGCGCTGCCGACGCTGGTGCAGGGCGCGCTGCCCGCCCAGCTCAGCTTCACCCCGGTCTATCCGCACGCCCAGAACGTCGCCCGGATTCCGGCCTACCTGAGGCACGTGATCTCCGTGGACGAACACCGGGAGCCGCATGCCTCGGTGATCCCCCTGGACGACCTTGCGGTGATGTCCACCGGCACCACCCTGCTCCTGGTCAGCCTCTCCCGGCGGCAGATCGTGGAACCGGTCGTCCTGCACTCGCTGGCCCTGGAGAAGCAGGCGCCGCCGCTCGCCCGGTTCCTCGCTCGCGTCGCCCGGGCCCCGGCGACGACGTGGACCCAATTCGACTGGGGGCCGGTGGCCGCCAACCTGCCCTGCCTGCCGCGCGTCCGCTACCGCAGGGCGATCCTCTCCCCCGCCCGGTGGCGGCTGCCGGCCTCCGCCCTGCCCGCCGGGCGCTTCACCCACGACTGGGCGCAGGCCCTGGGCGCGTGGGCGAAGACCTGGTCGTGCCCCCCGGTGGTGCACCTGCGCCAGGACGACCGCACTCTCCGTCTGGACCTGGGCACCCCCCTGCACCAGCGGCTCCTCCATACCCACCTGCTGCGCCACGAGAGCGTCGATCTAACCGAAGACCTTGAGTCGGAACTCGGCGGCTCCGGATGGATCGGCCACGCACACGAGATCGTCATGCCGCTCTCCTCGACCCGCCCCCCGCTGCCGCACCCCGACCTCACACACGCCCCGGTCGTCACAAACCGGGACCTGCCCGTACCCGGCGAACCCGCCCAGCCCTGGGTGCAGGCGCAGCTCACCACGCACCCCACGGTCATGAACCAGATCCTCACCGCGCGGCTTCCGCTCCTGTTGGCCGAACTCGGCGATCCGGCGTGGTGGTTCGTCCGCTACCGCTCCTCCGCCCAGGACGAGCACCACCTGCGGCTCCGCATCGCCGCCCCCGGGCCGGACGGCAAGCCGGTCCTGGCCGCCCTGTCCGCGTGGGCGAAGGGCCTGCAAGGCGACAAGCTCGCCGCTGGACTGCTGTTCAACGCCTACCGCCCCGAGCAGGGCCGCTACGGCACCGGGAAGGCGATGGCCGCCGCCGAGGCCGTGTTCACGGCCGACAGCCACGCGGTGCGGCTGGCCCTGACGCATCTGCCGGACAGCTCCCGCCGGGTGCTGTGCGCGCTCGGCATGCTCGATCTCGCGCACGGGCTGCTGGGCTCCGACGAGGGCACCCGGTGGATGGCCGCCACCCCCGCCCCGCTTCCCGGGGTCCCGCTGGTCACCCGGGAAGCGGTGAAGCACGCCCGCACCCGGGCCCGCGAACTCCTCACCAGCAGCGGCCCGCTCGCCGAGGCCATCGAAGCCCGCCGGACCGCGCTTCTCGCCTACCGGACCCACCTGCGCGAGGGGCACGTCCCGCGGGTCCTGGAATCACTCCTGCACATGCACCACAACCGCCTCATCGGCCTCGACCGGGACAGCGAAGCCGCATGCCGCTACGCCGCCCGCCAGACCGCCCGCACCCTCCAACACCAGACGGACACCCCATGACACACCCCCACCCCCACGATCTGGGGCGCGGACTCGCCGGGACCATGCTCCTTCACGGAATCACCGCCCGCACCCCCAACGACAGGGCGCAGCTCCGCGCGACCGCGAAAGCACTCGCCCACACTCCGGTCAGTACCGCAGACGCCTCCCTCTACCAGGACCTACCCGCCGTGGCGTACGCCTTGAGCACCTGCGCCGACAGCATCTTCGAGGCCGCGGTCCGCAAAGCCGACCCTCAGATCGCCGTCCTCGCGAAAGAACGACTGGCCGCCGCGCACCGGCGCATCGACGAGGGCAGCACGCCGCCCCGTACATGGGAGTACGACCTCATCAGCGGGCTGAGTGGATACGGTGCCTACTTCCTCCACCGGCAGCAAGACCCCGAGACCCTGCACGACGTGCTCCGCTACCTGGTGCGGCTCCTGGAAGTGCCGGTGACCGTAGCAGGCCGCCCCCTGCCGGGCTGGTGGTCGGCGAACCCGCCCGACAGCCGGGAAAGCGAGGGGCGTGCCAACCTCGGCCTCGCCCACGGAGTGGCCGGGCCCGTGGCGCTCCTGGCCCTCGCCGCGCGCGCCGGGCACACCGTCCCGGGCCAGAAGGAGGCCCTCCAATACGCCTGCCACCTACTCGCGGGGTGGCGGGTGGCCCCGCCCGACAGCGACGCCCCGGGGTGGCCGGAGACGCTCACCCTCGCCGAATGGCGAGCGGGCAAACCCTCCGCCACCGTTCCGGGCCGGCCGTCCTGGTGCTACGGCACCCCAGGGATCGCCCGCGCCCTCCAACTCGCCGCGCTGGCCGTCCGCAGCCCCGATCACCAGCAGCTCGCCGAGACCACGTTCTGGGCCTGCCTGAACGACGACCGTCAGATCGACCGCCTCACCGACCTCACTGTCTGCCACGGCTGGGCCGGACTCCTGCTGACAGCCGACCGCATCGCCGCCGACGCCGCCGATCACCCCAAAGCCCGCCTGGCCGAGCTGAAGGAGTCCTTCGCCTTCGGCGCCCGCGAACGGGCCTCACCGCCAACTCCCGGCCTTCTGACCGGGGACGACGGAATTCAGCTGGCCCAACGCACCCTCGACGTCTGTGACCCGGTTGATCCCGGGTGGCAGACCTGTCTCCTGCTCACCTGACGAAAGCGAGCGCCATGAGCACCACCGAATACCTCGCCCTGCGCAACACCCTCGTGGACCAGCTCCTCAAGAAGCGCCCCCTTCCCGCCCGCGTGGAAGAGGCCATGCGCACCGTCCGCCGGGACGCCTTCCTGCCCGGGGTCACGCCCGAAGAGGCGTACGCCAACAAGGCCGTGATCATCAAGGACAACCCCGACGGTGGCACCCTCGCGCTCTCCTGCGCGTCCGGGCCCGGCATCGTCGCGATGATGCTCGCCTACCTCGACGTCCAAGAAGGCGACAACATCCTGGAGATCGGGGCGGGCACCGGCTACAACGCCGCTCTGCTCTCCACCCTCGCCGGGCCCACCGGGTCGGTCACCACCATCGACGTCGATTCCGACGTCGCCCTCTACGCCCGCACCGCCCTCGACAAGGCCGGGTACCCGCAGGTCCACGTCATGGAGCGCGACGGCCTCCAAGGCGCCCCCGAGAACGCCCCCTACCAGGCCATGGAAGCCACCGTCGGCGTCTGGGACGTTCCCCCCACCTGGTGGGAACAGCTCGCTGACGGCGGCCGTCTCGTCATGCCGCTGCGCTGGCGCGGCCAGACCCAAGCCGTCGCCCTCACCCGCACCGGCAACACCCTCACCAGCACCGCCATGGAACTCTGCGGCTTCGTCCCCCTCGTCGGTCAAGCCGGAGAAGATATGGTCTCGCTCGCCGACGACACGGTGCGCCTCCACCACGACCAGGACCAGGACGTCGACGCCCAAGCCCTGCACGCGGTACTCACCGCCCCCCAGGAAGAGCAGTGGTCCTACACCTGGCTGGGCAAGAACGACTCCTACGACAAGCTCTGGCTGCACATCACCGCCACCGACAACCGGGTCTGCCGCATCGAAGTCACCAAGGACGCACTCGACGCCGGCGTGCGGCGCCCCGCGACACCGGTACGCAGCCCCGCCCTCGTCGAAGGTGACTCGCTCGCCTACCTGATCCTGACGCGCGACAAGAAGCGGCCCGACGAAGTTCGCCTCGGCGCCGCCGGGTACGGGACCAACGGTTCCGTCCTCGCCCAGGCCTTCTCCAGCCACATCGACGCCTGGAGCAAGAACCGCACCGCAGTTCCGAAACTGACCGTCCACCCGGCAGCCACACCCGCCCCCGACCTTCCCGAGGGACACGTCATCATCAAGGCGGCCAACCGGATCGTCTTGGCCTACTGAACAACCCGCCACCACGAGCGCTTCGGACTCGCCCCGCTCCGGTAGGGCGAAGCCCGGACACTCCTCGACATGAACTACGTCGAGGTCGCGCGTCCTTCCGCTCTGGTGACCTCCCCTCAGAACACGGCCAACCGCCATCGGTGTAACAGATCGCGGTCGTTGACGTTGGTGCCGGTGAAGGGGTTGAGCGTTATGTCAACCCCAACGGCGCTTAGGAGGAACGGTGACGACCGCGATAGCCCCATCCCCGCTCGTGGAAACTCCTGGGTCTCACTGGCAAGAGGGCCCGTTCTCATGGCTTGCTCCCGAGCCTGCTCTGAAGGGCATCGACGGCCTGTCTCTGATCCCCGACCAGTAGCTGCACCTGACGATGCAGGGCATCGGCTTCGTCGACGGGATCCCCGAAACCGACGTCGAGCGCATCGTCCAGACGGCGAGGACACGCCTGGCGGCCGTACCCGCCTTCGATATCGAGCTCGGTTCAGGGCCCCCGGTCCTGGACCCCGAGGCGATCCTGTTCCCTCTCTACCTCGGCCACGAAGACGTCCCCGACCCGATGGGCCGGGGCGAGGAAGCCTTCCGCGAGTGCGCGGTCCTGATCGAGGCGGGCACCGCGCTGCACCTCGGCAACCGCCCGTAACCCGCCGCTGCCCGCCCCGGTCAGCCGGAAGCGGCGGACAAGATCACGTCGACCAGCCGGTCCGCCGCATCCGGCCGCCCGTGCATCCGGGCCCGTTCCGCCATCGCCGCCCGCCGTGCGGGGTCGGCGAGGAGCGGGCCCAGCGCGTCCTTCAGCCGCTCCGCGGTGACCTCGCCCAGCAAAGCCACGGCGGCACCAGCCTCCTCCAGGTGGCGGGCGTTGTGCGCCTGCTCGTTGCCTGCGGAAGAGGCGAGCGGAATGAAAACCGCCGGTTTACCCAGAGCCGTCAGCTCGGCGAGCGTGCCCGCCCCGCTCCGCGAGACCACGACATCGGCCAGCGCCAGCACATCCGGCAGCTCCGGGCCGACGAACCCGGCCACGTAGTAGCGGCCCGCCAGGACGGGCGGCAGCCCTGCCGCATTCCGGCGCAGCACCTCCCCGTGGGCGGGACCGCACTGGTGGACCACGTTCGCCCGCTCCAGCAGCCACGGCAGTGCGCCCGCAACGACGTCGTTGATCTGCTGGGAGCCCTGCGCGCCACCCGTGACGTACACGGTGGGCAAGCGCCGGTCGAAGCCGTGCAGGCCCAGCGCCGCCACCGCCTTGTCCGCGTGACCGGCCAGTACCTCGGGGCGGATCGGGTTGCCGGTAACGACCGCGGCACCGCGCACCGCCTCCGGCAACAGCGAAACCGAGGACTCCGAGGACACCGCGATCCGCGTGGCGGAACCCGCCAGCTTCCGGTTCGCAAGCCCCAGCCGTACGGTCTGCTCGTGCAAGACCAGCGGCCGACGGCACAACCGCGCGGCCAGACCGCCGGGGACGGCCACGTACCCCCCGGTGGCCAGCACCACGTCCGGCTGAAACTCAGAAACGATCTTCCTCGCCTGCGCGACGCCGAGCGGGACCCGGGCCATGTCCTTCACGTTGGCCGGAGACACCATCTTCAGCGGATTACTCGACCGGCGGATCTTGCCGGTCGCCACCGTCGTGAACGCGATGCCCTCCGCCGGGGCGACACGGGCCTCCAGCCCGTCCGCCGTCCCGATCCACAAAGTCTCAAGTCCTCTGCCGTCCTTGGCCAGCCGGGCTTGCAGCGCACGGATCGCCGTGAGAGCCGGATACGTATGGCCTCCGGTCCCTCCCCCGGTAACGATCAGGCGGAAGGGACGCGGCAAGCCGGAAGCACTAGTCACCCCCGCACACTACTGGCTGTTCCCGCCCTCCCCGCGCGCTTCCAAGCACCTGTGCCCACCCCTGTGCGCCTAGCCGCTGAGCCCCTTCACCGCTAGCGTCACAAGTCCTGTCGCTGTGCAGGAGGTACCCATGGCCCAGAGCGTTGACATCGGAGCGCTTATCCGTGGTGCCCGCTCCGCCGCCCGACTCACGCAGGCCCAAGTGGGCAGCATGTGCGGGTACTCGGCGTCGGCGATCTCCCGCATCGAGGCCAACAAGCTGCGCCTGGGCTACGCCCAGATGCTGTGTCTGGCCGAAGCGCTGAACATTCCGCTGGAGCGGCTTCGTGCCGCTGGCGGGTCGCACAGCCTCATGGTCGCTACGGTGTCGAGCGGATGTCCGTCGGACGAGGAGGACGTAGTGCGTCGCAGGGAAATGCTGTCCGGAGCCATCGCCGCCGGAACATCAGCCATTGTCGGTACGGGCACGGCGTCCGCCTCTGAGACCCGGGGGCCGGAACTGGAGGACACACTATTCCGTCTGCCATCGGCCCAACCCGCGCCACTGGCCCGGCTGACGGCGCAGACCGCGGCAGCCCGCCGGGCCTTCCGCGCAGCCCGCTACGACGACCTGAGCCGAGCACTTCCACGGCTGCTAGCCACCGCAGACGCCACCGCAGGCACCACCACCGGCAAAGCGCGCCAGCAGGCACTCGCCGTGCTGGCCCGCGCCTACGTCCTGGCCGCAGAACTCGCCGCCAAGCAGCACTCCGACGCGGCATGGGTGGCCGCCGACCGGGCTCTCACCGCCGCACGCTCCAGCGGATTGCCGGTGCCCGTGGGCGAGGCTTCCCGGGTCCTGGCGATCACCATGCGCCGCTCGGGCCGGTGGTCGTCAGCCGTGCACCTCCTGACCCAGGAGGCAACCGCCCTGGACGCCGCCGAAGAACGCAGCACGGCCGTCCGCACCACATTGCTCCTCACCGCCGCGTACTCGGCGGCCACCGGCCACGACCGCACCACCGCACTGGCCCTGCTCGGTGAGGCAGAGCAGACCGTTGGCGGCCTCGTCCAGGTCCCGGGGCTGTTCACCGTGGAGGCGAGCCAGGCCCAGGTCGACGTCTACCGGATCGGCGTGCTCAACGCGCTCGGAACACCGGACGAAGGCGTGAAGACCGCTGCCCGGCTGAACATCGACCTCATGCCAACACCGGAACGCCGGGCACGCGCGTGGACGGACACCGCCCGCATGTGGCACGCCCTGGGCGACTCACAGCAGACCTTCGCGGCACTACGAAGCGTGGAGCGAGAGGCACCCGAAGAAGTACGCCGACCCGCGCTGCGGGCCCTCACCTCCGACCTGCTGTACGGGTCCGGACGCATCCAGGGCCTACGCGAATTCGCCTCCCGTACGGGAGCGGTAGCGGCCTGACCCGCGTTCACTGGGTGCCGCTGAACAACACACACCTGACCAGCCCGGAGTAGCGGGCTGCGGCCCCTCACGGGGAGGCAGTCCACTCGCGCCGTACGTGGCCACCGCGCGGGTTTACAGGGCGGCTTCAAGGTGCAGTTCACCCTGGAGAGACCGACGCCTGTGGCGGGGCGCAGTTGCAGACGTGCGGCAGTGGTCACGTACAGCCCGCCGACCAGCGCCCGCCCTTGGGGAAGCTGCGGTGGCAGTGCCTGACCGTTCGGGTCAGCGCAGGAGGAGGAGAACGACCAGGGCGAGGAGGAGCGAGTCGATCCGGTCGAGCAGGCCACCGGAGCCCGCCAGCCATTGGGCGGAGTCCTTCACCCGTGCACCCCGCTTGACCATGGACTCCAGGAGATCCCCCGCCGGAGCTCCGACCGCCACCGCGACCGCCGTCGGCAGGCTCAGCGCCGACAGTGCGGCCAACACGCTGAGGGCGGCCGCCGCACCGCACAGCGTCCCGCTCCACCGCTTGGCCGGGGAGAGCGGCGACAGCCGTGGTCCGCCCAGCCGTTGACCGGTGAAGAACGCGGCGATGTCGCCGACCGAGACGGCGATGAACACCGCGAGTGCGACTGCCCCGAGCGATACCAGGCCGGCGAGCACACTCAGCCAGAGCAACCCGAGCAGCCCGGCCCCGAGTCGGCGCAGCCCGTGCTCGGAGTCACCGGCAAGCAGCGGGACCGCAGCGAGGAGCAGTGCGCCGACCGCCGCCGCCCGGACCTCGTTGCCCGGGGCCAGCCACGAGGTCAGCACCACGCCGGAGACTGCCGCAGCCAGTATCGCCCGGTCCGTCCGGGGCAGGCCCAGGAGCCCTCCGTACTCCAGTGACGCGACCACCGCGACCACGAGCGCGAGGGCCGTCACCCCCGGGCCGCCCCACCAGAACGCCCCGACGACCACGGGCACCGCGACCGCCCAGCAGCACCAGCGGATCAACAATTCGCGGCGACCGGACAACGCAGCGGCGATGCCGCCGACCGCCAGGGCCCCGCCGAGGAAGGGTGCCAGGGAGGTGAATGCGATCACTGGGCGTGCCCGGCGACGGAACGGGCCGGGGACACGGTGGACCGAAGCGCGAGCGGGCCGACGCGCAGTGCGTCCAGCGCGGCTGCGTAGGCCGCGACGATGCGGGCGTTCTCCGCCTCGTCCCTGACCGCGACCCGTACGGTGCGTCCCTCGTACTGCGGGGAGAGCGGCGACAGGTCGCGCAGATAGACGTCGTACCGTCGGCACTCCCGTACCAGGCGGGCAGCGCTCGGTCCGTCGTTGGGCAGGGTGATGTTGAGGAAGTTCGCCACGCCCTCGTCGACCGTGGCGGTGGGGTCGACTGCGGCGAGATCGGCGGCCAGCCGGCCGCGCCGGGCGTGCGTGCGGAGCCACTGGGAGCGGTAGTGCGCGGGGTCCCGCAGGGCGGCCACCGCGGCGAGTTGTGCGGGCAGGCTCACCGCCCAGGGCGGCGTCCACCGGCGCAGTTCTGCTGCGGTGGCGGGGTCGGCCACCAGGAAGGCGGCCCGTACACCGGACAGCGCGTACATCTTGGACAGCGAGGTGCAGACCACGACCCGCGGATTCTCCGCGGCCAGCGGGGCGAGCGACTCCGACAGGTCCACGTAGCCGAGGTATGCCTCGTCGATCCACCAGCGGGTTGCGGTCGGGGAGCCCGCGATCAGGGTGTGCAGCGCGTCGGCGGGCGCGTGGCGGCCGGTCGGATTGTTCGGGTTGACTATGACCACCAGGTCGTAGCGGCCGGTGGCGACGACGGAGGCCAGCCGGTCGAAGTCGATCTGCCAGTCCTCCTCCCGGCGGAGCCGGAAACGGTCCACCTGACACCCGATCACACGCTCGGTGACATGGGCGTATTCGCCGTACCCCGGGTCCAGCAGCAGGACCCTGCTCTCCGGCGTCAGCCACCGGCCGAACGCCCGGAAGATCAGGTCCGAGGATCCGGCCCCGGCCACGAGGGCCTCCAGGGGCAGCGCCCGGGACGTCGCGATTTCGGACAGCAGGCCCTCGGCGCCGGTGGGCGGCGAGGTTCTGGCGGTCCAGGCCGGGTCCTCGGTGAGTGCGGTGGCCGCGCCGGGAGCGGGGGGGAACCAGGCGTCCAGTACGTCGGCGGCGACGACCTCGTGGCGTCGGTGCAGGGTGCGGAAGTCCGTGCCGATGGCGGTGAAGGATGCGCCGCCGTGTTCGCAGCCGTCCGGCCCGCTCGCCCGGTCCGTGTCCAACTGCCAGTCGGCCACGGAGGTGAACCGCTCCAGGACGGTGCCGTAGCGGGCGGCCGCCAACCGGGTCAGTGCGGCCACCTCACCCGTCAGGACCTCGAAGCTCACGGCACCGCTGCGGACGGTGCGTCCGACGGGGCGCAGGCCGACCGCCTCGTACATGCCGAGCAGTTCGGTGCGGCCCATCGCCACGACCGTGCGGCCGCCCCGGGAGGAGATCCAGCGCAGGGCCGCGTACATCAGGAGCGGGGCGACCGCCGTACTGCGCCAGCGCGGCTCCACGGTCAGGATGCGGACCTCGAAGGCTCCGCCCTCGGACAGCAGCGGCAGTTCGGCACGGGTCAGGTACTTGTCCAGCCCGTAGCGGCCCACCCACGGCGGAGTCAGGCTGACGAAGCCGATGCGCATCGGCCCGCGAGCCGCGAGCCGCGACGAGGTAGACGTTGTCGCCGTCCAGCCCGTCGGACAGCCGCCGGTCCGGGCGCGGAGCGTGCTGCCCGAGCTCCTGGGCGTACACGCGGTGCCGCAACTCGTGGATCCAGACCAGGTCCTCGGGTGTGGCGGCGCGCAGTTGCAGATCGCGACTCATGTCTGTCTCTTTCGGTGAATGGGGGAGATCTTTTCGGTGGCGACTGGCCGCCGGGCCCGCCCTGAGCGGGGGAGGCGGGCACAGCGCGTACCTCAGCGGAGAAGGGTATTCGTCATTCCTTCACATCGAGTCCGTGTCTTGATCACATCTTTGTGACCGTCCGGCGACCCCACATGAGCACCAGTACCTGAGTACGTGAGTGCTGCAGGGCCGTGCAGGGTCTTCCGGTCTGTGGTCGCAGAGGCGTGACGGTTCACGGCCGACTCGGCCTGCACGACTCCTGCGTGGGGAGGTGGGCGGGTGCCAGGTGAGGATCGGGGCGGCGGTGGGCGCCGCCGCATCGCCGGCCAGGGCCTTCGTTCCGCCGCGCGCGGACCTGCGCTCACGCGGCACGTCAGCGTTCGCCCCGAGGCGCACTCGTACCCGACCTCTCCCACTCGCGGCCGCTGCATACGGCCTGGGGGGCATGCACCAGGGCAGGTTGAGGCCCTGCGCACCTCCGATGGATCGGCCCGCCACCCCATGTCTGACCTGGCGGGCCGGCATGGAGCGAACACCATCGGACACCCGCTGTCCGAACTCCCGCACACGGCTGCCGCGGCGGCGGCCATGACCTGCACCATGGAGCTTGGAGTCATCTCGCGTTCCCGCGACTTCACCCGCACCTTCCTCCACCGGGCACGCGCCGTGCCGACTTGCCCCATCCGGTCACTGGTAGGGGAAGACGACCCCGAAATCGGCGAACCCGCATGTGAACGCAGTGCTCGGTGGACGAGAACGGCATGGCGCTGCTGGACCGCGACAGCCAGGCAGATGCCGCGCTGATGGGTCACGGTCAGAGTCCGGACTGCAGCGGCCCGGTAGACGGCACGCAGGTGCTCGGCGGCCTGGCGGGCGGCTTCGGCTTGCTGGAGTTGGAGGTCATGGAGGCGGTTGCCCGGGTGCGGGTGGAAGAGCTTGAGGAAGAACCCGCTCTTGTATCAGCACAGTTGGGGCAGGCCCGGAAGGGGCTGGAGTGGTTGCGGGTCACGCGGGAGATGGTGGCCGAGGTGATGGTGGATCACCGCTCCAACTCGCTACTGCGGTCCCGACCGACAAGCGCACTGGGACTGCCACCGGCGCCAGTGAAACCTGCTCTACCTCACGCGAACCGACATCCACCGATCATCCTCGATCGCGTTCGACCAGCCGTCGCCGGACTTCCTTCACTCAAGAAGAGCCACACCCAACGACAACACCGACATGACCATCGAGCCCACGACGCAGCAGGCCCCCACGGGTCAGGCGTTCGCCCCGGTCATCTCCACCGCCTCGGTCGCCTCGGCGACCCGAGGCCGCCAGCAGTTCAACGACTCGGACAAGGACAACTACTTCGAGCAGTGATTCTGCCGAACCTCTCCGCAATGAAGGGAGGGCCTGTGATGGGGCTTCACCACCCGGTCCAGGACGTCCCGAGGGAGATTCCCGAGGGAGATCGGTCCGTCCGTACGTGACACGGAGCCACGGGATGTGCCGGTGTTCGCACCAGCACTGACCGCGGGCCCGGTCGCCGAGGTGACGCGCGGCCGGTACGTCGCGCACACCGCGGACAAAGACATGTTCTGGTTCGGTCCCTGATCCCTCGGGCTTGCCCGTGCGGCGCGGTACACCTCTGTGGCGGGGTGCCGCGGCGCACGTCGTTATCCAGCAGACAAGGAGCGGTTCGTGAGCGAAATGTGGGTGGCCGGAGGAGCGGGCCTGCCGGAAATGGCAGGCGGCATTGCGGTGGACGGTCCGCTACGGGCCTGGTCGGCGGGGTGTGCGGTGCGCAGCCAGCACCTGGGGCCGGTCAGCGAAGGATCACGTGCCGTGGCGACACGCTTCGGTAAGCGCCTCTACGTCTTCCACGGCACGGTCACTGCCGCAACGAGTCGGCTCTGGCTCCGTTGAAAAGGCTCAGCTGAGAAGGCGCATAACATGTCCCGAGCCAGCAGCCCGTCCGCGGTGCCGAAGAACAACGCACTGCCCTTCCTCCAAGGGAACCGGCCGTTCAAGCGTGATCGTCACGTCGCCCCGGTGGAGCGGATACAGGACATCCAATCCCCCCGTAAGCGTCACGTCACCCGCTACAACGGCAGTGCCGAAGTAGAAGTGGAGTCGCTCACCAGTGCGCACTTCGGTAGCACCGTGTTCCTCAGACAAGAGCGTGATGTCTGCGGCAAACCTGGTGTGACCGCTGATAGAGCCAGGTGCCGCCAACACCTGCCCCCGCTCCACCGCACCGGCCGCCGTCCCACGTATCAACAGGCCCACGTTCATGCCTGCACTCGCCTCGTCGACATACCGACGGGAAGCTTCGATCTCTTCGACGGCGACGAGCGCGGTGCCACCGAAACCGACGATCTCCACCGCATCGCCCTTATGAACCCGCCCGCGCTCGACCAGGCCGGTCAGCATGACCGCCCTGCCCTGGTTCTGCCAGAAGAGATCTCCGATATGCATCAGGAACGGCTTGCCCGTTGCTTCCATCTGGGCTCCCTTCCCAACGAACAGCCATCAGCGGACTGCCGAGGCTAACAGCGATCACAGGCCCCCCTGTGCCCGATCGGCACTGCGTCCCATCGGACAGGCCCTAACGACTCGCAGGCTGACGCGTCTCCCTCAGCAAGACCGCCTCCTAGCGATCCCCTTACCCGCACGGCCGAGAGCAGCACGTGCCCACCGCGAAGCAGCGATACCAGAACTACCCGCCGGCGCCCTCACACACGGAGTGCGCTGCGCTGCGGAGCTTGACGAACGAGGACACCAGCCACCGGCAACGAGGGCCGATCCTATGCCGGACTTACGGTGCGGACCCGGCCCGGCTGGGCATGCTGGACAGACGACGCGGGAGGGCCGACCGGCTCCGGTACGGTCACCCCCCATGCCGATGCGCTCCCCAGGCGTACGACCTCGTACGGGAAATGGTGCCGCCGATGACCACCGACGCCGGACTGCCCGCCGTCCGCGAGTCCCTCCACCTCGCGCTCCTCGTCGATCCGGCGGGCAGCAGCACGGTCGTCGATCTCGCGCAGGCCGCCGTCGAGCACTACGCCACCCACTACAACCGCCACCCACCGGCCCTTCTCTTCTCCGAAGTACGCGCGGCGCGCGCCCTGCTGACGGAAGCCCTGATCGAGCCGGTCATCCTCGACAGCGTCGCCGTGGAGCTGCGCCGTACGGTCGGGTGGCTGTCCGCGCTCCTGGGCAACGCGAGCTTCCACTGCGATGACACCAGTGGCGCGCGTGCCCATCTCGCAGCCGCCCTCACCTACGGCACCCGCAGTGGCGACGCCCGGCTCACCACATGGGTCCTGGGTGCGCAGAGCATGCTCGCCCGCTCCGCCGGGCAGTACGACAGCGCCCTGGCGCTCGCCGAGCAGGGCCTCGCGCTCGCGCCGCCCGCACTCGCCCGCGCGCAGATCCACGCCTGGGCCCAGCTCCCCGCGCTGGCCGGGCAGGGCCGTACCGCCGAGGCGGACGCCGCACTCGCCGATGCCCGCCGCGCACTCGACGCCGACCCGACCGGGTTCGCCCCGGGCAGGTTCGGCTTCGATGCCGCCGAGCTCGCCCTGCACGAAGCTGAGGCACACGCACGGCTGGGCCGCACGGCACAGGCCACCACCTGCGCGGAGACGTCGCTGACCGCCTGCCTCCCGGACACTCCTGGCTGGGCGGCGGCCTCACTCGTCCTCGCCCAGGCCGAAGCCGCCGAGCAGCCCACCGATGCCGCGCAGCGCGCGGTCGGCGTCCTTGACCGAATCCCGGCGGCCCGGCTCCGCTCCACCGCCCGCGACCGCCTCATCCGCCTCGGCCGCCAACTCGGCACCACCGACGCCGCAGGTGTCACCGAGCTCCACGACCGCATCCGCACCCTGCCCCCGCACATCGACAGCCACGGCGCCGCCACAGCCTGACGACCATGCAGGGGAAACAGCCCTGGTGACTCCCCCGTCACCAGGCTGACAGCGGCCAAGATCGTTTCCCCGTGTACGGCCAGCACTTCCCCGCTCACGGCCCCCACCGGCGGCCAGTTACGGTCCCCGGGCTGAGAACGGCGGACACGAGGAGTCACGTACCCGGTCCCGCTCTACATGCCTGATCGTTATTCCCCTGCGCGGCGTTGCGACGGCAGACTGTGGAGGTGAACTCTGATCTCTATCCTGACCTGGCTGCTGTCGGCAGCCTGGCTGCCGCGTTGGAACTGCTGGCCGCCGACCTCGGCATCGATCTCACGGTGGTTCCCCAAGATGGCGGGTCCCCCGTTGCGGCGGGTATCGCCTCGTCGGTCCCGGGGCGCGGGCCGCTTTCCGTCTACATCGGGGCAGACGAGCGCTGGTTCGGCGTTTCCGGATGGGGTCAGGGGATCGAGCTCATCACTGGAGCCACGTCCAGCCTGGCCGATGTCGTCAGGGCTGGTGCGGCGTGGGGGCAGGGCAGGAGCCTGCGGGAGTTGCGGGCCGGGCTGTCGTTTCTGCGCTCCAGTGAGCGCGCTGAGGCCCACGAACGCGGGCCGGCCGCGGTCGTGGAGGTGCAATGGTGTGCGATGCGGGAACAGGCTGCTGAGGCTCCGGATTTCCCTGCGTTCGGCGCACTTGTGGAAGCGGCACATGCCGAGCCGAAGCTACGACAGCTCTACGTGTTCTCCAGCCACTGGACACTCGGCTTCAGCTCCTGCACCGGATTCCCGTTCCACGTAGAGATCGCCATCGCCCCATCGCGCAGCGACAGCCCGTACCGCGTGATGAAGCATCCCCACTCCGTCGTCATCGGCGAGGCCGCCACGGCCGAGGAGGCGGTCGCCTCGGCGGCGTCCCACCTTTCCACCGGGCTCGGTCCAGCTGTTGCGGGAACCGCCGAACGGGATGAGTAACGCACCTCGGCAGGATGCGACGCCCCAAAACCAGTCACGGACAGTCATCGAACCTGCGGCCATTTGACTCCCCGTCATGTGGCCAGGGACGGGGAGATCCAACTGGCCACCCACACGCGTAGCCGACGACCCGGAGTTCCTACTCGGGGCACGACTCGAGGTGTTACTGGAGAAGGATCATCTTGCGGAATAGTTAGAATCCTGCTCGGCCGCAGAGCTGCCGCTTGACCTTCTTGATGCGGTGGACAGCGCCCTCGCTGCTGCCGGAGCCTCTGATCGAGGTGGGGCGTGTCCCACGAGGTCGACGGTGCCTCCCCCATTGGGGCAGGGAGGCACCGTTACCTCGGGCGAATCCTGGTGTCGGCGGTCTCAGCTGATGGCCACGCAAAGGGCGTATACCTGGACTTCTCGGAGTGCCGAGGTATTAGTGGTGGACGCTGAAACCTGCCAGCTGTTGTCGGTGAGGTTGGGATTGCTCCTGGTCACCCACACGTCATTGCTCGACGTGGGGTACCAGAAACCGCCACCGGTCACCGTCGTCCCGGCCGGGCAGACCGCCGCCAGGCGCGTAATCGAGCCTCCAGAAGGAATGGGCGTCAGGGCGCTGGAAACCATCTGCGTCGGCCCTACCGGCCCCCTCGGCCCCGTGGCCCCCGTTGCTCCGGCCGGGCCTGCAGGACCGGCATCACCCTTGGGACCCGTGGCCCCGGCCGGGCCCACCGCACCGGTGTCGCCCTTAGAACCTGCCGGGCCGGTCTCACCCTTCGGCCCCTGAGGACCTGCCGGGCCCGCAACTCCGGTGTCGCCCTTAGGGCCCTGCGTCCCGGCCGGGCCCGCAGCACCCGTGTCGCCCTTGGGACCAGCAGGACCCTGTGCCCCATCAGCGCCTGTAGCTCCGTTGTCGCCCTTCGGGCCCACAGCACCATCGGCACCGGCATCGCCCTTCGGACCAGCAGCCCCGGTGTCACCCTTTGGACCGACCGGGCCCTGTGCCCCATCGGTACCGGCGGCCCCGGTGTCACCCTTAGGGCCCTGTGCCCCATCGGTACCGGCAGCGCCGTCGTCACCCTTGGGGCCAGCGGGCCCGGCCGGGCCCGCCGCACCGGGGTCCCCCTTCTCGCCCCTCATCTCCGCCTTCTCGGCATCCGTCCAGGTGTCCGGACTCGACCGCGGACCCTCAGGCCCCTGCGGACCAGCCGGACCCACCGCACCATCGGCACCAGTAGCTCCGGTGTCACCCTTCGGACCAGCGGCCCCGTCAGCGCCTGGAGCCCCGCTGTCGCCCTTAGGGCCCTGTGCCCCATCGGTACCGGCGGCTCCGGTGTCGCCCTTGGGACCCTGAGCTCCATCCGCGCCCGCAGCCCCGGTGTCGCCCTTAGGACCCACAGCACCATCGGCGCCGGTATCGCCCTTCGGGCCGGCGGCCCCGGCAGCGCCGTCGTCACCCTTGAGGCCAGCGGGCCCGGCCGGGCCCGCCGCACCGGTGTCTCCCTTGGGGCCCTTCATCTCCGCCTTCTCGGCATCCGTCCAGGTGTCCGGACTCGACCGCGGACCCTCAGGCCCCTGCGGACCCGCCGCACCGTCAACACCGGTATCACCCTTCGGACCAGCAGGACCGGTATCGCCCTGGGGGCCAGCCGCACCCGTGTCACCCTGGGGTCCGGCCGCACCATCGGTCCCGGGCTCACCCTGAGGCCCGGCCGGACCCGCAGGACCGGGATCCCCCTTCTCGCCCCTCATCTCCGCCTTCTCCGCATCCGTCCAGTTGTCTGGGCTCGTCCGGGGCCCCTCAGGCCCCTGCGGGCCAGCCGGACCCACCGCACCGTCGGCACCGGGGTCGCCCTTCGGGCCAGCAGCCCCGGCAGGACCAGCGGCTCCGGTGTCGCCCGTCGGACCGGCCGGGCCGGCGGTCCCGGCCGGTCCGGGGTCACCCTTGTCGCCCTTCGGGCCACCGGGGTCGCCCTTCTCACCCTTCTCGCCGCGCATCTCGGCCTTCTCCGCATCGGTCCAGGTGTCCGGACTCGACCTCGGGCCCGCAGGACCCGCCGGACCCGCCGCGCCCGCCGGACCCACAGGGCCTGCCGCGCCTGCGGGGCCGGGTCGGCCGTCCTTGCCGCCGAAGACCTTCTTCAGCTCGGTCCTGTTGTTGTGGATGTACGACTTGACGCACTTCTCGCACCAGTCCCTGTCCCCGCCCCGAGGGGCAACGGGAACCGATGTCCCGGTGAGGGCACGCTCCGGCGGCGGGGCGGGGGTGTACGTCAAAGCGAGGGACGGGGTCGCCGTGGCGGCGAGGGAGACGGCAGTCAGAGCCATCCCGAGGAATGTCTTGTGCATGGGACGCACCGTCTCGGAAACAACCCATTCCGCCGAGCATCCATGCCGTTCATCATTCTTTTTCGCCCCGAACGGCCCAACAGAGAACGGCAGGCCGGAAATGCCACGGCACGCTGCGGGAGGGATCAAGCCCCTGCCGGGCCATGCACAAAACGTGAGCTCCTCGGGACCTCAACCCGGCAGGGAACCCTCACCATAGATACCCCCGCCCGGTGTCAACGGCCTCTTGATCGTGGCTCTTCGGCACTTTCCGTGAAGCAGACGGGCTTGGGTCCCTGGAGGCAATGTCAGTGGTTGAAGGCACACTGCCCGGATGGATCTCTCTTCGCGTGCTGTGTCTCATCCAAGCCGAAGGTCTGCGGGCTGGGTGGAGTCCCTGGGCGGCCCGTTGATCGTCGTACCCGTGTCCGTGCTGGCGGAGTGGCGTGGCTGTTCGGAGAACTGGGGCGAGGAACCGGACTCTGTGGAGGACTATGACCGAGCCTGCGCTGTTGAGGACTGGGCCGGACTGTTGGATGTCGGCTCGAACGATGCTCAGGCCCTGGTCCTCGCAGACGAACCCGCCACCAGTCGCTACTTGCCCGAGCAGCGAGTGTTCGTCCGCTGGCTGGCCGCCGACTCGGAAGGCGAACTGCTCGCCGCGGCGCAGGCTGTCCTCGCCGCTGCCGATGTCGAGTGGGAAGACGTCGGCGTCTGGGAGACGGACGGACCTGCCGTGCTCATGGACTCCACCACGCCGGGAGCCGAACTCAGCGAGGAGTATCCGGGCGGTGGTCGGCCTGAGCAGGCTCCGGTTGCACTGCCGGCTGGCCGGTGGCGAGTCCGTGCGGTTCACACCACGGGCGAGTTCCCCTGGGTTGGTGTCATCCAACTGCTGCCCGAAGGATCAAGCTGAGTGGCAGTTCGGGGTCAGTGAGCAAGGAGGATGCGTCGACGAAGTAGGTCGAAGCCGGCCCGGCCGTAATGCTGGCGTTTGAGGAGCTTGATCCTCGTGACGTTACCTTCGACGGCGCCGGAGTTCAGGGGCAGGGTGAGGCCAGCGGTGACGGCGGCGAGGTCCCTGCGAAGGCCGTTGGCGAAGATGCGGATCTCCTTGACCTGGGATGCGTCGGCCTGGGCGAGCCAGTCGGCCAAGCGGTGCCCGTCCCGTCGGCGGAGGATCGTGGCGAAGCCGCGGGCCAGTCTGCAGGCTTCGGCGATCTCCGGGCAGCGGCCGCATACATCCTTGAGGTCTTGGCGTGCCTGGTCGCTCTGGTTCTCGGGACGGCCGATGATCCAGCGGACGACGTCGGCGACCGCGGGCGGTGGCGGAGGCACGGAGCGTGGACCGTTGTGAGCACGGGCACCGGACCGACCGTAGCCTTCGCTGTCATCCCCCGGGCCTGGAAGCGGAAAGATCACAATCGGATCGAGTCAGCCGCGTTGCACGGGTACGCCGACCCTGAACAGCACAACCGGACAGGGACCGCGACCACCGCCCCCGCCCGCCCGGCGGGCCCGCTGAGTGAGGGCCCGCCTCTCCCGCTCAGCGGGCAGGCCCACGACGGAGCCGGGCAGCCGTCCCGCCAAGAACCGTTGCAGTGCTAGAGATCATTAATGGTTGGGGTTACGGAGGCTCAAGGTCCAGCCTGGTCTTGGCGAGGTAGCCCTCGACGAGGCTGGGGTGGTGCTGCATCCGTTTGAGGCGGTTCTTGACCAGTGCGGTCAGCTGGTGGATGCCCCGTTGGGCCAGGTTCGCCAGCGACCCTTTCAGGTGCGCCCAGACCGCTTCGACCGGGTTGAACTCGGGGGCGTAGGGCGGGAGCTGGAAGACGGTGAGCCAGTCCCGGGCCTCGATGTACTGCTTCATCCTGGCGCTGACGTGGGTGTTGAGATTGTCCCAGACGATCACAACGGGCCCGCCGAGCTGCTGGTGGGCGGCGTCGAAGAGGCGGGCGTAATCGTGCTCGGTGAAGCCCTTGCGCCGGCCCTTGCGTGGACCCCGGTCGACGTGGGTGCGGTAGACCAGGCGCGACCTGAACCCGGACTTCGTGCAGATCAGCGCGGCGATCGAGACGCGCTTGGTGCCCGCGGCGGTCACTTTCACCACCGGCGTCCTGCCCCGGCGGCCCCATGTGCGGCCGGTGGGCGGCCTCAGTCCCTGGCCTGCCTCGTCCTCGAAGCAGAGCCAGGCACCCAGGTCCGCTGCGGTCTTTTCACGACGGGCCACTGCTCGTCCTTCCACGCGGCGATCTTCGCCTCGTCGCGCTCGGCGGCCCGCCGGGCGGGAACCTGCACGCTCCAGCCGATCCGGTGCAGCAGCAGGTCGACCCCGGCCAGTGTGTACTCCACCTCGAACCGGCGGCGGATCACCTCGGCGATCCGTGCGAGCGTCCAGCACTGGTCCTCGGCCCAGCCGTGCGCGGCAGGTCCCGCCTCCAGTTCGCCTTCCAGTCGGCGTAACTGCTCGTCGGTGAGCTTGCACCGGGCACCACCGGCTCCTTTCGAGGCCAGCGCCGGGCGACCGGCTGCGGCCAGGGACCGCCTCCAGCGCTGGACCGACATCCGCGTCACCCGAAACCGCCGGGCGATCTCCGCGTCACTGACCCAGCACTCGATCAACTCGCCCGCATCCAGACGCACTTGCTCTCTCCGAGCCCGCTCCCCGGCCGTCAGCCCACCACCATCTTGGTGAAGTAGGCCGCCGACGAGGTGCCCGTGGCTCGGGTCCTTTTCCGACGGCCCCTTCCCGAACGGCGCGGGCCAGTTTCCCTGCACGCCGCTCTCCAGTGATCATGCCCGGGCAGGGGGTGTGGGCCGTCCCGCATGGATGTTCTCGTGGCACTGGCGGCAGACCACCAGGGTCTTGCGCCGCCGCATGGCCATGAGGCGTATCCACTCTGACTTCTCGCGGCGGCCGGGGCGGTTGAGGTCGGCAAGCTTGCGAACGTGGTGGACTTCCAGCCTTGTCCGGGCTGTGCAGATCTCGCAGCACTCGGCGAGGAGCCGGTGGATCAGCTCGTTCTGCCGGGTGCTGGCCATAATCGGCCGACGGTCAGTGAGAACGGCCGTGCGCTGTCTGGTCAGGGGGATCCCGCCGAAGCGGGCGACCAGCGGTTTCCTCCCGCCGTCACGGGGGACGACGGCCTCGAAGCAGACGCGGGTGCCCTGTTGGGTCTCGACGGTGTTCCTGTGCCGTCGGGCCATCTTGGGGACCGTGCTGCGGTGCTTCGCCGCCAGGGTCTTGAGCATCGAAGTCTCCATGGCCCAGCGGAGCTTGCCCAGGTGAGACACGTTCTGGGCAAGGAGGTAATACTGGACAAGCCCGCGGTACTCGGATCCGTACTTCGCGACGATGGTGTAGTCGCTGTCGTGCAGCAGGAACCCGCGTGCGGCGGGCTTTCCCTTTTTCAGATAGCGGGCACATGTGCTCCGAAGAACAGTTCCAGGCACGAACAGACCGATGCGGCCGTTGATCGCGCGACGGCCTCGCCGCTCGATCTTGTCATCGGCATGCATCGTTCTGATCTCGTAGCCGAGGAATCGCGCCGCCTGGCTGGCGGCGTGCGTGATCAGGGTCTTGGACTCGGACAGTTCGAGTCTGAGTTCGTCGCTCAGGAACGTCCGCAACCTTGCCTTGATCTCCTCGGCCTCGTGCCGGGGACCGGCGAACCCGAGCAACCAGTCGTCGGCATACCTGCAATATCGCAGCCTCCGATAGGCGGGATCTTGAGGGTCTCGGCTTGGCAGGGTGCGCATGCGCAACCGCAGGGTTCGCACCGCTTCCCGGTCACCGTGCCGCTTTGCCTCAGCGATCTCGCGCTGGAGACGGTGGTAGGCAGGATTGATCCTCCGTCGTTTGCCCCGGTTGTACTCCGGTAGCAGTTGCTGTTCGACGAACTGGTCGAGCCGGTCCAGGTAGATGTTGGATAAAACGGGGGAGGCGACGCCTCCTTGCGGAACCCCGCTGAGCGTGGCGTTCCACCGCCAGTCCTCCAAGTACCCGGCCTGGAGCAGATGGTCGACCAGCCGTAGGAACCGGCCGTCGTGAATGCGTTCCGCCAGCGTCGCGAGCAGGATCGAATGATCGAGGCTCCCGAAGCAGTCGGCGACATCGCCCTCGATGAACCAGTGCGTTCCAGTCCAGGTGTCGGCCACTTCGCGTAATGCGGTGTGGCAGCCCCGGCCGGGGCGGAATCCGTGGGAGCGGTCGCTGAACGTCGGCTCGAAGTACGCCTCAAGCAACAGACGCATCACCTCACCGACGATCTTGTCGCTCCAGGTCGGCAGACCGAGCGGGCGCTTCTTCGCTGATCCTTTCTTCTCGATGTAGACCCGCCGGACCGGCGTCCATCGATAAGTCTCGGTGCGCAGAGCCCCGATGATCTTCTCGATCTTCGCCAGTGACATACCGTCCACGGTCTCGCCGGTGGCCCCCGGCGTCATCGCACCCGTGTTGGCGTAGATGCGCCCGTAGGCCAAAAGGAACAGTTCCCTGTTGAACAGCTGCCGATACAACCTCTCCAGCGGCAGACCCCGCCTGCCGCGTTCCCGGATGACGTCCAGCACCGTTGCGGCGCTCTGCATTACGCATACCTCCCGCTGCCGAACCTCAAGGTCACCTGTGCCCCTTCGCCCTGTGCTCCGGCTTTCCCGGGCCCCTCGGCAGGACGTTGCTCCTGCGACTACTACGGGCACTCCGTCACCATGGGACTCGCGTCCTGTAGGTGATCCCGTGGTACGTCTCCGTCGTACGTATCGAGCGCGACACAGGCCGCCCACTCATCCCCTTAGCCACCCTCACTGGGCGGCGCCCTGCGTCACGGAGGTTGTCCGGGGTCGGTATCCAGGCCCGGACATGACGCGGTACCGGTTACAGGCATCGTTCCGGCAGGAGGCCATCAACACCGCTGGGGATTGGGCTTCAAGCACATCCAGCCTTGGCCATATCGCGCGGGCCTCGCAGTACACCGCCCTGGATGCCTCCGAGCGGCCACCACTTCCCTGGCATGCTGCGGTCCCTCGAACGCTTTCGCATTGAGGTGAGCCAGGCGGCCCAAAGACCTCCCTCCGAGTCCGTCCCGGCTGAGCCGGGGATACGACCGAGCGCCTCACGGCGCACATACCGCATACCTCCGGCATACCGCACACGACCTCAACCGTCAGCAAGGCCAGAACCCCCACCATTAAAGATCTCTAGACGACGGGCTTGATGTTGCTGGCCTGCTTTCCCTTTTGGCCGTCCGTCACGTCGAAGGTCACCTTCTGGTTCTCTTCGAGGTGCTTGTACCCCTCGGTCACGATCGAGGACATGTGGGCGAAGAGGTCCTCCCCGCCATCGTCCGGGGTGATGAATCCGAACCCCTTCGTGTTGTTGAACCATTTCACGACGCCGGTGGCCATGAGCACTCCTTGGTGGCTGTGTCCGATCCGGCCGCTGCGCCGGGCTTCGTGCGCAAGCGAAGCCGATCAACCACGCCGAGCGAAAGAGCCAGTTCCGGCCATGGGCCGAGACCCCACCGGCGCGATCCCCACCGACCGGCCGAGCCAGGGATGAGGCCGGAGTCACCCGACTGCTCGCGGGCTTCGTCGAGAGAAGCACCAGACGCCGGAAGAAGCAGATCACTGGCTTCCTGAGTGTCCTCGGGCAGCGGGGTCCCAATCTCCCGAGCCCTGTCCAGAAGAGCAGCCAAGGCGGCCCCGAGGGCTTCCTCTCGTCGCCGTCCGCTGCGGATACAACCTGGCTGGCCAGCACGTTCAGCGCTTCGAGGCCGGGTTCCGCCACCGTCCACTGACCCTCGCCCATGATCCTTACTTCCCCAAGAGCACCGACCTGAGCGGACACACGCCCGAGCACCTGGAGGCCGTCGCCGAACTCAACAGCCGCCCACGCAAAACGCTCGACTGGGAAACCCCGGCCGAGCGCCTGAACAAACTCCTTGCGACCTGATCAGACGATGGTGCTCGTCTGGTTAATGATCGCCGGGCCGTCGTCGTCGTGGAGATCGTGGCGGAGGTGCCATTGGTCATTGTCAAACCGGAGGCGGTCGACCTCGGCTCGATTGAGGAGGTCGTCGGCCCTGATGTTCTCCCGCTCGAACGCATCGTCCCCAGCAAGCACCTCCCGCGGCCTTTCGAGCCTCTCCTCCACGAGCACTTCGTCGACCCGCTCGATCTCCTCATCACGAATCTGAATCCCGTTGACTCCCTGGGCGCCGGGGTCTCCCTCGTCGGCCTGAGCCGGGGTGGCGCCAGCGGCGAAGGCGAGCGCGGCCACAGTGCTGGCGGCGAAGGCGAAGGTGGCTCGTCGGATACTCATGATCGGCCTAACGCTCAACCGGAGAAGCCGTTACGTCACAGCAGCCGCGCGCCGGCGGAGTCCAGGGTATTCCCACCCTGCTCGACGACGGCAGGTACCGCACCGACCTGGGCACAACAGGCGGGCCACAAGCTGTCTTGGTCGTGGTCGAACAGCTCCCCCGCTGAGGTGCTGACACCCCTCCCCCCTTGAGAGCAGGAAGGGGTGCCAACTCGCCACCATCACACGGAGAATACGTGCCGGTGCTTCTCAGGCGCCCGGTGCTGGACCGGAACGGCGGTCGTATGGCGCGACGTCGCGCGGGAGAGGTCAGGCCGGCTGGGCGAGAGGGCCCAGGAGGTAGTTGCCGGGCGCCTCGGGGTTGTTGCTGAGGTAGAAGTCGACGATGGCAGTGCGGTACTCGTCGTGGCTGATGACGCCGTCGCCGTCGAGGTCGAGCCTGTCGAAGGCCGGGCCGGAGAGTTCGGGGGCGACGCCCAGCACCTCGTACATGCGGGTGTACTCGTCACGGCTGAGGACACCGTCGGTGTTGGTGTCGGCGGCGTTCATGACGGCGTCGGCGATCGCCATGACCGCGCTCTCGAAATGCTCGGGGGTGGTGACGCTGGCTTCCATCGTGGCGGTGAACTCCTGACGCGAGACCTGCCCGTCACCATCGGCATCGGCATACCGGAGCAGCAGCTGCCACCACTGCTCGAACGAGGCGTGGATGGCGCGCACGTTGACGTGGTCCTCGTTCCGGGCCACCTGGGCGAACACCGTCGCCGTGGCCCGCAGATCACCTGCCGAGAGCTGCCCGTTGCGGTCCTGGTCGAACCAGTCGAAGAGGATGCTGAACTTCTGGTCCTTCACAACGCTTGCCATGCTCTGTTCCTCGCGTCACCGGCCGCCTGCCCTCTCGGCGCGACGGTCCGCGCGAACGCTACGGGCAGCGCAGGCGAACTGCGCCCAGGACGGGTTGCGTTCCACCGCTGAGGACGAATGGCGGCACGAACGTGCGAGAGCACGTTTCCTGTGCTGACAGGCGTAAGCCGGCAACCTGCGCATCGCCCCGTACTGCCGCACCCCGCTGGAAGGCCGCCTCGCAGCCGCAGTCCGACCCCGGCACCGCTTCGAGGAAGGCCGGACACGCAGGGTTGGGGCGTGCTTCCCCGGGCGCGCGCCCGCTCAACGCGGGTACGGGCCTTGGAGCGGAAGGCCGCGCAGCCGCCATGCGATCACCTTCCAGCGGAGCGCGCAGTACCGTCTGCGTTCGTTCACCGCGGCGCTCTCCGTGCCTCATCCGAGGTAGGAAGCCGAAAGGAGTCTGGGGCACCCGTTGGTCACGCCTGCTGAGCGAGTGGCTTCGTTCACTTCAGGCGACAGCGTTTGTCCACCGGTTCGAGAGGCAGTTGACGGTCAGCGGCGGCGTGAATGTTCATGAGAAATGACGTCACAGCGTGGGACGACCCGCCGTCCGGGGGGGTATCCCTTGCGTGGTGACGCTGCGCGCTGTCGGTGATGCGGCAGTGATTGAGGAGCGCGGTGTGAGTGTGCTGGCGCCTGCTCATGGGGGGCATTCTGTAGCTTCATCGGTCACTTCTGGGATGCCGGGACGAGAGCGGGGGCGGCCTTGAAGGAGATGGCCTCCATAAGCGGCTTGCGCTTGGTGTTGTGGAAGGCCGCGATGCGCCACTGGCCGTCCTGCTCCCGGACCAGGGTGTAGGTCTGGACCTTGGTCAGTTTCTTCGGCTTGCTGCCCTTGTAGCTGTCGCCGCGGCCGGTGATCACGGCGGTGTCTGGACCGTAGAAGCGGATGTCCAGGATCTCGTCGGCGAGTTGTGTGCCCTTGAGGAATTTGGCGAACAGCGTCCGGTGGCTGTCGATGATGTCGCGGCGGCCCTGGTAGTACGTGCCGACGAAGGTGACGTAGGTGGCGTCCTGCGTGAACTGCGCACCGTACGTGTCGGCGTCGTGGCGTCGCCAGGCGTCGATGAGTGAGGCGATCACCGTGGTGACGGCATTCCGGTCGTCCGTGGTGGGCATGGAATCCTCCAGGTAGTTACACTGATGCAGATATTGCAGGTAGACATTATCTGCATGTGTGCAGCTATCTAGCAAGGGGCACCCAGGGACATGGCAGACCTGACGCTGGCAGACGAGCACTTGGTCTTCCGTCAGTACCTCGACGCTGTGGGACTCCACGGCATGGCCGGGGCGGAAGCGGTGGGGCTCAGCGCCTCCGATTGGTATGCGCTCAGCCAGATCGCGTTGGAAGGCACGCTCACCTCGGGAGAACTGGCCGCACGTACCGGTCTCACCACCGGGGCGACCACTCGCCTGATCGACCGCCTGGAGCGAGCCGGATTCGCCCGCCGGGCTGCCGATCCGGATGATCGACGCAAGGTCATCGTCGAGCCGGTGGCCGACTCCCTCGACCATATTGAGAAGGTGGTCGGGCCTGCCCGGCGCCAGATCGCCGAGGTTCTCAGTCGATACACACCAGACCAACGCGCCGTTCTCTTCGACTACTTCGCTCACGCGGCCCCTGCTTTCCGTGCGGCCACCGAGGAGATCCGGGACGCAGCAGCACACGGTCGTCAGCGCAAGGGAGGCGCGGCGGCCGGCCGCCCGTGAGGGTGGCGGGCCGCCGAGTCGGAACCGGCAGGTGTCAGCTGGCCTTGGCGGTCGCTTCGGCTCGGGCGCGGGTGCTGGCGAGGCGGTAGGAGTCGGTGCCGGTTTCGATGATGGTGCCGTTGAAGGTGAGTCGGTCGACGATGGCCGCGCAGAGGCGGGGGTCGGTGAAGGTCTTGGTCCAGCCGCCGAAGGACTCGTTGGAGGCGATGGCGACGCTGTTCTTCTCCTCGCGTTCGGTCAGGACCTGGAAAAGTAGTTCGGCGCCGCGGCGGTCGAGTTCCATGTAGCCGAGCTCATCGATGCACAAAAGATCAACCCGCCCGTAGCGGGCGATCGTCTTGGTCAGCTGCTTCTCGTCGGCAGCCTCGACGAGCTCGTTCACCAGCTTTGTCGCCAGCACGTACTTGACCCGGTAGCCGGCCATCGCCGCCTCGGTTCCCAGAGCGATCAGCATGTGCGACTTGCCGGTCCCCGAGTCGCCGATCAGGCAGAGCGGCTGACTCTTCTTGATCCACTCGCAGCTGGCGAGGGTGTGGATGGTGGCCGCGTCGATGTTCGGGTTCGCGTCGAAGTCGAAGTTCCGCAACGACTTGTCCCGGGGGAAACCAGCCGCCTTGATCCGCCGCTCCGACCGACGCCTGGAGCGGTCGTCGCACTCGGCCATCAGCAGCTCCGCGAGGAAGCCGCGGTAGGTCATCTGGTCCTTCATCGCCCGGTCGGCGATGTCGGAGAACTCGTTCCTGATCGATGGGAGCCGCAACAGGCGGCAAGCGGTGTCGATGGCCGTGTTGGCGGCCTGCTCTGTCAGTCCTCGCTGCCGGGGCAGGGTCACTGTGCTTCTCCCTCGCGATGTTCACCGCCGCTGGTGCGACGGCGTCGGAGCAGTTGGTCGTAGTGGTTCACCGTGGGAAGCGGCCTGGTGTCCGGGGGAAGATGCGCGAGTCGCCATTCGTGCAGAAACGTCACGGTCGCCTCACCGCCCATCCCGGTCGGCGATGGGTGCCCGGCCGGCTCGTCCTCGGCCTGGGCGACCTTGCGGGCCTCCAGCGCGACCGCGTCGGCGGTCAGGGCCCCGGCCCGCAGAGCCGTCGCGAGGCCGGCCATCAGGTGCTCGTGCGAAACGTGGCGGGCCAGCAGCAGCACCTCGATCAGCGCCCTCGTCCCGGCGGTGTCTCCGTGGGCCTTGACCGCCGCAGCCCACCAGGCGTCATGGACCGGGGTGAACTTGCCCGCAGAGCGGGCCTGTTCGAGCGCGGTCGCGCCGGGGAAGGCACCCGGCTTGCGAATCAGAGCTTCCAGGTAGTGATCCAGATCCAGGCGGCAAGCGCCCTTCGCGATCAGACGCTCATGCCGGGCCGCTTCCACGTTCCTGTCGTAAACCACCAGGTGAGAAGCGTGAAGCACGACTCTGACCCGCTTGCCGATCAGCCGTACCGGCACCGAGTACCGGTTCGTGCAGACCGCGATCTGGCTGTAGCGGTCGACCCTCGGAGTGAAGAGCCGGCCCGTCTCGAACGGCTCCTCCGGCAACGGCATCAGCAGCGGCCGCTCGGTCTCGAAGTGCTCGTCGATGGTCCGCGGCCGCGAACCGATCCGGCGCCGCCCGTCGTGCAGATCCCACTGGTCGACCAGTTCGTTCAGCTCGGCCAGCGAGTCGACCTCGGGCACCGGGGTGAAGTGGTTGCGGCGGAAATAGCCGATCTGCCCCTCCACTCCGCCCTTCTCGTGGGCCCCCTCGATGCCAGGGCGGCAGTAGAAGCTCTCGATCCCGAAGTGCGACCTGAACGCGATCCACCGGTCGGCCTCCACCCTGGCCCGGCTCAACCCCAGCACCCGGGCCACGGCGGCCTTCAGGTTGTCGTAGCGGACCTTGCTCCGCGGCACTCCGCCCAGCGTCCGCAGCGCGTGCACGTGCCCTTCGAAGAAGGCTTCCTGACCGCAGGACGCGAAGACGCGATGGACCGCCTTGCCCGAGTAGGACAGGCGGAAGGAGAACAAATAGCAGGTCACAAGCTCGCCTGCGAGCCGGATCGTCACGTCGCCGAAGTCGACCTCCGCCTCCATGCCGGGCTGGTGGGTCTGCGGCACGAACGCCTCGACCGGGGCCTTCCCCGACTCGACGAGGATCTGCGGCTTCCGGTCGGCGACGTAGCGCCGGACCATCTGGTAGGAGACGTCCGCGCCGTGTTCCTCCACCAGGCGGTGGAAGATCCGGGTGATCGTGTGCCGCTGCTTGCGCGGCGCGTCCAGATCCGCCTGGAGCATCCCGTCGATCACCGGCTTGTACGGATCCAACGCGGTCGGCCTCGGCGGAAGTTGCTTCCGCGGCGCGGGCCAGACCGAGTCCACGGCATTGCGGACCGTGCGCCACGACACGTTGTACTTGCGCTCGATCTCCCGGATCTTCATGCCGCTGCGGTGGTCGCGCCGGATCGCCGCGTACAGCTCGACCTTCGACATCTGCGGCATGACCAGGACCTTTCACCAGGAGCATCCCGATGCTGCCCTGGCAAGCACCACAGTGACTTCGAAACTCGTAAACATCACCCGACCGTGGATCTGGGTGCCTTCCAAACCCATGAACAACTGGCTTCACAACGCGTGAATAAAGCCAAGCGAGGCGGCGTTCCAGCGGGGTGCGGTAGTGCGGGGTGATGCGCAGGTCTCCGAGCCAGGCGGCCAGCTCCCGTGCTCGGGTGTCCACCGCGCGGCGTGTGTCGGGTCCGGAGTCGGCGAGCAGGTGGGTGTGGATACGCCCGGAGGCGCGCTGGGTCCAGGCGCCGATGATGCGGCCGTCGGCCCAGATGGTGGGGCCGATGTTGCCGTTGCGGTCGTAGAGGTCGCCGACGTGGGTGGCGTCGAGGTAGAAGCTGCGGTGGCGCCAGCCCATCGCGGTGGGGTCCAGGCCGGGCAGCAGGGCGACCCATGGTTCCGGTGCGGCGACCGGCTCCAGGTCCTCGGGCAGGAGGAATCCGGTGCCCTCGTCGAGGCCGACGGATTCGGCGCCGGTGGCGGCGACGGCTTTGCGGCTGTCGGTGAGGGTCCAGCCGGTCCACCATTTGAGGTCCTCGACGGTGACCGGACCGAAAGCGGTCAGGTAACGGCGGGCCAGCTCCGCCTTCGCTTCACCCGCCTCCCACCTTTCGGTAGCCTCGGCGAGCGGGGAGAGCGTCCAGCGGAACTGGTTGGAGTTGAAGCGTCCGCCCGGGCGGCCTCGCCGGATGCGGCCCTCGGCGGCCAGGACCCGCAGGATGCGCGAGGAGACCGCCTGGCGGGCCTCGTACGGCTTGCCCGGTGCGACGGTCACCTGCTCACGCAGCGCCGGAACATCCGCCGCAAGCTGGGCGGCACTTGCTTCGCCGCGGGCGGCGAGTGCCGCCAGGAGGTCCGTCTCGACCCCTGCGTACCGCTCCGCACTCCAGCCGGCCCCGTCGCGGAGGTAGACCGTGCAGGCCGCCCGTTCCTTGGCGGCGATCGCCCGCGCGGTGGACGCCTCGATGACCGGGGCGAGGCCGGTGGGGACGACGAACATGGTGCGGCGCATGCACAGCATCCGCTCCAGGCTCCGCTCCTCGTACAGCGCCTGCTCCATGGCCGCGATATCCGGTGCGCTGGTACGGGCAGCGGCGGCCAGGAACACGGTGGAAGGGTCGGTGGCGTGCAGGCCGACCAGCGCCTGCGCGACGTCCGGCATCCGCATCGCGTGGTGGGAGGGCGCCAGGAGGTGGCGGACGCCCAGACGGGCGCGGCGCTCCTGCGCGCTGACGTGACGGCGGGGCCCGCTCACGCGTCGACGCCTGTTTCGGCCGGTGTGGCCGGGGCGAGGGCGGGGTTGGGGGTGAGGATGCGGCGCAGGATCGCTTCGACGTCGTCACGGGTGGGCGGGCGGCTGTTGGCCAAGCCGCGCAGGGTGATGCCGTTGGTCGCGGCGGCAACGGCGGCGGCGGTGACGGGGTCGGTGTACTTCGCGCAGGCGCGGATGTTGAGCTCGGTGTACTGGTCGGCGATCTCACGTAGTTCGGGGCGGCGCAGGGCGGCGAGGTAGAGCTCGAACTCCATCACGCTCTGCCCGCGCCCCTCGGCGGTGAAGCTGCCCATCAGGGCGTCCGCGAGGAGGACCGCGTACTGCTCGGGGGCCAGGTTCGGCCGTTGGGCGGTCCAGGTGTCGAGGTAGGCGCCGAACCGGTCGACGGCGCGCTGCAGGGCCGCCTTGATGAGGTCCTCACGGGTCGCGAAGTGGTACGTCGTCGCCCCCAGGGGCACGCCCGCTTCCTCGGCGACCGCCCGGTGGGTGAGCCCCTCGATGCCCTTGGTGGCGATGACCCGCTCGGTGGCGGTGACGATCTCTTCGATCCGCCGCTGGGGGTCCCTGCGCCGGCGCGGGACGTCGTTGTCGGCCATCAGCGGTGACCGCCCGGGGCGGGCACGGTCCAAAGCGGTGCGGTGCGCATGCGGTTCTCCATCATCGGGGGCCTCTGCCCGCAGTTTAGTACGAACGTACGGAAATGGCGGACCACGGGCGCCCCGACCCTTGGTCACCCGGCCCTGCGCGACCACCTACGGCCCACCAGCAGGTCTTTTCCGCAGACAGTGGCCTTGCATCGCGAGCTTCGCCCTAGAGGTGCGGAGCGCGGGGATGTCATCGACGATGGCTTTGTCCGGTTGCTCCCACCTGTTCGAATCAGTACAGTACAAATGTATCGTTCGAGCCGGGGGGCCGACCAGCACCAGGAGCACTTGTGCAGACCGCAAACTTCACCGCCTGTCTCGCCGTCCGCGACATCACCGAGACCCTGGACTTCTACGAGAGCCTGGGCTTCACCGTCGGCCGCGAGAGCGTCGCCCAGGACCACCCGATCCATCTGGTCTTCAACGGCGACACGATGGCGTTCATGGTCCAGCCCGAGGACAGCGTCCGGGACTTCCTGCCGCAGACCGCCCGCCCGCTGGGCGCCTCCGGGTTCTTCTACCTCAACGCCCCCGACTTCGACGCCGCGGTCGCCCGCGTCCGCGACAAGGTCGAGGTCCTCAAGGAAGCCAGCGACGGCGGTTTCCGGATGCTCTACTTCCGCGACCCCAACGGCTACGCGATGGCCCTCAGCGCCCCCGCCGCCTGACCCGCCCTCGCATTGGGCCCCGGGGCGTACTGCCCCCACCCCAGCGGCACGGACGGACCACCGCAACAACACCTCAGGGGAGACCCTCATGCCGAACCACATCTCGCTCGTCGACTTCACCGTGAAGGACCCGCAGACCGCCCGGGAGTTCTACACCGGCGTCTTCGACCTGGAACTGAAGATGGAGATGCCCGACTACCCCCTCTTCAGCTCCGCCGGCGGCCCTGACATCGGTCTCATCAAGGACGGCGCGGACAAGGGCGGCCCCGCCGACGGCGTCAACACCATCGGCAGCCCCACCACCGTCTTCACCGTCGACGACATCGACGCCACCCTCGCCAAGGTCAACTCCCTTGGCGGCAAGACCGTCGTCACCAAGACCGAAATCGCCCCCGAAATCGGCCACTACGCCTACTTCACCGACCCCGACGGCAACTTCATCGGCATCACCCAGAAGCCGTAACCCCGGGCGGCCAGCCACCACGGCCGCCCGCCCCGCCCGCCCCAGCACGTAAGGGATGCACGTGACCCCGCTCAACGCCACCATCGTCAGCACCGCATGGAACTGCGACGACCCGCGCGCCATGGCCACCTTCTACCACCAGCTCACCGGCTGGCCCATCATGGCCGAGGAAGACACCCACGCCATCGTCGGCACCGGCGACCAGATGCTCGTCTTCGCCCACAAAGACGGCTTCACGGCACCCGACTGGCCCGCCGACACCCTCGACTTCCACCTCGACTTCCGCGTCGAGGACACCGAGAAGGCCGTCGAGCAGCTTCTCCAGGCCGGTGCCACCAAGCCCGACTTCCAGCCCGGCGAAGGCCAGTGGACCGTCCTGCTCGACCCCTCCGGCCAGCCCCTGTGCCTCAGCTCCCCCCAGGACCACTGACCAGCTGGCCCCGCACGTCGCCGCGCGCCCCCTCCCCGAGGCGGCGGCACAGCCGGTAACAAACCCTGGCTACGTCAGTTAATGCGGAAGGCGCTTGTTGTCCGGTGTTCTTTGACATTGAAGTTAGTCCGGCCGGAGTCGCTGACCTGCGCGGACTAACTTCGCTGTCAACGCAGTCGCGTGACGCTTCCTTCGGCACGGACCCTCTGGTCTGCGCCGACTGGGTTGGATGGCAAGGAACGTCATGTGGAAGACCATCCTCTTGCAGTGAACCCACGCCGGCCGCCCGCGGCCAGGTGTGGCCTTCCCCCTCTGCCGTAGCGACGTACCTGCCGGCAGCGGCAGTTCCGTGCGATAGCAGGCTCACGCGGCACGACGAGGTTCACGGCGCCGGTACGGCACCGATCTGCTGCATCACCCCGAGGAGGTCGGGCTGGCCCCGTTCGCCGACGATCAGGCCGTCGGCCAGGTAGTAGAAGTTCATGGCCTGCACCGAGATCTTGTTGCCGCTCGCCGGGATCCCGAAGAATTCACCGTCGTGGGTTCCCCGCATGGTGAACCGCGCGGCGACCGTGTCGCCTTCGGTGACCGTCTCCTCCAGCGTCCACTGGACGTCCGGGAAGCCGCTGGGCATCATCCCGAGGACTTCCATGTACCCCTCGGGCCCTCGCAGGGGTTCCGGGTGACTGGGTGCGTGGAACACCGCGTCAGGAGAAATGACCTCGCGGGCGAGCTCCTCGTTGCCCGTGTTGATGAACTCGACGAAGCGGTTCATCACTGACTCGCTGGACTGTGACGGCATCTTGCTGGGCCTCTCCAAAAGACGGTGGGTGGATGCCTGTGACCGTAACATCGAATCGATGTTCACATCGATTCGATGTAGTTGTGCGAGGATGGGCTCATGCTGGAACTCGCGATACTCGGCTTCCTGGCCGAGGCCCCCCTGCCCGGACACGAGCTGCGCCGCCGCGTTGTACAGCTGACCGGCTACACACGGCCGGTCAGTGATGGCAGCCTGTACCCGGCGATCAATCGCCTGACCAAGGCGGGCTTGATCGAGAGGCGTGCCGACCCGGCCGCGGGGGCGGCCCGGTACGTGCTCAGCCTGACCGCGGCCGGGCGGGCCGAAATGCTTCAGCGTCTGTGCAAGCCCGCCGACCACGAGATCACCGACTTCACCCGGTTCTACGTCGTCCTGGCATTTCTCTCCCACCTGCCCGTCGTGGCCGAACAGCATGCGGTGCTGCGCAGACGGCTGGAGTTCCTGGAAGAACCGGCGAGCTTCTTCTACGACAACGAGCGGCCCCTGTATGCCGAGGAGATCGCCGACCCCTACCGGCGGGGCATGCTGCTCACCGCCCGCGCCACCAGCCGCGCCGAACGGACCTGGCTGCGCGAGACCCTCGGCGAGAAACCGCCCGCATTCGACACCGCATGCACCGACAGCGATATGCATGCGCCCGCCGCTCCCGCGAGCTGACTGCCTACGGAGGTACCCCCATGCTTGCTTCCTGGTACGACGACCAGGGCCCCGCCGCCGATGTCCTGCACGTTGGCGAACTCCCTGATCCCGTCCCCGGCCCCGGCGAGGTCCGCGTCCGCGTCACCGTCTCGGGCGTTAACCCCGGTGACACCAAGAAACGGCGCGGCTGGCTCGGCTCGTCCATGCCCTACCCGCGAGTGATCCCGCACAGCGACGCCGCCGGAGTCATTGACGCCGTGGGCGCCCAAGTCGACGCCCGCCGCGTCGGACAACGGGTCTGGGTGCACGGTGCCCAGTCCTACCGCCCCTTCGGCACCGCCGCCCAGTACACCGTCGTACCCGACCACCAGGCCGCACCTCTGCCCGACCACCTCAGTGACGAGCTGGGCGCGAGCCTCGGCATCCCCGGCATCACCGCCCACCGCACCGTCTTCGCCGACGGCCCGGTCGACGGCCAACTGGTCCTGGTCCACGGAGTTCTCGGCGGCGTCGGCTCCCTGGCCGCCCAGCTCGCCCACTGGGCCGGCGCCACCGTGATCGCGACCGTCCGCCGCACCGAGGACCTCGACCACATCGACCCGGCCGTCGTCTCCCACGCCGTCGCCCTGGACACTGGCGACCCCGCCGCTGCCATCCGCGCGCACGCGCCGCGGGGCGTCAACCGGATCATCGAGGTCGCGCTGTCCGACAACGCCGACCTCGACAACGCCGTCGCCGCCAACAACGCCGTCATCGCCGCCTACGCCACCCGCACGGACCGCACCGAGATCCCCTTCTGGCCACTGCTGTTCAACAACGTCACCCTCCGGCTCCTCGGCAGCGACGACTTCCCCGCCGAGGCCAAGCGCCAGGCCGCCCGCGACCTCACCTCCGCAGCCGCTGTCGGCGCCCTCACTGTCGCCGTCGGCGACTGTTACCCGCTGGACGACATCGCCAAGGCCCACGACCACGTCGACGCCGGCGGTCGCCACGGCCGCATCCTGCTCACCATCCCCCAATAGCGCAGACTCGGAACACCGGCCCGTTACCAGCAACCCCCGTCTCATTGACGGCTACTGGATCGCTCACCCCACACGACTAAGTGTTGTCCCGTAAATGATCTTCGGTGTGGCCCGGGTGCGGTCGGTCGTTGCGGGATCTGCCGCCTATCCGGCGAGGTTGAGGTTGTGCAGACGGGCGATACCGAGCATGGCGTGGTGGACGCCGTCGCCCTTGAGGCGGCAATCGCGCAGGATCTTCCAGCACTTCATGCGGGCGAAGACGTGCTCGACGCGTGCGCGGACCTTTTTGTGGGACTTGTTGTGAGTCCGTTGCCAGTCGGCCAGTTCTTCGCCTTTGCGGCGGCGGTGCGGCATTACCAGGCCGGTGCCCGGGTAGCCGCCGTCCGCGATGGTCATGGTCTTGCCGACCGCATCCTTCGCACCGGATTCCTCCCATGCCTTGCAGTCGTTGCGGTTGCCGGGCAAGGGGCGGCCGACCACGACGACGAGTTGGGTGTCGGCGTCGATGACGACCTGGTGGTTCGTCGAGTAGCGGTAGTTCTTCGACTGCTCGGCCACGGTGTGGTCGCGGGTGGGCACCAGGGTGCCGTCCACGATCAGCACGGTGTCCTTACGAAATCGCCGACGCGGCTGGAGCGCGAGCTTGGGGCCGAGATGGTCGATGATCCGGTCGGCGGCCGACTTCGAGACGCCGAAGAGCGGGGCGAGTTGGCGCAGCGTCAGGTTGGTGCGCCAGTACGCCGCGACCAGCAGAACCCGGTCCTCCAGCGTCAGGCTCCACGGCCGTCCACGCCGCGGCTCATCCGAGACCTCGCGCCGCACGGCGGTCATCAACTTGCCGAAGCCGCGCGGGCTCAGCCCGGTGAACGGGGCTATCCAAGACGGCTCCGACGCCGTGATCACACCAGCCACATCAAGATCATCTCACCCATGACCAGGTGTTACGGGACAGCCCTTAGCAGGTCCAGGACGGCCTGCCGGTAGACGGCGTAGACCTGGGGCAGGGTGGCGAGGTCGGCGCGTTCGTCGATCCCGTGCAGGCCCTCGTACGCCACCCCGAAACCGGCCGTCGCCCGGATGCCCTCACCGGCCAGCAGGTTGCCGATGTTGCTGGGGCCCGCGGTCTTCGGCCGCACCGACAGTCCTTCCCGGGCTGTGGCCGCCAGGAGTGCCGCGGCGGGCTGCTCGTCCTCATCGAGGCGGAAAGGCGGCCAGGACGCGACCGGGACCACCTCCGTCGGTACGGGGGCAGGCAGGTCGGCGTCGAGTTCGGCGACCGCCTTGCGGACCACGGTCTCCGCGTCGTGTGCGTCGAAGGAGGGGGTGGTGCGTACGTCGACGTTCAGCTCGCACCGGGAGGGCGTCACCGAGAAGCCCTGCCCGCCGTGCAGGGCGGTCACCGACAGCTTCGGCCCCAGCGGGAACTCCGAGCCGGTGCCCGGGCCGGGGAGTTGCGCCTCGTCCAAGAGCCGTACGAGGTGGGCGGCGCGGGAGATCGCGCCCACCACCTGGCGGGACGATCCCGAGTGCCCGGAGGGGGCATGGACGGCGAGGGTGGCCCGCCACAGGCCCCGGCCGCCGACCACGACGTCCTCCAGCCCCGGGTAGCCGATCATCACGCCTACCGGGCGGACCGCGTGCGGGTCGGCGAGGTAGGCGCGGGCGCCGCCGAAGGCGCCGGTGTGCTCGTCGACGTCCAGGAGCACGGCCAGCCCGCCGGCCAGGTCGGCGGCGCGGGGCCGGAGTTCGGCGGCGAGGTGGCAGAACAGGGAGGCGGCCAGCTTGGAGTCGGCCGCGCCCCGGCCCCGCAGCCAGCCGTCCACGACGTCGCCGCTGTCCGGGGGGAACGACCAGGCGGCTTCGTCACCGTACGGGGCGGTGTCGACGCAGGCGTCCAGCGTCCACCACTCCCCCGAGCGCCCCCCGGCGATCTCTACCAGCAGGCCCACCACCTGACCGTCGCTGTCCTGCAGGCGGCGGTGCGGCAGAGCGTGGGCTGCGAGCCAGGATTCGAGGACTTCCAAGACCGGCCCGTAGTCGTCGATCCCGCCCCGGCTGGGCCGTCGGATCAGCTCCTGCGCCAGCGCCACCACGGACGCCATCCGCTCCTCGGAAACGGTTCGACGGTTGTTGCTCACGCTTCTCCCCACCACGTCAGGCGTTCCGTACCGGCAGTGCGCGGACGGCCTCGATCGTCTCCACCGGCCGTGCGGACGCGCACGCCTCCCGCCCATGGTGAACCAGCCCCACCGCCGCCTCCCGCCCCAGCACGATCCCGCAGTCGAAACCCTCCGCACCGTGGAACGACGGCAGCGGGACAACCGCCGCCGTTTCAGAAGCCACGAAGAACCGCTCCATCGCTGCGGCCGGTTCGACCATCCCGATGTGGAGGGTCTTGACGCCGTGGTGGCGGGCGGCGGGATCGCGCAGCTCCAGCAGCCGCGCCAGGTGGCCGACGAGTTCACGGTGGCGGGGCGGCCCGTACAGCACCCGGTAATGCACCAGGTCCGGCTCCTGCGCCACCGCGGTCTCGATCGCCGCCAGATACGCCTTCTCCCGCGACCGGCTGCCGGTGACCACCAGCTGCTCGCGGGCGCCCGCCGCGACCTCGATCATCGCCTCGACCAGCTCGGTCCACCGGGTAAGCACCCTGACAACCTCCGTGATCCCGGACATCTCCAACACGCTGGTGGCCGCCCCGTCCTGATGGGCGAACAACACCTCCGGCCGCTCCCGGTACAACCGGCACAGCCCTGCCCGGTTCCGCTTCCCCGTCCGCTTACGCCCCGACTCCCACGCACTGACCAGACTCGCATCCGCCGCCAGCCCGGTGAGCGCGTTCAACGCCTCCGCGGTCTCCTCCAGCGTCATGTTCCGCGCATCCCGGGCCCGCCGCAGCGCGGACTCCACGCCTTCCTCCACCATCACGATCCCCTCGCCGTGCACGAGTGCTCCTGGATGTGGCCGTACAGCCAGTACACAGCAACAGGGCGCCGTCTGGGGCGAGTTGGTGACGGACGGAGGGCCCCTTGAGACATTCGGCCTGATCCAAGGCCAGGGCGGGCTCGGGCCGGCCGGAGCTACGGCTGGTCCAGGCCCGCTCTCGCAGTGGCTGCCCTTTCGGGCAGTGTCCGGGCGGCCGTCAGCAGACGGCGCTGGGCAGGGCCAACTTGCCGTGGGCCAGCAGCCACGGGACCACGTCGGCGGCCCGGAAGCGCGGGTTCGCCGCCGGGCCCTGGGCCAGTGCGGGGAAGTCGGGCAGACGCCGCCACCGGGCCCCGGCCGCCCGCCGCACCCGGCGATCCGGCTCACCCGCGCCAGCGGCACCAGGTGCTCGCCTTCGTCCGGGGTGAGCGCGGCCAGCGGGGAGCGGCGGCCCCGGCCCACCAAACGCAGAGCAGACCAATCGACGTCGTGCCGTACGAGCGGGAGCAGCGCGACGTCGAGGCCGGCGTACAGGTCGACGGCGACGAGGCCGCCGCGGGAACTGCTGTAGGTGATTGTGACTGTGCGGGAAGGGCGCAGCCAGCCCAGGCGGCGGAGCTCGTGGAGGTCGGTACGGCGTACGCCGAGGCGGATGGCCGCCTGTTCGGGTCCGAGGTAACGGGCACCCCGACCTTCTTGATCTCCCGCCACCTACCAGTACAACGTAGCCCTTCCATGCCGGGCAATCCCACAGTCAAGATCCCCGACTGTGAGGATGGAGAGGCACCGCTCGAGGGTCTGACCCGATCCCCGATTGACGCTTCGGCTGTCCTCACTCTGAATCGTCGACCTTCCGAGCGGTGCCGTCTCGTGCACCGGCCGGCGATCGTGACCTCATAGAAGCTTGACCCGTGTGGTCCCATCACAGTCGTGTCCGTCTGCCGACCGGTGCGCGCGAGCCCATTCGCCGCGCACGGAAGGAACCCGGCCACCATGTCACAGGCCATCGAGGTGATCGGCGGGATCGACACTCATACCGATGTTCATCAGGCCGCTGTCATCGACACCATCGGCCGCCACCTGGGCACCAAGGCGTTCCCCACAACGCCCGCGGGTTACCGGGACCTGCTGGAGTGGCTGCATTCCCACGGCCGAGTACTTGTCGTAGGCATGGAGGGCACCGGCTCCTTCGGCGCCGAACTCGGGCGTCACCTCCGAGCCAGCCAGATCGCCGTAATCGAAGTGGACCGACCCGATCGTCGGGCTCGCCGAGCATCGGGGAAGTCGGACTCCATCGATGCCTACGCCGCGGCAACCGGGGTCCTCGCGGGCCACGCCACAGGAACCCCGAAGGATCGCGATGGTGCGGTCGAGGCGATCCGCGGACTGCGCGTCGTACGTGCCAGCGCCGTCAAGTCCCGCACTCAGACCATCAACCAGATCAAATCACTGATCATCACCGCGCCTGCCGCGGTACGTGAGGCACTCCGCTCGCTGGCCACCCCCGAACTGGTCCGACGGCTGGTTGCCAGCCGTCCCGGCGCCGAACTCGCCGATCCTGGCACAGCCGTCAGAATCGCCCTCAAGCGCCTGGCCAAGCGGTACCTGCACTTGAGCGAGGAGATAGCGGACGCTGACCTGCGCTTCCTGATCTCCCGCACCACGCCCGGCCTGCTCGCGCTCCCGGGCGTCGGGACCGAGACTGCCGGACAGCTGCTGGTCACCGCTGGAGACAACCCCGACAGGCTCGCCTCGGAAGCGTCCTTCGCCCGCCTGTGCGCCGCCGCGCCCGTGCCGGCCTCTTCTGGGCGCACCGACCGCCACCGGTTCAATCGTGGCGGAGACCGCCAGGCCAACCGTGCGCTGCACACCATCGTGCTGGTCCGCATGCGCCACGACCCGCGCACCCGCGACTACGTCGCACGGCGCACCTTGGAAGGACTCAAGAAGAAGGACATCTTCAGATGCCTCAAGCGGTTCGTCGCGCGCGAGGTCTACCACCACGTCACCAGCGAGTTCAGCAGCGCAACCGACCTTTCTCCCGCCGCTTGACGATCTATAGAAGCTTCAGAGTCAAGCTGACGGGGGCAGGGGTGCCGCTCAGGCGTCCGCCGGTGCTTCCTGACCGGTCTCCTCAGCTGCCACGGTAGCGCCGACCAGGCGCAACGTCTCCTCAATGAAGGCCCGTACCGTCGGGGTCTGCGCCCCGGCCGCCGTCGCCACGGAGATGGTACGGGTCAGGGAGGGGCGGCACGGGAGGTAGCGGACGCCGGGCGGACCAGAGCGGCGCACCATCTCCGGGGCCATCGCGACGGTGAGTCCCGCCGCGACCAGATGCATCTGCGTGGCGTAGTCGCCCAGGCAGTGGCGGACCTCCGCCTCCACCCCGTGCGCGCGCAGCAGTTGCAGGAGGGATTCCTGCGCGTCGCTCCCCTCCGGGCAGCTCGCCCACACCTCCCCGTGCAGTTCTCCGAGGGCCACCGATTCCCGGTCGGCGAGACGGTGGTTCTCGTGGACGGCGAGGGCGACGTCCTCCTTGACCAGGGTGGTGGTGTGCACCCCCGGCGGCAGGTGCGCGGGCCTGTGCACCCAGCTCTCCGTAATGACGGCGTCCAACTGACGGGTCCGCAGCAGGGGAAGCATGGCCGTGGGCTCGCCGTCGCTCAACTCCGGTTCCAGCCGTGGGTGGCGCTCGATGAGGTGGCGCAGACTGCGGGGCACGAGATCGCGCAGGGCGCTGGAGACGGAGCCAATGCGCAGCGGCCCCGCCACGACGCCGTGGATGTTCGCCAGATCGCGCTCCGCGTCCTCGGCGGTGATCGCCATCTCCCGGGCGGAGGCGGCCAGTACGCGGCCCGCGGCGGTCAACCGGATTCCACGGCCGTCCGGCTCAACCAACTGGACCTGGGTCTCCTTCTCCAGCTTGCGGATGTGCTGCGACACGGCGGGGCCGGTGATGTGCAGCGCGGCCGCCGCCGCCCCGACCGAACCGTGCTGCCCCACCGCCGCGAATACGCGCAGTCTTTCCCAAGTGAACATATAAGTCAGGCTAACGGAAGCACATAACGAAACCTGACTAGTGTTACTCGATTACTGATGGCAACGTGATCACTGCCGGTCCGGACGGGCGGACGCCTTCCGCCCCCGCTGCCGCAGCTCATTCAATTCACCATTGACGCACCGGAGTTCGAGAGGCTCGCGCTGATGCGGCCTGCTCGGAATCCGCCGGATACGCAGAAGGAGGAGCGGATTGTGGGAAGTGCCACAGTGGAAATCCACTCTCCATTGATCGACGCCGGGTTCGCCCGCTACAACAGCGCGGACCTTCTCAGGGAACTCCCCGATTCTGACGCCGATGCGCTGTTCGACCGCCTGCGGGCGGCGTTCGCGAGTCTTCCCGCCGACCCGTACGCCGGGGACGCCAACCGGTACCGCAGGTACGACCGCGGGGTGTACGTCCCCTGGGAAGGCACCTTCAGCTGGCTGCCGTTGGGCCACGATCCGGTGCTCGGCCCCGTCACCGAGTATTACCAGGGTGACCACAACCCCGAACACCCGGGCGAGCGACGCCGGTTCGCTGCACTGCCCCCCGACGTGCGCTCGAACGCACTGCTGCGGGAGATCATCCGCTTCGACGCCGCGGAGGCCGCCCGGCTCGCCGCACTGAGCGACGGACTCCTGCACGTCGGGGTGCACTTCATCAAACTCGGCGTGGAGAGCGCCGAGGACGAGGCCGTGCCGTCGCCCAACGCGCTGCACCAGGACGGTGAACCCTTCACGTTCGCCCACCTCATCAGCCGCGACAACGTCAGCGGGGGCGTGAACGTGATCGCCCCGCCGCGTTGCGCCGGGCTGCGCCCCAGCGAGATCTCACCCGCCCTGCTCCAGGCCGAGTTCACCCTGGAGAACCCGCTCGACTCGTACGGGGTTTACGACCCCAAGGTCAGTCACTACGTCAGCCCGGTGCGCCGCGGCCCCGAGGAACGGCGCGGCGAACGGTCCATCCTTCTGGTCGACTTCACGCCGTACGTCCCCCACATCTGACGACTCCGGCACGTTCGCGCGCATCCGACGCGTTCCGCACGTTCTCGCACCTCCGCTGTCCGCCACGGGACCGGCTCCGGCCGTGGCCGGCCCGCGCCGTGCCGCCCCCACCACCGAGGATCTCCATGACCAGCGACCCCACGGCGCCCCGACGCTATCTCATCGTCCCCATGCACCCGACTCCCAACGGGCGCATGCACATCGGCCACGCGGCCGGTGCCTACCTGCGCGGCGACGTCATCGCCCGGCACCTGCGCCGGGCCGGCCACGAGGTGTCCGTCATCAGCGGCACCGACGCCTACGAGAACTGGATCCAGCTCGCCGCCCTGGAGGCCGACCACACTCCGGCCGAGACCTGCTGGCGCTTCCACGCCCTGATCGGGGAAGACCTGCGCAGTCTCGGCGTGCAGCTCGACCAGTGGATCTCTCCGCTGGACGAACTCCACACCGAAGGCTACCGGCAGACCCACGAACAACTGCTGCGGGAGCTGGCCGCCCGGGGCGCCGCCGTACAGGTACCGGACCCGACGCCGCGCTCGAAGGACACCGGCCGCCACGTGATCGGCGTCTGGCTCCAGGGCGTCTGCCCCCAGTGCCGGACCCCCGGCGGCGGCAACGCGTGCGAGGAGTGCGGCTACCACTATCAGCCGGCCGACATCCTCGAACCCCGTTCACGCCTGGACGAAGGCCCGCTGGTCTGGGAGGACTTCAAGAGCTGGTACCTCACGCCGTCCTCCGTGGAGGACCTCGTGGAGGCCGTGGGCGCCGCCGACGTGGCCGAGGACTTCGCCGCGGTCGCCACCGCCTACCTGCGCCAGGCGAAGGGCCGGGTACGGCTCTCCCAGCCGGGCGACTGGGGCATCCCCAGCGAACTCGCGGGACCCGAGGGGGTGCTGAGCAACCCGTACTACGGCTTCAGCCTCTACTGCGGCGAGGTGCACCGGCGGCTGCACAACGACACGCACAACGCCTTCGACCGGGAGTCGGACGTGATCACCGTCGGGCTGTTCGGCATCGACAACGCCGTCGGCGGCGTCGCCGCCAGCAACGCGATCGCTCTGGCCCACGGCGGTCTCAAGCCCTTCGACCACATGGTCACCAACCACTTCCTCAACTTCGAGGGCGAGAAGGTCTCCACCAGCCGTCGGCACGGCATCTGGCTGGGCGAACTGCTCGCCCGGACCTCGGCGACCTCCGACGAACTGCGGTATCACCTCAGCCACACCGCGCTGGAACGCGCCGCCGGGAACTTCACCGCGGAGTCCTTCATCGAGAGCGTCAACCAGGTCCGCGCCAAGCTGGGCTCCCTCGGTACGGGCCTCACCGACCTCACCGGCCCGCCCGATGCCGTACGACTCGAACAGGCCGTAGCCGCCGTGCAGGAGCAGGGGCGGCACCTGGACCCCGGTGCGTCCGTCTCGCTGCCCGCCGCCGTCGCGGTGCTCGACGCGTGGCTGGCCGCTTGGCCTGCGGACGACGACCCCGGCTGGCTGACCGGACTGGCGCTGCTCGCGGAGCCCTTCATGCCGGACTTCGCCCAACGGCTGTGGACGGACCTCGGACTGCCGGGCCGTCCCCACCTGGGCGCCGTCGCCGCGTACGCCTCGCCCGCACTCTCCGCCGTACCCGCCCGGTCCACCCGCCCGGCCGCCCACGGCCGGGCCGCAGGACCCTCACCGCTCACCGCCGACGAGATAGCCGGCGTTTCTCACCACAGGAGCCAGTCGTGACCGTCCCCAGCCCGCAGAGCGTTCCCACCACCGGCCCCGAGGGCCTGTTCGACGTCCTCGGCATCGGCGTCGGCCCGTTCAACCTGAGCACCGCCGCCCTCCTGCCGAAAGCCGCATCCCTCACCGCGCAATTCATCGACAGGAAAGACGAGTTCACCTGGCATCCGGGACTTCTCTTTCGCGACGCCACTCTCCAGTCCCCTTCCCTGAAGGACTGCGTCACCCTCGTCGACCCGACCAGCGAATACAGCTTCCTGAATTACCTGGCCCGCAATCGCAGGCTCAATCGATTCGTCGTCGCCGACTACCCGAACGTACGGCGGGCGGAATTCAACGACTACTTCCGCTGGATCTGCCAGAGCCTGGACACCGTGCAGTTCGGCACCGACGTGAGGTCGCTCACTTTCCACAACGGCACCTTCCACGCCGAGACCAACAGGGGCGACTACCGGGCGAAAGACGTCGTACTCGGCGTCGGCCGGGAGCCCTTCGTTCCCGAGGGCGCCCGCGCCCACCTCTCGGACACCGTCTTCCACGGCACCCAGTACCTGCTGCGCGATGTCGACGTCACCGGCAAGCGGGTGGCCGTCATCGGCGGCGGGCAGACCGGCGCGGAGATCTTCAACGATCTGATCGGCGACAACTCCCGGCTGCCGAGCGAGGTCACCTGGGTCACCCGGCGGGGCAACTTCGCCCCCTTCGACGAGTCCCCGTTCGCCAACGAGCTCTACGTACCCGGCTACACCCGGTACTTCCACTCGCAGACCGCCGCCGAGCGCGCCCGCCTGCTGCCGATGCAGAAACTGTCCAGCGACGCGATCCTCCAGCCGCTGCTGGAGAACATTCACCGCCGCCTGTACGAACTGGACTACCTGGAGCCCCGGGGGCTGCGCCACCGTCTGCTGGTGGACCGCCAGTTCACCAAGCTGTCACCCGCCCGGGGAACCGGCGGCTGGGTACTGGAGCTGGAGAACCCGGCCGGTCTCGAAGCCGTCGAGGCGGACGTCGTCATCCTCGCCACCGGTTTCACCCACGGCATCCCCGCCGTCCTGGACCAGCTCCGCGACCGCCTCGTCCTGGACGAGGCGGGACGGCCGGAGGTCAATGAGGACTTCTCCCTGCGCTGGGACGGACCCGCCGACCGGCGGATCTTCGCCCACAACATGGCGCTGCACTCACACGGCTGGATCGACCCGAACTTCGCCGGAATGGCCTGGCGCAGCGGCGTCATCGTCAACAGCCTGGCGGGCCGCTACGTGTACGACGTGGACGTGGACGGCACCACGGTCGACTGGGGCGGCAAGACCACCACACGCGGCGTCCCGGCACCGGAAACCGCCGGAGCGGCCACATGACGGAGACGACTGCCGGGCCCGGGCCGAACCCCGCACCTGCGGCCCCCGGCCGGGCGGTACGCGCGGAGGCCGCCCCGGGCCGGGCGGCGGCGGGCGCGGGGGCTGCCCCCGCGCCCGCCGCCGCCTGGACGGCCCACCCCTCGGGGCTGTGCGCGCTTGCCTGGTCGCCGGACGGCACCCGCATCGCCAGCGGGGGCAACGACGGAACCGTCCACGTGTGGGAGATCCGGGGCACGAGCGCGGTGCGCAGGTTCACCCTGCTCGGGCACCGGGGCTCGGTGCGCTGCCTCGCCTGGGCGCCCGACGGACGACGGCTGGCCTCCGGCGCGGAGGACGGCACCGTCGTCGTCTGGGACCCGGTGACGGCCGAACGCCTCTCCACGCCCCAGCGCGGCAGGCGTTGGGTGAACTCCGTCGCGTGGTCGCCGGACGGGCAGCTGCTGGCCGCGGCGGGCGGCGACCGGCGCATCGAGGTCACGGACGCGCGGGGCCGGGAGCTGGCACCATCCCTGGACAGCCCGTACGGAGTGTTCCTCAGCCTCACCTTCGACCCCGGCGGCACCGTTCTCGCCGCCACCTGCAGGGACTCCGCCGTCGCCCTGTGGGACACGTCGGACTGGACCCGGCGCGCGAGCCTGCCGGCCGGGCCCGGTTCCGTGTGGACGGTGTGCTGGTGGGAGGGTCACCTCGCCACCGGCAACGCGGCCGGACAGGTGCGCGTGTGGGACGTGGACGTGCCCGGCAGCGGGACGAACGCACGACCGGCCGCATCCGGTGCCTCCCGGGGACGGCCCGCCCCGGACGAGAGGCGTGACGCGTACGCCAGATTCACGGTGGACGGGCACGGCGGTGCGGTCGCCCGGGTCACCGTCGACCGCACCGGCACCCTCCTTGCGACGCTCTCGCACGATCAGACGGTCGCCGTGTGGGAGGTACGCAGCGGCCGTCCGGTCTGGCGGCTCACCGACGCCTACCCCGGCTGGACGGGCTGCCTGGAGGCGAGCCCCGCCGAGGACCTGCTGGCCGGTACGGACGCGTCCGGGCAGCAGATCCGCATCTGGCCGCTGCGCCCCGAGGAGCCCGCGCCCTCCCCCCGCGGCTCCCTGCACACGCGGGTGAACGACGTACTGGACGAGGTCCTCACAGCCGCCCGCCACGACGGACGGCACCTGACGCGCACGCCGCTCGCGACCAAACTCGTCTCACGCATACCCGAGTTGGTACGCCCGGAGGGTTGGGCGAGCGCCGCGCTGGAGCGGAGTGCCGATGCGGGGCGGACCGTGCTCCTGGGCGGCCGGGTGGCCGTGAGCGACCCCGAGGCACTGGGCAAGTCGGCGAGCCTGTCCGGCAGCCTGCTGGTGCACCGGGGCCAGGCGTGGATCAGGAGCACGGCACGGCCCGACGAGCTGTACGCCGTGGACGCGCTCGCCGAGGGACCGCCCGACCCCGCACCGGCCGGCGAGGCACCGGCGGTGGAACTGCGCTGGGCCGCCCCGACGGTGCCGGAACCCGCTCGCGTGCTGTCGGACGTCCTCGCCACAACCCTCTTCCGCTCCTGGTCGGCCTGGCGCCACGGTCTCGTGGCACTGGACGGCGCGGGCCACGCGGTACGGGTGTCCGCGGTACACCTCCCCGGCGGCGGACTGCGCGTACGCGTGGCCGCCGACCGCGCCGACCACCGCGAACTGATCGCAGGCCTCGTCGACCGGAGGGTCTCGCGGTACAACGGCGGCACTCGCGCCCTGCGGGGCGCCGCCTCCCTGCCGCTGTGGCGCCCTTCCGTGCTCCAGCCGTGGGACGAGGGCGCGGCCACGGCCTGGGCACTCGACGACAAAGACCTTCCGGAGGACGTCGCGCACCGTCTCGCGCTCGTCGACGAACAGGTCGACGACGAACGGCTGCGCCAGGAACGCCTGGTACTCGCCACGGGACCCACCGGGCCAACGGAGCCCGATGTGCAGATCTGGCACCTGCCCGAAGACCTCGCGGCAGCGGAGGAACTGGCGGTTCTGCTCGCGGGACTCGGCCTGAGCGCCTCCTTCGGCGACACCGCGCCCGAGCGGCTCGTCGCGGGAGGCCGAACGGCCCGGACGTGCGCGCTGCTGGTGACGCCCGCCCTGCGGACCTGGGCCGGCAGCCCGCTTGCCGCCCCGTACGCCGAACTCACCCGCACCACGGAGGCCCTGGGCAGACGTGTGCGCTGGCTACCGGTCAGCGTGGACCAGGCTGCCATGCCCGACGGACTCCCCGACCACCTGCACAGCTTCGACCGGTACGCACACGGCGGGGCCGACCGCACCACGCGGCGGCACAACCTGCTCGCGCTGCTCGGCGGCGTGCTCATCGACAGGACCCGCTCATGACGGACCGAACGACAAAGACCACGAGGACGAAGGCGACGCATTCGACAAGGGCGGCGGCACCGGACGTGTCGGAGGACCTGACGGCAGGGCTTGCCACCACCGCTGCGCGGGACCCCGACACCGCCCCGCCGAGCGGGCCGGGGACCGCGCGGACCGGTCCGCCGTGGACGGTGTGGCCGGCCCTCGGCGGCGCGCTGGTCCTGTGGGCCTCCGCGTTCGTGGGCATCAAGGCAACGCTGCACGACTTCGGCCCCGGGCCGATGGCTCTCCTGCGTTTCCTCATCGCCTCCCTGGCCGTCCTGGTGGTCTGGGTGGTGACGTCGCGGTTGCGCCGGACACCCCTGCGGCTGCCCGCGCGCGGGGACGTACCGCTCCTGCTGCTGTGCTCGCTCCTGCTCATCGTGATCTACAACCTCGGCGTCAACTTCGGCGAGCAGACGGTCAGTTCGGGCACCACCAGCTTTCTCGTCGGGCAGGTTCCGGTGTTCAGCGCCGTCCTGGCCGCGGCCATCCTCCGCGAGCGGGTGGCGGTGCTCGGGTGGGTCGGTATCGCCGTGGGCGTGGCGGGCACCGTGGTGATGCTCTACGCCGACCAGGCGGGCCTGCAGATCAACGCGGGAGCGCTGTACGTCCTCGGTGCGGCGCTCGCGGAGAGCCTGTACTTCGTGCTCTCCAAGCCGCTGCTGCGGAAGTACGGTCCGACGGAGCTGAACGTGTTCGTGACCGTGCCGGGCACCCTCATGATGCTGCCGTTCCTCGGCGCTCTGACCCGGGACCTGACAGACGCCTCGGCCGGCAGCGTCCTGGTCATGGTCTACCTGGGTGTCTTCCCCGCGGCGGTCGCCTACTTGCTGTGGAACCACGCGCTGTCCCAGTTGGACGTGGGCACCACGACCTCCGCGCTGTACGTGCTCCCGGTGGTCACGGTGGTCATCTCCTTCCTCGTACTGGGCGAACTCCCGGGCGCCTTCGGCCTCGTCGGGGGACTCGTCGCACTGGCCGGCGCGGTACTGGTGAACACCAAACGCGCGCGTTAAAAGGAACGGCCCGGAGGAAACGCGAAAGAGAATGCGCACGGTACGGCCCCGGGAGAATTACGGGGCCGTACCGTGCGCATTTCCATTTCCTCACGTGCGCATTTTTGCTTCTTCGGAAGAGTATTTCCTTCACGTTACGTTCATGATTTCCGCTGCTCCCCCTTCCCACCCCTCCGCCGCTCCTGCGGGGTGCGATTGGCGACCCAGACGACGAGCAGCACCAGAACGCATCCGCCGAGCTGGAGTGCCGTGGGCCGCTCCCCGATCGCCATGCCCAGCAGGATCGCCATGACCGGATGCAACAGCAGCAGCGCCGCACTGACATGGGGTGCCAGCCGGGGCAGGGCAGGCGTCATGATGAGCCAGGCCAGCACCTGGCCGATGAGCGCGAGCGCGGTCAGCCAGCCCCAGGCCGCCCAGCCGGAGGGCAGGTCGATGCCGGTCCACAGGCCGCCGAGCACGAGCGCGGCCAGGGCCGCGGTGGCGGTCGCGGTGCCGACCGGCTGGACGAAGTGGCCCTGGCCGCCGCCGAGCCGCATCAGGTACAGGTACCCGGCGTAGGCACAGCCCGCCGCCGCCCCGTAGATGCCGCCGAGCACGGGATCGCTGCCCGCCACGGGCACCCCGAGCGAGCCGCTGGCCAGGGCGACGCCGAAGAGCATGAGCGGCAGCGTCACCAGGAAACGTCTGGCCAGGGGTGTCTTGGAGAAGATGCGGCCCAGAAGTGGGAAGACCACGACCTGAATGTTGATCAGGACGGTGGCGATGGAGGCGCCGACGGTGGCGATGCTCGCCGCCCACAGGACGTAGTCGACGCCGAGCAGCACGCCCGCCGCCGCGTCCAGCTTCCACAGCCGGCGCGGCCTGGCCCCGATTCTGCGGTACTCGACGAGGGCGAGCGGCACCAGTACGACGAGCGCGAGGGTGCACCGGAAGAAAGCGGCGGTTCCGGCGCTGGTTCCGGAGAGTTTGACGAAGACGGCGGAGCCCGCGATGCACAGTCCGCCGAGCAGGACCAGCAGCACCGGATGGTGCCGGTCCGTCACCTCCTGCCGCGTGCGGCCGGATTCCTCCGGTGGTGTCGTCCGCTCCCGCGCTTTCGGTTCGTGGTTGATCGACATGGCGCTCACTGTGCCTGTTGCAAGCCGCAAGCAATAGTGATGATTCGTTAGCAGAAATCCAAAGCCAGGCTTATCTGATCGATTTCCAGAGGGCCGCCCGCCGTGAAACATGTACGGAGTGTGAAGATCGATTTTCACTGTTGCCTCTGCCCACCGGAACGGGATAGAAAGTTGACGGCTCGCCTCACCGGCCGGCCCGCGGCGCCACTTCCGTACAGGCCGAAAGAGAAAATAGGACTCGCCCCTCAGCGGAAAGAGAAAGCGCAAGCAAAGGCAGTTCACCCTGCCGGCATTCCAGCCGGTTCAGGTCGAGAACCGCACGATTCCGAACCTTCCCACGGCACATCGGCCTGCCGGCCGAACCCACCAGCAGAAGCGGGGGAACACCACCATGACCACCACCGACAAAGAACCGGCGCCGGACTTCGGTCTCGTCACCCCGGTGTCGCTGCCGCCCGACGGACGCATCCCCGACCCGGACAGCGGAGCCTCGGGACCGCAGGAGTACGACGAGTACTTCCGCATCCGGCGCTCCGACGGAGACCTCCTCGACTGGAGCGAAAGCTGCCTGGGAGTCGCCCGGCAGCTCATCGACGACCTGTGCGGTACCGACACCGGGGACCCGGAGGGCACCGGGCTGGACCCCGCGGACCAGCGGGACATCCTCAGTGGACTCCTCGTTGTCATGGAGACCACCTTGGCCCGCTGGGTGGCCTCGGCACGGGACGCCGAGCCCGCCGGAGCCGCTTCATGACCTCCGGGCCGCAGACACTCACTCCCGATCTCGCCCGTTCGGTCCGCAAGTGGAAGATCGGCCACCATGCCTTCCATCTGCAACTCATCGTGATGAACAGCACGTTGGTCGAACTCCAGGACCGGCTGGAGAACGAGGACCAGCAGCAGGCGACCACCCTGCTCCACCGGCTCGCGGGCCTCTACGACGCGGCCACCGCCACCATGAAGTACGCGGCCGACTTCTCGCCGCAGGCGTACGACGACCTCATCAGGCCGTCCATGGCGCCCCCGATGCTCAGTCCGGGCTTCTCCGGCACGATGAACACCGACCACAGCCAGATGGTCGGTCACCTGCGAACTCTGCGGGCGACCGTCCGACGGCTCAAGTCCCGGGGCGCACTCGACGGGAACACCCTGTCGGGCGTCAAGCGACTGTGGAGCGCCCAGTCACGCAACCGCCGCCACCACATGCTCGTCTGTGAACGGTTCGTACCCGGCGGGAAGTCCCAGCTCAGGGAATTCCTCGACCGGCAGCCCACGGGCTGAACGGCCCCGTAGGCAACGACCCGTCGCGGCCGCCGGTGGGGCACGCGCCCCACCGGCACACCCTCGCCCCCCCACACACCTGCACGCTCAAGGAGACACCCGCATGATCACCGTCATCGAGACCTGGCACCTCAACGAGGAGTCGACCCCCCGCGCCCTCGAACTCATGCAGGAGATGGACGAGTTGACCGGCCCCGACGCCCACCGCAACCCGGGCTGGTCCGGTCACGCGCACTTCTACCAGAGCGAGGCCGACCCGGCACGCGTCACCATGATCTACCCCTGGTCGAACCGCGACTCCCACGAGGGCCTGCGCGACGCCGAGGAGCCGAGGCTCCAGGAGTTCTACGCGAAGTACTGCTCGTCGCCGCGGCTGGTCGAGTACGCCACCGAGATGCCCGTCGAGGTCGAACACGACGACGACCACGGGCATGACCACAGCCACCACGGAGAAGCCGCATGAGCATGACGGAGCCCTCGCTGGGCGACTGGCAGCCGTCCGAACTGGAAGAGAACGGGCGGGAGTTGCTGTCCCGCATCCGCGAGCACCAGGAGACGATCCGGGACCTGCCCGTCACCTCTCGGCGCAGTGCCGCGGACCTCCAGGGCCTCTTCGCCGGTCCGGTCCCCGAACAGCCGACGCACTTCAAGGAACTGCTCGACGAGACCTTCGAGACGGTCGTCCCGAATCTGACGCAGTGGCACCACCCCTCCTTCCACGCCTACTTCAGCAACAGTTCCAGCGGGCCCGCGATCCTCGCGGAGACGCTCACCGCCGCACTCAACGTCAACGCGATGCTGTGGAAGACGGCACCGGCCGCGGCGGCCGTCGAGAAGACGGTCCTGGACTGGATGGCCGAGATGGTCGGCTACCCCCGGGATGCCGACGGCGTGCTCGTCAACGGCGCCTCCCTGGCCACCCTGTACGGCCTGGCCGCCGCCCGGGACGCGCTCACCGACCTCGACGTGCGCGAGCGGGGGCTGGCCGGCCGGGACGTGCCCCAGCTGCGCCTGTACACCTCCGACCAGACGCACAGCTCGGTCGAGAAGGCGGCGATCACCCTCGGCATCGGCACCGACAACGTCGTGCGTCTGGCGGCCGACGACGAGGGCCGGCTGCCCCCGGAGGCACTGGCCCTGGCGATCCGCCGGGACCTGGAGCACGGCCGACGGCCCTTCGCCGTCGTCGCCACCGTCGGCACCACCTCCACCGGTGCCATCGACCCCCTGCCCGCCCTCTCCGAGATCTGCCGGGAACACGGGATCTGGCTGCACGTGGATGCCGCGTACGGAGGGCTGTGGCGCCTCGCCGACGCCGTACGCCCGTATCTCGGCGACCTGGAGCTGGCCGACTCGCTGGTCATCAACCCGCACAAGGTGCTGTTCTGCCCCATGGAGGCGACGGCCCTGTACTGCCGACGGACCGGCGCCCTGCCCAACGCCTTCCGGCTGGTGCCGGAGTATCTGCGGGTCGAGCCCGAGGACGCCGCCGTCGACTACATGAACTACAGCCTGCAACTGGGCCGTCAGTTCCGCGCGTTGAAGATCTGGTGGATCATCCGCTCATTCGGCCGCCAGGGCCTGGCGGACCGGCTCGGGCACGCGGTGGAACTCTCCCAGTGGCTGCGCGACCGGGCCGCCGCCCACCCCCAGTGGACTGTGCCCGCCGACTCCGTACTGCCCCTCGTGTGTCTGCGCTTCGAACCCGAAGAGGTGCCGAAGCACCTGTGCGCCACCGAACGGCGGGAATGGCTCGACGCCCTCAACGAGCGCATCTGCTCGGCGGTGGGCGAGACCGGCAAGGCATATCTGTCGCACACGGTCACGGCCGCCGGTTACGTCCTGCGGGTCTCCATCGGCAACATCCAGACCCGCCGCGAGGACGTCGAAGGGCTCTGGGAGCTCCTCACCGCCACGGCCGCCGAGGCCCATCACCACATGTTGAGCCCCACCGCATGCTGAGCCCCACCGCCGGCTGACCGCCGGCGTCGGCCGAGCACAACCGCCCGGGGCGCACCGGCCCCGGCGGTGCGCGGACCGGCACCACCCCCGCCGGCCCGCACCCGGCACCCTCCCCACGGTCGCCGCACCCCCGTGCGGCCCCGTCCTCGCCCACCCGTCGCGAAGGAGAAACGAACATGACCCCCGCCACGCAGCGAGCCGTCGCGCCCACCGCACCACAGACAGCCGCACCCGCCGCTCCCGAACCGTCGCCACCCCAGCCCCTGGACGATCTCGTGGCCGCCCGCGAGGACGTCCAGTCGCGGCTCGCCCAGTTCAGCGCCGAGGCCCGCTGGAGCACGGGCGACGGCCCCTGGAGCCCCCGGCCCGCCTCCGTACCCACCCTCTGGAGGTACCGGGACCTGCGCCCGCTGGCCCTGGAGTCCGCCCGTTTCGCCCGCGCCGACGACGCGGCCCTGCGCGTGGTCTCGCTGGTGAACCCCGGCACCGCCGACCGGGCCACGGCTCACGTGACCTCGCCCAACGGCAGCCCGTCGGCCGTCGGCCACCTCTACAGCGGCCTCCAGCTCCAGAACCCCGGCGAGTCCATGACCGCGCACCGGCACGCGGCCTCCGCCCTGCGCTTCGTCATCGAGGGCAGCGGGGCCTGGACCGTCGTCAACGGCGACCGCCTCGAGGTCGGGCCCAACGACTTCGTCATCACCCCGGGCGGAACCTGGCACGAGCACGGCACCGATGCGGGCGACGCACCGGTCATCTGGCAGGACGGCACCGACGACCCTCTGGTCAACGCGCTCGACGCCAACTTCTTCGCGTTGCACCCCGACCGCCATCAGAGTCCCGGGCGCATCGTCAACGCCTCCCTCCTCGAATACGGAAGCGGACTGCTCGCCCCGGACACCCGCCGCTCCGGTGCCGCGTCGCCGCTGCTGCTCTTCCCCTGGGACAAGACGTACACGGCACTCCGCGACCTGGCGCAGGTCAGCACCGGGTCCCCGTACGACGGCGTGATCATGGAGTACGTGAACCCGGCCACCGGCGGGCCCGTCATGCCGACCATCGGTGCGCACATGCAGTTGCTGCGTCCGGGCCAGCCGACCCTGGCTCACCGGCACACGGGCTCCGTGGTCTACCAGGTCGCCGAGGGGCGCGGCCACTCCGTGATCGCGGGCCAGCGCTTCGACTGGGAGAAGAACGACATCTTCTGCGTACCGTCGTGGGCCTGGCACGAGCACGCGAATGACGACGAGTCCGAGGACGCGTGCCTGTTCTCCTTCCACGACTTCCCGGCACTCCGCAGCCTCGGGCTGTACGCCGAGGAGGCGCTGGAGTCCGGTGACGGGCACCAGGAGCTCCACGTCTAGCCGACCCGTACGCACCGCGGCCGCCCCGTCAATCCGGGGCGGCCATCCGTTGGCCGGGCGGCCTGCACGGGCCGCCCGGCCAACGCCGAGCAGGAAGTTCCCCCCTCATGACCTCCGTCCTCATCGCCGTCACCGCGGCCACACACTGGACCCTCGCCGACGGCAGCACCTACCCCTGCGGCTTCTGGCCGGAGGAACTCATCGACGCCCACCGCCTGTTCGCCGAGGCCGGGTACCGGATCACCCTGGCCACGCCGGGAGGCGTCACCCCCACCCCCGACCCCGCCGGACTGATCGAGGAGGCCGCCGCCTACCTGTCCGCACTCGGCACCGAACTCACCCGGCCGCACGTCCTGGAACACCAGCAGACGGACTCCTACGACCTCCTGTACGTCCCCGGCGGGCACGGCCCGATGGAGGACCTCGCCGTCAACGCCGAACTCGGCGCTCTCGTACGCGAGTTGCACCTGTCGGGCAAACCAGTGTCCGCGGTCTGCCACGGCACTGCCGCGGTGCTCCGGGCACAGGACGACACGGGCGACTGGCTCTTCCGGGGCTTCGAGTGCACCGGCTTCACCACGGAGGGCGAACGGGACTTCGACCTGGAGCTTCGCGCCCCGTGGCTCCTGGAGGGCCGCATCGCCGACCTCGGCGGTCACTACACACGCGCCCGGGACCCCTGGGGCGCGCACGTCGTGGTCGACCGCGGCCTGTACACCGGCCAGAACCCGGCCTCGACCGAGCCTCTGGTGAAGAGGCTGATCGCCGATCTCAACGGAACCTGGACGGCTTAAAAGCGCACCCCTCAGCCGTCGCACCGCGACAGACCGTCTCGCCGTCCCGCCGCCTCGTCCGCCCTCCCGGACCAGAGGCATCTGCGGCCCCACCTGCCCTCCTCGGGTGCCCGGGCGCATCCTCAGCCTGGCCGGCATCAGGTTCGTGCCGTACCTGCCCGGCGGACCCGGGCAGGTGCACGACGAGGAGTGTGAAGGCAGCCAGTGCAAAATTGCGGGCGGCAGCGTCCAGCCCATTCCAGTCGGACGACTGCCACATGGCGAACCACTCGCCGCCGATGGCGAGGAAGCCCACCCCCAAGGAGCAGCAGCATCATGACCAGGCCCACGGTGCTGGCCGCGCGTGAGCATTCCCCTTGATCGACCCTGCTGGCTTATTCACATGGTGGCCGTGAGTGCTTGGTGGAGGCGGGCGAGGCGTGATGTCCAGGCCCCGGCCGGGGGAATCCCGGAGAGCCAGGCGTCGGTGCGGACGAGGTTGAGGGCGGTCGCGGTGAGTACGTGCTGGAGGTGGGTGCGGGCGAGTCCGCGGTAGCGGGCCCGGTGGACATTGCAGCGGCTGGACGCCTGGGCCATGGTGCCCTCGACTCCGGCCCGCAGCGCGTAGTGCTCCTTCCAGCCGTCGGTGGCCTGCTCCGCGCGGATGTGCTGCTGGGCCTCGAACTGTTCGCGTGGCCGGAAGGTCATGGCGCGCGCGTTGCGCTCGGAGCGGGTGCAGCGGGCCCGGTCCGGGCAGGGGGTGCAGTCAGGCAGGCGGAAGGTGACCTGGATGATCGGGAGTTGGTCGCGGCTGTGGGTCTCGCGTCAGTAGCGGCTCTCTTTGCCGTTGGGGCAGGTGACATGTCGGTGGTCCCAGTCGATGGTGAAGTTCCTGATGTCGAATGCGTCCGGATCACGGGCCTGCCAGCCCGAGTCGGGCGGTAACGGCCCGGTCAGCTTGATGCCGTGTTGTGCTGCGGTGAGGATGTGGTCGACGCTGACGTAGGCGGCGTCGACGAGTTCCTCGTCGGGCTTGAGGCCGGCGGCCATGAGAGCACGGTGGCGTCCGGCGGTGGTCTCGACGTCAGCGCGGCTGGCCTCGGTGGTCTCGACATGCACGATCAACCGGGGCCTGACCGGCACGGCGGTTTCGGTGTAGTGGGCCTTGTAGCCGCGCCAGGGCATACCGCGCTTGATGCTGTAGCGGGCCTCGGTGTTGTACGGACTGCCGATCGAGACTGATCCCGGTGGCAGTTTCCCGGCCGGCCGCAGTACGTACGCTCCGCCGCCGGTGGACTGATACTGCTGGACCCAGACCTGCCGCAGCACCTGCACCGCAGGGACCTCGCGCAGCCACCCCGGGGCATACGGCGCGTAGACGGAGGCCAGTAGTCGGCGGCCGTCCTGGCCGACCGTGCGGGCGAGCGCGTCACGGGTGGCCTCGGTCCGGGGCAGCCGGTAGTCGCTGGCACGGCGCTCGTGCCGCTCCCACCAGTCCACCGCAGTATGCGCGATCAGCCAGCCCGGCGCGGCTGCCGCCAGGGCCTCCAGCGTCGCCCGCATCGTCTCCACCACCAGCTCCAGCCGGTTCAGCAGCCGGATGTTCGCCACCACATGCGTGGCGTCGGTGCGCTGCACGCCCCCGGCCCTCAGCAGTTGACGGCCGGCCAGCAGCTCAAGAATGCGGGACAACAGCCGGTCCGCCTGGTCGTCCTGGACGAGTCGGCTGCGGAACTCGCTGAGCACCGAGGCGTCGAAGCCGGAATCGTGCAGCTCCAGACCCAGGCAATATTTCCAGCCGATCCTGCCGCGTACCGCGTCAGCAGCCTGCCGATCGGAAAGTCCTTCGGTGTACTGCAAGACCGACACCATCGCCAGGAACCCCGGCGACAACGCCGGATGCCCGCGCCGCGCGAACAGACCGGCGAACTCCGCATCCGCGAAGATCTCACCCAGACCGTCCCTGATCCGCATCGCGAACGTCCCGCGCGGGAAAGCAGCATGGGCCACCGCCGCCGTCCGCTCCGTGGAGCAGCACCGCGCCCGCCTGGAGGAGATGCTGCGCGCGTACGGGCGGGGCAGCACACCCGCCTCACACGGCCGGTACGCACTGATCGGCCAGCCCGAGACCCTGGTCATCCTGGAGCAGATGGAGACCAACCCGTTCGCGTTGCGCGGCCGGTGGGATGAGGAGGAAGAGGGCGTCCTGCTGGACGACCTCGCGTACGGGTGGGGGCCGCGCATCCGCCTCAGCCGGTGAACAGCGGGGAACGAGCGGTGGGGCCGAACGGGTGATTCCACCACTCGATGAAGTTCCCACCGCGAGGTAGACAGCGGGGAGGGCTTCACCCCGCCCTGCTCCCGGTCAGGGCGGGGTGCGCTGCTTTCTCGCGCGGGGGCCGTCCCCAGCCTCTTGGGTCAGAACAGCTAGGTCGCCGGCATCGACCCAGACTGAGAGGGATACGCGGCGGACGGTCAGTCCTTGATGATCACAAAGTAGGGCTCACGGTTGAGAATCCGGGCAGATACCGTAGCTGCACCGAGTGTGCTTCCCGCTTTCTGGTTCTCCGTCCCGGTGACATGGGAACGCACGCAGATAGCGTTGTCATTTTTGCGCATGACCTTGACGTTCGCGATATCCCATACTCCGCCAACCTTCTGCGGGAAGATATCGACACACATCTTTCCGGGCTTTCCACCCTCCTCGGCCTTGGCGAATGGGTACTCGTCACAATTGTCATCCACGACCAGGAAGTTGTCTCTCACGAACCTGGGGGCATTATCACAGGTTATGGCACTCTTCTTCTTGTGGTCCCCGGAGGCGTCGCGATGCAGTGGTTTTTCCCTGGTGCCGTAGTCATTGGTGGGATTCTTCAGGTTTTTCTGTGCCCACTCATAGGTTATGGCGGCACCACCGTGGACCGACTTGCGAATCGTCACATTCGCCATGTGGCCTTCCACGATGCAGCCGGGATTAGGAATCCATTCCTCCGCGTCGCAGCGCAGGGAGGGGCCAGTCCAGTGGTCGTTCTTCGGCGGGTTGTCTACCGCACCCCCGATGATTATTCCTTGGATGTGGTAGGCGGTCTGGATATGTGGTGCCACGTTGCCCTGGCTGACCGGGGAGCTGTAGTTGATTTCCCCGGCTGCGCCCGTGCCAGCTTCGCGCATGACCACATGGGAGCCGCCCCAGGCGGGCCCCTGCGTTGTGCATATGCCACTACAGGTGGAGCTGACACCTATTGCCACGCCATCAGGAATGTCGTTAACGGAGACGGCTTGGACCTCGATCCTCTCCCGCCAAGTCGCCTTCGGCGTTTCCTTGACGGCGGATCTGATAATGATTCCTACAACAGCGGTGCCCTTAAGCGCACCGGCCTCCCAGCGCTCATATTTGGCTATACCACGTATGCAGTAGCCGAGGCGGTTGGAGACGAGCGAACCACCGTCGGCAAGGCATAGCTCTTGCACGGTGCGGGCGTCCTCCTGGGCGCCGTCATTATCGTCGGCGCGGGTTTCGGGCGCGGCCAGAGCGGCCTTGCGGGCCATACGGTTGATGACCCACTTGGGGGCGGGTCCTGTTTTGAAGCAGGACCAGCCCGCGCTCCGGCCCTTGGGCGCGGAACCGGGCGTTGTGGCCGTGCACGTGCCGCGCCCCTTGGGGGCTTCCTGGACCGCTGCCGAATTGGCGACGGCCGGTGTGCCGGTCAGAGCTATCAGCGTCGCGGTCAGTGCGAGCGAGGCGAGCACCGCCAGGAGTGATCTCAGGCGTTTCAACAGGGTTTCCTTCGGGTCGAGTTGACATGGCCTGGTCCGGTCGGGGGCCGGGCACGCACGCTACCGTCCGCACTGGTAAGGGCGGTAGGACCTCCTGTGGATCACTGTTGGCGCATTGTGATCTCCCGCCCCAGCCCGTCGGTGAACTACTGTCAGCCGCGCCAGAAGGCCGATCGCCGGCTCAAGCGAGCCGGAAAATTGGGGGAGTACAACAATGTTTCTTAATAGACCAGTTGGCCGTATACGGGGACCCATCGCCGCTGCCGTGAGCTCCGCCGTCGCGCTCACCACTATGGGCTTTGCCACCGCCCAGCCGGCCACGGCCCAGTCAGCCACCACCGCGACCGCAGCCGTCGCCGCCGGGCAGACATGCACGGCGGCCGATCTCGGCAAGCGCCACCCTGTCATCAAGACCACTGAAGTCGCCCCCACGATTACCCACTTCAAGGGCTGGTTCGTCACCCAGGGCACGACCGGAAGCCACTCCGTCACGACCAACACGCAGACCACTATCTCGGTCTCGGTGGGCCTCAACGCCAACATTCAGGGCAGCTTCGCCGTCGAAGCCCTCGGTGACGTGGGCGCGGCTCTGGGACTGAACGTGCAGGTCGACTACTCCTCCACGTCCAGCGTGTCCGACACGGTGAACTGGAACTTCTACCAGCCCGGCTACTACGGGGTGTACAAGGGCACCAAGAAGGTCACCGGCACCTACGGCAGCCTCAACTGCAACCGCGTCAAGCAGAGCGACGGCAGTTACGCGCTGAAGTGGGCAGAGGGTCCCGACAGCGGCAGCTACACCACTTACACCGCCCTCGAGGAAGGCGCGGTGCGCTGCGAGGACAAGGTCCCCGCCAACAGCATCATGGCCAGGGCACAGGTCCTGTTGGACTGCGGCTCCCCCGCCGCCACCGCGACGCACCCGGTCGGCCCCGTCCCGTCGGCCAAGGCCGAGAAGGCCAAGCAGGACGCCGACAACGCCGCCGCGGCCGCCAAGACCGCCCAGAGCGTGAAGGCCGCCAAGCCCGCCACGCGGGCCGCCTTGAACTGCCAGCCCGGCGCCTACAAAATCGACGTCCCGGGCAAGCCCCTGAACTGGAGCGCACCGCTCCGCGCCAACGACGGTATCCGCCTGCGTGAATCCAACTGGACCAGTGCCCATCTGGACAACTGGCGGCTGTGCAACGTCACGGAGACCAACGGAGTCCTCGAGGCCACCCTGTGGAACTGGGGCAACGGCGGATGCGCGACCATCCCCGCGAACATCGCCAACCAGGAACAGGCCTACCTGACGACGGCCACCTGCGGGGAGGACGACCTCCAGCGGTTCTACATCTACCGCGACGTACCCGGCAGCACCAAGATCGGCCTACAGAACAAGTACACCGGCTCCATGCTGGGCCACGACCGGTACGCGGACGGCGAACTCATCCGCCAGTACTCCAGCGGCCGGCAGGACGGCACCGGCACCTACACCCTGACCGGAGTCTGACAACCCCCACCCGTGAACACGGCCCCGCACGGAACCCCGCCCCAAGGATTCCGTGCGGGGCCGTCCGCGTCTCCACCCCGCGCCGCAGGAGTTCCCGGCGCAAGAACCCGCCCCGGCCCCAGCCGCGGCGCTGGACCCGACGGCCGGGACCGGGGGACGCTTCCCGAGGGCCCTGGCCGCGCCAGGCACCCGCCACTGGCCGGACGGCGAGTTCCTGGACATCGCGCTGAGCCACGGTGCGCACCGAAGAAGGCGAGGAGTACATCGAGCGTCTTGAGGAGTTCGTGGAGCAGCACCGCGCCCGCCTGAAGGAGATGCTGCGCGCGTACGGGCCGGGCAGCACACCCGCCTCACACGGCCGGTACGCACTGATCGGCCAGCCCGAGTGAACCGTTCCGGGTTCGATAGAGACTTGATTCCGTGTAAGGATTGAGTCATGGCACGCCCTTCCTCCTATCCCCCTGAGCTGCGGAAACGAGCGGTCCGTATGGTCGCCGAGATCCGCGGTGACTATCCGAACGAGTCGGCCGCTTTGAGGGCCGTCGCCCAGAAACTCGGGATCGGTTCGGCCGAGACCCTGCGGAACTGGGTGAAGCGGGACGAGGTCGACTCCGGTCAGCGGCCGGGGACGACCACGGAGGAGTCCGCGCAGATCAAGGCGATGAAGAAGGAGATCGCCGAACTGAAGCGGGCGAACGACATCCTGAAGGCCGCGGCGAGTTTCTTCGCGGCCGAGCTCGACCGGCCACACACGCGCTCGTAGCGTTCATCGACGAGCACCGGGCCCGCTTCGGCGGTGTCGAGCCGATCTGCCGCGTGCTCACCGAGCACGACTGCAAGATCGCCCCGTCCACCTATTACGCCCACCACAAACGACTCCGGGCCCCGTCGGCCCGCACCGTCCGCGACGCCGAACTGAAGCCGCTCATCCGGCAGATCTTCGTGTCCAACTACCGTGTCTACGGCGCCAGGAAGGTCTGGCGTGAGCTGCACCGACAAGGTCACATCGTGGCCCGGTGCACCGTCGAACGCCTCATGCGCGAGCTGGGCGTCGCCGGTGCTGTCCGGGGAAAGAAGATCATCACCACCATCCCGGACAGTTCCGTGGAACGGGCACCGGACCTGCTGGACCGCAACTTCGTCGCGCCGGCCCCCAACCGCTGCTGGGTCGCTGACTTCACCCACGTCAAGACCTGGTCCGGCGTCGTCTACGTCGCGTTCGTCGTCGACACCTTCTCCCGCCGGATCGTCGGCTGGTCAGCCGCCACGTCGAAGGAGACCAGGCTCGTCCTGGACGCCCTGGACATGGCCCTGTGGCAACGTGACCGCGATAAACAGCCTTACCAGCGGGGCGAGTTGATACATCATTCCGATGCCGGGTCGCAATACACGAGTTTTCGGCTCGCCGAGCACCTGGACGCCGCCGGCATCGCGGCCTCCATCGGTTCGGTCGGCGACGCCTACGACAACGCCCTCATGGAGTCCACGATCGGCCTGTTCAAGACCGAGCTGATCAAGCCCGGCCGACCTTGGCGAACCCTTTCGCATGTCGAACTCGCCACCGCCGAATGGATCGACTGGTACTGCCACCGCCGACTCCACGGTGAAATAGGGCACATCCCACCCGTCGAATACGAGACCAACTACTACCGCAAAACCCCGAAATCCCAGGTCACAACCACAATCTAGAGTCTCTACCGAACCCGGAACGGTTCACCCCAGCCGACGTCGCGGCCGATAGAAGCAGGGACCACGACTCCCCCGGGGGACAGCGCCCAGGCCCAGTTGCATGCCACACGACGGCTCCCCTGCCGCCGGACGCGGCGGGAACGAGCCCCCAACGGGTCCAGCGCGTCAGGAAGCGGCGCCTGTACTCCTTCTTCGCCAACAAAGCCAGCATCGCCTGCACCCGCGCCACCACCGCTTCGATGTGCGCCGAACCGGCTGCGGCCTTCATGGGCGGGAACGCACACCGGTAGGCCAGCAAGCCTCCACCGGTGATCGTGCACATGGCCGGGACCGGAAACTCTCCTGCCTGCACCGCGCCGGGGCAGGCAGGAGCGGCGGGGATGGCATCAGCCGTGTCAGTCCTCGCCCCGGACAATGTTCCAGTCATCGCCGTCCTCGGCCGCCGCTTCCCGCCCCGATGGCACCCGGGCAGACAGGAAGAGCCGTACCCGCCCCGTACTTTCGTTCCGTTGTACCTTCTCGCGGGTATCCGTGTCGGATGGATTCTGTCCGCTGTCGCCGGTCTTCTTCCGCATGAGGTCTGAGATTCCTTCCGTGTGCGGAGCACAGCGTCACCAACTTTCTGGATGACCACGGCTCCGGGGCAACCCTCCTGTTTGAAGCCGGGGGACCACCCGGGGCTGCGTGTGCTCGGGGGATGTCACCTGGTCAACGCCGATGGCTCTTACGAAGTCTCGTGACTGGCCTCGTCGTGAGGTGCCGACCTTGCCGCAGGGTGCGGCGTGTTCCTCAGCAGGGCTGCAAGGACAACGGCGGCGCGGGTCGACGGCAGCGGAAGGGGAACGATCTCCCAGCCTTGCGGGGATCGGTCCTTGCCCAGTCGTGCGAGGTGGGGACGAGGGTGCAGCAGGATGTCGATGTCGATCAGAGCTCTGAGGCGAGGCCATCCGATGGCATGGGCGACTGCTTCCTTGGCAGCCCACAGGGTGCAGAAGGAGTCGTTCTGCTGTGCCTCAGGTTCTTCGGACAGTCCGGCTCGCTCCTTTGCGGTCAGTGCGTAGCGCAGCAGGGGTGGTGCTGGCAGCTCGGTGAGGTGCTCGGCTCCGATGCCGATGTCGATTCCCTCGGCTACGGCTGCGACTGTGAGGGTTCCGCGTCGCGAGACGCTCAGGCTGAGTGGTGGCAGGCCCTGTCCTGGTGCCAGGGCGGGTCGTCCCCATGCGTCCCGGGTGAACACAATTCCGTGGGTGGAGCGTTCGTAGTCGTGGGCGATGGCATGGGAGAGCAGGGCGCGGCCGCGGCCCACGTCCGGGGCAGGGGAGTCATGGCACCACCACACGGCGATGCGGCCGGCCGAGCAGGCGACTTGCTGGTGCATCAGGCCAGGACTCGGGAAGGGGTCGACGCTGTCCGTCATCGGGCTGCCGTGAGGTGACGTGTCGTCACGACTGTCGAGAGCAGGCCGTGGTGCGGTTCTGTTGCTCATGGTTCGGCCAATCCGTTGTGGCAGGCGCGCTGTCTGACGACGGCTGTTCCCCGGCCGGTTCTGAGTTCTGTGCGACTGCCGTCGCACGGCCGCCGGTTGAGGACTCGCTTTCTGAGGTTGCTCTCCTGGGCCGCTGGTCGGTCTTCCGCTCGTAGCCGCCCTGCACCGCCTGGACGCGGTTATTGCAACATCCTGAGTTGCTCGCGAAGTCGCGCCGGGCCAGATCGCTGTCGAGGAGTGCGGCCCGATCCGTATGCGCTGGTCTTGTGCGGTCCGGCCGGCCGGACCGTGGGGCCGCTGAGGCCATGGGAATTTACCCGTCGGGCTCTGTGGGATCAGCGAGGTTCGGAGGCCCTCTCGAGGCGGTCGTGCAGACGTACGGCATCGAGCGGGGAGCGAAAGGGCGCCACGACGTGGGCCGTGGGCAGGGTGGCCTTGGCAAGTGCGGCGAGGAGAGTGCCGGGTCCGCTGTCGAGGAAGGTGGTGATGCCCATGCGTTGAAGGCTGTGCAGGGCGGCTCGGAAGCGTACGGGGCGGGTGAGGTGGTGGGTGGCGGTGAGGAGGTGGTCGGCGTGGACAGGGGCGGCGAGGGCTGAGCTGTAGAGGGAGCTGGTCGGCCTGCGCGGCGGAAGGGTACGCAGGTGGAGGAGCAGTTCCTGGGCGATGGGGGCGAGTGCGGGGTGGTGGTAGCCCGTGCGGCTGTCCAGGCGGGTGGTGCGGATGCTGAGGCCGTCGGCGAGGCGGGACAGGTCGTCGAGCTCGGGAGAGGGGCCCGATACGACCGTCTGGCGGGGGGCGTTGTCGGCGGCGATGTGGGTGTGCGGGAGGCCGGCCGACTGGAGCAGTTCGCCGGTGTCGTCGTTTGCCGCGCGGACGGCGAGCATGCCGGTCGGGGGGTGGGGGATTCGGACAAGCAGTTCGTCCCGCACGTGCAGGACAGTGGCTCCCTCGGTCGGGGTGAGGACGCCGCTGACAGCGAGCGCCGCGAGGTCGCCGACGCTGTGCCCCATGACGATCCGCGGATGATGGCCGAGATCTTCTTGGATGGCGATGCCTGCGGCGACGGTTGCTGTGTAGGTGGCCAGGTCGAAGGCGAGAGGATCGCAGGCGAGCAGTTCGGCAGGGCCGGGGGCAGCCGGGTCGGTCAGTAGGTGGGTGACGGGGTGGGTGCGGTGGTGCAGGGAGTCGACGGCGTGCAGGACGGCTCGCACGTGGGGGAGGTCACGAATTCCGGCGAGAGCGCCGGGCTTGTAGGCCCCCTGGCCCGGACACAGCAGGGCGGTGGCGGGCCGGGGGGCCGTGCGGCGGCGGTGGGGCGGGGCAAGGTGACGGTCGGTCATGGCGTGGTCAGAACGAGGGCTACGTTGTGCCCGCCGAAGCCGAGGCTGGTGCTCAGGGCTGCCAGCGGGCCGTCGGGCAGGGCACGCGGGAGGGGGCCGACGAGGTCGAGGTCGATGCGGGGATCGGGTTTTTCCAGGGTGCAGTTGGGTGGGGCCGTGCGATCGCACAGGCTCAGTGCGGTGATGACGGCTTCGATGGCGCCGGCTGCTCCGAGGGTGTGCCCCAGGGCTGCTTTGGGTGCGGAGACCGGCATATGGTCCGTGGCGCTGCCGAGGGCGGTGCGCAGGGCTTGTGCCTCGGTCAGGTCGCCCAGGGGTGTGGAGGTGGCGTGGGCGTTGATGTGCCGCAGGTCGTGGGGGGTGACGGAGGCGTCGGCGAGGGCGGCGGCCACGGCTCTGATCACGCCCTCCCCGTGCGGCTCGGGCTGGGCGACGTGGTGGCTGTCGTTGGTGATGGCGGTGCCTGCGAGGTGGCAGTAGACGCGGGCGCCTCGTTGGGCCGCGCGGTCGGCGTTCTCCAGCACGAGCAGGGCGGCGCCTTCCGCGAGGACGAAGCCGTCGCGGTCGTTGTCGAAGGGCCGGGATGCCAGTTGGGGGGCGTCGTTGCGGCGTGAGAGGGCGCGCATGCGGGCGAAGCCCGCGACCACGAGGGGGTGCAGGGCGGCGTCGGTGCCTCCGGCCAGGACGATATCTGCCTGGCCGCTGCGGATGAGAGCGGCTGCGTGGGCCAGCGCCTCGGCACCGGATGCGCATGCGCTGACCGGTGCGTGGGCGGTCGCCCGGGCACCGATGAGGAGTCCGATCTGGGCTGCGGCGTGATTGGGCAGGATTTTGGGGATGCAGTGGGGGTCGACCCGGCCGGGGCCCTGTTTCTGTAGGAGGGCGTACTGGGCGAACTGGCTGGTGACACCGCCCAGCCCGACGCCGACGACGACGGCGGTGCGCAAGGAATCCTCGGCGGCGGGGGAAGCACCGGCTGTGGAGTGGGCGTCCGCCCATGCCTCGCGAGCGGCGACCAGGGCCAGTTGGGCGGAGCGGTCGGTGTGACTGACCGTTGCGGGGGTGAGTTGGCCGGTGGGGTCGACTGCGGCGGGGGCGGCGATCCGTGTGGGGAGGGCCTGGCCGCAGGCTTCGCTGAGATCGAAGTGGCGTGCTCCGGACTGGCCGGCGAGCAGCGCGCGCCATGTGGAGGCAGCGTCGCCGCCGAGGGGGGTCGTGGCTCCGAGACCGGTGACGGCAACGGCTGGACGGCGGTTGTGGGCCATCTGTTCTCCTCACCGTGCGAGGGGTGGATCAGGTTTGGTCGGTGGCGAGAGCCCGGTTGAGGTAGTCGAAGGTTTCGCGGACGGTCGTCAGCCGGTCGGCGTCCTCTTCGGGGACCTTGATGGCGAACTGCTCTTCGATGGCGGTGACGACTTCGAGGCGGGCCAGGGAGTCGATGCCGAGGTCGTTGAGGCTGCTGTCGATGGTGACGTCGTCCGGGTCGAGGTCGTCAACGGTCTGGGCGAGGATCTGGACGAGCTGGTCGTACAACGCCTGCTCTTCGGGGGAGTCGGTGGCGGCGTGCTGGGTCGGTTCGGACATGGCGGTGCCTTCCGGTTGAGGTGTGGGGTGAAGTCCGGGCCCGGTGCCGGGAGAGGGGCGAAAGCCCAGCCCGGCGAACCTGCGGGAGTGAGCATGGAATCGGGTGGGCGCGAGAGTCCCGGCCTGTTTGCCCCGGCCCCTGGCACAACCGACAGAGATGTCGGGCCCGGGGCGAACAGGAATTGAGCAACCTGCGGTTCATGCGTTCAGCGGATACATCACCCTGGGTGCTCTCTTTATGAACGTTTCCGCTAAGCAATCCGGCAAACCTCGGATGTCGGAACTTTTCAAAGCGAAAAACCCGCCCGCAGAAATTGCGCACGCACCGTTGCACGCTTGGAAGCAAATGAAAACCCCTGACCGCATCTCTTTAGAGTGAGCGATTTTCAGCCACTCCATGGTTTTCCGCAGGACCAGCAAGAGCCTCGGGGCCTGCCTTGAACTGCATCTTTAGACCCGTTAGCACAAGACATAGGGCTCCAGAACCTGTCAGCCAAGGAGAAAACCAGCCGATCAACCTGCAGTCAGTTGACGGGCACAGACCAGCAAGCGTAGAAAAGATGATGTTCCCCTCACCCCTCCCTCGATCTCTCCCTCACCAGGGACAGGGACGGCTTCTCCCCCCACTCAGGGAACCGCATTAATCGCGGAGTACAGGTCCGCCTTCTTCACTCCCTGGAATTCACTTCCATCTCCCGGCTAATCGACGACGCATTTATGCGGCCGGCCGGCATCAAGCCAAGCCCCCATGCTCAACGGCACCCCACACCGGGAGGACGCATGCACGAAAGCCTTCGCCGTGATCTTGAGCGGGCGGACTATCCGTTCGACTCCCACTGGTACGGCAACGCCGGAATTCGCCAGCACTACCTCGACGAGGGGCACGGTGAACCCGTTCTGATGCTCCACGGCAATCCGACATGGAGCTACTACTGGCGTCACCTGGTCTCAGACCTGCGGGACTCCTTCCGGTGCATCGTGCCCGACCACATCGGGATGGGACTGTCCGACCGCCCCAGCCCTACGTCCTATCCCTACTCCGCCGTGCGCCGCCTGGAGGACCTGGAAAAACTCATGGAGCATCTCGTGACCGAGCAGGGGGCACCGCGGAACGGCTGGACCCTTGTTCTGCACGACTGGGGCGGGGCGATCGGCACGGCGTGGGCCCGCCGCCACCCCGACCGGGTTCGACGACTGGTGCTCCTGAACACCGCCGGCTTCGCCTGGCCGTCGGACTACCGGCTGCCGTCGTACCTCCGCATGATCCGAGACCACCCGGCAGCAGCAGCGTTCGTCGCCCGCACCAACGCGTTCGCGCGAGGGGCGGCACGCTGGGGTGTCGCAGAGCCCCTGCCCCAGCAGGTGCGAGAGGCGTACCTGCTGCCCTACCGAACTCCCGCGCGACGTCTGGCCATTACCCGCTTCATCCAGGACATCCCGCTGCAGCCGAGTGATCCCGCCTGGCCCCTGGTCGCCGGCTCAGCCGAGGAGTGGGCCGTTCTGCGCGACCTCCCCGCACTGATCGGCTGGGGCGAACGGGACCCCGTCTTCACTCTGAAGGTGCTCCGGGAATGGCGGAGACGACTCCCCCAGGCCCACGTCCACCGCTTCCCCCGAGCCGGCCACTACGTCCTGGAAGACGCAAAGGACGACCTCCTCCCCGCCATCAGGTCCTTCCTCACCAGCCCGCCCTCCGTCGCCCCTCCGACAGCAGACACCGCCGGTTGAGCGATGCCCTCGCACACCCGCGCCGGACTGCCGCGCGCCGGCTCCCGGCCCGGACTGCCGCAGGCCGGACCACTGCCGCCGGCCCTGCCGCCCCCGCCCTCAGGAGTGCCATGTCCGTCACCCACGCCCGTATCCGAGACGTCGCCGTACACCTGCCCGAAGAACGCCAGAAACACGAGGAGCTGCACGCCCTGCTGACCCGCGCGGCTGCCGGCATCCCGGTACCCGCCGACCCACTGCGACGGCTGTACGGAATCGAGAGCCGGGCCGTCGCGCCGGCCACCGCCTACCCGTCCGACCTGGCCAGCACGGCCGCCGCACAAGCCCTCGCCCGATCCGGGTGGGAGGCCGGCGACCTCGACCTCATCATCTACGCCGCCGTCACCGCCGATTTGGACGAACCGGCCACCGCCCACGTCGTCGCCGACAAGCTCGGCGCGCGCTGCCCCGCCTTCGACGTCAGGAACGCGTGCAACGCGGTACTCAACGCGCTGGAAGTCGCCGACGCGCTCATCCGCCAAGGCACCTACCGCAAGATCCTCATCGCCACCGGCGAGGTGCTCTCCCGTTACACACGCCGCCGCATCCACAGCCGGGCCGATCTCACCGTGGCTCTCGCCACCTTCACCGGCGGCGACATCGGCACTGCACTGCTCGTGGAGGCCTCGCACCGACCGGGGATCGCCGCCAGCAGGTTCGCCGCCGCCTCGCACGGCTGGCGTGCCGCCATGGTGCCCAACGCCTTCGGCCAGGGCGAGAGCAACGGCGAACTCGCCGAGGCCACGGTCAGCTCCGCCGGCCTCGTCTCCGCCATCGAAACCGGCCCCATCCAGGAGACCGCCGCACTGTTCGACGAACTGGGCATGGACCCCGGCGCAACCGATCTGGCCTGCGTCCACCAGCCCTCCATCAACCTGCTCCACTACCTGTGCGACCAGTTCCGCATCCCCTACGACAAGACGTTGCCCACAGTGACACACGTGGGCAACGTGGGATCAGGGACCATCCCCCTGCAACTCGCCGTGGCCCGCGAGCACGGCCGCCTCCACGAGGGCGACCGCGTCGTCCTGATCGGCGCCGCCAGCGGGGTCAGCGTCGGCGTCATGGTGCTCACGTGGTGAGCACCGGGCCCGCAGGAGAAGGCCCCCCAGTACTACGTCTCGCCCCAGACCCCACGCTCGACCTGCCCCGCGCGCTGGCCCGTCACGCCGCCCAGGCACCGGAGGCCATCGCACTGCGCAGGCCCGGCCGCCACAGCAACTACCTCACCACCAGCTACCGCGAACTCCACGACAAGGTGCGCCTCACCGCCACGGTGCTGCGCCAGGCAGGTCTAACCGTCGGCAACCGCGCCGTCGTCATGATCCGGGACCCGGAGGAATTCCTCGTCCACCTCTATGCCCTGATGAGCATCGGGGCCGTGCCCGTACTCATCGATCCCGGACTGCCGCGCACCGGCGTGCGCACCTGCCTGGACGAGATCGCCCCCCATGCCTTCCTCGCCGACCCCCTCGCCCACCTCGCACGGGCCCTGCGCGGCTGGGCCCGCAGCAGCAAACCCGTCCTGGTGCAGACCGGGGCACGTAACAGGGGACCATGGCCGCACATCCGTGGCCTGCGCGCGGCCGCCCGCACCACCGACCGCGAAGGCGCTCCCCCAGGCACAGCCGGCGACGGTCCCGCACTGATCGCCTTCACCTCGGGCTCCACCGGATGCCCCAAAGGAGTCCTGTACACCTCGCACCAGCTGGCACTGCAGGCCCAGTACGTCAGCACCGCGTTCGGGATCTCTCCCGGCACACCCGCCGTCTGCGCCTTCCTCCCCTTCTCCCTCTACCTTCCCGCCCTCGGCGCGCAAACCCTCGTACCCGCCTTCGACCCGCGCCGCCCGGCGGATGCCGACCCCAAAGCGCTTCTCGACACCCTCACCCGCTTCCGGGCGCATTCCCTGTTCGGCTCGCCCGCCCTGCTGCGTGTGGCGGCCCAGTACTGCGCCGACCACCACATCGTCCTCCAGCACCTCCGGGACGTGGCCTCCTTCGGCGCCCCCCTGTCCACCCCGCTGCTGAACCTGCTCGACACCTGTGTCCCGCCAACCACCCGCGTCCGCAGCGTCTACGGAGCCACCGAAGCACTGCCCGTCGCCATGGCCGACCGAACCTGCCTGCGCCGCAGCCTCGACAATCCGACCAGCCGCCCCCCGGGCAGCCTCGTGGGCACTCCCCTGCCCGGCGTGGAGGTCCACATCCTTCCCGAGGACCTGCCGCCACAACCCCGGTGGAACCCCGGCCTGGCCCAACCTCCCCTGCACATCGGAGAAATCACTGTCGGCGGCAGCCACGTCAGCCGCGCCTACTTCGCCAGGCCCCAGGACACCGCATCCGCGAAGATCCACGACGGCCAACGCATCCTGCACCGCACCGGTGACCTGGGGTGGATCGATACTCAGGGGCAGCTGTGGTACAGCGGGCGCAAGGCACACACGGTCCACACCCCGAACGGGCCCCTCTACACCGAACAGATCGAACCCTCCTGCAACACGCTGCCGGGCATCGTGCGCACCGCGCTCGTCGGCATCGGGCCACCCGGCGCCCAGCGAGCCGTGCTGTGCATCGAGACCACATCCCACACACCTGCCGCCACCAGGGCGGCAACCGCATGCGTCACTACTCACCTGACCGGTGTGACAGGGGGCGATCTCGTCGACCACGTCCTGGTGCACCCCGGCTTCCCCGTGGACGTACGGCACAACGCGAAGATCGAACGACCTGTGCTGGCGGCCTGGGCCGCGTCCCGGCTGCCTGTACGCGCCCAACAGCCCCACGCCACAGCGCCCTCGCCCTACTCCGGAGAGACACCGTGAAGGTACTCGTCACCGGCGGCTCCGGATTTCTCGGCCGGAGCGTGTGCCAACGCCTGCTGCACGCGGGCCACCACGTCGTCGCCCTCCAGCGCCACCACAGCCCCTTGCTGCCGACCGATGTCCAGCAGACACTCGGGGACCTGCGCGATGCCTCGGTCGCCCATCGCGCCGTCCGCGGCTGCCAGGCAGTGGTGCACACCGCGGCCAAGGCAGGGATCTGGGGCAGCCGCCGAGACTTCTACGAAGCGAACGTACGCTGCACCGACCACCTGCTGGCAGCCTGCCGTGCCCACGGCACCGAACGGTTCGTCCACACCTCCAGCGCCAGTGTCGTCTTCGACGGCTCCGACATCCGCGGCGGCGACGAGTCCCTGCCCTACCCCCCGCGTTACCTGGCCCCCTACCCCTGGTCGAAGGCGGTGGCGGAGCGCAGCGTTCTCGCCGCCAACTGCCCCGACCTGTCCACCGTCGCCCTGCGCGTCCACCTCATCTGGGGACCGGGAGACCCTCATTTCCTGCCCCTGCTCACAGCGAGCGTCCGCCGCGGCCGCTTCCCTCTGATCGGCACCGGAAGCAACATCATCGACACCGTCCACATCGACAACGCCGCCCAAGCCCACCTCGACGCCCTCAACGCCCTGGCTCACCGCGGCGCGAACGACCCCGCATCCAGCAGCCACCCACGACAACCAGACCCTGCTCCGGCGGCGGGACGGGCCTACTTCATCACCCAGGGCGAGCCACTGCCGCTGGCCACCATGGCGCGGCATCTCCTGCAGGCCGGCGGCATCCACGCCCAGGTACGACCCATCCCCGTGCGCGCCGCCACCGCGCTGGCACCCGCAACGGAACTGCTGTGGCGGGCCGTCCGCCGCCCCTCACCGCCGCCACTGACCCCTTTCCTCGTCTCCGAGCTCGTCCACGACCACTGGTTCGACATCACCGCGGCCCGACGCGACCTCGCCTACCGCCCCCGCACGAGCACCCGTGACGGCCTGATGGCCCTGGCCGGGTGAAAGGCATCGCTGCCCGCGCCACGTTCGGCGAACCACCACCCCGCCCTCGGTCCCACCTCGACCGCCAGCCCGGTTTCCCCACCAGTACCGCCGACCCCCAACCCTGATGCCGAAGGGAGCACACGTGTCCGCGGAGCCTTCCGGCGCCAGTTCTCCAAGGCACTCCCGCATCGGTGCCGTGGCGGTCGTCCTGGTGATGGCGGCCGCGACACTGGTCTGCGCCCTGGTGGCCTCGGGGACGTACGAAAAGCTGGTGAGCGGTGGTTTCGACGCCACCGGCACCGAAGCGGTGCGGGCGGAAGCCTTCGTGACGGAACGGTTCCAGGCCGGTCCGCCACAGCTCATTCTGCTCGCCGATTCCGGTAGCAGCGTGGATGATCCGGTGGCCGTCCGGGACGGCCGGGTGCTGACGGCGCGGTTGCGCCAGGCTCCCGGCATCACCTCGGTGCGCTCGTACTGGGACCGTAGGGAGCCCGCGCTGCGCTCCACGAACGCCCGCGAAGGCTTGATGACCGCAACGCTCACGGGTTCCGACAGTGAACGGATCGCCACCGCAAGAACCCTGGTGCCCTCACTGACCGGACGCCAGGGATCTCTCACGGTCGGTGCCACCGGCACCGCATGGACATCCGTCCAGACCACCGACGGCAGCGAGCGCGACCTCGTACAGGCCGAACTGATCACCGCACCGCTGGTGTTCATCGTCCTGATCCTCGTCTTTCGTTCCGTAGTGGCGGCCCTCCTGCCACTCCTGGTGGCAGCTGTATCAGCGGCCTTCACCCTGGCCCTGCTCCGCCCGCTGGCCTCACTCCTGCCGCTCTCGGTGTTCTCCACCAACCTGACAACAGCACTGGGGTTCGGGCTGGCGGTCGACTACAGCCTGTTCCTGCTCACCCGATACCGCCAAGAGATCGCCGCCGGCGCCTCCACTCAGTGTGCGGTGACCGTATGCCTGCGCACCTCGGGCCGCGCAGCGCTGTATTCAGCGGTCACGATCACCGCGGCCATGTCGGCCCTGTTCCTGTTCCCTGTGCCGTTCCTGGGGTCCATGGCCTGCGCCGGGATCGTCGTAACGCTGTGCTCGGTGGGGGTGTCCTGTGTCCTGCTCCCCGCGCTGCTGATCCTCCTGGGCCTGGAAGGCGGACGACGAAGTGACTTGGGCAGGCCGCCGGGCGCGGCCCCGCGTAACGGAAGCCCGCCGTCGACGAACGTCTGGCAGCTGGCCGCACGCGCGGTCTGCCGGTATCCGCTCCGGTGGGGAACGTCGGCGCTGCTTCTGCTCGCGGTGCTGCTCCTTCCCTTCGCGCACGTGCAGTCGGGCCCGATCGATGAACGGGTACTGCCACGGACCGCGCAATCACATGCGGTGGCGGACCAGATGAAAGCCGACTTCCCAGGGACGGCGCAGAGCACCGTAGTGATCGCAGCGCCGACCGCATGGACGGAGCGGGACGCCCAGACCTGGGACCGTTATGCGCGGGCGGTCTCCCAAGTGGACGCCGTGACGGCGGTGCAGTGTGCGGGCGGCCATTACCAGTCCGGACAGCGGGTTGCGCCCCCGACGGGAACCGGCTTCACCGGCTCTGACGGCATGTGGATGTCCGCATCCGTGGCGGCATCTCCCGCAACGGCATCGGCCGTACGCAGCGTGACGGCAATCCGAGCGCTGAGTGCCCCTGCTCCCGTCCACGTGGGCGGTGACACGGCCCGCTTCATCGACACCCAGCAGGCGCTGCGCGACGCGCTGCTCCCGGCTGCCGCGGTCGTCGTGGGAAGCACCGGCCTGCTGCTCTTCCTGCTCACCGGCAGCATCCTCATTCCGGTGAAAGCCGTCACGGTCGCAGCGCTGAGCCTGTCAGCGTGTTTCGGCGCAGTGGTGTGGGTTTTCCAGGACGGGCACGGTGCCGAACTGCTCGGTGTCTCCACGGTCACCGGCACCGTGGAGGCTTCGATGCTGCTGCTGGTCTTCTGCGTGGCATTCGGACTGTCGATGGACTACGAGGTGTTCCTGCTGTCCTGCATCCAGGAAGAACACCGGCGCACCGGCGACAACCGGGCCGCAGTGGAAGCCGGAATCGCACGAACCGGGCGGCTGGTGACGGTGGCGGCAATCGCGGTCGCCGTTCCCATGGCAGCAATGGTCTCCAGTGGTATCACTCTGCTCAAACTGCTCGGATTTGGCCTCGCCCTGGCCGTGATCGTGGATGCCACCCTGGTACGCGGGGTGCTGGTGCCCGCAGCAATGAGCCTTGCCGGAGCGGCGAACTGGTGGGCGCCCACACCACTGAGGCGGCTGCACAACAGATTCGGCCTGCACGAGGCCGGCAAACCCGGCCCTGATGGCTGAGGACGGCGAGCGAAACACCGCAGGGTTGACGGCACGGTGTGGGTCCGACCTCGTCCCATGCCGATGCTGTCGGCGACGGAAAGATGATGCCTCCGACCACCGCGATGTGGGACGGCTACCCGATTGGGACCTGGGCCAAGACCTGCGTTCCGCGCAATTCGGCCTGGCTGGAGGTCCTGGCGGTCTGAACGTGCAGGTCGACGGCCTGAGGGCTGGTGGAACGGTGAGATTCGTCTAGAGACGCGGTTTCGTCAATTCGCCTGCGGTGACCTGGAGTTGCTCCATAGGGTCTGGAGTCGTGTACGTGAAGACGACGAAGCGGGAGAACAAGTCGGGCACGGTCCGGTACCTGCATCTGGCCCACAACGAGTGGGATCCAGTGAAGGGGCGGGCCGTCCCGAGGGTCCTGTACTCCTTCGGCCGCGATGACGACCTGGACCGCGACGCGATCAAACGGCTGGTCGCGTCTCTATCGCGACTGCTGGAGCCGGGAGAGGCGCTGGCCTCGACGGCGGCGGGCGACCTGGAGTACGTCTCCTCGGTCGCCTTCGGCGGCGCCTACGTTCTCGATCAACTGTGGCGGCGACTGCGGATCGACCAGATCGTGGGCCGGGTCGGGCAGCCCAAGCGCGGCCGGCGCCGGGACATGACGGCGACCGAGCGGGTGCTGTTCGGGCTGGTCGCGAACCGGGCCCTGGCCCCGTCCTCGAAACTGGCCGCCGCCGAGTGGCTCAGCCACGACGTGCACGTCGACGGGCTGGACACGGTCGATGACGACGCCTGCTACCGGGCGATGGACTGGCTCCACGAGGTCGCAGGAGACCTGGAGAAGCAGGTCTTCGACGAGGTCGCCAACCTCCTCAACCTGGAGGTCGACCTGCTCTTCTTCGACACCACCAGCACCTACTTCGAGGTCGAGGACGCCGATACGCCCGTCGCCCGCGACGAACGCGGCATGCCCGCCGCCACCGAGGACGCACCGGCCGGTGCCAGCGGTGAACAGGACTGCCAGGTGCCCGGTCCGGTGGGCTTTCGGACCTGGGGCAAGTCGAAGGACTCCCGCGACGACCTGCCGCAGATCGTGATCGGGATGGCCGTCACCCGCGACGGCATCCCGGTCAGGGTCTGGTCATGGCCGGGCAACACAGGTGACCAGAGGCTGATCCGGCAGGTCAAGGACGACATGCGGGACTGGACCCTCTCCAAGATCGTGTGGGTTACCGACCGTGGCTTCTCGTCCGAGCGCAACCGTCGCTACCTCCGCCAGGGCGCCGACGCCTACATCATCGGCGAGAAGCTCCGCTCGGGAAGCGACGAGGCCCAGGCCGCCCTGTCCCGGCAGGGCCGCTATGCCGAGATCACCAGGAACATGCGGGTCAAGGAGGTCCGCGTCTCCGATGCCGAACGCTTCGTGATCTGCCACAACCCCGAAGCCGCCCTCCGCGACGAACACGTCCGAGAACAGCTCGTCGCCCAGCTCAGCGAGCTGATCGAGGACACTGACAAGCTGAGCGAGTTCAAGCGCGGAGAGCTCCGCGGGAAGATCGCCGGCAAGCCGGGCCTGAACCGCTACCTGCGCACCACCCCTACCGGCAAGCTCCGCCTCGACACCGCCCGCGTCAAGACCGAGGCCAACCTCGACGGCAAGTACCTCCTGCGCTGCAGCGACCCGCACCTGTCCGCCGAGGACATCGCACTCGGCTACAAGCAGCTCCTCGAAGTCGAGCGCGGCTGGCGGGACATGAAGCAGATCATCGACCTCAGACCGGTCTACCACCGCCGCGAGGAAAGGATCCGTGCACACGTCCTGCTCTGCTGGCTGGCCCTGCTGCTGATCCGGATCACCGAAACCACCACGGGCACTACCTGGACCACTGCCCGCCGCGAACTCGACCGCCTCCATCTGGGCACCTTCACCGGGCCCACCGGACAGTTCAAGCAGGTCACCGCCCTCACCAAGCCCCAGCGTGACCTGCTGGCCAAGCTCGACGTCCCCGTCCCGAAGCAGATCATCGACCTGAAGCCCACACCCCGCTGACCAGCCAGAACACCAGCGCCTAGAGAAACGCTCTCCAGGCGCCTTCACCCATGTCCGCCCAGGTCACACCCCGGATTCGCGTCTCCAGCCGAACGAATTACGCGGAACCCAGGCAAGAAGTTTGCGGACGGCCGCACGGCTCGCGGACGCGCGTGCCGAGCAGTTGGAGGCCGAACTCCCCGACGACGCCAGCACGGGCGGGCTGTCACAGACGCGGCGGGATGCCCTTGATGAGATCGACCCAGGGTGGTCACCGGTCTGGAACGCGGGATGGCAGCGCTGCCTTTTAGTTCTTGTCAAGACACACCAGGATGTCGTGCTCGCGGAAGATGAATAGTTCCTTGTCGTCGCTCCCGACGTTGCTCCCCCCGTACTCGGGGAGGATTACGGTGTCGCCGACACTGGAGGCCGCCGGATTCGCCGTGTTCAACCACCGCAAACGCCCGGTCAAGGTAACGCGCCGCGGCCAACCTCTCATCAAGGAGGCAAAAGAGCTGATCACCCTGCTGGACATGCCCGGCGAGCCACCTCAGGAGCAGTGAGTCGACGGGAGGCTGCGCGCCCACAGGACTCGCTTATTCGCCGTCCTCAGGTCAGGACACTGGCAGGTACTCGTTCAGCCTGCACCGACTTCGTGGCCGACAGATACCGCTCTGCGTCCAGAGCCGCAGCAGCACCCGTTCCCGCCGCGGTGATGGCCTGCCGGTAGATGTGGTCGACGACGTCGCCGGCAGCGAAGACTCCGGGCAGGCTGGTCCGGGTCGACGGGGAGGCCACCTTGATGTACCCCTCGGCGTTCAGGTCGAGTTGCTGGGTGAAGAGTTCGGTACGCGGGTCGTGGCCGATCGCGATGAACAGCCCCGTGACGTCCAGAGTGCGAGTGGCTCCGGTGAAGACGTCGCGCAGGACGACACCGCCGAGCATGCCGTTCGCTTCCTTGATCTCGGCGATCTCTGTGTCAAAGGCGAAGGAGATCTTGTCGTCGGCGAAGGCCCGGTCCTGCATGACCTTGGAGGCGCGCAGGGTGGAGCGGCGGTGGACGACGGTGACCGAGCAGGCGAAGCGGGTGAGGAAGGTGGCTTCTTCCATGGCGGTGTCGCCGCCGCCGACCACGACGATGTCGCGCTCCCGGAAGAAGAACCCGTCGCAGGTCGCGCACCAGGACACCCCGCGCCCGGACAGTGCATCCTCGTTCGGCAGGCCGAGCTTGCGGTAGCCGGAGCCGGTCGCAATGATCACCGTCTTCGCGCGGTGGACCGTGCCTTCGGAGTCGGTGAGGAGTTTGATGTCGCCGGTGAGGTCGACGGAGACGATGTCGTCGTCGATCATCTCGGCGTCGAACTTCTCTGCTTGGGCCCGCATGTTCTCCATCAGGACGGGGCCGTCGACGCCGTCGGGGAAACCGGGGTAGTTCTCGACCTCGGTCGTGGTGGTCAGCGAGCCGCCGACGAAGATGCTGCTGCCGAACAGCAGCGGCTTCAGCTGGGCGCGGGCAGTGTAGAGGGCTGCGGTGTATCCGGCGGGGCCGGAGCCGATGATGACGACGTCGCGTATCTCGCTCATGCGGTCTTCTCCGGGGCGATCTCGGCGATCAGGCCCTCGACCAGGGTCTTGATCTCGTCGCGGATCGGGCGCACGGCCTCGACACCCTGCCCGGCGGGGTCTTCGAGCTGCCAGTCGAGGTAGCGCTTACCGGGGAAGACGGGGCAGGTGTCGCCGCAGCCCATGGTGATGCAGACGTCCGACTCCTTCACCGCGTCAACGGTGAGGATCTTCGGGGTCTCGGCGGAGATGTCGAGGCCGACCTCGGCCATGGCCTCGACGGCCGCCGGGTTCACGGCCGAGCCCGGGCTGGATCCGGCGGAACGGACCTCGACACGGCCCTGGGCGAGGTGGGCGAGCCAGGCGGCGGCCATCTGGGAACGGCCGGCGTTGTGGACGCAGACGAACAGGACGGACGGCTTGTCGGCCATGGTGTGGGTCTCTTTCGTCGCAGGCCGGAACCCGGCCGCCAATGACTTCAGCCCTCGCTGGTATCAGCAGGCAATGATGTGAAAGTATCAGCACATGCTGACTTCAGTCGATCCTGATGTAATCCGGGTGCTGGGCGATCCGCTCCGCCTTCAGATCGTGACCCTGCTCGCCCGCGAAACGCTCTGCACGACGCACCTGGTGGAGGAGACCGGAGCGAAGCAGACCAACCTCTCCAACCACATGAAGGTGCTGCGCGAGGCCGGAATCGTGGAGACCGAGCCGTGCGGCCGGTTCACCTACTACAAGCTCAAGCCCGAGGTCCTGGACGGGCTGTCCGCGCAGTTCGCCGCGCTGGCCGACTCCGCCCGTACCGCTGCCGAGAACAAGAGGGCCTGCCCGTGACCTCCACCGAGCCCACCACCGCACCGTCTGACGGCTCCGGTCCGGCCGGGGACGACTCGATCGTCAAGAAGCTCTCCACCCTCGACCGCTACCTCGCGGTGTGGATCCTGCTGGCCATGGCCGTCGGCCTCGGACTGGGACGCCTCATCCCCGGCATGAACGACGCGCTCGCGAAGATCGAGATCGGCGGCATCTCCCTGCCGATCGCGCTCGGCCTGCTCGTGATGATGTACCCGGTCCTCGCCAAGGTCCGCTACGACCGCCTCGACCGCGTGACCAGCGACCGCAAACTGCTGGTCTCCTCGCTGGTCATCAACTGGATCCTCGGGCCCGCGGTGATGTTTGCCCTCGCCTGGATGTTCCTGCCGGACCTGCCCGAGTACCGCACTGGACTGATCGTCGTCGGCCTCGCCCGCTGCATCGCGATGGTCATCATCTGGAACGACCTCGCCTGCGGCGACCGCGAGGCCGCCGCCGTCCTCGTCGCCCTGAACTCGGTCTTCCAGGTCTTCGCCTTCGGGCTGCTGGGCTGGTTCTACCTCGACCTGCTGCCCCGCTGGCTCAACCTCGGGGACGGCCAGGGCCTGGACGTGTCCGTGTGGCACATCGCCTTGAACGTGGTCATCTTCCTCGGTGCCCCGCTGCTGGCCGGGTTCCTGACCCGCCGCATCGGCGAGCAGAAGATGGACCGCGAGGCGTACGAGGCAAAGTTCCTACCGAAGATCGGCCCCTGGGCCCTGTACGGGCTGCTGTTCACGATCGTGGTCCTGTTCGCCCTGCAGGGCAAGACGATCACCTCCCAGCCGCTGGACGTCGTGCGCATCGCGCTCCCGCTGCTGGTGTACTTCGCGGTGATGTTCTTCGGGACCTTCCTCCTCGGCAAGGGCCTCGGCCTGGCCTACGACCGCACAGCTACCCTCGCCTTCACGGCTGCGGGCAACAACTTCGAGCTGGCCATCGCGGTCGCCATCGCCACCTTCGGCGTCACCTCGGGTCAGGCCCTATCCGGCGTGGTCGGCCCGCTCATCGAGGTCCCGGTGCTGATCGGCCTGGTGTACGTCGCGCTCGCCTGGCGAAGGAAGTTCGCCGCCGACGCGGTGACGACGGCCCCGTGACCCGGCATACCGATGTGGTGGTGGTCGGCGGCGGGCAGGCAGAGCTCGCCGCCGGGTACCACCTGCGCCGCCAGGGCCTGGAGTTCGTGATCCTCGACGCCGATCCGGCGCCGGGCGGCTCCTGGCAGCACATGTGGGACTCACTGCACCTGTTCTCCCCGGCCGAGCACTCCTCGCTGCCCGGCCGCGTCATGCCCGCCCAAACAGGCGAGGTCTACCCGGACGCCGGGCACGTGGCCGACTACCTGGCCGGCTACGAGAAGCGGTACGACCTGCCCGTCCAGCACGGCACCCGGGTGGAGGCCGTACGCCGCGACGGGGACCGTCTCCTGGTCGAGGCGGACTCCGGGCCCTGGCATGCGCGGGCAGTGATGAGCGCGACCGGCACCTGGTCGCGGCCCTTCCTGCCCGCCGTCCCCGGCCGGGAGGTATTCGCCGGACGTCAGCTGCACACGGTGAACTACCGCTCACCGGCCGACTTGGCCGGACTGCGGGTGGTGGTGGTCGGCGGAGGGAACTCCGGCGCGCAGATCGCCGCCGACCTCGCCCTCGACGGCCGGGCCGAACTCACGTGGGTGACATCGCGTCCGCTGCGCTTCCTGCCTGACGACATCGACGGCCGGGCCCTGTTCGATGTCGCCACCGCCCGCCGCAAGGCGCTGGAAGCAGGCCGCACCGACACCGGCGGGGTGGCCTCGCTCGGGGACATTGTGGCCGTGCCGCCGGTCCGCGCCGCCCGCGACGCCGGACTCCTGCGCGCGACGGCGATGTTCTCCCGCCTCACCACGGACGGCGTCCAGTGGGCCGACGGCAGCAGGGCGGCTGTGGACGCGGTGATCTGGTGCACCGGCTTCCGGCCAGCGCTCTCCCACCTCGCACCGCTGAACCTGCGCGGGGCGCGCGGGCACATCCCCACCACCGGCACACAAGCGCTGGGGGAGCCGCGGTTGCATCTGCTGGGGTACGGCGACTGGACTGGCCCGGCCTCGGCGACCCTGATCGGGGTGGGCCGCCCCGCCCGGGACGCCGCGCGTCAGATCGCGCAGCTGTGCGCCCGGAACTGACGTCGCCAGACCATCCGGTTCGTGGCTTCCTCCCCTGCCCGGCGGGGCTGTGACCACTGCAGACTGCTCGTCATGACCGCACCCCTCGCCTGTGATCCGCCCCGCCCGGTACGCCGGGCCCGCTCGATGCCACTGGTGTTCACGGCGGGCGCGGCCATCGGCGTTCTGGGCGGGATGATCGGACTCGGCGGTGCCGAATTCCGCCTCCCCCTTCTGATCGGCCTGTTCGGGTTCGCCGTACTCCCTGCGGTCATCCTGAACAAGGCGATGAGCCTGGTCGTGGTCGCCGTCGCCCTCCCGGCCCGCCTCGCAGCGGTACCCGCCTCCGACCTGGCGGCACACTGGCCCGTCGCGGCCAACCTGCTGGCCGGGAGCCTGCTGGGGGCGTGGGCCGGAGCGAGCTGGGCGGTGCGGATGCGCAGCTCCACCCTCTCCAAGGTCCTGGCCGTGCTGATGGTCCTCATGGCCGCGGCCCTGCTGGTCACGAACTTCGCCACGGTCGACGCACTCGCCCTGCCGCTGTGGGCACAGGTGCCCTGCGGGGCGGCGGCCGGCTTCGGGATCGGCGTGGTCGCCGCAATCATGGGGGTGGCCGGGGGCGAGCTGCTGATCCCAACGATCGTGCTGCTCTTCGCCCTGGACATCAAGACGGCCGGGAGCCTGTCCCTGCTCGTCTCCCTGCCGACCATGCTGGTCGCCTTCGCCCGCTACAGCCGCGACGGCAGTTTTACCGTACTGGGGGCCAACCGCCGCTTCGTCACGGTGATGGCCGCGGGCTCCATCGCAGGTGCCCTGCTCGGCGGCGTGCTGGTCGGCGTGTTCCCCGACCTGGTGCTCGTGCCCGTGCTGGCCCTCATCCTGCTGGTGTCCTCGGTCAAGCTCGCGCGGCACGGCTGAACCCCACGCTCCCGGCACTGCCAGGCAGCTGCACGCTGTCGTGGCCGGACAGATCAGAAAACGAGGGGGCTGCGGCGTTCGAGGAGGACGACGTCGCGCCATACCCCGTGGTGGTGCCCGATGCGTTCGCGGGTGCCGATGACGCGGAAACCGGCCCGCTGGTGCACGGCGAGGGAAGCGGTGTTCTCGGGGAAGATCCCGGACTGGATGGTCCAGATCCCGGCCTTCTCGGTGGAGTCGATCAACGCCTTGAGCAGGGTGGCGGCGATCCCCCGGCCGCGGGCCGCGGGGTCGACGTAGACGGAGTGCTCGACCACTCCCGCGTACGCGGCCCGGTCGGAGACCCGGCTCGCGGCCACCCAGCCCAGCACCGCCCCGTTCTCGTCCAGGGCGGCGAAGCGGTGCCCGGGGAGTTTCCCCGTGTCGAACGTCTCCCAGGTGGGCGCGCGGGTCTCGAAGGTCGCATTGCCCTCTTCCACGCCCGCCTGGTAGATCGCCAGCACCTGCTGCGCGTGCTCCGCCACCAGCGGCACCACGACCGCACTCAACGCCCCGCCCACACCCACCGCTTGTCCCCGTTTCGTTCGTCTGTCAGGCGGCGGCCGGGAAGGCCAGCAGCTTGCCCATCGCGGCGAGCACCGACGGCTCGACCCGGTAGTACACCCAGGTGCCGCGCCGCTCGGAGGTGAGCAGCCCCGCGTCCTTGAGCTTCTTCAGGTGGTGGGAGACGGTGGGCTGGGAGACGCCGACGTCGGAGATGTCGCACACGCACGCCTCGCCGCCCTCGTGCGAGGCCACCGCAGAGAACAGCCGCAGCCGCACCGGGTCACCGAGCGCCTTGAACATCCGGGCAGCCGTCTCGGCCTCCGGGGCGGTCATCGGGCGCTCGGTCAGCGGCGGGCAGCACGGCACCACACCCGTCCCGCTGGCGGGCTCGATCAGCGGCAGCACCTTCGCATTCGACATACGTCTATGTTGACACACATCGAAGCAAGGGGGCCAGGGCTCACCGACCCGCCAGGTAAGCAACGAGGCGGCGGGCAACGCGGTCGGCATCCCGGCCAACCCCGCGCAGCGAGTTCGACGACAAGCCGCGCTGCCACTCCAGCCCGACGAACCCAGGCCCCGCCACCGACAAGGACAGGCCCTCACGGTGCCGGGGGCGGGCCTCGGCGTCCAGGCCGCCGGTGAGGGTGGCGAGGTAGGGCAGGTCGGGGCGGTAGCCGGTGGCGAACAGCACCGTGTCGACCTCCTCCCGCTGCCCGTCGGACCACAGGAGCTTCGCACCGTCCACGCCGGTGAACAAGGGGCGCCTGTCGGGTTGTCCGGCGGTCAGGGCGGTGCGGCAGCGGCCGTCGTCGAGGACCGGCTGGGCCGGCGGGCGGGACAGGAGACGGCCGAGCGGGGCGGCGTCGAGGTGGGTGCGGGTCAGCCAGAAGTGCAGGTCGCGGCCCAGGAGGTGCTGCGGGGTGAACTTCACCGGTACCCGGGAGGCGAGCGGGACGCGGGCCGTCTGGGCGAGTTCGGCGGCGATCTGCACGGCCGAGTTGCCCGCCCCGACCACCACCACCCGGCGGCCGGTGAGGGCGTCGGGGCTGCGGTAGTCGGCGGCGTGCAGCACCTGGCCGGTGAAGTGCTCCAGACCCGGCAGGAGCGACCGGTGGGGGTTGCCGAAGGCGCCGGAGGCCGTCACCACCACCCGCGCGGACAGCCGCCCGCCGCTTTCCAGGGTGATCTCAAAGCCGTCGCCGGTGCGGCGGACGGCGGCGACGCGGCAGCGGGTACGGATCTCGGCGTCCAGACGGGCGGCGTAGGCAGTGAGGTAGGAGACGACCTTCTCCTGGTACGGGTATCGGTCCCCGTCGGTACCGGGGAAGCGCATGCCGGGCGGGCGAAAACAGGGTGAGGCTGTCGTAGCAGTGCGGCCACGACCCGGCTGCCTGCGCGGATGCCTCCAGCACCACCGGCCGCACCCCACGGCGCAGCAGGGCGTGGGCGGCGGCGAGTCCGGACTGGCCGCCCCCGATGACCACAGCGTCGATGTGCTCCATCTGAATCCCCATCAATTCGACGAACGTCTATGTTGACGCTCATCAATACAGGTGTCATGCTGGGCCGCGCAAGCCATCGACAGACGTCGAAACAACGCAAGGAGCCGTCGTGAACCCGCCCACCACCGAGCTGCCCGTCCTCGTGATCGGAGCCGGACCCGCCGGCCTTGCCGCCGCCGCCCACCTCCTCGACCAGGGCCTCGAACCCCTCGTCCTGGAACGCGGCCCCCACGCCGCCGCCGCAGTGCGCGAGTGGGCGCACGTGCGCCTGTTCTCCACCTGGGGCGAAGTCGTCGACCCGGCCGCCGAGAAGCTCCTCGCCCCCACCGGCTGGGTTCGCCCCGACCCGGCCACCTACCCCTCCGGCGGCGACTGGGCGAAGCAGTACCTGCAGCCGCTCGCCAACGTCCTCGGTGACCGCGTCCGCACGGGGGCGACCGTTACCGGGGTCTCGCGGGCGGGCCGCGACCGGATCGTGGACGCCGACCGGGACAAGCAGCCCTTCGTGGTGCACGTCACCCACGCCGACGGCCGCGAGGAACGCCTCTTCGCCCGCGCCGTCATCGACGCCTCCGGCACCTGGAACACCCCCTCCCCGGCAGGCGGCAGCGGGCTGCCCGCCCTCGGCGAACACGCGGCAGCCGACCGGATCTCCTACCGGGTCCCGGACCTGAAGGACCCGGCTGTCCGCGCCCGGTACGCGGCCAAGCGCACCGCCGTCATCGGCTGCGGCGCCTCCGCCTTCACCGCCCTTGCCTACCTCGCCGACCTCGCCACCTCCGACGAGGGCGCGGGAACGAAGGGTGTGTGGGTTCTGCGCCGGGGCATCTCCGGCTCCACCTTCGGCGGCGGCGCAGCCGACCAACTGCCCGCCCGCGGCGCCCTCGGCCTCGCGGCAAAGGCCGCCGTTGACGACGGCCACGCAGACGCCGTCACGGGCTTTCGCACCGACGCCGTCGAACGCGACACCGACGGGCGTCTCGTCCTGGTGGGTGAGGACGGGCGCCGTCTGGAGCCGGTGGACGAGGTCATCGTGCTGACCGGCTTCCGCCCCGACCTCACCTTCCTCGACGAGCTCCGGCTCGGTCTGGACGAGCGCCTCCAAGCGCCGGTCGAACTGGCCCCTTTGATCGACCCCAACCAGCACTCCTGCGGCACCGTCTACCCCCACGGCCATCGCGAACTGTCCCACCCCGAGCCCGGGGTATTCCTGGTCGGCATGAAGTCCTACGGGCGCGCCCCGACCTTCCTCGCGATGACCGGCTACGAGCAGGTCCGCTCCGTCGCCGCCGTTCTCGCGGGCGACCTCGACTCCGCCGACCGCATGGAGCTGACCCTGCCCGAGACCGGGGTGTGCGGCGGAGCCGGACTCTTCGACGACCCGGCCGCCGCCGAGACCGACGCCGGAGGCTGCTGCGCGACACCGGAGCCCGCACTCGTGCAACTCGGCGCCGCAGCACCCGCCGCTGAAGCGACAGCCGTCAACGGAGCGCCAGCGGGCGGCTGCTGCACCTCGTGACCGACCTGGGAACCCCCGCCCGGAACCAGGGGGGCGCCCCCCGGGACAGTCGCGTCGATGACGCCATCACCTCCGCCGTACTGGAGCTGCTGGCTGAGGTGGGGTACGCGCGGCTCACGATGGGCGCGGTGGCCGCGCGTGCCGGCGTGGGCAAGGCGGCCATCTACCGGCACCACGCCACCAAGCAAGAAATGATCTTTGATGTCCTTGTGCCGGGCCAGTTCCTGGCCGTGGCGCCCGACCGCGGATCGCTCCGCGCCGACCTGGCCGCCCTACTCGCCGAGATCACGGACAGTATGGCCTCACCACCGCCGGGGACGATTCCTGGCCTGCTGGCTGATATCCATGCCGATCCCGCGCTGCGCGACCGGTTCGATGCGAAATACCTCGGTGCCCAGCGTCGGACCATCACCGAGGTCCTGGGCCGCGCGGTCACACGCGGCGAGGCCGCCACCCGCCCCGACCCGGCCATCCTGAACGCCCTGCTGGTCGGCCCCCTCTTCGGCTGGCTGTTCCTGCTGTCCGAATCCCCCGACCAACTCCCCGCACTGACCTCAGCGCTTCTCAACGCGGCACTCGCCCTCACCAGCCCCGCTGAAGAGCAGGACGGCTGAGCCACTCGTCTCGTCCGTCAGCACGATTCCGTGAAAGCCATGTCGGTTGAGAACACTGAGGTCCAGCGTCCTCGATCAACGTGACACCTCACCAGGTCTGCGCCTCGCCATCCGACAGGTGCGCTTCGACAGGACACTCTGGTCGGCGCTTCGGACGTTCCCGACCGCAGGTGAAACCGCGCGGATATGGCGCGGAGTTGAGAATCCCACAGGCCGCTTGGCCGGATGCCATGTGAGAACTCCCAGGTCACAGCGCCGCCATATGGCGTGGGCGCTGAGAACCTACCCTGCGGCAACTCTGCGTGAGAACGGACAGGCCCGCATCCGAGGAGCGGGCCTGTCCCGTTCTCATGCCGGTGGCGGCTACTGCGGGAGTGCCGGGGCGCCGAAGAGCGACTGGAGGAGCGGCGCGCTGGACTGCTCAGCAGCGCGTTTCCGGGCTGCCCGGTCCTCCTCGGCGAGCACCTCCTGCTCCTTTACCGCGGCTTCGTGCAGCCGATCGAGGTCGAGGGCACCGGACGGACGGGTGGCTCCGGGGACGGTGTGTGAGGTCGGCCAGGAGCGCGTCGGTCGCCGGGGCCGGGCCGTGGCGGTGGGCTGCCTGCACCAGATCGACGGTCATGGTGAGGTGGTCTGCCCGGGTGGACGTAGCGGTGACGAGCCCCTGTTCGAGCGGCCATGTGCTCAGGTTCAACAGCCCTCGTGCGGAGGCCAGGGGGCCCGGAGTGAGTGCGGGGCACAGTACGGAGGCCCGGCGCGGATCCTGAGCAGGTGGTTGCGTTCCTCGTCGTGGCGCAGACTCACCACGCGGGTCGCCGTCAGTCCGGCTCCGGTGAACGCCGGCGCGGAGCGTCCAGTACCGGTGCGCGAATGTTACGGACTCACGGCACGAGAACGATCTTGCCGCGTACGCGGCCGGTCTCGCTCAGGTCGTGTGCTTTCGCGGCCTGCTCCAGGGGGAGGATCTCGGCGATCGTGGGGCGCACACCGTGGTCGTCGACCAGTGCCGCGAACGCGGTCAGCACGGCCGGGGCCGGGTCAAGGAAGAACTCTACGAAGCGCACACCGAGTTCCGCGGCGCGCGCCGTGACCTCGGTACGGTCCACGCCCACGCCGACCACGTCCACAAGGATGCCGCCCGGCTTGAGGGTGACGAGCGAGCGGGGCCCGTAGTCATTGCTGATCGTGTCCAGAACGGCGTCGATGCCGCGCAGCGTCGAGAAGTCCTCGGCCGTGTAGTCGATCAGCTCGTCCACGCCGAGGCCACGCAGGTAGTCGTGCTTGGCCGCGCTGGCGGTGCCGATGACGTACGCACCTCGGGCCTTGGCTATCTGCACGCCGAGGTGACCGACCCCGCCCGCCGCACCGTGGACCAGCACCCGCTGGCCCGGCCGCACGTCAGCAAGGGTGATCAACGCCTGGTAGGCGGTGAATCCCGAGATGGGCAGGGCCGCGGAACCGACGTGGTCCAGGGTCCGGGGCTTGGCGGCGACACGGTCCTCGGCCACCACTACGTGGTCCGCGTGGCTGCCGTGCGGCGGAGTGGTCCAGCCGTAGACCTCTTCCCCCGCCTCGCACCGGGTCACCCCTGCCCCCACGCGCTCGACCGTGCCGCTGAACTCGTGGCCCAGGACGTAGGGCGGCGGCCCGAAGAAGTCGACTTTGCCGGTGCGGACCTTCCAGTCCGCCGGGTTCATACCGGTGGCCAGAACACGTACCAGTACCTCGCCAGGGCCCGGCGAGGGCATGGGTACTTCGGCCACTTCCAGCACGTCGGAGGCACCGATGGTTCTCTGAGTGATCACTCTTGTCGTCGTCATCTCGCCCATTCTGAATGATCTTGGCCGGAACGCATACCCTCTTTTGCCGTTCCTGCCGATGGTCGCCAACACCCCCATCTCAAGAACACACCCGTTGGGAGGTCGGCCATCGGTCAGCGGTAGTAGGGGGCGACCACCGCGCGCACCTCGTCGAGCAGCGCCGGGCCGTCCTGCGGTACGGGCGGGCGGCCGCTGCCCGGCCTGATGTCACAAAGCTGCTCGTCGGACAGGGCGTAGGAACATGACCCAGCCCCAAACACACCTCGAAGGATGAAACGCCCGGCAAGGGGGCGTGCGGGCGTGCGGAAGCATCGCTTCCGCAGCGTATATGCCATGGCTGTGCCCGAATGCATCGGTTGCAACAGCGTGGATCTCAGCGCTCCCCGGCGGGTGTTGTCCGGGCTGTTCGGCGCGTGTTGAGTGAACAAAGGACAGGATGATGATCTGGTGAAACGCCCTTCCGCTTCATTGTTCCCGGGCCTTTGGCCCACAGTACTTTCTGCTGCCTCGCACCGGTTTCAGTGAGGGGCCTCGCGTTTTCCGGACAGGCTTCTGACTGTTTATTTCACGCGGCGATTCGCAACTTCTCGTACTCGGCGTGGACTTCGCGCGGAGGGCGGTAACCCACCGCCGAGTGGAGGCGTTTGCGATTGTACCAGAATTCGATGTAGCGAGTGATGTCCTGCCGGGCCGCCTCGCGGGTCAGGTAAGTCACCCTTGAAACGCGCTCGTTCTTCAGGGCGCCGAAGAATGATTCGGCTATAGCGTTGTCGAAACAGATCCCGGTGCGGCCGACAGATCTGCGGGGACCGAAGCGGTCCAGCGTCCTCCCGAACTCGGCTGACATGTAGTTACTTCCGCGATCCGAGTGAAATATCGCGTCGGCCAAGAGATTCCTATTCCGTGCCGCGTTACGAATCGCCCTGGATATCAGTGGGGTTTGGTAGTGGTCGTCCAGTGCGTAACCGATGACTTCCTTCGTGCAGGAGTCGATGACCGTTGCGAGGTACAGCCAGCCTTCCCCGGTCGCGATATAGGTAATGTCGCCGACGAGTTTTTTGCCGGGCGCATCCGCAGTGAAGTCGCGGCCGACGAGGTCTGGCACTTGGCCGGCCGCAGTCTGAGTGAGGTTGAACCTCTTCGGCCGTGGCAGGCAGGGCACCAGGCCCAGTTCGCGCATGAGGCGGCGGACCAGCTCCACGCCCGCGGCGACGCCCCAGCGGTACAGCTGGGCCTGAATGCGCCGGTGCCCGTAGGTGCTGTCGGACATGTCGAAGGCTTTCTCGATGAGCAATTTCAGTTCTTCGCGTCGCTGAGCTGTCGCGGATTCCGGGCGGGATCTCCAGTCGTAGTAGCCTGATCTGGAGACGCCGAGCCGACCGCACATAAACTCGACGCTGTATGCGTACTTCTCGGTGTCGAGCCGCATCTCATCGATGAACTCGTACTTGCTTGCTACCGGGGATCCTTCGCGAAGTACGCTGCGGCTTTTTTCAGGAAGGTAACTTCCATCTCCAGTTCGCGGTTGCGTCGTTCGAGTTCTTTCAGGCGCGCCCGCTCGCTCACCGTCAGTTCCGCATCGGGGGCCGCTTCCTGCTGCTTCTGGTACTTCTTCACCCAGCCGCGTAGTGTCTCCGAGTTCAGCTCAAGCTCCCGGGCGACTTCGGAGATCGTCTTGCTTGACCTCAACGCGATCTGGACGGCTTCCTCGCGGAACTCCGGCGAATACTTACTGGGTGGCGCCACTTCTTCCTCGTTTCCTTGTCCAGGACAACCCTATTGGGCGCCTGTCCGAAAACTTCGTGGCCCCTCACAGGCATTCTCGTGCCCCGCCCGTGGCGGACCCCCTGAAGCCTCTCCAGCGGCACAGGCAAGGGCCCTGTACTTGGTACGCGGCCAGATTGTGCGCACAGTCCTCGAATCTTGGTTGGCTCACCGACACGCTGTCGCAGGCCGCGTCCTGGTCAGCCCCTCCGCATCGGACGCCGTCGAGGAGACATCATGACCATCACCGCTAGGTCGCCCGAGCGCCGGGTGTTGCTGGCCGAGCCCGGCGGCTGCTCCGAACAAGAGGACGTTGCCACACTGCGGCTGCGCGATGAGCAGCGGGTGGTGTGGCTGTCACAGACGACCCTGTCCGCTGACGAAACCATGACGACCGTCGCCGCGCTCAAGCAACGGTTCCCCGCGCTGATTTCCCCACCCGGCGACGACACCTGCTCTGCCACGAAGAATCAGCAGCAAGCCGTCGAACGGCTCGCCATCGACGCCGATCTGGTGCTCGTCGTCGGCTCGCTCGACTCCTCGCACCCCGCCCGGCTCGTCGGCCCTGCTGACGTGGCGGGGCCACCGGCTGTGCATCTCGTGAACGGTGTGGACGCCCTTGACGAAGCCTGATTGCCGACGGTCCGGACTGTGGGAGTGACGTTCGGGGCCTCGGCCCCCGACGTGCGGATCACCGATGTCCTCAACTGGCTTGCCGCACAAGGCTTCGGGCAGGTGTCTGCGGTGCGCGCCGCTGAAGAGTCGACTGACTTCGCACACCCACAGGAACTGCACAACAGCCCGCATTCTGCGGCTGGTTCCCGCCAGTCTTCATCCCTGCCCATGCTCACGGAGGTTCGGGCGGCCATGGACAAGATCATCACAGACCTTGCGGACCGCGAGGCGTCAGCCATGCACCGGCTCGGGCTGACTGAACACAGCAACGCTATGCGCGCGTTCCTGACCGGGGGAAGCGGTAAGCGGATACGGGCCCAGTTCTGTTACTGGGGCTGGCGTGGGCTGGCGGTATCGGCTCCGCCAACGCGGTTCATCAAGCGGCGGCCCTGGAAGTGATCACTCCCCCTTCCTGACCCACGACGACATGATTGACCGCTCCGAACTCCGCCGCGGCAGGCCCGCCTTCTACCGGCACTTCGCCGAGCATCATGCTACGCACGGCTGGCACGGCCCCACTGACGCGTACGGTGACGCAACCGCGCTGAACCTGTGAGACCTGTGCTTCGACTGGGCCAGAGATCTCATCAGCCGCTGCAGTACGGGCAGCCGACTCCAACACACCCTGGACATCTACCAGCGCATGTACTCAGACGCCATCTACGGCCCAACGCTGGAGGCCCAGATCCAGGCCGACCAGGACTTCCAGCTCGACCGGTGCCTGGCCGTGGCCACCTATAAGCTCGACTCTGAAGCTTCTATAGATCGTCAAGCTGTAGGGGAAGGGCCGCTCGCGCCGCTGAATCCGGTGGTGAGATGGTGGTAGACCTCACGTGCGACGAAGCGCTTGAGGCACCTGAAGATGTCCTTCGTCTTGAGTCCTTCGAGGGTGCGTCGTGCGACGTAATTGCGGGTGCGAGGGTCGTGCCGCATGCGGACCAGCACGATGGTGTGCAGCGCGCGGTTGGCCTGGCGGTCTCCACCGCGGTTGAGTCGGTGGCGGTCTGTGCGCCCGGATGAGGCTGGCACGGGTGCGGCGGCGCACAGGTGGGCGAAGGAGGCTTCTGAGGCGAGCCTGCAGGAGGCGGGCGAGGTCGGTGCGGTCCCGTTCGGTGAAGCCGGTGCCGACGTAGCGCAGGCCGCCGCCCTCCTGGAGCTCCCCGAGGAGCAGTGCCCCGGGACGGCCGGACAGCGTCCCCCGGCCGGGCACCCACCCGCCGATCCGTCGTCGATGTCCGCCCGGCGCATCCACTTCGACAGCGTCATCATGTGGACACCGAAATCGGTGGCCACCTGCTCCAGCGTCACACCCGAGCCGCGGTTCCTCGCGACCCGCACCACATCGTCCCGGAACTCCTCCGGATAAGGCTTCGGCACAACGACACCCTTCCCACCCGCCCCACAGGGCAAGCCAGTTCAGATGCCACCCGATCGTGCAGCAGACCCATGGCTGTTGCCGCGCTGGCGTACGGCGACCCGTGCTCGGCTACGGCCTCTCCCAGCAACCCTGATTGCCATCTCCGGCCGTACGGGCGACGTCGCCTTTGCGTCCGTCGCCTCGTCATGCTCGCCCGCAACGCCCTGGAGGTCCTTGGCGGTCCACCAGATCGCCCGTCGTTCCAGCGCACCCCGGCGGGATCCCGGCAGGCGGTGCCGGGACCCCGCCGGGGTGCGGTCGGGACGTGCGCGTGTCGGCCGGTGTGGCTGACCGCCGGGGCTTACTTCGTGGTGTCAGGGACGCCCGTGAGCCGCTCGCAGCTGGTGGTGAGGTTGGTCTCGGTGAATTTCTGGGGGTCGCGCCAGCCGGGCATGAGGGTGGTGACCTCGTCCCATTTGTGGTCGCTGATGGCGCGGAACGCCCGCAGTTTGAAGTCGTGGAACGCGTTCAGGCCCGTGGTGGTGGCGCAGCCGGGCTTCAGGTCGCCCCGCAGGTCCAGGACCGCGGCCTTGAGCGCCTCGGCGTAGCGGGTGAGGCCGTTGCAGGTGGCCTTGCGGGTGTCCTCGGTCAGGCGCCGGTCACCGAAGAGCGCGTCGCGGGCCGCCGCGTCCGGGGAGACGGTCCGCTTGAGCCGGTAGGGCGTGAGTGCCTGCCAGGAATCGACGGCGAGCATCCACTCGTAGGTGTGCAGCTCCCGGTCCGGGTCCTGCGCGCACAGCCCGTCCATGATCTCCTTGGCCATCTTCTGTTCGGCCGCCCCGGGATCGTCGTCCGCGAGTGCCGCGCCGACCTGCCGCGGCACCGGCATGAGGGCGCCGGCCGCCGGTGCGGCACCGGCGGCTCCGGGGATCGCTGCCAGCAGTGTTCCCGCGAGGGCTACTGCCCAGCCCCGCCCGCACGTACGAACCGTTCCTTGACCCACAGCACTACCTCACTTTTAGCCACACTCAATCAACTGAACGTGATCACGGTAGTGCAAGTGAAGATGCCCCACAGAACACCGCAGTCCTGCTGGCACCCTCCTCGGTCGGGCGCGCCGGGCCCCGTCCCCTCCCGGCCAGCCCGCAGTGCCCGGCGATGCGGGGAACGGCCTCACGGCCTCGGTCAAACTCTCCTGGCAAACGGCCAAGATCGCGTGGCAGAGGGCACTCAGATCGCGTACGGCGGGCTTTCCCCGGGGTTGCCCGGGGGAAGCGGGACGTACGGGGTCGATCCCGCCGGCCCCACCCCGGACGTCCTGGCAGCCCTTCGGGTGTGGGCGGAGGACATGGCGGGGCTGCCCGCACCCAGGCCGGTGGTGCCCCGGCGGTGCCGGGACTGCGGCGACCGGCGTACCACCGTCCTCGGCGGGCGCCGGATCGATGCTGTGCACGCGCGGTGCGGGTCGTGCTGCGAGTGCTCCTGCCCCTCCCCCACCGACGACCACTTCCAGCCCTGCGGACACCTCCGCCGCGAGCAGTGCCCCGACTGCCGCTGCTGCCTCGCATGCGTCGGCTGCCACTGCCAAGAGTGAGCCGCCCTGTACGGTTACTGGCCTGCGGGCGGGGACCGTTCTTCGGCCACGTCTGAAGCCGAGTTCGGCCAAGTGCCTGTCGTACCCGGCCGCACCGGGGCAGTGGGCAGGCACAGCGCCGGAATCGCGCAGCGGGCGGGCAGGCTCACGAGTTTTGCGCCCAGCGGTCTTCGGGGACGCCCAGGGCCCGCATCAGGAGCGGCAGGGTCCGGGCGACGGCCGTGCGGACCTTGTCGCCCGTCAGGAGTGCGGTGCGCTGGGTTTCCAGGCAGGCCATGATCATCTGTCCGGTCACCGCCGGGTCCGCCCGGACGAAGACGCCGTCGCGTCGTCCAGGAGGCCGCCGACGAGGGCGGCGAGCGGGGCGACGTGCTCGAAGAACGCCGCCCGGTCCCCGGGCGGCAGCAGGGGCGCGACGGAGGCGCCCGCGCCGCGCTGGAAGGAGAACTCGGTGAGCACCAGCTTGATGAGGATCTGCAGCCGGTCGACCGGATCGGTGCGCGCGGCCAGCTCCCGCTCCGCGAGCGTCATGAAGCGGGCCATCTCCCGCTGCGACCAGGCGAGGAGCAGGGCGGTCTTGTCGGGAAAGTAGTTGTAGACGGCTGTTCGTGCGACACCGGCCTGCCGGGCGACGTCCTGGAGCTTGAGGTCCTGCCAGCCGGCCTCGTGCAGCAGGGCGGCGAAGGCGTCGATCATCGCCTCCCGTGTGGCGGCCTTGTGCTCGGCCAGGGTGGCTCCTCCGGTCAGCTTCGGACTCATGACGGGTACCCCTTACTCGAACGTGACGTGGGCAGACCGAACAGTTCCGCTGTCAGATGCGGATCACCCTGCCGGGTGCTCAGCGGCACCAGGACCAGCCGGGAGGACAGCCGGCGCAGCACCGTCGCCACCTCCGCCCGTTCGGTCGGCGTCAGACCCGTACGGTGTTTCAGCCGCTTCAGCTCCTCGGCCGCCAGAAGCGACGCACGCTGCGATCGGGAGGGTTCCGTCGGTGGCTGCCCAGGAGGAGCGGTGGGTCAGCTTGGGGTGCAGCCGGTTCCAGGAGCGGGCCGTGGCAGTTCCGTAGAGGTGTGTCTCTGTGATCGCTTCGGTGTCCGGGGTGCCCCAGGTGTCGGACTGCCCGAAGACGAACTCGCCGCCGTGCCGGGGTGGCCGGCCCTGCGTGTGGGGCAGCCGGGGCGGGACAGCTCTGCGCAGGACGCGGTCGGATCGCATCCTGGCCAGCACCTGGACCGGCAGGTCTGTGAGGAGGAAACCGAGGCGGGGTGCGTCGTATCCGGCGTCCGCGACCACGAGGATGTCCGGGTCACCCGCCTGCCACTGCCCTGCTGCGATCAGTCGCTGCAGCAGATCGCGCAACTGCCGGGCGGTGACGGTGGCGGTGTCGTCCCCGGGCGCCAGACGAAGCGCATCCAGCGGGGCGGTCCATGAGCTGCGGCCCGGCTCGAGCGCGCAGATGATCGAGTAGGGCCAGCCGGGCACGGGAATGTGCTGGTCCTTGCCCCTGCCGTAGGTGTGGCACAGGATCCGCTGCGGTGAGGTGTGGGCGGCGGGCCGCAGCCAGCAGGTGACGTCGACGGCCAGGACCAGCCGGCCGTCGGCAGCCTGCGGCAGTGGAACTTCGGTCAGTGCCCGCCGCAGCCGGTCGGCATCGATGCGTCCACGGGCCACTGCGGCGTAGAGCCCGCCATGGCCCCGGCGGTGTACACCCACCAGCGACAACTCGGCCAGTGATCTCACGGGTCCGTCGCCGCACAAGACTGCGTCGGCCAGCTCGAACAACGCATCCGAACGAGCAGTCAGGCACGAGTAGAACTCGCCCCGGAAGCATGACAGTTCCGCCAACGCCTCGTGCCGGGCATCGTGATGCAGCAGACTCATTCCACGGCCTTCGCGCTGGACATGTGTGTTCCTTGGTCGGAGCACATGATCCAGACGAAGGCCGCTTCTGTGTACGGCAGTTACCAGTCCGGATGATCAAGTACGAGGCGTCGTTCGACCTCGGACGTTAAAGATCAAGTTGGCCAGAACAGGAGGCGCTGGAGTGCAATAGAGCCGCTCGCCCAGTTCAAAGGGCACCAATACTCATGCTGGGGCATGTACCGGAAGTCGATGACGGACGCGGTGCGGCAGGTCAGAGACCGTTTCCAGGACTGCCGGGAGGCAGATCGAGTACGGCCGGATCACGTCCGTCGATCGCACCCGACAGTCGGGCGGCGACCAGTTCTGACATGACGAGATCCGCGAGACGACCATCCGCGAGGACCACTGGCACCACCAGGCTCACCTCACCCCCGCACGCCCTGGTGTACTTCTCACGCGACGTCAGGACATCGGCAATCTCGATGGCCGGGTCTCCATTGCGGCTCACACGCCCTCGCTCCCCCACAGTGCGCACCCGTCATACCCGTACATGGGCTGCCTCCCACCGGCCGTCACGGAGGTCGACCACGAAGGAAACGTCCTGCCCTTCCGACAGGACCTCCGTGGGCGACTCGATGGATTCGCACCGCACGAAGATCTGATCACGGTGCCCATGCTGGACCACGAACCCGTAGCCCAGGCCCCGGTTGAAGTACACGACCGTTCCCTGGCAACGCTCCTTCATCACGATGTTGCGCCTTTCCGATGACCAGGTCTGAAGCAAAGGCTCCTGGAATCCCACCCGCAAAACCGGCAGTACTCCTTTGCTTTTGTGTCCACGCGCCTCTCCCGCCTGTCATCCCGCATGCAGGAAACCGCCCGCCTGGAGCAACTTGGAGCACCTACCGCGCACGGATGAGGCGCGCAACCCGGCGCACTCTCCGGAACGAACTGCGCTGCCGGCTTCCCCCGGATCCTCCGGCTGGTGCCTCGCACCGCCGCTGGGGAAGCAATGCCTGCCGGAAATCAGCGTGCTGGTTTGATCTTTGTGGGGATGCTGTTCGCGAGGAGGGCAGTGAGGTCGGCGGGGGTGCGGAATCTCGCTGCCGGCGCTGCTCCTGTTCCGCGGCTGGACAGCGGCCTTGAGGTCTCCCAGCGAGGCCGCTGGGAGGGTACAGAAGTCGTGATCGACCTGGAGGTCGTCTTCGCGGGGGCAGCTGTGCGAGCGTCACTGTCATCAGGCCGTGACGGTCACCGGTCTGCCGCCCCAGCGGCCTGCCCTTTTTCATTCCTTCGCCGCCGGGTTGGAGCGCGCTCGCACCGCCATGGACGCGGACCCTGCGGGCATCCAGCACTCATCAGCCTGAACGCGGATCAGATGTTCCCTTGCGCCGGATCACCAACCGGCGTGAGGCTCACGGGGCCTCCCCCTGAGTGGTGGACACGCTGATACTGGATCTGCTTGGTCCGGAGGAAGCGAGAAGACCGCCGATGGCGCTGAAGGATTATTCGGACGAGTTCAAGGCCGATGCTGTGGCCCTGTACGAGTCCACACCCGGGGCGACGTACAAGAGCATCGCCACTGACCTTGGTATCAACCGGGCGACTCTGCGGGAGTGGGTGCTGCGGGACCGCGCACGCCGTGGCGTCGCCGCCGCGGGCCCCACGCCGGCCGTCGCCCAACGGGCTGCGGCGCCGCCCGATGATCCGGACGAGCGGGTCCGGCGGCTGGAGGCAAGGGTGGCGGAACTCGAGGCCGGTGAGCGCAAGCTCGCCACCGAGCGGGACATTCTCCGCAAGGCGGCCAAGTATTTCGCCGGAGAGACGAACTGGTGACCAGCCGCTTCCAGTTCGTTGACGATCACCGGGCCACACACGAGGTGAAGCGGCTCTGCCAGGTCATGGACGTCAACCGGTCGAGCTACTACAAGTGGCTCGCCGGCGCCGAGGCGAGGGCTGCCCGGAAACAGGAGGGCCGGGTCCTGGCCGAAGAGACCAGTGAGATCCACGGCGAGTCCGGCGGCGCCTATGGCTCCCCGCGGGTCACCGCCGAGCTCCGCGAGAAGGGACACGCGGTCAACGAGAAGCGGGTCGCACGGATCATGCGGACGTTCTCCATCACCGGGATCCGCCTGCGCAGACGCGTCCGCACGACGGTCCCCGATCCGGCATCCGGGCAGGTCGCAGACCTGTTCAGCCGGGACTTCACCGCCACGGAACCCGGGCGCAAGCTCATGGGCAACATCACGTATCTTCCGTTCCAAGAAGGGAAGTTCCTCCATCTCGCAACGGTACTGGACTGCTTCAGCCGCAAGATCGTCGGCTGGTCCACCGCCGATCACATGCGCACGGACCTGGTCGCCGACGCCCTGCGGATGGCCGCGCGCACCCGCGGCTCGCTGGACGGAGCGGTGTTCCACTCCGACCACGGAGCCCAGGGCGGATCCAGGGCCTACGCCGACCTCTGCGACCAGCTCAAGGTCACCCGGTCGACGGGCGCGGTCGGCACCAGCGCCGACAACGCCGCCTGCGAAAGCTTCCACGCCTCCCTGAAACGCGAAACCCTCCAAGGAGCCCACGACTACGGCGACACCACCACCTGCCGCCGGACCGTCTTCGCCTGGCAGACCCGCTACAACACCCGCCGTCGGCACTCCACCAACGGCCACCTCAGTCCCGACGAATACGAACACCGACACCACACCGCTAAACTCACACTCGCCGCGTGATCAATAACCGCGTGCCCACCTTCACGGGGGAATGCCTCACCTGTTGGTTTCGAACCGGCGCCCGGCAGGGCCTTCGTGGTCGAAGACGTTCTCGCGCGGCTGCACGCGGGTGGCGATCACGATCGTCTGCAGATGGGTCGTGCGTACCGCAGGCTGGTTGGATTCGCCGAGCACCCCACCGGTGGCGCCGGTGCCACCGTTGTAGGGCAGTGTCGGCAGACAGCCGATGTGCGAGTCGTTGACCTTGAGCATCCCGCAGAAGTCGACCTCGTTGCAGAAGCGCGCGATCACCCGGTCGTCCTGCGTCCACAGGGAGTTGCGCAGGCCGTAGCGGTCGCGGTTCAGGAACCCGATCACCTCGTCGAGCAGCGCTTCGTCCGCGGTGTCCTGGTCGGGGACGATGACGCACAACAACGGGAAGAAGGTCTCTTCGTAAACTGCGCGCATGCGCTCTGCGGTGATGAGGCCGTCGATCCTCACCACGGTCGGTTCGACGAAGGGCCCTGCCGGGTCCTTCCGCCCTTCGAGGTCGATGAGTGCGCCACCGGCCACCAGGTGTCCGCCGTCGGCCAGTGCCTCGCTCAGTACGGCGCTGAAGTCGGCCCGCTTGACCACCGGGCTCAGCACCGTGTCCGTGTCCTCGGGGAGTCCGGGACGGATCTGCCGGGTCAGCTCGGCGAGTGACGTGAGGAGCTGCTCGGCGATCTGCGGATGGACAATCGCGAACTTGGGCGTCATGCAGATCTGCCCGGAGCCGTAGAAGCACTCGGTCAGTGCACGTGCGGCCAGTTCGATCTCCGCGTCGCGCCCGACGACGACTCCGTCGTTGCCGTTCAGTTCAATGATCGGCTTCTTGCCTGCGAGCAGGCACCGTCCTTCCAGGCTCAGGCCCTGCTGGGAGGGACCGAAGTAGAAGATGTCATCGCAGTCGGGGCTATCCATCCATTGGCCCTGTCTCGCATTCGGTGGTAACGGAGGGTGGCGTTATCCGAGGAGGATGCGGTGGCGGAGGAGGGTAAAGCCTGCTCGGCCGTGCATCTGGCGCGCGATGCGCTTGGTCTTGGTGTTGACGCCTTCGGTGGGGCCGTTGCTGTACGGAAGTGTGAGCGCGGCGTTCACGGCGTCGCGGTCTCGGTCCAGGCCCCGGGTGAAGGCGTGCAGATGGGGCAGATCGGCTGAGCGAACCTCGATGATCCAGCGCGAGAGCCCGTCGGTGTTCCCTTCGTGAGGCGTCAGGAGTCTGGCGAAGTCCTTGACAGCGGCGGCCAGTTGGGTCATTTCGGGGCAGGCCGCGGTGAGCCGTGCCAGAAGATCGTGATGTTCGGCCTTGAGGTTGTCGGGCCTGGTGAGGATCATCCGGGCGAGCCGGCGCGGGGAGATGTGGCTGCGGTCGGCGTCCGCGCGGCCCTGGTTGATGTACTTGTGCAGGAGGTTCAGGCAGCCGGTGAACCCGAGGGCTTTGATCTCTTCGAAGAGGTGCTGGACGGGGACGGCGGGATCTTCGGCACGGCGTTTACGCAGGTGCTCGCGGTAGGGATCGACCAGGCTGGCGCGGTATTTGGGGACGCGGAGCATCCGCTCGGGCCGGTCGGCCCGCGCGTAGCGTTTGACAGTGTTCAGGGCCAGTTGCAGGCGGCGGGCGCATTCGAGCAGGCCCACGCCCTTCTCGAGCAGGTTGTGGACCTGGTGCCAGCGTTCCAGGGTGGTCTGCGCGCGGGGCCCGTCGTAGATGGGCGTGTCCAGCACGGCGGCCCAGCAGGTGCTGTGTGCTTTCACCTCGCTCAGGGCGGCTTCGCACAGGTTGTGCCACAGGTGCCACCGGTCGGCGACCTGGACCGCGTCGGGCAGGGCGCGGCGGATGGCCTCGGCGTAGGTCGCGGAGCCGTCTCGGCACACGATCTCGATGCCCGGATGCTCGCGCAGCCATGCTTCCAGCGTGTCGGCGGTGCGGTCGGGCAGTACGTCGATCCGTTCATGGGTCTCGGCGTCGATCACCATGGTGGCGTAGCGGTGCCGCCGGCGCAGGGCGAAGTCGTCGACGCCGATCACGCGGGGCACCCGCCCGGTGGGCAACGGGATGCGTAGCAGAGCGCGCAGGGCCGTGTGACGCGACAGGCCCATCGCGAGTATCGCCAGCAGACGAGATCCAGCCCGGCCCGCTAACTCTTTGACCACGGCCTTGACCTGCCTGGTCAGACGGGCCGTGCGGCGCTGGTATCGCTCCAGCACCCCGGGCATCTGCTCACGGAAGGTCTGCCGGCAGCCGCGTGTGGGACACACCAGACGCCGCACCCGCACACGGACCACCACCCGGCGGTCGTCCACCGGCACGTCGGCGACGGTCCGCCAGTGGTAGCCGTGCACCCGCCCCGCCGACGCCCCGCACACCGGACAGATCGCGGCCTCCCGCGGAGTCCGCGCCCGCACCACGATCCGCACACCCTCGTCAGCCACATCCTCGACGACCAGCGGGGACAGACCCGAAAACACCATCTGCACAAGCTCGTTGACGTCCTTCACACGTAGGTCAACGACCCTCACGACTCTCCGTTACCACCGAATACGAGACAGGGCCGATCAATGAACACTCCCGGATCAGCCAGGGCTCAGAGAATCGTCCCGTGTGAGTGGCATAATCAGTGATACATCGAGACAACTTCCAGTCATAATCGGTCAGTAGGCGGCATATTCAGCCAACGGAACCCACCTTCACGCTCTTCCGGAATAGTGGCGTGCTCACCGTGTGTGAAGAGGTGGGGGAGAGTTGGCAGTTCGGCAGTGGTACGGAACCGTCGGCCCGTTACCGGCGATCCTGGCCGTGGGAGCCCTGGTCGCCGTGGCAGCCGTGGTGACGGCCTGGCAGCCGCTGTCCAGCATGCTACTCATGGGCCCCCTGCTCGCGGGCATACGTCTAGGGCCACGCCCCACCGCCGCCGTCACGCTCTGGTCCGTCGCGCTCTCCGCGACGATCGACGTGAGCCGTGGCGGGGTCCCCCTGCCCGACACAGTCCTCTTCTGCCTCGTCCTGCTTGGTTGTGGTGGCGCCGCCGTCTGCGGTGCGTACCGTCGTACCACGCTGGAAGCCGAACTCCTCCGTGCCGTACGGCAGTCGCAGAACGCGGTGCTGCGTCCACTGGCTCTGGAAGTCGGTGGTGTAGGCATCACTTCGCGGCACCACGCCGTCGATCGCAGCGGTCTCAGCGGCGACCTCTACGACCTGGCCCATTCGCCGTACGGGCTGCGTGTAGTGATCGGGGACGTGCGCGGCCACGGCCCGGAGGCGGCCCTGCTGTGCGCGGCGACGGTCTGTGCCTTCCGCGACGGCGCCTACACCACACCCGCGTTGGTGGATCTGGCCACTCACCTCGACGCCCGGATCAATCCCGCGCTCGACGCGGAGGACTTCGTCACGGTGGTGCTGGCCGAGTTCGCGCCGGGTGAGGTGCGGCTGGTGAACTGCGGACACCCTGCCCCTCTGCGGGTCGGGCGCCGGGCCGAGCCGCTCCCGCCGAGCCGACACTCGCCCCCGCTGGGGCTGAACCCCGTCCCTCGTCTCCAAAGGGTCCGACTCGGCGCGGGTGAGCGGCTGCTGCTCTACACCGACGGGCTGAGCGAGGCTCGGGATGCCCGGGGAACGATGCTCGCCCTGGACGAAGCGGTCCGGCAGGCGCTGTGCCAACCCCTGCTGGGGGACTCGCTCGATGCCCTGGTGTCCCTGGTCACCGCGCACACCGGCGGCGTGCTCCAGGACGATCTGGCCCTGGTGATCTGCGAACCCCGCACTGCCGCGGCCACCGAAAGGGCAGCAGGACCGCGCGGGCCCCGAGGAGACGCACCCGCGATCGGATCATGAGCCGCGCGTACTTGCTTCCCGATGACGCACTGGATACGAGACAGGGAGACACTGCCATGACACAGGCCGGGCAACGGCTGGGGAACCTGCCGACGCCAACTGCCGCGTTGATCGGGCGACATGCGGAGCTGGACGAGCTGGCGCGGCTGGGCCGCCGTGCTCGACTGGTGACGCTGACCGGCGTAGGGGGAGTGGGAAAATCCCGGCTGGCCCTGGAAGCAGCGCTTCAGCAACAGTCCGACTTCACCGACGGGGTGTGGTGGGTGGAGCTCGCCGGGCTGCAGGAAGGAGCGCTGGTAGCCCACGCGGTCGCGGAGGCGTTGCCGCTGGCCGACCAGACCACCCGCCCCATGCTCGACGTGGTGGCGGAATACCTGGCGGGCCGGAACCTGCTGCTGGTGCTCGACACCTGCGAACACCTTGTGGACACCTGCGCGATGATCGCTGAAGTGCTGCTGAGGTCCGCGCCGGGACTGCGGATCCTGGCCACCAGCCGTCGGCGGCTGGGGCTGATGGTGGAGGAGGTCGTCACCGTCGCCCCCTTGCCGGTGCCCCGTCCCGGCCAGGCCATCACCGACTCAGCGGCGGTGACGCTGCTGGCCCGGCGGGCGGCCGACGCCTCGCCCGGCTTCACCGTGTCCGCCGCCAATGCCGCCCACGTGGCGCAGCTGTGCCGGATTCTCGACGGGCTGCCGCTGGCCATTGAACTCGCCGCGGCGCGGCTGGCCGAGATTCCCGTGGCCGAGCTCGTCGGGCGACTGGCACACCGGTTCGATGTCCTGCACGCGGCCGACGGGTCGGTGGACGCGGATCCGCCCTGGCACCGGGCCCTGCGCACTGCGATCGGCTGGAGCCATGAACTGTGCACGCCGGCGGAGCGGTTGCTGTGGGCGCGGCTGTCGGTCTTCGCCGGGAGTTTCGACACCGAGGCTGCCGTGGCGGTGTGCTCTGACGAGCACCTGCCCGAAGAGCACATCCCCGCGCTTGTCGGCGCTCTTGTCGACAACTCCCTCGTCACCTGGCAGCCGACCTCCGACGGCGTGGAACGGTTCCGGATACTGGACACCCTGCGCGAGTACGGCGCGTACTGGCTGCGCGAGCTCGGCGAGGAGGATCGGCTGCGGCGCCGGCACCTTGCGTACTACCAGGAGTTCGCCCGCCGTGCGGACGCCGCCTGGTTCGGCCCCGGCCAGGTCGAGCTGCGGAGCCGGGCGACGGACGAGCACGACAACCTGCGCACCGCCCTGGACTTTGCTCTGGCCCACCCTCAAGGCCACAGTGCGCTGGAGTTGTCGGGAAACCTGTGGTTCTTCTGGCACGCGTGCGGATTCGACAAGGAGGGGCAGTACTACCTGCGGCGGGCCCTGGCCGAGGACACTGAGCCGTCGCCGGAACGCCTCGGGGCGCTGTGGGCCGAGGCCCTGGTCCTCATCACCCTCGGCGAACCCCGCGAAGCTGGTGCCCACGTGACCGAGATGGCCAACACGGCCGCCCGGTTCGCCGATCCGGAGGGAGCCGAACGCGCCCGTTCCATCGAGGCGCTCTCCGCCGCCATGTGCGGGGACATCGCCCCCGCCGTGCCCCTGGCACAAGGTGTCCTCGACCGGCACCGGTGCGACCGGCTGACCCACCCTCCGCTGGCGGCCGCACTCGTCCGTGCCATGGCGTTCATCATGGACGGTCACATCGACGAGGCCGTTGCCGTGCTCGACCACATGCGTGCCGACTGCGACCGGCAGGGCGAACAGTGGATGCGCGCCTACGGCGACTTCATGTGCGCACGGGCCGAGCTGGCGCGCGGCCGCCCTGCCGCGGCCCTGGTACATGCCCGGAATTCCTGGACCGTCAAACGGCGGCTGCGGGATCCCCTGGGCATGGCCATGGCCCTCGATGTGCTCGCCGTTGCCGCAGCGACGGACGGCCGCGCCACGGACTCCGCCCACCTGCTCGGCCTCGCCCAACAGCTGTGGGACAACCTCGGCCAGTCGCAGGTCGGAGTCGCCGAGTGGACCGCCACCCGAGACTCCTGCGAGCAGCAGGCCCGGCTCTCCCTCGGCGATGACGCGTACACCCTCGCATTCCGCACCGGTCACCGCACCGACCCGAACGCTGCGGACCCGCTCACACCGCCCAGCGCGCACGGGTCATCGTCGTGACGGCGGACCGTGGTGACGCCGGAGGGGTGACTGAGCCTTCCCCTTGATCGTGGACACCTGGAGACTGGGATCTGAGGTTCCAGAGGAAGTAGCACCAGGTGGGAAGCAAGTACACGAAGCGGTACACCGAGGAGTTCAAGCGCGACGCGATCGAGCTCGTCGACTCCTCGGGCAAGACGGTCACCGCCGTCGCCCGGGAACTGGGCATCAGCTCCGAGTCCCTGCGCGGCTGGTACCGCCAGGCCAAGGCCGACCGGGGAGAGGGCGCCCCGGGAGAGCTCACCACGGCCGAACGCGAAGAGCTCAAGCGATTGCGCCGGCAGAACGCCGAACAGGCCAAGACGATCGAGGTGCTGCGAAAAGCCGCGGTCTTCTTCGCGAAGGAGAGCGATCGGTGAACGACACGTACGCGTTCATCGAGGCGGAGAAGACCACTCACGGCGTCGCTTTCCTGTGCCGGCTGCTCAAGGTGGCCCGCTCCTCCTTCTACGCCTGGCTCGCCGCGGCCGAGAACCGCTCGGCCCGCAAGGCCGCCGACGAGGCCCTGGCCCACGAGATCACCGTCATTCATGTCGCCTCCCGCCACACCTACGGGGTCCCGCGCATCCATGCCGAACTGCGGCGCCTGGGGAAACGTGTAAACCGCAAGCGCGTCGCCCGCCTGATGCGCGAACACGGCATCCAGGGAGCCCACCGCCGCAGGCGACGGTCGCTGACCCGGCCGGACAAGAAAGCGAAGCCGGCCCCCGATCTGATCGGCCGCGACTTCCACGCCGCGATTCCCGGCACGAAGCTGGTCGGCGACATCACCGCCCTGCCCACCTCCGAGGGCTGGCTCTACCTCGCCTGCTGGCTGGATCTGGCCACCCGCGAGGTCGTCGGCTACTCGATGGCCGACCACCCCCGCGCCGCCCTCGTCGTCGACGCTCTCGACATGGCCCACGGCCGCAGCCGATTGGAGCCCGGCTGCGTGATCCACAGCGATCGCGGCAGCGAATACATGTCAGCTCAATTCCACAACCGAATGCGGACGTTGAGGCTTCGGCAGAGCTGTGGGCGCACCGGATCTTGTTTCGATAATGCCGCCGCGGAGAGTTTCTGGGCCCTGCTCAAAGAAGAGATCGTCACCCGCGTCTGGGCCGACCGGGCCACCGCCCGCGCCGAGGTCTTCGACTTCATCGAGGGACCCTGTTGTCCAATTGGTTCATGCAGTGAGTGCGAGGGCCGCGAGCCGGGAACTTCTGGTCTGGGCGAGCGGAGTGCCGTTCCACCAGGCGCCGAGCCGGATCAAGTTGACTGCAGCGGCTGTCAGAACATGGCCGAGGTGCGTCTTGGCCATGCCGCGATAGCGGGTACGGCGCAGGCCGCCGACAGCGACGGCTTGGTGGATGGTTCCCTCGATACCGGCCCTGGCGGCGTAGCGTTCCTTCCACGCCTTGGTGGTCTGCTCGGCGCGGACGCGTTCGAGCAGGGCGTCCTGCTCTTGAGGCCGGACGGTGAGCTGCCGGCCGTACTGAGTGGAGCGGGTGCACTGGTCACGGACGGGGCAGGGGGAGCAGGTTGTGGCCGCGAAGCGGATTCTGATCGCGTCGCGGCCGTTGTTGTCGAAGCCGACTGTCCAGTAGCGGCTGGGCTGCCCCGATGGACACGTGGCCTTCTTTTCCTGCCAGTTGATGACGAAAGCGGACTTGCCGAACCCGACGGACTTGACCTGTTGGATGGCGTCCCTTGACGTGGTGTAGGGGATCAATTGGCGGGCGTGTTCGGGGTATTGGGTAGCGCCGGGGCGCTTTCGGGGAGTTCGCGGTAGATCTCACCCATGCTGCCTTCGGGGAGGTAGCGGCGGGGGAAGGCGATCCATTCGTCGTGCATCTCGAAGAGCACGGCGGTGACCAGCCGGACCAGGGCGTCGTCGTTGGGAAAGACCTGGACGACGTCGATCCTGCGCTTGATCTCCCGGTTCACCCGCTCCAGCGGGTTCGTCGACTGGATCTTCTTCCAGTGCCGCGGTGGGAAGTCCGCGAACGCGGTCAGGTCCTCCTTCGCGTCCAGCAGCATGGCCTTGACCTTGGGGAACTGCTGCCCGAGCATGTCCGCGACGGTGTCCAGCTGAGTGCGCACGAGGCCGGCGGTGGGCTGGGTGAAGACCGTGCGGATCGTCGCGGCGACCATCTCGCCGGAGTCCCGGTCGATCACGCCGAAGACATTGCGCAGGAAATGCACCCTGCATCGCTGCCAGGCAGCGCCGAGCATGACCTTGCGCACCGCGGCGACCAGACCGGAGTGCTGGTCAGTGACGACCAGGCGGACCCCGGACAGTCCGCGCTCGCGCAGGGAACGCAGGAACTCTTTCCAGAACGCCTCGCTCTCGCGGCTCTGGACGAAATCTCGGGACGGTCACGATCGACTCTCGGTAGCGTGCACTGTCCAGGGCGGGAATGCCTTGTTCATGAGGGACTTGTCCGGACTGAAGGAAGCTCTGCTGCCGAGAGCGGCAGGACTGGTGCTCGATCGACTCACTGAGACGGACGGGCTGGTTGTGATCGAAGCGCACTGCTCTGTTGAGGAGTTGGAGTGTCCCGACTGCTCGACTGTTTCCCTCCGTGTGCACAGCCGGTACGAGCGGCACCTCACCGAACTGCCGGTTGGCGGGCGCCGGGTAGTCGTGAGGCTGATGGTGAGGAGGTTCTTTTGTGACGATCCCGGCTGCCCTCGTCGCACGTTCGTGGAGCAGGCTGAGGGCCTGACCACCAGGTATGCCCGTTCCGGGCCCGGGGTGAAGGTGTGGTGGCGGGCCGTCGCGCTCGCACTGGGCGGGCGGCCTGGCATCCGGATGTGCCGCGTCTTGGCAGTGCCGAGCGGACGCGAGCGCCTGCTCCGGCTGCTGCAGGCGCCCCCGGTTCCGGGCCGTAGCCCGCGGGTACTCGGCGTTGACGACTTCGCGTTCCGCCGGTCTCGGACCTACGGGACCATCGTGTTGGACGTGGAGTCTTCCACGGTCATCGACGTGTTGCCGGACCGCACTTCGCGGACGCTGGCGGCCTGGTTGGCTGTGCATCCCGGGGCGGAGATCGTGTGCCGGGACCGGGCAGGCGCCTATAGCAAGGCGATACGGCAGGCCGCCCCGCAGGCCCGGGAAGTAGCAGACCGGTTCCATTTGGTCCAGAACCTCACCAAAGTGCTGGAGAGAATCTGCCGCGAGCACATCCCGTGCCTGCGCAAGCACGCCGAACTGGAAGCCCAGTTGACGACCCCGCCTGAACGCACCCCGCTGTTCGACTATCCGGGCACCGCACTCCTGGAGCGAACCCGGCGACGGTTCGAGGACATCCAGCGTCTGCACGGCGAGGGCAGGACCATCAACGCGATCGCCCGCCACCTGAATCTCGACCCCAGAACCGTGAACCGCTACGTGAAGACTCCGCTCGACGCCCTGCTGGCCTCGGCCGACAACCGGCGCCCGAACGGCAGGTTGGAGCCGTTCAAGGCTTACCTCAACGAACGCCACGCTCAGCTCGGCGCCGATGCGGTCGCCAGCCGTCTGTTCCGGGAGGTCCGTGAACGCGGCTACCGCGGCAGCCAGCGGAGCGTGCAGCGCCACCTCGCCCGCCTCAGTGCCGGCACCGTCGAACCGGTACGCATCACCGTCCCCACTGCGAGGGCCATTGCCGTCTGGATCGTCCGCCCACGCGAAGACGTTTCCGCCAACGACCAGGAGGAACTGCTCAAGGCCCGGCTTGCCTGCCCCGACCTCACCCGAGCATGCGACCTGGCCTGGGCCTTTCTGGAAATGACCCGTCACCAGCGCGGCACGCTTCTACCGGATTGGATCAGGCAAGCCGAGCAAGACGCTCCCAAACCCATGCGCGCCTTCGCCGCCTACCTCCGCCAGGACCTCGACGCCGTCACTGCCGGGCTCACCCTTAGCTACAGCTCCGGCGTCGTTGAAGGGCACGTCAACCGTTTAAGACAATCAAGCGGCAGATGTACGGCCGCGGATCCTTCCAACTCCTTCGCACTCGCGTCCTGTTGCGATCGTGACCGTCCCGAGATTTCGTCCAGAGCCGCGAGAGCGAGGCGTTCTGGAAAGAGTTCCTGCGTTCCCTGCGCGAGCGCGGACTGTCCGGGGTCCGCCTGGTCGTCACTGACCAGCACTCCGGTCTGGTCGCCGCGGTGCGCAAGGTCATGCTCGGCGCTGCCTGGCAGCGATGCAGGGTGCATTTCCTGCGCAATGTCTTCGGCGTGATCGACCGGGACTCCGGCGAGATGGTCGCCGCGACGATCCGCACGGTCTTCACCCAGCCCACCGCCGGCCTCGTGCGCACTCAGCTGGACACCGTCGCGGACATGCTCGGGCAGCAGTTCCCCAAGGTCAAGGCCATGCTGCTGGACGCGAAGGAGGACCTGACCGCGTTCGCGGACTTCCCACCGCGGCACTGGAAGAAGATCCAGTCGACGAACCCGCTGGAGCGGGTGAACCGGGAGATCAAGCGCAGGATCGACGTCGTCCAGGTCTTTCCCAACGACGACGCCCTGGTCCGGCTGGTCACCGCCGTGCTCTTCGAGATGCACGACGAATGGATCGCCTTCCCCCGCCGCTACCTCCCCGAAGGCAGCATGGGTGAGATCTACCGCGAACTCCCCGAAAGCGCCCCGGCGCTACCCAATACCCCGAACACGCCCGCCAATTGATCCCCTACACCACGTCAAGGGACGCCATCCACCACCGCCCCCTGGGCGAAGAGGCCGGGCCCTTGCAGGCGCTGCTGAACCGTGCCGCCGCCACCCAGGTCGAGGTCGGCCGCCGACCGTTGTCGGTCTATGACGAACTGACCGGCACCCGCCCCTTCACCACGCACCGCACCCCGAAGGAATCGTCTTGAGCGAGCTGACCGGCAACCGCATCCGCACCACGGCCGCGAAGCTCGGCCTACCCCATCTGGCGGAAACCATCAACGAGTTCACCCGGCGCGCGGACGAGGGAAAGCTCGGCTACCAAGACTTCCTCGACCTGGTCCTCTCCGAGGAACTCGCCGTCCGTGACGACCGCCGCTTCCGCCAGGGCCTGCGGACATCGAGGCTGCCGCACCACAAAACGCTGGACGAGTATGACTTTTCGTTCCAGCCCGACCTCGACCCGCGCAAAGTCAAAGACCTTGCCACCCTGTCCTTCGTCGAGGCCAAGGCCAACGCAGCCCTGCTCGGGCCGCCCAGAGTCGGCAAGACCCACATCGCGATCGCGCTGGCGGTCGCGGCCTGCCGGGCCGGCTACTCGATCAACTTCACCAGCCTCGACGACATGGTCCGTAACCTCAAAGCCGCCGAAGCGGCAGGCCGGTTGACCAGCAAGCTCGGCTCCTACCTGCGGCCGAGCGTCCTGGTGGTGGATGAGGTCGGCTACCAGCCTTTCGAACGCGCCGAGGCAAACCTGGTCTTCCAGGTGATCTCAAAGCGCTACGAGAAGGGTTCGATCATCCTCACGTCGAACAAGACCTTCAGTGAGTGGGGCCAGGTCTTCGGCGACGAAGTCCTGGCCACCGCGATCCTCGACCGGCTCCTGCACCACTGCGAAGTCGTCCCGATCAACGGCCCCAGCTACCGGCTCAAGAACCGGCTCCAGGCCATCGAGCGCGAGACGGACGTGGCATAGGCATCCGCTTCACGAGGCGTGTGGTGCGGTCTGCGGCTTCCTCCGGCGACCTGACCTCCAAGCCAAGTAGGCAGTCAACGCCGCGGCGGTGAGGGGCAGCAGTGGATACAGCGCTGCCGTTCCCCACGACGTGAAACTCCTATCGACCACTTCAAGGGTTCCCCACGGCGTTCGGGCGACGGGCACTACCTCTCCTCGCTTGCCGTCATAACGCACCCTCACAGCCTCCGTGCTCATGTCACCCATGAGCTGGCCAGAGCACTCAACGTAATCGCCTCCTCGGCCACCGCCTTTGAGTTGGCACTGCGCAAGACGAACCTGGGCTTCGTCTCCAGCCAGCCCCAGACGCACAAGCCCAAGTGCCCCGGCCCACACCGTTGCCCCGAGAAACAAGACAGCAAGCACACTCCAGGCCATGGACGTTATCCCCCGCCCCTTAGCTTCCATGGAGCAAGCATGGCGCACCAGGAGGAGGAAACAGTTGGGGACATTGATCTGTACGCAACCGGGGAGATGAATCCGTACGCCGACACCGCTCTTCAAGGAGTTCCTCCAGCTCGTGATGGGCCAGCCCGGCCGCCGCCGGGGTGGCCAGATCCGCCACGAGCAACTCAAACAATTTCGTCGCCGCCACAAAGCAGTCAGAACTCGACGGCATGTCGTACGGTCCCACCGAACTCTTCTTCCTACGTGGGTTGTTGGCACTTCCGAACGTAGGAAGAAGAGTTCTCAACCGCCAGATCCCTGACGGAACGGCCCAAGGTCTTCCTAGTGGCCGATCAAGGCGAACAGGCCCGGGCTGTCCTCGGTGAGCCAGCCCCTGCGCGTCAGTCGCTTCAGCTTCGCCCGCACCGACTCCACCTTCGAGGCCCCCTCACCCCAGCCGATCGCCACCGACACCGCCTTCGAGCGCATCGGCCGCCCCGCGGCCCGCAGCACCTCCACGACGTCCTGATATCCCGACGACAGCACCGACGCCCTCATGCCCGGCTCCCACTGCGGCACCGTCACCACCCCGATCGGCGACACCGTCTCCTCCGGTGGCCCCGCGTCCCGGCCGGCAACCTGCTCATCAGCGGTTGCATCGTCGAGGATCTCCCGCACCACCCTCCGGGCCGCCTCGACCTGGGAGAGCATCTCCTCGAACGCTTCCAACTGCTCACTCAGCTCCGCGACCTGGACCCGCAGTTCGGCCACCCGTTCCCGGATCACGGCCTCGCGTCGTTCCAACTCCTCGAGCAAGGACACCATCACTCCACCCCCTCACCGAGAAGGTAGAAACGACCAGCACCCCCGACCAGACCGCTCAGGCAAACACCCAGGTCAACCAGTCACTCGAAACGAACCGGACCCTCCGGCGTGACGGCCTGGCGCCGGCCGCGGGACTGGACCGAGGCCGGCGTCGGGCCCCGCCTGCACACCGCGCTGCTGACCGAACTGCGCCGCGCGGACCTGCTGGACCTGGACGACTGTGCCGTGGACGGCTCGCACGTCCGGGCCCTCAAAAGAGGCAATCATGTCGGTCTCTCGCCCGTCGACCGCGCCCGCCCCGGCTCCAAGCACCATGTGATCGTGGAACGTTGGGGCACTCCGCTCGCCGTGACGCTCAACGGCGGCAACCGCCATGACATCGCCCAGCTGCTGCCTCTGCTGGACGCGATACCACCAACCGGGGACTGCGAGGACACCCGCGGCACAGGCCCCGGCGCCTGTGGGGCTACGGCTTCGACAAGTACCGCCGCCTGCTCTGGAAGCGCGGCATCAAGCCGATGATCGCCCGACGCGGCCACGCCCACGGCTCCGGCCTCGGCAAAGTGCGCTGGGTCGCGGAGCACGCCTTCGCCTGGCTCCACCCGTTCAAGCGCCTGCGCACCCGCTACGAGCAACGCGCTGACCTCCACCAGGGCCTGCTCCACCTCGCCTGCAGCATCATCTGCCTCCGGCGCCTGCGAAAGTCCCTCTGATGCGATCGGTGCGGCCGGCGGAGCTCTCAGCGGAGGTACTCCGGTGACCAGGCGTCGCTGACGACATCGCTTTCGCTGTTGTCGCAGCACGTCACCTTTGCCTTCAGAGCCGGCCGTTCCGCGAGGGCCTGCCGGAGGTCCTGGCGGAGTTGGTCGAGGAAGGCCCACAGGTCAGGGGCGACGACGCGGTAGCCGGTCTCGCTCACGTCGAGGCTGGTGCCGTCCCAGGCCCCGCCGATGAGGTGGCAGACGGATCCGGTGGAGGGGCTGACCGCGTACAGGTTCCCGCCGCCGTCGGTGGCGAACACCGTCACCGTGTCGTCGACCGCTCCGGTCACCGGCATGAGGGCGCCGGCGAGGATGCCCTCGGCGACCCGCTCGGCGTCGGCGATCCAGATGCCGATGTGCAGATCCGGCAGCTCGACGGCGCCCAGTGTCGCGTAGTACTCCAGGAGCGCGCCGGTGACGCCCTCCCCGGCGAGCAGCGCCACGGCCCGGGTGCCGTCCTGCGCCGTGACGGTCTCCACGCGGTGCTCGCCCGGCGCATACGCATGCACCTCCTCGAAGCCGTTGGCGAATGCGACGGCCAGCAGTGCCATCTCCTCGCCCCATTCGCGAAGGTTGAAGGCAGAGTCGTTCATGCCGGACTTTCTGACGAGGAAGTGTGCGTTCCCCGCCATTGTCCCTGGTGGGACCGGAAGGGTGCGCCTTGCGAGCGCCGCAGAGCCGTGCCCGCCGACCGACACCGTCGAGGCGGTCGGTTGCCGGACGAGCGCGCGGTGCTGGATCCAGCGGGCCGTGGCAAGCACCACCGGTGCCGTGAGCCAGCACAAGTGCGCACCGGAGCCCACAGGCAGGAGTGAGAGGGGATGGACACCCCGAACACCGCCGCCAGGCAGATGCTGCACACCACGTTCATCGCCAAGCGCAAGAAGCCCAGCCCAGCCCATTCTGAAACGATCAGTTAGAGGAACAGCAGGCCACAACAACCCAACCGCCACCGAATCACAACCCCCGTCACACGAGGTCCCACCCCCGTGTGGGGCAACGCAGTGCGCCCCTGCGGCCGGAAGGCGTTCCGGTCACAAGGGCGCACGGGCGGTGGGGGCGTTACGGAGCGACCAGGTTGTCCGTCGCGCCGAGACCGCCTGTGCCGTTGCCGCTCTGGAGGGCCAGTCGGCCGGAGTTCCAGAGGCTGATCAGGTCGGCCTTGCCGTCGCCGGTGTAGTCGCCGCCGACGATCGCCATGGAGTCCTTCCACTCGGCGTTGGCCGCGATGAGCGTGACGTCGGCGCCGAGGCCGCCGGCGGCGTTGCCCGGGTGGAAGCTGACCTCGCCGTCGACCCAGCGGGCGATGAGGTCGGCCTTGCCGTCCTTGTTGTAGTCCCCGGCGGTCAACAGGGTGTTGTGCTGCCACACCGAGCCGGTGCCGGCGATCTGCTTCTCCGCGCCGATGCCGTTGGTGCCGTTGCCCGGGTACAGGGCGAGCACGCCGGTCGGGCGGGCCGCGACGAGGTCCGTCCTGCCGTCGCCGGTGAAGTCGCCGGCGGCCAGCGACACGGCGTTCTTCCAGGTGGCACCCGCCGCGGACAGCATGATGTCCTTGAGGAACCCGCCGGATCCGTTGCCCGGGTACAGGCTCAGCTCGCCGTCGCTCCAGCGGACGATCAGGTCGCTCTTGCGGTCGCCGGTGAAGTCGCCCGCCGTGATGACCGACGCATGCTGGGCCCACAGGGCGGTGGGGGCCTGCGTCGGGATCTCGCCGCCGAACCAGCCGGTGCCGGTACCGACGGCGATCTTGATGGAGCCGTCGGTGCGCACGGTCAGCAGGTCGGCGCGACCGTCGCCGTCGAAGTCGCCGCCCGTGGAGAGCTTGACGCCCTTCCACTGCGCGGCGTCGCCGAGGCTGGGCCTGGGGTAGGGGCCGGTGAAGACCGTGCCCGCCGACGGGTCGCTGTGACCCGCGATGACGGCCGGGCGGCCGTTCGCGGTCTGGATCCACAGGTCGCCATGGTCGTCGCCGGTCAGGTCGCCGTCTACGCCGAGCTGCGGGTAACCGGTGGCCGTCAGGCCCTCGCCGATCTTGACGCGGCGGCTGGGGTCGCCCAGGGCGTTGCCCGGGTCGTCGGCGCTGTTGAGCACCTGGAACAGCTCGCCGGAGTCGCGGGTGCGCAGCCACAGGTCGGCGACGCCATCGCCGTCCGCGTCACCGGGGGCGAACAGGTCGGTGCCGGTCCAGCCGGTCGCGCCGATCTTGACGGGGTTATCCACCTTGCCGTCGCCCGTGCCCGGGTAGAGGTAGAGGCTGTCGCCCTCGACGGCGAGCAGGTCGGGGAAGGTGTCCCAGGTGACGTCACCGGCCGAGACGAAGCTGGTCACCTGCGACCAGTCGGGGCTCGGGGCACCCGCGGGGCGGGGCAGCGTGGTGGTGGTCTGGAATTCGCCCAGGCCGTCGCCGGGGTAGACGCGCAGGTTCTTCGGGTCGATCGGCAGCAGGGCCAGCAGGTCCTCGTACCCGTCGCCGGTCCAGTCGCCGCGGTGGCTCAGCTTGCCGCCCAGCCAGCCCGAGCCCCAGGTCTTGGGGGTGGCGAAGCCGCCCTTGCCGTCGTTGGAGTGGCGCGAGAGCCTGCCGTCGGTGCCGACGGTGAAGACGTCGGAGAAGCCGTCGCCGTTCATGTCGCCCTCGGGGTCGGCGTGCGAGGCGGCCGCCTTGAACACGTACTTGTACGTGTCGGAGAGGTTGCCCGCGCCGTCGACGCTGCGGACGTACAGGGTGTTGGTGCTCCACTTGAACGGGGTGAGCTTCGCCTGCGCGGTGCCGCCGGGCTTGTCGGGCTTGACGGTGGCGGGCTTGGAGCCGGTGGTGAAGTCGTGGTTCAGGGAGTACTGGAAGGACTCCACGTCCGCGATCCCGTTCGCGGTGAACGCAAAAACGCCGGGGGTGCGGGCCGCGGCGCCGGCGGCGTTCTCCGGGTACTGCGCCGAGGACACCTGCGGCGGGCTCGCCGGGCGGGTGAAGTCGACGCCGAACACGCAGTCGGCGGTGGTGTTGGAGGTCACGCCCTCGGGGTCGCGCGCCTGCACGTTCCAGGCGTAGGTGTCGCCGTCCTTGAGCAGTTCGGTGCCGATGCGCGCCTGGGCGACGGACCCGGACTTCACTGTGTTCTCGGGCGTGGCGACGTTCGCGCCGCCGTGCTTCTTGAAGGTGAACCGCGCGGTGACGTCACCGCCGTCCGGGTCGGAGACCTTCGCCTTGAGGGCGACGCCCTTCTCGGCCAGGACCTTGCCGATCTTGGGGAAGGGCTCGGTGCGCCCGCACGCGATCACCGGGTCGGTGGCCGGCTCGGTGGGGGTGTCGGGGGCCCGGTCGTACTCGGTGACCAGCACCGGGTCGTTCTTGAACTTCTTCCAGGCGAAGGTGTCCGACTCGTTGGAGGCGCGCAGGCCCAGGGTGATGTCGTTCCAGCCGCCCTGGGCGGCGCTGCGCACCAGGGGGGTGACGTCGAACTCGACGCCGCCGGCCGGACAATCGCTGCCCCAGCCCTTGGCGACGTTGGCCGAGCCGACCTTGGACATCCAGGCGGGCTGGTTGTTCCAGTGGGTGCCGGAGCTGATGGCACCGGTCTGCCACAGCTCGGCGGGCCGGGCCTGGCAGGACCAGGACCAGGTCTCGTAGGCACGGAAGGTGGCCTTGGTGACCGTGACGCCCTTGAGGTTCTTGGCGTCCATGGTGAACATCGACCGGGACAGGCCGTCGGTCTCGTTCTCGTAGCCGATGCGGGCCGGGTCGGTGGAGTTCCAGTACGTGGTGGTGGGGAAGCGCTTGTAGACGCGCGTCCAGTTGGCGCGGTTGCCCTGCGCCCACTGCTGGCTCATGTGCACCGGGTACTGGGTGGCGGCGGCCCGCAGGAAGGCGGTGTCGACGGACAGGGCCAGGGTGCTGCCCTCGACCTCGGCGGCGCCGAGCGCGGTGCGGGAGCGGTCCGGCCCCTGGGGGGCGTCGTCCTGGCCGGGGCCGCCGCCGGTGGAGTCGGACAGCAGGGGGGCGGGCGCGGTGAGCGGGGGCTCGGCGGTCGCGCGGGCGGCGGGGGTCGCGGTGACGTTGCCGGTCGCGTCGGCGCGCAGCGCGAGTCCGTCGTCGGAGCGGACGGCCAGCTTGAGGTTGGTGAGCGCGGGGTTCGCGGCGGCCGCGCGGTCCTTGATGACGAGGTCCTGCTCGACACCGGCCGGGGCGGCGGTCAGCCGCAGGTCGACGCCCGGCAGTACGTCGGGGTAGGTGGCGGCGGCGCCTTCGACGCGGGGGGCGGGCAGCGCGGTGGGCCAGGTGTAGGAGAGTTCCCTGCCGTCGGTACCCCGCATGGTGAGCACGGGTTCGGTGCCGCCGACGGAGAAACTCGTCTCCATCGCGGTGGCGGCGGGCTGCCAGCGGCCCGTGCCGGTGCGGCGCAGGGAAGTGTCGACGGGAACCCAGTCGTCGCCGCGCTTGACGCGCTTGGGGGCACCGAGGGTCTCCTCCAGCGTCAGCGAGCCCGAGGGGTTGGCGAACAGTTCGCTGGTCTCGGTGGTCTTCGCGTCGACGCGGGACCGCTTGCCGGTCCTGCGGGCCTCGGCGCGTGCCTGGTCCTCGGGACCGGGCTTCGCGGCGGTGTCAGTCGGCAAGAAAGAGGAGGAAATTTTACTTTTCTTTTGGAGACTATTTCCAATTTCTATGGACTGAACCTCAGGGGTTCGAAGTCCAGCGGCATGGGCGGCAGTTGCGGGCGCGGCGAGCGCGAGCAGGGTGGCCATCGCAGTGGTGCGTATGCGATGACCGGAAGGCCGAGGCACAAACGGTCCTCTCAAGCAGGGGCAGAACGCGCACACTTTACACACGAATGACACACACATTTGCATGTGTTTCCATTTGCTCTGACTCGCCGCGCGAGTCGACCGACAGTGCGCCAACGGCGCGCGCGTCCGGGCCGGTTCACCCAGCCCGACCTCCCATTCAAGCCTTTAGCGCTGAAAGCAACCTCTTAGATGCGTTTCAAAATAAATGCCCGTTTTGGGCGTTCTCGTAATGTGCGGAGACGCCCATCTCCCGCCGGTACGAGAACCGTGGCCGGAGCGGTCCTGCTCGGCCTGCTCGCCACCCTGCTCGGCACCTGGCCGGCCGAAGCCGCCGAGCGCGCGCTGATCGACTTCAAGATCCGCCAGACCCAGAAGGAGAAGTCGGTCCCCGGCACCGCGGTCCCCACCCGGGGGAGCGCCGCCGACCCGATGAAGGGCAAGGACTACAAGCCGGTCAAGGCCGCCTGGCCCACCCCCGGCACCGCCGAGGTCGAGCTGGCCCCGGCCGCGGCCCCGGCCACCGCGGGACGGCTGGCCGCCGCACCGCGCAAGGGCACGGAGGGTGACGCGGGCCTGAAGAAGGCCGGCGCGCTGCCGGTCAGGATCGGCCGCCTCACGGGCGGCCCGGCCGCCGCGCACGCCGCCGCCCGAGCCACCCCAGCCCCGTCCCCGGAGGCCCTCGCGGCCCCCACGGGCCGCGCGCCCGCCCAGTCCCCCACGGCGGCCGCGACCCCCGGGAACACCGATCCCGTCGGCGTCTCCGTCCTGGACCAGCAGGCCGCGCAGCGCGCCGGCGTGAACGGCCTCCTCGTCCGTCTGGAGTCCAAGAACACCCCGGATCCGACGGACGTCCCGGCCGCGAAAAGCGCACCCGGCACCGTACGTGTGGAGCTGGACTACTCCGCGTTCGCCCAGGCATACGGCGGCGACTGGGCCTCCCGGCTGACCCTGTTTCAACTGGATGACACCGACGGGAAATCGACTCCGAAGGCCGTTCCGATTGCAGGTGTGAAGAACGACACCAAGGCGCGCACCGTCACCGCGGACGTGCCGTTGGCCTTCGCCGCGCCCCGGATGCTCGCCATGGCCGCCTCGGCCGCGGGCGACGGCGGCAGCTTCACGGCGTCGTCCCTGTCGGCGTCCCAGGCGTGGTCCGAGGGAGGCGCCTCGGGCGCGTTCACGTATTCCTATCCGATCGAGACCCCCGAGTCCCCGGCGGGGGACGGGCCGGACATCGCGCTGTCCTACAACTCGCAGTCGGTGGACGGCCGCACGTCGGCCGCCAACACCCAGGCGTCCTGGGTCGGCGACGGCTGGGACTTCTCCACCGGCTTCGTCGAGCGCAGCTACAAGGCGTGCTCCGAGGACATGGGCAACGGCGCCAACAACACCGCCAAGACCGGTGACCTGTGCTGGGGTCCCGACACCATCACCCTGTCGCTGGGCGGCTCCTCCTCACAGCTCGTCAAGGACGAGAAGACGGGCGTCTACCGGCCGACCCACGACTCGGGCGAGAAGGTCGAGCGCCTGACCGGCGCCGCCAACGGCGCGGACGGCGGCGAGTACTGGAAGGTCACCACGGCCGACGGCACGCAGTACGTCTTCGGCCAGAACCGCCTGCCGGGCTGGTCCACGGGCAAGCCGGAGACCAACTCCGCCTGGACCGTGCCGGTCGCGGGCAACCACAAGGACGAGCCGGGCTACACCGGCACCTTCGCCAACTCCTTCAAGACGCAGGCGTGGCGCTGGAACCTCGACTATGTGGTGGACACCCAGGGCAACACCTCCACCTACTGGTACACCCCCGAGCGCAACAACTACGGCAGGAACAACGGCAACACGGGCGTCTCCTACGTCCGCGGCGGCTACCTGAACACCATCCGCTACGGGCAGAAGTCCGACCAGCAGTTCACCGCCAACGCCCCCGCCGAGGTCGTCTTCACCACCGCCGAGCGCTGCCTGCCCGCCACCGGCGTGGACTGCGACCCGGCGAAGCTGACCAAGACCACCGCCAAGAACTGGCCGGACGTCCCGTTCGACCAGATCTGCGCGGACGGCGCCCAGTGCACCACCCAGAAGTCGCCGGCGTTCTTCACCCGCAAGCGGCTCACCGACATCACCACCCGGGTCCTCGTCGGCTCCGCCTACAAGGACGTCGACACCTACAAGCTCGACCAGGGCTTCCCGGAGACCGGCGACGGCATGCCGCCGCCGCTGTGGCTGAAGTCGGTCACCCGCACCGGCAAGGACGGTGCCGCCGTCAGCCTTCCCCCGGTCACCTTCACCGGTGAGCAGCGCGCCAACCGCGTCGACGGCTTGGAGGGCCTGGCGCCGATGGTCCGCTGGCGCGTGGCCTCGATCAAGACCGAGGCCGGCGGGATCATCGGGGCGACGTACTCGGCCGCCGAGTGCACGCCCGCGACGCTCCCCGACGCCGCCGCCAACGGCAAGCGCTGCTACCCGGTGTACTGGGCCAAGGACGGCGCCGAGAAGCCGACACTGGACTGGTTCCACAAGTACGTCGTCACCCGGGTCGTCGAGACCGACACCACCGGCGGTGCCCCGGCCAAGGAGACGTCGTACGACTACGTCGGCGCTCCCGCGTGGCGCTTCGACGAGAACGAGATGATCAAGCCGGAGCACCGCACCTGGAACCAGTGGCGCGGCTACGGCAAGGTCCGCACCCTGACCGGCACCAAGGGACAGGTCAAGCGGTCGTTGGCGGAGAACGTCTACTTCCGGGGCATGGACGGGGACCGCACGGCCTCCGGCGGCACCCGTGCCGTGAAGGTCGCCGACTCCGAGGGCCGCGAGGTCCTCGACGCCGACGCGCTGGCCGGCACCGTCCGCGAGTCGCTCACCTACGACGGCGAGGACGGCAAGCCGATCGGCGCCTCGTCCTCCGACCCGTGGGTGCGCGGTCCCACCGCCTCCCGCCCGCGCGCCGGGCTGCCCCCGCTCACCTCCTGGATGACGGCCACCGCCGAGACCCGGGGCCGGGCGCTGGGCGAGGGCGACACCTGGATCAGGACCCGTCAGTCCACCACGTACAACGACCGGGGCCTGGCCGTCCAGGTCGAGGACGCCGGCGACCTGTCCACCACCGCTGACGACCTGTGCACGCGCACCACGTACGTCGAGAACGCCGCGAAGTGGTGGTTCGACGACCCCGAGCGGGTCGAGACCGTCTCCGTCGCCTGCGGCGCGACGGCGGAGCGCCCCCGGCACGTCGTGACCGACACGGTCAACGTCTACGACGAGTTCGGCAACGTCACCGAGGTCAAGGGCCTCAAGGAGTACGCCGACGGCAAGCCGGTCTACAAGACGGCCACCAAGACGACGTACGACATCTACGGCCGCCCGCTGTCCCAGACCGACGGCGGCGGCAACGTCAGCAGGACCGACTACGCCCCGGCAACCGGCGCCAACCCGGTCAGGACGACCCAGACCGACGTCCTGGGCCACGTCACCACGCTGGAGATCAACCCCACGCGCGACCTGCCGCTGTCCTCCGTGGACGCCAACGGCAAGCGCACCGACGCGACCTACGACGCGCTCGGCCGCACCCAAGCGGTGTGGGCCCCGGGCCGCGCCAAGGACACCGCGACCCCGTCGACCAAGTACACCTACGAGATGGCCCAGGACAAGCCCTCCGTGGTGACGTCCGAGAACCTCAGGGATGACGGCACCTACGCGGTCTCCAAGGTTCTCTACGACGCGCTGCTGCGCGAACGGCAGAGCCAGATCGACGCCACCGGCGGCGGCCGGGTCAACGAGGACTCCGTCTACGACTCGCGCGGCCAGATGACCGTGCACAACGGTCCGTACTGGAACGACCAGCCGGTCTCGAACGCGCTGCTGAAGCCCAACGACAACGAGATGCCCCGGGCCGTCGGGTTCACCTACGACGGCGCGGGCCGTCAGACGGCCTCGGTCCTGTACTCCAAGGGCACCGAGAAGCAGCGCACCACCACCGCGTACACCGCCACCACCACGACCGTCGTGCCGCCCGCGGGCGGCACGGTCGTCACGACGGTGAACGACGTCCGCGGCCGGGCGGTCGAACGCCGTCAGTACCGTGGCGCGGGCCCGACCGGTGCCTTCGACGCCACGAAGTACACCTACACACCGGGCGGCGACCTCTCGACGATCACGGACTCGGCGGGCAACACCTGGTCGAACGCGTACGACATCGCGGGCAACCTCGTCCGGACCACGGACCCGGACACCGGCACCTCCACGATGACGTACGACGACGAGGGCCAGCTGGCCTCCAGCACCGACGCGCGCGGCAAGAAGGTCTCTTACACCTACGACATCGCGGGGCGCAAGACCGCCGAGTACCAGGGCGGCACCGACGGCACCAAGATCGCGTCATGGACGTACGACACCCTGGCCAAGGGCCTGCAGACGTCGTCCACCCGCTTCGAGAAGGGCCGGGCCTACACCCAGGAGGTCCTCGGATACAACGACGACTACACGCCGACCGGGACGACCACCACCGTCCCCGCCGAGGAGACCGGTCTCGCCGGCACCTACACCACCAAGTACGGCTACACCACGACCGGTCAGCTGGCCTGGGAGCAGTACGAGGCCAAGGGCGGGCTGAAGGCCGAGCGGGTCGCCCACACCTACACCGCGGACGGGCTGCCGTACGCGACCACGGGCGGCGGACTGCGCTACGTGCAGGAGACCGGCTATTCGCCCTACGGCGAGGTCACCCAGCTCGTCCAGGGCAGCGCAGGCGGGCGGGTGAGCACCACCACGCAGTACGACGAGGCCAACCGCCGGGCGGAGCGTTCGACCGTCGACCGCGAGGTCGCGGGCGGCATGAACACCGAGGACACGACCTACCGCTACGACCCGATGGGCAACGTGCTGGGCATCAACTCCCAGCGCGACAACAACCCTCTGGCGCAGGACAACCAGTGCTTCCGCTACGACTACCTCGGTCGTACGACGGAGGCGTGGACGGCCAAGGCCGCCTGCACTGCCACGCCCGAGGCGGCGCCCAAGACCGCGGACGTCGGCGGGATCGCCCCGTACTGGCATTCGTACGCCTACGACCTGACGGGCAACCGGACCTCCCGGACCACCCACGACACCGCGGGCGACACCGCGAAGGACGTCAAGGAGACCTACACCTACAACGCGCCGGGCACCTCCCAGCCGCACGCACTGAAGAAGGTCACCGCGACCGGCGGCCGGACCGGCGAGTCCGCCTTCGACTACGACGAGTCCGGCAACACCACCCGGATCGTCCGTCCCGAGCTGCCCAAGGGCCAGTCCCTGACCTGGGACGACCAGGGCAACCTGGTCGCCGCCGACACGGAGGGAAACACCAGCAGCTACACCTACGACGCCGGTGGCTCCCAGCTCGTCCAGCGCGGGCCGCAGGGCATCACCCTGGACCTCGGCGACGAGCAGTTCACCTGGGACCCGGTCGCCAAGAAGCTGCGCGGCACCCGCTACTACGCGCACAGCGGTGACGTCGTCGCCGTCCGCACCGCACTGGACGACGGCAGCACCCCGGTGTCGTACGTGCTCGAAGACCACCACGGCACCAACGTCACGCAGATCGACGCGGACGGCCTCGGGGTCATCCGCCGCACGCTGGACGAGTTCGGCAACGAGCGCGAGAAGACGTCCCTGCCCTGGATGGGCAACAGGGGCTTCGTCGGTGGCACGCAGGACCGCACCACCGGCCTGACCCAGCTCGGCGCCCGGCCCTACGACCCGGACACCGGCCGGTTCATCTCCGCCGACCCGGTGCTCGACAGCAGCAGTCCGCAGCAGCTCAACGCCTACCAGTACGCCAACAACGCACCGGCCACGCTCTCCGACCCGGAGGGTCTGTGGTGGGGCTCCGACCTCTTCAACAAGGCCAAGAAGAAGGTCACCAGGGTCGTCCACAAGGCCACGAACTGGGTCGCCAAGAAGATCGTCGCCCCGGTCGTCAAGAAGGCCAAGCAGGTCTACCACAAGTACGTTCCGAAGAAGATCCAGAAGATCGTCCGGAGCGTCAAGAAGGCCACCGGCAAAGCGTGGCAGGCCACCAAGCGGTGGGTGAAGACCAAGGCGTGGCCCGCCGTCAAACGGGCCGGCAGCGCGGTCAAACGCTACGTGGTTGCCAAGGTCAAGGTGGAGATCGCCAAGGTCAAGTGGGCAACGGCCTTCGCCGGCAACCTCGCGCGCCGGGCGCCCGCCATCATCGGCGAGGCAGCGGCCGTCGCGGGCGGCATGAGCATGATGACGTCCGGAGCCGGCATGGCCGCCGGCGGCATCGGGCTGAGCGCGACCGGTGGCGGCGCCGTCGCCGGTGTGCCCGCCGTCGCGGGCGGCGCGGCCGTCGGCATCACCGGCGGCGTCGTGGCCTGGGCCGGCATCAGCGGCCTCGGCAGCGACATCGGTCAGGCGTTCAACGAGACCAAGGACGAGATGAGCGGGGGTGGCGGCTCATCCGGCTCAAGCTGGCAGGACGAGTTCAAAAGCCTCCCGAGGGGTGATCAGGGCCACGTCAGGACCCAGAGCTCGGTCGAAGACCTCCGGGGCCTGTTCGACAAGTGGACGGCGGGCGGCAAGCGCCTCCCGGCCCGCGGCGAGAAGATTCCCGACAGGTACGAGCTGGAGGACGGCACCGTCATGCAGTGGCGCAAGACCTCCAAGTCGCAGGGCGAGACCATCGACATCAGCAAGCCAGGCTCCAAGAAGGATCTGAAGGTACACATCAAGCATGGCGACTGACCTGAACCCGGAGCACCGGGAACGCATCCTGCTGGAGATCCTGACGGACTGCCTGGACGACTGGATCCCCGTCGACCGGGTGATCGGATACGCCGAAGAGGCTGTGGAGGAGTACGGGGGGCAGCCCCCCGCCGTCTTCCGCGCCCTGCTCGGCACACTCCTTGAGCGCGCTCTGGTGACCGTCGGAGACATCGGCGACTCGGGTTACGAACCCTGGGACGGCACCGCCTCCGAGGTCCTGGAGCGGACCGTGAACGCCTGCGAGGAACTGGGGTGGGACCCCAGGCTGGCCGGCCCCTGGGTCGCCAGTACGCCCGAGGGCGACCGGCTGGCCGAGGCCCACGCCTCCTCCTGAGGCCGGGGCCGGACCTCCGGTGACACGGGGCGGGAGCGGACCCGAGCGGTCCGCTCCCGCCTCCGTCGGCGGCCGGCCAGCGGCACGGCAGCGAGAAGAACGAAGAAGCCCAAAAGGCCCTCGCCGAGAGCTGACCAGCATGAGAACGAACCAAGAAATGCCGGATCTGTCGGCACGCCACGGCGGGCCTGTGGCCCGCTCCGGCGCAGCGGACGCACTCCCCCAGGGCATCGAAGCGATCCTCGCCTTCGTCCAGGCAGACCGGCCCTGACCGCGCCTCACCCGCCGGGTGACACGCCGCGCCAGCAGACAGACCAAGAAGAAAGAACGATGAACGAACGCACAGCGCCGCGCCCTGCCGCGGCGCCCTGGGACGCACCCATAGTGCAACCTGCCGAAACCGCCGTTCCGGCACGGCCCCGTACGTGGGCCGCGCTGTGGACGCTCGCCCCGCTCCTCTCCCTCGGAATACTGAGCTGGGCGCCCTTCACCTACCTCGCCCTGCGCCGCCGCCGGGCCCGGGACATCGTCGCGGCCCTTGCCTACGCGATGACCACCACGGTCCTCTTCATGGCGCCGCCCGACGACGGGGACAACACGGCCACCGCACTGCTCCCGCTGCTGTGGATCGGCTCCACCGCCCACACTTCGGTCACCACCCTGCTCCTCGCCCGCTCCACCAGGAAGGCCCGCCGATCATGACCGTACGCATCCGCAGGCGGCGCCTCGCCGCCGCGACGGCGCTGCTGCTGGCGGGCGTCCTGACCGCCTGCTCCAGTGAGCCGCAGGCGCAGCCCGCACCCACCGTGTCCGTGGTCGCGCCGACCGCGCGCCCCGGAGCGCAGCCGGCCCCGCTGCCCGCGAAGCTCACCCCGGACGGCACCCGGGTCCTCGTGGGCCGGGCGTCGGCCCCGCACACCGTGAGCGTGTACGAGGACCCGCGCTGTCCCGCGTGCGCGACGTTCGAGACCACGGCGGGCCCGGAGCTGGCCCGGCTGACGGCGGCGGGAAAGGTCAAGGTCGAGTACGTGCTCGCCTCCTTCCTCGACCGCACGCTCGGCGGCAGCGGATCGGCGCGCGCGGTGAACGCGCTGCGCGCGTCGGTGGACGCCGGACGTTTCCCCGCCTACCACGCGGCCGTCTTCGCCTCCCAGCCGAAGAAGGAGACCGTCGACGGCTTCACTCCCGACTTCCTGCTGGCCGTCGCCGACCAGGTCCCGGGCCTGCGCGGCGCGGCCTTCGACCGTGCGGTCCGTTCGCACGCGCACGCGGCCTGGGTGGCCGACGCGCAGAAGGCGTACACCACCTCGGGCGTCCCGGGCGCCCCGTCGGTGGTGCTCGACGGCAAGCCCTTGCTCCAGCGGACGGTGTCCGACGCGAGCGCCTTCACGAAGGTGCTGCGGGCGGCGGGCATCGGCTGACACCCGGCGCTCACCGTGCGGCTGCCCCACCCCCGACGGGCGGTGGGGCAGGTCCGGGTGTGGGCAGTGTCCTTCGCGATCCGGCCCCGGACCGCCGCCGCGAGGAGGGGATTCGGGCTGATCTGACAGCAGGTCAGCAGTTCACGTTGCCGTAGCACGCACCAACTCGGCGGACAACTCTCAAGACCACGGAAGCAGCTTGTTACGTGACCGCAATCATGATGGACCTATTCGGACATAGGGAACAAAAATTCACCATCGAAGCAGGGCAGGGTGCGGCACGGTCACCCGCATTCAAGATCCGACAACTCTGCGTCACGCATTGCGGCGAGTTCACGCCTCTCTCGCCACGCCCGCATGCCGGAAACACTTCCCTGGTCTCCGAAGGTCCCGAAAGGGACATAACATCTGTCCGTCTGGACTCCTGACGTGCAGGTGCTCCACTTCCGAACATTTCGTGCGGCCTGTGCGCAGCCGGGTTCCCGCCAATCGGTCACCGCGTAGGGACAGTTCCACCTGTGAAGCACTGCAAGGCACCCGCCTACCTCATCCCCTACAGGGCAGGTGCTCCGTTCCGCTCGCAACCACACTGCGTCCTCTGCAGCCGTCACCGCCCCAGATCGACCCCGGCGCCTCCAGGCCCCCAGGCCCAACCACGCGGATCCGGCAGGATCGAACGCTCCGGCGCCATCGGCCATTGACGTCCTGACTGTCACCGGTTGCAGGCATGCGTGCCCGCTCCTTGTGGAGGACCGCCCTCCCAAGACGGGGCCCGCAGTATGCAGTTGCGGACCACACCCATCAGCGGGACGTCTGCCCGTCACACCGTCAACTGCGCCTCGCCACTTTTGCTCTCCCCCGCCCCTCACCGATCCACGGATACTCCCATGCTGCTGCCCCGCCGTCAGATCTTCCGCGTCTCCCGCCAGAGCCTGTGCACCGCCACCCTCCTCGCCACCGTCAGCGCCGGTGGCGTCCTGGGCACCACTACCGCCGGAGCCGGAGAGTCCGTACCCGGCACGAACAGCCCGCAGGCGCAGCCGCGTGGTGACGGCATGAAGAACCTGCCCACCGCCCCCATGGGACACGAGCGGGGAACCGCTCCTTCGGCCGCGTCGGCGGCCGACGGACAGACGGGGATACCCGCCACTGCCCTCGACGCCTACCGCAGGGCGGCTGCCGCGGTCGGTGAGGCACAGCCGTTGTGCAAGCTGCCCTGGGAGCTCCTGGGGGGTATCGGGAAGGTGGAGTCGCAGCATGCCGGGGGCTATGGGCTGAAGGAGGACGGGACCACTGCACAGCCCATCCGGGGGCCGCGCCTGGACGGTAAGGAGTTCGCGCTGGTCCGGGACACCGAGCAGGGCCGGTGGGACGGCGACAGCGTGTTCGACCGGGCTGTCGGTCCGTTGCAGTTCATTCCTTCGACCTGGAAGCAGTGGGGGGCGGACGGGGACGGGGACGGTGCGCGCGATCCCAACAGCATCTACGACGCCGCGCTCGGCGCGGGCCTGTATCTGTGTGCGGGAAACCGGGACCTGAGCACCCAGGCCGGGCTGGATGCGGCCGTGCTCAGCTACAACCGGTCGCGTGAATACGTCACTACCGTGCTCGGGTGGATGAAGACCTACCGCGAGGGGAAGGTCAGCGAGGTTCCCAACGGGCCGGCCACCGCGCCCGTTGTGGCACGCGGTACCACCCCCGTGCGGCAGAACCCTGGCGTGCCGGCCGCAGTCCGCACCCCGCGCCCGGTCACCCCGCCTTCCCCGTCGCGCAAGCCTGCCCCGGCTCCCGCGCCGAAGCCCACGCCAGACACCACACCCGCACCCGCACCCATGCCGGATCCCGTGCCCAAGCAGCACACGCTGGTCCCCGTCGGCGCTGCCACGATCACCGCGCACGCCGGCGAGGAGTTCACCGTCCGCCTGCGGGTACGGACGTCCGCTGCGCGCGTACTGTTCACCCTCCTCGCCGCCTCGGGAGCCCGTTTCCCCGGCAGCGCCACCGAAACCACCGTGACCACGGCCCCCGACGGAACCGCCACCGCCCCCCGCCTCACCGCCGGCCCCCTCCCCGGCCGCTTCACCATCCGCGCCTCCCTGCCCGGCAACGGCCCGGCCACCGTCGTCTTCGCCGGTGTCGTCACCGACCGCCCCGGCGCCACCGACACCCTCACCCTCCTAGGCGCCCCCACCCTCACCGCCGACACCGACAGCGTGCTGCCCAACCCGCTGCAGCTCCGGGCCACTCTCCGCGCACGCCCCGCCCCGGGTGCCCGGATCACAGCGACCCTCCTGGCCCCCGGCAACAGCATTGCGCAGGCTGGCACAGACAGCCCTTACTTCCTCGGCAAGAACAACGCCCCTGCCCGGTCCCTCCTCCTGGATCCGACCGGACCGGACGGACGCCTCACTCTCCCGCCGCTCCACACCGGAACCCAGGCAGGCACCTACACCCTCCGCCTGACCACCCAGGACAACACCCGCCTCGACCTCACCCTGACCATCCAAACGGCACCCGACCAACCCTGAACACCCACCTCCAACGGGCCGCCCTGCCCACCGGCAGCTCCGCCCAGCCGCTCTTCACATGCCCCACCGTCCCCGGCCGGGCCACCACCTGTCGGCGTACGGAGCCACATCGCGCTGTACCTGCGCTGGTGCATGCGGACGGGCCGGAAGAGGCTGGCGCGCTCGTCGAGTTCGGCGGCACACCGCGCGAGCGGTACGGGCGCAGGCCGGAGCGCAGGGAGCGGACCGCCGTGAGGGTGCGGGTGGACTTCACACCAGCCATGGGGGGATCCCCTCGGCGACACCTCTCGGATGGGGCGGCAGCGCTCAGCCGTTCAGCGCCCCAGGGACGCCGAGCTTGCACTCACAGACAGACGCCAAATACCGCCGGGATCTCGACGCCAGCAAGCGATTTGAGTCACAGGCGTGCCCGCTCCCGCGGCGCCGCAGGAATGAGCGTCATGGCCAAGCCCATGATCGTGATGCCGACCGTGGCCAGCCCCATCACGACGATCACCGCGGACGGGGCCGCCACGTTCGCCGAGCGGGTCTTCGACGCCTCCCGGCTGCAGCCCCTGGTCCTCATCTCCACCGCGCGCCCGCACGGCGACCGCCCCCTGATCGACCCGCACGCCCTCTACGCGCAGGTCGGCAAGTATGCGGAGGTCGCCGTCATCGCGGACGAGAGAGCGAGCTGGGCCCTGTCCGAGCAGCTGCCCAAGCTGAGTGCCTGGGGCGGCACCGTACGCTTCTACCTCCCCGACGCGACACGAGAAGACCCCTGGCACCGGCATCCGCTCATCAAGGTCGATCCGCGCCGTCCCCGGCTGGCGCTCGGGCAGATCGTCGCCCGGATCCGCTTCCTCGCGTGCCTGCCGGTCCCCGCCCCGGCGCCGTTGGTCGTGGTGCCCGCCCCGCGCAGGGCACCCGAACCTCCCGTCGTACGCGAGCACCCCGAGAAGGACGAGAGGCGCGAGGCCGAGTTCACCCGCCTCGCCGACAAGAAGCGCCGGCTGCGGGAGAAGGACGAGACGATCGCCGATCTGCGCCAGCAGCTGCAGAAGGCGGGCAAGCAACTGCGTGCTGCTGTCCGCGACGCCGACACCCCGGTGGCCGTGCCCGCGGCGTACGCCGATCCCGAGCGGCAGTTTCGCTACGAGGTCGAGCAACTGTGGCTGTGGACCTTCCCCGAGGCCGAGCGCGGCGAACACCCGCTTGCCCCCTACCACTTGGGGCGGGACTGGTTGACCTCGGTGGAGACGATCGAGCTCGTCGACCGCCGGAAGATCCTCGATATGACGGTCGAGGTTCTCACCGGCCGGACCGCCGACAGTACTGCCCGGCGCCTGCGCCGGATGCCAGCGGCGGATGGATTCCACCGCGAACGCGGCCGTGTCGTGGTCGGTGCCGACGCTGACCCAGCCGGTGTTCGCCGCGATGTCGTAGATCCCGTACGGGATCGCCTTGCCGGGCCCCTCCCGGTCGAGGAAGTCATGCGTCTTGACGGTGACCGGCAGGGGGCCCCTCCCCCCCACCCGTTCCTCCCCCGCACATCCACCGATACCGACAACGGTGGGCGTCGACGCACCCCGGATGGATCAGAAGCACCGTTTTCATGACAGCGGGACCGGACAGGGTGTATCGGTCCATGACAGTCACATCAGCAGCGGACACCACTGGGTGTCAGCGATCCGCCCAGGTATAAACACCCCTACCAGCGACAACACCCAGGAACTGACACACCCTCACTGACAAACCACCACTGACACCAACCCGGCACATCGCACGAACTGGATATGAACAGCCGTCTCGACCTGGACCTTGCGGCCACCGTGCCCGGTCCACGCAGTCCACAAGGCGAGTCGGTCGGCGCTCCGAGCTGAGCTGGCGGCAGCCAGGGTCTGCGCCCGCTGCGCGACCCGGACCCCCTGAGCTCGACGACGACGGGGAGGAGTGACCTCCCCGCAAGACAGGTCGGCCCCGGCACTGACCCAAAGGGGGCAGCGCCGGGGCCGACGGTCGGTCAGCGTAGCCGGATTCCTCACCGGTCCTGGGAGAGTTTGTACAGCTCAGCGAAGATTCCGCCCGCGTCAAGCAGCGCCTCGAACGTGTTGGACTCGGCAACGTGGCCCTGGTCGAGAACGATGATCCGGTCTGCGATGCGGGCGTTCTCCAGGTTGTGCGTCACGAACACCGCGGCCTTGCCCGCGGCCAGCTCCTTGAACCGGCGAATCACCAGGTGCTCGGCGCGCGGGTCCATCGCGGACGTCGGCTCATCCAGCATCAGCATGGCGGCGTCCCTGTAGAACGCTCTTGCGACCGCGATGCGCTGCCACTGCCCGCCGGACAGGTCGGTGCCGCCCCAGTTGGAGCTCGCGACCAGGGTGTCGAGCCCGTACGGGACTTTGTTGATGACGCTGTCCGCGCCGGCCGCCTTCGCCGCGTCCAGGAGCAGGGCGTCGTCCTCGGTGCGGGGCTGGCCGAGGTGGATGTTGGCGCGCAGGTCCATCGGCCAGCGGGTGTAGTCCTGCGGCACCAGACCGACCTTGGACCACACGCTGTGCGGGTCCGCCTCGGCGAGATCGGTACCGTCCCAGGTCACCGTGCCGCCGTTAGCGACCCGCAGCCCGGTCAGCAGGGCGGACAAGGTGGTCTTGCCGCTGCCGTTCTCGCCGACTAGGGCGATCAGTTCACCGCGTCGCAGGGTAAGGCTCACGCTGTTGACCGCCGGGGCCTCTGCGCCGGGATAGGTGTAGCTGACGTTCTCCGCGCGGATCTCGACAGGGGCGCCGGCCGGGATCGGTGTAGTGCCGCGTATGGCGCGCAGGGCCTTCGCCCGGCGCAGGAACGCCTGCCAGTCGTCCAGGTACAGCGAGGTGCGGAACAGCCGGGCTGCGGCCATGACCAGGGAGGTCAGGGCGCCGGTGGAGGTGCGTACGGCGATGACGGCGGTTGCGGCGATGGCCAGGTCCATCCGGCCGGTGGCCGCCAACCAGCCGAGCGCGACCCAGGTCGCTCCGAGCATCAGCCCGCTGACGGCGGAGCCGAGCAGAGTGACCCGCAGGACCCGGGGGGCCGCCGCCCGGTGGGTGGCCTTGATCCGGTCGGTAATCTGGCGGTACCAGGAGGTCAGGAAGGGGGCCATGGTGGTGGCGCGGACCTCGGCGGCGGTGCGGCGGTCGGTGGAGTAGTACCGCAGCAGGTAGCGCAGGTGGTTGTCCGAGATGTTCTGGTGGTCCGCCCGGTGCTGAATCCGGGCGGTGCTGATGGCGGCGGCGCCCTTGGGCACCACGGCCAGCACCAGCAGGGGCAGCAGCAGGGGGTGAAGCACCGTCAGGACCGAGGCGGCGGCGACGAGCTGGGCGAGCGCGGAAACCAGCGCCCGAGCGTCGCCGATGAGGTTCTCGGTCGCCTCGGCGCCCTTGCCCGCGGCCTGGAGGCGGTCGGTGAAGCCGGGCCGCTCGTACGCCTCCAGCTCGACCTCGGGGGTCGCGGCGATGATCTGGAGGTCCGCCTCGGTGGCGACCTCCGGCGACAGGCGGGCGGCGGCGTACACGGCGAGCGCGTCGGCCCCGGCCCGTACGCCGGTGGCGATGGCGACCACGATCAGCGCGGGGGTGGCGGCGCTGATCCGGTCGGCGACGGCGCCGTCGGTGAAGAGGTGATTCATCGCGCCGGGCAGGGCGCCGAGCGCGACGGCCGCGGAAGCGGCAACGACCAGCTGGCACAGGCCCAGCCAGAGCATCGCCGCTCTGTCGGCGGCCCAGCCGAGGCGGGTAGCGGCGGCGAGCGTACGGGGCAGCCGGGCGGCCATCCGCCACCAGGAGACGTTGGCGATGTCCTCGAAGTGGGGGTCGCTCTGGTAGCCGACCTGCTGCGGGGAGCCGGAGGTTTTCGGGGCGGGCGAGGACTGCGTCACCCGCCCCATCCTGGTGTGTCCGCCGGGACGCTCGGGGCCTTTTGAGCCGAAGTCGCCCGCGTGGTGGAGAAGCCGTCTACAGGGCCCGCAGGGCCAGTTCGACGGCGGTGATGAGGAACAGGCCCGTGCGGTACGGGGCCGCCTCATCCGGTCCGAGAGCGGCCCGCTCGACCGTCTCGTGGAACACGGCCGCCTCCAGGTATCCCAGGTCGATGAGGTGCAGGTCCTTGCCCCAGCCTCTCAGCAGCCCGGTGGCGTACTGCTCGACGGCGTGGTTCATCAGGTGGCCGAAGTTCTCCCGCATCACCGGGTGCACCACGGTGTCCGGGAGGCCCCGGGCGGCGAACCGCTCGGTCAGCAGCTTCTTGTCGCGCTTCCACTCCAGCGGGAGGCGCTGGCCGAAGCGGACGAGTTCGGGGTCGGTGAACGGGGCGAGGGTCCACAGCCCGCGCCGGGACAGCAGCGGGGTGGCGACCTCCAGGGCGACCAGTGCGGTCTCCGGCGCCACGGTGGCCGGGGAGATCCCGGTATTCACCTCGCCGAGCAGATCACGGACCTGCTCGCCGCACCAGGCCGGAGCCTCCGGGGTACGGACCGGGCCGCCGTCGGGCCGTCGGACCCGGGCGACTTCGTCGCCGCCGAACCCGGCGACCACCGTGGTGATGCCGCGCGCCATCAGCGCCTGGGCGAGCGCGTCGGCGGCCTCCAGGTGCGGCTCGTCCAGCGGGCTGATCGCCTCGGGGTGGGCCCGGCGCAGGCCGCCCGGGGCGAGCGGCGGATGCTCGGCGGCGGGCACCGTGACGTCGGGGGCGAAGCCGGTGTGGTCGATGACCATGCGGCGCCGCGCGATCTGCTGCGGACCTGCTTCACCGCCGATTAGCAGCGCGCACGGCGTGATCAGTCCCGGGTGCGCGAGGGCGAGGGAGATCGCAAGGTTGGTGGAGTCCTTCCCGCCGGACAGCTGGGCTGCGGTCTGGGCGGGGGTGAGGGGGCGGCGGGTGTAGAGGTGGTCGACGAGCGCCTCGAACGCGCCCACCAGGGCGTCGCTGTCGGTGCCTTCGGACAGTTCGGAGGGCTGGGCGTGCTCGGCCGCAGCCGGGTAGACCATGCGCAATCCCTCGGCATCCGCATACGCGGTGGAGCGTTCCGCGAGCCGCTTAATGCTGGTGAACAGGGTGTCGTGCCCGTAGCGGGGGTGCCCGGTCAGCAGCCTCATCACCTCCTTCTCGTCCAGCTTGTCCGGGGCCTGGTGGGCTTTGAGGTCCATCAGCTGCCACGAGCCGACGAGCCGCCCGTCGTCGTACGCGAGGTAGAGCGGGCACACCCCGCCGAGCCCGGTCTCCAGCCGCAGCCCGTCCGGGCCCGCTTCCATCCGTACGCACTGGAGCGGCCAGTTGCGGCACTCCTCGACGGCGCGGGCGTACAGCGCCGCGTCGACCCGCACCGGCGCCGTCGAGCGCAGCAGCGAGGCGCGGCCGGCGGCCCGCTCACGGACCACCATCAACGTCCTCGTGCCGTCGGTGACCGCCCGCGCCTCCAGGGCCGGATTCGCCAGCGGGCGGATGCGGTCCTCACCGTGCACCCAGCAGCCTTCGCCCTGCTCGCACCACTGCCACGGCCCCGTACCGGCCCGCAGATCGACCGACAACGTCAACATCCCTGAACTCCCCTCAACGGCTGGCGGACATGCGACGGGGCCCGCGCGGCGCAGGCCGGGCGCGGGCCCCGGTGGTGCTGGTGGTGCGGACGGAGCGAGGCGGTCAATCCTCGAACCGGCCCTGGTCCGAGCTCTCCTGCGGCTTCTCGTCAAAGCGCGCGGTGTCACTGGGCACGGCGGTGATCTCCGGTCCGGCGAACACGGACTCCCACGGGCGGCTCTGGTCCTGCATGGCGAACCCCTTCCCACTCGGCGAACCCGTTGACAGAACGTCATTGGGCTTCGTCAATCAGTGAACTGGGCAAGGGAGTTCACGGGTACCGTACGGAGCGCGCCAAGCCGTATATCCGGTATACGAGGGCGGTCGGCTATGACCCAGCGCACTGCGAACTACCAGCTCAAGAAGCTGATCGACGAGTCCGGGCTGCCGTACGACGGCGTCGCGCGGGCCGTGAGGGCCATCGCGTCGGAGAGCGGCCAGCGGCTGGGGACGAACAAGTCGGCTGTCCATCACTGGACCCTCGGCGCGACGCCGACCGGCCAGACCCCCGGGTACCTGGCCGAGGCGCTCTCCCGGCGCCTGGGCCGCCGGATCACCCGCGAAGATCTCGGACTCGGTTCCCCGACGGGTGGTGAAGATGAAAGCATCGGTCTGACGCTGGATTTCGATCCGATCGAGACGCTGACCGCCATCGGGAGCGCAGACGTGAACCGACGCCGTTTCCTCGCCGCCTCCGCCTACTCCATGGCTGCCGCGACGCTGCCGCTGGAGAGCGTGCAGGAAGCTGCCGCCCGTACCCGCACCGTCAGCGGCGGCGCCGTCGCCGGGCACGCCGACGTCGCGGCCGTGCGCGACATGGTGAAGCTCTTCATGGACATGGACGAGCGCCACGGGGGGCAGCATGGCCGCTCCGCGTTCGTGCAGTACCTGGTCACCGACATCGCGGACTTGTGCCGGGGCCGCTTCGCCAGTGAAGAGATCCGCGCCGAGGCGCTGTCCGTCGCCTCGGCCGGCGCTCACCTGGCGGGCTGGAAGGCGTACGACAGTGGTGAACAGGGGCTGGCGCAGAGGTATTACGTCCAGTCGCTGGCGCTCGCACGCGCCTCCGGCATCCCCGGCCAGGACGGGTTCGTGATGCGGACCATGTCCCAGCAGGGCCTGAAGCTGCACCGGCCCGAGCACTGCCTCGCGCTCGCCGAGACCGGCTGGGACCGCGCCAAGGGGCGGGTCGGCTCCCAGGTCGAGGCGCTGTTCGCCATCACCCACGCGCACGCCCTCGCCAAGACCGGCCAGGTTCCCCAGGCCCTCACTGACGTCGACCGTGCCCACGCAGCGCTTGTGGCAGGCGCCGACGACGATGTCCCGTTCTGGGCGCTGGTGTGGGGCCCGCCCGCCGCCACCGTTCACAGTCGCAGCGCGAAAGTCTTCGAGACGCTCGGTGATCCCGGTAACTCCGCGCGCAGTTACGCGACCGCCGCCGCGAGCCGCCCGGGGGCGACATACGCGCGGATCATCGCGCTCGACCTGGTCGCCGAGGCCAAGCAGGGGCAGATCGAGCAGGCGTGCACCACCTGGGGCCGGGCGATCGACACCATGGCCGGGGTGAAGTCCACCCGCACCCTCAAAGCCGTCCGGACCCTGCGCTCAGACCTGCGCCCGTACCGGTCCCGCGGCGTACGGGTAGCGGCCGAACTCGACGAACACGCGCGCCTCTTCCTCGCCCACCACCGGTGAGGACCGTACGGCACCCGCTGTAGCCTCAACCGACCGAGCTCCGGGGCGGGAGGCAAAAGCCGTGACGGCCCGCCCCGGCCCACCTCCTCCAGCTCCGGGACTTCGTTCTCGTACGGCCTCGGTACTGGTGGGCTCGCGTAATCAACTGTCGCGTATTCACTGCCGTAGGAAGCCCGCTGGTGACTGTTCGTAGTGCTGGGCGGATGCGGCTGGAGGATCGGGAGGCTCTGCTGGGTCGAGTCAGGAACTCGGAGAGCCCGTGTCGATGACGATCATCTTCTCCAGCGTGTACCTGTCCAGGTCCGGATGGTGCCCTTGCTGACCAGCTCGGATGCGGTGGAATCGGAAGGTCCCATTGGTGGTACCCGCGCTGACGATGCATCGGATCTGGAGTGGGGGTTCAACTGAACGGCCGAGACGGCAGATGTGCAAGGCCAGCGTAAGGCCCTGGGCCAGTAGGAGCCGTTGATCGGCCTCGGCGATGACAGGCTCGCCATCATCCAGGACGTCGACGGTCACGGGCACGTAGTCCTCAAGGTGGAAGCTGTTGACGCTGCACTCCCACGCGGTGAGGTCGATGAAGCCTCCGGGTCCGGTGTCACGCAGGTGACGGGCGGTATTGGTCAGCACCACCGCGTCCCCATGGAGAGTGATGCCGTTGGCTACGAGATCACGGAGGCCAGCTGTCAGTTCCCGTGGTGGCTGTGTGGGTGCGAGTCCTGTCCACGGGCCGAGGAGGGCCGCTGCCGCATCGTTCATCTGCACTGTAAGCACGTGGGCAAGGATCCCTCAGAGGCTCAGGAGAGTGGGAAGCAGGGCCGCTTCCCCGGGTCTTGGTACTGGGTGAGCTCGCCTACTCAGCTGCCGTCAGTCCGCCGTGTTGTCCATCCGGATGGTGAACCTTCCCCTTGATCGTGCAATGCCGCGAAGTTAAGGGGTGCTGTCAGCCAGCCGGAAAAGAAGACACGCCGACGTGGTGGCCGTCAGTGTCGAGAGATGACCGAGGAGTCCGGCCCCTGGCCCGCCGTCTCTGGGTCAACGACGTCATACTTATGACCGGATGATCACGACCCCACGCGGGTCCCAGCGGGGGCGCGGTCCATGACCCGCACGCTCGGGCCCGCGGTGGACAGCACCGTGGTCAGGTGTGAACCCGTACCGTTCGTAAAGGGGCACGTTGGAGGCGTTGCCGGTCTCCAGCTGCGCTGCGGTCGCGGTCGCGGTCACACTCTGCCAGACGGGGTCCCAGCAGGGCGGAGGAGACGCCGCGTCCGCGGGTACTGGGCGCGGGCAGACTACGCACATGCAGCTCCCCGCCGAAGCCGTAGCCACCGCCGTCTTGCTGGAGGTCGTAAGGATCTCCGAACTCCCGACAATGCGGGGCGCCCCATATCCCGGCAGGGCGGGTGCCCACTGGATCGGGAGCGAGGCAGACAGCGTCCTGGCCCTGATCGAGAGCTTGCCCGGCAGCGAGCAGCACCGCTGCGGCTTTTCGCCGGGCTGGAGCATCCGGGCGTACGCGGACACTCTCGACCTGGCGCTGTTCGAGGCGGCGTTCTGCTTCAGATGTCATGAAGTCCGCATGCATGGAACCGCCGTGCCACCCGCACTGGCCACGCAGTTTTTCGACGCGGGTGCCCCGCAGGCGCACGCCCTCCTGACCCTCTTCCGCGAGGCAGCCCCGTAGCCGGTCGGCCCCAGTCACAAGACCTGAAACGGTGACCTGCGAAGTCCGGCTCTAGTGCTGTGACCGCGTAGGTTCGCCGGGTTGTGATGGTGTGTCTGTACGGCTTGCTGGCAAGATCGCGTGATGACTCATCTCGGACTGGTGACCGTTGTTGTGCGTGACTACGACGAGGCCATCGCCTTCTACCGGAACGTCGTCGGGTTCGAGCTCCTGGAAGACACTCGGATCGACGATGAGAAGCGGTGGGTCGTGGTGGCTCCGCCGGGGGTGCGGGAGACGGCTGTGCTCCTGGCCAGGGCCGTGACCGGCGGGCAGAAGGCCCGTATCGGGGATCAGACCGGCGGCCGGGTCGGCTGGTTCTTGAACACCGATGCGTTTGAGCGCGACTACGAGCGGATGCGGGCGGCCGGGGCCGTGTTCGAAGAAGCGCCCCGGCAGGAGGCGTACGGCACGGTTGCCGTCTTCCGGGACCTGTATGGCAACCGCTGGGACCTGATCCAGTTGAACCGGCCCAGTGGCACTGGGCGGTAGAGGGGCCCGGGTCTGTGGCTATGCCGCCTGCAGAGGGCGTCCGCCCCAGCGGACGCCCTTCTCGCTGCGGACGCGGGCCCGTTCACGGCGCTGTGCGGCCAGGACGTCGGGGTGACGGGCGTTCTGGTTGCGCCAGCGCAGGTACTGGTGCAACTCCCGGGTCTGGACGGGGTGGTTGGGGTGGTTCGAGCTGGTGAGGGTGAACTGCCGCAGCGGCCCGAAGTGGGCCTCGATGGGGTTGGCCCAGGAGGCGTTGGTCGGGGTGAAGCAGAGCTCGGCCTTGTTCCTTGCCGCCCACCGGCGGATCTTGCTGCCTTTGTGGGCGGAGAGGTTGTCGAGGATGACGTAAATGGGGGCGCCGTCCGGGCGGGCGGCCCGGATGCTCTTGAGCGCGGAGAGGCTGTGGTCGGCGCCTTTGCGGAGGTGGTTGACACCCCAGAGCGTGTCATCGCCGACGGAGTAGCAGCCGTGGAAGTAGCGCACTCCGTGGGTGCGGTGGAAGGTGGCCGGGAGCCGGTCGGTCCTGCCCCGCCTGGCCCAGCAGGTCCCGGCAGTCGGGCGGATGCCGAGCGGCCCGAACTCATCGAAGGCGAAGGTGCGGTCGGGTCGCTGGGTGAGTGCGTACTTGATGCGCTCCAGTTTCGCGTCGAAGTCCGGGTCGGTGGACTCCTTCCAGGTCTTGGTGCGCTGGAAGGTGATACCGCGACGGGCGAGCAGGCAGCGCAGGGCCTCGCGGCCGATACGTATCGGACGGGAGACATTGTGCCGCAGGTGGTCGGCAAGCTTACGGATCGACCAGCGGGTGAAGGGTTTGCCGAGCTTGGTCGGGCGGGTGGTGGCCGTCTGGATGACGAAATCCTCGTCGTCATCGCTGAGCAGGCGGGGACGGCCTCCCGCCCACCGAGGGTCCAGGCAGGCCAGCCCGATCTCGTTGAACTTGTGGATCACATCGCGGACGGTGTCCTCGTCTGCCTGCACGAGCTTCGCGATTACCGGGACGCTGTTCCTGCCCGCCGAGGCCAGCAGCATCATCGCGCGCCGGAAGCGCACCGTGCTGGTACTGCCCCGGCGCACGATCCGCTGCAGCTTCTGCCCCTCCTGCTCGGTCAGTCTGCGCACCCGGACCGGCTGTGCCATCCCGCCTCCCCGCACCGATCGGATGTGTCGTCACATCCAACCGGCACAAGGACCATGAGCACCAACCCGGCGAACCTATGCGGTCACAGCACTAGCGTTCGGCACGGACTCCACCACGGGACTCGGGAGTCAGGAAGGTCAGCTGCTCGGAGCCGGTCCACTGCGCGGTGATGAGATCGAGGGCTGTGGGCCGCCAGGAGGGGACCGGCTCGCCCTTGTCGGGGGTCGGTCCGGCCAGGAGCACCGTGGGGCCAGCGGGGATGGGCTCGCGGGCCATGACCAGGGACGGTGCTCATGACGTAACGCCGTTCTGCGCGGCGGCGCGGGCGGCGTGCTGCGGAGTCCAGGGCAGGGGCAGGCCGTCCCCGGCCTGGCGGGGCACAGCGTGAACGTGGCGGTGTTCTTCGCGATCCGCATGTCTCACGAGACGTTCGAACTCTGCTCGTGGAGTGGCGGAGGTTTCACCCAATAGGGGCTGAGGATCGCCGAATTGATCTCCGTCTCGGGACGCCGGTCTACCAGGCTCTGGTATGAGGCGGGCCGATGACCGGCAAGGCGTCGCGGAGGCCATCCCTCACGCAGCGCACATGGCCGGGGCGTTAACCGTCGCCCTCGACAACGCCTCCGCGCACGTGGCCAAGGCGTTCAAGGGCCGCTTCCGGCAACTCGCGAAGATCGGGGTCGAGCTGCTCCTGCCCCCGTACAGCCCGGCGGTGAACGACATCGAGCTCGTCTGGCATCAGGTGAAGTACCAGGACTACCCCCGGCGCACCCGGACCAGCACCGACGCCATCGGCGAAGCCGTCGACTGCGCCATGGCACGACAGCAAGACCGGATCCGACAGTTGCGACGAGCTTCACCCGAGCCGCTTGGCAGCGCCAACTACGTGACGATGAGCAGAACGGGTCTGCTGCAGCTTCAGGTGACAAGTGTGGTCACGCGGCCCGGAGGGCCGGTGGGGTCATGACGGTCTCGAATTCGACGGGGGTCAGCCGGCCGAGTGAGACCTGCCGGCGGCGTCGGTGGTAGGTCCGCTCGATCCAGGTCACGATCGCGATCCGCAGTTCCTGGCGGGTGGCCCAGGTGCGGCGGTCGAGGACGTTCTTCTGCAGCAGGCTGAAGAAGGACTCCATGGCCGTGTTGTCGCCTGCGGCCCCGACCGGTGAGACGGTGCCGCTGCTGCAGATCAGCCCGTCCAAGACCGACCGCGAGCGCATCATCCCCGCCGACCCGGACCTGGTCGCGATCCTTGCCCGGATCATTCGCCGGATCAAGGGCACCGAGGAGCGGGGGCCTCTGCTGACCCGGTACGACGGCTACGAGCGGGTCTTCGGCCCGCCACTGCCGCACCTGTTCCAGTGCCCTTCCCAGCACCGGTTGCAGGTCATCTCTCCCAACCGGATCCGCGAGCTCCTCACCGGCCATGCGCTGCGGGCCGGCATCGTCGACGTCAACGGGTCGCCGTTGAGGTTCACGTCGCACGACTTCCGCAGAATCTTCTCGACGGAGACGGTCAACGGCGGCCTGCCGATCCACATCGCCGCGAAGCTCCTTGGCCATCTCGATCTCAGAGGACGTTCCACGCATATGCGCCGCTTCATGCCAGTTCGCGCGTGCCGGAATTAGCTACATGCAGGCGAAACAGGCGGTTTGCGCTCACGGCCTCGCCAGGAGTGATCTCTCTTTTTGCCCCGATCCACGCCGATAGCTCCTGTCCGGTTCGAAAAGCTGCTGTAAGGCGGCTTTTGCCTCGCTCGATCGAGCGATATGCCCGGGTGGGGGCCTCGTGCATGAGTATCTCCATGACCTCTTCGCAGCGACGCCTGCCGTACTTGAGCGATCTGTCCGATGCCCGCTGGGCGTTGATGGAGCCGACGTTGACGGCCTGGCGGGCCGAGCGACAGAAGACCTCGCTCAATCTGGGCGGCAAGGTCACTGACCTGCGGGAAGTCATGAACGCGATCCTCTTCCTCAACCGGACCGGCGTCCCCTGGCGCTACCTGCCGCACGACTTCCCGCCGCACACCACGGTGTTCGGCTACTTCAGCACCTGGAGCGCGGACGGCACCATCGAGAAACTCGGCCTTCACCTCCACCGGATGGTCCGTGAGCAGGCAGGACGCACTGCCGAGCCCACCGCCTGCGTGATCGACGCCCAGAGCGTGAAGACCGCGACCAGTGTGCCCACCGACACCCAGGGCACGGATGCCGGGAAGAAGATCGTGGGCCGCAAGCGCAGCATCGTCGTCGACACCCTCGGCCTATTACTGCTGGTCATGGTCACCGCCGCCAGCGTCTCCGACAACGAGGCCGGCAAACAGCTCCTCACTCAAGTCGCCGCCGAGCACCCCACGATCACCAAGGCATGGGTCGACACCGGCTACAAGACCAAGGCCATCGAGCACGGCGCCGCCCTCGGCATCGACGTCGACGTAGTCCCGCGAAACGAGCAGGTCAAAGGCTTCTCCGTGATCCCCAGGCGCTGGCTCGTCGAGCGGAGTTTCGGGTGGATCATGATGCACCGACGCCTCGCCCGCGACTACGAGACCAAACCCGCACACTCCGAGAGCATAATCCGCATCGCGATGATCTCAACCCTCGCGAAACGAGCGACCGGCGAAACGCCCATAACCTGGCACAACCCATGAATCGCCCCGTTTTTAACCGGAACGTCCTCTAAAGCACCGTCACAGCCTGGGCGTGCTGGCGCAGTGGAAGGTCCTGCTGCTCCCAGGTTACGGCCACGTAGTTGAGGAGTTCGGCTATGGCCCGCTCCGAGCCGCTCGGGTCGCTGAACAGCAGGCGGTCGGCGGCGTACGCAACTTGCTGTGCCGTGGTCGGGCGGCCGGCGACGTCGGCGCGAGCGGGTTCGTACCGCGGAGAGGGGCGGCCGTGGTTCTGCTCCTGGTGGTCATAGGCGTCGGCGGCCTGTCGGTTGGCGGCGTACTCTGCCGGGCTCTGCGGATTCGAGAACGGACAATTGATGCCCGGCATGTGAATATCCCTTTCTGAAAGAGCAGGTCGAGGCAGTCGATCCATTGCCGATGCTGCTATCAGTTGAACGTTATGGCTCACGAACTTTCTGCTAACCAGCCTTGATGAGACCGAATAGCATGAGAACCCCCATGATCAACAAAAAAGCCCCGATCATGATAGGCCCAATTCGGGCTGTAGACTTACCCGCTCGCGCGTTAGAGCGGGCAAAAAAGCACTACCCTCGGTGACTCTTTTGGCAAATTTGGAACTGTAAAAAATCGACCCTCCCCCCATTATTATCCCCACTGCGGTGGATTCCGCCATTTGACGCTCCTTGCCACAGCCAACCAATCTCCGTAAGGTAGAAAGCTCAGCGCTTCCGTGACCTGTTCCACAGGATAAGAACAACCAGAACGATGACGCACCCAATGAATACAGCCGTCCCGTAGGGCCCCACACTATTGATCCCGCTTGCAGTCACCACGGCATGCCCTTTCGATCGTGACGTTACAGAACCGCCGCCGGAGCGGCCTCCCCGACGGCAGCCTTCATACGCAAAGAACTGCTATTTCTTCAATCGAACGTACAAAGCCGCCGCTATACCGATGACCACAACCACGGTGGCGATAATTGCACCGGACGCACCGCTCAACGCGGCCAGCGTATTGTTTTCCATGTCAGCCTCCGAGCATAGGGTTATTTCATTTGGGTGACTAGCTGGTCGGGGGAGGGCGGAATCGCCCTCCCCCGACCCTTACCGTTTATGTCCAGGCGCCCATTCCTTCTTCCTCAACCTTGTCGCCCACGTAATCCCCGACCTTGAAACACGCAGCCCCCACCACCGCGCCGCCTACTCCACCAGTAGGCGCCCCAGCGGCAACAGCAGCCGTTCCGCAAGCGGATTCCGTAAGTGCACCAGCTGCCATCCCTGCCCCGATGGCGGCGGCTTTCCCGTATTCGCCGTTCGCGAGCGCACCCACGGCCTCTGCGCCGGACTTCACGTCGTCATAGAGGCCTACAGCTTTCGTGGCGCCCTTAAGAACTCCCCCTACGCTCAACGTCCCGTTGGGGTCGATGCGATTGACGGGGTCGCCTTCGGCGTAGAGGTAAGGGTTCTTTTCCTGGCCGGAGGGGTCGGGGCTGGTGAAGCGGCCGATGCGCGGGTCGTAGTACCGGGCCTTGAGGTGGTAGAGGCCGGTCGGGTCCTGGTAGCCGCCGGCGTACCGGTAGGGCTGGGGGACTTTTTCGGTGAAGGTGCCGTCGACGCCGCGGGGGCTGTAGCGGTACTCGTTCACTTTCGCGCCGGTCTCGTCGGCCAGTGCGAGGACGGAGCCGAGTGCGTCGGTGAGGTAGTAGTACGACTTGCCCGCGGTCGTCATGGAGTTCAGGGTGCCCCCGGGCTCCCGGTTGAATCCCATGTCCCCGGTCGGGTCGGTCTTCGCGGAGAGGCCGAGGGGGCCGTTGTGCATCGTGGTGTCGCCGTAGAAGAGGCGCTCGGACTGGTCAGTTGAGCCGTAGAGGCCGGTGTACTTCTTTCCGGCGACCGTGACGGAGGTCTGCTGGGAGTGGTCGGACCAGATGCCGCCGGTGCGGGCGCGTTCGGCGCCGCTGGCGCCGTCGGTTTCGTTGCCCGCCTTGTCGTAGCCCCACCCGGCGGTGGAGCCGCCGCGGGAGATGAGCTGGGAGGCGTCGTTGTAGGTGTAGGCGGTGCCCGCGACCGGGCAGCCCTTTACCGAGCCCTGGGAGGTGAGGTTGCCTGCTGCGTCGTAGCAGTACTGGTAGGACGCGGCGAGGGTGGTGCCCTTCTTCTCCTCGGCGTAGGAGAAGCGGCCCGCGCTGTCGTAGGTGTAGGTCTTCGTCAGGCCCATTACCCCGTCGGTGGCGGTGCGGATCTTCGTACCGTCCTTCGTCGCCGTCCCGGAGACATAGGAGTAGGTGTAGGAGGTGTTGGTGAGGGTGCCCTTGGGGGAGGTCGCCTTGATCAGGGTGGGGCGGCCGGACTTGTCCGGGGTGACTTCCTGGACGGTGCCACCCGGGTAGGTGGTCTTGGTGCGCTTGTCGTTGTTGTTGTAGGCGTATGTCGTGGTCTTGCCCGACGGGTCCTTCAGCGCGGTGAGGCGGTTCGCGGCGTCGTAGGTGTAGCCGGTGAGGCCCGCCGGGTCCTTGTAGGTGTCGACGTTGCCCGCCGGGGTGTAGGTGAGCTCGGTCTGGGAGCCGTCCTGGAGGGTGCGGATGGTCTCGCGGGAGAGCGGATCGAAGGCGTACGTGATCAGGCCGCCGTCGTCCGTGCGCTGGGAGAGGTTGCCGTCACCGTCATAGACGTAGCGGACCGTGGTGGTGGAGGAGGAGACCTCCGTGATGCGGTCGCGGTTGTCGTAGGTGAACACGGAGTTGACGCCGCGGCCGTCCACGGAGGTCTCGACGCGGCCGAGGGCGTCGTAGGTGTAGGTGGTCTTGCCGAGCGGGGCGGGCGGGGTGACCTCGACGAGGTTGCCCCTGGCGTCGTACTGGAACTTCGTCACCTTGCCGCGGGCGTCGGTGACCGTGCACCGCTGGCCCTCAAAACCACCGCAGGTCGGGGTTGCCTTGTTGTAGGTGTACTTCTCCGTGCCGCCGCCGGTGCCGGAGACGGCGACCGATTCGGTGTTGCCCGCCGCGTCGTAGGTGAAGGAGGTCTTCTCGCCGTCGGCGGACTCCATCGTGCCGGGCACGTCCCGGCCCGCCCTGGTCGCGTACGCGCCGACCGCCGAGGTCGCCCCGGTCGGGAGCTTCGCGGAGGTGGGATTGTTACGGGCGTCCCACCCGTACGCGGTCTCGTTGCCCGGCGTCGAACCGGTGCCCATCGCGTCCGTGGCCGTCTTGACGTTGTGGTTCGCGTCGTACGACTTGGAGCGGGAGTGGCCCAGGGCGTCGGTGGTCCTGGTGACGCCGCCGTCGGTGTTCAACTCGTAGGTGGTGGTGTGCTGTTCGGGGTCGGAGACCTTCGTCTTCCCCGCCTCGTAGGTGTACGAGTACGTCGGGCCCGTGTGCGCGTTGCCGTTGAAAGCCGTCGCCCGCTGCATCGAGGTCACGCGGTTCTGCGCGTCGTAGCCGAAGTTCGTCACCCGGCCGTCCGGGGTCGTGATCCGGGTCAGGCGGCGCGAGGTGTCGTACTCGAAGACCGTCGACTTGCCCGAGGTGTCGGTGGTCTTCGCCAGGTCACCGGCCGGGTTGAGGTCGAAGACGGCGGTGCGGCCGGCGTGGTCCTTGGCCTGCCACTGCGAGGCGTCCGTCTTCACCAGGTCCACCCACCGGCCCGAGCGGGTCTCGGTCAGCTTGAAGCCCTTGTGCTCCGCGCCCTCGTCGTGCTGGGTCACCGTGATGGTGCCGTTGTTGCGGTCAGTGACCTTCGTCAGGGTGCCGCCCGCGTTGTACGTGTCCTTCGAACCCGACTTGCGGTCGGTCAGGGTGAACGTCCCGTCCGCGTTCGCCTTCAGGTCCTTCGAATACCCGGCCGGGGTCGAGTACGTCCCGTCGGCCTGCTTCACGAAACGGACCGAGGCCCCAGTCGCGTCGAACCAGGCGAACTCCGTGTCACTGACCTGCGCGTACCGCTCCCAGCCCTGCCACCACCGCTGCGAGACCTTGCCCCACGGGGCATCCATCGAGTTGTACGTCCGGGTCAGCTGGAGGCTCTGGCCAACCCCCGGGACGTCGAAGTCGGTGGCGGCCAGCATCAGGTTGCCAGTGGAGTAATTGACCCTGGCGACCAGGGCGTCGGTGATCCGGAAGTCCGAGATCCGGTGCCAGGGGACCGCGCCCTGGCCCTTCGGGATGTCGGCCAGCAGGGGTGCGGCCGGGGCGGCGAGGCGAGCCTTCTGCGAGGAGCGGGAACGCTGCTTCTGCGCCGCCCGCCACGCGGCGCGGTCCTTCGACGGGGCCGCCTCAGCGGCCGGCGCCGGGGCCTTGTTCGTGCCGACCTTGACCGGCGGGACCGGGAGGCGGGGTGCGTCCTTCTTGCCCCAGACGGAGCTGGCGGGGACCAGCGGCGGCTTCACCGGGTCGGCGGCCAGCGCGGTCGGCAGTGCGCCGACGCCCAGGGCGAGTACCGCCAGTGCCACCGTCAACGTGCGTCTCGCCCGTATCTGCGTACGGGCATGGGTGTGCTTCTGCATCAACTTCCCCCACGGAAAGTCAGATACCGGAGACCCCGTTGGTCACCGGAGGCGCACACCGTCACACAGTTCGCACACAGGGAGACTTGCCGTACCCCGAAGAGCCGAACGCATGCGAGCAGAAATAGGCCCCTCCGGTTGGGGGCGAAATGGTGGGACATCTCCTGAAGAGAGTGAAGATTCAGTCGGGGGAAGCGCAGATTCCGCCAGAAATTCTGGCCTGGACCTTTTCCCAGCTGCACGTGACTCTTTGCTCCAGAGAACCCAGTCATATGTCCGGGCTACCTAGGGGGCGGAGGCGTTGACGTGGGCCTGCAAGGACACCCGAACGCCTTATAAGAGCTCTTCAGCGCGTCCTGGAGCAGCTGCCCCGCAGTGAGTCACCGCTATAGCTAAGCAACCTGGCCGGGAAGTCAATTTGCAGAGAGGCATGTACGCCCGGTTGGGCTGCGCGTCGCTCTTCCTTCACAAACCCGCCGTCGAGGACCACGGCGAGGCGCCGGGAAAGCCCGACGCAGCCAGCAGAGCAACCTCACGCCAACCAACAGGCGAACGCGGATGTCACAGTGCGCGCGGTACAGCGACGGCTTCCCGAGGATCGCCGTGCTGCCCACCACCGGGACGGGAGCGAAATGGGTGTGCTGCGGGCTGCGGGGAGGCCGATGCGGTCGAAAGCTGTGTCGGTGGCGATCGGGTGGGGCGAGGGCGCCTCGAAGGTGGAGTCGGTGCGGGCGAAACTGAAGCGTCTGGCTCGGCGGGGCTGGCTCACCGAGGACAGTCCGGGCCTGTTCGCTTTGACGGAACATACCGAGGACCTCGGGCGGCACGGCCCGGGCTCTGGCGGATGAGAACCCTTCTTCCTACGGTCGTAGGTATTGAACCGAAATGGTTTGGTTGCCTATTCGAGGGTGTAGCGGACGTGTCGTGCGTGGAAGTAGCCCTGGATGCGGTGAGGTTGGCGCTGGCGGCGGTGGAGGAAGCGGCGGGTTTCGCGGGCGAGGTGGTCGGCTGAGGTGGCGCGTGCGGCGTGGACGTGGTGTCTGAGGTCGGCGTTGAGGATTTCGTCGGGGTTGAGCTCGGGGCTGTAGCCGGGCATCAGGTGCAGCTCGATGCGGTCGGCGTTCTCCTGGAGCCAGGCGCGGACGGCTTTGCTGCGGTGGACGGGGTGCCGGTCGGCGATGACGTGGACTTTTCGTCCGGCCTGGCGGGCGAGCCGGTCGAGGAAGGCGGTGAACACCTTCGCGGTGAACTTCCCCGTGAAGACGGTGAACCAGAGAGAGCCGCGGGAGGCGATCGCGGACATGATGTTCACCCGGAACCGGCGCCCGTTGACCTTCACGGTCGGGGTCTGTCCGGCGGGGGCCCACGAGCGTCCCGGCGGGGCGGTGTCCGAGCGCAGTTGGCACTGGTCCGCCCAGGCCACGACAGCGTGCTCGGCGTTCGCGCGTGCGGCGACGGGGGGGTATTCCTCGTCGAGCCAGGCGCTCACCTTCTCCTGCTGCTGGCGGCAGGAGCGGCGGGCCGGGCGCTGGGGTGTGAAGCCGTGCCGGCGCAGCCATGTGCCCACGCCCTGTTCGGTCATGGTGGACCCGGTGACCATCCGGATCAGCTCGGCGACCAGGGCCCGGGTCCACAACGGGCCGCCGATCAGCAGCTGTTCGGGCGTGTAGTCGGCCATCGCCTGGAAGAGCACCGCCCGGTCCTGGGCCCCGATCAGCTCGCCGGGCCCGGTGCGGGACTTGACCGGTGCCGCGAGCGCCTCCCTGCCCGCGGCCTGGTACTTGCGCCACCAGGTGCCCACCGACCGTACCGACACCCCGAACACCTCCGCCGCCTGCCGGTACGTCTGTACCTGCCCCGACTCCAGCGCGGCCACACCCACAGCCGCACCACCTCCTGCGCGGCGGGCCCCAGACCCCGCGCACCCCCAAGCTCGATCACACACCCTCAACGGGCCAGGCAACCAAACCGTTTCGGTTCAATAAGGCCGTGGCGGCTTTGCCTCTGGGATGAACACGCGCTTGACCGGACGGACATTCCAGGGATGCTCGGACCAGCGGTGCGGGCGCGGACCTGCTTGTTCCGTGCTCGCCGCCAGGCCCGATCCGATTGGGTCCGCCAACGACACGCACTGCGAATCCGGGGGCTGGTGGCGTACGCGCCGGACGGCCACACGGCACGTGTGCGCCCCATGCGCGCCGTAACACTGCGCCCTCAGCGCTCCCAGCCGGCACGCAAGGAGCGCATGACATTGCATTCCGGGGTTATGCGCACAAGCAACGAAATAGGTCTTACGTCCTGTTGCTGCGCGGATCTTCCCGCCCTGTGGCCGGAACGCACCGCGCCCCACCCATCCGGTATGCGGCACTCACGGTGGCTATGTAAGACCACTGAGCAGCCCCGGAAAGGGAAGATCTCCATGGCAAGATGCGAGGGACTCGTCGCCTATTTCAACCGCTCGAAGGGGTACGGCTTCATCGTCCCCTTCGGCCAACGAGACCAGATCTTCGTCCATGGGGCGGACATCGAGACGGATCGCCAGGTCCTCTCCGAGGGACAGACCGTCTCCTTCACCCTCGAACTCGCCGCCCACCGCTGGGAAGCCCGCCAGGTCCGCCCCTGACACCCCGGGGCACCCGGTGTCTGACGCCCGTTGTCCGCCGCTGGAGGGCGGCCTCGCCGCGGAGCCAACACGGGCGGGAGGAACCAAGCATCCTGGAGTACCGGCTACGGCTACCTGACTCATACGGCTTTACGTCACTACGGAGTTCGAACCACACCTCAAACCCTCACCCTGCCTGCCGCGTTCGTGCGCCCAGATGGTGCTGACAGGTGCGCAGGATCGCGTACGGCCGGTCGGGTCCTCGGCGTTTCGTCGTGCCCCCTGGCTGCAGCGCGGATGTTAGGGGTCGGCTGGGCACTGCATCCCGCCTATGTGACGCGCGTCACGGGAACTGCCAGGGGCGTCGTACCAGAGAGATGGGCATGGACTACTTGGACCCAGAGACGCGGACGCGGGTGCGGGCCGGTGACCGGGACGCGTTCGGGCGGCTCTTCGACGCGTACGCGCGCGCGGTGTACAACCACGCGTACCGGCTCACCGGGGACTGGTCAACGGCGGAGGACGTGATGTCGTTGACGTTCCTGGAAGCCTGGCGCCAGCACGGCCGGGTCGGCGAGGAGGGCGGGTCGCTGCGGCCGTGGCTGCTGGGCATCGCGACCAACCTGGTCAGGAACCAGCGCCGGGCCGCCTGGCGGCACCGGCAGGTGCTGGCCCAGCTGCCGCCAGTGCCCGAAGGCATCCCCGATTTCGCCGAGGAGACGGCCGGTCGGATCGACGACGCGGAGCGGATCGCCTCCCTGCAGGAAGCGTTGGCACGGTTGCGCAGACCGGACCGTGAGGTGCTGGCCCTGTGCGTGTGGGCGGGCCTGGACTACCAGGAGGCCGCCGAGGCACTCGGCGTGCCGGTAGGCACCGTCCGCTCCCGGCTCTCCCGCGCCCGTGCCAAGCTGCACCGCCTCACCGAGGCAGCCACCTCCGAGAGCCCGCACAAAAAAACGGAACCCGCCCCCACGGCAGACCAGATGAACAGTGGGCCCGCGACCGCGGGTCTGTCCCCCAAGGAGGCACACCTGTGAACGCCGACCAGCGGCCACAACCGGTCAGGCGCGCCGAACCGCTCGGGCACCTGCCTGGGCCGGCCGGCCGCGACCTCCCGCCAGGACGTCACGCCCTCCACCGGGAGCTCCTGATGCGCCGGATCGACCTCTCCACCCCCGCCGGACAACCGTCCCGACCGCGGCTGCGACGGCGACTGGCCTTCACGCTCGCCGGCGCCCTCGCCGCAGCCGCGGCCATGGGCGGCGTCACGCTTTACGACCGGACGACCAGCGGGCCGTTCGGTTCCTCAACGCTCGCCAGCTGGACCACCAGCCCGACCCACGTGGACACCTCGACGGGCCCGGGCGCCGCCACCTTGAAGTGGTGCCTGAACACGATGCCGGGTGACAGCGGCCCCATCAAGGTCACCAACGCGGACCTCCGCGGGAAAGTCACCTCCATGATCGTCAGCCGCGGTGACACCACCACACTGTGCTACGTCGCCTCAAAGAACGGCGGCTTCTCGGCATCGGTCAGCACGGCACAGACCATCGCGCCCGAAGCGATCTCCTACGACACCTCCGGCTCCCACGGCGACGCCCCGGACGTCTTCAGCTACGCCGCCGGCTTCGCCGGTTCTCACGTCAAGGCAGTCACCATGACGGCCCTGGGCCGCACCTTCGAGGTGACCGTCGAGGACGGCCGCTGGACTGCCTGGTGGCCCAGCGCAGTCGGGGGCAGGGACAGCAGCCGCATCGACACCGTCACCCTCACCCTCACCGACGGAACCACCCGCACCGGCACCGCGTCCTCTCTCATCCTCCCGACACCGACACCGACACCGTCACCCTCAAATTCACCGAAGGAACCGACCGCAACGCCACCGAGTCCTCCGTCATCCTCAGCAAGCTGAACCGCTGCGACCGGCGGCCGCATCACACCAGGCCGGGGCACCCTCGGCCGGAGGACCGATGCAACAGCCTGTACGTGCGGCATCACTTGAATCCCCCTGAGTCCCGCTGAATGCTTGGCCCTGCGGCCCTGGTGGTTCTTCCTCCTACGAGTGGACCGCCCTCAGGTAACGCAGTTTCACGGTTCCTGAAGCACTCTCGTCCCGTCCGGACACTCTGCGGTCTGAGCGAAGGCGAGGGTGTCCCTCCCCTCGTAGCGTGGAATCCGTGATCGCTGGGGAAGTTGAGGCTCATGGGTTCCAAGCAACAGACGTACGCGCCTGAGTTTCGTGAGGGGGCTGTACGCATTGTGATCGAGACGGGCAGGCCGATCCCGGAGGTCGCCGAGGAACTCGGCGTACATGCCGGGACGCTGCACAGCTGGGTGTCGCGGTGGCGGCGCAACGACTCGGCGTCCTCCGACCGGCCCGCGCCCGCCGCCCCGGGCGGCAGGCTGCGCGATACCGAGCGGGCTGAGCTGGAGCGGCTGCGGCGGGAACGGCGCCCCAGGCTCGTGCAGAACCACGTCCGAAACGGCGGCACTGTGCCGCGATCTGGCTGCGTTGACCGGCCACAGTTCTGCCGCCGCTGGCCAGTTCGCCGATGTCCTCCAGGGGCCCGGCGCACCGCCGGGAGGCGCGGCGGAGCGGAGGGAGGTCAGGCGAGGTAGAACGAGAACCTCTCGGAGGTAATCTCTCGGCCTTTGCTATCGCACAGTGACAGATACCCGGTGTGCTTTCCTGCTGATGCGTTTCTCTGGGTCGGGAAGCTGGTCGTGGCGACGTAGGACTCACCCTCCCCGCAGCGGGTCAATGAGGCCGTCCTCTGTGCGACGGTGGTGAAGCCGCACTTCACAACAAGGTTGATGTGACCGCAGGTGATCTGCTCGGGGAACTTCCCGGTCAGGGTCACCGTGACGTCCTTACCCCGTACCTGTACTGCCGGCTCCAGCGTGACACTGACGTTGTTCGTGCTCTGCTCCGTCACGACAACTCCGTTTCCGGTGATATCCGCAGAGCCAGACCCAGATCAATCACCGCCTCTGGCTCCGCGTAGGTGGTGAAACGACCGTCCCAGAAGCAGCACACAACAGACCAGGGGGAAAAGCTCAAACCCCACCTTCGGGTCGTTCGGGTGCAACCCGCCCGCGCAGGCGCATTTCCCGCTGAGGAACTCGTCTGCGGCCTTGCTGCGAAGCACGGATCACAGTGTTCGGTGCTCACGGCGCCAGGTATACCCCGACGACCTGGACGACAGCCGCGCACCCCGCCGCCTCCGCGCATCCCGGCATCCGGGTGCTGCGCCGGGACGGCTCCGGCGGCTTCGCCCAGGCCACCACCGACGCCGACCCGACGATCGTCCAGGTCAGCGACCGCTGGCACCTCTGGCACGGCCTGGTTGAGACCGCCCTGAAAGAGATTGGCGCGCACGCCTCGTGCTGGGGAAAGTTCGGCCCGCCACTGGCCGAGGGCAAGCGCGCCGCCACCACCCGGGAACGCTGGCGGCAGGTCCACAACCTCCTCGACCGGGGCGTCGGCTTGCTCCCCTGCGCCCGACGCCTGGGCGTCTCGCTCAACACCATCAAGCGCTACGTGCGCTGCGACGAGCCGGACCGCATGGTCCGCGCCCCCGTCTACCGCGCCTGCCTCGTCGACCCCTATCGCGACTGCCTGCGCACACGCCGCACGGACGACCCGGCCGCCCCCGTTACCCACCTCCTCGCCGAGATCCGGGAGCAGGGCTACACCGGCAGCGCCAACCTCCTGGTCCGCTACATCAACCAGGGCCGCGTCGAGGCCGACCACGCCGCCCTCTCCCCCCGCAAGGTCACCGGCCTACTCACCCGCAACCCCGACCGCCTCGACGACCGGCAGAGCACGCTGCGCGACCAACTCGCCAGCGCCTGCGCCGAGATGAACACGCTGGCAGCCCAGATCCGCACCTTCGCCGACCTGCTCGCCCCCACGAGGAAAACGCCGAGCAGCTGACCGCCTGGCTGACCCGGACCCGGGCCGCCGACCTGCCCTTCCTCCACTCCTTCGCGAACGGCCTGGAACGCGACCACGCCGCCGTCGACGCCGCGATCACCCTGCCCCACCACAACGGCCGGACGGAAGGCGCCAACTGCAAGATCAAATTGGTTAAGCGGCAGATGTACGGCCGTGCGGGCCACCGTCTCCTGCGCCAACTGATCCTGCTCAACTGACCGGCAGCCCCAGCGACCAACGCCTACGAAAGTCTTGGAAGACCCGAACGTTTTACAGACCCGGGCCCGACCGGGTAGCCGTCCCAGACGGCAGGGGTCGGGGGAGGGAAGTGCCGGTGTTCCGCAGCCCGGGTGTGGAGGGTGTGAAGTAGGAGGAATGCCCCTGCCTGGTGGTGGGTGCCGCTCGTTTGTGAGATATGAGCAATGCTTCGCTTCCTCCACCGCGAGCCGGGCTGCCGACCGTCTACTGGCTCCGCTCGCCGGGCCCCGTGCGGGGTGTCTGGTGCGGGTGCGCCGAGAGGGCTGACGCTTCTTCACGCAGTGCGCAGGGAGCGCTTCGTCACCTGATGGTCGGTGCGGCCTGTGCTCTGATCGTCGTCGCCCTCGCCTTGACCGTGGCCGCGTGAGGAGTTCCCATGCGCACGGGAGGAAGAGACTCGGCGGGACTGCCGCCTGCGTGTCTGGCATCGGGTGCGCGGCGTGCCGCCGTGCCCGGGGTTTATGGGCGGCGGTTCAGGGCGTCGCGGAGGGCGGTCCGCAGGGCGAACAGGTCGGGCAGCGCGGCGTGCTGGGTGAAGGCGTCGATCAGTTCGTCCAGGCGGGCGAGGTCGTCTGCCTCGACCGCCCGCACGATCGCCGTGATCTGATCCTGCGCAACGCTGGGGAAACCTTTCACCATGTCAGGCTGCCCAGTCTGAGGCTCTGGCTACCCGCACCGTCCTGCTGCACGCCGGGCATCCTCTCGCAGCTCCTGTGACCGGCGTGTGACGTCAGTCCCACCAGCTGGTCCCGCGTGTGCCGGTGCCGGGGAAGCGGGCCCCCGGTTGAGGCAGCCGGTCCTCCTCGTTGCGGGGCCCGGGAAGCTGGTGGCCCCGCTGGTGCCAGAGACGCAGGAGGGCGTCGTAGATGGGTGTGCCGGGATCTGGGGCGGGGGCCGGGGGAGGCACGGATTCCCAGACCGGTGCGCGGGGAGGGAGAAGCGGGTGGTATTGCTGCATGTCCCTTTCAACGAGACAGCACCGTGTGCAGTGCGGGCTGTGGCCCTCGTTCTGGTGATCCCCTGCCCCACACGAGGCATCCCCTTGTCCCGTGCGAGACCCCGATGGCGGCCGCGCGCCGGGGCTGCTGGCGCCTGGTCCCGTCTGTTGCACCGGGTACACGGCCAGCAGTCGGGTGGGCGGCCAGGAGCCGCGATCGTGGTGTGTGCCCCGCCGGGAACGGCCAACGATCGCGGGCTCCTGGCTCATGACCGGCTGACCTGCTGTGGAAGGGAAGCGGGTCGGCAGGTGATGTTGCACCCGGGCGTTCAACGAGCAGGAGCGCGAGAAGGCACGTGAGTGGTCTGGTAGCCGAAGGTGGCCGTCCCGCGGGGTATGAAGGGCCGATGTGGGCTGCATCGGGGGCGTCGGGTGGTCAGCCGCCTCTGGTGGCAGACTTCGCGGCATGGGACTGTTCAAGCGGGCCAGCAAGTCGAAGGATACTGCTCAGGGCGGTGCGCCGGCTGACCTGAGCACGCTGCTGCTGCAGGGCGAAGACGCGATCGATCAGCTGGCGAGGGCGCACGTGTCCTGGGGGCTGGGTTCGGCGGACCGCTGGGGCCTGGATCAGAGGACGGGCCTGATCACGTGGAGCTTCCCCGAAAGGACCGCGACGGCGCCCGCGCAGATCCTGGCCAGCTTCAGCCCCTCGTCGGGCTCGTGGCTGTGGGCCTGGGCGAACGAGAGCGTCCGCCCGGAAATGAGCCGCGACGCCCGAACCGTGCGGGACTGGGCAAAAGAGCATGGGCATCACGCTCTGGCACAACCGAAGATCGACGCCGACGAGCGGACCGCGGCAACCCTGGCGGCTCTGGGAGTCCGGATTACCAGGGCAACCGGCTTCTACCAGGGTCCTGGGGGTGACTCCGTCGCGGTCATCACGTTCGGGCTGGTCACCTTGGCCGCTGCGGACGGCAGCACGTCCACCTTCAACATCAATATCGGCTAGCTGAACCAGCGGGCGCGGTGGCGTGAGGGATCGGTGCCTGGCTTTCAGCGGGGCCAGGCCAGTTTGAGTCCCATGCCCGGCAGATGATCCGCCACGTCACCCCCGAGCACCCAGGCGCTCGCCACGATCGGGGAGCTCCGGATCATCGTGCCCACTGCGGACGTGCTGATCTCGTACGTGCACACCGGCTGCATCGTGCGCGTCGCCGACCGCCGGGCTGCACACCGGACGCCGGTGGAGCGGGAGTTCAGGGCCGCGTTCAGTGCCGCCGGATGGAGCGTGCTCGACCGGTAGGCCGCGAGTCTCGACCGGTACGCCGCGAGTCTCGGACTCCAGCCCTCGTCGGTGATGAACCGGGCAGCCCGCCCCCGGGTGGGAGCCGGCCCTTCCTTGCGAGGCCGTTGGAGTGAACGGTCCCTCCAGAGTGCTTGTTCCGGCGGCCGGTTCTGCCAGGATCGCCTCGCTGAACTGACCCGTTCGAGAGGATCTGGAAATGATCGGTGCAGGTACCGGAGGGAAGATGCGCTGGCTCGTACTGTGACGACCGGATCTGTGTCAGGGTCGACGGTTCCAGCCTGCGGGTCGTCAAGGTGAGCGCCTCGGTGGCCCAGAACGGGGACTTCAGCGGGTTCTTCCACATCTACGGCGGCGGTGTGGACCGCACGAGCCAGACGCAGTTCTGGGGCCCACAGGACACGTACGAAATCCATGTGGGCCGTGATCTGCCCAACGGATCGCTTCTGTGTGCCGAAGGCTGGGAGAAGTTTGGCGACCGCTTCGAGCTGCGGGGCCGCCCGTGCATGGAGATCCGTTTCTGAGTGTCCGCGCTCTCGTCAGCGTGCGCCCTGGGCTCCGCCCTCACATCATGAAGTGGACATCAGCTGTGGTGAGAGGGCGGCCAGTGGACAACAGGGCACCTGCCCGGCGCGGCCCTCTTTCGGTGCGTGCTGCCCGGCCTGAGGAGTACGCACCGAAAGAGGGCGGCCAGTGGACAACAGGGCACCTGCCCGGCGCGGCCCTCTTTCGGTGCGTGCTGCCCGGCCTGAGGAGTACGCGTTGCTGGGGCTGCTGGTGGCGCGGGCGTTCGCCGACGATCCGGGGCTCGGATACCTGACGCCGCCTGGCACTCGGATGGCCCAGTTCATCACCGGGCAGATGGCCCATCTCTTCCCGTACACCGATGTGGCGGCCGAAGCAGACGGCACGGTCCTCGGTGCGGCCGTCTGGGACCCGCCTCAGCAGCTTCGATCCGTGTGGGAGCGAGCAGCGCGTGCCCCCAGCTATGGCGGCGATGCGTACGAGGATTCCCCGGGCCGTCGCGCTGCTCCGCGCTCTGCACCATGCCCGGCCCTCGCACCCCCACTGGTACCTGGCCATGCTCGGCGCCGACCCGCTGGCCCGCGGACGCGGCGTCTCCTCCGCCCTATTTGGACCCCGTCTGGCCGAGTGTGACGCGACCGCGACCGCAGCGCACCTGGAGACGGGCAACGCCTCCAACGTGCTCCTCTACGAACGGTACGGGTTCACACTGACCACGGTGCTGTCCACCGCGGGCCCGAGCGTGCGGGTCATGGACCGCGCCCCCGCTGGGACCCGCGTGAGGTCGTGATCATCCGGTCATAAGTATGACGTCGTTGACGCAGAGACGGCGGGCCAGGGGCCGGACTCCTCGGTCACCCCTCGACACTGACGGCCACCACGTCGGCGTGTTCTCCTTTCCGGCCGGCTGACAGCGCCCGCACCCCGTTGTACCCCGACCCGTTCCCTACGCCCCACCGGCAGGAGCAGCACCCATGTCCAGTAGCACCAGCGAGCAGATCCCCGTCCGCGTCTTCGGCGGCCCGACCGTCCTGGTCGAGTACGGCGGGCTGCGGTTCGTCACCGACCCCACCTTCGACCCGCCCGGCGAGTACCCCACCCCCATCGGCGACTACCACCTGATCAAGACCGAAGGGTCCCCGGTCACCGCCGTCGGCCTCGGCCACGTGGACGCTGTCCTCCTCTCCCACGATGAACACCCGGACAACGCCGACACCGCGGGCAAGGCATTCCTGGCAGAGGTCCCGGTGGTCTTCACCACCGAGTCCGGCGCCGGACGGCTCGGCGGAAACGCCCGGGGCCTGGCCTTCTGGCAGAGCGCCGAACTCCAGCGGCCCGACGGCGGCACGGTCACGGTGACCGGGGTGCCCGCCCGGCATGTCCCCATGGACGTCGAGATCGGGCCCTCGGGTGACGTGGTGGGCTTTGTGCTCACCAGCCAGGACCTACCGTCGGTCTACGTCAGCGGCGACAACGCCGCCATGGAACACGTACAGGAGATCGCCGACAGGTTCGCGCCGGTCGACACCGCCGTCCTCTTCCTCGGCGGCTGCCGCCACCCGCGGATCGCCGAGATGCTCGGGGCCCCCGACAACCTGTACACGCTCTCCAGCGCCCAGGGCGCCGAAGCCGCCAAGATCCTCAGGGCCCGCCGGGCGGTACCCGCCCACTTCGACAGCTGGGCCCACGTCAAGGAAGGCCGCCCCGAGATCGAGGCCGCGTTCACCGCCGCCGGGCTTGCCGACCGTCTGGACTTCACCCGGTAGCCCGGCGACCGGGACCAAATACCCCACGAAAGGCAGCGCACATGGAGAAGATGACCGAGGACCAGTGGCGGACGTTCGTCTCAGCGGGTACCCGCACCGGCAAACTGTCGACGGTCCGCGCGGACGGCAGCCCGCACATCGCCCCGGTCTGGTTTCTCCTGGACGGCGATGACCTGGTGTTCAACACCGACAGTGGCTCCGTCAAGGCCCGCAAACCTCTGCCGCGACGGCCGCTACACGGGCAGCGCAAGGACGTGCTGTCGCATGTTGTGCCCCGTGGGTCAGCAGCACCGGCTCCCCAGCACCAGGTCCCTGGAGGTAGTAGGCGCGGGCGTCCCCGCACCAGGCGAGCATGCCCGGCCTGCCCGGCGCCGGAGTCGTGAAGGACCTCGACGGGAGACTCACCGATGCCTCGGCATGAAACCGCAGTACTCCCGCGTCCGCACTCTCCAGGGTCTACGAGCTGCGGGAAACCGGGCCTCGTAGTCGCCTGGACAAACCCTTCCGGCAGTCGAAGCCGGCGGTGGCGGAACAGAATGGAGACGGCCGTGCAGCATCGACGGACGCAGCCCGCGAGCCCCCCACGGGAAGCCCTGCCCGAAGTGCGAGCAGCCGATGGCACGCAGGAACCGCCGGGCGGGCTCGTGCAGGAGCAAGCAGTGCACTCCCCAGCTGTGTCGCAACGAGGCCCGGGGTGCAGCAGTGGGGCCGTACACAGCGGACGCAATCGTGCACGGCACCATGGAGGCGATCTACCACGTCGGCCTGCGCGTGCTCGGCGGCGCCCTGCGAGCCGTGTTCCGCCTGTTCGACTAGTAGTGCTTGGTCATGTTGGTGCGGGGTCTGGCATGTCGCGGTGACAGGTGGGGCAGGCGCCGGTCCAGGTCGCGAGGAGTATCTGCAGCTCGCGGACGACTCGGTAGAGGCTCAGGCCGACGCCGTCTCTTTTGGGGATCGGCTCAGTCGCTGGAGGGTGCAGAAGGCGTGGGCGACCGAGACGAGGGTGACGTGGTGGTGCCAGCCTGGCCAGGTCCGGCCTTCGAAGTGGGCCAGGCCCAGAGCCTGTTTCATCTCCCGGTAGTCGTTCTCGACGCGCCAGCGGAGCTTCGCGGTGCGCACGAGGACGGGCAGTGGGGTGGTATCGGGCAGGTTGGAGAGCCAGAACTGCACGGGTTCGTCCTGGTCGGCGGGCCATTCGGCCAGCAGCCAGCGGACCGGAAGCTCGGCGGTGGCCGCGGCCTTGCGGATCTCACGTCCGGCGGGCCGGATCCGCAGGGCCACGAAGCGCGAGTACATGCGCTTGAACCCGCTGCGGCCGCTGCCCGGCCGTGATCCCTCCCTCCACTGCACCGGCCGCGCGGAGGATTTGCCGACCGCGATGACCAGGCTCTTCACCTGCTGGGCCGGCTCGGGGTAGGCGGGAACCGGCCGTGGGCCCCGGCCGGAGTAGGCCGGGGTGCACGGTTGTGCGTCCTCGGGTTGTGCGGTGGTCGTGGTCGAGATGCCCACCACGTAGTCGAGACCTCGTTCTTCCAGGCCGAGCCGGAAGGCGGCGGTGTCCCCGTAGCCGCCGTCGGCGATGACCTGGGGCACCTCGATGCCCCAGGACCGCGTCTCGTCGATCATGTCGAGGGCCAGCTGCCACTTCTCGACATGGCCCACCTGAGCAGGGATGGCGCACTTGTCACGGCGGGCCACCTTTGCCGGATCGGCCTTGGGCGAGGCGGAATCCCAGCTCCCGGGCAGGAACAGACGCCAGTTCACCGCCGCCGAGGCTCCGTTGGAAGCCAGGTGCAGCGAGAGGCCGGCCTGGCAGTTGGTGACCTTGCCCGCAGTGCCGGTGTACTGCCGGGTCACACACGCCGACGCGTCCCCGTCCTTGAGGAACCCGGTGTCATCAATGACCAGCGCGGTGGGCTTGATGACCGGCTGCATGCGCCAGGCCAGCCGGGCCCGCACATGCGCCGCATCCCACGGACTGGAGGTCACGAAGTGGGCCAGGGCCTGCCGGTTCCCGTCCTCGCCCAGGCGCGCGGCCATAGGCTCCACCGACTTGCGCCCGCCGTCCAGCAGCAGGCCCCGCAGATAGACCCCGCCCCACCGACGCTGATCCGCCCGCGCGAACGGCTCGAACATCTCCGCCGCGAAGTCCTCCAGGTCACACCGGACCGCAGCCAACTCCTCACTCAGCACACTCAGTCAACGACACGACCGATCAAGAAGACACGCCATCACGGACCGCACATGACCAAGCCCTACTAGGAGTTGTCAGGACGGTCATGGGCGACCGCGTGTAATCCCTCGCCGTCAGGCGCTACACCGCCGCCCCACCGCGCTCCTCCTGGACGTGCCCGCCCCCCTCACATCCCCCTGCCGGACAAGCCCTGCCCCTGCACCGAGCCCTTGTTCACAGCACCTCGCCGACGCCCCGGGTGGCGCTGATGTCGTTCAGCAACCGGTCGGGCAGTTTCCCGTTCCACCGCGTGGCCAGCGCGTACCGGGGACGAACAGCCGCCAGCTGCTCCAGGGCGATCAGCGACACTGGGCGCGCGAGCAGTTCGCGCCGCCCGTGCTTGGCGGTCGCGGACTGCGGCCCGTACCGCGTGCAGCAGCACCAGCTGCTCTCGGTAGCGGCTCGCGAACTCCTCCCGTTGCTCCGGGTATGTCTCCCGTCGCTTCTCGGCGATCACCAACGGCTGGCTGTCCGAGCAGGTCACGGTCTCGGACATGTACCCGACGACGCTGCGAATGCTCGCCACCCGCGTCATCGTCGGCGAGGTCCGCGGCGTGGAAGCGGTGGCGATGCTGGACGCGATGAGCTCCGGCGGCCGCGGCTCGATGTGCACGCTGCACGCCGACTCGCCCCGCCTGGTGCTGCCCCGGCTGACCCAGCTGTGCCGTCCCGCCGGGATGAGCCGCGAGGAGATCCACGAACTGATCGCCAACTCGGTGGACTTCATCGTCTACCTCCAGCAGGTCGACGAAACCGCCTTCGGGTGGTGGCCGGGCTGGTACAGCGCCTGGCGTCCCAGCGTCACGAGACGGTGCCCCGTGGTTGAGCGCACGCAGCAGCATGACCGTACGACGGACTCACCTTTACAGGGCATCCTTCGCAATGCGCTGGTGTCCCGGACCGCCCCCTAGCCGCCCGCCCCACACCCGGTGGCGCCCTCGGCGGGCAGCGTCCGGTCGGCACCCGCCGCGGGGCCGGCGGATCTGCCGGAGCTGGGGGCGGTGCCCGGAGTCCTGCCGGTGGAGTGGTCGGTCGTGCGGGCGCTGCAGGACGCGGTGTCCACCGACATCGTGGACGCGGACGCGAAGGACCCGCTGCTCACCGAGTCGGACCACAGCGAGCGGGCGGCCGCCCTGGTCTCCAAGCGTGTTCGGCCTGGTCGGTGGCACACGCCCAGAGCGCCGAACCGCTCACTGCCGCCCAGCTGGAGCAGCTGCGGCAGGCGGTGCTGGACGCCCTGTTCAAAGCGGGCCCGCTGCAGCGCTACCTCGATGACCCAGAGGTGAAGCACATCGTGGTCGACGGGGCGCGGACCATGGTCGACTACTTCAGCCGACCCACCGAGGAAGTCGGGCCGGTGGCCGCGACGAACGACGAGCTCGTCAGTCTGATCAACCGGCTCGCCCAGCGTTCGGGGCACGGCGAGCGCCAGCTGTCCCCGGCCACGCCGATGGTCCACTTCCGTCTTCCTGACCGCTCCCGTGCGGTGGCCACCACCTTGTCCGCCGACCCGTTCCTGGGTATCCGCCGTCACCGGGTGATGCAGGCCCGGCTCGAAGAGCTGATGCACCTGCAGATGATCAGTCCTGCCCTGGGGGCGTTCCTGCAGACGCTCGTGCTGGCGAAGAAGTCGCTGTTGATCGCGGGGAAGGTCGGCGCGGGCAAGACCACCCTGCTACGGGCCGCTGCCCGGGCCGTGCCTGCCGGGAAGCGGGTGGTCACCCTGGACGGCATGTCTCCCGTCGCTTCTCGGCGATCACCAACCAGAGGACGGGCAGGACTTTTCGGTCATCTGGTCGTCCACGCACACGTGCACCGTGAACGCGGCGTACGCCCGGGGCCGGGCGCGGCGGCAGTGCTGTTGCGTGCCCGGGCCGAGGCCGGTCTCGTACACCGCGGCCTACACCGGGTGCCGCCTGCGGTGGAGCGACTGGGAGAGGAGTTGCGGGTCATCACCAAGCTCGGCTTCGAGCCGTCCCGCGCTGACGCCGGCGCCCCCTGCCGCGTCCTCTCCGCCGGAACACCGGCGGAGAGGACGCGCGTGACCAGGCATGGTGGGCTGCCGTTGGGGCGCTGTTCGGTTGCCGTGTCGGTCAGGCGGGCACTACGGGCGTGGTCACTTTTTGCCGGATGCGTCGGGGGTGTTGAACACGGTCACCGTGATGCCTTTGGCCGCGTTCGCCGGTGTGAGGGCGTGCGGTCCGGTGACTGGTCTGCTGGGCTTGCGGTAACCCTCGGGTACGTCCCTCTCGCGCAGGTGGTAGGCGCCGAGCAGCAGTTCGGCGAAGGTGCACACGCCGTTGCGGTCGGTGGCGCAGGCCGGGCCGACGCGGGCGTCAGGGAGGGCGCCGATGGTCTGCAGACCGGAGCGGCCGTTGGCTTCGCGCCATAGCTCGAATACCGCGCCGGGCAGGCTCCACTTGGTCTGCGCGTCCTTCTTCCGGATCGTGATCTTTCCCAACATCGGCTTCGGTGCGGGGGTGGGCGTCGGTTCCGGCGTCGGGGTCGGTTCCGGCGTCGGACTGGGAGTGGGTACCGGCTCGGGCTTGGGCGTAGGTACCGGGGTGGGGGTGGGCACCGGAGCTGGGGTCGGTTCAGGTTCGGGGGTTGGGGTGGGGGTCGGTGTGGGCACTGGCTCGGGCTCGGGGGTAGGCACCGGAGTCGGCGTCGGTTCGGGCGTGGGCGTGGGCGTGGGGATGAGTTTGTTCAGGGCGTCGGCCCAGATCTTGGCCATCTTTTCGTAGCCCGTGATGTCCGGGTGGATGCGGTCGGGGATGTCTGCGGAGGTGAGTGCCCTGGACATGTCGACGTAGGTGAGCGGGAGCCCCTCCCCGGTCAGTTTCTCGGCCACGTCCTGTACGCCGGCGTTGTAGGTGTCGGTCGGCTCTTGCGGGCGGGCGGGGAGGGGGATGATCGAGGACAGCAGGATCTTGGCGTTGGGCGCCTGGCGGTGCACCTCGCGGATCAGCTTCTCCAGCCGGTCCGGGGCCCCCGCCCCCAGGCCGTACCGCATGTCGTTGGTGCCGATGTGCAGCAGGACGTAGTCCGGTGCCGCGTTGGCCACCAGGCTGTTTCGGGTGACGATGTCGTCGAGCATCTGGATCGTGTAGCCGGAGTAGCCCTCGTTGCGCATATCGGGCGCGCCCGCCCGGGATTTCGATCCGACGAACTCGATCTCGTGACCAGCCTCCTGGAGCAGGGGGAGCAGGGGTTTGCGGTAGCCGGTCCAGTCAGGGCCGCTTCCCCACCCTTCGGTGATGGAGTCGCCCAAGGGCAAGAGCCTGATGGGTTTGGCCGCCGATGCCGATCCGCTCTCCGCCCGGGGTTGCATCGCGGGCATGGCATGGGTGGACCCGGCCATCACAGCGAGGACGGCGAGGAAGGCAGCGACGCATGCGAGGAGCGCCCTCGCCCGCGGGAGTGCGAGACAACGACTTCTTCGTGGGTGGTGCGTGTTCTTCATGGATGTCTCACTTCCTTGCCCGCCCGTACGTGTGGAGGATGGTCGGCCGGAAGCACCTGCATCCGGTGCGAGAACACGGACAGTCGTGTCTCACCGCGAACGGTCGGAGACCGCCCCGGCTTCGGTCTCTCACAAGAAGGCGTCCCTCCGCACCGCGCAAGCCCGGGGGAAGCCAGGCACGGACCCACAGGAGGACGGTTTGCCCGGCAGCCCGTCAGCCAGGCCGCCGCAGGGAGGCTTGCCCGGCGCTGGGCGACCCGGTGGCGTGCTGGGCTGGTCGGGTGGCGGCTGCGCACCGACACCATGGTCGAGTGAACCGTTGGGGTCTGCTGCAGCCACCGGGTCACGCCTGATCCGCCGGACAGACCCTAGATCCTCTGCACCACGGAGGCCCGTGTGCTCGTCCTCACCCGCACAGCCCTGTCGTCCGCACCGGGGGACTTGACCTCGCCCCGGTGCGGCACCGACTGCCATGCGGGGCAGCGGCAGGGGGCAGGGGGCGGTCAGGCCGGGCCCCTGCGGAGGCTGGTCGGCCACGCAGCCTCCGCGCGGCTGCTCCGGTCCGTGACCGCTGTGGCCGCCATTGCTGCTGTGGCCACCGTTCGGTGAGCCGACGGTCCGCGGCTCGATCGGATGTACGTCCACGGTGTCGCCGGTGAACGCGTCCTGGGCCGCAGCCAATGATCCGGTGCCGGTGATCAGGTGCTCTTCGTGCTCACCTCGTGGGTGAGCACGAACCCGAGCGCGACCACCCACAGCAGTTGCAGCGGTCCCCGCGAGGAACGGGTCCGCGCCGTGCCGAAAGGCGACCGTTCCGTCATCACGCCGTCATCCTGTGCAGCAATTTCACGTTGACACCTCGTGACACACGTCCACCGCGGTCAGAGTTCGCGCCGGAAGGTGACCCGGTCCAAGGAGGGGCCGTCGTAGTCCGCGATGGGGGCGGAGGGGACGAAGCCGAGAGCCCGGTGGAAGGCGATGGAACGGTCGTTCTGCGGGGAGGTGATGGCCTTGACGCGGGTGCGGCCGTTGGCACGGGCCATGTCGAAGAACCGCTCGTAGAGGAAGCGGCCCAGCCCGGTACGTCGCCGGTCGGGGGCCACTCCGGTGAAGTGGATGTACGCCTCGTGCGGGTTGGAGGGGGAGAGGAAGCCGATGACGAAGCCCGCCAGCTCGCCGTCGTGCTCGGCCACCAGGCTGGTGTCGTAGAAGTGGTTCACGAACACCCGGGTCAGGTCGCGGGAGGCGGGTCGGCCCCACCAGTCGTCGACCACCGCGACGACGGTGTCGAAGTCCTGCGGCACCGCAGCGCGCGTCGTGAAGGGCTCCAGTGTGCGCACTTCCGGCGCGCCGAGCTTCCTGCGGAACGCCACCCGGTCCTGGCCCGGGCCGTCGTAGTCGCTGTGCACGGGGGTTCCCTCCACCGTGCGGTCACCCGTGTCCGGTTCGAAGCCCAGGGCCCGGTGGAAGGCGATGGATCCGGTGTTCTGCGGCGAGGTGATCGCGCGCACTTCGGTGCGTCCCGCCGCTGCCGCGCGTTCGAAGAAGGCGGTGTAGAGCCGACGGGCCACTCCCCGCTTGCGCAGTTCGGGGTCCACGCCGACGAAGTGGACGTACGCCTCGTGCGCGTGGTCGGCGGAGTGGAAGCCCACGAGGAACGCCCGGATCCCGCTCTCGTCCTCCAGGACCAGACTGGTGTGCGCGAAGTGCTGGAGGAACAGCCGGGGCAGCAGCAGCGAGAGCTCCCGCGCCTGTTCGGGGGTGCGGCTGTCGCCCCACCACTGCTGTACGCACCGCACGAGTGTCGGGTAGTCGGCCGTCCGGGCCGGGCGTACGTCCTGCATGTCATGCCTCTCTTTCGGAAGTCGTCGAAGTCGGGGCTGCGTCACTTCTGGGGCGGTGTGTCGCTGCCCTTGTCCCGGCCGCCGTCCGGGATCACCGGGAGGGTCACCTTCGAAGGGTGCGCGGCGTCGTGCAGCACCGTCTGCCGTGCGGTGCGCGTCCGGGTCGTCTCGCGCAGCGTGCTGCCGGTGTTGGGGTTCGGGTCGAACTGCGGGTAGTCGCTGGAGGAGATGTCGAGCCGGATCCGGTGGCCCTTCTTGAAGACGTTACTGGTCGGCCACACCTTGATGGTGTATCCGTATACCTTGCCCGGGACGATCGGCTTCGGATCGCTGAGCGACTCGCGGTAACTGGCGCGCAGGATGCCGCTGTTGAGGTTCACCGCCGTGTTGTCGGGGTGGACGTCAATCAGCTTGGCGGTCCAGTCGGTGTCCGGGGCCGTCGACCTGGCGTACAGCTTGACCGTGATGGGGCCCGTGACCTCGGTGTCCTTGGTCAGCGAGGTGCTCGTGTAGACGGCGACGTCGGGGCGCTGCTCGATCTGCTGCTGGTCGTAGGGGCCCTGGGTGCTGAGGGCCGCCGTGCAGCAGGAGTGTCCGCCGATGCTGGGCACCGGGTTGCGCGGGTCATAGGTGTACTCGTCGGGCGGGGTGTTCGCCGGGGGCGGGGCCGTGGACAGTGTGCCGTCCTGGGTGTTTCCTGCGGCGTGGCCGGTGCTGGAGAGGTAGTAGTCGCTCCAGCGGGTCTGCGGGAGCGGCCAGGAGGGCGCGGTGCGCCATCGGTTGGCGCCCATGACGAAGTAGTCCACGCCGTTCTTCTTGACGCCGTTGTCCTTGCCCTTGAGGTGGTGGTCCCACCAGGCGAGCATCATCTCGTTGACGGGGCTGTTGCCCGCCGGGCCGATCTGCTGGAGCAGCGGGGCGGGCCTGCTGTTCGGGCGGCCCCAGCCGGTGTGGTCCCAGGGGCCGATGACCAGCCGTTGGTTCGCGCGGGTCCCGGGCGAGCCGCCGCGCTCGGTCATGCCCTGGTAGTTCTGGATGGAGCCGTCCAGGAAGGCGTCGTACCAGCCCGCGTAGTTGAGGACAGGGATGTCGACCTTCTCGTAGTTCTCCTTGGGTGCCCACCGGCGCCAGTAGTCGTCGTAGGTGGGGTGCTTCAGCCAGTCGAAGAAGTACGGGGCGGCCTTCGGGTCGCCGGGGCGCAGGGCCGCCAGGCGGTTGTAGGGGGTGGTGGCCAGCCACTTGCTGACGTCCTTGTAGTCCCGGTTGACCTGGTGGTAGGTGTCCCAGTCGCCGCGGTTGGCGGCGGCGGAGGGGACGATCTTGCGCATGGCCCACGGGAGGACGAAGTTCAGCCGGAACGCGCCGCCTTCGTAGGTCCAGCCGTCGTAGTAGTCGGCGGAGGTCTTGTCGGGCACGATCGTCCTCAGGTGCGGCGGGCGTTCCTTGGCCGCCAGCCACTGGGTGGCGCCCACGTAGGAGGAGCCGTACATGCCCACCCTGCCGTTGGAGCCGGGGAGGCGGGCCGCCCATTCCACGCTGTCGTAGCCGTCGTCGGCCTCGTGGGCGAACTCGTAGAAGTCGCCGTCCGAGGCGTACTGGCCGCGGACGTCCTGCACCACGACGAGGTAGCAGTGCGAGGCGAACCACTGGGGTGACTGGTAGCTGGAGGGCTGGACCTCGGCCTCTTTCTTGTCGTACTGGGTCCGCATGAGGATGACCGGGACCTTCTCCTCGGTGCGCGGCCGGTAGACGTCCGCGCGCAGCACGGTGCCGTCCCGCATGCGCGCGCCGACGTCCTTGGTGCTGCCGACCTCGCACGGCCCCTTGCCGGTACTGGGGGGCCAGGTGCCGTCGTCGGGGGCCGGGCTCGCGGCGGCCGGGGAGGCGGTGTCCCGGGCGGCGGCTTCCGTGGAGGTGGTGTCCTGGGCGGCGGTTTCCGTAGAAGCGGTGTCCTGGGCGGCCTCGGCGCGGGTTTCGGAGGCGGTCAGGGCCAGTGGGCTCAGCGCCAGTGCGCAGGCCGTGGTGAGCACCAGCGCGGTCCTTCGGGGCTTGCCTGCGCTCCGGTTCACCGTCCGGCCTCCCCGCTCGTAGCGGCGTCGCCGCCCGGGCCGCCGCTCCCGTGCAGCAGGTCGGGGCCGATGTCCGCGATCTTCGCGCAGCCGGTCAGGCCCATCGTCAGGTCGAAGTCCGCGAGCAGGCCGCGTACGACGTGCTCGATGCCCGCGGCGCCGCCCAGGGCCAGGCCGTAGACGTACGGGCGGCCCAGGAGCACGGCCCGTGCGCCCAGGGCGAGCGCCTTGAACACGTCGGAGCCGCCGCGGATGCCGGAGTCGAAGAGCACCTCCGTCTCGGCGCCGACCTCCGCGACCACGTCGACCAGCGCGTCCAGGGCGGCCACCGCCCCGTCCACCTGCCGTCCGCCGTGGTTGGAGACCACGATGCCGTCCATGCCCGCCCGTACCGCCCGGCGCGCGTCCTGCGGGTGCACGATGCCCTTCAGCACGATCGGCCCGTCCCAGTGCTCCCGGAGGAAGCCCAGCTCGTCCCAGGTGTGCGCCTTGCCGCTGAAGATCGGCAGCCACTGCATCGCCGCGCCCTGCGGGTCCTCCTCGACGGGCCGCTCCAGGCGGGAGCGGAAGACCGGGTCGGACAGCGGGATGGCCACTCCGCCGCCGCGCAGGAACGGCAGGTACGCCTGGTCCAGGTCGTGCGGGCGCCAGGCGAGCTGCCAGGTGTCCAGCGTGACGACCAGGACCGTGTACCCGGCCGCGCGGGCGCGCCCCAGGATGCTGGCGGTCACCTCGTCGTCGTGCGGCCAGTACAGCTGAAACCAGCGCTGTCCTTCGGCCCCGTTGGCCTCGGCGACCTCTTCGATGGTGTGCGAGGACGCGGTGCTCAGCGCCATCGGCAGGCCGGTGGCGGCGGCCGCGCGCGCGGTGGCCAGCTCGCCGTCCGGGTGGACCAGGGACTGCACGCCGATCGGGGCGAGTACGAGGGGGGCGGCCAGCTCTTCGCCCAGCACGGTGGTGCGCAGGTCCCGGGCGGTGGCGTCGCGCAGCATCCGCGGCACGATGCGGTGCCGGTCGAAGGCGGCGCGGTTGGCGCGGGCCGTGGCGCCGGAGCCGGCAGCTCCGGCGATGTACCAGTACTCCTTGGGGCCGATGCGTTCGCGGGCCACGTCCTCCAGGGCGCTGAAGTCGGTCGTGAAGGGCGGGATCTCGTCCTGGAGCCCCCTCGTGTAAATCTGGAACTGGTAGTCGGCGTAGCCGCGTTCCGGTGCGGTCATGTGCTGAGGTGCCCCTTCCGTTCGTCCTGCTGGCGGGTCCGGGTGGCGGACCGCGCCGTTCGCGCGTGCGCTACCTTTCGCCCGTGGCCGGTCGGCGGTGCGCCCGCTCACGGCCCGGTCAGCTGCCGCAGGGTGCTGCGGTAGGCCGCGGCCAGCCCTTCCAGGAAGGCGGCGGACACCCGGCCGGGACGGCCCGCGAGGACCACCTCGGCGCCGCCCGCTCCGTCGGGCCACACCTCCGCCTCCAGCTCGTGCACCGCCCGGGGTTCGGGCTCGCGCACTGTCTCGGTCGTACAGCCCTCCAGGACCAGGTGCCCCGGCGCGGCCTCCTGGAGCGCGAACATCGTCTGGAAGAGCGGGTGGCGGGACCGGTCGCGCGTCGGGTCCGCGGCCAGCCGGACCACCTCCTCGAACGGCACGTCCTGGGCGGCCAGTGCGGCCTGGATGCCCTCAAGGAGCCGGGGCAGCGCACCCGTTGTGCCGTCGCACGCCGGACGCATGCGGAAGCAGACGACGTCGATGAGGCAGCCGACGGCGTCGGCCGTGTCCGGGTGGTAGCGCTTGGCCACGGGTGCGCCCACCGCCAGGTCGCGTTGCCCGGTCTGCGAACCGAGGGCCTCGACGTAGGCCGCCAGCAGCACCGCGAACCGGGTGCTGCTGGCGCGCCTGGCCCGCTCCTCCAGCGCCGTGTACTCGGTGGCCGGGAGGGAGAAGCGGGCCGAGGGGGCCGTCTCGGCCGGGGAGAGCGTCGGGGCCTCGCCGTCCGGGAGTGCCTCGACGGGCGGCAGGTCCAGCGGCGGCAGTCCGGTCAACTCCGCTTTCCAGAAGGCGTGTTGGGCCTCCAGTGTGGCCTCGTTCACCTGGGAGCGGTGGCCCGCCAGGACGGCCGCGAGGGGTACGGGGCGCGTGGTGCGGGGCGCGCTGTCGTGAAGCCTGGCCGCGTAGGCCGCCGACAGGTCGTCGGCCAGCGGCCGTGCGGAGCCGCCATCGAAGGCGATGTGGTGCACCACGACGCCCAGCAGCCAGCCGTCTCCCTTCAACGGCGCCACCGCACACCGCCAGTTGGCCCCGGCGCCGATGTCCAGCGGCAGGTCGAGGGTGGCGCGCAGGGCAGCGAGGGCAGCCGCGTGATCCGGGGCCGGGTCCAGGACGTGTACGTCCACGGAGGTGGGCGGCCCGTCCAGCACCGCCACCGGGCGGCGGTCGAAGACGTAGCGGGCGTGCAGCGACTGGTGGCGCCGGTGCACGTCGTCCGCCGCCGCCCGGAACACCCGCGGGTCGAAGTCGCCGGTCACCCGCCACAGGAGGACGCAGTGCGCCGAGGTGCCGGCCGGGTCGAGCTGCTGCTCGAACAGGAAGCCGCTCTGCACGGGGAGCAGTTCCAGCGGGCCCGTGTGCGCGGGCTCCCCCGGCGCCCCTTCTCCTGGCGTCGCCGCGGGCTCCTTCTGCCGCGCCTCGATCCAGTGCGCGAGTGCGTCCACGGTCGGGTCCGCAACCAGGACGGAGGCCGGTACGGGGAAACCCGTGCGAGCGCCGATGCGGACACACAGCCGGGCGCCGTCCAGCGAGGTGCCGCCCAGCTCGAAGAACGAGGTGTCGCGGGGGACCTCGTCCGGGGCCGTGCGCAGGATCTCCGCGAAGGCGGCGGCCACCTGGCCCGCCGCAGGACCGGTTTCGGGGGCGGTGGGCGGGTGTGCGGCGGTGCGCGGCCGGACCGCTTCCGTGCGCGCCATGACGGTCGCCAGCAGCGCGGCGGTGTCGAGCTTCCCCGTCTCGGTCAGCGGGAAGGCGTCCACGGCGGCCAGCGCCCGTGGCACCAGGTACTCCGGGAGCTGCCCGGCGAGGGCTTCGCGCACCGTCTCCTCGGGGACCTGGCCCGCGTCCTCGCGCACCGTGTACGCGGCGGCCAGCCCCACACAGCCGCCGTCCGCCATCTGCGGGACGACCACGCAGCGGAGCACCCCCGGCACCCGGGCCGCCCTGGCCTCCACCTCGCCCGGCTCGATGCGGTGTCCGCGCACCTTGATCTGGCGGTCGCGGCGGCCCGCGTAGTGCAGCGTCCCGTCGGCGGAGTGGAAGCCCAGGTCGCCGGTGCGGTAGATCCGGCGTGCGGTGCCGTCGTACGCGGTGATCTCGGCGAAGCCGCGGGCGGTCTGTTCGGGGTCGGCGAGATAGCCGCGGGCCAGTCCTGCGCCCGCGACACAGATCTCACCGGTGGCGCCCGGCCCGACCGGCCTCAACTCCTCGTCCAGGACGAACACTTCGGTGCGGCCGACCGGTCGACCCACCGGGATCTGCGCTCCGGGGGCCCCGTCGACGTCGGCGGCCGAGATGCGGTGGGTGGTGGCGAAGACCGTGGTCTCGACGGGTCCGTAGCCGTTCACCAGGGCGATACGGGGGTGTGCCCGCAGGAAGCGGCGGACGTGGTCGGGCGAGAGGCGTTCGCCGCCCACCATGAGCTGCCGCAGCCCCTGGAAGCAGCCCGGGTCCTCCTCCACGAACAGGTGGAAGAGCGAGGCGGTGAGCCACAGTGTGTTCACGCCCGCCCGGCGCACCAGGTCGCGCAGGCCGTCCGCCGTCAGGTAGGGCTCGTCCACCAGCACGGACGTACCGCCGTTCAGCAGCGCTCCCCACAGTTCCAGGCAGGCGCCGTCCCAGGGCAGCGGGGCGGCCTGCGGCCAGACCGTGCCGGGGCCGAGGTCTGCGAAGGGGGCCGTCGGCCCCGGCTTCGGCCCCGGCCCCGTCGTCGGCGGTTTCGTCGACCCCGGCCTGGGCTCGGCCGTCGGCCCCGGCTTCGGCTCCGTCGTCGGCACCGGCTTCGGGCCCATCGGCCGGAACAGCCGTACCGTTCCCGCGTGCGGGGAGAGCACGCCCTTGGGGCGGCCGGTGCTGCCCGAGGTGAAGAAGACGCAGCAGGTATCCGTCTCCTGTACGGATACGGGCGCGAGGGGCGCGGCGGGACAGGTGGCGGCGGCTTCGGCGAGATCCGTGGCGGGGGTCCACACCGGGACCTGCGGGCCGCTCGCGTCCCCGGCCACGGGTGCGTGCGCCGGGTCCGCGGCGATCAGCGGGGCGTTCGCCTGCCGCGTCAGTTCGCTGATCCGGGCCGGGGGCCAGCGAGGGTCCAGGGCGGCGTAGGCGGCGCCGAGTTTGAGGACGGCCAGGAGCGTCGCCACGCACTGCGGGGAGCGCGGCATCAGCACCGGCACGATGTCCCCTGCGCGTACGCCCGCGGCGGCGAGCGAGGCCGCGTAGGCGTCGGAGGCCCGGTCCAGGGTCCGGTAGCTCACGGTCCGCTCCCGGTGGAGCAGGGCGGTGGCCTGCGGGTGTTCCGCTGCCCGCCGCCGGAAGACCTCGTGCACCAGTGTCATCACACACCTCCGGATCCCAGCCGCTGCGGCCGGTCGTCGTTCAGGTACTGATCGCTGTTCCCGAGTGCGCCGGGCACGGTCGGGTTCCCGGGGGCGCCCGGTACCGCCGGGGCTTCCAGGACGTCCGGCACGGCCGGGTCCTCGAAGGCGAGCGGTACCGCGGGCCGTGCGCCGTCCTCCGGCGGGCCGGGCCGCCCCCATCGCAGCGCCGCCCCGATGCACGCCAGGCAGCCCGCGCCCATGACCACGGACAGCAGCCAGGGCTGTCCGCCGGTGAGCAGCCAGCCTCCCAGCAGCGGGCCCAGGATCACGCCCGTGGACATGGCCGCGGAGTAGGCGCCGTTGTACCGGCCGCGCACCCGGTCGTCGGCGAGGGTGTTGACCAGGGTGGGCAGCGCCACGGCCAGCAGTGCCTCCCCGACCGCGAACACCGCCAGCGCGGCGATCGTCAGCGTGGCCTGCGCCGCCGTGCCGTCGCTCGTGGTGGCCAGCAGGAGGAGCAGCCAGCACCCGGCCCAGCTGCCGGAGGTCCCGGCGAGCAGGACGGCGGGCCTGGACCGGGAGATCCGGGTCACCGCCGTGAACTGGATCAGCACGACGCAGCACGTGTTGGCCACGAACGCCCACGCCATGATCCGGGCGTCCATGCCGCCCACCGCCACCAGCCCCGGAATGCTGGACTCCAGCTGTCCGTACCCCACCACCATCAGGACGACCGTGAGGGCCAGTACCTTGAGCAGCGCGCGGTCCTTGAGGACGACGCCGTAGCCGCGGGACCCTGAACCGGGCTCCGCCCCGGCCACCGCCGTCCCCTTCGGCTGCCGTCCCAGCGCGAGGACGAGGGCGGCTCCGGCCAGTACGAAGGACAACGCGTCGCAGAAGTACAGCAGTTGGAAACGGGCCGGATCCGCGGTGGAGGCGAGGAGCCCGCCGAGTACGCCGCCGATTCCCACGCCCGCGTTGAGCCCGACGAACTGCAGCCCGAAGGCGGTGGAGCGGGTCTCGCCCTCCGTGCTCCGGGCGATGGCGGTGCTCCACACGGAGAGCATCGCTCCGTACGCCAGTCCGTAGACCAGCCCGGCGAGCACCGCACCCCAGACCTCGGTGACCAGGGCGAAGGAGGCGGTGCCCAGGGCCGCGGCACCCATCGCCGCGGCGGCCGTGCCGCGCAGCGAGTGGTTGTCGGCCAGCCGTCCGGCCAGCAGGCCGCCCAGCAGTGAGGCCACCGCGATCACCGAGATGACTGCGGTGGCGGTGCCCACGGGCAGCCCGCGCACCCGGGTCAGGTACAGGACCAGAAAGGGCTGGACCAGCCCGGTGCCCACCGAACTGATCACGTTGGCACCCATCACCGCCCGGGTGCGCAAGGGGAGTTGCCGCAGCGCGGCAACCGACTGGATCTTCACGGCCGGGCGGCCTCCAGGTCTCCGGGCCCCGCGGCCTTCACCGCGGCACCGACGGCCCGCAGCGAGGCGTCGACCAGCAGTGCGCTCAGGGCGACCGGGGCGTCGAACTCCTCGCGCAGCCTCTGCACCAGGTTCATCGCCTGGAGGGACGTGCCGCCCAGGCCGAAGAAGTCGTCCTCGGGGCCGAGGTCCTTCTCGGTGTTCAGGTCCAGGATCTCCCGCCAGATTCCGGCGACCCTCTGCTCTACCGTCGGCATGCGTTCGTTCCTCCAGGGGGCGTCACGGGTCGTAGCAGTACCGCGGCGACGTGCGCCGCGCTCGACCCCAGAAGTACGACGGGGGACGACGAGTCGCCCCCGGCCGTACGGTCGGCGAGATTGATCAGTGGGTCGCTGCCCAGACAGTGCGCGGTGCGCGGGACGTTGTCCAGGTACAGCTGCTGTTCGGTGATTCCGGCCTCGCCCAGGAACATCCGCAGGGTGTCCCTGGAGAGGTTGCTGGGCAGCACTGCGCCAGCTCCCAGTTCTCGGGCGGTCAGCCCCGTGGTCTCCCACAGGTCGGCGAACACCCCTTGGTAGGAAGCGAGTTGAGCGGCCAAGCGGCGTCCTGGCGCTACCGGCTCGAAGGTTTCGTGGGCGATCCGGCGGGCTCCGCCGAGCATCTCCCAGCCGTGCCGCCGTGCCGAGACCACGGCAGCAGCGGCCCCGTCGCCCGCGACCGCCGTGCCGCCCAGCACCACCCTGCCGCCCGGCAGTACCGTGCGCACCAGGTCGCCGGAGACCACCAGGACCGTGCCGGAGGTGCCGGACCTCACCAGGGACGCCGCGACGTCGAGTGCGGCGACGGCGGTGGAGCAGTCGGCCAGGCCCAGCATCAACGGGTAGGCGCGGCGCAGCCCGAGGCCGCCCAGCAGCTCCATGACGGCCTGCCGGGACGGGCCGCCGGACGGGTGAGCGGAGGGACCGGCGGCAGGCCGGCCCGGCGGGCCGTCGGCGGACAGCGACTCGGTGGCGAGCAGCACGGTGTCCACGGCCGCCGGGTCCGTCCCGGCAGCCTCCAGGGCTCCTCGTGCGGCCGGGCCGATAAGGCCGAGGACGTCGCCCTCGGCCTCCCGGTACTCGACGAAGCCGGTGGCGGGGTCGGGTGGCCCGGCCGCGTACTCGGGGAGTTCGGCGACCTTTCTGCGGATGGCGCCCAACTGCGCGGCGCAGCCGTGCACATAGGCCGCCGTCGCGGCGCTCACCCCACTCCCTCCCCGTCCGGTCCCACCGCGGGCAGCGGGCGTGCGCCCAGCAGTACGGCCGCCAGGTGGGAGATGCCCGCGCCGAGGAGGACCAGCCGGTCCTCGGCGCGGTCCTCCGCCGCCGGTCCGCCGGTCTTCGCCTCCGCGAGCCGGTCGGCGAGGTTGATCAGCGGGTCGCTGCCCAGGCAGTGCGCGATCCGGCCGACGTTGCCCAGGGCCAGCGCGGCGCTGCCGTAGCCGACGTCGGAGAGGTAGGTCTCCAGCACGTTGCGCGCGAAGTTGCTGGACAGGACGGCCCGTACCTCGTCGGGCCGGAAGGGGTGGCGGTGCTCCAGGCGGGTGAACAGTTCGCGGTACGCGGCGATCCTGGCCGCCAGTTGCTGCCGCGGGGACTGCCCCTGGGCGGGGCCCTGGGCCGCGTGGTGGGCCATGCCCAGCACCGGCAGCCCGGCCGCGGTGGCCGACACCAGGGCGGTGGCCGCGGCGTCGCTCGCGATGGCCGCACCGCCCGCGACGATCCGTTCGCCGCCGGTGGCATGGTCGGCCAGGTCGCCGGAGACGACCAGGACGTGGCGGGCGCTTCCGTCCCTGACCAGGGAGGCCGCGGTGCCCACGGCGGCCATGGCGGTGGCACAGTCCATCAGGCCGAGCGTGCTCGCGGTGGCCCGGGACAGCCCGGCCTCCGCGAGCAGTTCGGCGACGTCCCGGTGGGCGGTGCGGTCGCGCGGCAGCGAGTCGGTGGCCAGCAGCACCAGGTCGACCTCGTCGCCCGGCACTCCGGCCTCGCCCAGGGTGCGCTGGGCGGCGGCCGCCATCAGCTCCCCCACCGGCGCGTCCGACCAGCGGTAGGTGTCGAACCCGGCGGCGGACGAGGTCAGTTCGGCCGCCGCCTCGGGGTCGGCGAGCAGTTCAGGGAGCTCGGTGACCGGGTCGGCGTACTCGCCCAGTTCGTAGGCGGGGGCGCTCAGCCGTGCGGTGATCACTCCTGGCCCCCGTCGCCGTCCGGCGCCCCGGCCGACGCCTCGGCCAGTGCGGTGAACCGCTCGGCGAGGCGGCGTGCGGTGGCCTCGTCGTACAGTTCCTCGTCGTACTCCAGCCAGCCCCGCGTGCCGTCCGGGCCCGGGTAGACGGCCAGGGTCAGGTCGAAGCGGGTGGTGCCCTTGTCCAGGTCGAGGGTGTCCGCGCGAGCGCCCTGGATCTCCCGGCCGCCCTCCCCGAGGTTGTCGAAGACGAAGACCGCGTCCAGGAGGGGGTGGGTGCCCGGCACCCGGGGGCGCTCCGCGTCCGCAGCGATCAGCTCGCCCGGGTGAGCGGCGTGCTTCAGTGCGGCCCTGGTGGCCGTACGGACGGCGCGGGTACGGGCGCGGTGCGAGCCGTCGCCCGCCTCCCGCAGCCGCACCGGCAGCACGTTGAGCAGGTAGCCGACCGTCTCGGACGTGTCGGGCCGGTCGCGGCCCGCGGTGAACGTGCCGAGCAGCACGTCCTGGCGTCCGCCGAACTCGGCCAGCGCGGCCCAGGCCACGGCCAGCCACCCGGTGTACGCGGTGGCCGCCTCGCGCTGCGCCGCCGCGGCGATCGCCTCGGTGACGGCGCGGGACACCGCGAACTCCACCCGTCCGCCCCGGCGTTGGGTCCCTTCGGCGGGGCGCGGCCGGTCGGTGGGCAGCGGCGGCGGCGCGTCGGCCGCCTCACCGGCCCAGTACGCGGCGGCCTCCCGGCCCGCCGGGCCTTCGAGCCACTTCCCCTGTTCCCTGGCGAAGCCGCTGAAGGCGGGCGCGGCGGCGGGCGCGGTGTCCTCGGGGCGGGCCAGCTCGTCCAGCAGCAGTTCGAAGGACCACGCGTCGAAGACCAGGTTGTGCACCACGACCAGCAGCCAGGACTCGTCGGGCGTCGGCCCCTCGGCGAGGGTGACCCGCAGCAGCGGTCCCGCCGTCAGGTCGAACGGCTCGGCGGCCAGCTCCAGGGCCAGCCGGTGCGCCTCGTCGGCTCCGGTGACGCGGGTGCGGGCCAGCCGGGGCGGCAGGTGCTCGTGGACCACGGGCCTGATGCCGCTGCCGTGCTCGTCGAAAGTGGTCCGCAACGCCTCGTGCCGGTCCGCGAAGCCGCGGACGCGCCCGGCGAGCAGGTCGAGCTCCACGGGGCCGCCGGTGAGGTGCACGGCCTGGCAGACCACGTCCACCGCGCTGCCCGGCAGCCGCTGCTGGGTCTGCCACAGCCGGTGCTGACCCGGGGTCAACTGGGCCTGTGCGTACGGTACTTGGCGGCTGACTCGGTCGCGCAGGCGGGCCCGCTGGCCGGGGGTGAGGGCGGCGATCCGGGCGGCGAGGCCGGCCCGGGAGGGGGCGGCGGTCATGCGTAGCGCCTCCGGAGCTCGTTGAGGTGGCTGAGGCTCTGTACGACGAGGTCCTCGTCGACCCCGAAGTCGATCAGGCAGGCGACCTCGTTGACGCCCATGCCGGCGAAGCGGTCGACCACGGCCGCGCAGGAATCCGGGGTGCCGAGCAGCGCACCCTTCTCGAAGTACTTGTCGAAGGCGAACCTGATCAGTTCGTCCTGGTCGTCGGAGGAAATGTCGCGGACGCCCGCGCCCGGTGCGAGGTTCTTCTTCTGCGAGTCGATGACGGTGAAGAAGGAGCGCAGGTAGTCGCTGAAGGGCGGCCAGACGGTCTCCCTGACCTCCTCCAGGTCGGTGCCGATGAAGGTGTGCAGCATCAGCGTGACCGTGGTGCTCTCCGGGTCGTGCCCGTAGTCCTCCAGGGTCTTGTAGTAGAGGGCGAGCTTCTCCTCCAGTTCCTCGTTGGTCATGTCGATGAGCGCGGTCAGTACGTTGCAGCCGAGGCGGCCGGCCGTCTCGAAGGTCTCCGGGCTCTTGGTGCAGGTGAGCCAGATGGGGAGTTCGGGCTGGACGGGCTGCGGGTGCAGCTCCACCTCCACGTGGTTACCCAGGCCGTCCTGCACGTAGACCGGTGCACCCTCCCACAGCTCGCGGATGGCGCCCACGGCGTCGAAGGTGCGCTGCCTGCGGTCGGTCCAGCCGTCCGGCCTGATCGCGAAGTCCAGCGGGCTGAAGCCGGTGGCCAGGGCGATTCCGGCGCGTCCACGGGAGAGGTTGTCGACCACCGCCCACTCCTCCGCGACCCGGATCGGGCTGTGCAGCGGCAGGATGACGCTGCCCGCCCTGATCTGCAGGCGCTGGGTGTGCATGGCCAGGGCGGCGCCGAGCACCGAGGGGTTGGGGTAGAGGCCGCCGAACCGGTGGAAGTGCCGCTCCGGGGTCCAGATCGCGGTGAAGCCGTTCTCGTCGGCGTAGCGGGCCGCGTCGAGTACGAAACGGTATTTGTTCTTCTCGTCCCCGGAGAAGAAGATCAAGCTGAAGTCCACGGTCAGCGCTCCTGTTCCTGGCGGTGCTCGTCTTCCTGGCGGTGCTGTTCGTCGTGCCGGTCCCCGTCGTCGTCCTGCTGGGCGTCGGCCAGCAGGCGTTCGGCGTCGGCCGGGTCGAGGGCGGCCAGCAGCGCCGTCAGCGACTCGATGTCGTCCTCGCCGCTCCCGGCCGGGGCGTCGGCCGCCTCCGTCACGGTCCTGGCCCGGGCGTCCAGCCGTTCCTTGACGAGTGCGGCCAGCGCGCCGGGGGTCGGCTCGCCAAGCACGTCCGCCAGCGGCACCTCCACCGAGAACTGCTCGCGCAGGTTCGACAGGAGCCGCACGATGAGCAGGGAGTCGCCGCCGAATTCGAAGATGTCCGCGTCCAGCGGCATCTCCTCGGCACCCAGCGCGTCGCGCACCAGGCGTGCCACCTGGCCGACGAGGTCGTCCGCGTCCTGCTGTCCCTCGGCGTCGGCCGCCGTCGCGGCGGTGCCCGCCGCCGGCCGTGCGATCCGCTCGTCGCGCACCCACTGGTCCAGGCGGTGCCCGATGTCCCAGGTGGAGACGGCGACGTGGGAGACGTCGCGCAGCGTCAGCAGCCGACGGACGGCCTCCAGGCCCTCCTCCGGCTGAATCGCCTTGTCGTCCATGCTGCGGCCGATCGCGGAGATCGCCCGCTTTTCGTCCTGGTGGTGCTGCCACACGTCCCAGGCGGCGCTGATCCACACCGTGCGGTCCAGGCCGCGGTTGGCGCGTTCGGCGGCCGCGTCCATGAAGTGGTTGGCGGCGCCGTAGCCGAGCAGCCGCAGCCCGCCGAGCACTCCGGCCAGCGAGGAGAGCAGCAGGGCGAAGTCCACGTCGTGGTCGGCCAGGACCTTCTCCAGGGCGATCTGCCCGTACGCCTTGGAGGCGAAGTGCCACTGGCACTGCTCGGCGCTCGCCGCGGTGATCGCCCGGTCCCACTGTTCGCTGGGCAGTCCCGCCGCGTGCACGACACCGTTCAGGGCGCCGAAGCGGGCGGTCACCCGGTCCACCGCAGCGCGCAGCGCGCTCTCGTCGGCGACGTCCGCGTGGACCAGGAAGGGCTGGTCGCCCTCGCTCTCCAGGGCCCGCAGCCGCTGGATGCGCAGCGAGGTCGCGTCGTCGTCCTCGTGCGTCTCCAGCCAGCCGTCCCATTCCGTGCGGTCCGGGAGCGGGTCGCGGGTGAGCAGCGCCAGGCGGGCGCCGGGGCACTCGCGGCGCAGCCAGTGCGCGAGGGTGGAGCCGATCTCGCCGAGGCCGCCGGTGATGAGGTAGACGCCGTCCTCGCGCAGCCGGGAGGCCGCCTTGGCGGTCCAGTCGGCGCGTACCGGGGCGAGGTCGGTGATCCAGCGGGTGCCGCCGCGCAGGGTGGTGGCGACCTCGGGGCGGCGGTGGGCGGCCAGTTCGGCGGCGAGAGTGCGCACCGAGTGCTCGTCCACGGCGGCCGGCAGGTCGAAGTGCCGGGCGCCGATGTTGCCGTGCTCCTGGCCGATGACCCGGGCGGCGACGGCGAGCGTAACGAGTTCGGCCGCGGGTTCCGGCTCGGCCGGGCTGACGGCGTAGGCGCCCGCGCTGATCAGGTCGAGTTGCAGCGGCTTGCTGACGCCCTGTTCGCTGAACGCCTTCACCAGGGCGATCAGGCTGTACAGGCCGTGGCGTTGGGCGCATTCGAAGCGTTCCTTGCCGCGTTCGGCGGGCAGGGGTGCGGTGGACCAGGCGTGCAGCACCCGGTCCGGCAGCCGCTCATCGGCCAGCAGGTCGGCGACGAGGCGGGTGTGGTCCTCCTCGGAGTCGGGGCGCAGTGTCCAGGTATCGCCGTCCCTGCCGTAGGCGGCTCCGGCCCGGACGGTGAGCACCTCGCCCTCGAAGGCGTGCGCGGCAATCCGGGCGGCGGTGCCCTGTTCGTCGGCGAAGAGCAATACGGGGTCGGTAACCGGTGCGGCGGCCGAGTCGAGGGTGCCGACGGCCGGGCGCCACACCGGGGCGGAGAACCACTGGTCCAGCGGCAGCTTGCGCACCCCGTTCCCGGCGGCGGTGCCCGCGCCGGTCAGTGTCCCGGTACCGGGTTCGACCCAGTAGCGGGTGCCTTCGAAGGGGTACGTCGGCAGCGGCACCCGGCCGCGTCCGCGGCCCGCGTAGTAGCCCCGCCAGTCGACGGGCAGTCCGGCCGCCCACAGCCTGCCGAGCGCGGCGGTGACCGCGGTCAGGTCCGCTCCGGCGTCCCGCCCGCGGGCGGCGGAGGTCACGACGGGTACGCCGGTCTCCCGGTCCGGGTGGCGGCGGGTGAAGGTGGCCAGTGTCTGGCCGGGGCCCACTTCCAGAAAGACCGGCACCTCGCCGTCCAGCACCGTGGCCAGGCTGTCGGCGAACCGTACGGTCTCACGCAGGTGTCCGCCCCAGTACGCGGGGTCGGTGGCCTGCTCGTCGGTGATCCAGGTGCCGGTCCTGTTGGACAGGAAGGGGATCTCGGGGCGGCGCAGCCGGACGCCGCGCAGCAGTTCGGTGAGCGGGCCGACGGCCGGGTCCATCATCGCCGAGTGGAAGGCGTGCGAGGTGACGACCTTACGGTGCGCGACGCCGTCGGCGGTGAGCCGGGCGGTGAGCGCGCGGACCGCGTCCTTGGGTCCGGCGACGGTGCACACCGCGGGCTCGTTCACCGCGGCGAGCGCGACCTGCCCCGCGGTGGGGTCGTCGGGGTCGTCGGGGTTCCCTTCGAGGTAGGGGGCGAGTTCCGCGGGCGGGAGCATGACCGCGGCCATCACGCCGCCGGGCAGCGCGTCCACCAGGCGGCCGCGTTCGGCGATCACCCGCAGCGCGTCGGGGAGCGTGAAGACCCCGGCGAGGGTGGCGGCCACGTACTCGCCGACGCTGTGCCCCGCCAGTGCGGCCGGGCGCACGCCCCAGGCGGCCCATTGCCGGGCCAGCGCGTACTCGACGGCGAACAGCGCGGGCTGGGTCAGCCGGGTGCGGCCCAGGTCGTACGGGGTGCCGGTGTACTCCCGCAGCCGGGGGTAGAGGGCGTCCCGCAGGTCAAGGCCCAGGTGCGGCTCCAGCAGTTCCGCGCACTCGTCCAGCACCCGGCGGAACACCGGGAGGTGTTCGTACCAGCCCTGGCCCATGCCGGGGTGCTGGGTTCCCTGGCCGGGGAAGAGCAGGACGACGGGCCGGTCGGCGGGCTGTCCCGAGTCCTGGTGGGTGAAGCGCGGGTCGCCGCTGCGCAGCGCGCGCACGGCCGTCTCCCGGTCGGGGGCGGTGATCACGGCACGGTGGTTGAAGGTGCGGCGGGCGGTGGCCAGGGTGTGGGCTGCGTCCTCCAGAGCGGTGTCGCCGAGCCCTTCGGGCGCGTCCTTCCCGGCCGCGTCGCCGGGCCGCGCGGGTGCTTCCTCCTGTGCGGGTGCGTCCTCCTGTGCGGCGGCGTCGAGGACTTCCGGTGTGTCCTGGACCGGCGCCGCGGCTTCCAGGTGGTCGGCCAGTTCCTGGCGTGCCCTCTCCAGGGCGGCCGGCGACTTGGCCGAGAGCGGCAGCAGTACGACGGGGGCTGCGGGCGCGGCGGGCCGTGCCGCCGGGTCGGTACGCGGAGCCTCTTCCAGGACGACGTGTGCGGTGGTGCCGCCCATGCCGGTGGAGGTGACCGCGCAGCGCAGCGGCCCGCCGTCGGCCGGTGCCTGCCACGGCTTCGTCTCGGTGCCCACGCGGAAGCGGGTGCCGTCGGCCTCGCACTGCGGGTTCCACTCGGTGAAGTGCGGGGTGGGCACCAGGGTCCGGTGGTACAGCATCAGTACGCACTTGATGAGCGAGGCGATTCCTGCGGCGGTGCTCAGATGGCCGAGGTTGGCCTTCACCGAACCGATCGTCAGCGGCGGTGCGCCGTCCACCTGGTAGGACTGTGCGGCTGCCGCCAGTTCGACGGGGTCGCCCATCCTGGTGCCGGTGCCGTGGGCCTCCAGGTAGCTGACGGTCGCCGGGTCCACGTCCGCCACGGCCAGTGCCTCCGCGAGGACGGCGGCCTGGCCCGTGACGCCGGGTGCGGTGTAGCCGACCCGGTCGGCGCCGTCGTTTCCGATGGCGGAGCCGCGCAGTACCGCCCAGACGGTGTCGCCGTCGGCGAGTGCGTCCGACAGGCGCTTGAGCACGACCACGCCGACGCCGTTGCCGAAGACCGTGCCGTCGGCGTGGGCGTCGAAGGGCCGTACCGTGCCGGTCGCCGAGGCGATCGAGTCGCTCTCGTGGAGGTACCCGGCCTCCTGCGGGAAGCGCAGTGCGACGCCTCCGGCGAGCGCCACGTCGCACTCCTGCCCCAGCAGGCTCTGCGCCGCCTGGTGCACCGCCACCAGCGAGGTGGAGCAGGCGGTCTGCACGGAGACGCTCGGACCTGTGAGGTTGAGGTGGTACGAGGCCCTGGTGGCAAGGTGGTTGGGGTCGTTGCCCATCAGTGCCGACAGGTCCTGGCGCAGCTTGGGCAGCGAGCCGCCGAAGCCTTTCTCCCCGGTCAGTACGTTGTGCAGCAGGTAGGTGCTGCTCAGTGCGCCCGCGAAGACGCCGATGCGGCCTTCGTACTGCTCGGAGTCGTGGCCGCTGTGTTCCAGCGCCTTCCAGGAGGACTGGAGGAACAGCCGCAGCTGCGGGTCCATCCGTTCGGCCTCGCGGGCGCTGAGGTAGAAGAAGGAGGCGTCGAAGAGGTCGGTGTCCTCGACGGTCGCGGCCCGGCGCACGTAGCGGGGGTCCGCCAGGGTCCTGGGCTCCACCCCGGCGGCGACGAGCTGTTCCTCGTCCACGTCGCGGATCTGGTCGGTGCCCGCGAGCAGATTGCGCCAGAACTCGTGGTGGTCGCGGGCGCCCGGCACCCGGCAGTCCAGTCCGACGACGGCGATCCGTCCGTCGGGGTCGGCGCCGTCCGCCGCGGCGGCGTAGGGGCGGTCAGTCACAAGTACCTCCTGTGTGCGGGGAGTTCTGCGGCGGAACAGCCGGCCCGGTGCGGGCCGCTGCGCGGCGGGCGCCACCTCGGGCCGCGGTGCGCCTGCGGGTGCCCCGCGCGGCGGGCGCCCCGGAGGACCCCGGGGATGCGGCCCCGCCGCTGCCGATGAGCCGCACCAGAGCGCGGACGGTCGGCGCCCGGTACAGGTCGGTCATCCGCAGTCCGGGCGCGACGGTCCGGGTGAGCAGTTCATGGACGGCGGCCACCCGCAGTGAGGTCCCGCCGAGATCGAAGAAGTTGTCGTCCAGGGCGACGGCGTCGGCGGCGAGCACCTCGCGCCACGCCTCGGCCACGGCCCGCTCCAGCGGGCCCGCCCCGGGTACGCCCGCGGCCGGTCCCGTCTCCCGCGCCACAAGGGGATCGGGCAGTGCGGCCCGGTCGATCTTGTGGTTCGGTGTCAGCGGAAGCGCGTCCAGCAAGACGTACGCGGTGGGCACCGCGTGGTCGGGCAGTACCCTGCGCAGGGTCGCCCGCAGTACGGACGGCCGGGCCTTCGCCCCGTCGGCCGCCACGAGGTAGGCCGCGAGCTGCCGCTCGCCGAGGCGGTCGGTGAACGGCATCACCACGGCCTCGCGCACCTCGGGCAGGTCCTTCAGCGCGCTCTCCACCTCCCCGGTCTCCACCCGGATCCCGGAGATCTTCACCTGGAAGTCGCGGCGCCCGATCAGCAGGAGAGTGCCGTCCGGCAGCCGCCTGGCGAGGTCGCCGGTGCGGTAGGTCCGGCCGTCCGCGACCGCGCCGGGCGCCAAGTAGTCGCTGGCGACCACGAGTTCGCCCTCGCCCGGCCCCTCGACCGGCTGCCCCTGCTCGTCCCGGAGCCACACCTGTGTGTCGGCGGCGGGGAAGCCCAGGGGGAAGACGCCGGTCGGCGGCCGGTACTCGCGGTCGGCGACGCGCAGCAGCGCGCAGGAGCACTCGGTCGAGCCGTAGGCCCCGGCGATACGGCAGTGCGCGGCGAAGGTCCGCCGGGCGGCGTCGAGATCGGCCAGGTGCAGGGTGTCGCCGCCGAGGGCGAGCATGCGCATGGCGGGCAGTGCGGTCTTCCGCGACTCCATGGCCCGGACCAGGGCGCGGAACACCGGGAGCGTGGAGTGGTAGACGGTGAGGTCCTCGGCGGCCATCCATTCCAGCAGGCCGCTGATGCCGAGCGTCTTGAGGTCGACCGGGTACAGGGCGGCGCCGTTGAGCAGGGCGGCGAAGGTGTCCTGCACCGCCGAGTCCCAGCTGTACGCGGACTGCAGGGTGAGCCGGTCCTGTGGGCCGATGCCCAGACCGTCGGTCCACACCCGGGTGTGGTGCAGGACGTTGCGGTGGGTCTGCGCGACCGGCTTGGGCCGCCCGGTGGACCCGGAGGTGTACAGGACATACGCCTCTCCTTCGGGCCGCGCCCGCACGCCGTCGGTCCTTGTCCGTGCGCCGTCGGGCGCCGGTATCTCCCGGCCCGCGCTCTCCACCGCCGGTCCTGCTGCCAGGTCCTCGTACGGCAGCACCGGCCGCCGGTCCGCCAGCCGTCCTGCCTGGGGCAGGTGCGGGGCAGTGGCGACCAGGGCCCGTACGCCCGCGTCCCGTGCCATGAGCGCGAGGCGTTGTTCGGGGTAGGCGGCGTCCAGCGGTACGTAGGACAGTCCGGCGTGCAGCACGCCGAGCAGCGCAGCGATCATCTCCGCTCCGTGCGAGAAGAGCAGGCCGACCCGGTCGCCGGGACGCAGTCCGGCCGCGGCCAGCGAGGCGGCGACGCGGGACGCGCGCCCGGCGGTCTCCCGGTAGGTCCAGCGGATCTCGGGGGTGACCACGGCCTCCCTCGCCGGGTGGGCGGCGGCCTGTTCCAGGAAGCGGTGCACGAGCGTTCCGGCCTGCTCGGCGGGCGGGAACGGCCGGTGTCCCGTGGGTGTTCGGGCAGGGGAGGCCGTCATGGTGTCGCACCCCTTTCCGGTCCGTCCGCCGGGCCGTGGGAGAAGAGCACGGCGGGGTGCGCGGGACGCTCGCGCAGTTGCGCGTATGCCTCGGCAGCCTGTTCGACGCCGAAGCGCGGCAGGTCCATGGCCACGGGGCGGATCTTGCCTGTGCGGATCAGGTCCAGGGCCCGCTGGAGGTTCTCGGTGACGGTGCCCTCGCCTTCGGGCGCCACGGCGTCGGTCAGTCCGCGGGCGTAGGAGGCGTCGCGGTATCCGGCGCCGCAGCGTGCCGCGTACCGGATGTCGAGGTTGCCCAGTTCCACGCTGAAGTCGATGTGCGCCGCGAACCGGCCCACGCCGACCAGCCGGGGGCGCCCCGGGGCCCGGCCCGCCCAGCGGGCCGCGGCCACGACGGTGGCCCCGGCGTCCCCGGTGCCGCAGAGGAAGACGCACCGGCCGCCGTTCCCGGCCGGCCCGGGGGCCGCGGCTTCCCGGTCCACCTCGAAGTGCGTCCCGTCGGCGGCGGCCAGTCCGAGGGCGGGCGCCGTGCGCAGCCGTTCCGGGCGCAGGTCCAGCAGGGTGACGGGGTTGCCCCGGGCCGCCGCGGTCTGAGCGACCAGCTGACCGACCATGCCCGCGCCCACCACGGCGACCTCGTCCGCGGGCGCGAGGACCGCGCGGTCCACCGCGTGCACCGCGGTCGCCGCCAGCCCCGCCACCACCGCGTCCGCCAGGTCCGTGCCGTCGGGGACCCGGCGGCACAGCCGGTACGGCACAGTGACCGCTTCGCTGTGCACCGCCTCGCCCCAGCCCATGGCGATCACCCGGTCGCCCGGGGCGAAGCCGGGGGCCAGCGGGCCGACCGCGTCCACCACGCCGGCCGCGCAGTATCCGAGGACGAAGCGCTCGCCGGTGCGGGCCGAGCGGTCCAGGTAGTGCAGTTCGGTGCCCGGGCTCACCAGGCTCCACTCGGTCCGCAGCCGTATCTCGCCGCGGCCAGGGGGCCGACGCAGCACTCCTTCGAGGACCGGGTCCCGACCGCCGACCGCCACCAGCTGCCGTACGGGCAGCGGAGCGACGGCACCGGCCGGACCGGCCGCCGGGGCGTCCTGCACCCGTGCCCACGACGCCTGTTCAGTCATCGTCGCGCTCCCCCGTCGTCCTCTCTGCCGCACCCGGCTCCGCGCGGTCGGGCGGGTCCTGGTCCGCCGTACGCCTGCCCGCCCGGCCCGGCGGGGCCGGTATCCACCGCTCGTCCGGCACGACGTCCAGTTCCTCGCGGTGGCCCGGTATCGGACCCAACGGCACCGGCCGGTCCGCGCGTTCGTAGGTGGCGCGGCGGTTGCGCTTGCGTTCCAGGCCGAGGTTGAGACCTGCCAGGTCCACCGGTTCGTGGGTGAACAGTCCGTGCTCCCTGGCCGCGGCCACCACCTCGGCTCCTGCCTCGGTGCGGATGAACACCCGGCCGTGCTTCTTCTGTCCCTCGCCGCTGATGCTCGCGGCGAAAATGTTCGGATCGCCGTCGCTGACGCTCACGTCGGCCAGCCCCGACATCCAGTCGCCGCAGGACAGGCAGCGGTACGTCTTGTTGCCCGCGAAGTCCCGTACCGCCTGCCAGAACTGGACCTCGTGGTCCACGCCGTCCCGGGTGCGGATGCCGATGTTCCCGGGGTACTCGCCCTCTCGGTAGCGCAGCCGCACCACCGTCTCCACGGGTACGTGGGCGCGTTCGCGGATCACCGCGGCGGTGCCCTCGGGGCGGGTGCTCGACGAGCAGGCGGGCTCGACGAGCAGCACCACGCGCTCGCGTGCCCACCGTCCGGCGGCGGTGTCCATGGCCTGGAGCTTGCGCATCGCCTGGATGTGGCAGGCCACGCCCGACATGGCGACCCTGGCGTGCGGTTCCTCGGTCATCGTCTGGCGCAACCGGCCGAGGTAGGGGGCGAGTTGGTAGGTCGACTGGGAGGTCTCCACCAGGTCAGCCGGATCGCGCGTCAGCGCGGGCGCCGCCCGCCAGGGCTCCTCGGTGTCGCGCCCCATGGTGAGCACCACCGTCACGCCCAGCTCCCGCACGGCGGTCTGGAGCAGCGCGGTGAGGCTGCCGCCGCTGGCGGATGCCTCGTACACCACGGGGTGCAGCGCGTGCCCCGCGACCACTTCCTCGAAGACCCCGGTCCAGCGCTCCTGCGGGGTGCGGGTGCGGCCGAACAACCGCTCCTCGGCGGCCGGGGTGCCGGGGTCGGCGCCCGGGCACACGTCCACGCAGTCGGTGCACTCCCCGCAGTCGGCCGCGGTCCAGGAGGCCACGGTGAGCACCGGATCCAGCCCCTCGAAGCCGATCACCCCGGCCGGGCAGGCAAGTTCGCAGGCCCCGCACACGGTGCATAACTCCGGTTCCAGTATGTCCCTTTCAAGCTGCTGGAAGCTCATGAGCCACCGCCTTCCGGTAAGGACGCGCCGTATAGCGCAACGTGCCGTGCGCCGTCGTCGCGCACGGCTCTGGTGGCCGTTCCCGCGCGCTCGTCCGGCCGGGCGGCCTCGGCCACGGCCGCCCCGATGCCCTCGATCAGGAACCGGTAGCCGTCCTCGTCCAGCAGCGCCGGCGGCACGATCTTGACCGTGGCGCCCTCCGGGCCGCCGCCGAAGAGCAGCAGCCGGGCACGCAGGGCACCGCCCGTGACGGCCCGCGCCAGTTCGGGGTCGGGCCGCCCGTCCCGTACGCAGTCGAAGGCCGCCAGTGCGCCGGTCGTGCGGACGGCCCTCATCCAGGGGTGCCGGGCGGCAAGCGCCGCCAGGTCGACGCGCAGCCGCTCACCCAACTCCCTTGCCCTGCCTGCCACGTCGTCCCGTACGACGATGTCCAGGACGGCTTCTGCCGCCGCGCAGGAGACCGGGTGGCCGGAGAAGGTGGAGGTCTGCACGCCCGGCGGCAGCGCGTCGAGCACGGCCCTCTCCCCCACCACGGCGCCGACAGGGAAGCCGTTGCCCAGGGTCTTGCCGAGCAGTGTCAGGTCCGGCTTCTCGGTCATCAGCTCGGCGGTGAACAGCCGCCCGGCCCTGCCGAGTCCGGTGTAGATCTCGTCCAGCACCAGCAGTGCGCCCCGGGCGTGCGCCTGCCGTGCGATCTCGTCGAGCAGCGCCGGTGGCACGTCCAGGACGCCTTCGGTCACCTGGACCGGTTCCAGGACGACGGCCGCGGTGCCGCCCTGCCGGTCCGCGGCGTCCAGCGCCGCCGAGAGCCCGGCCGCGAAACCGGCCACGTCGTCGGCTCCCGGCTGCCGGGGGTCGGGAAGTTCCGCGACGACGACCGGCGGGGAGCCTTCGGCTCCGTCGTCCCCGAAGCCGCTGTAGGTCTTGAACTCCGCACGCCAGGTGAGTGCCAGCGCCCCGGCCGTCTTGCCGTGGAAGCCGTAGCGGAAGCCGACCACGGCCCGGTGTCCGGTGGCCGCGCGGGCGATCTTCAGCGCGGACTCCACCGCCTCCGAGCCCGTCGCGGTGGGCAGCACCGCCGGCTCCTCGTACGGGGACAGGGCGCAGATCCGCTCGATCATCCGTCTGCGGGCGTCCGAGGTCAGCTTGCAGCCGGTGTGGGTCAGGCGTGCGGCCTGGGCGGTCACGGCGGCGGTGACGTCGGGGTGCTGGTGTCCCAGCGTCGCCGCGCCGCTGCCCGCGGTCCCGTCGAACCAGGCGGTGCCGTCCTCGGTGTACAGCCAGGGGCCGTTGCCGCTGCTGAACTCCGGGCCCAGGGCGCTCCCCGTGGACCGTGCTTCGGCACTCGCCGCACTGCTCTTCATCGGTAGTCCTCTGTTCGTCACCGGGGGTCCTCCGCGACACGGGCGCCGACGGCGCGCTGCACATCGGCGAAGTCGGGAAACGAGGTGCGGTGACAGGCACCGCCCCGCACCGTGGTGCGGCCCGGCAGGCAGCCCGCGAGCGTCGCGGCGGCCATCGCGATCCGATGGTCCTCGAAGCCGGGCACCTCACCGGCCCTCAGCGGGGCGCCGCCGCGCACGGTGAGGCCGTCGTCGGTCACCTCGACCCGGGCGCCGAACGCCCCGGCCATCCGTGCCGTGGCCGTCAGCCGGTCCGTCTCCTTGAAGCGGAGTTCCTCCGCGCACCCGATCCACGACACTCCCGGCAGCCGGGCCGCGACCAGGGCCAGCAGGGGCACCTCGTCGATCAGTGCGTGCAGCAGCGCGGGCTCCTCCACCCGGACGGCCTCGACCCCGTCCAGTCCGCCCCGTACGACCACGGTCCCCACCGGTTCGCCGCCGTGCGCGCGCCCTTCCTCGTGGGGGACCCCGTGCCCGTCCTCGTAGGAGATGTCGGCTCCGCTCCTGCGCAGCACGTCGAAGAAGCCCGTGCGGGTCGGGTTCAGGCAGACGCCCGGCACCCGCAGCGTTCCGCCGTCGCCCCACAGCAGGTGCGCGGCGACGGGATAGGCCGCCAGGGACGGATCTCCGGGGACGTCGATGACCTCGGGCACCTCGAACGCCGCACCGTCCCAGACGAGTGCGTTGTCGCCCTCGTCCAGCCCGCCTCCGAACGCGGCGAGCATCCGCTCGGTGTGGTCCCGCGAGCGCACCGGGTGCCGTACGGTCGCGGGCAGTCCCGCGGCGGCCACGGCCAGCAGTACGGCGGACCGCGCCTGTGCGCTCCCCACCCGCAGGGTCACCGTTCCCGGGCGGTGCACGGCCCCCTTCAGCAGGACGGGAAGGCAGCCTTCGTCGCCCAAGTAGGCGATGTCCGCGCCCAGTTCGATCAGCGGGTCGATCAGCCAGTCCATCGGGCGGTGCCGCAGCACCTCGTCCCCGTCCACCACCGCGGCGGTGCCGCTGCCCGCCAGTACTCCGATCAGCAGCCGGGCCGCGGCGCTCGACCCTCCGGTCTCCAGGTACGGCACGCCCCGCGGCCAGTCGGACACGTCCGGATGCTCACGCGCCTGCTGCGGCACCGGTAACGCGCCGCGCCGCACGGTGAGTGAGCTGCCGTCCGCCCCGGTCTCCATCCCCAGCGCCCGCATCGCGGGCAGCAGCGCCCGCACCGCGCCACCCAGGTTGGCGTTGCGCACGGTCAGCACCTCGGGTGCGCCGGGCAGCAGGGCCGCCAGCAACGCCCGGTGGGTGACCGACTTGTCGCCCGGCACGCCGACTCTCAGCGTGCTGACGCCGACGGCCTCTTCGGCCCGGCCGCCGTCCACCGCCAAGTCCGCCGATTCGGTACCCGGCTTGTCGAATGTCTTCCGGGTCCCCCTCCTGACCTCAAGCACGCCTTGCTCCTGTTCCTGGACTCGAGAACCTGCGGGCCGACCGGCAGCACGCGCGGTGCGGGCGGCTCCACGAGTACGGCTCAGAAACCCTCCATACACACCCCTGTGAACGCCCTACCGACAGCGGGACAAGAATAGGAAAAGCGTCGGTCAAATCCCCGGCCGTCACTGCGAAAACGAACCAGTGACCAAGAGGGGAAAACAACCGGCCACCATGGCGGAAATGGGCCGTTGAGAGATAGCGAATCCGCCGACAGTGCACCCCTTTCACCTCGCCCGACAGGCTGTTACCACGGCCTTGCGACTGGCCCGACTCAATCACCCGTACAGAGCAACTGTCAATGAAACGTTGACGACCTCAACTCGTCTCACCCGCCGCCCAACGCCTCCGAAATAAACACCACTTCCCCTTGTCGGGCTCCTGTAATCACCGCACCCGCAAAGGCGATCCACATCACTCCGAAAAGGCTCGTCCGGCGAAGTTCCATTCACCGACTTCACGCATCAATTCAAACACCGAACACACCGAACACACCGGGGAGACGCCGTTCGACCGCTCGTACGGCAGCCGGTTCAGCGGCCCGTTAGGCAGCACGCGCAGCGGCCCGTACGGCGTGCGGTCAGCCGGTCGGAGGGCCCAGCCCCGCGAGGATCGCGCTGGTTGGGGTGAAGAGACCGGTCGGGTAGTCCCTGTTGCAGAACTTGTTGCCGGTCGAAGTGATCCCGACCAGCTTGCCGCCCACGACCAGCGGGCCGCTCGAGTCGCCCCGGCAGATGCTGTCGAAGGTGCCGGTGGCGGTGAGCCCCCGGCCTAGGGCGGTCGCGGACCGGCCGGACCCGAAGAGCGCGGCGTCCTTCGGCCCGGCGACGGGCAGCGTCTTGTACGGCATCGGCCCGGCCAGCGTGAGGACGGCCGCGTCGTACAGGTAGTGGGTCCCGTCGAACTTCGGGTAGATCCTGATCGAGGTGATCTGGCGGACCGTGCCCCTGGTGGTCCGCAGGTCGGTGCGGCCGCCGACCACCTCGTAGCCGACGGGAGGCATGCCCTCCTCCTTGTCCACGCAGTGGGCGTCCACGCAGTGGGCGGCGGTCGGCACCTTGTCCGGCGCGATGAGGGTGCCGCCGCAGACGTGCTCGCTCGCTCCGCCCTCGCCCGCCTCGCTGCGGATCTGCATGGTGTACGGGTGGTCCGTGGTGGTGGATTTCCCGCCGCCCTGGATCGCGGCGGCGGGAGTCGCGGTGGCTGCCAGACCCGCGGCCGCGAGGGCTGCGGCCCTGGAACGGCGGTGGGACTTCGCCACGAGGGTTCCCCCCGGGGAAGGTTCGCATCGCACGGGCGGTGGCACGAGCGGTGTGCGGCGCGGTCGTTGCCGCCCGTGCGCCGTACGTCATGAACACGGCTACGGTCACCGGTCAAGAGGTGCCGCCACCGGCGCGGGTTCCCCCTACCGGCACGAAGTCGATCGGCCCCCGGCTCCCGAACCACGGGACGCCGTCCCTCACTTCGGGACGCCCCGAGCCGCTGTCTGCACTATGCGGCGGTACGCCGGGCGCTGAAGGTGCCCCAGTGCAGCCGTCCGGCGCGGGCGGCCTCGACCCAGAGCGGGAGGTTGGCGAGCAGGCCGTCGACGTAGGCGGGGGTGGCGCGCAGCTCGGCCTCCTTGGCGCGGGTGTCGGCGCTCAGCCTGACGTAGTGGTGGGTGAGTTGGCTGCTGTGGTCGTCGAATTCGACGGGGGCCAGACCCAGTCCGGTCAGCCGGTCGACGTAGAAGGAGGAGGTGGCCAGCGCGTCCAGGCCGAGACGCGAGACGACCGGGTGCAGCGCGTCGGCGGGCGCGTCCTCGTCGGCCATGATGTCGGCGAAGGCGAGGGCTCCGCCGGGCTTGAGGACGCGTGCGGCCTCGCTGAGAACGCGCGGCCTGTCCCCGCTGTGACAGAACGCCTCCAGGGAGTCGTGTCTTTGCTTTTGCGATCTTGTGGAGGTGGGGGGAGGGCTCAAGATGTTCACTTCCGCCGCCCCAGGCCGGTGTCACGTGGTCGCACGTTCTTGTCAACGCCGTGCGTGCGGCTGTGGAGCTGTACCGACGGTCTGAACGGCTGCCGTCGGGCTTTGCCCAGGTGTGGCCGATCAGATCCAACGACGGCACCGCAATCAGCACATGGCGGGCGCCGAGGACTTCGGCGGAACGTCGCCCCAGCAGGCGTCCGGACGGCCGACCGGGGTAGACGGCTGACCGGCCCGCCCATCGGCGCGCCCAAAACTCAGGAGAGGACACGATCAGCGTGAGCGACGCCGAGCACCGGAAGCAGACCCCCGACGGAGCGGCCGAACTCCTGGTTCGCTGCCTGGAGAACGAGGGCGTCGAGGTGGTGTTCGGCGTACCCGGCGAGGAGAACATCCGTTTCACCAACGCCCTCGCCCGCTCGGAGAAGATCCGCTACATCCTCACCCGGCACGAGCAGGCCGCGTCTTTCATGGCGGAGATGTACGGCCGACTCACCGGCTCGGCGGGTGTGATGTCCGCGACTCTGGGGCCCGGCGCGATCAACCTGATGCTGGGCGTCGCCGATGCCATGACGAACAGCACGCCCGTCGTCGCGATCACCGCGCAGGTCGGCAAGGAGCGCAACTACAAGGAGTCCCACCAGTTCGTGGACCTGGTGAGCATGTTCGCCCCGATCACGAAGTGGTCGGCGGAGGTCCCGGCCACCCGGGCCATCCCCGAGATGGTGCGGCGCGCGTTCAAGACCGCGGAGTCCGAGCGGCCCGGCGCCGTCTACCTCGCCGTGCCCGAGGACGTCGACGAGGCGACGGACGGCTCGGAACTGCGCCCGCTGCGCAGGAACGTCGTGCAGCCCGAGGCGCCGTCCCCGAAGCAGATCAAGCGAGCGGCGGAGCTTCTGCGGGAGGCCCGCCGACCGGTGATCCTCGCCGGACACGGCGCGGCGCGCGGCGGCGCCCAGGAGTCGCTGACGGCGTTCGCCACCGCACTCGACGTGTCGACGGCGACCACCTTCCACGGCAAGGGCGTCCTGCCCGACGACCACCCGTGCGCGACCGGCACGTTCGGCTTCATGCGGCGCGACTACACCAACTTCGGGTTCGAGGAGGCCGACGTCGTCATCGCCGTCGGCTACGAGCTGCAGGAGTTCGACCCGTCCCGGATCAACCCGGACGGTGACAAGAAGATCGTCCACATCCACCGCGTCCCGGCGGAGGTGGACGACAGCTACTCGGTCGACGTCGGCATCATCGGCGACATCTCCGCCTCCCTCGACGCCCTCGCCACCGAACTCGACGGCCTGCGCTGGACCATCGACGACGAGGACACCACGGCCACCCGCGCGCTGCTTGCCAAGGAACTCGAGCAGGGCGCCGCGGACGAGCGCTACCCGCTCGCCCCGCAGCGCGTCATCGCCGACACCCGCGCCGTGCTCGGTCGCGACGACATCGTGCTGGTCGACACCGGCGCGCTGAAGATGTGGATGGCCCGGCTCTACCCGACGTACGCGCCGAACACCTGCCTCATCTCCAACGGCTTGTCCACCATGGGCTTCTCGCTGCCCGGCGCGCTCGCGGTTCAGCTCGCCAGGCCGCAGACGAAGGTGCTGGCGGCGGTCGGCGACGGCTCGTTCCTCATGCACTCCCAGGAGATCGAGACGGCGGTCCGCGAGAACATTCCGCTGACCGTGCTGATCTGGGAGGACAACGGTTACGGGCTCATCAAGTGGAAGATGGACCTGGAGGTCGGGGAAAACTCCAACACCGACTTCGGCAACCCGGACATCGTCCAGTACGCCCGCAGCTTCGGCGCGAAGGGCTACCACATCGAGTCCGCCGGGGACCTGCTGCCGACGCTCCGTGAGGCACTGGCGGACCCGGGCGTGTCGATCATCAACTGCCCCGTGGACTACGCCGAGAACATGAACCTCATCGAGCACCTCGGTCACCTCGACTCGGCACTCTGACCCGCCCACGGCGCGGCCCGACCCCGTACGGGCCGCGCGGCGGCCCTCCCGCGGGGGCGGTGCCCTCGGGTCTCCGGCATCGCGTGGTATCACCGCGGCGCGGGGTAGACGGCCACCGTGAGGTTCGGCCAGTCGAGGAGAGGAACGTCTGTGATGCGTGCTCGGAGCATAGGTGCGGCAGCCGCCACGGGGTTGGCGCTGGTGGCCGCCCGCGACCTCGTGCAGAAGAAGCACGCGCTGCTGAGGAACTTCCCCCTGGTGGGACACGCCAGGTACGTGCTGGAGACGATCGGCCCCGAACTACGCCAGTACATCGTGACCTCCAACGACGAGGAGCGTCCCTTCAGCCGTGACCAGCGCAGCTGGATCTACGCGTCGGCGAAGGGGGAGAACAACTACTTCGGGTTCGGCACCGACAACGACGTCGAGCACGTGCAGGGTCATGCATACGTGAAGCAGCGTACGTTCGCCGGTGCGCTGCCCGATCTGAGCGACCCGCAGGCGGCGTTGCCCTCGGCCAAGGTGCTCGGCGGACCGCGCGGCCGCGCGAAGGCATTCCGCCCGGCGAGCGTCATCAACATCTCGGCGATGAGCTTCGGCTCGCTGTCCGGCGCGGCCGTCACGGCGCTCAACAAGGGCGCGGCGCTGGCCGGGACGATGCAGAACACCGGCGAGGGCGGCCTGTCGCCCTACCACCTCAAAGGCGGGGACCTTGTCCTCCAGATCGGTACGGCGTACTTCGGCTGCCGCAACGAGGACGGGACGTTCAACCTCGACAAGCTCAAGTCCATGGTCGCGGGTGCGCCCGTCAAGGCGATCGAGATCAAGCTCTCGCAGGGCGCGAAGCCGGGGCTCGGCGGCATGCTGCCGGGCGCGAAGGTGACCGACGAGATTGCCGGGATCCGCGACATTCCCGCAGGCAAGGACTGCGCTTCGCCGTCGCGGCACACCGCGTTCCACGACGTGGACTCGATGCTCGACTTCGTGGAACTGTTGGCCACGGAGACCGGATTGCCGGTCGGGATCAAAAGCGCCGTCGGGGAGATGGACTTCTGGGAGGAACTCGCCACGCTGATGGAGCGGGGTGAGCGAGGGGTCGACTTCGTGACCGTCGACGGTGGCGAGGGCGGCACTGGGGCGGCTCCCCTGATGTTCGCCGACTCGGTGTCCCTGCCGTTCCGCGTGGGCTTCTCCCGCGTCTACGGCGTGTTCGCCGAGCGGGGCCTGACCGACGACATCACCTTCATCGGCTCCGGCAAGCTCGGCCTGCCCGAGAACGCCGTCGTCGCGTTCGCCCTCGGCGTCGACATGATCAACGTGGGCCGTGAGGCGATGCTGTCCATCGGCTGCATCCAGGCCCAGAAGTGCCACACCGACAAGTGCCCCACCGGCATCACCACCCAGAGCCCGTGGCTGGCGCGCGGCATCGACGCGCCCTCGAAGGGCATCCGGGCCGCGACGTACCTGCGCACCCTGCGCAGTGAGTTGCTGAGGGTCTCGGGCGCCCTCGGTGTCCCCCACCCGTCGCTCATCACCCCCACCGACATAGACATCCTGAACGGCGACTACGACGCCCGCACCCTGGGGAGTGTGTACGGCTACAAGGATGGCTGGGGCTCGCTCGGGCCGGAGCTCACCCATGAGATCGCCAAACTGCTCACCACCTGAGCCAGCTACTCGGCCACCTGTCTTCAACCGTCATGCCCTGCGCAGCACGCCCACCAGGAAGTGGAGGAGCGGGCGGCGGTCGGCGGCCGGGAGCTGGCCCGTCTCCTCCTGCAAGGCCACCTCGACCTTCGCGCACGGCGCGAGGAGACCGTGTTGTCAGCGCTGGACGCTCCGGGCCGGGCGCGGGTCGGTGGTGGACGGACCCGCCTGGAACCGTGCCACCGACGCAAGTTGGCGACGGTGGTCGGGACGGTGACCGTGACGCGGTGTGCCCTGCGCGCTGCGGGACTGCCCAACCTCCATCCGGCCGACGCCGTGCTCCCGCTGCCACGTGAGCGACACAGCCTCGGACTGCGCCGCCTCGCGGTACTCGAAGCGGTCCGCGGCTCCTACGACACCGCCCTGGACGCGGTCGGACGCGCCAGCGGCAAAGTGGTCGGGAAGCGCCAGCTCGAACACCTGGTCAAGGCCGCCGCCACCGATATCGCCGCCTTCTACGCCGCCCGCACGCCTGTCCCGGCAAGTGCCTCGACGCTGCTGGTCCTGTCCGTCGACGGCAAGGGCATCGCGATGAGGCCCGAGCACCTGCGCGAGAACACACCGCCCGCGCCGCCCGACGCGCCCAGCACGTCTTCCGCACCCGCCTGTCCGCCGGGGAGAAGACGAACCGGAAACGGATGGCGACCCTCGCCTGCGTCTACGACACCGACCCGGCCGTCCGTCGCCCGCACGACGTGATCGCCCCGCCCGGCGGCCGCACCGGCCGCCGCCGACCCCGGCCCGGCCCCCGGGGCACCCACAAGTGGCTGACCGGCTCCGTCGAGCACGACCCCGAGCAGGTCATCGCCCAGGCTTTCGACCAAGCCGCCGCTCGCGACCCCGGGCACCGCCGCGACTGGGTCGTCCTGGTCGACGGCGCACGTCACCAACTCGACCTCATCCAGGCCGAAGCCGCCCGCCGCGGCATAAAGATCCACATCGTCCTGGACATCGTGCACGTTCTGGAGAAACTCTGGGCCGCCGCCCGCTGCTTCTTCCGCCCCACCGACCCGGACGGCGAGGACTGGGTTGCCGTCCACGCCGTCCGTCTGCTGAACGGTGCTACCCACGACACGGTCACCGCCCTGAGCACCGAGGCCGACCACCAACTGACCAGTGAACAGCGCACCGCCGTCGACAAAGCGATCCGCTACCTGCGGAACAACTGCGACTTCCTCCACTACGACCAGGCCCTCGCCCGGGGCTGGCCGATCGGCAGCGGCGCGATCGAGGGAGCGGCCAGGCATCTGGTCGCCGACCGCCTCGCGATCACCGGCAGTCGATGGAGCGTCCCCGGCGCCGAGGCCCTCCTCCAGCTCCGCGCGATCATCAGCAACGGCGACTTCACCGCCTACTGGCACTATCACGTGCAAGAGGAGCATGCCCGTCTCTATCCCCGTCCCGACCAGGCTGGTTACCGCCTGACAGCCTGAACAATCCTCAGAGAAACCGTGCGCGAAGACGGCTGAAGGCGGTGGGTGTTGGCCTGTGTGGGAGGAATTTCTTGATCAGCTCGGCACATTCACGCGGGTCTGTTGTGCTGGTGTCGCATTCGACGTCGTAATCACCATGCTCATGGACCAGGTCGTACTGCAGCGCCGCAAGACCCGAAGGGCGATCACCACGCGCCGCTTCCCTGCGGACCAGTTCGTCCAGCGAGCAGCGGACGCCGACGAACAGCACATCCTCCGGAGGCAGCACGCTCAGGCAGTCGACAAGCCGCCACGGCTCACTGAGTACATGATCGACGATGACATCGTTGCCCACCTCGGCCATGACCGCGATCGAGCGATGGAAGCCCATCCTTGTCCGGCGCAGCGCGGTGTCGAGTTCCTCCGGTGAGAGGTCCCGCTTGGTGCGCATCGCGTTGAAGCTGTCGACGGCCAGGTGGAAGAAGACGCCATCGTCCAGGATGTCGAGCAGCTCCCGGGCAATGCTCGACTTCCCCGAACTGGAAGTTCCGTTGAGGAAGATGATCCGACCAGCCGTCATGCGGACATGATCACACAGTCTCCCCCCACCCGGACGAGGCCGCTACCCGCAACCATGCCCACTCACTGCGAGAGAGCTACACCCTGCTCGGTTTGGCGTGACCTGCGGGTCAGTGCTCGTCGTCGTGTCGGCGTCGTCTACTCAGGAACTGGTTGGCTGCCTCGACTGCTTCCCGGTTGAGCTCTTCACGCGAGACGCCCCAGCTCTCTTCCCAGTCGTCCAGATTGATCGCGCAGGAGACGAGATGTTGCAGGTCCTCGGGGTAACCGAGGTCGTAGGCGATGTCCGCCCAGATGAGGTGTGTTCCGGTGGCCGGGTGGAGAGACCCGTCCGCGATCTGGCTGGCGATCCAGTAGGCCATCGCCTACTTCGCGGCTCGCGGGTCGGCCGGCGGGTGAAAGGCCAGCCCCAGCTCCTCCAACACCTGGTCGAAGAGCTCGGGTGCTTCGGGTTCCTCGCTGCGGAGGAGTCCCGCCAGCAGGGCGAGTGAAGGGCTCTCGAAGCCGGCGATCAGGGCATCCAGTCCGGCCTGGATGAGGCGGTCGGATCCGACATGCCTTCCGAATGCCCTCTCGCGCGCGAGGTGGCTGAGCTGCTTGAGTGCCTCGTCGTGCGTCATCTGGGCCTTCTTCATCGGTACTTTGGGATGGCAGCCTCCCGTCGCATCAGCGCCAACAGATTCAGGCGTACCTCCTCTGGGGGCGGGCGGTGCGCCGTAGCCGTGCGTTCGCTGGCTACGGCGCTGGGGCATCGGCGGGATGTCGGGGCATCAGCAGGTGGACCAAGCGGCTAAGCGAAGCTGGTGAAGTTGGTCGCGTTGGTTAGGCGTGCTGGGGAGGTATGCCATGCCGAACATCCTCCGAGTCGTGCTGGCCGACGAGTAACGCCGTGGCCTGCGCATGCTGTCGGCCCGCCGCGATCTGACCCAGTACACGCGGCAGCGCGCCGAGTGCCTTCGTCTCCTCGATCAGGGCCGGTCCGTTGCTGAGGTCGCGGGCGTGCTGGAGCGCCATCCGGTCACGGTCCGAGCCGCTGTCCACCGTTTCGAGGAGGGTGAGGTCGCTGGGCTGCCGGATGGCCTGCGGCCGGGCAGGCCAGCGAGGCCGCTGGGAGCGGAGAACCGCGCCGCGCTGGGCAGGCTTCTGGACGGCTCCGCTCAGGCCCGGATCACGTGGACGGTTCCGGCTCTGCATGGTTGGCTGCGGGACGAGCGTGGGGTGGGAATCTCTGCGGACTGGCTGGGCGAGTTGCTGCGGCGCGAGGTTTGGACGCGGCGGTCGACACGGTCGGCTTCGAAACCCGCGCGCACGGCCGCCCGGCCGCCGAGGAGGCCCCGGCCACCGTCCTCAACTCCCTGATGACGCTCACCCGCGCCGACGGTGCGCTCGGCATCCCCGGCCTGTACGTCACCGATGACCCGGGCGGCGTCGGCCAGGGCGCCCGCACCGGCACGCTCTAGGTGCGCCTGGGGCTGGGCTGGGCGAAGAGCCACAGCATCACCTCCGGCCAGTGCCCGGTCATGCGGTACCACCGGGCCCTGTCGATGGCGATCCTGCACGAGTGCGTCCAGATCGCGATGGCGGTCAACGCGACGGTGATCCCGCTGAACGAAGCCCCGCGCGGTTACGCCGAATTCGACCAGGGTGCGAGCCGCAAGTGCGTCCGGCGCGCTGAGCGGCGTTCGCCCGGTGTGAGTCCGCGTACGTCCGGTCGGGTGCGGGCAGCTCGACCGCCGCCCGCGGTACGGGTGCCCCGCACCTGACCTGCGGTGCAGCGCTCCTTGCACCGGTTGTCAGTGGTGCCCCCTACCTTGGGATCAGTGGAGATCGGCTGCTGGAGGCCGGTCATTGGGGAGGGCTGTGCCATGTCTGTTGCCGGTGTCGGGGAGATGACCTATCTGGAGCTGTCCCAGGAGGACGGCGGCGCCCACAAGTTCTACGAGGTGACGGTCTCGGGGACGACCGTGGACGTGCGGTACGGGCGGATCGGCGCGGATGGACAGCGGCAGAGTTCGACCTTCCCGTCGGTCGCGAAGGCGAAGGCCGCGGCGGCGAAGAAGGTGGGCGAGAAGGTCCGCAAGGGGTACGCGCCCGCCGTGCGGGGGCAGCGCGCCGCACGGGCGGTGACGCGCCGCCAGGTGACGTCCGTCCCCTCGACCGCACGGGCGACCGCTCCGGTGCTGTGGCGGTTCCGCACGGGCGCTTCGGCTTTCGGCATCCACGTCGACGAGGACCACTGCTGGGTCGGCAACCAGAGCGGCGATGTCTACACGCTGGCTCACGACGGCGAGGTGCTCGCCAGGTACCAGTTGCCGGACGGGGTGAAGTGCCTGGTCGCGGACGACTTCTGGATCTACGCGGGGTGCGACGACGGCAAGGTGTACGACCTGTCGTCCAAACTGCCCTTCGCCGCCTACGAGATCGCGGACGACGTCGACATCTTCTGGCTGGACATCCACGAGGGCGTGCTCAACGTCGCGGACCGGGACGGCGGCCTGACCGTGATCGACCACGAGGACGAGTTCCAGTGGTCACGGCGCTCCCGGGGGAGCAACGCCTGGATGGTGCGGGCCGACGCCGACGCGGTTTACCACGGCCACTCGCAGGGCGTGACCGCGTACGCGGCAGACGGCCAGGGCGAGTTGTGGCACCACAGGACCGCAGGCAACGTGCTCTTCGGCTGGCAGGAGGACGACGCCGTGTACGCGGGCACCGCACGGCACGTCGTGGAGCGCCTGTCGAAGGCCACCGGCCGGTCGGAGGCGACGTACTCGTGCGACGCGGCGGTCTACTCGTGCGCGACCTCGTCGGGCGGCGAGTACGTCTTCGCGGGCGACCTGGCCAGTTCCGTGTACTGCTTCGCCGCCGACGGGACCCGGCTGTGGAAGCTGGGCACGGGCGGCGGCGCGGCGCTGTCCATGCAGTACCACGCGCAGAAGCTGTACCTGGTGACCACGGACGGCTCCCTGGTCTGCGTGGACGCGAGCGAGTCGGCGATCACCGCGGCCCAGGGCGGAACGGTGCCGACGGCCCTGGACGTCAAGCAGTCGGCGGCTCTGCCCACCTATACGCCGGCGACGGTCGCCGCAGCGGTGCCCACGGTGAGCGTGACCTCGCTGTCCGGTGCCGGGAGCACGGGCGGCGTGGTGGTGGAGTGCGTGCAGGGCCCGGGCGGCCGACTGCGGGTGCACGTCGTCTCCGAGGGCTACCAACCTTCGTGGAACGTGCAGTTCCCGCGTGCCATCCGGGAGGCGGGCGCCCGCTACGTGGTGGACGGGCTGCACGGTTCGCAGGGCGGTTTCTACCGGGTGCGGGGCGAGATACGCCGTCTGGTCTGAGTACGCGGCGCCCCAAGGCACCGAACGCGGGGTCAGTCCCGGGGAGCCCGGTCCAGGCCGGATACCGCGCGTCGTCCGCCCGTACGACGACATTGGCGGCTTCCGAGGGAGCGGACTCCTCCTCGTACCGTACGAATGCCGGGAGCGTCCACCGTTCGTCCTCGGCGGTACGCCGCTCCAGCGCTCCCGGCGACAGCCGTACACGCACCGTCAGGTCGAACGGGAACCACCGGCCGAACAGCAGCGGCCCGTGCATCAACAGCACGCCGTCGGGCGGGAGTCGTACGTACGGGCTGCGCGTCGCGCGGTCGGTGGCGGGGTCCCAGAGATCCGGCAGCACACGTCCGTTCCCTCCGGCCTCCAGCGGACCGAAGACTTCGCGCCACAGGGCTCCGGTGTCGAACCACCCGTCGAAGTAGGTGTCCTGGTCCTGCTTCCCGTACTCGAAACGCAGCGAGATCGTTCCATCCTGATTCCGCAGGTCACAGGGCTGGTGTGGGCCGGGAGTGACGGGCTCGCACCGGCCAGGAGCGTGATCGTTGCGGGGAGATCATCGGCCACCTCTGGACTTCGGTGTTGGCGAGGACGAGGAGGGCTCGCTGGGGGATTTGAGTGCAGTTCCGGGAGCATGCGGCCTGGGAGCGGAGTCGGAGCTGGCGGTGGCGTGAGCGTTTTGCCTCCCCCTTGATCACACCGGCCGCATGACGCAGACCACGCCGCCGAGATGGGGGCCGACATCGCCGGGGGTTCCTGGGAATCCGGGTGTGCCGCCGCAGGGGTTCATGACCGTGTGAGGTGCCCCCGGCGGTGTGGACACTCTGCAATGGATCTTGTAGATCCGAGGAAGGGTGTCCTGGTGGGACGTAGGTCTCCGTATCCGGAGGAGTTCAGGAACGACGCGGTGGCGTTGTACCGCGCCGCTGGTGGAAAGCGCACAGTGTTCGGGCTAAGGAATTTGCGAGACTTCCCCGCTCCCGGAGAACCCTCCGGCCGCGCCGTGCCGTGCGGGCACAGGCGGGCTCAGCCCATCGCCGAGGCTGCGCGGACTGGTTCGGACAGGAAAGCGGCCCGTCGGTCCGACGGGGCCGACAGCGCCTCGCAGCATCATCGGCGTTCGTCGTGCTCGGCCCCCGGCCCTCATCGTTCGGCCCTCGACCAGGGTGTTGCGGCATGCGCAGCCGCTCTGGGAACCCGCCACGCCTCCCCTGCGCCGGAGCCAGTTGTCCGGTGTTGTTTGTACGGCAGGGGACGTCCGACGCCGAACAACGCCGTCGGGCTAGACAGGGTGGCGGCTGCCCCGGGTGACGGGTCCGGCCTGTCGGGAGTACGACCCCGCCCCCCTGCCGAAGAGGAGCCGATCGCATGCCCAAGCGGAACGGTGCACGGACCTGGCCGGTCGCCTCGGTCCTGCTGAGCGTGACCGTCGCGGGCCTGGGCCTAGCCGCCTGCCAGTCGGCTGAGCCCGCGAAAGTTCCACCTGCTGCGGTCCCCGCTCCCGCCGCCACGCCACGCGCGGCGGCTGCCCAGGAGCTGGACCTGCTCCACCGCGCGAAGCAGATCCTGCTGCGCGACTGCATGCGGGCCCGCGGCTTCGTCTACCTGCCGGTCCCGCGGGAACCAGTCCCGGAAGCCCGAGACTTCCCGTACGGCATAGACGATCCGGCCTGGGCGGCCAGGCACGGGCTGGGGTCGGACATCGACCGGCAGCGGGACCGGATCCGCCGCCAGGACCCGAACCAGATCTACTTCCGGGCCCTGTCGCCAGAACGGAAATCCGACGCCCTGCGGGCCGCCAACGGCCCCGAGCCCACCGGGCTGACCGCGCGTACGGCCGACGGCGCGATCCTCACCCGCAGCAGCCAAGGTTGCCAGGCCGAGGCCGACCGCACGCTCTACGGCGACCTCGGCCGCTGGTTCCAAGCCGCCTCGATGGCTGAATCACTGGCCGAACTGCGCCGGCAACGTGTCCTCGCCGATCCCGGGTACGCCCAGGCCGCCCGAGTCTGGTCCGCCTGCATGCGCAAGGCGGGACACTCGTACGCCGACCCCGCCCGACTACGAGCGGCTGTCGAAACGCTGCAGCCCCTGCCGAAGGCCCGCGAAGTGGCCATGGCACTCGCCGAGGCCCGCTGCGCCCGCAGTTCGGGACTGGCCGCCACCGCAGCAGAGCTGGACCGCGAGCACGCCGCCCGTCTGCGCCAGGGGCGTGAACCCGAGGCCGACGCGCAACGGCGACTTCAGCTCACCGCGCTTCCCCGCGCCCGCTCCGTCGTGGACGGTGCCGCAGCCGGGGAATGAGCGCGGGCCCCGTGCCCGCGCGACACCGCACAACCCAGCAGAACAGCAAACCGATCCATTCGTGAACCCCACGATGAAAGGCACGACGATGAATCGACTACGTACCGCCCTTGCCGTGACCGGCGCTGCCCTCGCACTCACCACCCTGCCTGTGGCAGCCCATGCCTCCGAAGCACCCTCCGTCCCGGCGTCGCGCGGGGCGGCGGCCGACGGCAAACTCCACGTCTACCTCGACTACAACTACGTCGGCGAGTGCGCCGCGTGGGCGGGGAACTCGGCGAACTGGGGCACGTGCCGCAACAAGGTCTCCTCCCTGAGCAACACCGGGTATCCGGGCAGCCTGGACGACGTCTGGGTCTACTACGGACCCAACTACACCGGGGCCCGGCGAGGCGTGCACAACGGGGTGGGCCTGGCCAACCTCACCCAGTGGACCTTCGACCCCAACACGGGCAGCGGTTCCGGCCAGCAGCTGAACGACAACATCGCTTCGCACAAGTGGACCAACCTCTAATTCCCTAGGTAACTGGCGCGAACGGGCCGGGCGCAGCCGCGGAGCCACGCCCGGCCCGTCGACGCGAACGCTCTGGTGAGCCGGTCCGGAGATCCTTTCGCAGTAGCGGCAGCTGCGGTCGATGATCTGGTCGACGGTCTTGGTCCACTTGAACGGGTGGGGCGGTGTCGTTCCAGGCATCGTTCCACTCTTCGAGGGCGGTCTCGACGGCCTCATAGCCGAACCCCTGGCCAAGTCACCGGGACAACGTCCTGGCACGGCAAGAGAAGTCAACCGGGCGTTGAGGATGCTGGCCGAGTAGTTCGCCATCACGGAACGCGCACCCGTCGCCCGAGCGGGCGCGGGTCCCACTCTGGCGGCGCGGACCGAAGCCGACGCTTTGCACGCTGACGCCGAACGACGCGCCAGGGAGATACTCGAGACCGCACGGCGTCAAGGCGATGACATGCTGGCAAGGGCCCAGCTGATGGTCGGCGAGTACCAGCGCGAACTGACCATCCTGACTGAACTCCGCGACAGTCAGGGAAGAGACGAAGGCCCCCGTTCGGCTTCGAGGTAGTCCGGCGCGGATACGACCGGGCCCAGGTCGACGCCCGCCTGACCCTGCTGGTCGTCGACCGCGACCGGGCTCTCGAACGCATCGTCGAACTTGAGAAGCGGATCGAAACTCTGGAGGTAACCCTCGTCCGGACCCGCATGGAAGACCCGCATGGAAGACCCGCGCAGAAGGGGCATCACAGCCAGTGCTTCCCATCGTGCAAGCCGAGTTCCTCATCCGCGCGCCCCGCGCACAAAGACGGAACTTGCCTGCCGGAACAGAGACGACGGAGCACCGGACACCTCATCGGCTCCAGCAATCGGCGGGGACGACCGCTGCAGGTAAATCCTGATCCACAAGGGGAACGTTCACCCCCCACACGCACGGGGACGACCTTGCCGTGGCGGCTCAGCCGGTCAGCCACCTCGGACAACCCCTGTGCGCGCGGGTCAGTTCGTCCAAGGACGGAGCGCGGACGGCAGCGACGGTGCACGCCCCGTCCGGGCACTCCGGGTCCAGCCGCACCGTGGTCGGCGCGATCTCCCGCGCCGTCCATCTCGTACGCCTCCTCGATGCGGCCGAGCTGCCCGGTCCGGCCACCGGCTCGCCGCTCCCGCTCGGGCCGAAGCTGTCGGTGAACGCCCTGCACGGCACCAGGGTCAGCAGGTGATGGTGCCCCTGCGCAGGGCGTGGCCGCCGTCGTTCGAGTCGTCGGACCAGTAGACGGGCTTGGATCCGGCCACGCACTCGCCTGCGAGGGAGAAGCCCTCGTTGTTGTAGTTCGGCATGCCGCCGGGCCGGTTGTAGACGGCAGTGGTGGCGAAGACGCCGCTGGTGCCGACCTTCAGAGTGCGGTGCTGGCCGTCACAGGTGTCGTCGCACACCGCCCACAGGCGGGACGCCTGCGGCTCCCACTGAAGCTCCATCACACCGGGCATGCCGCTGGAGAACGAGGCCACGCGAGTGTAGGTGCCGGTGTCGGCCAAGACGTAGCCGTAGATCATGCCGGTGCCCTCGACGCCGACGAAGAAGACGCCGCCGCTGTGGGCGGTGTAGCGGCCCGGGTCGTAGGCGGTGCCCGTCGAGGCGTCCTTGAAGCCGGCGCCGGTCAGCGCGGTGTCGGGGATCCAGGTGATGCCTTCGAGTCCGCGGTTGGAGCCGGTCGAGGGGATGTCGGAGGTGAGGTTCCATTCCTTGGTCGCGGTCAGCGAGGAGCCCGAGCCGCTGACGTCGTACTTCAGCACCGACAGACGACTGGTGCCGGAGGCGTCGCCGTTGCGCTCGCTGGCGACGAACGCCCCGCCGGCCAAGCCCGCACCGGTCAGGGTGACGCCCTCGCTGTCGGGGCTGCCGGAGCCGCCGGGGAAGCGCACGGTCTTGCCGGAGGACCAGCCGCCGGCGGTGTCGGGCTTCCAGCCGCCCGACCCGTCACGGACCAGGCGCCACAGCTTCCCGCTGTTCTGCGCACCCCAGAGCACCTTGCCCTCCTGGTAGAGGCCGCTGAGGTCCTGCCCGAACACGTTGGAGCCGTCCGCGTTGGTCACGCTGCCGCTACCGGGCCACGCCACGGGCGTCGTCGATCCACCGCCGCCGGTGCCACAGCTGTTGGCGCTGCCGAGGGTCACGGTGGTCACCTGCTTGAAGGCGCCGGCGCCGTCCGCGCAGCGGGACCACGAGGCGTCGGAGTGGTCGCTCCAGACGAAGCTGTCGACCAGGGTCTTGCCGTCGGCGAGGTAGAGACGGGCCTCGTCCTTGGAACCGAGACCGAACGTGCCGCTGACGTCGAACGCCCGGAAAGCGCGCGGAGCCAGCGTGGTCCCCGAAGCGATCTTGTAGGAGTGGTTCTTGTCGTCGTCCTTGAGGATCCAGCCCGAGACGTCGACCGCGGCCGTGCCCTTGTTGTACAGCTCGATCGAGTCGTGGACGTCACCGGTGGTCACGACCTCGTTGACGCTGACGTCGCCCGCCCCGGCCCCGTGCGCCGCGGGCACGCCGGTCAGCGCGCCGGCGGCGAGGAGCGGTACGGCGACGAGGAGACGGGAAAGAGCACGTCGGCGAGCGGGCGATACGGTCACGGGGGTCCGTCCTGGAGATGTCGGGGCAAGCGGCCGGGCTGACGGTCCCGCCCCGCACCGAACGGAACTCCTCCACTCAGGAGGACAGTTCACGAACGCCCGGCAAAATCATCCGGCGAACCCCGAAAATGCCATCAGTAGGCCGCAACTCGCCTACTCCCGACGGGGTTTGGCCAAACACTGCATTGACCGGGGCATGTCACGCCTTCGATGATGGGCCAGCACCGCACGCGCCGCATCAAGCCCACCCCCACCCCCGAGGAGACTTCATGCGACTTCGGATACGCGGCAGAAGATCCGCCGCGCTTGCGGCACTTCTCGCGCTCGCCGTGGCGGCACCCATCACCGCCAACGCCTCACCAGGCCCGGCCGACCAGGCCCCCCGGAAGGCGACCACCACGGACAGCGACGAGATACGCCAGTACGAGATCCCGCTCCGCGACGACCGCGCGGCCCGCACCGCGCTCGCCCGCACCGGCGTCGCCATCGACGAGGTCGACGCCCGCGCGGTGGTCGTCTCGGCCGACCGCCAGGAAGCCGCGAAACTGCGGAAGTTGGGCTACAGGCTCAAGGCCCTGGCAGGACCCCCGAAGCGTACGGACGGCCACGCGATCGAGCCCAAGGACTTCCCGCCCGCCGACGCGAAGTACCACAACTACGCCGAGATGAACGCGGAGATCGACCAGCGCATCGCGGCGTACCCGAGCCTGATGACGAAGAAGGTCATCGGCAAGTCGTACTCCGGCAGGGACATCGTCGCCATCAAGATCAGCGACAACGTCGGCACCGACGAGGCCGAGCCGGAGGTCCTCTTCACCCACCACCAGCACGCCCGCGAACATCTGACGGTCGAGATGGCGTTGTACCTCCTGCGCGAACTCGGCGCGGGCTACGGCTCCGACGCGCGCGTCAAGAAGATGGTGGACTCCCGCGAGATCTGGATCGTCCCCGACATGAACCCGGACGGCGGCGAGTACGACATCGCGACCGGCTCCTACCGCAGTTGGCGGTTGAACCGGCAGCCCAACTCGGGCGGCCGCACCGGCACCGACCTGAACCGCAACTGGGGCTACAAGTGGGGCTGCTGTGGCGGCTCTTCGGGCACCCCCGGCTCCGAGACCTACCGGGGTACGGCCGCCGAGTCGGCGCCCGAGGTGAAGGTCGTCGCCAACTTCGTGCGCAGCCGCGTCGTCGGCGGAAAGCAGCAGATCAAGGCCGCGATCGACTTCCACACGTACAGCGAACTGGTGCTGTGGCCGTACGGCTACACGTACAACGACACGGCCCCCGGCCTGACCAAGGACGACCGCGACGCGCACGCCGCCGTCGGAGGGAAGATGGCCGCGAGTAACGGCTACACGCCCGAGCAGTCAAGTGACCTCTACATCACGGACGGCACGATCGACGACTGGCTGTGGGGCAACCAGAAGATCTTCAGCTACACCTTCGAGATGTACCCGAAGTCCGCGGGCAGCGGCGGCTTCTACCCGCCCGACGAGGTCATCGAACGGGAGACGTCGAGGAACCGCGACGCGGTGCTGCAGCTGCTGGAGAACTCGGACTGCATGTACCGGTCGATCGGCAAGGAACAGCAGTACTGCGTGAGTTGAACGACACACACGCGCTGAGACACGTTTAGCTGAGACACGCGTACTCGACGGCCCCGGGCTCTGCGCGGTCCGGAGCCGTCGTCTGCCGCACGCGCCTGGACGTCGCGATCCTCGAACCCGCCGACCAGCAACCCGCTTTGCCCACCGTCTCCCGCGACGACCGGAACGTCACCCCAGGCCAACGTCAAGGCTGCGGGCACTTCGTGAACATCGCCTCCGTCGGCGCCCACGAGGTCTCTCCCACCGCCGCCGTCTACTGCGCCACCCCATTCGCCGTCCGCGCGATCTCCGAAGGACTGCGCCAGGAGTCCACCGGGAACATCCGGGCGACCCTCGTCCCGCCACCCGGCATCCCAGCGTCCCGGGCCGACCACGACAGAAGGATCGCCCGGGGCAAGCACCCCACCCAGGCACTGCTCTGCCTCGCCCGAGGCCGGACCGACGTCCTCTTCGCAGTGCTCCGCGACCGAAACCTGCCACGGACCACTGCCCCCCCCAGAGTCTTGCGGACGCCCCTATGCCTCAACGGCTCTCTGCCTTGGCCAACGACGCAGCAGGGACGCACCAGCCTGCTGATCTCCCACCGGCTGGGCGCGGTACGCACGGCGGACCGGATCGTCGTGCCGAGCGGGGGGGCCGGACCATCGAGTAGCTGCGCACCGGCTCGCTGGTCGAGCACGGCGGAATGTACGCACGGCTGTTCGCCCTTCAGACGAGGGTCCACGGACCGGACGGCCGACGGGTTCCGCAATGTGACTGTTCGATGCCCCTGCGCTACAAGTCGGTGTCATGCTGGGCGCGTTGACGCGCGTACTTCCCCGCGTCGGCCTCGTGAGATCTGCGGGCCGGGCCCGTCCTCGACAGAGGTGAACGGGCTGCGGACCCCACGGTCGACACCTGTTCCTCCTCTTCCGGTTACGGCGCGGTCCGCCACTGCGCAGCCCTCCTCGCGGGCGGTCCGCGAGGCGTCTGGTCCGTGCCTGCGGGCGCGGACATCAGGAAGGGGAAGATCATCATGTCTTCTGGCACCAGATCCGCCCGGCACTTCTCTCCGCACCGTCGGCCGCGGCGACGGCTGACCGCGCTGCTGGCAAGCAGCGCCCTCTGCGTGACGGGGCTTTCCGCGACGGGCGCGGCACCGGCTGCCGCGGCCGGGCAGGCACGCGCCGCCGCCCCGGTCGCGTACGTCGCCAACTACGGCTCGGACACCGTGTCGGTGATCGACACCGCGACCAACACCGTCACCGCGACCGTCTCCGTCGGGTCGGCCCCGGCCGGGGCCGCGGTGACTCCCGACGGCAGCAAGGTCTACGTCACCAACGACAACTCCGCGTCGGTGTCGGTGATCGACACCGCCACCGACACGGTGACCGCCACGGTTCCCGCCGGGGCGAGGCCGACCGGGGTCGTGGCCTCCCCGACCCGGGTCTACGTCACGAACTACGCGGCTGACACGGTGACGGTCCTGGACTCCGCGACCAACAGCGTCACCGCGACCATCCCGGTCGGTGGTCAGCCGACCGGCATCGCGCTGGCCCCCGACCACAGCAGGGCGTACGTCGCCAACACCAACGGCAACTCGGTGTCGGTGATCGACACCGCCACCAACACGGTGACCGCGACCGTCCCCGCCGACAGGCCGAAGGCGATCGCGGTGACCCCCAACGGCGCCCGTCTGTACGTCTCCTCGCAGAACGACGGCGTGGCCACCGTCATCGACACCGCCGCCAACGCCGTCACCACCACCGTTCCCGTCGGCACGGGGCCCTACGGCGTGGCGGTCTCCCCCGACGGCACCCGCGCCTACGTGACCAACGCGGGCAGCGACACCACCTCGGTCATCAGCACCGCGACCAACACCGTCACGGCAACCGTCCCTGTCGGGGACTTCCCGATCAGCGTCGCGGCGACCCCCGACGGGACCCGCGCCTACGTCGCCAACCTGGGCAGCGACACCACCTCGGTGATCGACACGGCGACCAGCACCGTGAGCACGACCGTGCCCGTCGGCAGCAGCCCGGCCAGCGTCGCGATCACCCCGGCCCCGGCAGCACCTGCTGCCGCCGACATCGACGTGAACCTCACCGCGAAGCCGCAGCTGAGCATCCTGGTCCCGTACCTCACGTACACACTCACCGCGCAGAACACCGGCCCGAACGCGGTCACTTCCGCCACCCTGAAGGCGGTTCTGCCTCCGGGCGCGGGCGCGACGAACCTGTCCTCCGGATGCACCACGGGTTCCGGAGCCGTGACCTGCTCCTTCAGCAGCATCGTGCAGGGGGCCAGCGTCAGCAAGACCTTCCGCGTCCCCCTCCACCTGCTGGCGCTGGGCACGGTGAAGGTGACCGGCACCCGGACCGCTTCGGCGCCCTCCGACCCCAACGCGGCCAACGACACCGCGAGTGCCACCTGCACCGTCGTCTCGGTACTCCTCGCCGTCTGCCCCTGACGAACACGTCTGCGCCCGGCAGGAGGTCCCGCCGGGCGCGGACGCGCGTCCTCCGCCGAGCACGCCCGTACGGGAACGGCGTCGAGCCGTTCGCCGGACTCCTCAACGCCGCGCCATCGTGACAACGGGCGGACCCGCGCCGCGGTTCGGAACACTCGTTGACGCATTGCTCACTGCCCTGCCCCCACGGCGCGCAGGCCGGTTTCGGGCCGGGGACCGGGAATCAGAAGGCGTATCTGACGCGCAGCCACGGTGCGTGCGTGGTGAGGAGTTGCTGGAGCCGGACGAGTGCCTGGCGCTTGACCTCTGCGGAGTAGCGGACGTTGAGTGCTCCGTTCTGGGAGCGTTTGGTCTCCTGGGCTGCCGGTTGCCACAGGAGTTCCTCGGCCCGGGGGTGCCAGCCGAGGTTGACCTCGTGGAGCTGCTGGTTGTGGGTCAGCATGATGATCTCGGCCGCCGCCTGCTGTTTCACGCGTACGGGAAGCACGTCGTCGAGGTGCACGAGCAGGTCGGCCCAGTCCCGCTGCCAGCCCTGCCGCAGGACGACGGGTGAGAGGTTGAAGTGGACTTCGTACCCTGCGTCGAGGAAGTCGGGTGCGGCGGCGATCCGTTCGGCGATCGGGCTGGTACGGAGGTCCAGCAGCCGGGCGTCGTCCGGTGGCATGAGCGAGAAGCGCACCCGCGTGCGCCCCTGCGGGTCGAGGGTGAGCAGGTCGGGGTTGACGAACTTGGTCGCGAAGGAAGCCTTCGCGGTGGGCAGGGTGCGGAACGCCGCGATCAGGTCCGCCGTGTTGTCGCAGATCAGGGCGTCGACGGAGCAGTCACCGTTTTCGCCGATGTCGTACACCCAGGCCCGCGGGTCGCACTGGTTGGGCTCCGTCTTGGGGCCCTGGGCGCGAACGTGACGGCGGATGTGGGCGACGGTGGCCTCGATGTTGGTGAAGAGGGTGATGGGGTTGGCGTATCCCTTGCGGCGGGGGACGTAGCAGTAGGCGCAGGCCATGGCGCAGCCGTTGGAGGGGCCAGGTGCGATCCAGTCTGCGGATCTGCCGTTGGGGCGTGTTTCGAGGGTGCGTTTCACGCCAAGGACGAGGGTCTCGGTCTTGACCCGGACCCAGCGCGCGATGTTGCCGTCGTTGCCGTGGAGGGAGGGGATGCGCCAGTGGCTCGGCACTTCGGTCACGCGGACACCCGGCAGCCTTTCCATGATCTGCCGACCGCGCGGCGAGTCGAGGGCAGCCGGTTCGGCGTACACCTCACGTACGTCGAGCAGCCGACGGGCCTGCGGGCTGTCAGCGAAGGCCGGGGCGGCGTCCGGCTCGGGGGCCGTCGTCTCCGACCACCCGAACAGGGCCTGCTGCTCGGGTTGCCCCGGCACGGACTCCATGGACGGCCGATCCACGTACGACTCCTCGGGTGGGTGATCAGTGTTGAGTGGCAGGGGGTGCCCCGGCCAGCCGCGCACGAGTGCGGAAGGCCCACAGCGAGCCTAGAGCCGAAACGTCCGCCGCCCGCCCCTCACGCGCAACGACAGGAACACCGGCATGCCATGGTTCCCGGAAGTCAGCAGCGCACCCGCAGCCGCGCGCCAGCAGGTACGCGCCGCGGCCTCGGCCGACCCCGTGGCCCACTTCGTCCGCGCCCTGGACAACCGCGACACCCATGACATCGACCCCGCCCGTCCCGGCAGCGTGGTGGTGCACGACCCCCGCGCAGGCGAGGTGCGCGGGCGCCGCACGCTGCGGACCTTCGTGGAGCGCAGCGGCGCGTGGCTGCGCGAGCGCCACAGCACCACCCGGGTGATCGCCAGCACGGCGGGTGGTGGCCGCTGGCCGGCCACCACCAGGTCGGACCCCCGGCGCTCGTGGCGGGCGACGTCCACCCCGGCGACGTCGTCGGCCGCTACCAGACCGCGCTGGACGCCCAAGACACCGAGCCGATCGTGCGCAGCCTCAGCCACGACGGCTCCTTCCGCGAGCCCGGCGGGCCCCAGTACACCCATCGCTGCACCGACGAACTACCCGCCTTCTTCACCATGTTCTTCAGTGCCGGAGGCGGCATCGGTCTCCAGCACCGCACCGTCACCCACGGCGGCACCCGTTGCGCCGTGGAGTACAACTGCGTGCGCTGGGGCACGTCGGAGCTGCCGCCCCAGGCCGGGACCGGCGTCTGCGGACGCGGCCCCGACGGGCTGCTGACCGCCGCCCGGGTCTACGACGACGTACAGGCACCGGTCGAGAAGTCCTGAGCCCCCCGGTCCTGGCAGCGGTGCGGGGTTACGTCGTCGCCCTGTTCCGCGCGGGCCAGCGCAGGCCGTGGCCGAAGCGGAAGACCGGGTCGAGGGTGTCGAACGGGGTGTCCTCACGTGCGGCGGCGACCGCCGCGTCCGAGCGGGGCAGGTCGAAGGGGAGCCGTCCGGCGACGGCGGTCCGGCCGCCGACGGCGTCCAGCAGGACTTCGTCATCGACTCCGAAGGTCCCGATCAGGGTGACTCCTGGAAGGGCGCCGAAGGGCGTCAGCACTGCCGCGCGTTCCAGGAAGACGTCGACGACGGTGGGGACGGCCGCCGCGACGGCCTGCACGTGCCGGACGGTCTCCGCCGGGAACTCCAGGCTTCCGGAGTGGAACGCCGCTTCGAGTGAGCCCGCGGGGTGGGCGTCGTAGGGGGCGGCCAGGCGCAGAACGGCCAGGTCGGCCTCCTCGACGTTGTCGACCGGTACCGCGTAGGCGGCGAGGACGTGCGGGTCGACTCCTTCCGCGTAGACGCGTACGTCCCGGCCGAGGCGGGTGGGGTGCCCGGTGAGGGCCACCACGGACGCGGCCTGCACCCGGCGGGCGAGCGTCAGGCTCTCGCGGGTGGCGACCTGCAGGTGGACGGCGGCGGGCGAGACAGCACCGGCTGACGGGTCGTCCAGCAGGCCGAGGCGCTCCTTGTCCCGCAGGACGCGTCGCACGGAGGTGTCGAGGCGCTCCTCCGTGACGAGACCTCGGTCGAGGGCCTCCAGGATGAGCGCCGGGTCGTCCTCCCCGCCGAACTGGTCGACACCGGCGTCGAAGAGCCGGGCGACGCGTTCGACCGGGGGCAGTTCCAGCAACCCCCAGGCCCGGACGGGCAGTTCGAGACCCAGGCGCGGCAGGCGCATTCCGGTGACGATGTTGAAGTCGGTGACGACGACCCCGTCGAAGCCGAGCCGGTGACGCAACAGGTCGGTGATCAGTCCGCGCTGGAAGGCGAAACCCACTTCTTCGAGGTCAAGGTCAGGGGCGGGGCCGAGGGGGGCGGCGTAGCCGGGCATGATCATGGCGACGCCTTCGTCGATCGCGGCGGCGAACGGCCGTAGGTGGTCGTCGAAGCGGTTGCCCGGATACACGGTGTGCGCTCCGCGCTCGAAGTGGGCGTCCTCGCCGTTCTGTTGGGGCCCGCCGCCGGGGAAGTGCTTCGCTGTCGCCAGCACTCGTTCGTGGGCACCGCCGCTCTGGAGCCCGCGGACGAACGCGCGGATCATCGTGGACGTGTGCTCGGGGTCCTCTCCGAAGGTCCCCGCCACCCGCGCCCACCGCGGTTCGGTGGCCAGGTCGGCCATGGGGTGCACCGCGATGTGGACACCGGCCGCGCGCAGCTCGCGGGCCATCATCCGGGCGGTCTCCTCGACCAGAGCGGCGTCCCAGGTGGCCGCGAGGCCGATCGGCTCGGTCAGCATGCTGAACCCGGCTCCGCTCTGCCCGACATGGGCGTTGCGGACGCGGCCGTGCGTCGGGTCGGCTCCGACCGTGACCGGTATGCCGAGCCGGGAGCGAGCGGTGGTCGCCCGGATCTCCTCGCCCCAGCGGGCCAGCGCCGGGACGCTCGGGATGCTCATCAGCCCCAGGTGCCCGACGTGGCGCTCCAGCAGCAGTTCGGTGGTCGGGGTGAAGCCGAACGGGGATTGCGAATCGGCGCCTTCCCACAGCGTGCCGTCGGGGTTCATCGTCACCCGCGCGGCGAGCAGCGCTCCGGCCTTCTCCGGCACGGTCATCCGGGCGACGAGTCCGTCAACCCGGTCGGGAGGAGAGGTCGTTGAGGCAGGGGGGCCCGCCTGGCGGGTGCGGCTCGTGCGGTGCGTACCGGTCGTGTGCATGCAAGCACGCTACGGCCGGACCGGTGCCGCTCCCAGGAAAGAGACTTAGTCTTCACTAAGTATTACTTAGTCGCCACTAGGTGTTCAGCTCCGCGTCCTGAAAGCCTCCCTACGCTCACCGCAAGTGCCGCCCCCAGCCACCCGGCACAGCCTGCGACCCGACCGGAGGAACCCGCCGTGACCCCCTTCCCGCCCGCCCCGCCGAAGCCCGTACCGACATCACGCATCTACCTCCTCGCGCTGGTAGAGCTGGCCGCACTCGGCCCCATCGCCACCGCGCTCGCCTTCTCCCTCTCGCTCAAGGTGCTGGAGATCGCACCGGACACCAAGGAGTCCTCGCTCGCCCTGGTGACCACCGTCGGCGCGGTGGCGGCCCTGGTGTCCAATCCGGTATGGGGCCACTTGTCGGACCGCACCCGCTCCCGCTTCGGGCGGCGTCGGCCGTGGATCGTCGGCGGCACCGTCGTGGGCGCGCTGAGCGCCGTACTGATGCTGGCGGCGCCGTCCTCCGGCTGGCTCGCCCTGGCGTGGGGCCTCGGGCAGCTCGGTTACAACGCCGTCCTGGCGGCGCTGAACGCGATGCTCGCGGACCAGCTTCCCGAAGAGCAACGGGCCAAGGCTTCCGGGGTGTTCGGGGCCTTCGGCTTCCTCGGCATCGTTCCGGCGATGCTGGTGGCCTCGCTGTTCGCGACCAACCTGCCGGTGGTCGTGCTGGCGATGCCGTTGCTGTCGCTGGTGCTGGTCGGGGTCGTCTGTGCCGTGGTTCCCGACGTCCCCGTACGGGAACGGCGGGCATCGCCGCACGGGGGCGGCGCGGGTGGTGTGTTCCGGGCGTTCCTCTTCAACCCGCTGCGGGTGCCCGCCTTCACGCTCGCCTGGGCCCAGCGGTGCGTGATGCAGTTCGGATACACGATCGTCGGGACGTACGGCCTCTTCTACTTGATCGAACGCCTCGGCATGACGCAGTCCCACGCCGTCTCGCTCAGCTCGCTCGCCACTCTCCTCGCCGCACTCCTCAACGTCGTCGCCGCATTCGTCTGCGGCCATCTGGCCGCGCGGCGCGGGAACTACGGCCCGTTCGTCGTGACGGCGGCCGTGGCGATGGCGGTGTCCCTCCTCCTCAAGGCGTTCACCGGCGACCTCGCGGTCTTCTGGGCCAGCACGGCCGTCGCCGGATTCGCCCTGGGCGTCTACTACTCGATCGACCTCGCACTCGTCCTGCGTACGCTCCCGGTCGGCGAGGAGGGCAAGTACCTCGGCATCTTCAACCTCGCCAAGACGATCCCGCAGTCGGTGGCGCCCGCTCTCGCCCCCTTCGCCCTGGCCATCGGCGGCCCGGACCCCGTGTCGGGGCACCCGCAGAACTACACGTCGCTCTATCTGACCGCCGCGGCCGCCGTCTTCCTCTCGCTCCTCATCCTGCCGCGCCTGCGACCGGTCCTGCGCCGCCCCGTCACGCCTGGGCCGGAGTCCGCCGCCGACCCGTCGCGGGACACCGTCGCCCCGGTGCAGGACGTCACGGCCGCCCCGGTGCAGACCGCCGCCCACACAAAGGAAGCCACCCGATGAACCACTCCCGTACCGTCGTGATCGACAGCCTCGTCAACCACCGTGATCTCGGCGGGCTCAGGGCCGTCGACTCCGCGCTCCGCCCCGGAGTGCTGTGCCGCTCCGCGGGCCTCGCCGCGCTGGACGGCCCCGGAAGGGCCGCACTGCGACGCTCCGTGTCCCTGGTGATCGACCTCCGCTCGGAACGCGAGGCCACCGCCGCACCCGCGGCCGCGCACCCTCGCACCGTACGACTGCCGCTGCTGGACGGTGACGCGTCGGGCATGCTCGACCTCCCGACGCTGAGCGGGCTGTACGCGGACCTTCTCGACTCCGCGGGAAGTACCTTCGCCCAGGTCGCCCGGCTGGTCGCCGAACCGGCCGACGGCGCCGTACTCGTGCACTGCACGGCGGGCAAGGACCGGACAGGGCTCGCCGTGGCCCTCGTACTGAACGCGGTGGGCGTCGACCGCGACGCGATCGTCGCCGACTACGCGCTGAGCGAGACACACCTGAACGGGACGTGGGCCGACGGGATGATGTCGTCCGTGCGCGCCATGGGAATCGAAGTGTCGCCGCGGATCGAGGCCCTGATCACCCGCAGTCCCGCCCCGGTCATGGAAGAGACGCTCGGCCGCCTCGACTCCCGGTACGGTGGCGCCGCGTCGTATCTGACCGCGCACGGCCTCGGCGAGGAAACGCTCCAGCAGTTGCGCCGACGGCTGCTGCTAGCCGTTCCGGCCGGGGTCCGTGGCGATGCGCCCGTAGAGGCCGTTCACGGCTGAGGTGAACACCCCGACGTAGTCGATGCGTTCGGGGAGGGTCACCCACTGGTCCCGGATGCCTTCGTTCAGGGCCAGCATCTCCAGCACGATCTGCTCGGGGTCGGTCCCCGCGAGGAGTTCACCCGATGCGACACCGCGCCGTACGACCGGGACGAACCTCTCCAGCGCCCGTTCGAGGTTGTCCCGGTGACGGCCCTCGACCGGGTGTCCCTCCACGCCCGCCGCCCCGGTCAGCATCCGGCGGAAGCGCACCAGGTCCGGGTCCTCGCCGGCCCGGCGTACCGCGGCGATCAAGGCGTCGAGCATGTCGCGTACGGTACGGAACTCCTCCGCGTAGAAGGCTCGGTAGGTGTCCTCCCGCAACTCGACGACGGCGACGAAGAGGTCGTGCTTGCGGGGGAAGTGGTGCAGTACGCCCGCGTCGGTCACCCCGGCCTCGCGGGCGATGTCGGCGATCCGCGCACGGTCGTACCCCTTGCGCCCGAACTCCCGGGTGGCGGCGGCCAGGATCGCTGTGCGCCGGGTGTCGCCCCGGACGATCCGCTTGTCGTCGACCACGGCACTCGGGTCTGTCGGGGCTGGCATGCTCCGATGGTAGACGCTCGGTGAGCCGCGGAAAGGGCGGGGCCTCTCCCCGGGGCACGCCCCCCTGGCGCGACGACGGGTCCAGTTTCCCGGTCAGCCGCAGGTCTCCCGCACCTGGTTCAGGAACCCGGCCGCCGTCCTTGGCCGCGGTGAATCCGCTCTTCGCCCCGTCCACCGTCACCACGGAGACCGAGGTGACGGAAGCCCTCTTCAGGTAGGCCCAGCCGGACTCGGCGAGGCTGGCGGTCGTCCCCGAGGTCCACTGCGGACCGAAGATCGCGGCCTGTCCGTCGTCCTGCGCTTCGGAACGCGACAGCCGGGAAGCAGCGGACCGGGACACGGCCACGCCGAAGAGCGATGCGTCGCTGGCAGACAGCGTGTAACTGCCGGTCAGCAGGTTCACGCTGCCCGGTCCCACGCTCTTGGCGGGAGCCGTCCCCACGTCCCTGTCCACCGTCACCGTCCCGCTACGCGGCGGACGGTGACCGGGCGTCGTCGGCGAGCCTGATGAGCGCCAGCACGGAGCGGTACTTCTCGGCGGAGTAGCCCAAGGGCCGGTCACCCGTCCTCTCAGTCTCCTCGTACAGCTTTAGCTGCGTCTCTGCGTAGGACCGGAGGACGGACCGGGCCCGGCCCGTCGTCACGTCCAGCGCGGCCGCCACCTCTGTCCAGGTGGCACCCCACCTCATAGCGTCGTGCACGAACCAGGAGCGGTCCCGGAGGAGCATGCGGTGCATGCTCTCACCCAGGGCGAGGACGGCGAGCGCGTCGTCCGCGGTGGCGGTCTCTCCGGGGTGGCAGCCGGAGGGCAGGTGCCGGTCCACCAGGCGGTGGTAGTGCGCGAAGTACCTCTCGGCCAGCCGCGGCAGCAGGACCCCGTATCCCACGTCGTCCGGCCTGCGGCTCACGCGGGCCCGCCACTCCTCGTGCGAGCGGGGCGAGTCGACGGGGACGGCAGAGGGCCGCGACCGCGCCGGTTCCGAGGGAGTACGTGTCCCACCGGTCCGCGCGCCGGGCGCGGCCGTGTCCGGCGCCGGGACACCACCACGGTAGGCCCTCCGCGTGGCGGACCAGGCCAGAAGGGCCACCACGGCCAGCGCCCCCAGATGCGCCCCGGCTCCCGCGAGCAGGAACCACCAGGGTGACCCGCCCCGGTCCGCCGCGTCGAGGCCGAGCCCCACGGACGCCACCAACGCCACGACCAGGCCGATCCACGGCAGCAGGACCATCGCCACCGCCCAGGTCCTGACCGGCTGTTCGACGTTGACGCACACCCAGAGCGCGATCAGGTTGACCAGGAACCCGCACCCCGCGAGGACGGCTACGACGCCCAGATAGAGCATCGGCCACTCCTCCGACGCGCAGGAACCACCGCTCGCGTGCTGCATGAATGCGTTCATGGGCTCCCCGCCGTCCGGTCCGCTCGACTACCACCCCCGACGGTACGAGGAGTTCGGCGCCCCGCCCTGAGCACTCGCACTCAGCCGGACCCGGCCCGCTACTCAACCGGCCCGCCCGCGCGGCCCAGGACGGTCAGCGGTGGTGCCCAGCAGAGTGGTCCTCGTTCCGCCGCTCCAGGGCCCGGGCCCGCTCCACCCCGGCGTCCAGACGCTCGATGCGCGTTCCGTCCTCCATGCAAACGTCGGCGTGCGACGAAGCGTGGTACCGGTGGCACTGGCTGACCGCGACCATGCTCCGGGCGATGCCCACCTGGTTGGGCACAGCCATGACGGTCGAAGGGATTACGGCCCTTCCCCTGGCTGCCGAGGCCCGCGACGGCTACCAGCGCACCTCCTTCACGATGCGCACGGTCCGCGACCTCCCCGGCAACGTACGTGGTGTCACCCTCACCCGCCGTTACCGAAGCACGCAGGTCGAGGTCACCAGCCAGACCTTGGACCAGCCCGGACTACGCCATGTTCTGGACTCGTTGCACCCGCTGACGGAGGCAACGCTGAAGAAGCTGACGAGGGAAAAAGGAAATCAGCCACCGGCTGTGCTTCATGCGCGCCGAGCGACCAGCTGACCGCACTGGTCAAGACCGGCCCTCCGCGACCGTGACCACTTCGGCCGCCTCCTGCCCGTAGACCCAGTAGCGGCGCGCGCCGGCCTCGAGCGAACTGGCCTCCATGGTGGGTTCCATGGCCACCCCGCACCGGGGGGCGGTTAGCCACTGCACGCAACTCGCTGTAGCTTCAAGGAGCGGCGAACGATCCGGCCAGCTTCCCCGGCCCCTCCGGCAGCACGTCCCTCTGCGTGCGCCCGATGACGGATTCGCCCTGTATCAGCACGTGAACGCGCCCCTGCCGGTGCGCCGCGCCACCACGCCCGGTCGCCGGGCCTTTCTGCCGGGTCGTGAGCTGCCCGGTCCGACCCGAGCGAGCACCGCGCTCGGCTCCGCCTCACCACAGCAGCGTCCGGCCACCGCCGGTGCTGCCGCCCGGCTGCGACCGCGTTCAACGGGCCGTGCCACTTCGAAGGGATCAATGTGCAGTTGAGCGAGTTGCTGGCCGGACAGGAACACCAGGTACTTCAGGGCGACCCGATCACGACGCCGATCACCGCAGGCGCGACCTTCGACGTCGACCGGGTCACTCCCGGTTCCGTCTTCGTCGCCGTGCCCGGTCACCGGGAGGGCGGGACCGCCTCCGTCCCGGCGGCGTTCGCCCGCGGAGCGGCGGCCGTCATCGTCGAGAGTGCCGACCCAGCGCTCCCGGAGACGCTCTGGCCCGCGAGCAGGTGCACTGTGCGGGTGCCGGACGCCCGGCGGGCCGCCGCCGTGGTGGCCTCCCGGTACTACGGCGAGCCGGGGCGGGAGATGGACATGTTGGCGGTCACCGGGACCAACGGCAAGACCTCGGTGTCGTACATGGTCGAGTCCGTGCTGCGGCTCTCGGCGGCGGCCGAGGTGGGAGTCATCGGGACGTCGGGCAGCCGGATCGGCGACGAGCTGATCCCGATGCCGCCCTCGGTTCTCACCACCCCCGAGTCGCCCGACCTCCAGTACCTCCTGGGGTACATGCGCGACCGCGCGGTCACCAGCGTGGTGCTCGAAGCCACCTCGATGGCACTGCTGACCCACCGGGTGGACCGTACGTTCATCGACGTCGGAGTGTTCACCAACCTGACCCAGGACCACCTGGACGACCACGGCACGATGGCCAACTACCGGGACGCCAAGCTCCGGCTCTTCCAGGGCCTGTGCCGTCGCGCGGTGGTCAACGCCGACGACCCGGTCGGGGCGGGGATCCCCGCGATGATGCCGGGTGCTGTGACCACGTACGCCCTCGACAATCCGGCGGACTACCGGGCCACCGACCTGGTGGTGAGCGCGTCCGGCACCCGCTTCACCCTCCACCACGGCGGGCGCGCCCGCCCGGCCGCCATTCCCTTCCCGGGCCGGTACGCCGTCGCCAACGCGCTCGCGGCCCTCGCCTCCTGCCACGTCCTGGGGCACGACCTCGACTCCCTGGTCGCCGCGCTGGCCCAGATGCCGCCGGTACCCGGCCGGTTCGAGCGTTTCGATACCCCGGACGGCACCTCGGTGATCGTGGACTACGCGCACTCCCCCGACTCCCTGGAGAAGGTGCTGACCACCATCGGCGGCTACTCGCGCGGCCGGGTGATCACCGTGTTCGGCTGCGGCGGCGACCGGGACACCACGAAACGGGCCGCCATGGGAAGGATCGCCGGGACCTACTCCGACCTGTGCGTCCTGACCTCGGACAACCCTCGCAACGAGGCCCCGGAGACGATCCTGGACCAGATCGCACCCGGCCTCGCCTCAACGGGCACGCCGTTCGAGAGGCTGGCCGACCGGCGCGCGGCGATCGCGTTCGCGCTGTCGGCGGCAGGGCCGGACGACATCGTCCTGCTCGCGGGCAAGGGCAGCGAACCGCACCAGACCGTGCGGGAGGAACTGATCCCGTTCAGCGACATGGCTGTCGCGCGCGAGCTCGCCCTGCAACAGACCGCCGCCCGGTTCCCCGCCGCCCGGCCCGCTGCGGGACCGCAGCTGCAGCCGACCGCCCGCCCACCGCTGGCGGTCGGGGACGGCGCAGCGACCACCGCGGAGCGCGCCGGGTCAGGTCCGGTGTCGTAGACGACGGCGCTCGACACCCGAGCCGGTGAGACGGGGCCGGATACGGAGCCCACCGGGAACGCCGGGCCGATATGGCCCCCGAGAATGCCGCGCCAACTGGTCGGCGAGGGAGACCTGTTCGCCCTTACCGCCGTCGGCGAATCCATGACCGGCGCGCACATCACCGACGGCGACCAAGTCGTTGTCCGCTCCCAGAACGAAGCACAGAACGGGGACGTCATCGCCGCCATGACCGCCGAGGGCGAAACCACCGTCAAGCGCTTCAAGCGCGACGGCGACCAGGCATGGCTCCTCCCCGCCAACCCGCTCTTCACTGGCTGCTGCCCGTCTTCGGCACCGCGCCGGCCGCGGTGAGCGCTCAGGCGCCGAGGAAGAGCTGAGGCAGCCCGGCCGCCATCTCCAGCGCCGCCAGGGCCCGTCGGAGCCGGGTGACATCCAGACGGCCGCGGTGGAGACCGGCGCAGAGGGCGCCGTGGCCCCGGCGGTGCTCGGGCGCCAGCGCCGGATCCACGAGCGACCGCACCGGCCCGACCATGCACAGCACCGCGTCCGTCAGCTCGAACAACACGTTGGCGCGAGCGTTCAAGCAGTCGTAGAAGTCGGTCCGGAACCGGGACAACACGGTCAGGGACTCGATGCGGACAGCGTTGGCCAGCAGACGCACCCTCGCGGCCTTGGCATGGTCAACTGCATCTCGACGACGCACACGATCACACCAAGGCAGCAACTGCCGCGACTTCAACCCCTACGCCCCTGGCCGCGGGCACGGCCCGGTCATGGAGTCAAGTCCAGCCATTCGCCGACGGCCAGCACGCGGGCGCGCGGTCCGGCGTGCTCGCGCAGTTCCTTCGCCGGGTCGGCGACCTCGACGTAGCCCGCGATCTTTTCCGGCTGCTCCGGTTCGTAGTGGATCGGCACCACGTACCGGGCGTCGAGGATCTCCGCCGCCGCAGCCGCCTGCCTCGGGTCCAGCGCCGCAAGGACCGGGCTCGGCGGCTGCAGATGCGGCGCGTCGACGACGGGCCCGTTGGCGGGCAGGAACACCGCGTCGAACGGACTGAACCGGCGCGCGATGAGCCACCAGTACCCGTGGAACATCGTGTCGCCACCGTGGAAGATCCGCTGTCCGTGGGCCTCGACCACCCAGTTCACCTGCTGGTCGCCCAGCCCGTCCACGGCCGGAACGGCGGTGACACGGAACGGCCCGATCTCACGGGCGGACCAGACGTCGACGACCGTCGCCGCCAGTCCGTGCCCGGTCAGTTCGCTTTCCGCCAGCAACGTCGTCACGTTGTCCACGTCATCACCATGGCCGGGAGCCGGCCGCAGCACAGGCGCTCCTGGTACCAACACCTCCGCGAGCGCGGATGCGTCGGTGTGATCACGGTGCAGGTGAGTGACCAGCGCGGCATCGACCTTCCCGGTCGGTGCCGTCAACCACGTGCCGGGCTTCCATCCGGTGAACAGCGGCGAAATGTCCCGCACGTAGTCGATCACCAGCCGCTTGCCATCGGCCTCTATCTCCAGTCCCGCCCAGCCCAGCCGTCGCACTCGCATCTGACTACTCCCCGCTCTCGGTGACGCCGATTAATTTAGCGTACGAACGTTCGCCAAAAGGATAGCGGACGGCCGTACGCTATGCTCGTCGCATGTCGCCACGCCGCTCAGTAGCCGAAGCGCAGGCCACCAAGGGCCGGATCCTCAGCCGCGCCGCTGAGATCGCCTCCGAGGAAGGGCTGGACGGCATCACCATCGGCCGACTCGCCGAGGCACTGGAGATGAGCAAGTCCGGAGTACACAAACACTTCGGCACCAAGGAGTCGCTGCAGATCTCCACGCTGGACAAGGCGTTCGTGGACTTCTGGCACCGGGTGGTCGAGCCCGCGCTGGGCGAACCACCTGGCCTGCGGCGGCTGCGTGCGGTGTGCGCCAACTCCGTGGAGTACCTGGAAACGCCGCTGCTGCCCGGCGGCTGCCTGATGACCGCAGCGCTCACCGAGTACGACGGCCGCCCCGGACGGGTCCGCGACGCGGTGGCCGAAGTGTGGTCACGTTGGCAGGAACAGCTGCGGGCGGATCTGACCGCAGCTGTGGAGAACGCCGAACTGCCGGACGGGTTCGACATCGACCAGGCCCTTTTCGAGATCATCGCCGCCGGACTGGCACTGAACGCCGCCATGCAACTCCGGCACGACCGCGCGGCCACGAACCGGGCCCGCCTCGCGATCGAACGGGCACTGAGCCAGCCCTGAGAACGCGACAGGCTTGCCACCGGCCCGTGACAGGTGAGAAGAACAAATTCAGAAGCTGTACCGCTTCTTCGCGCGGCACCTAGACATGACGCGAAGTCTGCACCGACGCATCGGTGCAGACCTCACTCAGCTGCCCGTGCGCTCCGTCCAGGCACGCGCGAGACCGGCCGCGCTCACACGTCCTGCCCCCATGGCTTTCTGCGGATCGTCCTGCTGCCCGGGGCCGCTGCCGATCCCCCACAAGAGTGACCGTCGCCCCCCCAGCAGAGAAGCGGGAAGCTTCTCAGCCGGTCACCTGCACCAGGAGCGCGGAGTTGGCGTCGACGTCGTGCCCCAGCCGCAGAGCATGATGGGGCACCTGCTTGGTGAAGACGGCGATGGCCTCCCGTGGCCGGCCGTGGCGGATCAGCAGGTCGGCGAGTTCGTAGCTGATGAGAAGCGCGGTGTGGGCATTCCATCACTTACACGGATATGTACCCCGGATGTGCAACGGGATCTGGCCAGAATGCGCCCGGCCCCGTCCAGGGCGACCGTGGACGTAGAACCGGCGCGCTCATCCGGCCGCAGGCGCGTCGAAGCGGTGCACCGCCAGGAAGCGGGCCGATCTCAAGGAGCGGCGATGAGCGAGCACGACCCACGGAACTGGCAGGATTGGGCGTCCGGGAGGCGGCAGCCACCGCCCGCGATGTTCCAGGCGGCTCCGGAGGGCGCTCTCGATGAGGAACGCCGGTCGGCCATTCCCGACTGGGCGGTCAATGACTACGTAGCGGCCGGGTGGCGTGTGGAGAATCGCTCTCCCTCGCAGGCGGTGACGGTGCGCGGGGAACCGGTCAACAACGTGCTGCACGCGATCTTGACGATCCTTTCCTGCCTGCTGTGGAGAATCATCTGGCTCACACTGCTCGCTGGAAACCGGGTCGAACGCGTGGCGCTGACCGTGGACGAGTACGGACGTGTCGACGTGGTCACGTCGCCCAGGGTGTGAGTCGGGCATGGCCTACAGCGACGGCGACCTCGCCGAGGGCTCCGCCTGGTCGAGGTCGAGGACCCGGAGGACGTCGTGGCCGCCGACGAGTCGCCATGGATCGAGTGGCGGGCAGCCCCGGCAGCACGCACCTTCCGCCCGAGCGCGTCCCGTTGCCCAGTGCACCCCCGCACCGCTGCCGTTCCGAGACGTACCGCTCACGACTCACCCTGCGCAACGGCCATACCCCCGCAGACCCAACGCGAGTGTCCGGTGGGGCTATTGCGCGCGACCGGGCGGCTGTAGTCGGCTAGACCCATGAGACCCCTCACGGCTCGGAAGTCCGCGGACTCCTCCCCAGCCACACGCCCCACGGTCCCGCCCAGCACGCGTACCGCAGCGACACTGGCCGTGTCCGCGCTCCTGATCGCCTCCTGGTGGACCTCCCCCGCCGGGCCCGCACACGCCTCCGAGGTCCGCCCCGCGGCGGGCCGCCCCCCGGCCTCCGCGGCAGACGGGGAGCTGCGGGGCATCGAACTGAACACGGTGACGATCCCCGAGCTCCAGAAGCGCATGGCGAGCGGGTCCCTCACCCCCTCGGGGCTTACCCGCGCCTACCTGAAGCGGATCAAGACGATCGATCCGAAGATCCACGCCGTGCTGCGCACCGATCCCACCGCCCTCCAGCAGGCTTCCCGGAGCGACACCCGGCACCGGCGCGGCACCGTCCTCGGTCCGCTCGACGGCATCCCGGTACTGATCAAGGACAACGTGGACACCAAGGGCCTGCTCTCGACGGCGGGTTCCCTCGCCCTCGCCACGGCCGCCCCGCACAAGGACGCCGACCTGGTCACCCGCCTGCGTGAGGCCGGAGCGGTGATCCTCGGCAAGACGAACTTGTCAGAATGGGCCAACTTCCGGGCCGCGCGGCCCACTTCGGGCTGGTCCGCGGTCGGCGGACAGACGAACAACCCCTACGTCCTCGACCGGAACCCCTGCGGATCCTCGGCAGGCTCCGGGGCCGCGCTGGCGGCCTCCCTGGCCCAAGTGGCCATCGGCACCGAGACGGACGGCTCCATCGTGTGTCCCGCCGGGATGAACGGAGTGGTCGGGCTCAAGCCCACGCTGGGCCTGGTGAGCGGCCGAGGCGTCGTACCGATCTCCGCCGAGCAGGACACCGCAGGACCGATGGCGCGCAATGTCGTCGACGTGGCGCTGACACTGTCCGCCCTGCGGGAGAAGGGGTACGTCACGGGCGGGGGCGCGGCCCCCACCGCCCCTCAAGCGAGCGGTACGACCGCCGGTGCCAGCACCCAGGCAAGCATGCGGGGGCGGCGGATCGGCCTGTGGCGGCTGCCGTCGCTCGGCAAGGACGTGGACATGATCATGACGGCGTCGGCGCAGCGGCTGCGGAGCGCCGGTGCGACCGTCGTCGAGGTCACCCCGCCGTACCAGGACCGCCTGGCCGAGCTGGAATTCCCCGCGCTGCTGAGCGAGTTCCACCGCGACATCGACGCCTATCTCGCCGGTCGGCGCGGTCCCCGGAACCTCGCCGAGCTGACCGCATTCCATCGCGGCAACCCCGCGGAACAGACGTGCTTCGCAGGTGTGGAACTGTTCGAGAGCGCACTCAAGGCGCCGCCCACGACGGACCCGCAGTACCGGGCCGCGCGCGCCGAACTCATCAGGCTGGCACGCAAGTCGATCGACGACACGATGGCCGCCCATCGCCTGGACGCCATCGCCGCGCCGACCAACCCGCCCGCCTGGACCACCGACTGCGCCCGGGGGGACAACGATGTGATCCCCTCCTCCACCCCCGCCGCCGTCGCCGGATACCCCTCCCTCTCGGTACCGGCCGGGTCCGTGGGGGAACTGCCCGTCGGCCTGCTGCTCATGTCCGGGAAGCACAAGGACGATGCGCTGCTGTCTCTCGGCGCACAAGTCGAACAGCGTCTGCACGCGTGGCGCGCCCCGCGCTACCTCCCGACCTTGCCGACTCCCACAGCCTCGGAGGAGCCCCGCGGCAACGGTCGCTGAGCACGCACCGGCATGCGGCCGCACTCCCCCGCGCGGCTGCCCGGACATGACGGACGATGGTGTGCGACCCCGGTGGCCGCGCGGGGCCGCCCACCATCAATGACGCCGCGTTCTTGGTGGCGGCGCAGTGGGAGGGTGCGGATGGGCCGTCGAGTGCGATCTGCTCGCCCGGAGAATGCCGCACGCAGGAGCCCACCGCGGGTGACGTGGACGCGTCCGTCCAGGACCTCGAGGAAGAGACGGCCCGCCGGACCTCCTTGATGGGATGCATGGAAGCGAGTTCGCTCGACATGGCCATCACCGGCGGCACGGGTGACTTCCGCGTCGACCGGGGCACTGTCCGCTGCTGGGAAATCGGCACCCCGGAGGGGAGGTTGCGCGCCGCGTTTCTGCACTGGAGGAATGACGGCGACGGCGCAACGGTGACGTCGGCGAGCGAGGTCGGCGCGGGTCGGGTCAGGCCGGTGGAGCCGGTGGCGTTGGCACCGCCCACGCGCCGCAGGCCGCCCTGTCTCCGGAAGTCACCGAGGAGGAGCGCCCCGGGCCGCCCGGCCGGGAAGCACCAGCCGGGTGCCCACCCGGCGGGCCGTAGCCACCCGGCAGAGCCGGCCGTCGATGCGCGTCCCGCGCTCTGCGCCGCACAGTTCAGGATCTGTCCCCTCTCTCGGAGGGCGGCAGAAACTGCGACATCACCGACTCGCTGACGCTGTGGCGGCAGACCGCCGACCACCGCCTCGGCCGGCCGCGGGAGCCGCTGGACGCACTCGGCGGCCCCGCACCCGTCGCTCGCACCCACGTGCTGGACATCCTCGCCCCGCAGACGACCCGACGCGTCCCCGCGCGAACCGCTTCAGCCCCCGCCCTGCCCCGACAAGTCCTTCTCCGTCAGCGGCTTTCCGCCCTGCGCCGAGACCGCCAGGGTGGAGACCTTTCCGTTCGCGCCGATCTCGATGAGCGGCACCGCCTTCCGTTCCGGCGACCCGTCGCCGCCCAGCGAGATCAGCCCGCTGGCGCCCTTCACCGTTTCCGGGCCGTGCAGGGAGCGCCAGATCTGGATGACCTCGGAGCCGGACACCGCCCCGTTGTTGGTTTCGGAGTTCCTCGCGACCAGGCGGATTCCGGCCACCGCCGTGAGAACCGCGTCGTGCCCCATGATCGCCTGCCCGTCGTCCAGCGCCTCCTCCTTGAACAGGGCACTGAACCGGCCACTGGGACCGAACGACGGCATCGCCGGCCCCGGGTACGCGTCCGGCAGCTTTTCCCAGCTCTGCGGGTGTGCGAGCCCCGTGTAGACGAGCCGCACATTGCCGTCCCGCAGGGTGTCCTTGATGTCCTGGAACCCGGCCGCCTGCGCCGTCTGCGAAGCGTCGTCCCCGGAGATCACCAGCACTGGACGGTCTTTCACGCACGGCCGGTCCTTGAGCGGAGCCAGGAAGCGCGGCAGGTCGATGCCCCGGCCCGCGAAGTACACGACGTCCGGCCTGGCCGCGCAGATCGTCGACATCCGGGTCTTGAACGCGGTCGCCACCCCGGCCTGCGACGAGTCGTACTTCTCCGTCGGACCCGCCAGCCGCTGGGGCGGCATGACGGCGAGGAACTTGTCGCCCAGCGTCTTGGTGTAGGCGTCGTCCGCCCGTTCGTCCTGCACCACCAGCACCCGCTTCTTCGCGTTCTCCTTCTGTTTCAGGAACGCGGCCGCGGCCGACGCCTCGTCCGAGTTGACGGGCGCGACGCGCACGAGACCCGGCACCCTACTGAGGGTGTCGGCAGTCAACACCGAACCCACTGCGGCAAGTTGGAGTCCTCCTTGGGCGGGGGCAGCGGTGATCCGGCGGATCACCGCTTCGGTGGCCGCCGTGCTGGTGCCGAGGCCGGCGACCGCGACGAGGTGCTCCGCCGGGGTACGCAGCCGGAGCTGCCGCAAGGTGGCCTCGGCCTGTGCCGGGCCGTTGCCGAGGTGGGCGAGCATCAGCTTGATCTTGGGGACGTCGCCGTACTTGTTCGAGTGGTTGGCCTCCATCTGCGCGATGTAGGCGCCCTGCAGCTCGTGCCGTACCGAGTCGGGGGTGTTCGTGTCCTTGGCGTCCGGCACCATCGACATGAGATACGCGATGCCGACGTGACTGGCCCCGCCCTGCTTCGCGGACTCGGCGTCCACCGCGGCGTTCTCTTTGTGGATGCGCTCGAAGAGCGGGCCCAGGTTCTTCTCGTCGAAGTGGTACGAACCGTCGGTGATGCCCACGCACACGCCTTCGACCCGCTCCACGCCGGTCGCGCACGAGGTGTCCACCGGCGGGTCGGGCCTCAGCCACAGCACCAGACCACCCGCCACGAGAGCGAGTACCACCACGCCCAGGATCGCGTTTCCGGGCCAGCGCCGCCACCACGGGGGCAGCTCCCCCACCCAGCCGGTGCGACGCCCCCGGCCCCTGCCCGGTCCTGCCATCAGCAATCCCCTTCATCCTGTTGCCTGTCAGGCACACCGTGAACCCGGCCCCGCCGAGCTGGATATGACGTGGTGTCAGTCCGTGTAGCGTTCTGCCTCGTCCAGCAGCGTGTCCGCGTCGGCGTCGGCCACCATCGCCAGCTGGCGGAGCTTGGCGCTGATCTTGTGGTTCAGTTCGGGGTGCCCCAGCGGCAGCCGGTTGCGGGGATCGCCCGCCAGCCACAGCGCCGCGCACAGCTCGGCCAGCGGCCGGCCAAGGCGCTCGTCGGCGTAAGCGTCGGGGGCCAGCTCTCGGGCCAGCTCGGTCGCCCGCCGCTGCGGGGGCTCGTCCGACAGCCACGCCGGGTACATCGGCGCCGCCGTCACGTGGTACAGCTCGCGCAGCCAGGGGATCAGGTCGCCTTCCGCCATCCCGAGGGTGAAGTGGTCGACGACGAGCGGGAGTTCGCCACGGGCGAGGCAGTGGTAGAGCGCATCCAGCGGCTGTTGGTGGCGGGCGTGCCAGGAGGCCAGTGTCTCGTGCAACTGCCGCCACCGCGCCAGGGATCCGCTCGTCGGGTCCTTCAGCCGGTCGAGCAACAACAGTCGCAGCCAGGGGTGCAGCACGGGCTGCGTGTCGAAGGTGGTGTCCAGCGCGCCCTCGCCGCGGGCCCCGGGCCGGGGCAGCAGATAGCCCGACGGGCCTCGCCCGCCCCGGGTGTGGGCGTCCTCGGGAACCCGGCGCGACAGCCACAGCCGCTCGCGCAGCTCCCGCATCAGTGTGTCCCTGGCGTGCTCGGGCTGATCGTTCAACAGGCCCGCGTTCACAGCCGACTTGGGGGTGCGTGCCGTGGCGATCAGCAAGGCCGCCTCCTGCTGGTCCGCGGTGAGTCCCGCGAGCAGCCGGGACCGTACGACATCGGCCAACGGCGTCCCCGTACCCGGCGTGCGCACCGACAGCAGCCCCCGCAGGTCGCTCTCCGCCGGGCTGCCCTCACGCAGCCCTGCCAGCACCTCGTGGAGGGTGCGCACGCTCCACGGATGTCCGTACGTCAGCCGGTGGATCAGCGGAGTGGTGGCGGGCAGCACCCACGGCTCCGGGCGTCCGGTGCGCCCCGCCCGTTCCTTCTCGTACCGGGTGGCCTCCAGGGTGACCTCGACCTCGTCCAGGTCGCGCAGCCGCACCGGGCACCACCAGTGCGGCGGGGCCGCGTCCGGGCGGGTGCGCCAGGCGTCGTACGACAGGGTGTCGGGTGTGCTGATGTGCGGGTCGTCGGGGCTGCCGTCGCTCGGCCCGGGCACCGCGCGGGTGGTGGCGGCCGTGGCGACGACCAGCAGCGGGTCGTAGAGCCCGGAGCGGGCCTTCTCGGCGCGCAGTTGAACGAGCAGTTCCAGGAAGGCGGTGATGTGCGGGCGGTCGGTGTTGTCGAGCAGGGCCAGGCAGTTGTAGAGCCTGCGCCGACCGCCGAACGAGGCGGCGAGGTCGTCGAGGAACACCTCGCACAGCCCGCGGTCCACCAGCGCGGCGTCCGCATCGATGCCGGTGCGGTGGCGCCGGTTGAGGTCGATCAGCGCGTCGACGCCCGCCTGGGTGCTGCCCTGACCGTAACTGACCAGGGCGCGGTTGAGCGCCGTGGCCACCGGGAGGTGGGTGAAGCCGCGCACCAGCAGGCCGGCCGCCAGCTCCAGATGGGGCACGGGCGACAGACCGAGATCGTCGATGACACCGCCCGCCGCCTCCAGGGCGTCGACAGCGGCACTGCCGCGGGCCTGGCTCAGCGCGGACTTGAGCCGCTTGCGGGCCGCCTCGCGGTTGTCCAGCGGCAGATCGCTCAGGCTCAGCGCGAGCAGCCCGAGCATCAGCCGGGGAAAGCGCGGCGGTCGCACGCCGGAGTGTTTGCGGGACAGCAGGAACGCCAGGTGCACGGCCAGTTCGTACGGTCGTTGCACCGGCAGCGGCGCGAAGTCGATCCGCGCCGTGATGCCGCCCGCCGCCTCGTGGGCGAAATGGTCCAGTGCGTACGTCTTGCCGCTTCCCGGCCGCCCCAGCAGAACGATCAGCGGCAGCGGCCGTGCGGTGGCGCGCCGCCAGCAGTCCCGTACGAAGGCGGCGATCTCCGCCTGACCGGCGGGGGGCGTGCTCGGAGCCTGGGGCATCCGGTCTCCCTCTGACAGGAGTGACCACTGGGGCAACATCGTTTCACGAACTTGCCGCCACAGCAGGTGTATTGCGCGCTTCGGTCCCCACTGCTCACACTCCCCCGAGTTGCTCCTCGGGCCGCCGTCACGGTGACGGCGAGAAAAACGACTCAGGCAGTGCCGCCCGACCGGAATGCCCCTGGAGGGGTGTCCGGCCGGGCGGCACTGCCTGAGTCCTGCGGGACTGTCGACCTGCTGCGTCCGCCCGGGGGCGGGCGTTCAGTCCTTCAGTGCGTCCTTGCCCTTCTCCTTCGCCTGGCGGGCGTCGCCCTTGGCCTTCTCGGCCCGGCCTTCGTTCTTCAGGCGCTTGTTGCCGACCGCGCTGCCGGCGGCCTTCTTGACTGTGCCCTTGGCCTGCTCGGCCTTGGCCTTGGCCTTCTTGTCTGCTGCCATGATCAGCCCCCTTGGGTCCGGCGATCAGCTGCGTGTCATACCGTTGTTCGATCGGGTGTCCCCGCCCAAGACCTCGAAACGTACGGAATTGCTCCCGGAACCCGACACGCCACTGAGCGGGCCTGAGGCCCGGGCGGTCCGTGCGGGAACTAGATAACCTGGTTACTGACCTTGAATCCGTAATGTCGTCACGATGAATCGAGGAGTCCGGTGCCAGTCAGGCAGCCGTCGAGGACGTCGTGCCGGTACTGGAGTTGGCGGAGGCCGTGCCTGATCGCGTGGAAACGGCGGCACAACACCACGCACACCAAGATCCGCTGCCTCGGTGAGCAGGCCATGGCCACCCCGAAGGGCTGGCGGCTCCTCCGAAAGCTCCGCTGCTGCCCCCACCGCATCACCCACACCGTGAAGGCCATCGTCGTCCTTCACCACGCATCAGCGCGAAGTTGGAAAAGGCTCAGTGCCTTGCCACCGGCCTACTCCCGGCCGATGTTGATTTCCTCGAGCTCCTTGCCCGTGGTGGCGAGGAAAGGGGAGAGAGCGACGACAGCCGCAGCAAGCACATAGGCGGACGCGTACAGGGCGACGGAGCGCAATCCGAACCGCTCCAGGAGGTGCGGCGCCAGAACCACGTTCATCGCGATCATGAGACGGGTGACGGCCTGCGCGACACCGCTTCCGATCCCGCGCAGGTGCGTGGGAAACGCCTCCGACGACCACACCCAGGACAGCACGCCGGGCCCGAACCAAGTGAGCAGCGAGTAGAGGACGAAGAACGCCAGCAGAAGCGCCGGGGCCTTCGGGCCGAGGAAGGCGATCCCCAGACCTGCGACGAAGACGCCGACGCAGGACCAGATGCCCAGCGTCCTGCGGTTGACCCGGTCGATCAGCCGGGCACCCGCGACAACGGCGCACAGACCCGCGACGAACCCGGCCAACGAGAACCACAGCGAATGCTGCGCACTGATACCACTGGCCGCCATGACGAGCGGGCCCGCAATGGTGGCGACAGCGCCGCCGAATGCCTGCACGCTGTGTAGTCGATGCGTGTTGTAGAAGCCGGTGATCCAGGTCGCGATCCGCAGCCGGGCCTCGGTGCGGGTGGCGAACGTGTGCCGGTAGACGTACTCGACCTTGAGCACGCTGTTGAACGCCTCGCTGACGGCGCTGTCGAAACACGATCCGACGCGGCCCATGGACTGGGTCACGCCCAGGCGGCGACAGGTCCGGCGAATGCGCCAGGACCCGTATTCGCTGCCGCGGTCGCTGTGGAAGATCACGCCCTTCACGTCACCGCCGCGGGTGGCCGCGGCCATGTTCAAGGATGCGACGACCAGTTCGGCGTCATGGCGTGCGCCCATCGCGTAACCGAGCAGCCGGGCGCGAGAACAGGTCGATGACGGTGGCCAGGTAGAGCTTGCCCTCATCGGTGGTGATCGCGGTCATGTCGCCGCACCACACCTGGTCAGGAGCGTCCGCGGTGAAGTCCCGCCACACGAAGTCCGGGGCCGCCGGCCGTTTGCCGGGCCGGGTCAGCCCGCGCCGTCGGTGGACCTTCCGTCCGGCCAGGCCGAGCTCGGCCATCAGACAGGCGACGGTATTCACCGAGACCCGCCAGCCCGCGCGGACCAGGAGAAGCCAGACCTTCGGAGAGCCGTAAGCGCCGCCGGAGCCCTCGAAGATCTGTCGGATCACGTCGGCCAGCTGCCCGCGCCGGACCTCCCGCGCGGTGGTGGGCTTGTCGCGCCACTTGTAGAATCAGGACTCCGATACTCCCAGGACCCGGCAGGCCAGACGGTGCGGGACGCAGTACTCGGTCCTCTGGTTACCGATGAACTCGGCCACGGCGGCCGGGTCCGTCACGGTCACTTCACCCAGAGGACCATGCATCGCTTGAGGACATCACGCTCCATCTCCAGCTCGCGTATCCGCTTATTCTTCTCCGACATCTCCCGCCGCAGCCGCTCCAGCTCGGCGCGCTTGGCCTCGCGCATCCGTCCACCCGGCGGCGCGGGCTCGGCCGGCCGGTCGGACGACGCCGACCCGTTGCGCCGCCACCGCGACACTCAGCTGTGCAACGTGCCGGAGTGCACGCCGAGCTCCTCGGCGACCTCCGGGATCGGCCTGCCCGTCTCGATCACGATGCGTACAGCACCCTCACGAAACTCAGGCGTGTACGTCCGTTGCTTGGACCCCATGAACCCCAACTTCCCTGCAATCACGGACTCCACGCTACGAGGGGAGGGACAGTTGATGCGCGTCAGGAGAGGGGTCAGCTCCCAGGGCCGGAACCGGCCGTAGTAGTTGATCCAGCCCGCGAGCTTGGGGTTGACCCTGCGCGCGAGCTCCCGGAAGGTCAGATCGGTGCGGGTGTGCAGATGCCAGCCCCGCACCTCCCTGCTGATCTTCTTCAGGGCGTCCTTGCTGATCGCCGGTTCGAAGGACAGGAAGAGATTCCCGCGCCGACTCCGGTTCTTCCTGGCGCGGAACGTGTACCCGAGGAAGGTGAACGCCGCTTACTCGTAAGAGCCTTGGCGCAGTCCGTCCTTGGAGTAGACGATCCGGGTCTTGGCCGGGTGCAGACGCAACTCGACCTCTCCATCCGCAGCCGGTGGACGTCTCCACCCACAATGCCTGCGCCCTCAACACCCCAGCCATGCCTGGTAAATGCCCAGTTCACAGCCTTGTGCAGCACCCTTGGCGGTTGACGCAGCGTTCGACGGTATTGCGCCGCTTGTACGCCGCGCCCTCGAAGGCCGTGGCCTTTGCCCCGGTCGCTCATTAATGCCGTTGCATGCTGCCCAACGTTAGCGAAACGTTAGCAGCCCGTCCTACGGTAGGTTCCGGAGGTTATTCGGCATCTCCTTCGATGTCATTCATGAATGGCCGTACTGAACGGCTGACTTGAAGCATTGCAGTGTTCGTTCGCACCGACTCGCACCCCTTGGAAACCACGCAGCCGTGCAACCCGTGCGGTCGTCCTCCGGCCCGGGGTGCGTTCCCTCTGCGTTCCATCCTGGACAGGAGAAGAGGCATGAGCCCTACCCGCCGTGAGGTCTTGAAGTGGAGCGCTGGAGTCAGCGGCCTGGCCACCGCCACGATGCTGGGTCTGCCGAGTGTGGCCACCGCCGCGTCCTGGTCCGCCCAGTCCTGGATGGGACAGCTGTCCAGCGGCCTGCCCGTGACGAAACTGACCATTCCTGGAACGCACAACACCTGTGCCACCAGCGGCGTCCCTGCCGCAAAATGCCAGGACTGGGATCTGCTGACCCAGCTGAACAACGGCATCCGTTTTCTCGACATCCGTCTGAACGGACTGCAGGGAAGCAAGAACGAGATGGGTGTCTACCACAGCAACGTGTACATGAAGAAGCGGTTCCAGGACGTTCTCAACGACTGTGACTACTTCCTGCGGAGCAATCCGAACGAAGTCGTCATCATGCGGATCAGGAATGAGAACGCGGGCGGCCAGGCACTCGGTGCGGAGGAGTTCCGACGCCGCTTCAACTGGCACCTGGATGATCCGTCGATGCATTTCCGCCCGCTCTTCTGGACCAACCCCGCTTGGCCCTCCCTGGGCCAAGCCCGCGGCAAGGTCGTGCTCCTCACCGACTTCGCCCACGACTGGGCCACTCTCAGGTGGGGTTCGGACTACTGTGACATCCAGGATGACTACAACGTCTCCGACGACGCGAAAAGGAAGGCCATCGTCGAGCAGTTCGACGATGCCTGGTGGCGTCCCAACATTTCCCAGATGTTCATCAACTTCACGAGTACAGCCAAGGGGCCCATTCCCGATCCTTCTATCGGGGCGAAGAAGATCCTCCCCAGCGTGTACGCGTACCTGGAACCCAGGAAGGCCGAGCGAGCCCGCTTCGGCATCGTGCCCATGGACTTCCCCAATTACCGCCCCGACATCCTGAACCTGTTGATCAACAAGAACTTCATCTGACGGACATCCCGTAGCTGTGCGGCTCCGTCAGGAGACCGCCGACGCTCACGCCTCGTCTGCGATGACCCCGCCACCGCCTTTGGTGGGGGGGGCATCGAGCAGGATTGAAACGTTCTCAGGTTCCGGGAACCAGGACTGCGGTGTTCCGTGGGGCATCTTCACTTGAGCCCGGCCGCATAACAATCATCCCGGCCACCGACAGGCGCCCCGAACGCCATCCGCTCACCGTCACGACCGGCGTGATGCCGCGTCGTCCCCAGGTGCGCCCGCGGGGCGGTCGGCGGGTGAACCCTGCCTCGTCCTCGAAACAGAGATAGCCCCCACAGGCCGCCCGCGCTCTTTTACCTCCGCCCAGGTCGCCTCCTTCCACACGGCGACGGCCTCCTCGTCGCGTTCTGCGACCCGACGCACGGGCACCTGCGGGCTGAAGCCGAGCCGGTGCGTCAGCCTCGTCGCGCCCGAGACGCTGTAGGAGACGTGGAACTTCCGGCCGATCAGCGTGACCACTCGCGCGGCGGCGCACACCTGGTCCTCCACCCAGCCGTGCGCCGCCGGCCCCTCGCCGAGGTATCCAGCAAGCTTGCCCAGGCAGCGCTGAGCCAGGCGACACCGCGAGCCGCTCGCACCGCGCGAGACCAGGGCCCTCGCCCCGCCCGCACGCCCAAACTGCTGCCACTGGTGGGCCGACTTCCGAGTCACCCGCAGCCGCCGCGCCACCTCCGGCGGCCCGATCTCCTGCTCGAACAACTCGGCAGCCCGCATCCGTACGGCCTCACGGCATTGACGCCCCACAGGCGTCAACCCACCCCCATCCGCCTACCTCATACACCACGAAGTACAGCGAACACCCGCATCCACAACAGGGACTTCCCGAAGGATCACCCTGCCGAGCCGAAGTCAATAAACGACTTGTGTAGTCGGTCCCGTTTCGGGGGGTTGTGGTTCGGGTCTGCCGAGCGGCGCCGCTCCGGAGACGGGGGCCGGTATGGTCGAAGTCGTCCTGTGTCGGCGATGCCGTGCGTAGGCTCTCTGTCTTTCCCCCATCGCCAAGGGGGAATCCCGGTAGCAGATGCTGCGTTGCGATTCGAAAATGGGGCGCCTCGGGTGCCCTCACGCGCCTTCGCTGCTGGGTGGTCCTCGTACGTCGAGGAATGGTGGCGAAGCTCCTTGACGGCTTACCGCGAGCGGGTCCATGACCTGTACGAGTCGGCGGCGGATGACCGGTGCGGCCACTTCGTCCTGTGGAAGCCGGTCGAGCCCCTGATCGTCGTGTCCCTCACGGGCGAGTGGGTGTTTGCGCGTCCCTCGGCGTCCGATGCGACCACGTTGGTCGAACGCTGGGAAGATCCGCTGTTGGCCCGGTACAGCGCGATAACCAGAGCGGACTCGGCCGCTCATGTGCAGCAGGTCCTGTGCATGGATCACGGCTACGTAATGGTGCAGCGGCACGAGCTGAATCAGGTCCACTTCGAGCTCGACGTCGCACCCTCCTCACATCTGGGACATGCGGCGTGGGCTGGTGCCCAGCTTGCCGACGCCCATGCCCAGTCCTCGGCCCAGCAGGTGGCAATCGAGCGTGCTGTCGCCGCCTTGACCGGGTACTCCCTCGACCACGAGCAGTTGGCGCTCCTGCGCCGCGAGCTCGGAGAGATTTCCCTCCAGCGTGGCGGAGTGCGTGGGCGGGCCTTCGAGGAGTGGATGTTCCGCCTGCTGCTCGCCCATGGGTGTCGGGCGGAGCGGGGGATCCCGCACGGCGGTGAGCAGCTCGACTTCCTCGTGTTGGAACCCTTCCACGCGGTGATGGAGTGCCGGTGGAAGCAGTCGCGTCTTCAGCCGGGGGAGCTCTCGGACTTGCGTGGCAAGCTCGCCCATCGTCCCGCGTTGGTTGCGGGCATCTACGTGTCGATGTCGGGGTTCACGCCCAACACTGCCGAGCATGCGGCACGCGAGGCTCATAGCCGTGCGGTGCTGCTGTGGGGCCTCGACGATGTACAGCAGTTGCTGTCCGGCTCGGTCCACGTCCAGGATCTGTTCAAGCAGCACGTCGCCGCACATATCCGCGGGTACTGAGCTCTTTCAACTCGGTCACCGATCGAGTGACACGAGCTGCCGGCGCGGGGCACCGATAGCGCCCGAAGCCCCCGGCCCTGAGCGCGTCAGCCGGGGTGATCCCATCACCCTTGCGAGGCCGCGTTGAAAGAGCTCACTGACCGAATTCGCCTATCCCAGAGACGGTTCTGCCCGGGAAGTGCCGCCGCGGAAGTGCGGTGGCATGGCTCGCTGGCCCACGGCTACTGCTTCGCTCTTCATTCTTCCGCGCATGGTGGCCGGGCATGAACTTGCTTGATGGTCCCGGTGCTCTCGTGTTCCGCATTCGGCGTCGGCGGCGTCCCCCAGCAGCCTGCATGGACACTCGCCGGGCACGGATTCCCCTGCTCGTCAGGATTCCCACGGTTCCTGTGGGGTCTTGCACCAGATGTACTGACGGCCCGGTTCGACGGTCATGCCGAAGTCCCACAGGGACGGTGCCCCTCGGTCCTGCCAGTGCTGGTACCCCTGGCTGATCTCTGTCATCAGGGAGCAGGGTCCTCCCTGTTCGACCCTTGCGTGGCCGTCGGGCCGGGTAGTGGCGGTGGCCCAGGTGGTGTGTCCGTCGTGGGCATGGGCGGTGACCTGTCCGTCGGGGGCGAGGGCGGTGGTAATGCGGACGTCGGGGTGGGTGACGCGTAGGCTGAAGATCAGGCTCGCGTCCCGCAACGCGTGCACGTCTTCTGCGGGGATGGTGGACGTGCTGCTGGTGGGGATGGTGGTGTGCAGGTCGTGGAAGTCGTGTCCCTGGCCGGTGCCGCGCCGGGGCATGAACGTGGCGAGCCCCTGGACCCAGCCCGTCGCGGAGCCGGAGTCGTCGGCGACCGTCAGGGCGACGTGGCCCAGCCGCCCCCAGGGGGTCACGATGCGGGCACCGGGTGAACATTGCTCGATCCATGCCCAGGGGATCTGCTCGACCGCATAGGTGGCGATCACCCGGTCGAACGGCCGGTGGCCTGGGGCACCGAGGTCTCCGTCCCCGGTGAGCACCGTGACGTCGAAGCCGTGCTCAGTGAGCCGACGGTGGGCGGCGGCGGCCAGGCCGGGGTCCGTCTCCACACTCACCACCCTGCCGGGGCCCGCCCGGTGGGCGAGCAGGGCCGCGTTCCACCCGTAGCCGGTGCCCAGTTCCAGAACGTGGTGGCCGGGCTCGGGCATGAGGGAGTCGAGCATGTCGATGACGATCGAGGGCGCCGACAAGCTGGAGGACGGCAGCCCGTCGGTGATCTGCGTCAGCGTCGGCTCGTCGGGGCCCGCGTAAACCAGGGACGCCCAACGGTCCGGGTCCTGGGCGCGGTCGACGGGAACGTGGTGGTGGCCGTCCCACTCCCACAGCCGATCCGGAGCGAAGACGTGGCGCCGAGCAGCTTGGAGAACGGCTGCGCGCAGCCATGGGGAGTCGACGGGCCACCCCTGCGCATCGAGTGCTTCAGCCAGGGCTCGGATGTGGTCGTCAAGGGACATGAGGTGGGGTGCCTACTTCCTGCGGGTGCCCGACGGTGGAGGCGGATCCGGGGCCTTCCCGTCCGCGTTCCCGGGCGGCGGCTTGCCCTTCCCGGGGTCCGGATCGGGCTTGCGGTGCTCCCCCACGACGGCCTCCTTCTCTGGCGGGCATGCCCTTCCCCTTGAATGATGGGCGCGCGGTGGGCGGCCGCACCAGTACGCCTCGCGGACCCGCTCTGACGGTCTGGCAATGAGAGAAGCCACGAGCCTTGCCTACGGATGAACTCAGCGACGAACGCCGGGCTGAGTTGGACGCGCTGGGCATGCCGTGGACGACGGTGACGAAGGCGGCGGCGCGATGCCTGGCAGACGACGCCGTTCCAGCACAGAACGCAGAAGGGCGTAGCTCTTCCTGAGGGAAGATCTCGAAGGCCCGCCGTGACAGCATGCGCGCATGAACTTCGAGTTGGTCCCGCCGATAGGCATCGGTTCTCTGCAGATCGGCATGTCGCGCGAGGCCGCGAACAGCGCACTGGAGTCCCTGCGTGACGTGAGGGAGCTCGCCGCGACCGATCGGGCGGGGCAGCATATCTTCCGGCCCAGCGGCCTGATGATCAGCATCGAGTGCATGCGCGACCGTCTGGAAGCCGTTGAGTTGGGACGTCCGTCGACCTCTTCGGACGTCGTACTCTTCCGTGGTATCGACGTCTTTGGCCTGCCGGCCCGTGAAGTCGTGAACCGCATGGCCGAGATCACCGCTATCGAACCCGACGACGACGATCCCGCATCCTTCGTCGCGCGAGACCTGCTGCTCAGCTTTTGGCGCCCTTTCGAGGCCGACGATGAACCAGAAGACGAGCAGGACTACTTCTTCAGCTCGGTGCTGCTTGCCCGGCCCGGCTACTACGACGGCCCTTCCCCCGGCTGACCTCCGTGGGACACGCCGTCACAGGAGAGCGTCTTGGTCATGCGGTGAGGTCGTATTCCTGCTGGTCAGCAGTGAGGTAGAGCCGCTCATGTTCGCGACCGGAATGAAAACGCCAGTAGTCCTCGAAGTCGCCGTTCGTCATCAGCGCGCGAAGTTGGAGGACGGCGTCGGCACCGTCGAGTCCCCAGCGGGCGCCGGTGATGTCGAGTCGGTCGGCGATCAGATGCCGGCATGCGCCTTCGACTGCGCCGGTGGCGATCGGCCAGCCCGCCGTGAGGGCGCTGTCGTAGTGGAGTTGGTCGAGGTGGCCGGTGAGGTAGCGGTGGCAGGTGGTGACGGCCTCGCGGCGGGCGGCGGGAAGCTGTGCGGCTGTGGCCTGCGCGTTCCTTTCGGCGGCGGCCCGGCCGGCCTGTCCGGCGAAGATCGCGGTGAGTTTGCCCGCAGCCCAGGTCTCGGCCTCGCGACTGCCCGGCGGATGGAAAGCACGGGCGGCGGTCCAGCAGTACTCGGCGACATGTACGAAGTCGAGCAGGACGTGAACGCGGACGTCCCGGCGGGCGGCTTCGGTATGGATCAGGTCGAGTTGGTGGCGGGCGCCGTCGACGAGCACGATCCAGTCCCGCAGATGCTGCGGATCGCGGGCTTCGGCCTGGTCGAAGGCGTCGGAGACGACCTGCTCCGGAGCGCGGATCACGGAGGCGGTGCACCACTTCCGCAGTGCTTTCGGGCCCCGCCTCGGCGTCCGGGTATCGGTGCGTCCGCCGGGCGGGTGAATGATGTCGTGCGGCCGTCGCGCTGCGGGAACAGTCAGTGTCGAAGACACACGCCACGGTCGCCATGCGCTTGCGGTTGGGCTTCTCGCCCGGAGCTAACCGTCCGCGTCGTCCGGCAGCCGCCGTCCTGGCGGCAGCCCGGCGGGTGGCCTCGCGCAGGGCTTCGGGCCGCATCACCACTCCCTTGCCGTCGATCTGGATGACCAGCGGCATCTCGCGGGTGCAGGGGGCGGGGATCTTCGCCGTGTAGTAGGCGGCGAGGTCGACGGCCGCCTCCACGACGAGCTGGAGGGGGTGTCCGCTTCCCCCGCCACGCTGCCGTCCACGGCCCGCACCACGGCGGGACGGGTACGGCGACTACAGGGAGAACAAGGTGGAGAAGGAACAGCGGGAGCAGGACGCGGAGCGGGTGAGCGGGTACTGGGAGCGGGCGCAGCGGCGCCGCACGGTGCAGGGCACCGGGGAGGCCCGTGGCGACGGCTGGGTACGCACGGGCGCGGACGAGCAGTTGCTCGCGCTGGCGACCAGGTACGGGTCGCTGACGCTGCGCCAGGTCGCGATGGCGTGCTGGGGCGGGCAGGTGGAGACGGCGCGCACACGGGTTCGGCTGACGACGGAGGCGGGGTTGTTGTTCCGGTCGGCGGAGACGCGGTGGGCGGGGACGGTGGTGTGGACGACGGAACGCGGCGCACGTCTCTCGGGCACCGGACTGGGAGCGCCGCATCCTCCGAGTGAACGGCTGCTGCACCGGCTCGCGCTGGCGGATGTCGGGCTGCGCCAGGAGGCCAGCACCGGGTCGCCCGTCGTGCTCACCGAGCGCGAGGTGCGCACCGCCGACGCGGTCCCCGGCAGGGCCGCGCAGCTCCTGGCCGACCTCGGGGCACCGCAGTTGGCGCCGGTCGGAGCGGATCGTGGGGAGACTCTGGCGGTGAAGCTTCCCCGTGATCTTGGACACTCGTCGGTTATGCCGCGAGGGCGTGTTGGTGCCGCTGCCTGGTTTCGGCTGGTGTGAGGTAGCCGAAGGTCTTGTGCTTGCGCAGGCGGCGGCGGTTGTAGAAGGTCTCGATGAAGGTGAAGACCTCGGCGCGGGCGGTGGCCCGGTCGGGCCAGGTGCGGGTGCCGATCTCTTCTTTGAGCAGAGCCCAGAAGCTCTCCGCAGCAGCGTTGTCAAAGCATGATCCAGTGCGTCCGCAGCTGCTCCGAAGTCCCAACTCGCTTATCCTGTCGCGGAATTGGGTTGAGGTGTATTCGCTGCCGCGATCACTGTGGATCACGCAGCCGGGCTCCAGGTTCCCTCGGCCATAGGCCATGTCGAGGGCGTCCACGACGAGCTCGGCGCGGTGGTGGGCGGCCATGGCATAGCCGACGACTTCACGGGTGGCCAGGTCCAGCCAGCAGGCAAGGTAGAGCCAGCCTTCGGCGGTGGGCAGATAGGTGATGTCGCCGACCAGCTTGATCCCGGGCCGCTCGGCGTGGAAGTCGCGGCCGATCAGATCCGGGGCCGGCTTCGTCTTCTTGTCCGGCCGGGTCAGCGAGCGGCGCCTGCGTCGGGTGATGCCTTGGATGTCGCGCTCGCGCATCACACGGGCGATGCGCTTGCGGTTCACCCGCCGTCCCAGACGCCGCAGTTCGGCGTGGATACGCGGGACCCCGTCAGTGCGGCGCGAGGCGATATGCAGCATGGTGATCTCGTGGGCGAGCATGTCGTCGGCGGCCCGGCGGGCCTGGCGGGCTGCCTCGCCCTCGCGCCACGCGTAGTAGGAGGAGCGGGCCACGTGCAGCACCCGGCACAGCAGAACGACTGGGTAATTCGCCTTCTCCGCATGGATCAACCGGTACAACACGCTCACCGGTCGTTCTCCTTCACGAAGAAGGCAGTCGCTTTTTTCAGGATCTCGATCGTCTGCTGCTGTTTCACGGACCTGCTTGCGCAGCTGCCTCAGCTCGTCGCGCTCGGCACTGCTCAAGCCGCCGGAGGCTCCCTCGTTCTGGTCCGCCTTGGCCTCGCGGTACCAGCCGCGCAGGGACTCGGAGCTGATGCCCAGCTCCCGGGCAACGGCCGTGACCGTCTTGCCCGAGGAGTCGACGAGCGCGATCGCGTCCCGCTTGAACTCCTCTGTGTACCGCTTCGTGTACTTGTTTCCCACCTGGTGCTACTTCCTCTGGAACCTCAGATCCCAGTCTCCAGGTGTCCACGATCAAGGGGAAGGTTCATCGACGGGACTCTCGCCGTATCCGACACCGCAACCAAACCGATGGGCAATAGACGGCCGCCACCGGCCGCCTGACCCTCCAACGGCCTGCCGACTGCCCGCCTGCGTGATCTGCACCAAAACACCAGCAGGGAAGTCGCCGCGTACGTCCGGTCCAGGTCCCGTTCCGCTTGCCCACGGCGAGGCGCGCGTGGCGGACCCGACGTCGGGTCCGCCAAGGTGGCGGTGAACCAGGTTGGGCAGTCGGCTACTTGCGGACGAGCGAGGTGCCGTGACTCGAAATATCCACCCGGTACTCGGCCATGACCTGGACGAGCCGCTCGGTGAGGTCTTCACCCGTGCCCTGGCCTGTGGTCGCAGTGCCGTAGGCGCCGAGGTCCGGGAGCTCGACCTCGGCGACGGCCGTGCCAGGCTGATTGAGCAGGGCCTGCCTACCGGTGTCTGTCGCAGTCGGGACCCCTGCAGAAGTGATGGTGCCGTCCTTGTCGTACAGCACGAAAGCACGCACGGTGGTCTTCCTTTCGAGTCAGACGTTCTGGGCGACGAAGATGCCGTAGTTCGCGGTCGTCGAACCGACGTTCCTGACGACGACGTTGATGGTGCGTGCGCCCGCGGCGCTGACCCACTCACCCACACGCGTGACCTCCAGCCGACGCTCCGTCCCCGGCAACGCGAGGGGGTGGGCGACGAACCAGCGGACCTGGCCGTAGTTCTGATCGGCCTGGGTCCAGGAGTGCTCCTGCCCGGGAGCCAGCCCGAAGCCCGTGGCCCACAGACCGGTGTCGAGTTTCGCGATCGTCATGACGCGCCCCTTCCCTCTCGCGGCACCGCAGACTTCGCGGCATGCAGGCACCGTCCCGCCGCACGAGACCACCGTCAACGCCTCCCTACGCCCCTCCGTACGCCGAACAGCTGACCAACGGCCACGCTCCTGAGTGAGGTCAACCAGGTTCCGTCGAAAGGCAACCAGGCCCTCCGTCCACCCCAGGAACAAGAGGGGGAATGGGCTGGGCAGGTCGCTCGCGAGAGAAGGATCTGCGGGCCAGGATCCCAGTGGCCTGAGAGCCGGTTCCGGCAGCAAAGCGATCACTCTGCGCTGGGCTGGACGCGCCGTGCCCGATGGATCTCTGGACAGGACGGCAGGCTCCCAGCCCCCGAGTTCGGTTGGATATTCGAGGCCCGGCTGGGGCCGCACAGCCGAGCGCGTACTCAGCCTCCGTCCCCTCTGCGAAGGGCATACCCCGCGCCCCTTCACGTCAGAGAGGACAGCCCTGAGGCGGACGACGGGCCTCACGGCCACGGCCGCCTTCCCGGGAGCGGCGGCCCTCCAACCCTCGACGGAGTATCAGCTCTTTTGCATCGAGAGCGCGTCGGCGGCTCCCCTGCCTCCAGGCCCAGGAGCTGAGGCCCGGGCGCCGACCTACACCAGCGCTGCCGACACGCTCGCTCACCCTCAGCGGAACACCTTCCCGGAAGGCACGAGGAATCCGGAAGACCGCTCGCGGGCTCTGACGACGGACCGCATCTGCAGCGAAACGCATACTGCCATCCAGAAGCAGGCCAAGAGGCCATTGCAGGCAACCGTGCAGACGAAGGACAGCTACTCCAGGTGCGCAGTGCGCTGTCCGGCCCATCGGTCCGATGAAGCATGTCCGGGCCTGCCGGGAGGGGTGACAGGGCGCGCGGACAGGAGCACGCTGTTCATGAGTGCGCCGAGCTCAATCAGATTTCGGCACATGACGCTCCTGGCGTGCTTGCGCGCTGGAAGGGAGCTCGTATGACGCACCGGCGGATCGCTGTTCTGGTGGGTTTCCTCTTCCTCTCCTCCTCTCTGACCTTCGCGGTCGGCAGCTCCCTTGTAGCGGAGTATTTTTCAAGCGGGAGGAAGGGCTTCGCCGGCCTGCTCGCCGGGGTGCTGCTGGAGGGGTACACGGGGCTTGCGGTGGCGGCCATCGGTATCCTCTTGCTTTCCGTGCTGAGGCCGCACGGAAAACGGGCACCCCTGGCGTACCTGGTTCTGAGGGCCACAGAATGCTCGATCATCATCGCAGTGGGTATCTATTTCCTGGCGAGCCGTCAGGATTTCCACGACTACGCTCTCCTCGTTTATGCGTTCGCGGGCGCGGGCGGGGTCACCCTCTCGTACGTACTGCTCCGCTCGCGCCTGGTCGCCGTATGGCTGTCCGTACTGGGATTGGCCGGGTATTCGGTTCTGCTACTGGGCGTCCTGGCCGATGTACTGGGCATCGCCGACCTCGATTCCGGAGTCGGTATCGTGTTCTACGTTCCAGGCGGGGTATTCGAGATCGTCTTCCCGTTGGTTCTGCTCCTCAAGGGGTTCCGGCCTGTCAAAAATGCCTCACAGGAAACATGCACCCCGGCGGTCCCCCAGGCGAGCACCCGATGACACCCCACGGGTCACACGGGGCGGGGTGCCGACGCGGCCGGAGCCAAAATCCATACCACGGCCAGTGGAATAGCTGTGGTGTCCCGCTCTGGGGCCAGTGAGCATGATGAACTTGTCAGGAACGACGGAGCGCACCGTACGCAGCGCAGGCATGGTGGCCGGCCTCAGTCTTCTGCTGGTTGCCCTGCTCGCCCTCTTTGCCCAATTCCTTGTTCTGGAAGGGCTGGTCTCCGAAGGCGACGCGGAGAAGACAGTTCAGGACCTACTCGACTCCGACTCGCTCTTCCGGTTCGGCGTGGCGAGCCTGGTCCTGGCAGCCGCCTTGGACGTGGTCGTGGCATGGGCACTCCTGGTGTTCTTCCGGCCGGTCCACGAAGGACTCGCGACCCTGGCCGCCTACCTGAGGCTCGCCTACGCAGGGGTCTTCCTGGTCGCTATCAGCCAACTCGCAGGAGTACTACGCGCTGGTCGAGGTAGTTCTGGAAGGCCGTTGGTCGGCGGGGAGCGAGGGCTTCCTCGTTTGGCAGCAGTCCGCCGAGGCGTTCGATGTTGACGGCGATGGCCGTCAGGTTGTGCGGAATGTGGGCCATTCCCTGTTTTCGGTAGCGACAGCGGCCCATGCCGCGTCCGTGGGCGAACTCGTTGACCGCGCCCTCGACTCCGGACTTGAGGCAGATCGGGCCGAGGGCGTCGTGCTGGCGCCGGGTCTTCTGCTGGTCGGTGCTGACGCGGACCAGGCCGATGAGCGCCACGGGGCGCCCTTTCCGGTCGGCCAAGGTCAAGGCCATGGTCGTCCAGCCAGGCAAGGAACTCCAGGGCCACCAAGACCCGGGTTCGGAGGAACGAGCCCGGCTCCGCCGGGCGGCGCGTCGTCGGGCTCGTCGCAGCAGGTGCCAGCGCGCGTAGGGGCGGACCAACTGAACGTGGCCGGGCGGACGGTCGGCCAGGACCGTGTCCAGCCAGGCGGGGATGCGTTCGAGTTCCTCATCCCACTCCGGGAGGGCGCCGAGGTGCACGAGGGTATGGCGGACGTAGCGCAGATGCCGACTGGGCGGGATCTGATCGAGCCACTGGTGGGTGATCGGTTCACCGGAGGCGGCCAGGCTAGCGAAGAGGGCCGCGTTCGGGCTGTGCTTGAGCCAGTGCAAGATGCCGCGGGGACGCTCAGCCAGGACAAGAGTGTCGCGCAGCGGCTGTAGAGGCGACGGGATGTGCCCGGCGGGACCGGCCAGCAGCGGCAGCTCAGACGGGCGGGGCGCAGTGAACGGAAGTGCCCCGCAGTTCCCCTCCCTCCCCAGGGGGGAACTGCGGGGCCCGGGCCGTTCAGGCGCGTGTGGTGGGCTGTCTGCGTAGCCGTACGAGCCCGTGGTTCCCACACCCCGCACTCGACATCGCCCAGCCGAGGACTTCGGTCAGCCAGGCCAGTGCCTCGATCGACCACTCGCGGACCGTGCAGTCGACCTGGCCGAGGAACTCCAGCGGTACGTAGGGAGATCCTCGGAATTCGACCGGCCCCGGGGCGGGACGGTCGTTTACTGCCAGTACGGCTGCGTCACCGAGCCATGTCTGAGCCGTCGCGGCCACGTCGGCCACGTCCGTACTCTCGCCACCCTCGCCGGCCGATGCATACAGCTCGATGCCGGTCACTTCCGACCGGTCCGGGTCGGAGAACTCGAACCAGTCACGGTCGTAGGCGAACTCCATCGGGTCACGGGGGAACCGGCCTAGCGGGATGAGGAAGTCACCCTCATCGATCCGCGGTGTGCCGACCTTCCTGAGAACCCGGTCGAGCACGGCCCCGATCGGCTGCAGCGGAAGTCTGCCCGGTGCCGATTGGGCAGTGTCGACCTGCAGCCAGATCAGTTCGGGTGCGTCGGAGCTTCCGGTCCACGAGTCGCCCGCGTCGTGATGGCTCCAGCTGACCCGGGGGGATTCCTTCGACCCGTGGAACTCCGTCAGGCTTTGCATGACGCCCTGTCTGACGATCAGGCCGAACGCGTCGTCGTCCCGGCCGTCCGCGTACAGCCGGGCGGCCCACTCGTGAAGTTCGATCGAGCCCGTGAGGCTGACGATCAGTGTCGAATCCATACCGGTCAAAGGAATCACCTACCGACTATGCCTGGGGCAGGCAGGGGTACGACTGCGGCGCCGTTACGGCCTGCTCGCTGCTGTCGGCGTGCCCGATCAGGTCAACATCGATCCGCGTGCGGTACGTCCACTTCGTACCCGGAGCGACTGGACCCTGGGCGCACACCATGCGTGCCGTCGCCCGCCCCTTGCTGCCACCGCCGGGGTACGCGTTCTTCTTCACGCCCGAGCCGACCACGCGCCAGCCCTTCCCGGACTTCACCTCAAGCCAGATGGAGATGTTGGCCTTGGTGGCTTTCGTCGTCCCCTTGATCCACCAGCCGTGACCAGACATCGCCGCGGGAGACCCCGGCTTCGAGGTCGAGTAGTGAACCTTGTCGCCAGTCGTCACGAAGAGACCGATGGGCGCTGCGGCGGAAAGGGAACCTTCGACGTTGGGTGCGGCCTCAACCGCGGGGCTCGGCTGCGGCGCAGGAAGCTGCTCCGCGCTCGCCGTGGCGAAGGACGATCCAACGAGCGAGACCGCCGCGAGTGAGCTGACGAGAGCCAACCGAATGACACGCATATATCCCCCAGATAGGAAACGCATCCGCTGGTCGTGCGGACACAGCGATGACGCTAACACCCCTGCGGAGAACCGTGTTACGAGCTCAAAGCGCTGCCTGTGCCCTCGCATCAGGGTGATACCGCATGACCACGACACCCACGCGGAACCGAGCCCACCCGGGCACGCCCCCGGGGCTGGCGCCCTTCACGCGTGGCTGCACAAGCAACTTCGGGAGGCGTTTGTCGAGGCGCGGGAGGCAGTCTCAAACCGTGAGGAGGGCTGTTCTCTGGTTCTGATGGCGCCTGAGGTCTTGCGGGCGGGACGATCGGTGTCCTCCTCCGGTCTGGGGGCTTCCCTGCGTACTGCGGCAAGCAAAACTGGCTGACTCGTGGCGGAGGTCAGGATGCTGGCGGACTTCCTGGGCCTGCGCTGGGCCGAGGAGGAGCGCGAGGCGTTGCTCTTCCACGAACGGGGCTGCACTCTCGTTGAACCGTTCCGGGTTCGGTAGAGACTCTAGATTGTGGTTGTGACCTGGGATTTCGGGGTTTTGCGGTAGTAGTTGGTCTCGTATTCGACGGGTGGGATGTGCCCTATTTCACCGTGGAGTCGGCGGTGGCAGTACCAGTCGATCCATTCGGCGGTGGCGAGTTCGACATGCGAAAGGGTTCGCCAAGGTCGGCCGGGCTTGATCAGCTCGGTCTTGAACAGGCCGATCGTGGACTCCATGAGGGCGTTGTCGTAGGCGTCGCCGACCGAACCGATGGAGGCCGCGATGCCGGCGGCGTCCAGGTGCTCGGCGAGCCGAAAACTCGTGTATTGCGACCCGGCATCGGAATGATGTATCAACTCGCCCCGCTGGTAAGGCTGTTTATCGCGGTCACGTTGCCACAGGGCCATGTCCAGGGCGTCCAGGACGAGCCTGGTCTCCTTCGACGTGGCGGCTGACCAGCCGACGATCCGGCGGGAGAAGGTGTCGACGACGAACGCGACGTAGACGACGCCGGACCAGGTCTTGACGTGGGTGAAGTCAGCGACCCAGCAGCGGTTGGGGGCCGGCGCGACGAAGTTGCGGTCCAGCAGGTCCGGTGCCCGTTCCACGGAACTGTCCGGGATGGTGGTGATGATCTTCTTTCCCCGGACAGCACCGGCGACGCCCAGCTCGCGCATGAGGCGTTCGACGGTGCACCGGGCCACGATGTGACCTTGTCGGTGCAGCTCACGCCAGACCTTCCTGGCGCCGTAGACACGGTAGTTGGACACGAAGATCTGCCGGATGAGCGGCTTCAGTTCGGCGTCGCGGACGGTGCGGGCCGACGGGGCCCGGAGTCGTTTGTGGTGGGCGTAATAGGTGGACGGGGCGATCTTGCAGTCGTGCTCGGTGAGCACGCGGCAGATCGGCTCGACACCGCCGAAGCGGGCCCGGTGCTCGTCGATGAACGCTACGAGCGCGTGTGTGGCCGGTCGAGCTCGGCCGCGAAGAAACTCGCCGCGGCCTTCAGGATGTCGTTCGCCCGCTTCAGTTCGGCGATCTCCTTCTTCATCGCCTTGATCTGCGCGGACTCCTCCGTGGTCGTCCCCGGCCGCTGACCGGAGTCGACCTCGTCCCGCTTCACCCAGTTCCGCAGGGTCTCGGCCGAACCGATCCCGAGTTTCTGGGCGACGGCCCTCAAAGCGGCCGACTCGTTCGGATAGTCACCGCGGATCTCGGCGACCATACGGACCGCTCGTTTCCGCAGCTCAGGGGGATAGGAGGAAGGGCGTGCCATGACTCAATCCTTACACGGAATCAAGTCTCTATCGAACCCGGAACGGTTCAGTCCTGGCGTTCACCACGATGAAAGCCCTGGCCCTGCCCTATGAGCTGCACCCGGCCTGGCAGGAACGCTGGTACCCCTGACCCCGCCTCCGGGCGGGCGACGCCGCCCATCGGGCGAAGCAGCCTCCCCTCCTGCTTCGCCCGACGGGTGCCACTTCGTGAACCAGCGCCCAGGAGCGGGAGTTCCCCGGCACTACGGCCCCGAAGAGGTCACACAGCGGCCTCGCACACAGCTTGCCTCGGGCCAGAGCACCCAACCGCGCCCGCTGCCCCCGCTCGCACGCATGAGCGCCCTCACATCCCGCCGACATCCAAGGGCCCCGGACCCGTCAGGCACCTCCCGAAACCGGCAACACCTCCCACAGGTACCTACCTAAGCGGTGCTGGTGAAGTGGACTGCGTTGGGGAGGCGTTCTTTGAGAGGGAGCCGACCGAACATCCCCCGGGTCGCGTTGGCCTGCAGGCCGCGCTGAAAGCCAAGCGGGGGAGGGCCTTTCCGTACGGCGCGGGCTGATCGCACGCATCAGTCGCCCGGAGAGGTGGCGCGGGCACCCTGGTTGACGCCCGGGGATGGTGCCACTATGCGTCCATGGCGTACGGAATGGCCCAAGGACCATGGGCCAGCGCCGCGAACGCGGCGCTGGCCGCAGGCGCGGCCGCCTTCGTCGGAGCTGTGGCGCTGGTGGTCCAGGAGTGGCTGGCGCGGCGTAGTGCGCACATGCAACGCAAGCGCGGGATCGAGGAGGCGACTGCCTATCTGAGCTTCCTCGGCCAGTGGTTCAGTACGTACGAGGAGATCAGGCCGGGGGCAGACATCCGCAGGACGCGAGAAGAGGTGGCCAGCTCGCTGGACACCGTGCTGCGTGAGGTCGAGGCCCTGCTCGTCGAAACCCGCCGGGGGGCAAGAGCATCGATCTTGGATCGGTTCAAGCGGGCGCTGCTGCTGCATGAGCTGCGGTCTGCCGGGGCCAGAGCAGTCCGAGTCGCCTTCTACCTGAACGGCGGGCTGTGGTTCGGCGTGTCGTCCGGCGACGCCCTCGACACCAGCATGTCGACGAAGGACCGCTTCGGCTCGTCGCTCGGCTGGGCGGTGTGGGGCGTGATGACCACAGGAGCACTGGGGTTGTGGGCAGCGCACCTGGAACGGCGTCGGCGAACCGAGCCCGTCGACTGAGCGGCCTGGGCGAAGTCGCCTGCTGATTTTCGGAATCGGGCAAAACGCGGATCGCGGCGGTGGCCGCTCAACGGCTCGCGCGCGGCGGGTGTCGGTGCTTGTGCCGACGACGGGTCTGCTGGCGCAGATGGCCGCGGAGTGGCGCGGGGCCGGGCGGGGGGCGACGGTCGGGGCGTGCTGGATGTGCTGGGGATGCGGTGGGCGACGGCGAAGAAGGCGGCGATGCGATGACCACAGGTACCGGCGACTGCGGCTGGGCGGGACCTGCCGTAGTGGTGGGGTGACCGGATTCGAACCGGCGTCCTCGCGGTTTTGGAGACCGCGCGCGTCAACCTCTGCGCTACACCCCACCGGGAAGCCAGGCTAGCCGGTGTTGTGCCGGGTCATGGGGGTGATGGCGGCCGCTGTGGAGTCCTGTGCCGCGTTCGAGGGGTGTTCTGGGCCCTCTCTCAGCGGTCGCAGGTGAGCTCCAGGCCGCTTCTACCGAGATGTCGTGCACTGCTGTTGCTGCACCGGTGTTGATGGATCGTTGATCCATACGTACTGGGTGGCACCGTGGTCAGCCACGGTCATGCCGTAGTCGTAGACCGTCGGCTTCCCGGACTTCTCCCACCGGCCCCAGGCTTCGGCCAGGGCGTCGGCGAGGCGGCGGGGTCCGCTGTGTGTGGCGATCGTCCTGCCGCCGCCGGCCGCCGCGAGCATCGCCCATGACGTGCCGTCGTGGAGCCAGGCGTTCACCCCGTCCTCGTGCCGCGAGGTTCGCACCCGGAGCTCGGGCATCTCCGCGCGGAGATGGAAACCGAGCCCCCAGGCATCTTCCAGAGGGGTGAGGTCCCGTGCGAAGGAGTGCTCGGTGCCGTGATCGTCGATGGCTGTGCGGACGTCCGTGAAGGAGGGTTGGCGGGGAACCCCACCGCCGGACACAAATGAGTGAACCGCCCCCGCAGCCATCCCCGGGGCGGCACAGCACGCAGCGCGCCGCCCCCACCGCGCGGGGGCGGGTGGCAGACGGGCCGCAGCACGAACTTCCCTTGCGGGGAGGCGTGTCTGGGAGGCCGACACCCCATGTCACCCGCCACGGCGGAACGGGTGTCGGCCGCTTTGCTTCCCCGTGTCCCCGGGCCGGTGCAACCACGCGTGCCCGCCCCGTGTCTTCCCCGTCATGACAGCCACGCCGAAGCCCGAATTCGACCCGAAAGAAAGGGAGTTGCGGCTGTGGAAGGTCGGCCGGGTTCTCGGCCTCTCCTTCACGGCCGCCGTTCTGATCGCGGGCGCTCTCTTCTTCGGGCTGATGATGCTGCTCAAACTCGACATCCGCACCGTCACCGCCACCAAGCTCGACGCGAGGACACTCTTCGACCTGGTGAAGCTCTCCTTCGGCGTGGTCGCCGGGGCCGGTGCTCTGGTCGCCCTGGTCGTCGCCTACCGCCGCCAGCGCGTGGACGAGGCCGGAGCGCACCGCGAGGCCACCCGCCTGCACACCGAACGCTTCTCCACCGCCGTCGACAAACTCGGCTCCGACTCCCCTGCCGTACGCCTCGGCGGCATCCACGCCCTCGCGGGCCTGGCGGACGACGCCCCGACACAGGACCTGCGCCAGACATGCATCGACGTCCTGTGCGCCTACCTCCGGCTGCCCTTCTCCCCCGACCCCGGAAACCTCCCCGGCACTCCCCAGCCGTACGACGAGCTACGCGACGCCCACCAGGCCAAACGGGACCAGTACCGCGCCCTGCGCGAGGTCAGGCACACGATCCTGCGCCTGATCGGAGACCACTACCGCATCCCGCAGAATGCTCACCGCTCCTGGCAGGGCCACGACCTCGACCTCACCGCCGTCACCATCGACGGCAACATGGACTTCACCGGCGCGGTGTTCTCCAGCGGCACCGTGGACCTCACCCATGCGGTGGTCTCCGGCGGCACCGTGCGTTTCAACAGTGCAACGTTCTCAGGCGGCACCGTGCGCTTCGCCGGTGCGAGGTTCTTCGGCGGCACCGTGGACCTCACCCACGCGGTGATCTCCAGCGGCACCATGGACTTCGCCGGTGCGGTGGTCTCCGGCGGCACCGTGGACCTCACCCATGCGGTGATCTCCGGCGGCACCATGAACTTCGCCCGCGCGACGCTCTCTAGCGGCCGCGTGGAGTTCGGCCGCGCGTCGTTCTCCGGCGGCACCGTGCGCTTCGCCGGTGCGAGGTTCTTCGGCGGTACCGTGGACCTCACCCACGCGGTGGTCTCCAGCGGCACCGTGCACTTCACCGGTGCGCAGTTCTCCGGCGGCACCGTGCGTTTCAACAGTGCAACGTTCTCAGGCGGCACCGTGGACTTCAACAGCGCGATGTTCTCCGGCGCTACCGTGCGCTTCAACAGCGCGACGTTCTCCGGCGGCACCGTGGACTTCATCGGCGCGACGTTCTCCCGCGGCACCGTACATTTCATCGGCGCGACGTTCTCCGGCGCCACCGTGAACTTCCGCTACACACAATTCTCCGGCGGCATCGTGAACTTCAGCGCTTGCTCCGGGGTGGCACCGTCCGGCCTGGTTCCAGCCGACACATCTACCCCTCTGCCCCAGCGCCTCACCCTGCCTCCGGCGTGGCGTCAGGGTGGTACCACCTGACCATGACGGCCGCGCGGAGCCGGGCCCACCCTGACGGCGAGGATTGCCCGCATTGTGATGGCCTCGGTCATGGCCTCGGCCAGAGTGGGCAGAGCGAGGTGAGGTGAGGTGCTGGCGGTAGTGCTGGTGTCGGTCACGGCACGGCCTTTCCGTCACAGGGGTGCCCCCCTCTGCGGTCCTGGAACAGACGGGCGGGTCCGAATGCCCGCCGTGCAGGGCGGGCTCGGGGTATACGACACCCGCCGGTATGACGTGGGTCACGCACGGTACGGGCCCGGGGAGCGGTACCAGCAGCAGTTCCTCGCGAGAGTCGGCCCATGCATGTACGTCAGGTCACCGCGTGCCCTCACCCCGCCACCCACATCACCCACCGTCAGCAGTACAGACGTACCGCCTGGCGGATCGTCACCTGCCAGCGGCACCGCCGCCTAGATGACTGGTCCGTCCCCGGCAACCTCCGGCGTCTGGATGCCGACGCGGTGCCCATCGTGTGCGGGACCGTGCACGACTACCGGCCGGACGAAGAGATCATCGCCTCGAGAGCGGCCGGTGAACAGCCCGGCGGCGGCGTAGTGCCGGTTCACCGGTCTTCTCGGGGCGGTGCGCAGCCCGGTGGCTTTGGGGGTGGTGAAGAGGGCGAGGGCCACTGAATATGGCTGCTCCGCGTGGGCAGGCGACTTTTCGCGGGTCGCCACGCTCGGCCCGCTGTTCAGGAAGTGACGACAACTGGGAGAGAGATGTCGAACATTCCGAAGGAGCTCAAGTACGCCGGGGGCGCGTCGGGAGAGTGGGTACGCGATGCGGGGAAGAACGAGTACGTGGTCGGCTTGACGGATCCCGAGCAGGAGCAGCTCGGCGATGTGACTTCCGTTCGTCCTCCCGCGATCGGCACCCAGGTGACCGCCGGTGAGAACTGCATGCTGGTCGAGGCAGTGCTCCAGGCACGCAGTGCGAAGTCGCCGCTCTCCGGGGAAATCGTCGCCGTCAATGACGACCTGACGGACTCCCCGGAACTGATCAACGATGACCCCTACGGAAAGGGCTGGCTGTTCCGCGTCAAGGCGTCCGACCCGGGCGAACTCTCAGCCCTTCAGGATGCCGACACCTACCGCAGCCACCTGGATTGAGTAACTGAGCCGGACACGGCAGGCCGCCACCCCGGCAAGGTGGCGGTCCTCGGGCACCCACTTGACGCCCACGCAGTGACAAGGACAGAAGGCGGCTGGCGCTTTTCTGCTGGCGCAGGACCTTTAAAACGGTGTCCAGGCCGCTTTCCTCCCAGGCGGCGTTGAAGGTCAAGGCCACCAGCTTCTTGCCCGTGGGGATCGCGCGGATCGAGGAGCCGTAGAGGTGGTCGGCCGAGCCGGGCCGCACCGCTGATCGCCCTGGAACAGCTGGCGGCGGTGCGCTCCTGGTACGCGCTGGCAGCACGGTGGAAGCCACAGGATCAGAGCGCCCAGCTGGAGTCCGGCCCGATAGCGGACTGTAGGCTCGCTCACCGCGCCCGTTTCGGCGCCGGTTCCAAAGGAGCGCGAGGACCAGGGCGACGGCGGCCTCGGCCCCGGCGAGAGGTAGCAGGACCAGGCACGACGCTCCCGGCTGTGCCCAGACGAGAAGGAGGGCGATCATAGCGCCGGTTGCCCAGGCGGGCCAAGTACGCCTACGGCCGGGACGGGACGGTGCGGCGGTAGACCACGAGGGCCCCGCCGAGCATCCCGGCCGCAAGCCACACGGGCGCGGTGCTGCCGGTGCCGGCGGCGAGCACTGCGCACGCTGCGGCGCCGCCGAGGAAGCCGCCTGCGGTCCTGGTCTCGTGTCATGCAGTGTTCCCTCTGGGTGCCGCCGATAAGAATGTCACGCGGGCCCCTGCCGCCTACGCAGCTGCGGCGAAGTCAACGACTGCTCCTCCTCGGCGTCCGAGTCCTGGGCGAAGCCACGCAGCAGAGGGTCGACAGTGCACTTCACGCGTTTGCTGAGCGGAATTCCTGACGCGAGCATGCCCATGCGGTGGCTCCATCACCCACCATCACTCTGTGCGACGGCTTGAACCGGCCGTGTGACCGCGGGGCCACTCCCGCCGTGGACAAGACTCACCCCGGCATGCTCACGAATCCACCACGACAGGGAGCCACGCATGGCACTCATCCTGAACACCAACATCGGCAGCCTGAACGCCCAGTTGGCCTCCGGCATCACGAACGACAGGCTGAAGTCGGCTGCGGATTCGCTGATGACGGGCAAGCGCATCAACGCTTCCAAGGATGACGCGGCCGGTCTGGCGATCTCCACACGCATGGGCGTACAGATAGGCACAAGGACCACCGCGCGGCGCGACGCCGACGGCGCTACAAACCCGACCCAGGTCACGGAGGGCGCTCTCAGCTCGATCGTCGATTCCCTGGCGCGGATGCGGGAACTGGCCGTGCAGGCGAAGACCGCCGCCCCCGGTACGGAGCGGACGCGCCTCAGCAACGAGTTCGACCGACTGTCCCAGGAAATCAACCAGGCCGTGGCCAAGGCCCAGGCGAACGGCTTGTCACTGCTGCCGGACAGGGTCCCGACCTTCTCGCTCGACGACCCGCAGACCGTGAACACAGCCCTGGACCAGGCCGCAACTTCCCTGCTGGCCGGCCGAGTGGCCCAGGAAGCCCAGGAACTGGCAGCCCGCCTGCCCCAGGTGACCTCCTGGCTCGGAACCGGCCCCAACGAGCCCGTGACCGCAGAACAGATCACCGCAGCGGTGGGCAAGGAAGATCTCGCCAAAATCGCCGAAGACCAGGGCAAGGACCAGGACACAGTTGCCCGGGAGCTGGCCGTCAAACTACCCGAACTGATCAACGCTGTGTCACCGCAGGGCACCGTCGACGGACACGCCGTCACCCACCTGGTAAACACCGCCAGCTGACACCCTCCGCCCCTCGGGCTATCTACAGAAAGTCCCCTCTCGGCGGGGGCCCTATCGACGGGGCTGCGCCTCGGCTTCACCGTGCCGAGGCGCAGCCCCACCAGGCCACCGTCGAACTCCACAAAGGGTGGACTGTGGCCAAGACGTCGCCCTCGGGACACGGCGGACACCAGAGCCGCATCGCCAACTCCATCGCGTGCCAATTCAGTTGCTCCAGAGGCTGCGACTTCTGCCGTATCAAATGTTTCGCAATCGTCCAGCGAGTCGGCGCCGCCGTCCGATCGCGCAGGAGCATTCCGCAACTTCAGATAGCCGGGGCTACCGACAGGGGCCTCCGCATGGACGGCGGCCGAACGGCAGGCGTACGCCAAGGACCTCGGTGGCCCCCGCAGTCTCCTGGCGGTCTCCGCCACCACCAACCGCAGCAAGGCGGACCAGGACCCGACGACCTGGATGCCGCCTTTCGAGGGTGCACGCTGCGAGTACGCGGCGAACTGGGCGGCGGTCAAACTGCGGTGGCAGCCGACCGTCGACCCGGCGGAGGCGAACGCCCTCGCGCAGGCCGCCGTCACCTGCCCCAACACCCCCCTCAAGGTCACCCTCGCCCGATAGGCACCACGTCGGCGCGCAGCGCTCCAGCGCGTACAACCCCCGGTGCCGCTCACCCCGGGCACAGGAACGGCACTGTGTCGGGGTGGGCCTGCGGGGGTCTGTCAGCCGCAGCGTCCTTGTTGCTGTCCACGCCATGTACTGGCCCGGCTCCGTACTCGCCGAAACGAAGCGCAGCGGGTCACTCCGCATCCGCGCGCTGCCGGTGGCGGAACCGTCCGCCCTGGCCATGCGCGATGACCGGCTACTCCTGCTCGCAGGGTACAAGCGGGGATGGCGTCCCACCGAGTGGTGTAGCGGATCAGCGGCCGGGAGTGCGCGGGTGTTTGCCCGGGGCGCACTTCCACGGGTGAGTTCCGCTCCCTGAACAAGAGGCGGGCCATCGCGTAACTCTCCATGGTGAACAGCCAGTTCAACCACGAGGAGTGCACGATGGCCCTGTCCCAGTCTGAACTGAACCTGTGCGCCAACAACTGTCAGTCCTGATGTTGCCGGGCTGTGTCGATGCGGGCCTGCAGCTGTGCGCGGGTGCGGGCCTTGGGGCCTTCGGTCGGGGCGATGTAGACGTCGTGGCGTGCGAGGAGCACCGCCGCCCCGTCGGCGGATCGGTTCAGGTAGGTGCGATGACAGTTCAGGATGTCGGTGATCAGGACGGTCGTGGCGACCCGGCGGGCTCGTAGCACTGCGGCCAGGACGCGGATGTGATGCTCGAGTTGACCGATTCCGTGGGCGGAGGGGCGTTGGCGGGGATGGCCGGTTCGGCGGGTCAGGTCGCGGTCGGCGAGCCATTGCCAGTCGTCGGCAACCAGCTCGACCAGGGAGGCCAGCTCCTGGCGGGGCATGCCGGTCAGGGCCGGGTCCGACAGCCAGACGATGGCAGCGGGATCGGTGCGGCGAGGCGGTGTTCGCTGTGGTTCGGGGGCCGGGTGCAGGGTGTAGTTCCAGTCGCCGTGGAAGGCGTCGCGGCTCAGCGGGAGGGTGGCGACCTGCCAGGGCGTGGGGTTCTGCCCGGTGGGGTAACGGTGGGTGTCCAGTTCGGCTCGAACCACGAGACCGGTGCGGGTATGGGCTGAGGCGATCGCCTTCACGGCGACCTCGTGGCTGGTCAGCGGGATGCCGCGCCAGGCGCAGGTGATCCGGGAGAACAGCCGGTGTTCGACCTTGTTCCATTTGCTTGTGCCCGGAGGAAAGTGGCAGACCGTGATAGGTACGTCCATCTCGCGGGCGAGGCCGGCCAGTTGCCACCTCCAGGTGTGGAAGATGACGCCGTTGGGTCCACCGGCATCGGCGGTGATCAGCAGGGCGGTGGCGCGGGGGTGGTCGAGGTGGCCGCGGTCGTTCCACCAGCGGCGGATCGATTCCACCGCGAAGGCGGCGGTGTTGCGGTCGGTGCCCACATTGACCCAGCCGCTGTCCTCGCCGAGGTCGTAGATCCCGTACGGGGTGATCATGTCCGCGTCGGCCGGGAAGGTGTGATCGTCGACCTGGACCGGGACGCCCTTGGGCCGCCAGACACGGCCGGGGCGCTGATAGTTGCCGATGGCCTCCTTCTTCTTCGCGTCAACGCTGATCACCGGCTGGCCGACGGCGAGGAAGCGTTCCGCAGTGGCCTGGATGTGCAGGAACTGCGCGTCCCGGTCGGGATGACTCGCCCCGGAAGCAGTCCGGACGGCAGCTTGCAGCGAGAAGCCCATCTGATGCAGCAACTTGCCCACAGTGGTCGCGCTGACCGGGTGTCCCGTGACGGTCAACTGCTCGGACAGGTCCCGCAGCGAGGCGGTGGTCCAGCGCAGCGGCGAGGCCGGATCGCCCAGCTCGGTCGGCTCGATCAACGCGTCCAAAGCCCCCTGCAGCTCGGGATCAGTCGTGGTCAACGGCTTGCGTCCGCCGCCGGGCACGCGTTGGCGGCCCAGGACGGGCGGACCCATGCGCAGTTGTTCCAATCCCCGGCTGACGGTGGCCGTGGACACCCCCGCTGCCGCGGCCACCGCGATGATCCCGCCATGCCCCAGCGCCCCCGCCTCCGAGCCCAGGAGCAGACGGCGCTGCCGCTCGTCCAGATGCGGCAGGACTTCCTCGAACTTGTCGCGCAACGCGGCGACGGTCTCCGACGAAACCTTCATACTCCGGGTCTACTCGGGCCATCGGCCCGGCAACATCAGGACTGACAGTTGTTGGCGCACAGGTTCACTGATACGGCTGCTGGAGTCACTACGTTCGACCGATGGAATCGAGCTGGTCCGTGCCATCGCGGAGCGGATGGTGCAGGAGCTGATCGAGGCCGAGGCGAGTGCCCAGATCGGTGCGGAGTGGAACGAGCACACGCCGACGCGGACAGGCGTCCGCAACGGGCACCGCGAGCGGGTGCTGACCACGCTGGCCGACGATCTGGATCTGGAGATCCCCAAGGTTCGCACCGGCAACTTCTTCCCGTCGCTGCTGGAGCGTCGGCGCCGCATCGACCAGGCCCTCTACGCCGTGATCATGGAAGCATATGTGCACGGCGTCTCCACCCGCAGCGTCGATGACCTGGTCAAAGCCCTCGGCGGGGACAGCGGCATCTCCAAGTCCGAGGTCTCGCGGATCTGCCAGGCTCTCGACGAGCCGCTGACCGCGTTCCGCACCCGCCCGCTGGGCCATGTCCGTTTCCCCTACGCCTACTTGGACTACCTGGACGCGACCTACTGCAAGGCTCGGGTGAACCACCAGATCGCCTCCCGGCCCGTGGTGGTCGCCACCGGCATCACCGAGGACAGAGGCAGCGAGGTCCTCGGGCTGATGGTCGGGGACAGCGAGAGCGGCTCTGGACGAAATCTCGGGACGGTCACGATCGCAACAGGACGCGAGTGCGTAGGAGTTGGAAGGATCCGCGGCCGTACATCTGCCGCTTGATTGTCTTAAACGGTTGACGTGCCCTTCAACGACGCCGGAGCTGTAGCTAAGGGTGAGCCCGGCAGTGACGGCGTCGAGGTCCTGGCGGAGGTAGGCGGCGAAGGCGCGCATGGGTTTGGGAGCGTCTTGCTCGGCTTGCCTGATCCAATCCGGTAGAAGCGTGCCGCGCTGGTGACGGGTCATTTCCAGAAAGGCCCAGGCCAGGTCGCATGCTCGGGTGAGGTCGGGGCAGGCAAGCCGGGCCTTGAGCAGTTCCTCCTGGTCGTTGGCGGAAACGTCTTCGCGTGGGCGGACGATCCAGACGGCAATGGCCCTCGCAGTGGGGACGGTGATGCGTACCGGTTCGACGGTGCCGGCACTGAGGCGGGCGAGGTGGCGCTGCACGCTCCGCTGGCTGCCGCGGTAGCCGCGTTCACGGACCTCCCGGAACAGACGGCTGGCGACCGCATCGGCGCCGAGCTGAGCGTGGCGTTCGTTGAGGTAAGCCTTGAACGGCTCCAACCTGCCGTTCGGGCGCCGGTTGTCGGCCGAGGCCAGCAGGGCGTCGAGCGGAGTCTTCACGTAGCGGTTCACGGTTCTGGGGTCGAGATTCAGGTGGCGGGCGATCGCGTTGATGGTCCTGCCCTCGCCGTGCAGACGCTGGATGTCCTCGAACCGTCGCCGGGTTCGCTCCAGGAGTGCGGTGCCCGGATAGTCGAACAGCGGGGTGCGTTCAGGCGGGGTCGTCAACTGGGCTTCCAGTTCGGCGTGCTTGCGCAGGCACGGGATGTGCTCGCGGCAGATTCTCTCCAGCACTTTGGTGAGGTTCTGGACCAAATGGAACCGGTCTGCTACTTCCCGGGCCTGCGGGGCGGCCTGCCGTATCGCCTTGCTATAGGCGCCTGCCCGGTCCCGGCACACGATCTCCGCCCCGGGATGCACAGCCAACCAGGCCGCCAGCGTCCGCGAAGTGCGGTCCGGCAACACGTCGATGACCGTGGAAGACTCCACGTCCAACACGATGGTCCCGTAGGTCCGAGACCGGCGGAACGCGAAGTCGTCAACGCCGAGTACCCGCGGGCTACGGCCCGGAACCGGGGGCGCCTGCAGCAGCCGGAGCAGGCGCTCGCGTCCGCTCGGCACTGCCAAGACGCGGCACATCCGGATGCCAGGCCGCCCGCCCAGTGCGAGCGCGACGGCCCGCCACCACACCTTCACCCCGGGCCCGGAACGGGCATACCTGGTGGTCAGGCCCTCAGCCTGCTCCACGAACGTGCGACGAGGGCAGCCGGGATCGTCACAAAAGAACCTCCTCACCATCAGCCTCACGACTACCCGGCGCCCGCCAACCGGCAGTTCGGTGAGGTGCCGCTCGTACCGGCTGTGCACACGGAGGGAAACAGTCGAGCAGTCGGGACACTCCAACTCCTCAACAGAGCAGTGCGCTTCGATCACAACCAGCCCGTCCGTCTCAGTGAGTCGATCGAGCACCAGTCCTGCCGCTCTCGGCAGCAGAGCTTCCTTCAGTCCGGACAAGTCCCTCATGAACAAGGCATTCCCGCCCTGGACAGTGCACGCTACCGAGAGTCGATCGTGACCGTCCCGAGATTTCGTCCAGAGCCGCGAGAGCGAGGCGTTCTGGAAGGAGTTCCTGCGCTCCTTGCGTGAGCGCGGACTGTCCGGGGTCCGCCTGGTCGTCACCGACCAGCATGCCGGACTGGTCGCCGCAGTACGCCAGGCGAGAAGTGCATGGTCGAGCCGGTGTAGTAGTACACGTCGCCGACGCGGATGACCTCAAGGTCGGCGAAGTCCTGCCAGATCACCGGGGTGGCGAACCGCTCCCTCTGGGCCGTCGTGGCCGCCGCCACGCGCATCGCGCCCATCGTCGGCAGTGTGGCGCCCGCGGTCAGGCCGGCGGCGACCGCCATGACTCTCCGGCGGCTGTGGGGGTGTTGGAGCCAGGACATTCGAGATCAGCTTCCTCACGGGTAAGGGGACCGAGAGACCGAAGTTCGAAATATCGGACATCATTCTCGGATGGCGTCAAGGGTCTGGTAGAAGTGAGCCCGCTGTATCGGCTTTTGGGACCAGGCGCTGCTCGGTCAGGAACGCGTGGGCGGCGGTGACCAGGGTGACGTGGTGATGCCGGCCGGTCCAGGAGCGGCCCTCGAAGCCCGGGACCGGGGCGGGGAGGGGCTCCGGTCCCGGGAGCCGGAGTCATCCTGCGGTCAAAGTGGTCCACTTCTGGTTCGAGCCGCCGTGGCACTCCCACAGTTGGAGCTGTGTGCCGTCGGTCGTGGAGAAGCCCGGAATGTCGAGACAGCGGCCGGAGGCGGGGTTGCGGTAGCCGCCGTTGTAGGGCTCCCAGATCTGGTTGGAGCCACCGTGGCAGGCCCAGAGCTGCACCTTGGTGCCGTTGGCCGTGCCGAAGCCGGCGGCATCCAGGCACTTGCCCATGGAGCGCAGGGTGCCATCGGTGTAGGCGGACCAGTACTGGTTGATGCTCTCGCCGCAGCTCCACATCTGGACGGCATTCCCGTCGGCGGTGCCGAAGCCGCTGACATCCAGGCACTTGCCTCCCATGTCGGACTGCACGCGTGCGGGGGCGGGCGCGGGGTTCCTCAGCCACCCGGCGCTGTCCACGGACTGGATGCCGCGGTGGAAGGCGTCGGCCATCTTCTGGTAGCCCGCGTCGTTGGGATGCAGGGCGTCGTCCAGGTCGGCCGTGGTCAGGCTGCTCATGTCCACGTATGCGACGTGCTTGCCCGCGGACTGTGCCTCGCTCACGATCTGGGGGATGGCCTGGTTGTACGCGGCACGGTACTGCTCCTCCGTACCGCTGGTGGACACGACCAGGGAGGCCACGAGGACGGTCGCGTCGGGTACGTCGGCGGTGATCTGGTTGACCAGCGACTTCAGCCGGTCATCGGCGGTGGGGACCTGATAGCTCCCGGCCAGGTCGTTGGTGCCGATCATCAGCGTCACGACGTTGGGCCGGTAGCGGGTCAGCGAGGCGTCGGCGAGTTCGGCGATCTGATGGATCCTGTATCCCTGGTGACCTTGGTTGTCGGGGTCGGACATCGAACCGCCCCGCAACGTGCCGACGAAGTCCAGCGGATGGCCGTCCGCCGCGAGCATGTCCCACAACGGGCCCCGGTAGCCGTTGCCCGTGCTGCTTCCCACGCCCCAGGTTATGGAGTCGCCTAACGGCATGACCCGCAAGGGCGTGTTCGAGGCGGCGGAGGCAGGTGTAACACCTGCTGCCGTCATCCCGAGCGCGGCCATGACCAGCGTGATGAGGGACAGTATCCAAGGCTTTCTCATGCAGTCGTCCTTTTCTGCGAGTGAGTGCTGAATCTGGCGGGGGCTGTTCGCCGTTCGTGTCGACAACTCGGCTGCGGTGTCGTCCCGTTGGCATCGGCGGACACATGACGTACTGGCGGAACGGCGTGGTGAGGAATCTGTGCGTAGCCGGCTGTCCGCGACCGCTCCCACAACGGGCGGGCATGCCCGGCCCTCTCGCAGTGAAAGCACTGGCCGGCCGTGGGTGGGCGTTGTCACGTTGTCGGGTGGGGAGGGCCTGACGGTGTGTTGAGGCATGGTTCAGTCGGGCTCCGGGCCCGGTTTGGCGTGCGTCGTTGCCCGCGAGCATCAGGGATACCGGAGCCGGACCTGTGTCATGCCGCCGGCTAGCGCTGCAGTGTCAGCACTCCCGGCCGGTACGGCAGGAGACCGTAGTCCGTGCCGTCGGTGCTGGGATCGCGCCCCTGGTAGAGGAACTGGAGATTGCAGGGGTCAATGGTCTTGGTCTGGTCGGGGTTGGTGCGAACCAGATCGCCGTGGCTGATGTCTCTGGTCCAGGCCGTCGCGCCGCTGTTGGCACTGCCGGCGAAGGGGCTGGTCACGGTGTCGGCCCCGGCCTGCGGTGTCCACGTGCCGTCGAGGCTGGTGGCCGTGAACGAGCGGAAGTAGCGGCCATACCCTGTGTAGTTCTGGGCCTCGACGATCATGAGGTACTGGTTCTGGCCCTGGACCTTGTAGACCTCCGGCGCCTCGAACAGGTTGAGCGGCGTATCGCTCATGATCTTCGTGAACGAACCGAAGGTGCCCGGGAAGTTGCCGATGGGCATGCCGGCGCGGTAGATGCCGCCCTCATCATCGGCGAAGAACATGTACATGTTCGTGTCGTCGCCGATGAGGGTCACGTCGAGGGGGCCGCCCTTCGGGAGGGTGCCCGTGAACAGCTCCTGCTGCGCGGACCAGCCGTTAGGGTTGGTGGGGTCGCTCGAGGTGCGGTAGCCGAAGCTGTATGGCCAAGCCCCGTTGTAGGCGAGCACCCAGAGGTTCTTCGGGGCGAAGTAGAACAGCGTCGGCGCGATGCCGTCGAAGGGGATCGTGTTCTGGGTGGCGGTGGCCATGTCGGACCAGTTCGTGAAGGGGCTGAAGGTCGTCAATCCCCAGCGCCCATCGTTACCGGCGCGGGTGTTGTGCGTCGTGGCATAGACAACGTGCTTGCCGTTGTAGACGACGCTGGTGAAGTCCTTGAGCGAGGCCCACCCCGCCTTCGGCTGCGCCAGCGGGCCGGTCGAGGTCCAGCGGTACGTCGACGGAAGAGCACACTCATTGCCCGTCCCGGACAGGCCGGTCCACTTCTGGTTGGTTCCGCCGTGGCACGACCAGATCTGCACCGCCGTGCCGTTGGTCTTGCCCCAGCCCGCGACTTCCAGGCACAGCCCGGACTGAACGCCGACGACCGTGCCGTCGGCGTTCACCCGCCACTGCTGGTTCGCACCGCCGTTGCAGGTGCGGATCTGCACCCGGACCCCGGACGTGGTGGCGCTGCTCGGGACCTCCAGGCACTTGTTGCCGTACACCGTCAGCTGGTTGCTGTCGGTCGACGTCCACTGCTGGTTGGTTCCGCCGTGGCAGTCCCAGATGTGCACGTTCGCGCCGTCGGTCTGGCTGAAGCCCTCCACGTCGAGACAGCGGCCGGAATCAACACCGCGCACATCGCTGGTGGTGGCCGCCTGAGCCGGGCCGGCGACGAGTAGTGCCGCCAACGCGGCCAGAGCCGCAACCACGGCGGCGAGCGCCACCGACGGCCGTCTGCGGCTGGAACTACGTCTGCACATAAGGACCTCGTCATCCTTGAGTAAGCGGCCCGGTCCACCCCGTCAGAGGCCGTCCGGACGCCGACGTGGCACAACTACGTCCGATATATCGAACAAAGGTCGAAGTATCGAGCAAGAGAATGCTAGACATCCCATGGATGACGTCAATACATCTCACACGATTCGCAACCAGAAACGTTCGCAGGCTGAAACCAGGCGGCTACAAGTCACTTGGTTACAAGGGTCTTTGACGCGAGGGTCAGGTAGCGGTGCGGGCGCGGGCTTGGACAGGCGCCGTCACAGCGTGTCCACGCGGTCGGCTGACGGTCTGGTCAAGGCCCTCGGCGCGGAGACCGGGACCTCCAAGAGCGAAGTCTCGCCAATCTGCCAGGACCTGGACGGCCAGCTGACCGCGTTCCGTGCCGACCTCTGGACCACGTCCGCTTCCCGTACGTCTATCTGGACGCGACCTACTGCAAGGCGCGGGTCGAGCACCAGATCGGGTCCCGCGCCGTGTTGATCGCCACCGGGATCACCGAGGACGGCAGCCGAGAGGTACTGGGCGTGATGGTCGGAGACAGCGAGACCGAGGTGTTCTGGGCCGAGTTCCTGCGCCACCTGCGCGAACGCGGCCTGTCCGGGGTCCGGCTCGTCCTCGGCGACCACCACTGAGGACTGGTTCAACGCGAACGTCCTCGGCCTCCGAACCTGGGCCACCCGCCAGGAACTGCGCATCGCGATCGTGACCTGGATCGAGCGGACCTACCACCGACGCCGCGGACAAGCATCCCTCGGCCGGCTGACCCCCGTCGAATTCGAAACCGTCATGACCCCACCGGCCCTCCGGGCCGCGTGACCACACGTGCCACCTGAAGCTGCAGCAGACCCAAGACCGGTGCCGCCGCCTCGTCTGCAGGACCCGGAACACAGCAGCCAGGCATCTACCGGCGTGTCCGGGCACGTACAAGGGTCAGCTGTACCAACTGATCCTCATCGACGGGTCGTCAAGCCACTCTTCCATGTCCTCTGCGGTATCCACCCAAATATCCCACTCCCCGAGGTAGATATGCCATCCCGTGTCTGTCACGTCACGCAGAATTTCCAGCTCCAAGCCCCGGTACTCCCCTGAGACAACCACACCTCGACGCCCGGAGTAGGGGTCCTCCAGCGATTCCATCATGGGGCTCACCTCCTGAAGATCCTGAAGAACGGGCGCCGGTGGTTGACGTGATAATTGTTCTTCCAGGCTCCCTTCCCTCGGCTTCGCGATTCGAAGTTGGACTGCCATCCCTTGCGCCCCGGCTTGTAGGAGGGAGCGCGCCACTGACGTTGACGGTTGGCACTGATGCGCCCCACTGCGGTCTTCCGTGAACCGCGTCCTGTCCAGATGCGACCGGCGACGCGAGAAGTGGTGCGGGTCGTCCTCATTCCGCCGTCCATCTTGCGGGTGGCGGAGGCGACTCTCACGACGCGGTAGGCCCGGTACGCCATACCGACAGCGCCCAGTCCGGGAATCGCCATGGAGCCCCAGGCGACGATGTTCATCTTGTTTCGGTTGACCCAGCGGCCGGCGCTCTTTACCTGCCTGCTGCCACGGCATGAGCCGTTGGGATTCCTCCCGATGAAGCAAATCGTTCCGTCGAGGTCCCTCTTGTTGACAGGGTCGCCGTAGGCGTAGTCGTAGTCATTGGCACTGCCGCCGGTGACCGGGTCCACTTGCAGGAAGCGACCCGTCGTCGGGTTGTAGAGGCGGACACCCATGAGGATGTGGCCGCTCGGGGTTTCGTTGGAACGCTGCTTGCCGCCGAGGTAGCCGTACGGAGTGGCAGGCGTTCCGGCTGCGGGGATTCCGAAGGGGTCATAGGCATGAACCCGTGCTTCTCCGGCCGGGGTTACGGCGGTGACGACGTCGTCGTGGAGGTCGGTGAGCTGCCACTCGGTACGGGTACCGGTGACGGTGGCGATGAGGTTACCTGCGAGGTCTTCCACGTAGCGGGTGCGCGTGGTGCCGGTTTCGGACCACAGCGGCTCGTCGCCGGAGCCGTCGAAGTGGTCGGTGACCGTGTTGGTGTTGCCCCAGGCACCATCTGTGCGGGTCTCGACAATGTGGGTGTCGCGGCGGCCGTCGGGGTCGAGGGTCCACGTGGTGCGGTGGTCTCCGTGTGTCTGCTCCCGGACCACATCGTCGGTGTAGTAGCTGGTTCGAGTGCCCTCGCCAGTGGTGAGAGTGCGGCCGAAGGCATCGTAGGTGTAGCCGCGGTCCTGCAGTCGGTCAGCGCTGTCATAGTGGGAGGTCTGCACGGCAGAGACCCCCGCCCCGCAGCCTTCCTCGGCGTCTGCGGCCTGGAGGGTCCTGGCCGTGCGGTTGCTGTTGCGGTCGAGTCTGTAGCTGGTGCGGGTGCACGGCTCGTCCTGCCCTGCTCGCACGTCGTGCTGGACCAGGCGCCCCGTCTGGTCATAGGCGTACGCGTGTGAGGCATCCACGGCGGTACGGGCAGCCCATTGGCCTTGCGCGTTACTGGTCTGGCTGTCCGCGAGGAGCGTGATCGCTTCCTCGTCCCTGCCGCGGACGACGGTTCGGGTGCCGGTGTCTCCTGTGGTGTCGAACGTGTCGGCGACAGTGATGTCGCCCGGCAGCTGTTGTTCGACAAGGGTGCCGTCGAGGTCGTAGCGACCGCTGATGGTCCCCGAACGGCTGTCGGTGACCGCCGTCGGAATGCCCCTGGGATCGACACCCAGGTCATAGGTGTAACTGCGTGTTCCGGAGGGGTCGCTTACCTCGATGGGCCTGTCGAGGTTGTCGTAGCGCGTGAGGGTGACTGCCCCATGCCCGTCCGTGTAGCCGATGGCCCGGCCGAGGTCGTCGTAGTCGGTTCGCAGTGCCGCCCCGCTCAGGAATCGCTGCACAATGGACCGGCCGGTGTCCCGATCGTATTCGGTGATCACATCCTGCAGCGGTGTGCCGAAGGCGGTGGGCACGCTGGTACGCACGACGCGTCCGGCGGGATCATGGGTGGTGACCGTGGTGCGGGTGGCGCCGTTGGCAGTGTCTGTCACCTTCGACTGGTGGCCGTGGCGTTCGTATTCGGTGGTGCTCGTGGGAAGTTCCCGCTCATCTCCTCCGTCCGCGGCGGAAGCCGCCCGGGTGCTGCACGCGAGGTCGGCCCACTCGGGACGACCGGCGCACTCGCCGGATCCGGTAGCCGTCCAGTACCGGTTGAGCATGGTGCCCGCATCGTGCCCGTTCGACGCCGGCCTGGTGCCCTTGACGATCCGGCCCTGGCTGTCGTAAGAGGTGGTGGACGTCAGGGCCAGGCCCGCTGGATCGTCGACGGTGGCCGTGGGCAGGCCCAACGTCCAGTCGTATGTCGTGCTGGTGGTGCGTACGTCGACGGCCTCGTCGGGCCGGCCCTGGAGTTCAGCGCCGATGGTCTCGGTGGTGACCAGGTCCTGGGCCTTGGCGCTGCCGTTGTCGGGCCTGTTCTGGTCGAACTCCCGGTGTGTCCATGTGCGGGCGGGAACGGGATCCGGTGATCCCTTGATCAGGGAGGAGCGCAGGGGCTGGCGGGTGTCGGTATTGCGCTGTCCGTCTTCGCTGAAGGTGTCGACGGTGGCCAGCAGGTCGGCACGCTCTCCTGGGGCGACCGTACTCAGCTCGAGGGCGTCGAGCCGTTCCTCGCTCCCGGGTTCCTGGCCGAGGGCGAGCGCGCGATTGACGGCTGTCAGTTGCCAGACGGTATTGCCGTAGTGGTCGTACTGGGCTGTGGTGATCCCTCCCGCGGGGTTCACGGTGTTGACCGATCGGCCCGAGGCATTGACGTAGGTGAGGACAGCGCGTCGGTAGTCCTCCTTGGCCAATGCGGTGCCGTCGCTGGATGCGGGCACGGCGTCAGCGGGGAAGAGTGCGGTGGCGTCGGTGGGGGCGTCGCTCTGATTCCACGCCGCCACGTCTTCGTGTCCCATGGAGTACGGGGCGTTGTCGCCCGTAAGAGGGACGTCGTAGACGACGGTGGTCTGCCCGGTGCCGTCGGTCTCGTTGCGGGTGCCGGGTTTGAGGGCTGCGCGGCGGACCAACTGAAGCATGCCCTCGCCGCTCTCGGGGGAGGTCCCGATCTTCCCGTAAACCATGGTCCAGGGCAGATCAGTGCCGGTCTGGTGAGCGGTCACACGGCCGGTGTCGTCGTAGCTGTAGCGGGTGATGACCGCAGGCGTGATGCGGGGGTCCCACTGCTGTACAAGACGGCTGCGGCTGTCGTACGTGTAGGCCGAGACCGTGCTGGGCGCCGCTGCCTTGGCACCGGGGTTGGTGGCCCACAGCCGGATTTCCTTGACCTGGCCCGCAACGTCACCAGCCGTTCCCGCAGTCGCGGTGGTGGCTGGGGCGTAGACGTACTCCAGGACTCGGCAGCCCACAGTGGCGGGTGCGGTTTCACAGCTGGCCTGGGACACGGCCGACGTCGGGGCGATGACGTACTTGGGGCGGACAAGCGCCCTTCCGCCGACGACGGCCTTCTCGTAGGTCTGGCGGGTGGCTGAATTGGCCTCGGGAAGGTAGGTCGTGGCGACCTGCCAGGTATCGCCACTGGCGGCGTTGGTGAAGGTGGTAACGGTGCCGTCGGAGTCGGTCAGGGTGAAATTGCCGGTCAAAGAGCCGGCGAGGGCGTATTCCTCAGCACCCGGCTCGGGTTGCCACGTGCCACCAGGCGCGGCGTTGAAAGCGATCCCGGCGATGCCGTCCTCGTCGGCCAGGTTCACTTCGACGGAGGTGGAAGAGGTCTTGCGGATAGCGGTGAATTCCGACTCAGTGATGTCCGAGACCGTCCCGGGGAGCCAGCCCGGGCCGAAGACCGGGGCGAAGCCCTGGTGCTGGAGGTCCGCGCTGGGCCGCCGGGAGGCCAGGGTACGAGTGACGGTCATGTCCCACACGGAGGCGTCGGTGTCGGAGAGAGTGAAGTTGCCGGTGAGCAAGTTCACCGCGCCCGGGCCGATGTTCTCGCTCGGGGCCTGCCCCGCGTCCCGGTCCAGGGTCACGTCATGCTCGGGCGTCAGCCGGGAGGCGTTCGCCTGGCCCCCCGTGAAGACGGCTCGGACCTGGACACTTCCGTTGTCGCCGAGAGTTCCGGAGATGTTCCAGACGAGGTCTGCCGGTTTGCCCTGGGGCGCGGACTGCGGCCAGGCCACAGCGGCCCCGCCTTGTGCGAGACGGACGTGCTCGACGGGTACGTCCTTCCAGGTGTCGGCTTCGCCGCGCCGCCACTGGTACCGCACCGCGGTATCGCTCTCGGAGCCCCGGGATGCCAGCACCGTGCGCTTGGCCGAGCGAGCTCCCTGCCCGGGCGACTGCAGTGCAGCGCCCTGTCCGGCGAGGAAGGAGTACGACGCGGCCGCCGACTCCAGACCGGATGCGTTGCGGGTCTTGGCCTGGAGGGTGTGGGCTCCGGGGCGGACAGTGATGTTGAGAGGGACGGTGAGTTTCCATGGGGTTTCGCGCCACGGCTGGTTGTCGACGCGCCAGATCACGGTGCGGGTGAAGGCACTGACCGGGGTGGCGTTGATGGTGCCGGTGAAGTTGCCCTTGCCGTCGCTGGTTCCGCCCCAGGTGTTCTGGGGGTAGTCGGTGGAGGACAGGTTGGGTGGGCCGGGCGGTGCGGTCAGGACGGAGTAGACCTGTCGCCAGGGGCTGCACCAGCCGGACCAGGCGTGTCCGTCCCAGACCCGGGCGCGGATCGAGTAGCGGCCGCGCTCCTTCAGGTGGCCAGCAGGCACCTTCCAGCTCTGGGCACGTCCCGCGGGGCCGCGGGACTGGCCCGAGACGATCGGCTGCTTGCCCCCGTATTCCCACACCTCCCACTGGACGGTCAGATTTCCGCCGTCCGCGTCCCGCGGAGTCACCGAGAAGGTGGGGGTGGTGGTCGGGATGAAGGTGCCTACGGAGTCGGTGCGCGATGGGCTGACGGCTGGGGTGGCCGGAGTTTCAGGGACGGTGTTGTAGGTGACTGCCAGTACGGGCGGCCGGGGTCCTTCGGCGGAGGAGACGCGCTTCCAGCCGTAGGGGTCGTTCTCGTTGGCGGCCTGGATGCCGAGGTAGTGGCGGACGTTGTCCTTCCACCCCACGAACTGCCGCATCAGGGTGGTGACGTCCGAACTGATCCAGCCCGGATTGCACGGGGACGGGCCACGGGTCTCGGTCGAGGAGTGGAACTTGCTGATCCAGCGCGGCTGGTTCGTCCACCGGGCACCGGTGCCTGCGGGGCCTGTCCACCACACGTCCCAGCCACGGTCCTGGCAGGACCAGGAGTGGTGGTTGAACAGGCTCAGCTTCGCCGACAGGATCTGACGGCCTTTCACCTTGCCGGTGTCGAAGCCCAGATAGGAGCGGGCGACCTGGCCGGAGCCGTTGTTGCCCCACTTCAGTTCCTCGGCACGGGACTGGTCCGTGGTGTAACCCTGCTGCACGAACGCATCGAAGGCGGGCCCGAAGCTGATCGCCGGGTCAAGGGTGAGGGGATACTTCGTGTCGGCGTCGGCCAGGAATGCGGTGCTCACGTCGTAACTCAGCTCGACACCGTCGCCCGTGGGCTTCGCCTGGGAGTCGACTTCCTCGACGTCTTCGGGGTCGCCGGACCGCTTGTCGAACTCGTTGTCCCACAGAGTCGCCTCGCCCATCGTGGCGACCACCCGGCCGGTCCCGTCGACGAGCTCCTGGCCGTCCTGGCCCTCCTTTAGCTTGCCTCCGCGTGCCCGCAGCGGCACGTCGAGTTGTTCCAACTCCCGTACGGCTTTGCGGTTGTGGGCGATGAAGGTTTCCTCGACGCCGGTGCGGGAGACCTCCAGTGCGAGGTCCAGTCCCGGACGGACTGAGGGGTAGACCGCGCGGTCCCCGGTCACGACGGGCTTGGGCAGCGTTCCCTCCCAGCCGAGGGCCAGTCGCCGGGAGCCTTCACCCAGCGAGACGAGTTCCTGATCCTCGCCTGGGCCCGCCAGCCGCATGTCCAAGGGGTGAGCGGCGGGATGCAGAGACCCGTCAGCTCCTTCGACGAGGCGGGTGTCGATGTCCTGCCACTGGCCCTTGGCACGGAAGCGCAGCGGACCCGCCGACTGCTCCACCGAGCGGGTCCCATCGGGGTTGGCCCACACCGTGGCGAACTCGGTTCGCTGCGACAGCACTTCAATACGGCGGTTCTGCAACCGGGCCGTCAGCGCCGCCGACGCCTCATCGGGTGCCTCAGCAGGCCCTTGATCCTTCCCCACGAGAGGTACTGCCGTCGCGGCCGCCTGCGCCGGGCCAAGCAAAGGGACCGCGCCCGCGCCCGTCATGATGGCGCACTCCCCCGCCAGCGTCACAGCAAGACTCAGTGCTGTACGCGCCGACCACCGCACCCACGCAGGCGAACGCAGAGATCGCCTCTCCTCTTGGGGAGCCCACTCCATGACGGTTCCTCACATGATGTTACGAAGGACTGTCGAACATCACCTAGAGTCACCGTGGCTAAAGTGAATAAATCCTTAAAATGGCAAATGTGCACGTATGCAGCAACTTCACGACGCGTTAGCTGCGAAAGGGGCTGACTGCCAAGCAAAGGTCGCGAACAGGGGCGGGCCCGCCCCGCACGAAGAGCAAGCCCCCTCCTCCCGGAAGCAAGCTCTCGACCTCTCGGCACACCTACGCTCAAGATCATGAGCACAGTTCGGGAGCCCCGTGACGGCCGCCTCCGTAAGAAGCTGTTGTCGTACCGAATGCATCGACCCGATCAGCCACACCTGACCGCGCGGGCCCGGACGGCTTCGTCGTCCGGGCCCGCCACGACTTCCCGGGGGTGCTTCATGCGCCAAGGCCGTTGAGCTCTCCGCCCGCATCCGGCGTGATCTGGGCAAAGGGTCCCGGGTGCTCGCCACGATCGTCCATTCGCAGTCCGTTAAAGCTGCCTCGACCGTCACCCGCGAATCACGCGGCTACGGCATCGCGGATCTGCCCGACGACTCCGCAGGCCGCCCACCTGGCCATGAAGCCCCAGACGGTTCGCCAGGGCGGGAAGCCTGAGGGCAGGGCCCGCCATTTGCAGCCGGTGTCCCAATACCGTTGCTTGTGGCGTGCAATCACCGTTTCACGATCGCGGGCGTACGAGCACGATGGTGGACATGCATCCATGGACCGGGTTATCAGACGAGGTCCGGCTGGGGGTGCTCACCGAGTGGGTGCCCGTCGAGCTGGTGGACGAGGTCCTCACCGAGTGCGGCGTCCGGGACAGGAAGTTAGGCGCACTGCCCGCCAGGTTCACAGTCTACTTCGCCCTCGCTCTGGCCCTGTTCCAGCAGGACTCCTACGACGACGTCGCGGAGAACCTGGTGGGAGCTCTGGACGGGATGGACGAGACGATCCCGAACAAGTCCTCCTTCACCCGCGCCCGGCAGAGGCTGGGCCCACGGCCGCTGGAAGCGCTCTTCCGCTCCCTGGCCGGGCCCGTGGCCCCGGCCGACCTGGCAGGAGCCTTCTACCGCGGAATGCGGGTGGCCGCGGTGGACGGCTTCGTCTTCGATGTACCCGATACGCCGGTCAACCGGGCGACTTTCGGCGGACCGGTGGACAACAAGGGACGGCCTGCTGGGTTTCCCCAGGCCAGAGCGGTGACTCTGACCGAGACCGGCACGCACGCCTCGATCGATGCGCGGGTGGGCGGGGTCCGCACCGGGGAGCCGGAGATGGCCACCGCGATGGCCGCCGGAGCGACCGGCATGTTGGTGCTCATGGACCGGGCATTTCCCGGAGTGGCGCTGTGGAAGGCGTATACGCAGGCCGGAGCCCATCTACTGATCAGGGCTCGCACGTTCATCGCCGCGAAGCCCATGCAGGTCCTGGCCGATGGGACCTACCTGACCAAGATGAACCTGGCCGGTCAGCGGCGGTCGCATCCCGGTGGAGTGACCGTACGCGTAATCGACTACCGGATCGACGGGGGCGAAACGATCAGATTGCTGACCGATCTACTCGATCCCGATGCCTGGCCTGCCGCAGAGCTGTCCGCTCTCTACCACGAGAGGTGGGAAAGCGAATCTGCATTCAGGCAGATCAAGACATTCCAGCGGGGGCCCAAACAGATCTTGCGATCGGCTGATCCGGAGTTGGTGCGGCAGGAAGTGTGGGCGCACCTGGCGGTGCACCACTGCCTGACGCGGATCATCATGAGACTCGCCGAAAACGAGCGGATCGACCCGGATCGTATCTCTTTCATCAAGGTCCTCAAGCATGTGCGACGCAGTGTCATCCGCCAGTGCGCGCAGACGGCTTTGCAGGTCAAGCAGTTCCTGACGGCGATGGCTGCGAAGGTGCACCGCAAACTCGACAACGGGGTCCGGCGAATGCGGGAGGCCGACCGCTTCGTCAAGCGCCCGGTCTTGAAGTACTCCTACCGCGAGAACGGACAGGCCCGCCGCCCGACCCGCCGGGTCCCGGCAAAGGTCCTTACGCTGCAACCTCGAGTCGCTGTATGACGCAAGCAACGGCATTGGCCGGTGTCCACGACGTAGCGGAGCGCGTCAACGATCTCTCGGCGCGGGTGCTTCTCCGGCCGGCCGCCGCGCGGGGTCTCGCGGGTGGGAGGCGGTAACAGTGGTTCGATCAGTGCCCATTCGGCGTCGGTGGTGTCCGAAGGGCTGCTGCCACCGGGCCCGCCGACCGGCGAGGAGAACCCGCTGCTGCACGTGAAAGAGCTCCGCCTCCGCGACCCGGGCGTGCGCGTGTCGGCGTACACAGTTACGTGGCCAGTGAGGTACAGCGATACGTCCCCACCCTGAAGGTGGTCGTGCGCAGGTCGTGAAGCCGGGGCCACCCGACTTCCCAGGGTGCGGGACACGACGATCCGTCAAGGGCGCCCTACGGGCGTCGCTGCGCGATGGGGCTTCGCCCCACCCTGGACCGATCGCCCTGTCCCGAGGCTGGCTGGCTATCGGCCGGCCCCGGCCATGCGGCGGCCCCGAAGCCGAGGACGTTCGCGCGTACCGGGCTGGCCAGATAACCCCGTACGCCGACAGCGCGCGCAACTGGAGCGGCACACCGCCCGCTACCGGGTCGGCACGTACGCGGTGCGCTGACGCCGACTCCGGGCCAGGGGTGCCGGGTGAGGAGTGCCGCTCTCGTATCTCAGCGCGTGTCCGCTCACTCCGTCTGGTCGAGTGGCAGGGCAGCGCGTGGGGGGAGCCAGCCGTTGGCGCGGAGCGTGTGGGAGCGGGTGTTGCACCAGCGGGAGCAGTAGTCCGGTCGTCGGGCCCGTGCGCGACCCCTTGTTCTGAGTGCGGGACACGGGCGTCGCGCGGCTCGTCAGTGACGTAGCCGGGCGGCTGCGGCCAGAATCGGGGTGCTCATGACGGTGGCTGCGGCGCCGAGTGTGGTGTCGGTGGCCAGGATCCACCGGACGGTCTTCATGGCCAGGGTGACGACTTCGCTGCCGCGCTGGCGCATGCCGGCCTCGAAATGGGCCACGGCGTCGGTGAGGGTGGCGGTGCCGTCGGCGGCGGCGCTGACGTACGTGAGCAGGCTGGCTGCGTCGCGGATGGCCGCGCCCGCTCCCATTCCGGCGGTGGGCGGTGTGGCGTGGACAGCGTCGCCCAGCGCGGTGATACAGCCCGCAGGCCAGGGCGCGAGATCTTCCGCGCGGGTGGAGGCGGCGTTGAAGCGGAATGCGGCCACGCTGCGCGGGTCGGCTTGGGCGATGACCTCAAGTGTGTGGTCGGCCCAGCCCCGCTCGCGGAATCGGCCGATCAGCGCGGCCTGCAGTTCGCCGCCACGCAGGTTGCGCAGGGAATCGGTGCTGGTGGATTCGGGGAACATGGCGCCCCAGATGTAGGTGGGTCCGGTGGTGACCGACATCCGCAACTCTGGAGCGTCGAGCGCGGTATTGCCGACCGGGTCGAGGAAGCCGACGTAGAGCGCTGCTCCGCGCGGGCCGAACGCCAGCCCCGATCGTGGCCCAAGTCGCTGATGCTCGCCGGGGCTGAGGTCTCGCCGGAGGGTGCGGCCGGAGAACCCGATGACGCCCGCCGGGCTGTTGGTCGGGCCTCCCGCCAGGTGACGGGCGACTACCGAGTGGGTGCCGTCCGCGCCCACCACCAGATCCGCCGAGACCGGCGCCCCGTCGGTGAACAGCACTCGGGGCGCGCCGTGGTCATCGTGGCCGACGCCGGACACGCTGCATCCCAAGTGCAGGCCATCTCCGACGGCCTCGGCCAGCAGCATCCGCAGGGTGATCCGATCGATGTCGATACTTGCACTGGCGCTGAGGTCCGGCCCGTGGCCCAACAGCCGGCCGCGGCGATCCCAGAATGCGTCGCGCTCGCGCAGTCGAAGTGCCGACCCCGATGCCAGCAGCCGCTGCATGATCTTTGGTTCCACCAGATCCTTTAGCGCCGACTGCGCCCGCTCATCCAGGGTGATGTGGTAGCCGCCCGTCGCCGCCACATCGGTGTCGCGATCAAATACCGCCACCTCAAGCCCCCGGCGACGCAGCCCTGCTCCCAAGGCAAGCCCGCCGATCCCGCCACCCACCACGACCACACGCATACCCGAACGTCCTTTCCGCAGTTGCTCGCTGAACAGAACCCACCGTGACACCGGTAGTGGACACCGAGTGGCCACTACCGGTGATGATGGAACGATGGCGAACACCTCACACCGGGCGCTGCGGCTGCTGTCTCTGCTCGGATCAGGACGGACGTGGTCGCTGCGCGAGCTCGCCACCCGGCTCAAGACCAGCGAACGCACTGTCCGCCGCGACATCGAAACTTTGCGCGCGCTCGACTACCCGATCGCTACCATCCACGGCCCCGACGGCGGCTACCGGCTCGGAGCTGGGCGAACCCTGCCGCCGTTGCTGTTCGATCACGACCAGGCCCTCGCGGTCGCGGTGGCCCTGCAGACCGCGCCAAGCACGATGTTCGGTCTCGGGGACGACGCGGCGCGGGCACTGGCGGCTCTGCACCAGGTCATGCCCCCTGCGCTGCGGGCATCCATGGAATCCCTGCGCCTGACTCGGCTACAGAACTACTGGGAGTTCCCTGCGCCCCCCATCGACCCGGCCGCCCTCACCGCCGTCGGAATCGCGGTACGCCACCGCCACATCCTCGTCACCGAGACACTGCGTCCCGACGGCACACGCCCCGAACCCAGTGACCCCGACTACCTGCCCGCCCACCGCATTGAGCCACACCACCTGGTCGTCTGGGCCGCCCGGTGGTATCTGGTCGCCTACGACCTCACCGACAGTGAATGGCGAGTGCGCCGCGTCGATCGACTGCACCCCCGCCCCACCACGCAGTACTTCGCCGCCCGCGCGCTTCCCCACCCCGACCTCGCCCACTTCGTGATGAGCACCCACGACCGCGGCGACACCCCCGCCGTCTGGCAATGCACCGGCACCGCCCGGCTCAACCTGCCCGCTCACATCGTGGCCCGCTGGGCACCAGGCGGCTCCGTCGTGGAACACCTCGACACCGAGTACTGCCGACTCACTCTCGGCGCCTGGTCCTGGGCCGGCATTGCCGGCATCCTCGCCACCTTCGACACCGAACTCACCGACCTCCACCCACCCGAACTCGTCCACGCATGCCGCCGGCTCACACACCGATGGGCCACTATTGCCGACACCGAGAGCCTCGGTCCTTCTCATAAATGAGTGGTTCTGAGCGATCACGGACCCCGGTGAATCATGTCCGGGTTGCCCCCGATCTTCGTTCTCAGTGGGCGTTCTGAGACGCTTCGTCGGGTTTCAGCTTGAGTGGGTGTCTGGGGTGGCCGGTGATGGCTGGGTGAGCGTGAACAGGCCGGGTTCGGGTTCGGGTTCGGGTTCGGTGAGGATGTCGCGGTCGACCAGGCGTTTGAGCTTCGCGCGGACGCTCTCGGTGTGCCGCGGCTCGGTGCCGATGCCGAGCATCCCGCAGATCTCCTTCGCGCGGAGTCCGTGGCCGGCCTGTTCGAAGGCGGCGAGGACCCTCCGGTAGCCGGGCGGCAGCGGCTCGGGCGGCTCGATGCCGTCCTCGGCAGCCAGCTCCCGCATCGTCTCGCGGGTATTGTCCAGGCGTTCCAGGGTGTGTTCGGCAGCGGCGAGTTGTTCGGTGAGGAGCGGGATCTGCTCACGCAGCTGTCCGGCCGTCTCGCGTACCAGCTGCCGTCGGGCCTCGATCTTGTCCAGGAGATGCTTCACCGGTGCTCCTGCCAGGTGGGGGTACCGGTGCCGGGCGGGCGGGTCGCGCCAGGTCACGGTGGTGGTGCGGGTGAGGCGGCGGAGCATGACATCACTCGTGGACCAGTGGATCCACGCCACCGAACTGGCCGGCCTGGTCTCGTCGTCACGCGCGAGACGCCGGTGCAGCACGAGGGTGCCGAGCGTCTGCTCGACCACCCACCGCTTCGGCTGCGGGGTGAACCCCTTCAACCCCGGCTCGCGCTGGACGATCTCCACGTCGATGCCGAGGCGGACGCCGTGCTCCACGACAGCCTCCTTGAACCCGGCGTCCACCCACGCCTTAGCCACCGTCGGCGCACTCGCGGCGGCTTTGTCCAGCAGGGCGGTTCCGATGGCGTTGTCGTGAACGCTGGCGGCGACCACGATCACGGTGATGACCAGGCCGATCACGTCGGTGGCGATGCCTCTTCTCCGGTCCGGACTCCTCTTGCCCGGATCCAGCCCGGTCGTCTCCTTCGGCGCGTTCGCGGAGGCCCGCACGGTCTGCGAGTCCATCACGATCGCGTTGGGGTCCTCGCGCCGTTTGCGCACCTCCCGGGCCTGCCAGCGCAACAGGTCGTGGAGGGTCTCGGCGGTCCCGTCATCGCGCCACCGGCCGAAGTAGTAATACACCGCGCTTTCGGGCGGCAGGTCATGCGGCAGATAGCGCCACTGGCAACCGGTCCGGGCCTGGTAGAGGATCAGATTCACGATTTCCCGCAGGTCATAGCCGCCCTGATGGCCGCTGACCGACGGGTGCTGCCCCTTCCAAGAGGCGATCACCGGCCGGATCAGCTCCCACGCCTCATCCGGCAGATCGCTCAGATACGGCTTCCTGTCAGCCATACCCATCAGCGCACCGCATCCCCGGCCGATCGTGAAGCCCCAGACCCGGACGACTCGCCTTCGACAGCTACGAGAACCGCTGACACTCGCAGAACGCCCACTGAGAGCAGGCCAGCGTCGCCCTGCTCGGGGCAAGCACGGCGAGCGGCGGCCCTTACCGACCCGCCCACAGAGCAGCTCAGCCGCCGTCACCAGATGACAGCTGTGCGGGGGCTCGGCTCTGTGCTTGTCGCCCGCCTCACCCGCTGCGCGGTCGGCTTCAGGTCCGTGCCGTACCTGCCCGGCGGATCCCGGGCAGGTACACGAGGAGCAGCGTGAAAACTGCCAGCGCGACGTTGCGGGTCGCAGGATCCAGACCGTTCCAGTCGGACGACTGCCACATGGCGAACCACTCGCCGCCGATAGCGAGGAAGCCCATCCCGAAGAGCAGCAACATCATGACCAGGCCCACGGTGCTGGCCGCGCGGGCGCGGTCGTACGCGTCGCGGCGCAGCCCCGTGATCCAGAACCAGGTAGCGGTGAGGAGGACCGACGCGGCCAGCGACTCCCAGGCGATGATGGCGACGTAGGCGGCGTTCTGAACGGTGGGGGATTCGACTGCCCGCCACATCAGGTCAGGGTCCTTGAACGTGGTGTCCATGCTCAGGACGTGCTGGACGAACTGCTGGTTGGTCCCGAAATCCGTGATGTTCCCGAAGACGACCAGGGTCATGTAGAGCGCGACGGACGCCGTCAGCGCGGTCGCCGCGACGGGCGGCGCGCCCAGCCGGAGGAGCCAGCTCCGTGGGGCACCCGGAGCCGTTTTCGAGGCATGGGACCCGGAGTCGGTACCGGTCGGTCGATGAGCCTGTGCCATGTATGTGCCTTCCCTCGTCGTGCCGCGGGCAGTTGGCCCGCGGGTCGTACCGTCCCGTTTTCACGTATCCGCCGCCAATAGCAGCCACAAGCCGAGCCCTGGCGCACACAGATGCACGCACCGACAACACGGCTGACGTGGCAGCGAACTTACCGGGAGGGGTTGGCACGGTGTTCGCGGAGTACGGACCGCGGGCCGCCACGGTCAAGTACGGGCGACGCGAACTGCTCGCGCACCCGGTGTCGCTGTGACCGTCCTGGAGCAGCTGGTGGCTCTCTACGAAGAGGCCGCGGCCCTCCTGGAACAGCGCGGCGTCAACGTGCTGCGCGTCAACTCCTCGGCGCTCACTCCTTCGGCGGTCGCTGGCCAAATCGCTGAAGCGATCTTGCGTCGGCAGATACCGTCGCTTCCCTCACCAGCCCAGCCAACCCCCCGGGAATCATGAGTAGCGACCTGGCACACCCGGTCATCGACACGCACGTGATCGTGCGCGACGGTGACAAGATCCTCTTCTCGCAGCGCGGCGGCCCGTACGGACGGGGACGCTGGCACATGCCCTCCGGGAAACTCGACGAGGGCGAAACGATCAGCGCCGGCGCAGCCCGCGAGCTGTTCGAGGAGACCAGTCTGGAAGTCGCCCCAAACCACCTGCGACTCGTCCAGGTCGTGCACCACCGGCAGGACGACACGATGACCAGGATCGGCTTCTTCTTCGAGGCAACTGAGTGGAAGGGTGATCCCGTCAACCAGGAACCGTCCAAGTGCATGGCCCTGGAGTGGTTCACCGTCCACGAACTGCCCGACGACATCATCGAATACCCCGAGGCGGGCCTGCGCGGCTACCTGGACAACGCAGGTCAGCTTTCCGAGCACAACTGGGCATAGCCGCTTCCGGAACGCGGCCAACCGCCATCGGTGTAACAGACCGCGGCCGTTGACGTTGGTACCGATGAAGGGGTTGAGCGATATGTCAACCCCAACAGCGCTTCGGCGGAACGGTGACGACCGCGATAGCCCCATCCCCGCTCGTGGAGACTCCTGGGTCTCACCGGCCAGAGAGCCTGTTCTCATGGCTTGCTCCCGAGCCCGCTCTGAAGGGCATCGACGGCCTGTCTCTGATCCCCGACCAGTAGCTGCACCTGCACTATGCGGGGCATCGGCTTCGTCGACGGGATCCCCGAAACCGACATCGAGCGCATCGTCCAGGCGGCGAGGACACGCCTGGCGGCCGTACCCGCCTTCGATGTCGAGCCACGACCGTGTCCCCGCATTCCTCGGCCGAAGCGATCCCACAGCCCTCAGCTGCGGCAACAGCTTCAACACGTCATCGCACACAGGCAGCATCCCGCTTGACCAGCGAGATGTCACGGCCTCACAAGTCGATCAACGCCTCCGAAAATCTGGCCGGAACGTCCAGCGTTCGCGGGCATGCTGGCGTTGGCTCAGGTGGCTGTGCTGGACGGTGTCCCGGGGCAGGAACGGATCAGGCGGATGCGGGCGTCAGCGCGACGGTATTGCCCGGGCGTTCGAGTTGGCGGACGAGATCGCGGGTCTTGCGCTCGGGAGTCGTGCGGCGGTCGTACCAGTCGGAAGTGTCAGCGCCTGCAGGCTCGCACGGCACTGGGCAAGCTCCGCAGTTCTCACCCTTCAACTGCATCGTCGCAGGCCGGAACTCCTCACAGCGTGAGGAGCGGCCCGGCACGCATACCACCGGGCTGCCCGAGCGGCCGTCGCACCGGGTAAGGTTGTTCATCTTTCTGATGGGGTGGGGACATTGCAGACAGGTGGTATCGGTGTTGCAGCCGACCGGGAGTGGATCATCAAGAACGCAAAGGGCAAGAAATTCGTGTACGACTCGCAGGCCGAAGCCTTCGAAGAGCTTGAGGAGTACGGCGAGGGCGCGGTTGTGCTCACTCGCCGTGTCTACCGGGGTCTGTTCCGGACCAAGCCAGTGGAGGACTGGCAGCCCGTCGAATGCCCTGCACCTTGAAGCCTCCTGCTGGTACCACCGTCCGGCACGTCCTTGAGAGGGCCCTCTTCACCGCGGAGGGACGGTGATGATGGCGCCATGACTGCGCGCCGTCCGCTGGGCACAGGCCCGATCCGCACCACTGATGCAAAACGCTCGCGGGAGATGGAGATATCGCACCGCGCGCCCCGCTGACTGCCGAACACCCCCGACGGCACCCCGGCCGGCGCGCCTGCTCTCCGCCCGGGACCGGCCCTCCGACAACCCCGGATTGTCACTCCGTGGTGACACCCCGGGGTTGTCGGAAGGGTGCCCTGGTGCCGTACGTGACGGGGCAGGGTTACCGGCCGCGGGGAACTCCGGTCTTGGCTGCGAGGGCGAAGCCGGAGCCAGCGATGGTGGTGGCCGCGCCGAGGACGCCGATTCCGGCGTGCAGCAGGATCAGGATCGCGAGGTCAGCAGGTCAAGGACGGCCTGCCGGAAGACGGCGTAGACCTGGGGCAGTGCGGCGAGGTCGGCGCGTTCGTCGTTCCCGTGCAGGCCCTCGTACGCCACTCCGAAACCGGCGGTCGCCCGGATGCCCTCACCGGCCAGCAGGTTGCCGATGTTGCTGGGGTCCGCGGTTTTCGCCCGGACGCAGAGGCCCGCCTGCCGCAGCTTGCAGGAGTGCGGCGGCGGGCTGTTCGTCCTCATCAAGGTGGAAGGGCGGCCAGAACGCGACCGGGACGACCTCCGTCGGTACGGCAGCGGGCAGGTCGGCGTCGAGTTCGGCGACCGCCTTGCGGACCACCGTCTCGGCGTCGTGCGCGTCGAAGGAGGGGGTGGTGCGTACGTCGACTTTCAGCTCGAACCGGGAGGGAGTCACCGAGAAGCCCTGGCCGCCGTGCAGGGCGGTCACCGACAGCTTCGGCCCCAGCGGAAATCCCGAGCCGGTGTCCGGGCCGGGGAGTTGCGCCTCGTCCAGGAGCCGTACGAGGTGGGCGGCGCGGCAAATCGCACCTACCACCGTACGGCTGGAACCGGAGGCCCGGACGGGGTGTGGACAGCGATCGTGGCCTGCCACAGCCCCGGCCGCCGACCACGACGTCCTCCAGCCCTGGGTAGCCGATCATCACGCCCGCCGGGCGGACCGCGTGCGGGTCAGCGAGGTGGGCGCGGGCGCCGCCGAAGGCGCCGGTGAGCTCGTCGACGTCCAGCAGCACCGCAAGCCCGTCGGCCAGGTCGGTGGCGCGGGGCTGGAGTTCGGCGGCAAGGTGACAGAAGAGGGAGGCGGCGAGCCTGGAGTCGGCCGCGCCCCGGCCGCGCAGCCAGCCGTCCACAACGTCGCCGCTGTCCGGGGGGAACGACCAGGCGGCTTCGTCCCCGTACGGAGCGGTGGCGACGCAGGCGTCCACCGTCCACCACTCCCCCGGACGGCCCCCGGTGATCTCCACGAGCAGGCCCACAACCTGGCCATGGCCGTCGAGCAGGCGGCGATGCGGCAGGCCATGGGAAGCGAGTCAGGATTCGAGCACGTGAAGGACCGGCCCGTAATCGTCGATCCCGCCCCGGCTGGGGCGGCGGATCAGCTCCTGCGCCAGCGCCACCACGGAAGCCATCCGCTCCCCGGAAACGGTCGAACGGTTGCTGCTCACACTTCTCCCCACCACGTCAGGACTGCCGTACCGGCAGTGCGCGGACGGCCTCGATCGTCTCCACCAGCCGTGCGGACACGCACGCCTCCCGACCATGGTGAACCAGCCCCGCCGCCGCCTGGCGGCCCAGCACGATCCCACAATCGAAACCCTCCGCTCCGTGGAACGGCGGCAGCGGGACGACCGCCGCCGTTTCGTACGCTACGAAGAACCGTTCCAGCGCTGCGGCCAGTTGGACCATCCCGATGTGGAGGGTCTTGACGCCGTGGTGGCGGGCGGCGGGATCGCGCAGCTCCAGCAGCCGCGCCAGGTGGTCGACGAGTTCACGGTGGCGGGGCGGTCCGTACAGCACCCGGTGGTGCACCAGGTCCGGCTCCTGAGCCACCGCGGTCTCGATCGCCGCGAGACACGCCTTCTCCCGGGATCTGCTGCCGGTGACCACCAGCTGCTCGCGGGCGCCCGCCGCGACCGCGATCATCGCCTCGACCAGCTCGGTCCACCGGGTGAGCACCCTGACCACCTCGTGGTCCCGGACATCTCCAACACGCTGGTGGTCGCCCCGTCCTGATGGGCGAACTACACCTCCGGCCGCTCCCGGTACGACCGGCACAGCCCCGCCCGGTTCCGCTTCCCCGTCAACTTACGACCGGATTCCAAGGCACTGACCAGACTCGCATCCGCCGCCAGCCCGGTGAGCGCGTTCAACGCCTCCGCAACCTCCTCCAACGTCATGTTCCGCGTACCCCGGGCCCGCCGCAGCACGGACTCCACGCCTCCCTCCACCATCACGATCCCCTCGCCGTAAGCGAGCACTTCTGGATATGGCCGCCCAGCCAGCACACAGCAACAGGGCTCGGTCCAGGGCGAGTTGGCGACGGTGAAAGCCCCTTGCGGAGTTGTTTCTGATTCGCAAGGGGCAACCTCTGTCATCTTTTGATGTTCTGAGAGCATGAAGTGGTGACGATTACAGCTGTGCTCTTCGATGTTGACGGGGTCCTACTGGACTCCACAACCGCTCACCGCAGGGTGTGGGATGAATGGTCACGGCTGCGCGGTCTCAGCGCGGAGAAGGTCTGGCAGCTGACATTCGGTCGCCGGCCGGAGGACACCGTCAGGGACGCGGCTCCGCACCTCAACGCAGCCGCCGAACGACGGGTCCTGGATCAACTTCTGTCCCGTGAAGAGGACCACTTCCCGGCCGTCGAAGGAGCGGCCCCTCTGTTGAGGTCGCTGCCTGCCGGCAAGTGGGCCATCGTTACCTCGGGCGACCGGGAATCTGTGCATCGACGGTTCGCTGCGGCTGATCTGCCCCTGCCTGACGTGCAGGTATTCGCTACGGACGTGGAGCAGGGAAAGCCCGCTCCTGACTGTTTCCTTCTCGCCGCCTCGCGACTGGCCGTTGATCCTTCCCAATGTCTGGTCGTCGAAGACGCACCTGTCGGCGCCCGTGCAGGCAAAGCAGCGGGTTGCACGGTCGTCGGACTGACGACAACTCATCCAGCGAACGCCATCTCCGCGGCGGACTTCTGTGTGCCCACACTGCAACAGGTGGGTGCGCTACTTATCGCGCACGGGATGATCACTGACGTGAGCGAGGGAATGATGCCGTTCAGCGGGTGAGACAGCGGATCATGAGGGTGATGGCTGCCCGGATGATGAGGGTTTCGGATTCTCCGGCCTAACGATCACCGCTCGGCTGCCACTGGGGAAACTGCTGGCAGACCCTCTCCCCCGGCCTGCCCGGGGCCGTTCACGAGTTAGCTCGTAAGCGGTTGACGAAATCCCGCCCGATCACTTTGGTCGGGCGGGATTTCGTCGCTTCTTGTCTCGTCGCACCGATCCTTGTGTCCTGTCTCAGTGAAGGTTGAGCGATTCTCATCGAAGATTGAATGGGCTGGACAGTGCGGCCCGCAGGGGCGCCCCTCGGCGCCCCTGCGTGAAACAGGCCCGGCCTTCAGGCGGGGCCTGTCGTCGCGTTGTGCAGCGGCCTGGCTGACAGCGACTAGCGTCTGATGTCTGCCTGACGGCCCGGTCTCACTTCAGGTGCCGTGTGAAGAACTGGGTCGCGGCGACCCCGGCGAACTGTGGGACGCCGGTGTGCCCGCCCATGTTGGCGTGCAGGGACTTCTCTTTGGAGCCGAACGCGTCGAACAGGTCCAGGGCTGCCTGCCGGTCGTTCCCTTCGTCGTCCCACTGCAGCAGGACGTGCAGCGGGATGGTGACCTGCCGGGCCTCCTCGAACATCGCGCGAGGCACGAGACTCCCGGCGAAGAAACCGGCGGCCACGATGCGCGGCTCGACCACCGCCAGCCGGATGCCGATGGAGATCAATCCCCCCGAGTACCCGACCGGGCCACCGATCTCGGGCAGCGACAGGAGGGCGTCCAGGGCGGCCTGCCATTCCGGAACCGCCTTGTCGACCAGCGGGAGGATGAGGGCGTCGACGATCTCGTCGGTGACCGGCCGGCGGTCCTCCATCACGCGGCGGAGGTCAGCGCGGGCCTGCTCGGCGGCGGGCCAGCGGGGCCGGTCGCCGCTTCCGGGGAGCTCGATGGTGGCTGCGGCGAAGCCCTCGGCTGCGGAGTGCCGGGCGCGGTCCACCAGTCGGGGGTACATCCTGCGCAGCCCGAGGGGAGGGTGGCCGAGCAGGATCAGCGGTGTCGGCGCTGGTAGGGATGCAGGTGTCCACAGGATGCCGGGAATCTGACCGAGGGTGAATTCGCGTTCGAGGACGCCGTCGTCGAGGCGCTGCTCGGAAGTGAAACGCATGGTCGTGCCTTTCGGGAGTGCACTGGAACGGCGCTCCCGGACGACCTGTCTATCGCCCGACCGTGGCCCCGGAAGGGAGCACCCATGTCGAAACTGCGTTCACGGGTACCACCTCCTCGATCTCTCGCACGGCCTCCGGAAAAGTAGCAGGGGCCGCCCTCGTCCGCCAACGAGTTCTTGCGGAGTCTCCGTGGTGCCGCCGCAGAGCCGCTACTCGGGAAGTGGGTGTTCACTACACTCGCGTCGTCAGCATCCGTTCGGCGTGAGGCCTACACGTGAACCTGCCCCGTCTCCTCCTGATCGGCGGTGGCGCCGGATCGGGGAAGACCTCGCTGGCCCGCGCCGTGGCCCAACAGGTGCCCGGCACGGGCGTGGTTCACCTCGATTCCTGCTACCACCAGGACGTGGCGCTCGCTCCCAGCGTTCCCCGGCTGGACGGAGTCCCGGGACGGATCGTGGATTTCAGCAATCCGCAGGCCCTCGATCCCGTCCGGATCAGCGCGGCTCTCGACGAGCACTTCGGGGCACCGTTGACGATTGTGGAGGGCATCTTCGCGCTTGCCCTCAACCGCCTGGTCGAGAAGGCGTCCTGGACGGTATTCGTCGACGTCCCGGCGGACCTGCGGGTAGTCCGCAAGACGATCCGCAACCTGACTGAGGGCAGGGACCCGCTGCCGGGTCTGCTCGGATACGCCCATACCGTGCGTGCCTTCGACCTCTACGTAGCGCCGACCCGGCAGACAGCCGGGCTAGTCCTTAACGGCACGCTGCCCATCGAGGACCAGGCAGCCTCGCTCGTGAAGCGCCTGGAGCTGTAACAGCCTGATCAGTGGTGCAGGGCAGACAGGAATGCGGCCGTCGCCTGATCAAGCCCGCCATGCTCGTGTCACTTTCGGCAGGTGATCCAGTTGTCCCCCAGCTACGCCCGCACGGCCTTGGCCACGTCAGCATCTCCCCGTCGTAACGCTGTTTCATCTTCATGATGACGGAGCCCAGCACCTGACGCTCCCCCGGTCTCGCGGTCCGCTCCGGACGCCATGGGCCCTGCTGTGATGACGCCAGTCTGCTCCTGAGTTTGTGGGCGTGATGTCGTGCGGGTGAGTCCGCCTCCGGCGAGGCATCCGTCGAGGAGATCGGGGCGGTACTGGAGTTCGCGGAGTCTGCGGCGAAGCACGCGTATCAGGTGGTCGGGGTTGGCGAAGGCGGTGTTGCACTGCCCTGGGCGGCGGATCAAGGACCAGGTCCCTTCGACCGGATTCACATCCGGTGCGTATGAGGGAAGTTGGAAGGAGGTGATCCAGTCGTGTGCGTCGGTGAAGGCCCGCAGACGGGCGTCCAGATGCACATTCGAGTTGTCCCAGACGAGTGCCGTCGGGGTCCCGAGCTGCTGGTGGGCGGCGGTCAGCAGGTCGCGGTATTCGGTCCAGGTGAAGCTGCGCCGGCCGCCGCGTTGGTGATCGATGTGTCGTTTGGGCCGGGAGATCAGGCGCGAGCGTTCGCCCGGTGTGTAGCAAGCCAGGGCGGCGATGGAGAACCGGCGCTGGGGACGTCCCCGGACCCGGATCACGGGCGTGTGCCCGCGCGTGGACCGCGTGGACCACGTGCGGCAGGTGGGCTGCGTCATCGAGAACCCGGCCTCGTCTTCGAAGACGATGAACGCCCCGAGCGCCGCCGCGGTGCTTCCACCTGCGGCCATGTGTCCTTCACTCAGCCGGTCACCTTCTCCTCGTCGCGTTCCAGGGCCCGCTTCGCAGGCACGTGATGGCTCCCCCGTGGCGCCGCAGTATCTGTGCGATGGCCGAAAGGGTGCTGGACTTGTGGAACCGGCGTCCGATCAGCGTCCTGATCCGCTCCAGAGTCCGCTTCTGGTCCTCCCAGCCGTGCGCGACGGGCCCCTTGGCCAGTCCCTCATCCAGCACGACGAACAGCCTCTCGCTCAGCTTGGGCCGGGCCTCCGAGCCTTGGGAGCTCAAGGCCATGTCCCCGCCCTCCTGCCAGGCGCGGTGCCAGCGTTGCACCGAGCTCACGCTGACCCGCAGCCGCTTCGCCACCACCACGTTGTCATGGCCCGCGGCGAACAACCCGGCCGCCTCCAGACGCACACGCTCACGAAACGCCCGTCGCTCGGCGGTCAACCCACCGCCCTGCGGATACCTCATGGTCCGGGCCTACCGCGACGGTCACCACCTGTCAGCCCCCAACGACATCACGCCAACAAACTCATGCAGTGTGACGAAGAGCAAGACCGTGTGCCCCAGGAGAACGGTGACCAGACCAACGGGACTGCCCTACCCTCTGCCGGGCCCGCCAGCCGGAGGTTGCTCGCCTCAGCGCTTCAGGCGACCGGCGTGTCCAGGAAGGCACGTAATCGTGCGGCTGTCTGCTCCCGTCCGTCGCCGAACCAGACGAAGTGGCTGTCCGCATCGCTCTCCCACAGCTGTGCGTGCCGTATACCGGCGAGGGCTTCGGCATGGGCGAAGGGAACCGAGCCGTCGCGCCGGGAGGCGATCACCAGAGTGGGTATGTCCACCTGTGCGGTGAGATCGGGTACGGAGACCAGGTCGTTGGCGAATCCTCGGCCCGACCTCATCCGGGAGAAGAGTCCGGCCAGCTGGTCCCGTTCGTCCGCCCGCAGCCCCGTGACCAGGGCCCGGGCGGGCAGGGTGGTCAGGTCGCGCAGCAGCAGCCGCAGCCCCGCATCGGGTGCGACGCGCAACAGCTGCCGTACGGCACCCCAGACGGCGCCCTCGACGGCGGGGTGGAAGCCGATACGAGCGGCCCGCCGGGTAGCGGCATCGGGCCACGGCATCGGTCCGACGGCGCTCATCAGGACCAGCCGGGACGCCAGAGCGGGGTGCCGGGCGGCCAGAGCGACTGCTGTGGGCCCTCCGGCGGAAATCCCCACCACCGCCTCCGCCTGCTCGATGCCGAGCCGCGCGCACAGTTCCGCCACGCGGTCGGCGAACTCCGCGGGTGTGCGACCGGACGCCAGCGGTGTCCCGCCGTAGCCGGGCCGGGAGGGCACCAGCACGGTGCAGTCCCGGGCGGCGAACACTTCCTCACCCAGCGCCAGCCCGGCTCGCATGTGGCCACCGTGCAGGATCACCACGGCGCGCGGGCCCCGTCGGTCCAGTCGGTACTCCACCGGCCCCCGGCTCAACAGGGCTCGCACTACGAGGAGTTCACTGTTCGGCGCCCTTCTCACAGCATGCTCCGTCTCTGGGCGCCTCACGGGGGAGGCACCCGGGCAGCGTAGGTGTCAGTCGGTGGATGCGTCTTCCCCGCGTGCCGCGTGCCGTCCCGTCGGCAGGTTCAGCAGATGCCGGGGGTCGGTGGCCCGGACGATGGCCGACTCCACCGCCGCCATGCGGTCGGCGAGCAGGCCCAGGGCGGCTACGGCGCGCCCTACGCCGTCGTCCCCGGTGCCGCCGAGTGCCTGCTCTCGTACGTACGCCGTGGCGATCTCCTCGCGGCGGGCGGCCTGTTCGGGGGTGAGCGTGCCGCGCAGGGCGGCGAGTTCCAGGAGGTTGGACTCGGCGCCGGTGGTGAGGGTCTGGGCCTCGCTGCGGTAGTGGTCGTCTATCACGGCGGTCAGCTCGGCGGCGTTCATGGCGGGGCTGATCCGCTGGACGATCTTGTTCATGTTGCGGTAGGAGCCCTGGAGCTGGAAGGGCGGCCGGGTGCGGGAGGCGTCCGTCCGCGCGGCGGAGGCGATGTACGCCGCGTTGACCGCGAGGACCGTGTCGCGGGCAGTGAGGAGGTGCCGCAACACAGCCTGGATACGGTCGAGTTCCGGGCCGGAGATGGCACGGGTCAGGCGGTCGGCGCGGGCGGTGGGGTCGTCGGCGGCGAGCCGTACGAGCACGTCGAGGTCACTGCGGTTTCCTCCGGCGAGCGGTGCGAGGGTCGGGTGGGAGGTGAGGGCGTTCTCGACGAAGCTGGCCGCGAAGGCGTCCTGCTTTCCGGTCAGGACGTCGCCGAGGTTCCACACGTCGGCCCGGTTGGCGAGCATGTCGGGGATCCGGAAGCGCTGCCCGGACTCGGTGTACGGGTTGCCCGCCATGCACACGGCGAACCGCTTGCCCCGCAGGTCGTGTCCGTTCAGGGAGCGGGTGGTGTCGCACAGCGGGATGAACTTCTGGAGGAGTTCGGGCGAGGTGTGCTGGATGTCGTCCAGGTACAGCAGCACGTTGTTGCCCGCCGCCAGCGCGAAGCTGATCTTCTCGATCTCCTTGCGGGCCGTCGCGTTCGGCGCCTCGGCCGGATCGAGGGACGTGACGTCGTGGCCCAGCGCGGGCCCGTCGACCTTGACCAGGAGCATGCCGAGCCGCTCGGCCACGTACTCCATCAGCGTCGTCTTGCCGTAGCCCGGCGGGGAGAGGAGCAGGAGCAGCCCGCTGTGGTCGGTGCGCCTGCCGCTGTCCGCCGCACCGAGCTGCTTGGCGAGGTTGTCGCCGATCAGCGGGAGGTACACCTCGTCGACGAGCCGGTTGCGCACGAAGGAGGACATGGCGCGGGGTCGGTGCTCCTCCAGACGCAGCCGGGCCCGCTCGGCGGCGACCAGCTCGCCGCGCAGCTTCTGGTACGCGCGGAAGCCGGGCACCGCACGGTGAGCGAAGTCTGCCGTACGGGAGAGGAATTCGTCGAGCCGCAGCGAGAGCGAGCCGCGGGTGATCCGGGGGTGGGTGCCGAGCAGGCCGGAGACGGTGGCCTTCCATTCGGCATCCACCTCGCGGCGCGGCAGGTGCGGGCAGAGCTCGACGGCGACAGCTTCGGCGAGATCGCCCAGGTCGACGCCCTCGCCACAAGCGGCGGCGTACGGCACGAGCCAGCCCTCGACCAAGAGACGCGCCGAGGCGAGGTCACCAGCAACCAGGCAGTCCCGGAGGTCCGTCTCGTACGGGCAGGACCCCATCGCACGGCGGAACTTGTCGAGCAGGGTGCGGGCGGCGGTACTCGTGGCGAACGCGGAACCGAGGGCGAGTTCCTCGACCAGGTACACGGCTACGACGCGAGCCTGCGACGTGGGTGCCGGGGTGCCGGAGCCATGGACGGCCAGGCCCGTGGAGCCGTGCGGCGAAAGTATCCGGGTACGTGGTGTCTCTGGTGCGCCCGAACCGTCGGAGCCCGGGACGCTCTGTTCGGCGGGACGGCCGAAACCGTCGAAGAGCAGGCCACTGTACGGCGTAGCCGGAGCGCCGGACTCCTCCCCCGTCCGCCTGCCCGGGCCCTCAGCACCGGGCGTTGCGGACAGGAAGGAAGCTACTGCGAGGGCCAGTTCGGCCCGCAGCGCATCGAGGGCCGGTGCCGTCCCGAACGTCTCGCGCGCCCGGACGAGCGAGACCGCCGCCCGCTGCCATCGCTCACGCGCGGCTCCGGTGGTGCCGTGTGCCCAGAAGAGCTGGGCCGTGGCCCGCACAGCGGCGGGGTGACGCAGCAGCCCGGCCGTTTCGTGCAGTCGCAGGACGGCGCGCAGGATGACCGTCGCGTCGTGGTCGTGGACGCCGCGCTCGTAGCCTTCGTCGTACGCGGCTTCTGCCGCCTGCCGGATCAGGACGGGCACGGCGTCCTCCCCGGCCTCCGCGAGGGCCTCGGCGAGTGGCTGCGCGCCGTGTTCGGTCAGGAGCCGCGCCGCAAGGTGTTCCGCCCGGTAGACCTCGGGCGATTCCGATACCAGGGTCTGGGACCAGTAGGGGCGGGTGGCGGCGAAGGCCGGGCCGGTGACGGGGGCACGGTAGTCGGTGCCGGTGAGGGCGAAGGCCATGGTGCCGTCGTCGGCGGGGACCACGGTGAGTTCCGGCTCGCCGGTGGCGACGGCGAAGCGGTGGCGGCCCAGGCGGATGGTCGCGCCGCCGTCCGCGTACAGCTCGGTGCGGTCCCGCAGGGTGCGGGCGGCCTCCTGGCGGGCGGCCTTGAGGCGTCCCTCCAGCTCGTCGGCCCGCACCTCGTCGCCGAGTTCACGCAGGTGGCCGACGGTGCGGCGGACCTTGGCGACCATCGGGTCGGAGGCGAAGTACGTGGGGACGGCTTCGTCGGAGCCGAGAGTGGCGGCCCGTCGGCCGATCGCTTCCAAGGCCCGGTGGGCCGAGGCGGCGAGGTGGTCGGCGCGACGGGCCCGCGCGTCGTGCAGGGTCTGGCGGCGGGCTGCGAAGGTGCCCTGGAGTTCGGTGCGCTGCTCCTCGATCGCGTCGAGGAAGTCGTCGTGTTCGGCGAACCGCGCCTCCAGGTTCTCCAGCTGGAGCAGCAGCCGGGCGAGTGCCGCGTCGCACTCCTCGGGAGTGTGCGCTGCGGCGAGCGCAGCCGTCACCGACTGCCCGAGCAGGGCGAATTCGGCGGCGAACTCGGCCCGTCCCTCGCCCTCCAGGAGCGTGCGCCGCCGGACGTCCAGTTCGGCCCGTACGCGGTTGATGCCGCCGAGCACCTCAGCGACCCGTTCCAGGATGGAGGTGCGTACCGTCACGTCGGCTATGTCGAGGCCGGTGACGACCTCGGTGAGGGTGCGCAGCCCGGTGGCCCGCCCGGCCAGCCGCTCGTCAAGCGGTGTCACCTCGGCGACGGTACTGATCTCGGCGATCAGTGAAGCCTGCTGTGCCGTCTGCGCGTGGTACCCGGCGAACGCGTCCTCGCGTCCGAGGAAAGCGACCGCGCGTCCCGCCGCCGAGGCGATGTCTGCTTCGGCCTCCTGCGCGACGGCATCGATGCGTCCCGTGTCCGCGTACCGCAGCTCCTTGCAAGCGATCAAGCGGCCGCGTGCGGCGCGCAGTTCCGTGATCCGTACGATCCACTCCTCCGCCGTCGCGGGTGCCTCGCCACGGACCTGGCGCACGAGCCGGGCGAGGTGGGAGGCGGCGGTGTCGAGTGCTTCGCCCGCCTGCCGGGTCTGGGCGGTGACGGCCCGGAACTCCTCCAGTACCTGGCCGGCGGTCTTCCGTACCTCCTCCAGTGTCGCGCGCAGGCCGCCCGCCGCCGGGTCGCCGAGCCAGTGGTAGCGGTCGGTGATCCGTGTGCAGGCGGCCGTCAGGGCCTCGTACACCGCGACCGTCGGGGTCGCCTCGGTGGCCTGCCGGGTGATGGTCAGGCAGTCGGAGATGCCGCGTACCAGGTCGGCGTTGCCGATCCGGGCGAGCGGCCCCGTGCCGGTGGGTGCGGCTGCCGCGTGCACGTCGGAGACGTACGGGCTGTTCCACCACTGCACCTGGTGCACGCGTCCGGGCTCTCCGCTCCCGCGCAGGACGGCCAGCGCCCCGTCGTCGAAGAGGGCGAACCCGTCGCCGGTGAGCGGCGTGGCGGCCGACTTGCGGATCAGGTTGTACGGGAGGAGCAGGGTGCGGCCGGTGGCCTGGTCGCGGTAGATGTACAGCACGTCCTCGCCGTTGGGCGCACGCACCTCACCCTCGAACTCCAGGCCCTGGGGGTCGACCGCGTCGAACGTTCTGGACGGGCCGGAGGCGAGCGCGTACCCGCCGGGGAAGACGACGCCCTGGTCGTCGGGGAGCCTGCGGCAGGACCGGCCGAGGCCGTCGAGGCGGACGACGGTGCCGGTGAGGGAGTGGAAGACCAGGTGGCGGGCGGTGTCCTCCTTGTACGGGCGCACCCGCAGCAGAATCAGCGCGCCGACCCTGGCGTGCGCGACCTCCGCGTCGGCGAGCGCCTGAAGGGGTTCGTCGACGGGCTCGGAGTGGATGCCGTCGGGCGACTCGGTGTCGTTCTCGGTCTTCACCGTCAGGAGGCCGCCGACGGTGGTGACATAGAGGGCGCCGTCGACGACGGAGAAGTGCGGGTGGCGGCCGAGTACCTGGTCTTCACGGGTGGCCGGGATCCAGGTGACGTCGTGCGCGGGCGGGAGGACGTGGTCGCGCTCGCCCTGTGCGTCCAGGAACCGGACGCTTCCGTCCACGGAGAGCGCCCAGCGCAGCACCCGCCGGTCCGAGGCGCGTCCACCCGTACGGAACACGGCGAGCAACTTGCCATCTGTGCGGCGCAGTTGCAGCAGGCGCGCGCTGTGGAAGTAACGGTGCAGCTCGTCGAAGGCGGCGAGGAACGCCGGGTCGTCGAGGAGCCCGGGGACGGCGGACTCCGGCAGCAGCTCGCCCGTACGGTCGTAGAGGGAGAAGACGTCGGCGACGCGCGGACCTGTCATGGGGGCGGGCTCGCGGCGGTGGCCCAGGAGCAGGGCGTCTCCTATCGCGACGAGGTCACTCGGCAGGCTCGGCGCGGCCGTGCGCACGCACTCCGTACCCGTCAGGGCCAAGTCACGGGAGCCGAACGCGGCGATGCGGGCCCCGTTCAGAGCTTCGGTACGTGCGGTGAGGTCCGCTGCCTGGGCGGTGAGCCGGTCGCGAAGGACTTCGTACGTGCCGAGGTCGACGGCGGACGCGGGGATCTCCGTGGCCGTGGTTCCTGTGTTCTCGCGAGCGGTGTTCTTGATCCGGTCGCTCGCGCCGTTCCCGCTCGTGGCCTGCTCCCCGCCCGCGCCGTTCCCGCTCGTGCCCTGCTCCCCGCCCACGCCCGCCTGCGGGACCTGTTCCGTACCTACCGGACCGCTGCCCGTGTCGCCCGTGCCCGTAACGGTGGCGGTGTTCATGCGATCGAGCTCCTTCGTGCTTGTGGGTGCCGGTCAGCGGTGTGGAGCGCGGAAGACCTGTCCGGCCGAGGCTGTTGCTGATGCGGACCTGCGGCGAATACGCCGCATGCGCCGGTGAGGGATGGGGTGGTGGAGCTGCCGTCCCCTGTGCGGCAGCTCCACCACCCCGGACCGGGTCTGGCGACTCGGTCAGCTCTTCGGGGCCCCATTGAGCACGGGCTCGCCCTTCGGCATGCCGTTCAGCGCCGCCACCCGCTGGTCACCGAGCCCCAGACGCTCGGCCGCGTCCATCAGCTGCTGGATCTGTCCGTTGTGCTGTCCGCCGCCAGCACCCATCAGCCGCATCAGCAGGGCCGACACTGTCAGGTTCTGGACGTCTCCGCTGCCCAGGGAACCGAGGATCTTCGTCAGGTCCTCCGGGAAGCTGGCCGAGCCGTCCAACCACGGACCCGCGAGGGCCTGGGCCGTCGTGGAGTTCTGGACGAAGCCGTCGATGCTCTTGCCCAGCGCGATGGAGTTCGCGATCCGGTCGAAGAAGGCCCCGTCGCCCCCGACGATCTGGATGTCCGCGCTCTCCAGCCCGGTCGCCAGCACCGTGGCCTGCGCCTCGGCGATCTGCCGCTGTGCCTCCATGCCTGCCAGCCGTACGTCCTTCTCCGCCTCCAGGCGCAGCCGGAACTCCTCGTGCGTACGGGACGCCTCGTCGAGGGCCGCCATCGCCGCCGCCTTCTCGGTCAGGCCCTCCGCCTCCGCTTTCAGCTTGCCGCCGATGGCCGCAGCCTCCGCCTCCGCCATCGCACGGGCGCCAGCGGCTTCCGCCGACAGCCTGGCCTGCGTGGCCTCAGCCTCCGCCCGGCCCGCCTTCTCGGTGACGGCCGCCTCCGCGTCCCGTACCTGAATCTCGGCGAGACCGGCAGCCGCCGCCTCCGCCTGGATGCCTTCGGCGAGCCGCAGCTTGGCCCGCGCGTCGAGGTCGGCGGACTTCAACCGTGCCTCGGCGAGGGTGAGTTCCTCGGCTGCGCGGTGGACGGCGGCTTGCTCTGCGGCCTCCGCCGCCTTGATGTCCTTGACCAGGTTCTCCTGCGCGATCGCCTCGGCCGCGATGACGATCGACTGGCGGTCGCGTTCCGCCGCCTCGACGGCGCGCAGCCGCAGGATGGACTCCTCCTGCTCGGCGACCGTACGGTCCACGGCCACCCGCTCGCGCACCACCTCGGCGATGTCCCGCTTCTCCGACTCGACCTCCTTGTCGGCCGCGATGCGGCGCAGCTGGGTCTCGCGCTCGCGGGCGATGACCTCCAACAACCTTTCCTTCTCGATGCGTTCGGTCTCGATGGCGATGACGCGTTCGCGGTTCTTCTGCGCGACGGCGATCTCCCGGGCCTGGTTCTCGCGCTGCACACCGAGGTCCTCCTCGGTCTTCAGGAACGCGGACTGGGCGCGCAGCCGCTCCTCCTCCATCACCCGCGCCGTCTCGGCCTCTTCCCTCGCCCGTACGGTCTCCACCTCGCGGCGCTGCTTGATCTCGGCGTCGGCCTGGCGGCGCTCCAGCTCCAGGATGGCCTCGCGGGCGTCGACGTTCTGCCGGGTGATCTCCTTCTCCTCGTGCCGCTGGAACTCGTTGGTGCGCACCCGCTCGACCGCCGTCAGCTCGGTGATCTTGCGGATGCCCTGGGCGTCCAGGATGTTGCCGCTGTCGAGCTGGGTGAGCGGCGTCTGCTCCAGGTAGTCGATCGCCGCGTCCTCCAGGCTGTAGCCGTTGAGGTCGGTGCCGATGACGGCGATGATGCGGTCGCGCAGCTCGTCGCGCTTGGTGTACAGGTCGGTGAAGTCGAGCTGTTTGCCCACTGTCTTGAGGGCCTCGGAGAACTTCGCGTTGAAGAGCTCCTGCATCGTCTCCTTGTCGCTGGCCCGCTCCGTGCCGATGGCCTGGGCGACCTTGATGACGTCCTCGACGGTCTTGTTGACCCGTACGAAGAACGAGATGCGGATGTCGGCGCGGATGTTGTCCTTGCAGATCAGGCCGTCGCGGCCGGTGCGGGTGATGTCGATGGTCTTGACCGAGATGTCCATGATCTCGGCCTTGTGGAGCACGGGCAGCACGATCTGCCCGGTGAAGGTCACGTCGACCTTCCGCATCTTCGAGACGATCAGCGCCTTGCCCTGCTCCACCTTGCGGAAGAGCCGGGTCAGGACCAGCAACAGACCGACGGCCACGAGCAGTACGACGGCGCCGAGCACAACGGCGCCCACGGTGATGGCATCCATGAGGAATCCCCCGATGAGAGGTACAGGTGAAGCGAGAGAGTGGTGCGGGCCACGTCGACAGCGAGTGCCGACTCCGTACGGGCCGGGTCAGCCGCGCGGGACCGGCTCCGTGCCGTACGGCCCGAGGCCGTGCAGTTCGATGCCGTACGGAGAGACCCAGAAGAACTCGCCGTCCTCGTCGTACGCGTAGAGCAGCCCGGTGCTGCCGAGCGCGAGCGCCTCGGCCCCGTACTGCCGTACCTGTACGACGGCGGTCGAGCCGTCCTGGGCCGCGACCTCTGCCTGTCCGAAGCCCGCGTCCACCCGCCCTGTGCGGATAGTGCAGGTCAACCCGACGAAGTCGTGCCGGGACGGCCCGGGTTCGTCGGGGAAGAGCTTGGCCAGTGGACGTACTGCGATCCGGGTCAAGGTCCAGGCGAGCACGACAGCCGCCAGCAGCACGGCCGCGCCGACCACGGTGCGGCCGGTTCCGACGGCTCCCGCACGGGCCCCGATCACGGAACCCGTGAGGCTCAGGAACCAGACGAGCGCGATGCACAGGGACGCCGACACGGAGACCGGCACTCCGCCGAACCCGAGGACGTCCGTATTCACGTCGCCCTCGAAGCTGTCGTGATCCGCCCCGCCGACGAGCACCAGCAGCCAGAAGCCCACGACGACGACCAACGCCGCCGTGAACAACACCGTGGGGAAACCAGCCGCAGCGTGCAGAAACTCGCTCATCCGACAGCCCTCTGTTTCCGTCCACCGGCAGGAATCGATTTCCCGCCGCGTGGCCACCCGCATGGTGACAGCCCTCCAGGTGGCCGCGCACTGCCGTCGACCGGCAGTCTTTACGTATCCTTGATGCCGGTCGGCAACGCACTCCGACCCCGTGACACCCTGTCGCCACGCCGCCAGGAACGCGTCAAAGGTGCGTACGGAAACATGAGGAGAGGTCTTGGCAGAGCGGCAGGAGTCGACCGAGGAACATCTGGCCGACTACACCCGGATAGTGACCGCGGCATGCGCCACCGGCCGCAAGCTGACCAGGGAGGAACGCGAAACCCTGCGCGGCCGGGGCGAGCAGGCCGCAGAATCCGGGATCGGCCTGCGCGCACTGTTCCGCGCTCAACTGCGCTCGACACGCGAGGCGTTGAAGGACGCGCGTGCTGTCTCCACCTCCCACCTGCTGACCGCTGTCGAAGAAGCCGTCGACGCCTTCAGCGAAGGACACGAACGCGCCCAGCACCTGGCAGTGCGCCAGGAGGAAGCAGCCAGACGGGAGTTCATCGACGACCTGCTGTACGGGCGCAGCAATCTCGGCAGTCTCGCCCAGCGCGCGGAACGCTTCGGCCTGTTGCTGTCGCACGGCTACGCGGTCGCCGTCGCGCAGGGGCCCGAGCCCTACGAGGACGGCTACCCCGTCACGCGCAGCGTCGAGAACGCCCTGGTCGCCCGGTTCGGCGACCGCCGGATCCTCCTCACCACCAAGGACGGGCGGCTCATCTGCGTCGCCCCCGGCGACCAGAGCGACGTCCTGGCCTACTTCGCCAAGCAGGCGTACGCGGCGACCGACGGCGGCCGGGTCGCCGTGGGCCGCGCCCACCCCGGCGCGGGAGGCGTCGTCCACTCGTACGAAGAAGCCCTGAACGCACTCGAACTCGCGGAGCGCCTCGCACTCGACAGCCCCGTACTGCACGCCGCTGACCTCCTGGTGTACCCGGTGCTGACCCGGGACCGGCAAGCCATGGCCGACCTCGTGCACAGCACCCTCGGCCCGCTCCGCCAGGCCCGCGGCGGTGCCCAGCCTCTCCTCGACACCCTCACCGCCTACTTCGACACCGGCTGTGTGGCGGCGGAGGCCGCCCGCCGACTCTCGCTGAGCGTGCGCGCCATGACGTACCGGCTGGAGCGCATCCACCAGCTCACCGGCGCGGACCCGGGCGATCCGGTGCACCGGTACACGCTCCAGACGGCCGTGGTCGGGGCCCGCCTGCTGGGCTGGCCGGACCAGGACCTGTGACTGTGCAGACGCACTTCCCCAGGGCGGCCCTCGAACGTCGCTCCGCAGGCGCGCCAGGGTGCGACTTCCAGTACTCCGCTGAAAGGCGGAGGTTCGGCGCGCGAGTTCCCGGCCGTGAGTCCAGAGCCCCAAGCGCAACCTGCTCGTCACTGCGGCACACTGCAGCGCAGGGCCCAAGATGGCCTTCGTCTCGCAGTACCGTCACGCCCAGGAACGGCGGCGAAATCACCCTGTACACCGACACCGGAACAGCCCTCGGCGCCGAGCGCAACCTCGTACCGCCGATGTTTGACAGCCGCCGGGCTACCGGTAGGCCCGTATCGCACTCTCTGCAGGAGCCCCGTCCGACATCGGATCGGACGGGGCGTTGTGCTGTCCGTAGTGGTGCTGCCGCATATCGGCGGCGCAAGACCATGCGATCAGAGGTCGGTCCCGCAGGTAGTTGCGGCCGACGCGTCCGAAGCCGTTGATGCCCACTCGTACGGTCATGAGGTGCTCCCTGTGTCATCTTGTGGTGTCGTCGTTGCTCGTGGGGTGACGGGTCGCGTGCCGTGAGGGGCGTTCGTGGTTCCCGGTTAGTCGTGATTCGGCACGATGGCCACCGGGCAGTGCGCGTGGTGCAACAGGGCGTGGGCGGTGGGGCCCAGTTGCAGTCCCAGCCGGTTGTGCCGTCGGTGGGCGCCGAGGACCAGGAGATCGGCAGTGGTGGAGAGGTCGCGCAGCACCTTGTGCGCCGGGCCCTCGACGGTGCTGCGGTCCACCCGGATGCCGGGGTGCTCGTCGGCCGCGCGCAGCGCGTCGTCGAGGCGGGCCGCCGCCTGCTCCTCGTAGCTACGGGTGAACTGGGCCGCTGCCGCAGGGAGGAGGTTGGGGTCCTGGGCGGGGGTACGCCAGGCGGTCACCGCTTCGAGCGGGCAGGCGCGGGCCTTGGCCTGTTGGAGGGCGAATCGAACGGACGCGGGGTCGGTGACCTCCCGGTTGACGCCCACGAGGACCTTCCCGTAGACGCCGTCGCGGCTGGCCTTGGTGCCGCGCACCACGACGACCGGGCATGGCGCACGGGCCGCCACGGCCAGGCTCACCGAGCCCAGCAGGAGCTCGGCGAACGGGCTGAGGCCGCGTGATCCGGTGACCAGCGCGGTGGCGTCCCGTGCTTCGCGGAGCAGGGCGCTTTCCGCGCCCTCGGGCACCACCGCGGTGGACACCTTGAGGTCGGCCTGGCGCAGCGTGGCGCGGGTGGCGGCTGTCGACACGGTCCGCTCGGCGACGCTCATGCGGGTCGCGCCCGCGAAGTCATAATTGAACGAGGCGCTCTCGTAGTTCTCCCACTGCGAGGCATGGACGAGCCGGAGGGACAGCTCGCTGCGTGCGGCTTCGTCCGCGGCCCAGTCGACCGCCTGGAGGCTCGACTCCGATCCGTCCACACCTACCACCAACGGCAATCGCATGCTGTCACTCGCCTTTCAGTTCGTCGTCACACGGGAGTCGTCCCGGTTCCCGTCAGCCTGGTGCGGATGCCGACTCGTCGGCAGGGTCCGGTCCGGCCCTTCCCAGGGGCCGATCGGCCCCGATTTCCCGGAGTGGGCCGCTGCCCTCCGCCTTTCGACGAAAGCAGCGGTCACTTCCCGGGCGATGCCGTCGGCCCAGGAGTCGATGGCCGCCCAGTCGCGGAAGTCGCCGTAACGGCATCCCATGAGGCGGAAGAGCAGTCGGCCCCGCAGGGGGAACTGGTCGCGGGAGACGACTCCCGACAGCAGGCGGTGACTGCGGTACGGCGGCGGGCCGGGCAGGTCCGCGAGGATCAGTGGCCCTTCCGTGGCTGCGAGCCGCTTCCACGGGCCTCGCAGCGCTCCGGGCATGCCGACGCTGAAGAGCCAGACGGGCCTGGTCTCCAGGAGCTCGCCCTGGTGGCGCAGGAAGTCCTTGGCCGGTGCGAGCCAGGCCCGGTCGTGGACGGCGCTGCCGAGGACGAGCGCTTCGTACCTCTCCGGCTCTTCCACGGCTTCCCGTTCCAGGTCCCGTACGTGGTTGGCGAGCCCTCGTTCGCGAAGCCGCACACCGATGCGCTCGGCGATCTCCCGGGTGGAGCCGTGTGCGGACGCGTAACCCACGAGTACGACCATGTCCTTACCTCCTCCGGCCCTGACCCTGGGGTCCTTGTACTGCCAGCGTCGCCCGTGGAGAGTTGCGGCGGAAGATGCCGGGGGAACCCTTGACCGGGGCCGGAAGGGCCCGTTGTGCCGCTGCCCCGAGGGCCGTTCTCCTGCCGATGCGGCCCGTTCGGCCCGGAGGCCGCGACACGTGCCGGCGGCAATCTGGGAGCACGGTACGACCCGGTGCCCGACAGCCCGAGGGGGCGGCAATGATTCCTCTGATCCTGCTGGGAGCCACCGTGCTCGGGGCTGGTGTCATCTTCGGCTTCAGCTCGTTCGTCGTGGGTATCGCCCTGTTGGCGGGAGGCGTCCTGGGGCTTCTGGCCTTCATCGGCGCCCAGGGACGGCAAATGCCCGGCGAGCGGGAGAAGATCGTCGACGAGCGCCACTACATCGGTGGCAACGATGACCACCGGCGCCACTATGACGGCTACGACCACCACCGCGGCTGAGGAGCCCGCAACGGCACGACGGAAGGAAGGGCCTGCGCACTCCCACGGGAGTGCGCAGGCCCTTCAACTGCCCAGCGAGCGTGTGCGATCGGGTACATGACGCTGCAAGCCCCTCGGCGGACGCCGGTATCCCGTACCCGGAGGTCTCGGCGGAAGCCGCAGGGACCTGCCGGGCACCGCACGGTAAGGGAGCGTCGACAACAGGTGGGCGATCATGTTGAGGCGTGCCGCGCGTTTGTCGTCGCTCTCCACGACGTACCAGGGCGCCTCGGCGATGTCGGTGTGGACGAACATGTCGTCCTTCGCCCGTGAGTACGCCTCCCATCTGCTGATCGACTCCATGTCGATCGAGGAGAGTTTCCAGCGCCGGGTGGGGTCCTCCAGCCGGCGGCGGAAGCGTTCCTCCTGGACCGCGTCGCTCACCGAGAACCAGTACTTCCGCAGCAGGATGTCGTCCTCGACCAGCATGCGCTCGAAGGCCGGGCACTGGCGGAGGAACAGCTGGTGCTCCTGCGGAGTGCAGAAGCCCATGACGTGCTCCACACCGGCGCGGTTGTACCAGCTGCGGTCGAACAGGACGATCTCCCCGGCAGCCGGCAGGTGCTGGACGTAGCGCTGGAAATACCACTGGGTGCGCTCGCGCGCGGTGGGGGCGGGCAGGGCGATGATGCGGGCGGCACGCGGGTTGAGGTGCTCGGCGACCCGCTTGATGGTGCTGCCCTTGCCCGCAGCGTCACGGCCCTCGAACACCACCACCAGCCGCTTGCCCTCCTCCCGCACCCACTCCTGAAGGACCACGAGTTCGGTCTGGAGCCGGTACAGCTCCTTCTCGTACAGGGCCCGGGGCACGCTCGACGTCTCCTTCGGGCCGGTCCTGCGCTGGGGGTGTTTGTCGGTCGGCATCGGTGCCTCCTGTCGATGGCCGTCGTCCACGTCCCACCGGACGCGTCGGGCTGGTCCGCCGCGCGCCCTGTCATGCGTGGGGCACGACCACTACGGGGCACTGGACGTGGTGGATCACCGAGTGGGCGGTGGGGCCGAGGTGCGGTCCGGCCTCTGCGGGGCGGCCGACCACGAGCAGGCTCGCGTCGGCGGACGCCTTCAGGAGGTGGTGTCCGGCCGTGCCGTGGACCTCTTTCTGCACCACCGTGGTGCCGGGGAACTTGTGCTCCCAGGACTGGAGCACCGACGCCATCCGCACCCGCTTCGCGCGCCTCGGGTCCTCGGCCGCGGCGGAGGGTGCGAACGGAACCGTCCAGGCGTGCAGGACGTGGAGCGTGGTGCGCCGCACGGCTGCCGCGCCGAAGGCGTACTCGATCAGTTCGTCGCAGGGCCGTTGCAGGTCCAGGCCCAGGAGGACGGGGCGGTACGGAGCGTCGGGTGCGCCCTGCCGTTCGTCCTGGGGCTGTTCCCCGGCCCGTATGAGAGCGATCGGGCAGGTGGCGCGGGCGGCGACCGCCTTGGCCACCGAGCCGACCATCAGGCCGGTGAGTGCGCTGTTTCCGCGGGAACCGAGGACGAGCAGGTCCGAGGTCTCGGCCATCGCCAGCAGGGTCGGCACCGGGGCGCCGGCGACGGGCTCCTCGATGATGCCGAGCGCGGGGTGGGCGTAGGAGAGGTGCAGCGTCGCGCGGTCGACGATGCTCTGTTCCCGGGCCGCAGCGTCGTCGACGGACGGCTGCCGGGGCTGCGGCGGAGTGAGGGAGGCGTGCACAAGGTGCAGGGGCAGGCCCCGCAGTTGGGCTTCCCGGGCGCCCCAGTCCGCTGCGTCCAGGCTCTCGGGGGAGCCGTCGAGCCCGACAGTAATGGTTCGTTGCGTGAGCACGGTGCACACCTCCGTGGTGTGTGGGGCAAGGGGAGTCAGCCGGTCCAGGTCCAGTCGGTGACCTCGGGGAGGTCGGTGCCGTGGATGCGGATCCAGGCGTGGTGGCGGGTGCGGGCGTCGGCCATGGTCTGGCGGACGGTCGCGGCGCGGACGGCGAGGCCCGGGACGCGGTCGATGACGTCCATGACGAGGCGGTACCGGTCGAGGTCGTTGCGTACGACCATGTCGAAGGGTGTGGTGGTGGTCCCGGCCTCTTTGTAGCCGCGTACGTGCAGATGCGGGTGGCCGGTGCGGCGGTAGGCGAGGCGGTGGACCAGCCACGGATAGCCGTGGTAGGCGAAGATCACCGGCCGGTCGGGGGTGAACAGGGCGTCGTACTCGGAGTCGGGCATGCCGTGCGGGTGCTCCTCGCGCGGCAGCAGCCGGGTCATGTCGACGACGTTGACCACGCGTACGGCGAGGTCGGGAAGGTGATGGCGGAGCAACTGGGCTGCCGCCAGGACCTCTTGGGTGGGGACGTCGCCCGCGCAGGCCAGCACCACGTCCGGCTCCCTGGTGCCATCTTCGGTGCCGGCCCATTCCCAGATGCCCGCGCCGCGTGCGCAGTGGCTGCGGGCCTCGTCCAGGGACAGCCAGTCGAAGCAGGGCTGCTTGCCCGCGACGATCACATTGACGTAGTTCCGGCTGCGCAGGACGTGGTCGGCGACGGAGAGCAGGGTGTTGGCGTCCGGCGGGAAGTAGACGCGGACGACCTCGGGGCTCTTGTTGAGGACGTGGTCGACGAAGCCGGGGTCCTGGTGGGAGAAGCCGTTGTGGTCCTGGCGCCAGACGTGCTGCCGACCACGACCGCGCTCGCCTCTTCCACCAGGCGGAGCAGGGCGAGTACGGGGTCCTCGGGCAGCACCGTGCTCGTCACCTTCACCGCGGTCGAGCGGCGTGCCGCACGCTCGACCGCGGACGCCACGAGGTGGTCGGCGATGACCTGAACGGACGGCCGGACGGGGCTGAACGACGGTTCCGGCGTCCCGTACTCGTCCCACCGGGAGCCGTGGACGAGGAGCAGCGGCAACTTCCGCGCCACCGCCTCGTCCACGGCCCAGTCCACCGCCGCCAGGCTCTGGTCCGAACCGTCCACTCCGACAATCAGCGGCTTCTCCACCGTCACACCACCCTTCGGGCACACCCCTGGCTGGGGCTCTGTTCCGGACGGTTCCACGCCCCGACCCCGCCGGGGAGGGGATAACCGGCCCCCGGAAGGGTCGTTCGGCCCCTGCCCGCAAGGCACCGACGCTCGCACAGTTGGCGGCACATCCCGCGGAAGGGGGCACGATGACCACCCGGCCAGGCACCGCTGTGATTGGCGTCGGCAACGAGTTCCGCCGCGACGACGCAGCGGGTCCCGCGGTCATTCATCGTCTCCGCGAGCGGGCCACCGTCCGGCCCCTGCTCCGGGGCCCGTTCCCCGCGCTGGACCTGGTCGAGTGCGACGGCGACCCCGTCCGGCTCATCGAACTCTGGCAGGGAGCGGACCTCGCGGTGGTGGTGGACGCCGCGCACGCGCACCCCGCCTCCCCTGGGCGGGTGCACCGGCTGGAACTCGACTCCGCCACCCCAGGCCGCCCCTCCGGAACCAGCTCGCACGGGCTGGGCCTCGGCGAGGCCGTCGAACTCGCCCGCGTACTCGACCGGTTGCCACGTCGCCTGGTGGTCTACGCGGTGGAGGGCGCCGACACCGAACTCGGCGTCGGGCTTTCTGCCGCCGTCGCAGCTGCGGTGTCCGAGGTCGCGGACAGCGTCGAGGCCGAGGTACTACGGCACCTCGAAGCAGAGCACCCGGAGGTGACGCCCCGCCATATCCCGGCACCCGACAGGCGGCGCGGCCGACCATGAGGACGACACCGGTCCCGGCACCGGAAACCGAGGACCCCCACCGTACCGCTGTCCGCTTCGAAGTCTTCGGCACCGTGCAGGGCGTGGGCTACCGGCCCTTCGTGCACCGCCTCGCCACCGGCCTCGGGCTCCACGGATGGGTTGCCAACACCGGCGGTCACGTGGAGGGGATCGTCGCCGGGCAAGGCCCCGCCGTACGGGAATTCACGCGTGCCCTGCGCACCGGAGCCCCCGTGCTGTCGCGCGTTCTACGGGTCCGGGTGTCCCCGGCGGGGGGCCGACTCCCCGTAATGGAGAGGGGGTTCACCGTACGCAGCAGCCGCGATGCTCCCCGGAGCGCCCCCGCCACCCGGGAGGTCCCGCCCGATGCCGCCCTCTGCGACGCCTGCCTGCGTGAACTCTTCGACCCCCAGGACCGCCGCCATCGCTACCCCTTCCTGGCCTGCACCGACTGCGGTCCCCGCGCCACCGTCGTGGAAGACCTCCCGTACGACCGCGTCCGCACCACCATGCGCCGCTTCCCGCTGTGCGCCGCGTGCGCCGCCGAATACGCGGACCCGCGCGATCGGCGCTTCCATGCCGAGTCGCTCGCCTGTCCGGACTGCGGACCCAGGCTCTCCTGGGAATCCCTGCACGGCGAGGAAGCGCTGCGGGCGGCTGTCAAAGCTGTCGAGAGCGGGAAGATCATTGCGCTGAAGGGCATCGGCGGCTATCAACTGGTCTGCGACGCAACCGACGGAACAGCCGTCGGGGAGCTCCGCCGCCGCAAACGCCGCCCCGCCAAACCCTTCGCCGTCATGGTCCAGGACGTGAACGGTGCACGTGCCCTGGCGCGGATCTCGCGCACCGAGCGGACCACCCTGGTGTCACCGGTGCACCCCGTAGTCCTGCTGGACGCCCGCCACGGGACGACGGCGCCCGCCGTCCATCCCGGCACCCGACGGATCGGGCTCTTCCTGCCGACCACCGGACTGCACCACCTGCTGCTCCGCGAGCTGTCCCGGCCGCTCGTCGTCACCAGCGGCAACCAGTCGGGCGAACCGATCGCCGTCGAGGACCAGGAGGCCCTGACCTCCCTCGGCTCCGTCGCCGACGGCTTCCTCGTCCACGATCGCCCGATCCGCTCCCGCTACGACGACTCCGTCATCCAGATCACCGGGCGCACCCCGCGCACCGTACGCCGGGCCCGTGGCCTCGCCCCCGCGTCCCTCCCGCTGCCGGTTCCTGCGCCCACTCCTGTGACTGCCGTCGGCGCCCAGCTCAAGCACACCTTCGCCCTCGCCCACGGGAGCGCCTGTCAAGTGTCGCCACAAGGAGGGGACTTGAGCAGCATGGCGACGCTGGACGCCTTCACGCACGCCTACGACGATCTTCTGCGGCTCACCGGCCTCGCCCCTTCGGTGATCGCCCACGACCTGCACCCCGGCTACCTCTCCACCCAATGGGCTTCTGCCCAGCCGCTGCCGCGCATCCCCGTCCAGCACCACCACGCCCACCTGGCCGCCTGCGCCGCCGAACACGGTCTGCGCGGCCCCTTCACCGGCGTCGCCTACGACGGGCTCGGCCTCGGTGACGACGGCACTCTGTGGGGCGGCGAGATCCTCGTCGGCGACCTGACCGGGTACCGGCGCGTCGGCCGCTTCGCGACTGCCCCACTGCCCGGCGGCGAAGCCGCCGTCCGCCATCCGACGCGCATGGCGCTGGGCTACCTCTGCGCACTCGAACCCCTGGGCTCCCCGCTCCCGTACTCCTGGCTGACCCACGCCTTCTTCGACCGCTTCGACCCCGCCGAGACCGCGGTCCTGCGCACCATGGCACTCAAGGGCATCAACTCCCCGCGTGCCTCCAGCGCCGGACGGCTCTTCGACGCGGTGGCGAGCCTGCTCGGACTCGCCGAAACCGTCAGTTACGAGGGCGAGGCAGCCGTGGCCCTGGAGAACGCGGCCGGGAACCTACGGCCCACACCGCTCCCCCACCGCCTCGTGCGGGCCGACGGAATGTGGGTGTACGACCCGGCGCCGACCCTCACCGCCCTGCTGCAGCGGCAGCACGACGGGGAGGGTGTGCCCGCCCTCGCCGCCGCCTTTCACCTCGCGGTCGCCGAGGCCACCTCCGGCCTGGTCGCCCGCGCCGTCGCCGCCGGAGCACCTCGCACCGTGTGTCTGGCCGGCGGGTGCTTCGTCAACCGCCGCCTGCTCGCCGACGTCGGGCGTCTGCTGCGTGCCCAGGGTCTGCGGGTGCTGGTCGCGAGCGCGGTTCCGGTCGGCGACGGAGGCATCAGTTACGGGCAGGCCGCAGTGGCCGCAGCCCGACTCACCCGCATTGCCCGCCTCGCGAAGGAGTGAGCAGCCATGTGCCTGGGCATCCCCGGCCGCGTCCTGGACACGTACGACAGCGACGGACTGCGCATGGCCACCGTCGACTTCGGCGGGGTGCGCAGGCCGGTGTGCCTGGCGTACACACCGGGCGCGGATGTCGGCACGTACGTGATCGTGCACGTGGGGTTCGCCATCACCGAGGTGGACGAACAGGAGGCCCGGCGGACCCTGGAGGTCCTGCGCGCGATGGCCGGAGCCGTCGAGACCGAGCTCGGCGAACGGTTGCCCGGCCCGCCGGGCGAGGGCCGTTCGGCCCCCGAAGAGGCCCCCGGACAGCCCCTGGGGGATTCGCGGCGGGCAGCGGATGCTCCAAGGGTCAACCTGCCTACAGGAGGCCCTCGATGACTGACCGCGAGCACCTCGCCGCCCCGGTCCACGCGCTTCTCGCGGACGGCACGACCGCGCTCATCCGCCCCGCCGTTCCCGAGGACCACTCCCAGCTCCGTTCCCTGTATGAGCAGATGTCGCCGGAGAACCTCCGGCTGCGGTTCTTCGCCACGAGCCGCCGTTCGGCCGAGCAGGCCGCCGACCGGGCGAGCGCGCCGTCCCGGCCCGGCTACCGGGCGCTGCTCGCCGAGGTCGGCGGCCGGATCGTGGGCCTGGCGGAGTACGAGGAGGAGGACAACGGGCGCGGCTCGGCCGAGATCTCCCTCGCCGTGGCCGACGGCCAGCACCACAAGGGCATCGGCACGCTCCTGCTGGAACACCTCGTCTCGGCCGCCCGCGCGGACGGGCTCACCGCCTTCACCGCCGACGCGCTCGTGGAGAACCGGGCGGTCCTCGAAGTCTTCGCCGACCTCGGACTGTCCGTCGCCCGCTGCCACGACGGCCCCGAGCTGCACTGCGTCATCCGCCTGGACGAGGACGAGAGCTACCTGTCCGCCGTCGAGGCACGCGGACGCACCGCCGACGTGGCCAGCCTGGAGCCGCTGCTGCGGCCGGACACCGTCGCCGTGATCGGCGCGGGCCGCAAACCCGGCTCGGTCGGCCGGGCGATCCTGCACAACCTGCGTACCGGCGGCTTCCCGCGCTGGCTGTTCGCGGTCAACCCGCACGTCAGCTCGCTGCTGGGGGTGTCCTGCTTCCCCTCGGTCACCGCGCTGCCCCGGGTCCCCGACCTGGCGGTCGTCGCCGTGCCCGCGGCAGCCGTGCCGACCGTCGCCGAGGACTGCGGCAAGACAGGCGTACGCGCCCTGCTCGTCGTCTCCTCCGGACTGGACGCCGCCCAGGCGAAGTCCCTGCGCACCACCTGCCGCAGTTACGGAATGCGGCTGGTCGGCCCTAACTGCCTGGGCCTTGCCAACACTGAACGCGGCCTGTCCCTGGACGCCACGTTCGCCGCCCACCATCCCCAGCCCGGCAGCGTGGGCGTCGCCGCCCAGTCCGGCGGGATCGGCATCGCCCTGCTCGGCGGACTGGCCCGGCTCGGCCTGGGCGTCTCCAGCTTCGTCTCGCTCGGCGACAAGTACGACGTCAGCGGCAACGACATGCTCCAGTGGTGGGAGGCCGACGGCCGCACCGACCTGGCCCTGCTGCACCTGGAGTCCTTCGGCAACCCGCGCGCCTTCTCCCGCACCGCACGCCGCGTCACCCGCCGCATCCCCGTCCTCACCGTGGACGCGGGCCGCACCGATTCCGGGCGCCGCGCCGCCGCCTCGCACACCGCCGCTGCCGCGACCGCCACCATGACCCGCCAAGCCCTGTTCACCCAGGCCGGCATCACCGCCACCCGCACCGTCGGCGAACTCCTCGAAACCGCAGCCCTCTTCCACGCCCAGCCACTGCCCACCGGCACCCGGGTCGGGATCGTCACCAACGCGGGCGGCGCGGGCGTCCTGTCAGCGGACGCGTGCGCCGAGGCCGGACTGCGCGTGCCGCAGCTCGCCGTCGACACCGCCGCGACCCTGCTCGACGTACTGCCCGCAGGTGCCTCGGCCGCCAACCCGGTGGACACCACCGCGGCCGTCACCGAGGAACAGCTCGGCAGGTGCGTGGAGCGGCTCATGGACAGCCCCGGCGTCGACGCGGTCCTTGCCGTACTGGTGCCCACCGCGGTCGCCTCCGCGACGGGCGACGACCTCGTGAGGGGCCTGACCCGAGCACCCTCCCGCCGTGCCAGGCCCCTGGCCGTGGTCCGCCTCGACCAGGACCTGCCCGTCACTCTGCTGCCCGCGGCGGACGGCGGCGCCCTGCCCTCCTACGCCGACCCGCAGTCGGCCGCCCGTGCCCTGGCCCACGCCGCCGAGCGTGCCCGCCGACTGGCCAGGGAGCCCGGAGACATCGCCGAACCCACCGGAGTGGACACGCCCCGTGCGCATGCCGTGGCGGAGTCCTGGCTGACCTCGCATCCCGAGGGCGGGTGGCTGGATCCGCAGGCCACCACCGCGCTCCTCGACTGCTACGGCATCCCCCAACTCCCTTGGTCCTGGGCCCAGACCGAGGACGAGGCAGTCCTCGCCGCCGAACGGCTGAGCGGTACCGACGGCCGGGTCGTCCTCAAGGCCCACTGGCCGGGTCTGCTGCACAAGAGCGTGCAGCACGCCGTCCAGCTCGACCTGCGCGGTGACGCCCAGGTCCGTGCCGCCTACCGGGACTTCGAGACCCGCTTCGAAGGGCTGCTGACCGGAGTGACGGTCCAGCCGCTCGCCCCGCGCGGCATCGAACTGATCGCCGGAGTCGTCCAGGACGAGGTGTTCGGACCGCTGGTGCTCTTCGGCCACGGCGGCACCGCAACCGACCTGCTGGCCGACCAGGCCGCCCGGCTCGCCCCGCTCACCGCCGCCGACGTCCACGACCTGATCACGGCACCGCGCTGCGCCCCGCTGCTGTTCGGGCACGGCGGAGACGGGCCCGTCGACCTCGCCGGTCTCGAACAGGTGCTGGTGCGGCTGTCCCAGATGGCCTGCGACCTGCCACAGCTCGCCGAAGCCGACCTCAACCCCGTACTGGCCCGCCCCGACGGCGTCGCCTCGCTCGACGCACGGATCCGGCTGCTGCCCCGCACGGCCCACGACCCCTACCTGCGCCGGCTCCGCTGACCCGCGCCCAGCACCCCCTCAATATCGGTAGAGGAGATCACCATGAAGCACGGCAAGATCGGTTCCGTGATGACCACCGAGGTCGTCACCGCCCGCCCCGACACCCCGTTCAAGGAAGTCGCCCGGCTGCTGACCACCCGCCGCATCAGCGGCCTGCCCGTCGTCGACACCGACGACCACGTCGTCGGGGTGATCTCGGAGACCGACCTCCTCGCCCGGGAGGCCGAGGCCCCCGATCCCTACGAACCCCCGCGCCGCTTCCGGTGGCCCCGGACGAGTACGGCAGCCCGCAGCAGGGCGCACAGGGCAGTCGCCCGTACCGCCGGAGAGCTGATGTCGAAGCCCGCCGTGTGCGTGCATGCCGAGAACACCATCGCCGAGGGCGCCCGCACGATGGCCCAGCACACCATCGAGCGGCTTCCCGTCGTCGACGAGGAGGACCGGCTGGTCGGCATCGTCACCCGCCGTGACCTGCTCCAGATCTTCCTGCGCACGGACGCCGTGATCCGCCACGAAGTGATCGAGGCAGTGCTGGTGCAGACCCTGTGGCTGGCCCCGCGCAGCATCGAAGTCCTCGTCGCGGACGGCGTGGTGACCCTGCACGGCCAACTGGAGCGACGCAGCGAGATACCCGTCGCGGTGCACATGACCCGGCAGGTCGACGGAGTCGTCGCCGTCGTCGACCAGCTGTCCTACCGCACCGACGACTCCCACCTGAAGCCCACCGAACAGGCCCTGCGCGGTGTCGCCGACGACTGGCTGCGCTCGCTCTGACACCCCTTCGAGAAGGAAGGTCCGACATGTCTCTGAAAGTGCTCGTCGCGTACGAGACGAAGAACGGGTCCACGAAGGACATCGCCGGGACCATCGCCCAAGTCCTGGGCAGGGCGGGCCTCGACACGGACCTGCGGCCGGTGGCTGAGGCTGGCGACCCACGGGGGTACGACGCCGTGGTGCTCGGCAGCGCCCTCTACACCGGGCGGTGGCTCAAGGGTGCCCGCCGGTTCGCCGCACGGAACGAGGAGGCTCTGTCCGAGCGCCCGGTATGGCTGTTCAGCAGCGGCCCGCTCGACGCCACCGCGAGCGAACGGGACATCCCGCCGGTCCCCGGCGTGCGGCGCGTCAAGGACCGGACCGAGGCACGCGAACACGTCACCTTCGGCGGGGCCCTGCACGACGACGCCCACGGCTGGGTCGCCCGGAAGATCGTCGAATCCGGCAAGGGCGGAGACTTCCGCGACTTCGCCGAGATCTCCGCCTGGGCCGACCGCATCGCAGGTGCGCTGTCAGGCGTACGGCAATGGAGGGCGTCGACGCCATGACCGCGCAGACACAACAGGGCGTGCGGCTCACCGCGTGGCGGTGGCGGAGCAGTCCGCTGCGCCGCCGCTGCGACGTCGTCGAGGCGTGGACCCTCGCACTGACCCTGCTGACGGTGCTCCTGGCGGTACCGCTGGCGGCGGCCTGGTACGGGCTTTCCGTTCACGGCGCCGCGCAGGCCGACGCGGACCGGCTGCGGGCCACGAGCCACGTCGTACGGGCCAGCCTCACGCGGGCCGCCCCCGGACCGGCCTCAGCGACGGGCCTGCCCGCTCGGGCCCCCGTGCGCTGGACCGAACCCGACGGCAGCCGGCGCACCGCCGTGGTGAAAGTCGCCGCAGACACGCGCGCGGGCAGCGTCACCGACGTCTGGCTGGACGCGCGACGGCAGGTCGTCTCCGGCCCTCGGCCCGAGGAGAACATGTTGGTCGCCGCCGTGAACCAGGGCCTCGCCGCACTGCTGGCCGGGTGGGTGTGCACCGTCGGCGGCTGGTTCTCCGTACGCCGGGTGGCGCACCGTCACCGGATGGCCGAGTGGGAACGGGACTGGGCCACGACCGGCCCCCGCTGGACCGGGCGGGACTGAGCGGTCCCCGAGAGGGGGCGGGTCCGGAACCGGGCGGGCCCCGGAGAGGGCCGCTCGGCCCCTGCCGAAGCACCTCTTCCCCTCCGAAGCTGGAAGCGAAGCAACCACAAGAAAGGGAAGCGCCGGAACCGGCAGAACAAGAGCCGTGGCAGACCACCGACCCCGCACCACCCGCGTCCCGCCTCAGGAGGACAGCGATGACCATCCGCACCGACACGGCGGTCCTCGACCGCAAGGGCCTCGAAGCCCTCGTCGAAGCTCTGGCCGACGACGGCCGCACCGTCATCGGCCCCACCGTCCGCGACGGTGCGATCGTCCTCGCCGAACTCGAAGGTGCCGACGAACTCCCTTACGGCTGTGGCGTGGAACTGGACGCCGGCCGCTACCGGCTGACCCACCGGGAGGACGGAGCCGTCTTCGCGCACTCGGCCGGTCCCCAGTCCTGGAAGAACTTCCTGCACCCGCAGCGCGAAAAGCTGTGGAGCGCGGACCGGACGGCCGACGGCGAGGTGACCGTCAGCGCCGCGCGGCCGGAGCCCGTCTCGTATGCCTTCCTCGGCGTACGCCCCTGCGACCTGCGCGCCATCGCGATCCAGGACCGCGTCCTGACCGGTGGCAGCTACCGGGACGACGGCTACGGGGAACGTAGGAGGGGGGCGTTCCTCGTAGCCGTCGAATGCGCCGCGCCCGGCGCGACCTGCTTCTGCGTGTCCATGGGCGGCGGCCCCGGCACGGACAGCGGCTTCGATCTCGCCCTGACCGAGGTGATCGACGAGGCGGGCCACCGCTTCCTGGTACGGGCAGGCAGCCGCGAGGGGGCAGCCCTGCTGGAGAAGCTGCCGCGCCAGGAAGCCGACGACGCCACCCGCGCCGCGGCCCGCGCCGTGGTCGCCGAAGCCGCCGACCGCATGGGCCGCAGCATGCCGCCGGTCAACCTCCAGCGGCTGATGGGCGACAGCCTGGAGGCCGCCCGCTGGGACGACGTCGCCGCCCGCTGCCTGACCTGCGGGAACTGCACCATGGTCTGCCCCACCTGCTTCTGCACGACCACCGAGGAGGTCACCGACCTCACCGGCGACCACGCCGAACGCTGGCAGCGCTGGGACTCCTGCTTCGACCTGGACTTCTCCCACCTGCACGGCGGCCCGGTCCGCTCCTCGGGCCGCAGCCGCTACCGGCAGTGGCTCACCCACAAACTCGGCACCTGGCACGACCAGTTCGACAGTACCGGCTGCGTGGGCTGTGGGCGCTGCATCGTCTGGTGCCCCGTCGGCATCGACATCACCGAGGAAGTCACCGCGCTCAAGGCGGAAGCCGACGCGAAGTCCCACGTCACGGCCACAACCGAGGACAGGACCTACGAGGAAGAAGAGGCGGAACGATGATGACCACCGTCAGCACCATGCTGAACGCCCTGCCTGCCGAACACCGTCAGCGCCTCCTGCGGATCGCCCGCGAGGTCGCCTTTCCCGCAGGCACCAGGCTCTTCGAGGAGGGCGGCCACGCCGACCGGTTCTGGATCATCCGCACCGGTTCGGTCGCCCTGGACACACACGTCCCCGGCCGCCGCTCCCCCGTGATCGAGACCCTCGGGCACGGTGAACTCGTCGGCTGGTCCTGGATGTTCAGCCCGTACGTCTGGCAGTTCGGCGCCGGGACCCAGACCCCCGTACGCGCCTACGAGTTCGACGCCACGGCGGTCCGGTCGATGTGCAACGACGACACCGCGCTCGGCATGGCGGTGAGCCAGTGGGTCGGCCGGGTTCTCGCCCACCGCCTCCACGCGGCCCGCACCCGGCTCCTGGACCTGTACGCCCCTTACGGCAGCGGAAGCGGTATGCGGCGATGACCGCCGTCCCCGTCCCGTACCGGGTCGTCGCCCGCTGGACGGAGTCCCCGGACACCGCGACGCTGCGCATCGAACCGGTGAGGGAGCCGCTGGCGCCCTTCGTACCGGGCCAGTTCGCCATGGTCTGGGCGTTCGGACGCGGCGAGATCCCGCTGTCGGTCAGCGCCATCCCCACCACCGGCGGACTCGCCCACACCGTCCGCAGCGTCGGGGCCGTCTCCGAGGGCCTGTACGCGGCGAAGGTCGGCGACGTCATCGGGCTGCGCGGCCCGTACGGCACCGGCTGGGAACTGGAGAAGGCCGTCGGCCAGGACCTCGTGGTCGTCGCGGGCGGCATCGGACTCGCCCCGCTGCGCCCGCTGATCCGTGACACCGTCGCCGACCCGAAACCGTACGGACGCCTCAACGTCCTGGTGGGCGCCCGCACCCCGGCCGACCTCATGGCGAAGGTCGAGACCCGGCAGTGGCCGACGGCCTACACGGGGGTGATCGTCGACCGGCCGGACGCGAACTGGGTCGGCCAGATCGGCGTCGTCACCAAGCTCCTCGACCGCGCACACTTCGAACCCCACCGCACCACGGCGTTCATCTGTGGTCCCGAGCCGATGATCCGGGCCGCCGCCCGCGACCTCGTGCACCGGGGAGTGGCCCCCAGCAGTGTCAGGGTCTCCCTGGAACGCAACATGCGCTGCGGCACCGGCCACTGCGGCCACTGCCAACTGGGCCCGTTGCTGCTGTGCCAGGAAGGCCCCGTCGTGGGCTGGGACCAGGCCGAACCAGTGCTCCACACAAGGGAGTTGTGACATGCCTGCGCGGGTCGGTGCGGCGGCGAGGTGGAGCGAGGAGGCGGGCGTGCCGACGCTCGCCGTGTTCAAGCTCGCCTCCTGCGACGGCTGTCAGCTCACCCTCCTCGACTGCGAGGACGAACTCCTCTCCCTCGCCGGGAAGGTGAAGATCGCCCACTTCCTGGAAGCCACCAGCGCCGTCCTGCCCGGCCCCTACGACCTCACCCTCGTCGAAGGCTCCGTCACCACACCCGCCGACACCGAGCACATCCGCGCGATCCGGGCCGCCTCTCGCCGCCTGGTCACCATCGGAGCCTGCGCCACCGCCGGCGGCATCCAGGCCCTGCGCAACTTCGCCGACGTCGAGGAATTCGCCCGCACCGTCTACGCGCGCCCCGACTACATCGACACCCTCGCCACCTCCACGCCCGTCTCCGCTCACGTCGCCGTGGACTTCGAGCTGCGCGGCTGCCCCGTCGACCGCCGCCAGCTCCTCGAAGTGATCACCGCGCACCTGGCGGGTCGCAAACCCGACATCCCCGACCACAGTGTCTGCTTCGAATGCAAGCGCCGCGGGAACGTCTGCGTCACCGTCGCCCACGGCACCCCCTGCCTGGGCCCTGTGACGCACGCAGGCTGCGGCGCCATCTGCCCGACGTACGGGCGCGGCTGCTACGGCTGCTTCGGCCCCGCAGGTCGGCCGGGGCCCACGGGGGGCTCCCTGTCGGTCAACCTGCCCGCGCTGATTCCCGTACTGAAGAGCGACGGCATGGACGACCGCGACGTCGAACGCTTCCTCCACACCTTCAACTCGGCTGACTTTCATGAAGAGTTGATGGCAGCTCGACAGGAGGAGCAGTCGTGACCCACCGAGGCTCCCGCACCCTGCACGTCGGCTCCCTCACCCGCGTCGAAGGCGAAGGCGCCCTGCACTTGGAAGTCCAGGACAACACCGTCACCCGCGCCCAGCTCCAGATCTACGAACCGCCCCGCTTCTTCGAGGCGTTCCTGCGCGGCCGGGCCCACACCGAACCCCCCGACATCACCGCCCGAGTGTGCGGCATCTGCCCCGTCGCCTACCAGATGAGCGCCTGCGCCGCGATCGAGGATGCCTGCGGCGTCACCGTCGATCCGAGGGTCGTCGCCCTTCGCCGCCTCCTGTACTGCGGCGAGTGGATCGAGAGCCAGACCCTGCACATCTACCTCCTGCACGCCCCCGACTTCCTCGGCTGCGACGGCGCCATCGAACTCGCCCGCACCGCCCGCGGCCATGTCGAACGCGGCCTGCGGCTCAAGCAGGCCGGCAACGCGATCCTCGACCTCCTCGGCGGCCGGGCCATCCATCCCGTCAACGTCCGCCTCGGCGGTTTCCACCGTGCTCCCGCGCCTGCCGAACTTCAAACGCTGCACGCCCGGTTGACGCATGCTCTGGAGGACGCCCGGCTGACCGCCGCATGGGTGTCCGGCTTCGAGTTCCCGGACACCGAGACCGATGCCGACCTTCTCGCGCTCGCCACCCCCGGCACGTACGCCATCGAAGGCGGCACCCCGGCCGCCCTGCGCCTCGACGGCAACCTCTCCACCTTCCCCCTCCACACCTTCCTCGACCGGGTCCGCGAGGAGCACCTGCCACACTCCACCGCCCTGTACTCCACCCTCGACGGACGCCGCCACCTCACCGGATCCCTCGCCCGTTTCGCGATCAGCGGCCGCTGGCTCACCCGCCCCGCACGCGACGCTGCCGTCGCCGCCGGCCTCGGCGATCCGTGGGAAGGGGCCGTCTGCCGCAATCCGTTCCGATCGATCCTGGTGCGGGCCGTCGAGGTCGTGTACGCCGTCACCGAGGCGCTGCGTCTCATCGAGACGTACGAGCCGCCGTCCCGCCCGTACGTCGAGGTGCCGCCCGTCGTGGGCACCGGACACGGTGCGACCGAAGCACCACGCGGCCTGCTGTACCACCGGTACGCGCTCGATGCCGACGGCACCGTCACCGACGCCCGCCTCGTCCCGCCCACCGCCCAGAACCAGGGCGCCATCGAGGACGACCTGCGCCGCACCGCCCAGGCGGCCCTCGACGCGGGAGAGCCGGACGACGCCGAGCTCGCGGCCCTGTGCGAGCGGGCCATCCGCAACCACGACCCGTGCATCTCCTGCTCCACCCACTTCCTCGACCTCACCGTCGAGCGCACCCGTTCCGCCCGCACCGTCTGAACCCCGTCCAGGAGGCCCGCCGTGCCCAGTTCCCCGCACATCGTCAGTGACGTGATGACGCAGACCGTCGTCTCCATCGGCCGTGACGCCCCGTTCAAGGAGATCGTCGAGCTGTTGGCCCAGTGGAAGGTGAGCGCCCTGCCCGTGCTGGAGGGAGAGGGACGGGTGATCGGCGTCGTCTCGGAGGCGGACCTGCTGCCCAAGGAGGAGTACCGCGACGAGACCCCGGAGATCTCGCTCCTGGACCGGAACTCCGCTGCGCGGCCCTCCGCCGGGCGGATCGCGTCGTCCCGGGAGAGGCACCTCGCCGAACTCGCCAAGGCAGGCGCGGCCACGGCGGGCGACCTGATGAGCACCCCGGCCATCACCGTGCTCGCCGACACCACGCTCGCTCAGGCCGCCCGCATCATGGCCAGGCTCGGCGTCAAGCGGCTCCCCGTGATCGACCGCATCGGCATCCTCCAGGGCGTGGTCAGCCGCAGCGACCTGCTCAAGGTCTTCCTGCGCCCCGACGCCGAACTCGCCGCCGAGGTGCACCGCACCCTCTCCCCGCTCTTCCCCCAGCAGGACGTGACGACCTCGGTCGAGGACGGCGTGGTCACCCTGAGGGGCACCATGCACGACCGCCGCCTCGTCCCGGTCGCCGCACGGCTCGCCCACGCCGTCGAAGGAATCGTCGACGTGCGGATGGACCTCACCACCCCCGACACACCTCGCTGATGAAGTACCTCGACGAGTACCGCGACCCCGCCCTCGCCCGGCACCTGCTCGCCGAGTTGGGCCGTACGGCCACCCGGCCCTGGCGGATCATGGAGGTGTGCGGCGGCCAGACCCACACCCTGGTCCGTCAGGGCATCGACGAACTCCTCCCCGCCGGGATCCGCATGATCCACGGCCCCGGCTGCCCGGTCTGCGTCACCCCGCTGGAAACCCTCGACCGGGCCATGGCCATCGCCACCCGCCCCAGCGTGATCCTCACCAGCTTCGGGGACATGCTCAGGGTTCCCGGCAGCACCACCGATCTCCTCGCCCTGCGCGCCGGAGGAGCGGACGTACGGGTCGTCTACACGCCCATGGACGCCGTACGCCTCGCCCAGGAACACCCGGACCGGGAAGTGGTCTTCCTCGCCGTCGGCTTCGAGACCACCGCCCCCGCCAACGCGATGACCGTCCTGCACGCCGCCCGCCTCGGCCTCGCCAACTTCTCGCTGCTGGTCAGCCACGTCCTCGTACCGCCCGCCATGACGGCCCTCCTGGAGGACCCGGACTGCGAGGTTCAGGCGTTCCTGGCCGCGGGCCACGTCTGCGCGGTCATGGGCTGGCGGGCGTACGAACCGATCGCGGAGCGCTATCACGTGCCCGTCGTCGTCACGGGTTTCGAACCGCTCGACCTGCTGGAGGGCATCCTCATGGCCGTCGCCCAGCTGGAGACGGGACGTCACGAGGTCACCAACCAGTACGTCCGCGCGGTGAGCCGCGCCGGAAACAACCCGGCCCAGGAAGCCCTCAGGCGGGTCTTCCGCATCACCGACCGCCCCTGGCGCGGCATCGGCACGCTGCCCGCCAGCGGCCTCGTACTCGCCCCCGAATACGCCGCGTTCGACGCCGAGCGACGCTTCGACGTCGGCGATCTGCACCCCGTCGAGGAGCCCGCGTGCATCGCCGGAGCGATCCTCACCGGAGCCCGCCTGCCCACCGACTGCACCGCCTACGGAACCCGGTGCACCCCGCGCACCCCGCTCGGTGCGCCCATGGTGTCCTCCGAGGGCACCTGTGCCGCCTTCCACGCAGCAGGCCGAACCCGGAGTAAACTCGCATGAACCAAGTGTCGAACATGAACTGCCCGGTCCCGTGCGGTCCGGGCGACCGCATCCAGCTGGGGCACGGCGCGGGCGGCAGACTCACCGGCGAACTGCTCGACTCTCTCGTCCTGCCCGCACTCGGCATCCCGCAGTCCGGTCCTCTCGAAGACGCCGCCGTCCTGCCGGACGTCGACCAACTCGTCATCTCCACCGACTCGTTCGTGGTCAGTCCGCTCGTCTTTCCCGGAGGTGACATCGGCTCCCTCGCCGTCCACGGCACCGTCAACGACCTCGCCATGCGCGGTGCGTTGCCGCTCGCCCTGACCCTCGCGGTCATCGCCGAAGAAGGACTCCCGCTCGACGAACTGCGCTCCCTCCTCGCCTCCGCGGGCAAGGCCGCACACGACGTCGGCGTCCCCGTCGTCACCGGCGACACCAAGGTGGTGGGACGAGGCGCCGCAGACCGCCTCTTCCTCAACACCACCGGCATCGGGCGCCGCATCCCCGGCCTCACACCCTCCGCCGCCGGTGCCCGTCCCGGAGACGCCGTCCTCCTCTCCGGCCCGCTCGGGCTGCACGGAACCGCCGTCCTGTCCACGCGGGAAGGGCTCGGCTTCGAGACCGACATCGCCTCCGACACCCGCCCCCTGCACCGTCTGGTTCAGGCCCTCGCCCCGTACGGACCGGCCGTCCACGCCCTGCGCGATCCCACACGCGGGGGCCTGGCCACCACTCTCAACGAGATCGCCCACGACGCGGACCTCTGTGTCGAGATCGACGAGAGCACCCTGCCCGTCCCGCCTGCCGTGGCCGCGGCCTGTGACCTGCTGGGACTGGACCCGCTGATCGTCGCGAACGAGGGATGCCTGGTCGCGTTCGTCGCCCCCGAAGCCGCCGACGGCGCGCTGGAGGCCATGCGGTCGCGACCCGAGGGCTCCCACGCCGTACGGATCGGCACTGCCGTGCGCGGGCACTTTGGCCGGGTCGTCATGCGGACACTCATGGGCGCGGGCCGCCTGATCGACATGCCCGTGGGCGAGCAACTCCCGCGTATCTGCTGAGCTATGACGGACCGTCGGTCTCCCACAGTGGCCGTCCGGCACTGGTGCCCAGGGCTCCACTCACGACACGATCGCCCCAGAGCCGTGCACCCGCAGGACCATGTCGCCACGAAGCCACACCCCCAGGGGGCTGTCATGAACGTCCGCGCATTCTCGCCACAGCAGCCGATCCGCGTCTTCCTGCTCGACGGCCACGAAGTCGTACGACGCGGGGTGCACGACCTGTGGGAGGTCATGAGGCGGCGCTTCTGGAAGGGCTTGTGTCTCCGCTCCGAGGGCGGACGGCAACCGAGTGCGCCGTGGTGCTGCAGGTCTGGTCCGCGCCGCGGACCGCGCGTAGGTGATTGCTGGCCGTTCCGCGATGGACGGCGTCAGCGAGGAACCGCGTCTCCTTCTCTCCCCCTTCATCCTCTCTTCACGTCAGTGCGCCGCTCCATTGCGGCCTGGCGCTGTCGGCTGCCTCAGAAGGAAGATCCCTCTCACCCTGGTGATCGTGGTGTTCGGTGGCGGGGCGGGCGGTGTGGCCAGGGTGCAGCAGGTTGCGGGGGCTGAGCCCTCGCAGAGGGTGCGGTTGCCCACTTGCGGGCGCCATGAGCATTTCGAGCGGACGGGCGGGATCGAGGTTGTCGAGGGCCGTGAGGTGCCGGTGTTCCGCTGGAGCTACACCACCGCCATCGCCGAGTAGCAGCGAATAGCAGCGAGTTGCAGCAAGAAGGGGGGCCATGTCTGCTTCACAGGAGACTCCGATTGCGATCGTCGGGATCGGCTGCCGGTTCCCGGGCGGGGTGGATGCGCCGGGTGGGCTGTGGCGGCTGGCGGCCGAAGGGCGGCAGACGGCCGGACCGGTACCGGCCGGGCGTTGGGACGCCGGGCGGCTGGCCGCGCTGCATGATCCGGAACTGGCCGCCCGGGCCGGGGTCGGCTGCTTCCTTCAGGGGGATGTGTGGGCGTGGGATCCGGAGGTCTTCTCGGTGGCACCTGCGGAGCGGGAGTGGGTGGATCCGCAGTTCCGGGTGTTGATGGAGGTGGCCTGGGAGGCGGTGGAGCACGCCGGGATCCCCATCGACCGGATGCGGGGTTCGCGGACCGGGGTGTTTGTGGGCACGTACGCGCCGGACAATCTCTTCCGCGAGGCCCGGCCGGTCCAGGACGCCCCCAACAGCCCATATCTGTTCGGGAACTTCACCGCCGGGGCGGCGGGGCGGGTGGCGTTCGCGATGGATCTGCGCGGCCCGGTCATGGTGGTCAGCACCCACTGCTCCTCAGGCATGGTCGCCCTGGACACCGCATGCGGGGCGCTGGCGCTGGGCACGTGCGATGCGGCGCTGGCCGGTGCGGTGCTGCTGATGCTCTCGCCGGAGACGCACTACTACGAAGCCCCGCTGCTGCTCTCCCCGAGTGGTGCCTGTCACGCGTTCGACGCGCGGGCGGACGGTTATGTGCGGGGTGAGGGCGCGGGTGTGCTGGTGCTCAAGCGTCTGGCGGATGCGCGCCGCGACGGGGACCGGGTGCTGGCGGTAGTAAGGAGCAGTGCGGTCAACAACGACGGGCAGGCGTCCAGGCTGACCGCACCGTCCACCGAGATGCAGCAGCGGCTGTTCCGGGATGCCGTCGCCAAGGCGGGAATCGATCCGGGAGAGGTGGGGCTGGTCGAGGCGCACGGGCCGGGCACGGCGGTGGGCGACCCGATCGAGTACACCTCGATCAACGCCGTCTACGGACAGGGCCGCGGCCGCTGCGCACTGGGGTCCATCAAGACGAACATCGGCCACAGCGAACCGGTGTCCGGCATCGCCGGGGTCATCAAGGCGGTGGAGTGCCTGCGCCGGGGCGTGATCCCTGCGAACCAGAACTTCACGGAGTGGAACCCGGCAATCGAGCAGGATGCGGCATCGCGGCTGTTCGTGCCGACGGGACTGACGAAGTGGCCGGTGCCGGGCAAGGGGCGGCTGGCCGCGGTGTGCAGTTATGGCGTGACGGGGACCAACGCGCACGTGGTACTGGAGGCGCCGCCCGTCGTACGCAGGCGCTCTGCCCGCACTGCGCAACGGACCGAGGACGGGGGTCGGCTGTTCCTGCTGTCGGGTTCCACACCCCAGTCACTGGCCGCAGCGGCGGGCCAGCTGGCCGCCTGGGCTACGACGGAGGGAGCCGAGGTGCGGGCACGGGATGTGGCGCACACCCTGGCCCTGCGCCGCCGGCACATCGAGCACCGCTTGGGCGTCGTCGCCTGCGACCTGGACCAACTGGCCGCACGTGCGCATGCGTTCGCGGCCGGGGAGTCCGGGGAGAGCGTCGTGAGCGGGGTGCCCGTCCTGCCGCCCGAGCATGCGGGGCCGGTGTTCGTCTTCACCGGACAGGGATCCCAGCGCCCCGGAATGTGCCAGGGGCTGCTGGCCGGCGAGCCGGTGTTCGCCGCGGCCGTCGACAAGCTGGAACCGCTCATCTGCGCCGAGGCCGGTTTCTCCCTGCGTCAGATGATCGAACAGCCCGAGCAGCTGACGGGCATCGACCGCATCCAGCCTGTCCTGTTCGGGGTGCAGGTCGCGCTGGCCGCACTGTGGCGGTCCTGGGGCGTGCAGCCGGCGGCAGTGATCGGGCAGTCGCTCGGCGAGGTCGCCGCGGCCGTGGTCATCGGCGTACTGAGCCCCGCGGACGGCGTCAAGGTGATCTGCCGCCGCTCGGCACTGCTGGCCGCCATCTCCGGCGGTGCGATGGCCTCGGTGATGCTCGGCGCCGACCAGGTGCGGGCCGCCATCGAGGCGGCGGACGCCGACGGCGTGGCCATCGGGGTGCTGACCTCCCCGCAGACCACCGTCATCTCCGGCGACGCGGGGCAAGTCGCGAACCTGGTCGAGGCGTGGGAGGCGGCCAACACTGTGGCCCGGACGATCGACGTGGATGTGGCCTCGCACTCGCCGCAGGTCGATCCCATCCTGGACGAACTGCAGCATGTGCTGGCCGACCTGCCCGCCACGGCACCCGCCGGCAACTTCTTCTCCACCGTCAGCGACGACCCTCTCGATCCAGGGCCGCTGGATGCCGGATACTGGGTACGCAACCAGCGCCACACTGTGCGCTTCCACACCGCCGTGAGCACGGCGCTGGCAGCCGGGCACCGGCTGTTCATCGAGTGCACCGCGCAACCGCTGGCCGTGCGCCCCATCCTGGACACCGCCACCCACCAAGGCATCAGCGACGCGGTGGCCGTGGGCACCCTGCGCCAGGGCATGGGCGATCATGAGGCGTTCCTGGCCCACCTGGCCGCCCTCCACTGTGCCGGCTACGACCAGATCGACTTCGCCTCACGCTACGGCGACGGAGAGCTGACCGACGTACCAACAACGGCTTGGCACCGCACCCGCCACGGCGGCACCCAGACCCCGTACGCCCTCATCGCCCCGCATCTGACCGCCGCTGCCCAGCACCCACTGCTCGGCGGCCACGTGACCGACCCCGACCACCCCGACCGGCATCTGTGGCAGACTCCCATCAGCCCCCGACGCCTGCCCTGGCTCGGCGACCACCAGGTCGCTGGCACGCCCGTCCTGCCCGGCACCGGCTTCGCCGAAATGCTGCTCGCCGCCGCGGCCGAGGTCTTCGGTACCGGCCGGATCGCCCTCAGCGGCCTGAGCGTGGATGCGCCGCTGGTACTCGACCCGGAACCCCAAGTGACCACCCGTCTTGTACGCGAAGGGGATACGGCCCGCGCCGAAGTACTGACCGCGACGCGAGACGGTGTCCTGGTCCACGCCCGCGCCACCGTGTACCCCCTGCCGGAAGACAAGCCCGCACCTCGGCTGGATCCGGCTCGCCTCACCACACCCGAGTGGACCGACAGCGCCCCGGACGGGCTGTACCGGCACTTCCGCGAACGCCACGACGTCTTCCACGGGCCGTCGTTCACCGCCGTCGACCGCATCCAACTCCACCCCGACCGCACCCGGGCCTGCTCCTCGCTGTACCTCGCGGACAGCGCACGCGTCTCTGCCCAGGCGATGCGCCTCCACCCGGCGCTGGCCGACGAGCTGGTGCAGACCGTGGTGGCTGCCTGGCTCGCCTTCTGCCCGACCAGCCCCGGCCCGGTCGTCGTCGCTGGATTCGATGAGATCCAGGTGTACGGCCCTGTCGCGCACACACGCTGGTGCTCGATCGAACTCCATGACGCCGACGACCTGGCCTGCACCGCCTCCGGACTGCTCGCCACCGCTGAGGGCACGGTCGTCGCCGAGCTGCGCGGCCTGCGCCTGACCAACATCACTCCGCCCGAACAGCGCTACGCCGCCCGCCTCTCCCATCTGGCCTGGCTGCCCGAGCCACCCGCCCGGAATCCGCGAGCCAGCGACCAGCGGTGGCTGGTCATCGCCTCCGAGGACACGTCGTGGGACGAGCGGCTTGGCCGTCTGCTCGGCAAGAAGACAGCGGGCAGCCGCCTGCTCACCCAGCCGTCCGGTCAACCGGTGAATTCCCAGCAGCTGGCCCAAGCCCTCGACGCCGAGGCCGAACCGCCCTGCACCCACCTCCTGCTCGCCCTGGGTGGCCCCGACACCGCTCCCACCCCGGCAGCCGCACGCGCCGCCGTGCAGCGCACCCTGACCGTCCTCCAGCATCTGGCCGAGTGGCAGGAGCCACCGCGGTTGTGGGTGATGTGGCGCGGCGACACCCCGCTGGCTGCCGCAGGAGTACGTGGACTCCTCAGGACCGCTGCCTTCGAACACCCGGAACTCAAGCCCAGCAGCCTGGAGGTGGCCGGTGACACCCCACTGGAGGCAGTCCTGGCCGACCTCCTCGCCGACGACCAGCCGATCACCGAGATCGCCTGGCGGCACGGCGCCCGTTACCTGGCCCGCGCACAACCGGGCCCCGGCCCCTGCTCGGACGGCTTGCCCTCCCCGGTCAGGTCCGACGGCAGCTATCTGGTCACCGGCGGCCTGGGCGGGCTGGGGCTGCTGACCGCGCGCCGAATCGCCGAATGCGGCGCCCGCCGTATCGTGCTCTGCGGCCGCAGTGGTCCCACCGAGACCGCCGCCCGGGAACTGGAGGACCTGCGCTCCACCACCGGCGCAACCATCGAGGTGGTCTGTGGGGACATCGCCGATCCCGACACCGTCCGGCGAGCGCTGAAAGCGGCCACCGACGTCGGCACCCCCCTACGGGGCATCGTGCACGCCGCGGGCGTGGTCGAGGACGCCACCCTCGTCAACCTCGGGCAGGACCTGCTGGAGCGGGTCTGGCGCGGCAAAGCCGAAGGCGCGTGGGCCCTGCACCAGGCCACCCTCCATGCGGACCTGGACTTCTTCGCCGCCTACTCCTCCCTCGCCTCCCAGATCGGCTCCCCCGGCCAGGGCGCCTACGCCGCCGCCAACGCCTACCTGGACGCCCTCACCGCCCACCGGCTCAGCCAGGGCCTGCCAGCCACCGGCATCCACTGGGGCGCCTTCAGCCAGGTCGGCCGCGGCCAGCACCTCGCCCAGCAGGGATTCGTGCTCATCAACCCCGCCGACGGCATGGACGCCCTCGAACGCATCCTGACCGAAGGCCACCGCCAGATCGCCTACAACCCCATCGACCCCTCCCAGTGGACTGCCCCCTACCCGGCCCTGCGCCATTCCACCCTCCTCGCCCACCTGCTCACTGACACCCCGGCCGCCGACGCGACCGGCTCCCCGGTGCGCGACGAGCTCCTCGCTGCCAGCAGCGAGACAGAACGGCACCGGATCCTGGAGGACTTCATCATCGGCCAGGTCCGCGAACTCCTTGGGAACACCACCCGCCACATCGGCGCCCACACCAGCCTCGTCATCCTCGGCCTGGACTCCCTCGGCGCCGTCCAGCTCCAACAACGCTTCCAGAACAGCCTCCGGATCACCGTCAAACCCGGCGTGATCTGGGTCAAACCCACCGCCGCGGCCCTGTCTGACTGGCTACTGGCGGCCATGGGCCTGGCAGGGGCGGACGACGGGAACGAATCGGCACCGGCTCCACCACCGAGGAGTGCCTGATGCACGCGACGAAGTGGCTGACACCGCGCCCTGAAAAGGAGCCTTCATGGGTCTGGGTACGCGGCACGGCGTCGGTCGGACACAGGTCTCCGCCATGACGTGGATGGCCGCGCGTGGACTGTGGCCGCCGCGCCCGGTCACCCTGTGGGCTGCGGTGGGTGTCCTCTCCCTGGTCCTGGGAACGTGGTCGGTGGGCCACTGGCTGCTTGACGGCGGGTTCACCGTGCACGTTCCGCAGCCGGGCGAACGTGGAATCAGCGACGCCCGGTACATCGCCATGTGGGTCTTCCAGGGCCTGATCATGCTCACCGCGATCGGCTTGATCGGCTACGTCGTCCGGCAATGCCTGGCCCAGCGCAGGTTCACCTTCGACGCCTCACTGCTGCTCGCCTACGCGGCGTGCTTCTGGATGGAACCGCTCACCAACCTCATCCGCCCCAGCCTGGTGCTCAACGTCGGCCTGCTTCGGGCACCCACCTGGGGACCCTACATACCGGGCTGGTACAGCCACGACAGCGAGCAGCAGACCCATGCCGTGGTGATTTCCGGTCCCTGGGGTTACGCGATGACCACCGTATGGCCGTTATTGGCTGCCCTGGTGATGGGCCGGATCGTGCTGCGCCGCTGGCCGAACCTGCGTGGCGGTCGGTTCGTACTGGCCGCGCTCGGCTGCTCCGTGCTCATCGACTGGACACTGGAATGGATCTACATCCTCACCGGCACGGTGACCTTCCCGGGCGCCGAGCCGACGTGGCTCACGCTGTTCTCCGGCCACTGGTACCAGTTCACCACGCTGCGTTGGACCGCCTCGCCCTTCTGGTCGCTCATTCCCTTCCTCATCCGCCACTTCTACCTCACCGTCGGACCGGATTCGACGGTCCTGCGCGGCAGCGCCCAACTGCCGCCCAGGACCGTAGCGGTGACGCGAACCCTGGCACTGATCGGTGTGGTGGCGGCGGTTTACCTGATGTTCGCGGCCAACCACGTCCTCTACACCCGGTTCGACGGCTCGTTGCCGACCGATCTACCGAGCTACTTCGTCCCGGTGAGCCAGCCATGAGGCCGGTCCGCCCCGACGCGGAACCCCCGGAGTTCCGGACACGGCCGCTGATCCTCACCCCGGTCGCCCGCTGGGCCATGATCGGCGCGCTGTGCCTGGCTATGGCGACCTGGTCGGTCGGGGGGTGGCTGCTCCACGGCGGCCTCGACGTCCACCTCCCTCAGGTCGGACAGCACGGCCTCACCCAGGGCCGCTTCCTCGCGCTGATGGCCTTTCAGGCAGCGGTCCTCCTGCTGTTCCTCGGCCTGATCGGCTATGTGGCGTGGCAGTGCCGCAGGCAGCGCAGGTTCACCTTCGACGCGTCACTGCTGCTCGCCTACATGTCGATGTTCTGGGTCGAACCCCTGCTCGGTGTCCCACACCCCAGCCTGACTTACAGCACCGGTCTCCCCCTCACTCCGTCCTGGGGCCCCGACTTCCCGGGATGGCCCGACGCCGACACGCAATACCGGGTCGGACTGATCACCTCGGGCCCGATCAGCCACGGAGCCATGGTGATCTGCCCCTTGGCGACCGCGTGGCTGATGAACCGGATCGTCCGCCACAGACCGGACATCAGCGCCACCCGATTCGCGCTGCTCGCGCTCGGCTCGTGCTACCTGATCGACTGGCCACTGGAATACCTCTACATCGTCGTGGGCGGAGCCTCCTACGCCACCACCAACGTGCTTCCGGCACTGGCGCTGTTCCCCGGCCACTGGTACCAGTTCCCCGCGCTGCGACTGTGGCACTCGCCCTTCCTCTGGTCGTACCTCGCCTTCCTGATTCGCCACCACTACCTCACACGAGGACCCGACTCCACCATCCTGCGCGGCAGCAGCCTGCTGACACCCAAGACCCGCACCGCTTTCCGGACTCTGGCTCTCGTCGCCGTCCTGGACCTGGCCTACCTCATCGCCATTGGGCACAACGTGCTCCTCACCCTCGGCGACCCCGGCCTGCCCTCCGATCTCCCACCGCACTTCTACGTACCCGGAGACGCCCCATGACCCGGACCCCGGTCGCAGGCCACGCCGTCGTCATCGGCGCGGGTATCGCGGGACTGCTCGCCGCCCGCGTGCTCGCCGACGCCTTCACTCACGTCACCGTGATCGAACGCGACCGCCTCGACCCGGTTCCCGCGCCCCGCAAGGGAGTTCCCCAAGGACGGTACCCCCACGCCATGCAGGCTCGTGGTCTTGAGGCCCTCGAACAGCTCCTCCCCGGGCTGCGGCACGAACTCACCGCCGCGGGAGCGCCACCCATAGATTTCTGCCACGACAGCCGGGTCTACTTCCCTCACGGCGCCCCACAACCGATGGCCTCGGACATCCGCATCCAACCCGTCAGCCGCCCACTACTGGAAACCGCCATGCGCGGCAGGACCCTGCGCCTGCCAGGAATTCACCTGCGCGACGGATGCACCGTCACGGCGATCACCGCACACGAGGACCGAGGCACGGTCACCGGCGTCACCCTCCTGCACCGCCGCCGGGGGCTGTCGACCGGCACCACCGAGTCCATCCCCGCCGAACTCATCGTTGACGCCTCCGGCCGCGGCTCCCATCTACCCGACTGGCTCACCGCGTTGGGGTGGCCCCGCGTCACCGAAACCATCGTCGACCCCCGGACAGGCTACGCCGCCCGTGGATACCGCCTCACCGACCAGACGGCCCCCGTCTGGCGCGCGCTGTTCGAGCTCCCCCAACCCCCGCACACCCCGCGCGGTGCCGCCGTGCTGCGCGTCGAGAACGACCGGCTCCTCGTGGCCCTGCAAGGCGCCGCCGGCGACCACCCGCCCACCGACGAAAACGGCTTCCACACCTTCATGAAGACCCTGTCCTGCGAGCTGTATGAGACCGTGCAGCGGTTGGAACCCGACACCACGGTGTTGCGGTATGCCCGCACAGCCAACTGCCGCCGCCACTACCACCGGCTGAGCCCCTGGCCCGACGGACTCATCGTGCTGGGTGACGCCGCCTGCGTGTTCAACCCCGTCTACGCCCAGGGCATGACCGTAGCCGCACTCGAAGCCCTCGCCCTGCGCGACCTGCTCGCACAACACCCTTACCCGCCAACGGACTTGGGGCGCCGGTTCCAGCGTCGGCTGGCCCGTATCACCGCCTGGCCCTGGCTCCTGGCCACCCTGCCCGATCGCGCCTGGCAGAGCCACCGGCCGCCCCCGTACTCTCGCGCGGCCGTGCGCTACCTGGACGCCTGCCAGCGCCTCGCTCCCGAAGACCCACGCATGTTCCACGACATCGCCCGCGTCACCAGCAGCCTCTCCAGCCCCCTCCTTCTCATCCACCCCCGGCATCTCATCCGCGTAGCCGCCTCCGCCAGGAAGCCCAAGTGAACACCACCGGCCTCCTCGCCCCCGTCGGCATAGCGCGAAGCCGAGCAAAGGAATCCAGCGCGGCGCCCCCGGCAAACGCGGCCACGCTTCACGCGGGCGGCGGCCGCGGTGCCGATGCCGGTGGCGGTGTGGTGGAAACGACCGTGGTGTCACCACGCCGGGGGAAGTACGGCGCCCCACGTCCTACGACACGACCGCTGCATCTCTGCTGACGTACACGTCGATTCCGCCGTCGGCCTCACCACGGGTGACCTGACGGTTTCTCTTGGGGGCACTGGAGATGGCGCTGGCGCCCGTGCCGGAGCCGGTGGCACCTCGGCGGTGCCGTGACTGGGCCGACCGCCGGACCACCGCCCTCGTCGGACACCGCGTCGACGTCGTGCACGCGCGGCGCGGTCCCTGCTACGAGTGCTGCCGCCCCTCCCCCGCCGCAGCACACGGGCGCCGCGGAACCGACGTCACCCCAATCGCAGCCCGAGCAGCTCATCTTGCCTGTCCCGATGCTGAGCAACCAGCACAGTCTTCCAAGGCGAGGAGGAAGGATCCACCTTCACCTTCACATCCGTTTGTGTCCACTCCGAGGCGAACTGACCCATATTCTCCTGCACATCCGCCACGACCTTCCCGTAAGCCAGGTTCGTTGCCCCTGGGACTTGTCCGGCCGATCATGTGACCACGTATCCGCCCGCTGCCGCCCGCTGTCCCTGATCGTCACACCAGGACAGCGGGCGGACTGCACATAGTTCGCGGCGGTGTTGCATAGGATTCGCGTCCCGCAAATCGGGCCGGGCAGGCCCCGGAAGAAGCCTGACAGCCTCGCGGCGGACAAGGCGTACAGCAACGGCCCCTGCCGCACGTACCTGCGTCGCCGGGCCATCCGGCACACGATCCCGGAGAACCCCGACAGCCAGGCTGCCCGCCTGCGCAAAGGATCACAGGCCGGGCGGCCACCGGGCTTCGACGAAGAGCAGTACAAGAAACGCAACACCGGCGAACAGGCGATCAACTGGCTAAGCACGCCAGGGCTGTAGCCACTCGCTACGGCAAACGCGGCTAAATCATCGTCGGGACCGCGACTGCCGCAGCCCTGGTCATCTGGCTCCGCTCGTGACGGCCGTAAGTCAGTGCTCATCCTCAGGCAGGTGGAAGTAGACGGTCCCCGATCGCCAGCGGCCGTGCTCGGTCACCTCCGACTCGATCACCACGTCCTGGATCTCGGCGGGGCCCAACTCCTCGATCGAATCCGCCAGCCGCCGCAAGAGAGCCAGCACGCTGTCGCAGCCGGGGCCAGCAGGGTCGGCCTGCGAGAAATGGCGCACAGTCCAATGCGCCGAGGTATCCGTCATGGAGCGATCGTAAAGACCTGCCATCGCCTGGTCAGTATGCGACGGCAGGGACAGGCGACCCAGCCGGGACAGACGAGACGGTGGTCGGCCGGTCACGTCCTCGTACCCGTCGCGCCGCCACCGGCCAAGGGCTTGCGCAGGGTTTCCTGGGCCTGCCGACACGGTCAGTGGCGGTGCACCCGGGTCAGGTGCCGCGTGAGAACCAGAGATCGGCGACGGCAGTACGGATGGCGCCGCGGCTGACGTCTTGGTCGCGGGCGAGGGCGGCGATGGAGCGGCCCTCCAGGTGCGCGGTGCGCACGGCGTCGGTCTTGTCGGACGGGACGGCGGGACGGCGTCCGCCCTTGTCGGCCTGAGCCTCGGCGGCCCGCAGGCCGTCGTAGGCCAGCTCGCGCTGGAGGTCTCACTGGAGTTCGCCGACGGCGGCGACGGTCTGCACCATGAACTTCACCGTGGACAGCAGGGTGGCAGGCGGTGAGGTCCACGGCAGAGAACGCGCCGTCGTGGATGCGCAGGGCGAGACGGTCGCGGTGCAGGACGTCGAGCACATCCAGGATGCGCCCGGTGCCGCGCACGAGGCGGAACATCTCGGAGATGTGCACGGCGCCGCCCGGCCGCGTACGCCAGCAGCTCGCCGAACTTCGGGCGCTGGAACGGGTGGAGGCGGCCGGAGGTGCCGGACTCCTCGCTCGCCCAGATCTCCGAGGGCCATGCCGACGCCCTCCCACAGATCCGCGATCCTGGGCCGAAGGAGTCGGTCTGGCCGCCCCCACGGCCAGCACCCGCACGGCAAGCCGCTGCTGACGTTCAAGCAGATCGCCGTGGTGGTCGCGTGGACGTATGGGTGAAGCGGCCGGACGGCGCCGACTACGACGCTCCGCACATGGCCAGCACGGTTCGCGCCAGCCCGCGCAGCCAGGCGTGGGCGTGGTCGGTGTCGTAGCGCTGATGCCACGACAGGTATATCGGTGCCGACGGCAGTTCGATCGGGAGGGGGAGCGCGACCAGGCCGAGGTCGGCGGCCGCGGTCCGCGTGGTGGCTTCGGGGACGCTGATCAGGAGATCTGAGCCGCGCACGAACTCCAACGCGGCCGCTTCCGTGGGCGCGGTCGCCACCACGCGGCGGGTGAGGCCGAGCCGCGCGAGGGCGTCGTCGAGGGCATTGCTGAGGTTTCCACGTCGCGAGACGGTCACGTGCTCAGCGGCGGCGTACCGCTTCGCCGTGACGGTCTTGACGCGGGTGAGGGGGTGCCCCTGCCGTACGACGATGACGAGGCGGGTCTCGCCCACGTTCTCGGCGCGGATGTCCGGTGCGCTCGGGCGGTTGGCGTTCGCCTCCAGGTCGACCTCGCCGCGCCGCAACTCGGGGGTGTCGATGCTCGATTCCGCGACGAAGCGCAGGCGCACGCCCGGGGCCTGTCCGCGCACGGCCGCGAGCAGTGCGGGGCCGCTCAAGGCGACCAGGGAGTCGTGCCAGCGGAGTGTGAAAGTGCGCTCCAGCGTTGCCAGATCGAGTTCACGGCTCGGTGCCAGCACGCCCTGAACCTGATGCAGCAGCTCGTGCACCTGTTCCCGGACGGCGATCGCATACGGCGTCGGGGTCATCGTGCGGCCGGTGCGCACCAGGATCTGATCCCCGGTCGTGCGCCGGATTCGACCCAGACTCCGGCTCATCGCGGGGGCGGTGACGTGCAGGCGCGCGGCGGCCCCGGCCACACTCCCCTCCTCCAGCAGCGCGTCGAGCGCTGTGAGCAGGTTCAAATCCAATTGCATCTGAGTAATCCTAGCCGTGCTCAGCATGCATTTGAAGTTAATGGCGGGGCTTTATACCTTCGAGAGCAGAGCGCAAGACGGAACGCGCAGCTCGATCCGACCGGCCTCAACACCCCTTTCTCACACGGGAGTACCGCCATGTCCGAAACGCTTCAGACCAGTGACGTCACCGCCTCCGACGCCGATCTGCTCGACCAGACCGCGAGCGCCGTACGCGCGGCCGGTGGGGCGCTGCTTGAGCGCTTCGGCGAGGTGGTCCGCTACCAGACCCGTGAGGAGCTGATGCGCGCGCTCGCCGCCAACGACGACACGGCCCTCGACATCCTGCGCCCCCGCCTCACGCGCCTGCGCCCGGAGGCCGGCTGGGTGGAGGACGAGCTGGACGGCGGGGCGCTGCCATCTGGCGAGTGGTGGGTCGTGGATCCGGCCGAAGGCAACGTCAACCACCTGCACGCGCTGCCGGAGTGGGCGGTGACCGCCACTCTCGTGCGGGAGAACCAGCCGGTGCTCACCGTGGTCCACCTGCCGTTGACCGGCGAGACCTACACCGCGCTCGCCGGTGCGGGCGCCCACCTCGACAGCCGGCCTCTGCACGTCTCCCGGACCGCGGACCTCGGCCTGGGCATCGTGGCCACCAGCCAGGCCCGGCCGGACGAGGACGAGAAGGTCGTGCGGCGCGTCGGCTCCTCGATCAGCGCGATGCTTTCCGACGCGCTCGTCGTGCGCACCTCCGTGCCCGCGACCCTGCACCTGGTGAACGTGGCCGCCGGCCGGATCGACGCCTTCTGGCAGTTCGCCGGCGCCCGCGCGGACCTGCTGCCCGGGGCGCTGCTCGTCACCGAGGCCGGCGGACAGATCTCCGACGCCGAGGGCCGCCCCTGGACCCCGCAGAGCGAGAGCTTCCTGGCCGCCGCGCCCGGTGTCCACGCCGAGGCCGTCGCCACGCTCTCGCACTGACCGCACATCACCAACTGCACCCACGGAAGGACCAGATCATCATGACCACGATCGCAGTTCTGGGAAACGGCCGCGTCGGCGGCAACCTGGCCACAGCCCTCATCCGGGCAGGGCACGAGGTGACCGTGGCGGACCGCGCGCCGGGCGCCGCCGCCGACGCTGCCCGGACGGCCAGGATCGTCATCAACGCCACCCCGGGCGCCGGCTCGCTGGACCGGCTCGTCGCCCTGCGCGAGGAACTGCGCGACAAGATCCTCATCGACGTCTCCAACGCCACCGTCGACGGTCCGGACGGACTGCCCGCCGACCTGATCTACCCCGGCTCAAGCCTCGCCGAGCAACTCCAGGAAGCCCTTCCCGAAACGCGCGTCGTCAAGACACTCAACACCATGCTCTTCCCGGTGATGACCGCGCCGGCCACGCTCACCGAGGCGCCCGATGCCTTCCTCTCCGGCGAGGATCCGCAGGCTAAGCAGACCGTCCGTGAACTGCTCATCAACCTCGGCTGGCGCAAGGAGTGGATCACTGATCTCGGCGGGATCCAGACCGCCCGCGCCACGGAGGCCGCGATACTGTTCGTACCGCACGTGATGCGGTCCAGCGGATTCGCGCCCTTCGCCATCTCGATCGCCCGATGACCCGCACACAGCGCACCGCCCCCGGCGGACCCACATCCAGAACGGATACGACGGCGCAGCCAGAGCCAGCGATTCAACGCCGGACGGCGCCCCGTGGCCACCCTTCCCGGGGCCGTCTGCCTCGCACTGAGGAATCAGCCCGTCTCACGGCGGACGCGCTTGCGGAAGTGGTCGCGAATCTGCCCGCCGACCCTGCCGCTGAAGGAGTGACCTTGCATCGACGGTCAGCCTGCCTGGCCGCCTGACCACCCGCAAAGAACCACGAGGCGTCACTGATCGGTAGTCCCGCAGGTGATCGCCTGAGAGACCGTGGTTGTCCCGGTTGCCGGATGGAACAGACTGGTGGTGCTGCCTTGGTTTCACCGGTGCGGTCGCGCTGCCGCTTTTCCCGTGTTCTTCATCTTGGGCTGTACTGCTCTGTCCAGCACGTGCGTAAGCTTGACGTTTATGGTCTGGCGTCGAATGCCGCCTCGAACTTGGCACGGGTTCGGCCGTTGGGCGGACCTGGGGGCGGCCTTCGGCTGATGCTGTGCTCCGTCACAGAGGCACTCGATCAGCACGAAGGCTGTAGCCATGAGTCTGCTGCAGTGGGGCATCCTGCGGGATGGTTTCGCACAACTGTCGTGCTTCCGGGCGGAGTTCTATGCCTGCCTGCCTGACCGGGCGGGGTGACGCGTTGTTCGAGCTCGCGGACGCCTTGCTGTGCACAGACGGGCCGGTGAAAACGCTGGTGGAGTTGTCCTTGGCGCCCGAGCATCGACGCGGGCACGGGGCCCTGTACGGCGGGCTGAACAATGGGCGGCTGGACGTGGCACGTCTGCGCGGAGCACTGGCTGAGCTTCCGTTGCCGCGGGCCGCGGACGGGCGGCTGGTCCTCGCCGTGGACGTCAGCAACTTGCTGCGGCCGGATGCGAATACCAGCCCGGATCGGCTGTTCTGCCACACCTACGGACGCGGCAGGGGATCGGCGCAGATGATCCCGGGCTGGCCCTACCCCTTCGTGGCCGCGTTGGAGCCCGGGCGGACGTCATGGACGGCCGCCCTGGACGTCATCAGGCTCTGCCCCTGGGACGACGAGATGGCCGTCACGGCCGCCCAGATGCGGGAGGTGCCGGAGAGACTGCGCACAACAGGGCAGTGGCAAGAGGGTGATCCTCCCGTCCTGGTTGTCGTCGATGCCGGCTACGACGTCACCCGCCTGGCCTTCCTCCTCGCCGACCTGCCCGTTGAACTCCTGGGACGGATGCGTTCAGACCGTGTCCTGTACTTTCCGCCTCCGCCGCAGCCTGCGGGCAAGGTCGGACGGAAGCCCAAGCGCGGTGCGGAGTTCAAGTTCGAGGATCCCGCCACGTGGCCGGCGCCGGTCGTCACCACGGTCACCGATACTGCCCGCTACGGGCGGGCTGTCGCCGCTGCCTGGGACCGGCTGCATCCTTTGCTGAGCCGACGCTCAGCCTGGGCCGACCACCCCGAAGACGAACGACCCGTCATCGAGGGTACGGTCACCCGTCTGAAGGTCGACCAACTGCGCGGGGACCGCGATCCCACACCGGTCTGGCTGTGGTGGTCTGCCACCCACACGAGCGCCGACGATGTGGACCGGCTCTGGACATCCTTTCTGAGGCACTTCGACCTGGAACACACCTTCCGATTCGTAAAGCAGACGCTCGGCTGGACCCGTCCCAGGCTCCGCAGCCCCGAGGCCGCGGACCGGTGGACATGGCTCGTGATCGCAGCGCATACCCAGCTCCGGCTGCGGCGATCCGTGCTGCCGTCCGGTTGGGCGTCGATGGACGGGCAGCCGATCGGTAACGGAGGGTTCTTCGGGCGGCTGCCGCGAGGGTGGCCGGGCCCGCTACGGATCGCCGGTGCTGCTGGGTGGTGTGCATGCCTGAAGTGGCTTCGTGTGTCATGGGCGGGGCGTGGGGTTTTGGCTGTGCTGTCCCGCCGGATCAGAGTGTGTCGTGGTCCGAGTCTCGTGCCCATTCCTCGCGCGGTCGCAGGCGCGAGAGGATCCTTTGGGCTTCGTCGCGGACACCGGCATCCCCATCCGTTACCAGCGCCCCCAGTTGCTTGATCAACCGGTCCGCGCCCTTGGTCGTCATCCAGTCGGGGTCGCAATCCAGAGCTGCTTGGATTTCATGTGCGGTCCAGGTCTCGGTGGCATAGCTCCTGGCCAGCAGCACATAGCGCAAACCGAGGGTGTCTTTGCGTGCCAGCAGCGCTTCGGCTGTCGCAGAGGTCACCGCAGTGTCCTGGGCATCCAGAAGGAGGCGGTGGAGGACATCTGCCACCTCGTCAATCTTGTCCGACGTCGCGAGCTGCCGCCCGGCTGCGGCGCGAACCGACCAGGCCGGGGAATCGGCATTCTTGATCGCTGTGCTCAGTTCCTGATCGTCGGAGGACACCATGCCCCCAGCTTGCCAGGAAAGCTGTTGATCTCGCGCCCACGGTACTCAGCCGCGCTGCCGCCGGGCCAGGCGGCGCGACATGAGAGTGATGAACGTCCACTGGATGTGCGCCTCGGCGTGGGACATCATGCGTTCGTCATCCCTCGCGTTGCGCCTCGCCCGCATCGTCCACGAAATTGCTCCGCTCCATCACCCACCTCTTGGGCAGCAGAACGAAACCGTCGGCGTCATCGGGGCGGAGGACGACCTTGATGGTGATGCCCAGGAGCCCTGGGCCCAGGCGGCGAACTCCTCGCCCCAGTAGCCGGTGCTCGCGGATCAGCTCGTACCCCTCGCGGGCGTGACCGACCACCGCGGCCGGGGTCGACCAGTGCACCCCCTGGAGCCCAAGGTCCTCAAGGGCGTTGCGGCGGTCGGCGAGCGGGCGGTCGAGCGGGCTGCGGCCCTTGAGGTGCAGGGCGTCGAAGAGCACCAGGTGCACCGGAGCCGTCGCGACGAGCCGCGCGGCCTTCGCCGGGGAGGCACCCATCCGCGTCTGGAGCCGCTCAAAGTCCGGGCGGCCCTCGGTGAGGGCGACGATCTCCCCGTCGAGCACAGCCGACACCCCGGCGAGGACGTCGGCCAGGGCATGGAGCTCGGGGTACGCGGCCGTCACCGGAGCTCCCAACCGCCACCGGATGACCAGCGTCCCGTCACCCAGCAGGTGCACGAACGCTCGTATGCCGTCCTGCTTGGTCTCGATCGCGTAGCGATGCTCGCGCGCGGAAACGGGCAGCATCCCTGGCGCGGCCAGCATCGGCGCGATGCGCGGCAGCTCCCCCACCTCAGCGCCCAGGGCGCGCAGTCGGCGGCCGCGGCTGGCCGCTGCCCCAGACGTACGGGCCTTCGCCCTCCCAGATCGCCGTCCCTGGAACGTCGATCAGGTCTTCCGCGTCCTGAAGACCTGCCCGACGCAGCACCTCGGCCAGGTCGGCGTCGTGGTAGACGCGTCCGAGGTCGTGGACGGGGCCGCCGGGCTGGACCTGGAGGGTGACCCGCCGGGTGTCCTCCACTGGCCGGTGCACGGTGATCACGGTCATGACCCCAGCGTGAGCCGGACCGTTCGAACCCGCACCCCGGCACAGGCCCAGAACCCCGCCCAGGGCCACGAAGGGACCTGTACGGGTCGGCTGTGCGGCGGAAGCTGCGTGCGTCGGCCCGTCCGGCCAGGGCAACTTCTTCCCCGCGCAACGGGACTTCTTCAGCTCGGCGCAGTTCGATGGTCCGGGCGGCCCGAGCCGTGGCACACCGCCCGGCGAAGACGGCTAGCTAGGGCCAGACAGTGAGGTCGACCGTGAGGAAGTCACCGTCGTCGCGCGTCTGGGGACCCTCGCGGACCGTGACCAGGCCCACGTGGTCCCTGCTCAGTACACAGATGCGCGAACCCTTGGTCAGGGCAGGCTTCCTGATGATGTTGGTGTAGCGGGTATCGGCTTTGCACTCCTCCAGCGAGCCCTTTTGTCCGGGGTCGAGTTTGACGAGGTTTCCCTTGGACTCCAGCCCGTTGAAGGAGTTGTAGATGACGTCGCCCCGAGGGCCGTCCGGTGCGTGGAGCTGTATGGGGTTGTCCGCGAGCAGGATGTAGAAGTCCGAGGGCATTCTGATGTTGGCCTTGGAAAGAGTCGTGGGGTTCGGCACCGGGGGCGCCGTGTCCGGCGGCGTCTGGGAGGCCGAGCCGGTACCGACGGTGTGGGTGACCGTCACGGTGGGCTGCGGTGCGGGGGCCGATGCCCGTGCGGTCGGGGAGTTCAGCACGGTGGGGAGCCCGAAGAAGCCGAGAAGTACACCGGCGACCCCGGCCAGCGCGGAAACCACCGCGGCCCATTCGCCGAGACGGCGGGAGGAGGGCGTGGGGGGAGGTGTCGGGGAGGGCGGTACGTGCGGCTGCGGCGGGGCAGGTGCCGGGGTCGGTGGAACGGGGGTGGGTGATCCTGTGCTGTCCGGGTTCGGACCACTCATGAAGCGCCTCCTTCAAAGGGGTGCGACTGCGACACGCACTCCAACTGGTCTACGTATAGAGGTAGTTGATACCAATGATTCCGTGGTGGCAACGCGCCGCCCGAAGGCGGGCGCCCGGTCCGCTTCCCGGAGAAAACCGGTCGGCACAGCCCTTCTCGTGAGCGCCCTCCATTCCTGGGCGACAGGAGAACGCGTCCACGCCCCAGTGAGACCGCAACATCGTCCAGCGTTCGTTCTCCGTCCGGGCCCGCCCCAGCCCCCGCACCCGGATCACGGCGGCCTTCAAGTTGTCGTAGCGCACCCGCCCCCTGGGGGGCCTCTAATGTGCGGGACTCGAAGTCAAGAGGCCATGCTTGATGGATCCTTGATGCGGGGCCGTCGGCACTCCTGTTTGAATGAGCCCGTGAGCGTCTTCGAGGAGGGTCTGACCGACTGGGAGTTCACCGAGCGGTGACGTCCTGTTGTCGAGCGCCTGGCCGAGCGTGCTCACGAATGGCCGATGATCACTCCAACTCCAGAAGACTTCTGGGTCTGGGACCCTATTGAGTGCCCGGAGAGCCGGGAGACCGGCGGCCTGTTGATCTGGGCCGACCTTGTCTGGGGGACGGGCAGTTCCGTCGGCGTGACGTTGGGTGCCCAGGTTGATCGGGCAGGGCTCCGCTGCGGATCACTGAGTTCCCACTATTCCGGCGCCGCCGGTGAGGCCGTACCGGCGCACTCTGGAGGAACTCGGCAGCCGGGCCGATGCGACCTGGGCCCGCCAGGTCAGCGGTTTGCTCGCCGGGGACTTGGCCATCGGCTTCGGCGCGCCGATCCCGCTGAACACCGCGACCGAGGGGGGCGAGGTCAAGCACACCTGGGCCGTCGACAGGCACGGCCGCCCGGAGAAGGACCCGTACAAAGTGGGCGCAGACCGTGTCAACGACCTCGACGAGGACCAGCCCCGGAACATCAGGACCCTGCGGGGCACCCTGCTGCTGATCCGCCAGCCCTCCGACGCGCGCCGCGCACTGTCGCACGCCGAGCAGGTACGGCCCGACGCCGCTGCCCGCATACGCCTGCGCCGGTCCGGTGCCGAGCGCCCCGACGCCCCGGTCCGCTACATCACGCTCCGCCAGTCCATCCGCCCCGCACCCGACGACGACCAAGGGGCCCGCGACACCGCCGGCCGCATCTACCGCCACCAGTGGTTCGTACGGCCGCACCACCGCACCTACCCCGACCACGACGACCCGACGGCTACTCCCGCAGATGGGTAGGCCCCTACCTCGTCACCCCCGAAGACCGGGTGAGGTCGGTTGTCGCGTCATCAGCGAGTACGACGTACAGATCGTGGTCGGAGTGCTTGGTGATCATCCCCTCGTGAGCCTGGGAGCCCTTGAGGACAAGGCCGACGACAGCTGGCTCAGCGGCGGCGAGTTCGACGAACGCGCCGTAGGTGATGGGGTTCTGAGCAGTCATTTCGTGATCTCCGGGAGCGTCATGATGGGCATACCAATCAGGCGACCCCGAACTCATCAGGGTCGCTCTCGCACCATCTGCGGCGGAGCCCCTACCGTGACACCAGTGCCTCAATGAGCAAGGAATAGGCGTCAGTTGATCACGCGAGGTCGCCAAGTTTCACACCCCAGAGAGACGTCGCCGTCGGCTTCCGGGACCAGCGCCGGCTCCATCAACTGGTCACTCAGGGTCTTCCTCGTACCCCAGCCTGCGGAGAGGGTGCGCTCCAGCCAGAAGTGTCCGCCGTGCGGAGTCCGCGTAGGGGTGAGAGGACCGGCTGGAAGGTCAGGCGGCGGCGTCGGGTTCGGGGGGCTGAGGGATGTCGAGGGTGCCCTCGATGACCTGGCGTGCGGCATCGGACAGGCGCAGGTTGTGGGAGCGCACATAGGTGCGCAGGGCGGTGAAGGCTTCGTCGGGGGTGAGGGTGAGGCGTTCGGCGAGGATGCCTTTGGCCTGTTCCAGGATGATGCGGGAGTTGAGGGCGGCCTGGAGCTGGGCGCGTTCGGTGTTGCTGGCTTGAAGGGTGCGCTGCTGGAGGATGGAGATGGTCGCGACGTCCGCGAGGGCCTGGGCGAGGATCACGTCTTCGCCGGTGAGGCGCTGGGTTTTGGTGTGGAAGAGGTTGAGGGCGCCGACCACGCGGCTGCGCAGGCGCAGGGGGATGGCGTGGGTGGTGGCGAAGCCGGAGGCGCGGGCTTGTTGGGCGAAGCGGTCCCAGCCCAGGGTGGTTTGGGCGTGGTCGAGGTCGATGTTGGTGGCGGGGGCGCCGGTGCGGTAGCACACGACGCAGGGGCCCTGGTCGTGCTGGAGGGCGAAGAGTTCCAGCAGGCGGGTGTGTTCGTCGGAGGCGGCCACCAGCTGAAGGTCGTCGTGGATGTCGGCGAGGAGGATGCCGGCGGCGGAGACGTCGAGGAGTTCCACGCACCGGCGGGAGAGCCGCTGGAGGAAGTCCAGGACGTCGAACTCGTCGACGAGAGTGTCGGCGGCCTCGACGAAGACCTGGGTCAGGCGTTGTTCACGTGCCGCGGTCATCAGACATCATCCTTCGGGTCTTCGGGCACGGTGGGCCCGTGGGTGGGCGTGGGTTGGGGGAAGCGCAGGCGGCGGGCCACGACGTCGGAGGCGATGTCGCCGAGGGGGGCGTTGTGGCGGTAGGCGTGGGCGCGCAGGTGCAGCAGGGCCTCGCTCAACGGCACGCCGAGCTGCACGCTCATCATTCCTGTGGCCTGGTGCACGGCCGCCTGTCGCAGCACCGCCTGCGTGGACGCCGTGGTGAGGGATTCCAGGCGGTGACGGTCGCCGTCCAGCAGCAGGCTCGTCAGGGCGGCCGCCAGGACTGTCGCATCGTCCCATTGCTGGGCGTCCAGCACACCGGGAGTCTCCTGTGTCAGGGTGAGGACGCCCACAGTGATCGCGCCAAGGTTCAGGGGGAAGCAGAACACCGAGCCGACCGGGTCGTCACTGAGGGCGGGCAGCAGGGCGGGCCACCGCTGAACGGGCATGGCCCGTAGGTCACCGGTCAGGGAGACCGTGCCGGTGCGGGCGGCGTCGGGGCCCGGTCCCTCGCCCAGGGTGAACTGGAGTTCCTCGAACCGGGTGCCGAGCCCGGGGGTGGCCCAGATGACTTCGCGGGCACCACCCTCCAGGAGGGCGGAGACGGCGAGCCCGTCGGCTCCAAGTACGCGGGCGCAGTCGTCGGCCACGGTGGGGTCGGCGGTGTTCAGGCGGCGCAGCAGTGCGGCCATCGGGTCACTGATCACACTGCCCCACCCCACTTCCCACCTCGTGCGGGGCCGCCTGCCACGCCGGGTGAGACCGGCATCCACAGCGTTTGCGTCGTAGCGCTGACACTACGCGATGCACATGCCGTCAGGTCCCGGTTCGCACGGCGGCGCCTGCCCCGTGCGCGCGTAGGGTTCAAAGAAGAGAATGGGGAGGCCGCCGCCAGTCGTCAGCGGCCTCCGTGCGACGAACGGGAAACGCCTCCCCTCCTGGCCGAGGCGTCCGTCCTCGCATGGTGGATGTCCTTCACCGGCTCCGGAGTGAGCGGGAGCCACCCCGGCTTGGAACTGACCGGAAGGACAGGCCGGTGCCGTGTCCTCGGTGAGATGGCACCGGCCGCATCATGACCCGGGGGCTGGGGGCCGCACCACAAGGGGGCTCTCCCTGGCCCGGACGACAAGGCCAGCGACGGATAGGCGCCCTGCCCCCACGGTTGAGCCGAACGACGCTCCCCAACAGCCCACCCACCGGACAGTCCACCCCGCAACGGCACCCCTGCCCCCGGGCGGGCACGGCGGCGGGACATCCGTAAACGAAACGCCTGGTCATTCTGGTGTTCCGCCAGCGTCGGCGAGGAGCTGGGCTGCGATCTGGGGAAGCGGCTCCCCCGTACGGAATGCCTGGGCACGGATACGGGCCAGTGCTTCGTCGGCGCTGATGTGCAGGCGCTCCGCGAGGACGCCGACCGCGTGGTAGGCGGACGTCCAGTGCGTGCTGGCCTGAGGCCCCGATTCCCACGGGGCGTCGCCTTCCAGACTGGTGGGAAGGTCGGCATAGGCGCGCAGGAGAGTCGCCGTAATTACGGTGGTGGCGGCGGTTGCTCGGGCGTGCAGGACCGGGTCGAGTGGGGTGGGCCGGTGGAAGAAGACGTCGGCGCAGCCGAGCACCCGACCGGCCAGAGCCAGCGGGAATGCGTGGATCGCCTGAACGCCGGGCAGCTGCTCGCGCACCAGGGTGCCGAAGACCGGCCAGGCGGTCACCTCGTGGGTGAGGTCGGCGACGACGACCGGCCTGCCGGTCCGGGCCGCGGTGACGCAGGGGCCTTCCGCGGTCTCGAACTGCAGCTCTTCCAGCCGCAGCGCTTCCGCGGTGGATGCGCACAGCAGCTGGCGGGCGGTCGTGTCGGGGAGCAGCGACATCCCTGCCCCGGCCGCTGACAGCCCGTCGGCGAGGGCTGCACACATCCGGGCAGCCAAGCCGGCCGGGTCGCCCGCCGCTGCCGCGAGTACCTTCTCCATCACCGTTCGCTCCGTTCACCGGCCCCGGCCCCGGCCCCAGCCCCGGACCAGGGAGAAGGGCCGGGTTCCCACGGGCCCTCACCCCATGCGCAAAGTCTCGTGAACTGCGGGGCCTGTAGTAGCACAGGGAGTGCCCGCCCACAGACGCCAGGTCGCAGCATCACGTGCAGAGGGCATGCGGTGAACGGCAGGGCGACGGAGCGTAGGACAGGCCAAGAAGCAGCGGAACACTTCTGAGGGGTGCCGACCAGGGCGCCCCAACAGCGAAGCGCACGGTCGTGGCCGGGCCGGACGTCATGGTCTCCGCCCCGTCAGCTTGAACCGTTCCGGGTTCGATAGAGACTTGATTCCGTGTAAGGATTGAGTCATGGCACGCCCTTCCTCCTATCCCCCTGAGCTGCGGAAACGAGCGGTCCGTATGGTCGCCGAGATCCGCGGTGACTATCCGAACGAGTCGGCCGCTTTGAGGGCCGTCGCCCAGAAACTCGGGATCGGTTCGGCCGAGACCCTGCGGAACTGGGTGAAGCGGGACGAGGTCGACTCCGGTCAGCGGCCGGGGACGACCACGGAGGAGTCCGCGCAGATCAAGGCGATGAAGAAGGAGATCGCCGAACTGAAGCGGGCGAACGACATCCTGAAGGCCGCGGCGAGTTTCTTCGCGGCCGAGCTCGACCGGCCACACACGCGCTCGTAGCGTTCATCGACGAGCACCGGGCCCGCTTCGGCGGTGTCGAGCCGATCTGCCGCGTGCTCACCGAGCACGACTGCAAGATCGCCCCGTCCACCTATTACGCCCACCACAAACGACTCCGGGCCCCGTCGGCCCGCACCGTCCGCGACGCCGAACTGAAGCCGCTCATCCGGCAGATCTTCGTGTCCAACTACCGTGTCTACGGCGCCAGGAAGGTCTGGCGTGAGCTGCACCGACAAGGTCACATCGTGGCCCGGTGCACCGTCGAACGCCTCATGCGCGAGCTGGGCGTCGCCGGTGCTGTCCGGGGAAAGAAGATCATCACCACCATCCCGGACAGTTCCGTGGAACGGGCACCGGACCTGCTGGACCGCAACTTCGTCGCGCCGGCCCCCAACCGCTGCTGGGTCGCTGACTTCACCCACGTCAAGACCTGGTCCGGCGTCGTCTACGTCGCGTTCGTCGTCGACACCTTCTCCCGCCGGATCGTCGGCTGGTCAGCCGCCACGTCGAAGGAGACCAGGCTCGTCCTGGACGCCCTGGACATGGCCCTGTGGCAACGTGACCGCGATAAACAGCCTTACCAGCGGGGCGAGTTGATACATCATTCCGATGCCGGGTCGCAATACACGAGTTTTCGGCTCGCCGAGCACCTGGACGCCGCCGGCATCGCGGCCTCCATCGGTTCGGTCGGCGACGCCTACGACAACGCCCTCATGGAGTCCACGATCGGCCTGTTCAAGACCGAGCTGATCAAGCCCGGCCGACCTTGGCGAACCCTTTCGCATGTCGAACTCGCCACCGCCGAATGGATCGACTGGTACTGCCACCGCCGACTCCACGGTGAAATAGGGCACATCCCACCCGTCGAATACGAGACCAACTACTACCGCAAAACCCCGAAATCCCAGGTCACAACCACAATCTAGAGTCTCTACCGAACCCGGAACGGTTCAGCTTGCTGACCCCTTCGTGTCACCGGGTTTCGTAGCTGGTGATGGCGGCGAGGAGCTATACAGCGGCTCTGACGCTGCAAGACAGTCCCGAGTGCGGCCGTGGAGGAGGTCTCGGATGAGCACGGCGGAATCCGTGTTCCGCTCCGCCACGCACAACACGGCGCAAGAACAATAAGACGCCTCGCCCCAGGACCCAGGTACCGAACAGAGCGCCCTGCAAAGGGAAGTAGCCGACCTGCGATGGGCTCTGGAATCACGCCCGGTCATCGACATGGCCCACGGAGTCCTGATGGCCGCCTGCCAGTGCACCGCCTCCCAGGCATGGCAGATCCTCGTCGAGATCTCCCAGCACACCAACATCAAACTCCGGGCCGTCGGGCAGCACATCGTCGACAGCACCAACGGCCCGCCCCCGCCCGGCCCCGTACGCGACACACTCCAACGGGCTGCCGCCCGTCACACACCAACGCCCGCCTCCGCCCACCCAACGAGCCGCCGAGCTGACTAGTCCGGTTGACCGCACAGACGCCGGTACAAAGATCCTCAGTGCCACCGCTCGCGAGCCGCTACTTGCTGACCGTATCTACCCGTCGCGGTCAACGCTCCCGGCGACTCGGCACCACCCTGCACCGGCACGATCCCACCGCTCTCCGGGCCAGCCATGACCAGGCCACAGCGGAAGGTGCCATGCACCGTGCCCCATGGACCACCGCGCTCCACGACAGCGGCTTCAGCATCGAGCAGCGCTGCCACCCCGGTTGCCGTGCGAGCCCACCCTGGGAAAAGCGCTGGCCCCTCCCCTGCCAACGGCCCTACGGTGATCATCTCCACCCCCCAACCAACCCTCCCGCGGGCCACCGCCATGCCCGCAGACAGGACAGGCCGCGATGAACCCCCTGCACCCCGACACCCTGTACCGCCTGCACACCGCCCGCACCGACGAACTGACCCGCCACCACCGCCATGCCTTCCACGACGCTTCGCCCCCGCGTCGAAGACCCCGCACCAGACGATGGCACTTCCTGCGATGGGCCCGCGACTCCGCCTGACACGCGAGAGGATCGATGCGTGGCGGGTGGCTGGGACGCACTGGAGGGGACATGCCCCACCTGTGCGGCCTCGCGTACGACGACGTGCACGACGAAGGACGGCCGTTCCCGGCCCGTGCAACTCGCCCGCCGCCTCACCACGGTCCCGCTGCGGTTCGCCGTACGCCGCGACCTCGGCCAGCCGCCCGCCGAGCCGTTACGTTCTTGCCCACACCGCAGGCAACACCGGCCGTTTCGAGGACTTCGGCAAGGTCGAAGTGCTCCTGGACGACGGATATCCGGGCCTGAGCCGCGAGACCACCCCAGACAAGCCACCACTCCGCCCCACACACCACGTCCCGGTGTGCCTGCACGCAGGATGGAACAGTGGGACCACGACCGACACGCGCACTCGTCCGACCGGATCACCGTCGAACGCGCCCTCGCTCACCACAAGTACGGGAAGCAACTCCGCCGATGGACTCACCGGCGCGACCGGCTTCCCGATACGAGGTACTTCAGCTGCGCGGGCGTGGCCATCTCCTGCTCAGCCACACCCTTCTTCTTCGCGCTCTCCTCACGCATGCGCCCGTGGTGCTTGTCGTTGGCTGCTTTGCGCTTCGCCTCGGCTTCCGGACTCCGGTCGGTGACCCGCACGCTCTCGACACGTGGACGGGCTTGCTGAGGCAGCGGTAGACGACGGAAATCGCCTGGTCGAGATCTGGAGGTACGTACACACAAACACGAGGGAACCTTCGCCGGATCGTGCGCCTCCTGGCGGGGTGTACGCGACTTCTCGTATCCGGCGAAGGGTTCCCCTCATGATCAACAGCGATCGTCCCATGCCCCCGCTGGAAGGGGCCGAGCACCGGTGGGTGACGGTCCGCGGGGCCCGGCTGCACATCGCCGAGTCCGGCAGCGGTGAGCCCGTCGTGCTGCTGCACGGTTTCCCGCAGCACTGGTACGCGTGGCGCGCGCTCGTCCCGCTGCTCGCCGACGGCCACCGGCTGATCTGCGTCGATCTGCGCGGCTTCGGCTGGTCGGAGCAGACCAGGCGCGGTTACGACACGGACGGGCTCGGCGACGACGTACTTGCGCTCCTTGACGCGCTCGGCCTCGACCGGGTGACCCTGGTCGGGCACAACTGGGGTGCCGGGGTGGGCTTCCGGCTCTGCCAACGGGCCCCGGAGCGGTTCCGTGCCTTCCTGGCGCTGAACATGGCACACCCGTGGACGCGCCACCGCGACGTCCTGCCGAATCTGTGGCGGATGTGGTTCACCGCCTTCATCGAGTACCCGATGCTCGGACGGCTGGTCCTGCGGCACTGGCCGGCCTTCACCCGGTATCTGCTGCGACGCGCGGTCGCCGACCCGACGGCGTGGCGGGACGCGGATCTCGCGGAGTTCACCGAGGCGGCACAGGCATCGGCCCATGCCTGGCAGGCGATGTTCTGGCAGTACGTCGTGCGGGACATCCCGGCGGGCTTCCGGGGCACCCACCGCCGACGGCGGCTGGCCGTCCCGACGCTGGTCCTGGGCGGCGAGCACGACCCGGTGATCCCGCCTGCTCTGCTGCGCGGCGACGATCCGAACGCAGACGATCTGACCGTACGGGTGGTGCCAGGTGCGGGGCACCACCTGCACGAGGAACGGCCGGAGTTGGTGGCCGAGGCCCTGCGGAAACTCATCGCCGGGGCCAGCTGAGGGATCAACGCATGGCGGCGCGGCGCTCCACCTCGCGGAAGAAGGCATGAGTGCGGCGCTGCCCGAGCAGGCGGCGGTACACGTGCTGCACGGGGCCAAGGGCGGCGGGGCGCGCCGCGCCGCAGACGGCGAGCCGCGTCCCGGTGCCGTCCGGCGTGGCGGCCATTCCCATCGTCACCAGCCGGGATTGCATCAGGCACCACCCGGGGCTCAGCCGTACGTCGAACGGCCCGCGCAGGCCAAGTACGTCCACGGCTTGCGCCGCTTTGCGCTCGCTGTCGCCGGGCGGGACTTTGAACTCCCGGACAAAGGAGATCAGATGGGGCAGCTCGCCCTCCAGGTCGGCGATGACCGCCCATACCTGGTCGAAGGGCAGAGCGATCCGCGCCTCGGCGTACAGAGGGGCGCGCAGTCCAGCGGCCAGTACGCGCAGTCGGGCGACCGTATCGGGTGTGTTCACCGTGTCCACGCCTTCCGGAAGGAGGAACGGGCCCTGTTCAGCCGTGACTTCACGGTGCCCTCGGGTACGCCGAGCAGCTCGGCCATCGTCCGCTCGTCCAGTCCTTCGAGTTCCCGCAGTACGAGTACGGTGCGGTGCTGGACGGGCAGTCGGGCAAGCAAGTCCCGAACTTCTGCGGTCAGTTCATTGCCGACGCCAGGCAGCAGGTCCCGCAGCCGGGCAATCTCCTCGGGGTCGGCGGGCGTCTCGCCTGCGGTGCGCCGCGCCACACGGACAGCCTCCCGCACGGTGACCGCACGCACCCACCCGTAGAACGCCTGCGGGTCCCGCAGTCCGCGCAGCCCCCGGAACACCGCGAGAAGGGATTCCTGCACGGCGTCCGCGGTGTCGGCCGGGGCGATCGGGGTGCACAGCCGGGTGACGTACGGCGTCACCAGCTTCAGCAGGTCGTCCATGGCGAGGGCGTCGCCACACCGTGCGGCCCGTACGAGCGGCGCCGCTGCGTCCCAGGGCCGCACGTCGTCATCCATCGCTGCACACCGTATACGCAGCACCTCGGATGGGGCGGCGCGGGGCGACTCTCTCGCTCGTTGACTGCCCGTCGGCTCACAGCCTCTGCGGCTTCGACACGCAGCAACACTTCGGCCGCAGTGTGGCTTTGTTCACGTCTCGTGAACCCCGTTCTTCACGACTCTGGAAGACAGTCATCGAGGCTGGACGTCGATGTTCACGTGACCGGAAGGCACCTCTGCCGCGCCCCGCAACGGCGGCGACATCGAGGCCGGGCGTACAGGTGGACGGCAACGGGGCCGCCGCGAAGCTGCTGTAGGTGATCGTGACGGTGCGGCACGGGCGCAGCCAGGCCAGGCGGCAGAGCTCGTTCAGTTCGGTACGGCGCACGCCCAGGCGTATCGCCGCCTGCTCGGGTCCGAGGCAGAGGTGGCGGTCGAGGATATGGGCCAGGTCGTGGTGGCGGGCGAGGGCGGCGACCTGGTCGGGGTGCACGTCGGAGGCATCGGTGTCCGCGCCGAGGACGGCCAGGAGGCCGGCGCGGGCGAGGTCGCCGACCTGGCGGGACGTCACCGCGGGCCGGAGTGCCGGGAGGGGGTCGCCGAGGGCGGTGGTCAGCCGGTCGGCCGCCGTGGCAGCGCCGATCCGGGCCGCGCAGGGCGGCGCGGACGCCTTCCGCGTCGGCGGCCTCCACCGCCGCCCGCGTCCAGAGGCCGGGCCCGGTATCCGAGGCAGGGCCCTGCCCGGTGTGGACGGCCCACCACGAGGCGGCCACCGATACCCGCAGCCGTCCGGCGGCCTGGCCCTCGTCGTGCATCGTGCGCTTCGTCATCGCGTCCAGCCTTTCGCTCGGGACCGGCCTCGATGGGCAGTGATCGAAAGATGATGATAGATTCTGAAATGTGTCAATAGCCTTGCTTGCGGGGCAAGTTGGAGGCACACACCCTTGCTGCGGTCGCGTACCCGAGGAGAAATTCACCCCGGCGGAGGACCCCGTAGGGGGCTGCCGTGCAGGCCAGAGAACTCGGTGACGGTGACCCGTCCGAGGCCACCCGTGTGGGGGATCCACAGCGCGGCGAGAGCGCAGGACGCACCGCGGAAAGCCATGGGGCGGCCGGTTCGCGGTCGGGCCCCGCGTATGTCCGCAAGGGCGGACACATGGCGGCAGGGCCCGCTCCCCTGGGTGTCCGGGGAGCGGGCCCTGCGCTGTACGTAAGTCGAGAAGCGGTTATTCGATGCCGTAGTGGTGGTTCACTGCGGCGCGGGCGTGCACGACGTCGGCCAGGAGTGAACGCCGATTGTCCCCCGGCCGGGACATGACCGGACCCTGAGTGATTCTCACAAATGAATGACGGCGTGGAATCTCACTGCGGCGAGATTCCCCGGTCGGCCCACGTGGCGCCAGAGGTGCGGGGACCGGAGATTATTGGGCAGCGCCGCCCGGGGCATAGCCCGCCCCGGCCTGGCCCACCTTGCAGACGCCGAATTCCCCGGTCTCCTGATCCACGCAGGTCAGGGTGTTGACCGATGCGACGGCGGGCATGGCGACCGAGGACACGTCGAAGCTGTCGCAGTAGAAGCTTCCGTTGAGAGGGTCGGTGTGGCAGTCGGGGCCGGGGTCAGCCGACTGGCTGGTGGCCGCCGGGGCAGCGGAAGCCGTAGGAGCCATGAGTCCCAAGCCTCCCAGAAGGAGGGCCGAAGCGGCGAGCGTCGCCGCGGCGCGGGCGCGAGTCTTGCTGTGGGTGAGGTTCATGAGCGGCTTAACGATCACTAGCAGGTCAAAGTCACTGGGGCTCCCTCAGACGGACCCGCACCACGACCTCCTGTGCGGCTGGTGTCTGGCCAGGCCACCAAGGCAACGGCCAGAACGCGAGCTCAGCCGGGGTGGGCAGGCTGAGCGGCTCCGGGGTGAGGGTGGTCATCGTGATCATTCCGGAGTACATGGACACTGCGAAGAGTTCAACGTGCGCCGGTACGGCGGGTCATCGCCGGAAAGGCAGGATCGCGCCTTCGTGCGTGGCGGGCTGAGGGCGGCCGCGGGGCGTCCTCGGGTATGCGGCTCCTCGGCAGATTGGGGGTCGACCGTCCTCATGTACGACCACCCCAACGACCGGCCAGTCTCTTCGCCCTCCGGTGGTACCGGAGCGGGTCTACTGTGGGCACAGGCCCAAGACCGTCCCTGCGGGAGGCAGTTGTGGAAGCGCCCCACCGACCCACCTATCCGCCGAGGACCGAGCCACCACCCAAAAGGCCCCTGCCGCCACCCGACCCGCCGCCGAAGCCGTCACAGACGTGGATGCAAACCCGGATCGCTGACCGGCGGTGCAGGAACTGGCCTCTGGAATCACAGCCCTGGACCCCGCGCGGCGCGAGCAGGCGCGTGTCCGAGGCATTGAACGCCTGGGGCTACCACCGTTTCGACGCCGAGGCGGCGAACGCGGTCGTGGAACTGCTCGTGACGGCAGCGGTGGAAGACGGCGGAGACCACCTGAGTGTGCACCTCGCCGACCATCAGGACCACGCCCTGGTGCTCGTTCTCAGCAGCGGCCCCCACGCTGAACGCCCCGACGACGGCTCACTCCTGCACGCCGTCGCCACCCAGGGCGCAGCAGACTGCGGAACGGAATCGGCCCAGGACGGCCGCCGCCGATGGGCACTCCTCGACCTCGCACCCCCGACCCCGGCCTCCCTCACCAGCCGACCGAAATTGTAAACATGAGAAGGGGCCGCATTCGCTGTGAATGCGGCCCCGGATTCTGGTGCGGTGCTCTTCGGCTTGTGTGAGGTACCGGTCGTATCGGCCGCATTCAACGTCGCAGTTGTGGGACTTCTCGCAGGGGCAGGGCTCACAGCAGTATCGGCCCCCACGGCCCCGGCAGTACGAGCGTCCGCAGTCCTCGCATCCGTCCATGGGGGCACTTCTCCCTCGCCGGGGACTCCTCGGGCCACGGGGCCCGGTCCCGGTCCCGGTCCCAGTCGGCGCGGCCGAGGCCGGTGGGAGTCCATCCGTCGTAGCGGCCGACGCGGACGAACCCGAACGCGATCGGTGCGCCGTCGTCGGGAGCGGTGTGAGAGAGCAGCCGGAGCCGGGTTCCAGCGGTGACAACGGTTTCTCGGTCTGGGTGAGGAGAAACACGTGGTGGCCACTGAAGTGGCCGGTGAACGCCTCCTCCAGTTCGGTCAGCGTGGCCCTCAACCGCCACCGGGCGAACCGGGCCAGGGCTTTCGGGTCCCGCTCGCCGGCGATCAGAGCGGCCAGCATGTCCCGGCCCGGAGCGGCCGAAGATGTCGCTGGCCACCGCACTGAGTTTGATCTGTGCATCCTCGCCAGGGACTGACTCACGGTCTTCCACCTCCCGCCCTACCCCACCGAGTTCAACCTGGTCGAAGCCCTCCGGGCACACCTCACAAAGCCACCGGCGAACCTGGCCCAACAGGGCACCGACCAGCTGACCGCACTCGTCAAGACCCGCCTCAAACGCATGCAGCACCACCCTGGCCTCATCGCGGGCTACCTCACCAAGACCCAGCTGAACCTCCAACCCCCGCAACCCCAACAATCAATGATCTCTAGCAGGGATAGCCGCGAACCGCTCCGTGCCAGCCGGGGCCCGCGCGTATCGGCTCGGCCCTCCGCCGTGCATGTTCGTGTGGCTGCGGAGCAACCGCTTCACAGCGCCGGGTCTGGGCGGCGAAGGCCAGGGAAGGCGGCGGGGGTTGCCCAGCCGCGCAGTACGGCATCGATCGTTGACCGGAACGCGGTCTCGGCTGCGGTGCCGTTGAGGCCGCCGGCCAGTTCGAGGGTCACGAGTCCGTGCAGGGCGACCCACAACGAGACGGCGATCAGTGTGGTGTCGCCCGCGAGGATCCGGTCCGCCACGGCACGGTCGATCGCCGCGACAAGCGGTCGCACCGGGTCTCGGTCGCCGACCCACGTCGACGGTACGAAGGACTGTGCACCCCCGAACAACACCGCGTACAGGTGGCGGTGTTCGCGCCCCCACTGGCGATACGCCACGGCCAGCGCGTACAGATCCTCCAGGGCGGCCTCCGAGCCGGGAACGGCCGTCAGGTCCTGGAACAGGCCGGTAACCGCCTGCTCGCGCACCTCTCGGATCAGTCCGTCCTTGCCCTGGAACAAGGTGTACACCGCCGCCGTCGACGTTCCGGCGGCGGTGGCCAGCGCGCGGACGGTGACCGACTCCTGGGAGCGGGTGGCGAACATCTCGGTCGCGCAGGCGACAAGCCGTTCTCTGACGGCGGCGTCATTCGTTCTCGGCCTTCCCATGGGAAGCAGTTTACCCATGCTGATAACATCGTTTCAAAACGACGTTCCAAAACTCTGGGGAGTTCGCCATGCCACCGTCCGTCATACGTCCCCTGCACCCTGTCCGCCGCCTGCTGGCGGCCACCGCCGCGGTGGCGGGCCTCGTCGCCTTCTTCCTGGCGCTGACCGCCGCCACCGACGGCGCGGGCTCGGGATTCGTCGCCTGGTCCGCGACGGTCGGCATCGCGGTCCTCGCAGCGCTGTGGCGGGGCCGCCGCCGTTCTTGGCGGGGGCGGCTGGTGCCCTTCCTGCCGGTGCTCGTCGCAGCGGCCCTGACGCTGTCGGTGTGCGTCCCCACCGTCCCCACGACGCGCCACCGCCCGCCCGCCCTGTCGTTCGTGACCGCCGAGCACTGGCGCCTGACCACCGGCAGCCGGGTCGCGGTCTACCACTACCCGCCCACCGGCAACACCCCCCGGCAGCGCGTCCCGCTCGTCTACCTCAACGGCGGCCCGGTGCGCGGCATCTCCGTGCTCGACCACCGCTTCCTGCAGCGGCTCGCGGGACAGGGCTACGACGTGTACGCCTACGAACAGGCCGGTGGTGGACGCAGCGACCTGCTGCCCATGGGCCAGTACTCGATCACCCGGTCCGTCCACGACCTGGGCGCCCTCGTCAGCAGACTCGGCAAGGGCCGCGCCGACGTACTGGGATTCTCCTCAGGCGCGGTCGTGCTCACCCGCGCGCTGGCCGACCCGGCCATCGCCGACCACCTGCGCCGGGCGGTCATCGCCGAGCCGGGCCCGATGGACGGCCCCACCGCCCGGATGGCCGAACAGAAGGGCCGGCCATCGGCCCACGGCATCGCACCGGCCATGACCGGCCCGCGCTCCACACACATCCCGCGGTACGCGGTCGCCTTCGGCCTCATGCGGCTCGGACTGCTCAGCCCGGACAACGGACTGGTAGGGCAGGCGGAGGGCGACAACGCCTTCACCGCCGCCGATCTCGGCAGCGACACCGCGTCCGCCTACTGCGCGCGGGACGCGCACCGCATCCCGGTCGAGGACACTGCGGAGAACTTCTCCTTCAGCGCCGCCGCCAGCCTCCGCATCCAGCAAACGATCAAAGACTCCCCCTCCATCGCCCCGCAGCTCAGGCGCTCCCGGACACCCGCGATGCTGATGATCGCCGAGTGCTCCTCCCAGGCCCGGCAGTGGCAGACAGCCGTCCTCGCGGACAACCCCGCCATCCAGCGCACCCAGTACATGCCCGGCGTCGGCCACCACATGTGGAACGGCCTGGGTGACAACGACCAACGAGCAGCCGCCGCCATCACCGCGTTCCTCCAAGACAAGCCCGCACCGCTGCCCGACTACCCGACCCGAGCCGACATCCCGGCCTTCCTCCGGGACCACAAGTAAGCGACCAGATCCGGTTCCTCCCGCGGCAGTTCGAGTGCCGCCTGTGCGGTCTCACACTCACGCTGTGGGAACTTGACCTCGCGGGAATCAAGGGCCAGATCCTTAGCTAGGACGAAGAGCCCGACCCTGATCCGCCCGTTGGTCCACACCGTGGTGACCGTGACGATCCCGTTGTCGGTCTTGCCCAGTCGGCGCAGTAACAGGCGACCCACGTGCGCGGTAGCGGTGCCGTCCTTGTGGTCACCGGAATCCTCGATGACCAGTACCTCCTGATCATGTGGGGCGGTCGCCAGATCGGCACGGATCAGCTGCAGGCGCCGGTCGTTGACCAACGCGTCGTCCCAGGTGGACTCCGGCGGGAGGAACTGGGATCGCTGCACGGCCGCGTTCTGCGAGCCGGTCACCGGCTTCGCACCGGCCAGACAGGTCAGCGTCTTGTTGCGGTCGCGCGGCACCAGCAGAGCGGTGAGGTACTCGCGCAGGCCGCGCCGCCGGGCCAGCGCGGCCAGCGCGGCCAGCGCGGCCAGCAGATCATCAGAACGGGCCACGTACGCCTCAAACGGGCCCGAGGCAGGCGGGCAGGCACGTCGCTCGGTCATCGCTGCTCCCGGCGAACAGTCGCTCCTTCGATGCCGTAGTGATGGATCACCGCAACCCGGGCTCCCGCGACGTCGGTGACGTGCTCGCCGTTCTCCAGCGCGGTGAGCCAGTCGCTGATCCCGCCCTGCGTGTGTTCGCACTGGTTGGCCACCGCGGACGGCTGGCGGACGGCTGGCGAACGGGCTGACCGTCACTTGGCTCAGTGCGGGGCCCCGCTTCGGGTGAGGCTCCGCGACGTGCACGTTCCGCGCATGCCGTTCTGCGAGGTTTTGCGACTTCATGACCCCATGAATGATCCTCTCTTCTACAGTCTCGTGTTCGCCCCGCCAACGGGCGGTGCCTCAACGCACATCTTCGCGACCGACACGCAAGGAGCAGTGACGAGAATTCCTCATGGGGGCAAGAATCAGGTCGTCTCCGATTCGTCTCCTCAGCAGGTCTCGAACGTCTCCGCAATGCCCTGCGCGGTGGCCGGTGATGTCATCGACGGCTCGCACCTGACCGCGGGCAGGGCGGAAGGCTAACGGCTCCTTCCACCGGGTCTGTCGCCAAGAGCGGTTCCGGCAGCTACTGAACGTCAGGAAGCGGCGTTCTCAGTAGAGCTTGGAAGCAGCTTTCGCAACCCTGACGATGTCTCGCCGGAGCCCGTCCTTGCCACGGCCGAGCGCGAGCTCCTCGACCAAGAACTCCTCAGCCGGGTAGAACCGGGTAAAAGCGTGTGAGGAAACTCGAATCCTGTCGCGTGTGAGCGGTATCCACCGGCGCGCTAGCGATCCGCGGTGGTGGACGCGTAGAGCCGCTGGTGTCGATCAATTCCGGTCAGCCGATAGCGTCCCGGAGAGGTCTGAGGGGCGTCCCAGTGCCCGCCGTCGACGGGCGGTGTGTGAGCACGGAGCCGCCGGTAGTCCGCGTAGGTGATCTCGCGGCGCAGAGTGACGGCCCGCTGGTGTTCCGCGACGTGGAGGAAGTCCCGGTAGCCGGGGGTGACACGGGCGGTGAGGAATTCCGCCACGCTGCCGGACCCGTAACTGAAGAGACCGATGGAGACCCCGTCGAGGAGCGCGGTGCCGTCCAGGAGGGACGCCAGGGCCAGGAACACCGAAGCGGTGTAGCTGTTGCCCACGATCTCGTTGTACGTAGTGGTCGGCGCGATGGCCCGGTCGATGTCGCCGTGGTCGGCGACGGTGCCCGCCGTGTGCAGCAGATGCCGGTGCGCTTTGTGGGCCATCCGTGTGAAGGGCTGGTGGTAGCAGACGGTGTACAGGTCCTTGAGGGCCTGTCCGCCACGCCGTTGGTGGTCGGCCCAGGCGTGGTCCAGGGCGTGGAGGTAGGCGTCGGAGGACTTCTTTCCGTCGACCAGTGCCGTGGTGCGGTAGTTGGGCCGCCAGAAGTCCATGACGTCCCGCGTGTACAGGCCAGCGACGGGGTCGATCGCGGCCAGGGCGGGGTGGGCGGCGATGAGCATCGCGACCGCGGCGGCGCCCTGGGTCGCTTCGCCGGGGCTGTCGAGGTCGTAGCGGGCGATGTCACTGGCGACGACGAGGACCTGCTGGGCGGGGTTTTGGTGGACGAGGGCAGTGGCCAGTTGCACGGCGGCGGCGGCCCCGTAGCATGCCTGCTTGAGTTCGACGACGCGCATGTGGGGATGCAGGCCCAGCAGGGAATGGACGTAGACGCCTGCTGCCTTGGACTGGTCGATGCCCGTTTCCGTGGCGAACAGCAGGGTGCGGATCTTGTGCGGGTCGTGGCGTTCCATCAGGGCGGCTGCGGCATCGGCGGCCATGGTCACGATGTCCTCGTCAGCCGCCGGGACGCTCATGGCCCGCTGGCCGATTCCCTGGTGGTACTTGGCGAGGCTGGCGCCGGTGTGCCGGGCGAGCTCGGCGTGGGTCAGGGACAGACTGGTGGTTCGGAAGGTCAGGTCGTGGATGCCGACCGGCAGGTCAGTGGGCATGAGGGTCTCCGCCGCCGCGTTCGATCCGGGTGTGGGCCTTCATCAGTTCGCCGGGGTTGGTCTGGGCGGCCATCAGTGACAGCTCGCCGCAGAGGACCGTCGCGGCGGCGAGGGCCGCCAGCCGCCGGGCGTTGTCTCCGACGGGGCGCTCTTCGCGGCAGCCCAGGCGCCTGAGCGCGTCCTCGGCGGCAGGGAGGTGCTTGCCGTTGCCGGTGGTGCCGACGATCAGGTTGGGCAGGGTGCAGGAGAAGTACAGGTCACCGTCGCGGTCCTGGGCGCAGGTGATTCCCTGGGAGCCCTCGACGATGTTGGCGGCGTCCTGACCGGTGGCCAGGTAGAACCCGAGGAGCATGTTGGCGTAGTGGGCGTTGGCGGTACGGATGCCGCCCGCCAGCACGGTACCGACCAGGTTCTTGCTGACGTTGAGGTGCTCGATGCGTGCGGCGGTGGTGTGCAGGAGGCCGGTGACGGTCTGCCGGGGTATGAGGATGTCGGCAGTGACGTTCTTGCCGCGGCCGAGGATTCCGTTGACGGCGGATGCCTTCTTGTCAGTGCAGTAGTTCGCGGAGATCGAGCCGTAGCGGGTGCCGGGAACCGTCTCCAGCAAGTGGGCCAGGAGTCTGTCCGCAGCGAGGGTAGCCATGTTGTGGCCGGCGGCGTCACCCGTCGTGAACTCGAAGCGCAGGAAGAGCAACGGGCCGCAGATCTCGTGCCGCACTGCCAGGAGGCGGGCGAAGCGACTGGTGGTGCGGGTGAGCGCACGCAGGTCGTCGAGACGGTCGTCGACGGAACGTACTGCTGCCAGGGCGGCAGCGGCATCCGCTGTCTCGATCAGGACGGAACGGGTCATGCGGTCGTCGACCAGCGTGGCCGTGATGCCGCCGTCCACCTGCCGGGAGACGCGGGCGCCGCGCCCCACCGAGGGCCACAAGGGCGACTCGTAGGTGGCCAGGGGGACTTCGATGTCACCTTCGGCGGCATTGCCGGAGACCCTCAGCGGGCCGACCCAGCGCAGGGGAACCGGTGCGAAGGCCCCCGCCGGTGCACGGTGCTGCGGGGGTACGGAACTCGCAGGCGCGGTGGATGCGGTCATCATGTTCCCTTCGGCGGGGCAAACGGCGCTGGGCGACGCTGCGTACGGAAGTTGTTCAGGTCGCCGGTGAGCACGAGGTCACTGGACTTCAGGTCGCCAGGTGTCCGAGCTCCCAGGAGGGTCATGAGGGCTGTGATGTGCTCCAGCCACTGATGAATCCGGGTGACGAGAGCGTCGAGGCCGTCGCGTCGCAGCGTGCTGAGGAAAAGCCCGGAGACGCCCGCCGCGTGCGCGCCCAAAGCGAGTGCGCGTACGACGTCCAGAGGATGCCGGACGCCTCCGGAGGCGAGCAGCGGCAGACCACTCCCCCGCGCGTCCAGGAGCGCCGCGGGCGTACTCAGACCCCAGCCTTCGAGGAAGGCGAAGTCCGCGTGTTCACGGCGGGTGTTCTCGATGACGGCGAAGTTGGTGCCGCCGCTCCCGGCCACATCGGCAACAGCCACGCCCAGCCCGGCCAGCAGGCGGACGGTGCGACCGCTGAGGCCGAAGCCGACCTCCTTGACGATGACGGGCACGTCCACGGCGGCGACGACCGCCTCGATGTTGGCGGGCCAGGAGCCGAAGGACCGGTCGCCTTCCGGCATGACCGTCTCCTGCACCGTGTTGAGGTGGATCTGCAGTGCGTCGGCCTCCAGGAGGCCGACGGCCCGCCGGGCCTGTTCCGGTGTGGCGAGGGCGTTGATGTTGGCCATGACGAAGCCGTGCGGATGGTGGTGCCGTACGGTCGCGAAGGTGTCCGCCGTGGCGGGGTCCTTGAGGTACGGGCTCATGGAGCCGGTGGCCATCGGCAGCCCGGTTTCCCGGGCGGCGACGGCCAGGTCGCGGTTGATCTCACCGGTCTTGACGCTGCCTCCGGTCATCGCGTTGATGTAGAGCGGCACCGGCCAGGTCATACCCGCGAATTCGGTGACGAGGCTGACCTTCTCCCGGTCCGTGCCCGCGAGGGCGTGGTGCACGAAGTGAACGTCGTCGAACTGGTTCGCCCTGCCGTGGGAACCAGGACCAGTGCCAGAATCGGGACTGGTGCCATCGGACGCGGAGTTGCGGGCATGCTGGGCCAGCGCCAGACGCACGTGGTCGTCCTTGCGGGATGCGTTCACCGTGGAGCCCTTTCGATCAGTGGGGTCAGCGCGCCGCGCAGGTAGTCGGGAGCCTGCGGGCCGACCCGCTGCGGCGGCCCGGCTTCCGCCGTGGGCGGGGGCGCGGTGGACAGGACGAGCGGTGTGATGCCCTCGGATGACCACCGGTGCCGCAACGCATCCGGACATACGCGAGAGGACAGGAGCGCGATGCCGCAGTCTCCGCCTCCGGCACCGGAGGGTTTGGCCACTGCCCCGCACTGCCGTGCGGTGCGGCACAGTGCGGTCAGCCGGTCGGTGTAGATGTTCAGCCCGGTCTCCCCGTCGAGGTCGGCCAGCAGGGCACCGGCCCGGTCGAGGGCGTTCAACAGCAACTGCGGCTCGCGTTGCTCGAGAGCGCTGCCCATGGCGCTGACCACCCCGCCGCTCCGGGCCAGGAAGTCGTGATGCGCCCGGGACTTCCACCATCCGAGGGTGCGCAGCTCGCTCACCTTGCCGGACGTGGAGGCGGGAGAGCCGGTCCACCCCGCCATCAGCGTCAGATCTGCGGGCGGGGGCAGGGCCTGGACGGCCCAGCCCGACCAGGGTGCGCACAGCGTGCGTACGACGCCCTGCCGTCGCAGGGAGTGGAGCAGCGCGGTGCGGTCCGGCGGGCTGTAGCAGATCCAGCCGTGCCAGACGCTGGCCGCCACGTCGGCTCCGGAGGGGGCGGCATCGACGGTGATGCTGGCCAGCAGGGCGAGCCTGAACCGCACTTCGGCGGCCAGCGGCATGCCCGTGAACCGGGTCAGGGCGTGTACGGCGGCAGCGGTGACCGCCCCGCTGGAACCCAGCCCGATCTTCGTCCCGGCTTCGTGCAGGGCGCTGCGCACCGCCAGCCGCACCCGTACGGGTTCCATGCCGAGTTCGGCCCTCAGCCCGTCGATGAGGTGCACGACGGCGACCAGGCGCTCCAGCGCCCCGGTCAGGTGCTCCCGGTCCCGGTCGAGGAGGGTCCGCAGTCCTGTTGCGGTACGGCGCAGCGGAACCGGGTGGGAGAGGAGATCGGTGACCAGTTCCACGTCGCCACCGGTGGTGCACGGGGTGGCGGTGACGGAGACGTACCGGTCGACGGCGGCGACGATCGCGGGTCGGCCCGGGGTCAGGACCGCGTACTCGCCGGCGATCATCAGCTTGCCCGGAGCCCTGGCGGTCACGGCTGTGGGGTTCACTGAGTTCATGAGCCTGCTCGCTTCTGTCGCAAGGTGGTACCGGGACCGACCCGTGCGACGAGCGTGGGACAGCCGGTGGCCGCGCGCAGCCGATCTGCCAGTCGTACGGCCTCGGTCGCGGGGCACAGCACCTTGACGTTGGGTCCGGCGTCCATCGTTGCCCACACCCGCTCCCCGGAGTCCCGTAGCCGGCTCACGTGGGCGAGCACGCGGTGGGATGCGGGAGTGCGGTAGACGACCGGCGGCACGGCGGCCTCCATCGTGAGGTGCATGCCCAGGGCGTTGCGCTCGGATATGCGGCCCACGGTTTCCAGGTCCCCCGCGACGAGGGCCTTGCGCAGGAGGGGAACGTCGGTGTGGGTGGTGGCGAGCCAGTCGGCGTAGGCGGGCGACGTGGCCTGGGTCCGGCGCATGGCCTCTCTGCTGGAGACGGGTTTGGGGCCGCGTTCCACCAGGACGACGATCAGCGCCGCGTCCAGCCGCACACCGGTCACGGGCTCGGCGTAGGAGGCCAGATCCGGATCGGGAGCGTCTGCGTCTCCCGCATGCCAGTGGACGAAGCCCCCGAAGATCGAACGTGCGGCTGATCCCGAGCCGCGACGTGCCAGCCGTGACAGTGCCATCGCGTCGAGGTCGAGCCGGTAGACGGTGGCGGCGGCGAGCGAGAGCGCGGCGAATCCCGCCGCCGAGGAAGCGAGCCCGGCACCGACCGGAACGGTGTTGCGGGTGTCCACTGCCACCGGGTGCGGGACCGTGGAGTTCCGCCGCACCAGGTCGAGGAAGCGGGCCACCCGCCTTCTGCTCTCGCCCTGCGCCACCTCGCCGTCGATGAGTACGACGTCGTCGACCGCACCGGGGCGAAGCCGGACCTTCGTCGTCGTGGGGTAGACGTCCAAGGTCATGGACAGACTGTCCGCACACGGGATGACCAGCGCCTCGTCCCGCTTGCCCCAGTACTTGGCCAAGGCGATGTTGGGGTGGGCGACGGCCGTCGCTTCCATGGGAGAGGTACTCATGCCGTGGCCCCCTGTGCGAGCGGGACGATCCAGGTGCGTACAGCACCGTGGGCACGCAGCCGCACGGCTACGGCTGTGGCACCGGCTGCTGAGTCGCACAGGGCGATGGCGCAGCCGCCCAGGCCGCCGCCCGTCATCTTGCCGCCCAGCGCACCGGCGGCCTGAGCCTCCTTCACCAACGCGTGAACCTGCTCCGTCACCAGGCCCAGCGTCCTCAGCCTGCGGTGGGCAGCGGTCAACAGCTCGCCCACACCCCGCACGTCACCGGTGGCCAGCCCGTCGAGGGCTTCCTCGGTGAGGGTCCTGGAGTGTTCGACGAAGGCACGCCGGCGGGACGGGTCCCGGGCGAAGACCTCGGCCAGCATCTCCACGGCCTGTCGGGTGCTGCTCGACGTCCCGCTGTCGGCCACCACCACCCACGCCTGACGTGCGACGGTGGGGGTGCTCGTCAGACCGTCCTTGAAGAGGAGCGGGTACGGGCTGCCCGTGGCATGGGCGTCGATACCGCTGGCGCGGCCGTGGGCCGCTGTCTCCGCCAGCTGCACCAACTGGTAGACGGCGGAGGGGCTCAGGTGCAGTTGCAGCAGCTGGTCGAGGGCCTCGGTCACCGCCCGTGCGCAGGCGGCGCTGGAACCCAGGCCGCGGCCGGGCGGAATGTTGCTCTCCACGTAGAGGTCCACTCCCCGCACCTGATGGGTCGCCGCAGCGCCCAGGGCCGCGTCCACCAGCGCCCGAAACGCCTGCGGGGGCTCGATGTCCGGTGCCCTCGCCGCGGAAGCCGGTGGGGACGTCACGTACTGGCCGACGCGAAAACTCACGAGTCCGCGTTCGCTGCCTTCGACGGGCACGGCAAGGGCACGGCACTGTGCGCTCGGCACGGGCAAGGCGATGGCGGGAGCACCGTAGACCACGGCGTGCTCCCCGAGCAGGATCACCTTGCCGTGAGCACGACCACCGGGGTCAGCGGCGTCGTTGCTCCGCGGTGGCCTGATGGGGGTGAGGGCGGGCATGTCATGGGCGGACTCGCGCGAGTCGTGTGTCATGTGCGGAAGACCTTGCTCGGCGTCTGGGCACGGCTGATCGAGGCAGCCCGGTGCGAGAGGACTGTGGTGCGGGAATCGAGCTGTTGCCGCGAGGCGGGCCGCCCGGTAGATGTCGCAGGCGATCTCGGCGCAGGTGTGGAAGTCGGCCACGCCGGGTGGAGGAACGGGGAGGGGCACGGCTCGCAACTCCTCTGTGCTGGGGGTGGATGCCGCAGGCTGGGCGTACGAAGGCGCCGGCCGGCGAGGCGACCTGCGCCCGGCGCTCCGGTCAGAGCGCCCGGCGAGGAATCGGGACGGCGAATCGGGCGCCCCGGGACTCGGCTGTCAGGCCGCGTCGGTGATGTCGGCGCACCGGGCAACGGTGGTGCCGTCCGCGTTCAGCAGGTCCTCGTCGATGGACTTGCCCGTCTCGCTCTCCAGCTTCTGGGCGAGTTCGGTGATCTGGAGGGAGTCGAGGTTCAGGTCCTCCACGAGCCGGTCAGCGGGCAGGATGTCTGCCTCCGGGCGTTCGGCGATCACCGCGACGAGACGCTGGACCAGGGCCAGTGTGGACGTGTGCGTACTCATGGTGTTCTCCCTTGGCAGTGGTTCACGCCGTTCCCGAAGGCACGGCAGGCACGGTGGACGGGCACGGTGGACCGGCAGGGTGGGCTGGTCATGGGCAGTGGACGACTTGTGCCGCGTACGTCAGCCCGGCTCCGAAACCGAAGAGCAGGACGGGATCTCCGGCGGTGATCACCCCGCGTTGGCGCAGCGCGTGAAAGGCCAGGGGCACGGAGGCCGCACAGGTGTTGCCTGCTTGGACGACATCGTCGGCAACCAGCAGCTGATCGACGTTGAGGCCCTGCTGGAGGATGTCGAGGATGCGGAGGTTCGCCTGGTGCGGAATCAACGCCTTCAAGTGTCCGGGGCTCAGGCCGGCCCGGTCGCAAGCCGTCTGCATGACTCCCGCGAGCGCACTGGTGGTCCAGCGGAACACCTTGCGTCCGGCCATCTCCATGTGCCCGGACGTGGCATCGATCTTGATGAGATCGGCTTGACTGCCGTCACTCCCCCACGCCACGGGGAAGATGTGCGGCAGCGCAGAGGGCTGCACCAGTGCGGCCGCCGCTCCGTCGGCGAAGATCGGCCCGGTGTTGCGGTCGGTCGGCGTCACCCAGTCGCTCATCCGCTCCGATCCGATCACCAGCACGGAGCGTGCGGTTCCGGCGCGTACCAACGCGTCGGCCACCGCCAGGCCGTGACTGAAGCCGGAACACGCCGCGTTCAAGTCAAAACCGGCAACGGCTCGACAGCCCAGGAACGCGGCCACCTGAGCGGCCCCGTTGGGCATCGGCGAAGGCATGGAGCACGTGGCCAGCACCACGACGTCGACATCGGCGGGAGCGGCCCCGGCGTCGCCCAGCGCCTCCTTCCCGGCCGCCACCGCCATGGAGACCACCGTTTCGCTGTCGTTGGCGTGGCGCCGTTCCCGCACGCCCACACGCTGGGTGATCCACTCAGGGTCCACACCCGCCTGTACTGCGGCCTGTTCGTTGGAGACGACGCGCTCGGGGCGGTAGGCGCCGAGACCGGTCAGTCGCGAGCCCGGCTGGGTACCACCGGCTGTTGCGGCAACGGCCGCCTGCGAAGGCTGATGCATGTGACACTCCAACAGAGCGAATGAGGGCAGTGAAGCGCCTGGCTTCGCGCCAGAGGGCCCCTTGAGCGGGTCCTCGACACCGGCAGCCGTAGCTCCGTTGCGTCGCACGTCCGATGGACGGCGCACGCGTGGCAGAGGGTGATCGGCCTCTCGCCGTCAATCACTGGCACGCATATCAAGGAAGCCCGACACCCCGGTACTGCGCCAGGGGCCCACCCGGTGGGAGGCGTGCACCTGTTGATGAGTTGTGCGCTTGTGAACCACCGATGCGGGGCTCCACCCGTCCGGTCCGTACGGGAGAAACGATCGGAACCGCCCCCGGCGATCACCCAGGGTGTGCACCCTTGCGCGCCTGTGCGCCGGGCGCGCCAACGGAGCACAGCACGCACACGCTTACGGGACGGCCCACGCGGCACAAGCATGGCTCCGCGTCATCCGTGACCGTCCGGTACGCGAGTGGACTCCGGCACGCGAGTGGACTCCGACCGGCAATCCCTGCGAGGTGCCCATGCAAGACCCCATGCTGACCGCTGCCTGCCTCCCAGCGCCTTCGGCCGCACCGCCCGCCGCGTTCCCGCACTCGCCGCCTGCCGACGAGCGCCCCCTGTCTGCATCGCCGCTGGCCGGCCGGTCTTCTCACCCGGCCCCGCAGCCGGACACCGCGCCGAACACCACGACGGCAGGCGCGGAGAGCTGAGCCGGCGGGGCGGGGCCATGCCGACGCAGCGCGGGAAGACTTCGCAGGGACGCCCTGGGAGCACTCGCTCCTCGGTGACCCCTGTCGGTGGACGATCGCGTACCGGACTCGGTCGCCCCGCCTCGGCGGTGATCACGTCAGGTGAGTTCTCGCAGTCGGTTCAGCAGAGCAGCGGCCGGCCTGTGCTTCCGGTAGGGCTGGAGCTGCTGGCGCATGACGGTCAGACGCTGGGTGGTCCGGGCCGAACGCAGAGCGGGGTAGGCGGAGAGGAAGTCGCCCCAGTGCGCGAGCGCCGCATCCAAGTGCCCCTGGCACAGGAGCACTTCCGCGAGGCGCGCATGGGTCAGAGCGCTTGCCCTGTGCTCGGCGGGAGTACGTAGCCGCAGGGACGTCTTGAGGGCGGCAGCGGCCTGGGGAATGTCCCCCAAGGCAAGGTGGACCTGCGCGCGTTGGTAGTGCAGCCCGCCCGGCGGATAGGCCGTGAAGGCTCCGGGCGTGGAATCTGACTGGTCGTAGAGCCTCTCGGTGCGGGCCAGTCCGGCCAGTGCCTCCCTCCGGTCGTGGTGGGCCTGCAGCACGCTCAGATGAGCCTGGACGTACACCTGGGTGACAGGGGAGGCACGGCGGGCGGACTCCACCGCCCGTTCCATGAGGTGCAACACGACCCGGCCACGGTGACCCAACTCGTAGGCATGAGTGGCCATTGCCCGCAGGGACACCGCCAAAGTGCCGTGGTCCGCCGCCTCGACAGCCAGCTCTGCCGCGGTGCGATGGTGCTGCTGGGCCAGCGCGTGGTCGCCGCCGTCGACACACATGGTGCCCAGCAGGAGGGTGAGTTGGGCGGCAGCCGACAAGAGCGGGCGGTACTTCTCGTCGCTCATGGGCGTACGGAGCCAACGGGACACGTCATGGGCCAGATAGGCGGCCAGGGGCGCCCGTATGCAACCACCGCCGTGGGTCTCGGCCGCGTTGGCGAACATCGTGGCCATGGCCCGCATCTGGGCAGCCTGTATCTCCACATCCTGGTCCTGGCTTCTCAGCGGTCGCGGGCGCGATGACGGGGCAGCGAGGGCCGGGACCGCCAGAGCGGTGAGGCTGAACGCGGCGGCTCCGAGCAACTTCCTTCGGCTGCTGTCCAGTTCGGCCGAGGCGAGTTGGGTCAGTCTGAGCACAGGGTCGACCCCCAGGGAGTGGTCGAGAGCAGGCGTGGGAGCCCGGGTGAGTCCGGCCTGCTGCGGGGTGACGACCCCGCCCACCCCTCGTGCCAGCGCTTCCAGGAGGAAGGTGGGGACGGGCGGGCGCGGCTGGTGGCCTGCCAGCCAGCGGCTTACGGTCGACCGGTCGCAGGTGAGGTGTTCGCCGTGCTCAGCCGCTATGGCGACGACCATCCGGGCCACTTGTGCGTTGTTCCAGCCCGCGGCTTCCAGTAATGAGCGCAATCGTACGTTGGGAGTCCGAGACACAGTTGCCTTCCCTCATGAGCCCTTCGCGCGGAGATTTCACAACCGCACAAGGGTGCAACGTATGTGCTGCGTCCACTGCCCTCAAGGGCTGCACCAGCCGCCTCATAACTGGTGCACTGACATTGCCCCGTCCTCGGCATTGTCGTACGCGCGCCGACCACGCGGAGGAAAAGCGACTCCATCCATGACTCCATCCATGAAGAGAGACAGGTGGGGAAAGAGGCCCGATAACGAAGCCCCCTCATCACCGCCCGCTGAATTTCTGCGGGCCGGATGTCGCCCGCCCAGGGGGCCAATGCCCCCCAGGAAAGGACCTTGCTCAACTAGATCGGGAAATGCCGCCGATTCTTGACGGAGAAGCAGTGTGCGGGCAGCGAGGATCTTGTTGCGAGACGTGAGACGGCAAGGGTTACTACCGCAGTGCTCCGGGCCTCAAACGCTTAGAAGGCCACCCCGCACACCGCAACAATCAGCACACATCTTCGAGTTCGTTTGGCCTGGCACCCGTTCCCACCGAACGGATCGGTGAATGCACCGGCGCGCACGCCGGCGCGGGCAACTCCAGAAAACGAGTCAACGGAGAAAATCACACAGACGGCCGATCCCGCCGGGGTGCCAATCCATATTGGCGCGACCGCCGGGTCACTCGACAAACGGCTGTTGGCGAAGCACGGAAGTGCAGGCCCGACGGCCCCTGCGGGATCGGCTTTGTGGCAGGCGCCGCTGTTCCGGCAGGACGGAACCACTCCGCAGGAGATCGCGGCCGGACACCTTGAGCCGCTACCCGTGAAGCACGGCCCCTTCCGTACGAGAAGGCTCCGAGCCACCAGCACGCCGAGCACCGCTCCGGCGCACTGGCGCTCCCCCTGCCGACCGTTCCGCGCCCCATGCCTCTTCGCGTGATCGCGGCAGCTCTCCCCCCATCAACCATCTGTGAGGAATCACTGTGGCTCTCCGATCCGAACAGCCCGAGGAAACGCGGAAGCACCAGGCCCTGACCACCGCCGGCGCACGCATGCTGGCCACCACCACCAAGACACCACCCCAGATGCAGGGCATCACCAGCCGTTGGCTGAGCCGCAAGCTGCCCTGGGTCGCGGTCAAGGGCGGCACCTACCGCGTCAACCGGCGTCTGTCCCTGCGCGCGGGACACGGCCGGTGCTCCTTCACCCGCGACACCGGCGGCACCCTTCGCGTCATCCCCGCCACCCTCACCGAACTTCCGGCACTGCGGGGCTTCGAGGACGAATCCGTGCTGAGCCGCATCGCGGACCTGTTCCGTCCGCGCGACATCCCCGCGAACGAAATGATCACCGAGGCGGGAAGGCCGGTCAGGGAGGCGTTCCTCATCGCCCACGGACGTCTGACCCGGTACGCGGAGGGCCCGTTCGGGAACCCGCAGGTCCTGGGAGTGGTCACCGACGGCGGCCAGGTGGGGCAGGAGGTCCTCGACCAGGCAGAGGATCCGGTGTGGCCGTTCACCACCCGCGCGGACACCGACACCACCGCTCTCGTACTGGACTGGGCCGATTTCCACAGCCTGCTGGCGAACGCCCCGGCACTCGCCCAGCACCTCGACGCGTTCCTGGAGCGCCAGAAGCGCCCGCAGAACCACAAGGGCGAAGCCGAGATCACGACGTCGTCGGGGCATCACGGCGAGGTCGGCCTTCCCTCCACCTTCGTCGACTACGAGCTGGAGCCACGCGAATACGAGCTGTCGCTCGCGCAGACAATTCTGCGCATCCACACGCGCGTCGCGGACCTCTACAACGACCCCTTCGACCAGAGCACCGAGCAACTGCGCCTGACGGTGGCGGAGCTGCGCGAGCGTCAAGAATGGGAGATCGTCAACAACCCGGACTTCGGGCTGCTGCACAACACAGACTTCGAGCAGCGGATCTCCACCGCCTCGGGTCCGCCGACGCCGGACGACATCGACAACCTGATCGCGATGCGGCGTTCGACCCACGCGATCTTCGCGCATCCGAAGGCGCTCACCGCGTTCCTGCGGGAGGCCAACCGGCAGGGACTGACCGTGGACGCCACCCAGGGGGACGACGGGTCCCGGTACCTGGCGTGGCGCGGTGTGCCGATGTACCCGTGCTCAAAGATCCCGGTGAGTCCGACGTACACGTCCTCGTTCATCGCGCTGCGGTTCGGCGAGGAGGCGCAGGGCGCGGTCGGGCTCCTGCCCGGGCCACTGCCGGAGGAGCTCGAACCCGGCCTGTCCGTACGGCACATGGGGATCAACGACCAAGCACTCATCTCCTACCTGGTGACCTGCTACTACTCGTGCGCGCTGTTGACACCGGACGCGGCCGGCATCCTCGAGAACGCCTCGATCGGGCAGGTGCACACATGACGGGCACACCGCCGACAGCGCTGGCGACCGGTTTCCCGAGTGCGCCCCGCAGGCGGCCCGGCCCCCGCGAAGCGCCGTCCGAGCGCCAGGAGCCGGTGGGCGCGCTGGAGATCCCGGGCGTGTACCGGCGCCCGGTGCCGCCACCGGACGAGGCGCGGATCACCCGCGTGGACGAGCTCACCGACGCGTGGGCGCGCGACGAGGTCGACCTGTACCCGCCCGACTGGGCCGGGGAGTTCCGCGACTTCCAGTTCGGCCGGTCGGTAGTGCTGTGCCACCCGGCGGCGCCGACCATCGAACACCTGATGGCCGCCTCGCGGCTGCTGGTCGCGGAGAACGCCGTCGACGACATGTACTGCGAGGACCACGGGGGCGGCCCCCACGGACTGGCGGCGCGACTCCTGACAGCACAGTCCGCGCTGCATCCGACGGTGCACCCGCCCCCCTACGGAGCTCAGTGGCGGACGGCGATCGAGGCGGAGGCTCCCCTGCGGGCGTACCGGTCGTCGATGGTGTACTTCCGCCGGCTCGCGTCCGCCTCGCAGGCCGACCGGGAGGTTCACGACCTGGCCAAACTGCACATGGGGTATCTGGCGGAGGCCGCACACCGGATCGATGCGTCGGCGCCCCCGGTGTGGAGCTACCTGGTGATCCGGCAGATGAACAGCTTCCGGCCGTGTCTGTCGGTGGCCGACGCGATCGACGGCTACGAGATCCCACCGCAGTTGCACGCCCACGGCACGGTGCAGCGGATGCTCGCGCTCGCCGGGCTGGCGACGACGCTGGCCAACGACCTCTACTCCTACGGAAAGGAACGCGACCTGCCGCGCTTCCACGCAAACCTGCCGAAGTGCGTGGCCGCAGAGGAGAACGTCGGCGAGGAAGAAGCGTTTCACCGGTCGGTCGAGATCCACAACGACGTCATGCACCAGCTCGAAGACGCCTCCGCGACCGTATCAACGCTCCCCGTTCCGCACGCCGCCCGCTATGCGGCTTCCGTCAACTCCTGGGTGGACGGCTCCCACGAGTGGCACCGCACCAACACCGCCCGCTACCACCTTCCCCCCTTCCTCCACACCTCCTGAAAGGAACACCCCCATGAGCATCACCTCCGACACGGCCGCAGCCTCCGCCTACCAACACACCATCGCCGACTACTGGAACGCGGAGAAGAACGCCGTCAACCACGAACTCGGTGCCGTGGACAACCTGTTCCACCACCACTACGGCATCGGCCCGGTCAAGTGGGAGAACATCACCGACGACTCCTCGCGGCACGATTCCGTCGTGCAGGAGCTGCACCGGCTGGAAACCGAACAGGGCGCCTACCTCATCTCCCAGCTCGGCGCGCTCACCAGCGAGAGCCGCATCCTGGACGCGGGCTGCGGCCGCGGGGCAACGTCCATCATGGCCGCAGAACGCTTCGGGTGCACGGCAGACGGAATCACGCTGTCGGCGGCTCAGGCCAAGGACGCCAACAGCTCCGCCGCCGCGCGGGGGGTGTCCGACCGCGCCCGCTACCAGGTCGCGAACATGCTGCAGGCACCTTTCGCAGACGGCTCGTTCGACGCTATCTGGAACAACGAGTCGACCATGTACGTCGAACTCGGGCTGCTGTTCGCGGAGTACCAACGCCTCCTCAAGCCGGGAGGCCGGTACGTGACGATCACCGGCTGCATCAACGACGGCTACGGGCGTGCCTCCCGCGCGGTCTCCATGATCAACGCCCAGTACGCGTGTGACGTGCACCGGCGCAGCGAGTACTTCAAGCAGATGACCGCGAACCGGCTCGTTCCGGTGGCGGTCACCGACCTGACCCAGGCCACCCTGCCGTACTGGAAACTTCGTGCCACCGATCCCGAACTCACCACGGGCGTCGAGGAGCACTTCATCGACGCCTACGAGACCGGTGCCTTCCAGTACCTGATGATCGCCGCGGACCGCGTCTGACGGCACCCCCTCCTCTGCTGCTCGGCACTGGAACGGCGTCCCCACGCCCGATCTCTCCGGTGCCGAGCAGCAGACACTTGCTGTGCCCACGCAGACCGGGAGATTCCGTGCGTACCCAGGCCGACGTTTCCGAACTGGACTTGAACAGCATCCGCGCTCAGGTCAACACCCGTCTCACGCGGTTCTTCCAGGAGAAGGCCGCCGACGAGCACAACCCGCACCTGCCGATCATGGCCAACGCGGTCCGCGATTTCGTCGCCGGCGGCAAGCTCGTCCGTCCCCTGTTCGCCACCGTGGGATGGCACGCCACCGGCGGCACGGGCGACGTCCGTCAGATCACGCGGATCGCCGCGGGCATCGAGTTGCTGCACGCTTCCCTGCTCATCCACGACGACGTCATGGACGAATCCGCCACGCGCCGTGGCAAGGCCACCGTCCACCACACCCTGCCACGCTTCTACGGCGCTCCCGCCACCCGGAACAAGGCACTGCGCTTCGGAGTGAACGCGGCCATCAACACCGGTGACCTGACCGCGATGTGGGCCGACCAACTCGTGACCACGGCCGGACTCACCCACGCACAGCAGAGCAAGGTCCTGCCGCTCTGGCACTCCATGCGGGAGGAAGTCCTCACCGGCCAGTTCCTCGACCTCCGTCACACCGGACGCCCGAGCCACGACCTGGACGTCGCGTACGCCATCGTCCATCTCAAGACGTCGCTCTACACGATCACGCGCCCCCTACAGATCGGTGCCTCACTCAACCACGCCGAGCCCGAAACCCTGGATGCGTGCGCCGCTTACGGCAATCCGCTGGGGGAAGCGTTCCAGCTGCGCGACGACGTCCTGGGGGTGTTCGGAGACACTAAGGAGACCGGCAAGCCTGTCGGCGACGACCTGATCGACGGCAAACACACCGTCCTCGCGGCGCTGGCGCTGCGTCACGCCTCCCCGGCCGGCCGCCACGAACTCCAACAACTCCTGGCGGACCCGGGGCTCGACCAGCACGGCGTGACCACGGCTCGCCGGATCATCGAATCCTGTGGGGCACTGGAGATGGTCGAGGCACGCATCACCAATCGGTACCGTCAAGCGCTCCGGGCATTGGAGACCGCGCCGTTCTCCGCTCCCTCGAAGGAGGCTCTCGCCCGTCTCGCCCAGTCCTGCACGGTCAGGGACAGGTGATCACGAGCCGTACTCCGCTTCCGTAGCGGTGGTTCGAGTCGAGGGTTCTGGCGCAGATCTTGGGCTCTGGCGCTGATTCGGGGGTGAACCCGACCGTGCACGGGTGGGCATCACCGGTGTGTGATGGATGTGGTGAGCGTTGCTGACGTACCTCTGCCGGGTGTGGGGATGTTCCCGATCCCCCGTCCCGCCCGATGACCTCCGCCCACTGCTCCCCCGTGTGTCGGCGACGGCCCAGAAGTGAACCGTGATCGACGCCTGAAAGTTGACCCCCACCACGGGTCTGGCTCGTTGAGTCAGACCGGGAGGATGGGTGATCGGCGTGGAGGACTGGGCGGAGATCCGCCGACTTCACCGGACTGAACAGATGCCGGTGCGAGCGATCGCGCGGAAGCTGGGGATCGCGAGAAACACGGTCCGCAGGGCCATCGCGGATGATGCGCCGCGGAAGTACCAGCGGGCGCCGAAGGATTCGATCGTGGACGCGGTCGAGCCGCAGATCCGCGAACTCCGCGAGCAGTGCCCGGAGATGCCGACGACGGTGATCGCTGATCGGATCGGCTGGGACCGGGGCCTGACCGTTCTGAAGGAACGTATCCGAGAGCTGCGGACGTCCTACCGGCCCGTCGACCCGGCCTCGCGGACGGTCTATGAGGCAGGCGAGACCGCCCCGTGCGATCCGCGGTTCCCAGCCGCCGAAATTCCGCTCGGCTCCGGGCAGACGGGGCATCCTCCGGTGCTCGTGACGGTCGCCGCGTAGTCGCAGTGGATCACAGCCCGGACGCTCCCCTCGCGGAACGGCGCCGATCTGATCGACGATTTGGCGGCGTCCGCCGGACTGCTGGGCATCAAGTTCGTTCTCTGCAAAGCCCGCGCCCCGGAATCCAAGGGTCTGGTCGAGCGGACGCAGTGGAAAAGCTCCGCGACGAAACGCCTCGCGGCCACCCCACGCTCTGGAGTCGCTGATACGGCAGGCTCGGGTACCCATGTCCCGGCCGGTGTCGCCCACCTGCGTCGGCCAGGCCGAGCCACGCGCCCCTCCGCCGCCGGGCATTCCTGTCAGGCTGATGGTGACGCCGGGTGCGGTGTCATGGGTGTGCTGGGGCGGGGGAACGCTTCGAGCGCGGCGAGGAAGGGCAGGTCGGTCAGGGGCTGGTCGAGGAGGAATCGGCGGGTGACATCGAGGTGTTCGCGAGCGCGGGTCAGGAAGACGAAGTGGTCGGCTTCTTTGATGGTGGCGAAGACCGAAGGGGATGAGAGGGCGGCCAGGGCGCGGCATTCCGAGGGGCGTGAGGCGACGTCGTGTTCGCCGGTCACGGCCAGCAGCGGGGCGGTGATCGGGGTGGGCTCAGGCGCGTTGCGCAGGAGTTCCATGCAGCGGATCCAGATGTCGATCTGCTGGTCGTCGGTGTGGCTGACGAGATCGTCGATCACCCAGCGCAGGGCTGCGCGTCCGCGTACTGGCAGTGCGGGGTCCTGGCAGAGGATGGTGGAGGCTACGTAGTCCGCCATGCCGTGGCGGGCCGGGCCTTTCATACGGGCTGCCAGTTCCGCGGGGCTGGTGCCGAGCGGTAGGTGGTCGCGGGGGTGTCCGGTGGTGCCGGTGAGGACGACTCGTCCTGTGCGCTCGGGGTGGCGCACTGCGAAACGGTAGGCGATCTCTCCTCCGTGGGAGGTCCCGCATACGTTGACCCGCTTCAGTCCGAGGTCGTCCAGTACGGCGGCGAGGCCGTCGGCGAGGTCGTCGAGACTGCAGTGCTTCGGCAGCACGCCGGGGGCGGAGACGCCTGCGATGCGTACAGAGACGATGTCCGCCAGTGGCAGGAGTGCCTTCCTCTGGGGTCGGATCGCGGCTTCGCCCTCGGCGAGAGCGCGAACGGCCAGGATGGGGGCGATGCGCGCCGAAGAGCTGGCCCGGGTCTCGACGTCCAGGACCACCCCCGCGTCGGTGACCGTCTGGGCGCGCTGGAGGCGTGGTCGCATCGGGTTGTCCGCTTCTGGGAGGTGGGGTGTTCTGTGCGCCGGGGCGGGGGACGGAGAGGGCCCACCTGGTGCAGGATCACGGGCTCATGGAGGAAGGCGAGGGCTGGCGGCGATCCTGCCGGGCTCTTTGTAGCAGTTGGCCCGAGCTGCGGTGGGGGTGTTGCCGCACGTACGGGTGAACTCGGGTGCCGGAGGGCCCCTTTCGGGTGATGACTTCCCGCTGGCGCCTTCACGGCCCTTCTCGCGAAGCAGAGGGCGTCCTCGCACCGGCTTTCTCCTGTGTCCCAGCCGTACTCTTACGATCCCCCGTTCCGGGAAGGTGGCGTGAACGGTGCGTTTCTCCGCGCCGACCGGCTCGTTGAGTCCAGGAGCAGTCTTGCGCGGCAGCGCAGATGACGAAGGGGCAGCCCGGCGGATCTTCCGGTCGGGCCGCCGGTGAGGAACAGGGAACCATGGCGGGCGCGGTCTACGAGAAGCTGGTCAAGATCTTGGACGAGACGTTCGGGGTCGAAGTGGAGATGATCCGGGCTGAAGCCACTTTGTCGGCGCTGGAGTTGGATTCGCTGGCGGTGGCCGAGCTCGCGGCCATGGTGCAGGACGAGTTCGGCATCAAGATGAGCAGCGCGGACGTCGGCAAGGGCTCCACCCTGGCAGAGGTGGCCGCTGTGATCGACGCCAAGATGATGTCGGTTGCCGTGGCCGGATCATGAGCGGTACGGAGATCGCGGTGACCGGGCTAGGAACGGTCACCCCCGCCGGGGCGGGAGTCAACGCCACCTGGCGCACGGTACGCGAGGGTTCCTCCACCGCAGCCAACACCCATCCGCGGCTGGCCGGGTGCCCCGTCGATTTCTGTGCCTCCGTTGAGAATCTGGACACCAGTGTGGTGGGGCGGCGTGCGCTCTACCGGCTGGACCGGTCTGTTCAACTGCTGCTGGTGGCCGCCCACGAGGCGCTGACCGATGCCGCTCTGCTCGGGGCGGACTGGGACGCAGAGCGGGTCGGTGTCGTCATTGGTTGCGGCATGGGCGGCGTGAGCAGCTGGGAGAAGCAGCACTCCCGCTTTCTGGGTCAGGGCCCTGATGCGGTCTCTCCCCTGATGATTCCGATGACCACGCCGAACATGGCTGCGGGTGAAGTCGCGCTGGCCTACGGTGCTCGTGGGCCGAGCTTCGTGGTGTCGACGGCGTGTGCGTCGGGGGCGACGGCCATCTCCGCCGCCCGGGGCCTCCTTGCCTCGGGCGAGTGTGACATCGTCATCGCCGGTGGTACGGAGGCGGCGAACACCGCGCTGACGGTGGCGGGCTTCGCGAACCTCGGGGCCCTGTCGCGGCGGCGCGAAGATCCCGCCGCCGCATCGAGGCCCTTCGACATCGACCGGGACGGTTTCGTCATGGCCGAAGCCGCAGCGGTTCTGGTTCTGGAGCATGCCGCACACGCCGCCGCCCGCGACCGCCGCCCCCGGGCCCTGCTGGCCGGCTGTGGGTCGGCTACCGACGCCCACCACCCCACCGCACCACACCCCGAGGGCAGGGGCGCAAGCCAGGCGATGCGGGCAGCGCTGCGCGCAGCGGACCTCGACCCCGGCGACGTCGACCACGTCAACGCGCACGGGACATCGACCGTCCTGAACGACTCCGTCGAGGCACACGTCATCACCGGCGTACTGCCCCACGGCCCTTATGTCACCTCCACCAAGGGTGTGCTGGGGCACTCTCTGGGAGCCACAGGCGCCGTCGAAGCGGTGATGACGGTCCTGGCGATCGAGCAGTCCTGCATCCCGCCCACGGCCAACTGCGAGAATCCCGGCCCGGACCTGGATCTGAACCTTGTCACGAAGATTGCGGCCCGTCAGCGCGTGAGGGCAGCCGTGTCCAATTCCTTCGGATTCGGCGGCCACAACGTTGTCCTGGCCTTCCGCACCCCCTGAACAACCCGGCACAAAGGAGCGCACCGTTCATGGACGCCGTCGCCGCACCGCTGTCCGCGCCCCCGGCGCCGCGAGGCGTCATCCGACGGCTCCAATCCCGTCAGGGCCGGGAGGACCCCTTTCCGCTGTTCGAGGAGATCCGCCAGGTCGGCCCCGTGGTAAGCCTGGGCAGGCACGCACTTCTCGTCACCGGGTACAAGGAATGCGCCCACATCCTCTCCGACCGCATCTGGCAGGTCCCTGACCAGCAGTGGCGAACCGCACGCGGCGTCCACACGGACGGGAGCAGCATCGGTGTCATGGCCACCCTGCCCCGGCTCAACCCTCCCGTGCACAGCCGACTGCGGCACCTTCTCGCAGCCCCCTTCACCCAGCGCGCGCTCACCCTGATGCTGCCCACCGTCCGCGACCTGGTGCACCACCATCTCGACACGCTGGAAGCCGAACTACGGCAGCACGGCCGGGCGGAGTTCATGAGCACCGTGGCCCGCGCACTGCCCGTCGCCGTCATGTGCGCCATCCTCGGCCTCCCGGCCAAGGACATGCCCCTCATCGCTCACTACAGCATCCAGACCGCGCCGCTCACCGAGCCGTTCGCGACACCCGCGCAGATCACCGCCGCCGATGAGGCTGCAGGCCAGTTCCACGCCTACATCATGGCCCTCATGACCGCGCCGGGACCTCATCCTGGGGACGGCCTGCTCACACGATGGCGTACCGAGACGCACCCGGCCCGCGATACCACCTCCAACGGCGATCTCGCAGCGAACGTCGTCTTCCTGCTCGGCGCGGGAGTGGAGACCACCTCGTCCCTGTTCGCCACCGCGCTCACGGCCCTTGAGCGGCATCCCCGGCAAGCGGCCTGGCTGACCACCAACCCCCAGGCATGGCCGCAGGCCGTTGAGGAACTGATGCGGTGGGACCCTTCCGTCCACAACGCCGTCCGTTTCCCGGCCCAGGACACCGTCCTGGCGGGCATCGAGGTACCGGCCGGTACCCTCGTCCACGCCCTGATCGCAGCAGCCAACCGCGATCCTGAACACTTCCCTGCCCCGCACGACCTCGACTTCCACCGTCCCCCCAAGCGCAGCCTCGCCTTCGGAGCGGGCCCCCACTACTGCCTCGGCGCACCCCTGGCCCGTCTCAATGCCCTCGAACTCCTCCCCGAACTCCTGCGACGCTTTCCCACCCTGCGCACCGACGGACCAGCCGTACGAGCCGCCGGAATCAATCTGCGCACAGTCATCACTCTGCCTGTCAGCCACCGCCCGTCCCAACCGACGATTCCGCACCCCTGAACCCGCAACGGGCACCCCCCGGCCCTCCCCATGAAGCGGCCATACTCCCCGCCTCAAATCCCCGGCTCCCTGCGGCGCTGAGCCGTACCCCAGTGATCTCCAGCGCTGCCCTGCGGCAGGGCTCTTGCACGCAGTGGAACGACGCCCCACCAAGACCCGGTGTTCAGCGCCCGACCGGCTGGAGGCGGGCGATCGAAAGAACGGCTCCGGAGATGTGTGCTTCTTTCGTGTGCAGGACGAGGTCCGAGATCCGAACGTCGGTGAGTTCCAACCATGGAATCGTCAGCGGGGGAACGGGAACCACGCTGTGCTCCCTACCACTGAGCATGATCGGCAGCAGACCCAGCAAGCGTCCTTCGACCTCCCCGGCCATCACCTCCACCGGTCCTCCCAGCACCATCCGGGATCCGCGCACGCTCCCAGACGCCCCAGGACCCCCGCCGGGATAACGCAGCACCGCTCCCTCCACCACGATCCGCTCGGCACGGCACCGCACCACCGCCTCACCCAGGGGAGCCCTTCCTTCGATACGCAGCCCCTCGATCACCATCCGCTCCGCCGAGAGTGATGCCCCCTCACGGCTCGCGCCGCGCCCGGCACCGGCCGACCGTAGACGCACCACCGTGCTCAGACAGCGCATCAACCGGCGGGCCTCGTCCATCGACCGCCCATCGGCCGGACCGGTCTTCTCCCGGCACACAGGATCGGAACCCCGGCCAAGTGGCACGCCGTCGGCTGCCGAGTCGGCGCCCACAGCCACCGGCTCGCCCTCTCTGGCCTCCTCGCCTGCCGGAACTGCCGTGCTTGTCCAGCACGGCGTCAGTGCCAGCACGGCCCCCGCCGCCACGGCGCGCCGCAGCATCACCCCGCCACGCCGGAACTGGGACGCCGTGCCACAGCGAGGGATCCGGCCGTCAGACCCAGCAGCATGCCCACCCCCAGGCCGCCGAAGGTGGCGGTGAACCATGACAGCACCGACACCGCCATGATCCACACTCCGGTCGGACGGCTGTCCTGCGGGCGCCGAAGCAGCCGTACGGCCAAGGTGACCCAGCCTGTGGCGGTCAGCACCGGCAGTACGCCCCATGTCTGCTGCAAGGCCAGGAATGGCAGGTTCACCAGCGGCACGACGACAACCGTCACGGCCGCGGCAAAGGCCAGCACGGCCGGAGCCCACGGGCGTGCCGGGAGGGGAGAAGGGCGGCGGTGATCTGCAGACGTCAGAAGCATTCGTGCCGTCCGATCTTCACCGCTAGGTGCATTCCCGACAGGTGGAACATGCCGGCCGTCATCGAACTCGTCTGCTGTCGCAGGTCCCGGATGACAAGCCGGGACGCCTGCTGGCTGTACGCGCCCGGTGGGCCCGCAGCGCTCGGCACGCGGCTGTCCGCAGCATCCCGTCCCAACTCCAGATCACTGAAAGTGATCTCTCCGCGCATGCTTTCCAGATCGATCACCAGGTCGTCGATACGTACCGGACTTTCCTCGCCGGCTTCGACTCGCAGCGTCACGGGACCCAACGGGGTGGGCGTGACGACGGACTGGCACAGGTCCTGCAAGGAAGCCGACCGGATCGCCGTGACGGCCACCGGGCTGTTCTTGCCCGCCCGATCGGCCTTCACGGAGGCGTACTGCATGAACCCGTCGCCCTCCAGCCGACTTGCCGACACCTTGAACGCGTTACCGGACACGGCGAACGACACCGGCATACCGGCAGCCGCCCCCGCCCACGCCGCAGAGGCCGCACAGGTCACGCCGAGCGTCATACAGCCGACGAACCCAAGCCAGCTGTACGTCCCCCTGCGAGACGATGGACGGGAGTGGCGGCGTCGTGAGTGCACGAGGTCCCTTCTGAAAGAACACGTCCAAGATCCGCTGGAATAACGACCCCCGCCACCGCCCGTAACGGCTTTGCCCTCCATACCCCGGAGAGCGGCATCGCCCGGGCCGACTCCTCCTACGCCAACGACCAGTTGAGCGCCTGGATGGAGCAGTACGTCGATGTCTCCATCAAGTCGGTGCGGCGCCCGCCGGATGCCAAGGGCTTCATCGTCCTGCACCGGAGGTGGGTAGCCGAACGATCTTGCTCGCGGATGCGGATTATGAGGCCCCCGCCACGGCCACGGCCACGAACGTCTGCCCGCGCTGAACGCAGCCCTGATCACTCGGGCGGCCGTCACCTTGACGGCCCGCCGTCCGACGAGTTCGGCTTCCTTCCGGACGGCGCATCGGTGTTCACGGCGTTGCCCATGTCACCACCATGCCCGCAGTTCACCGACGACTCCTCGACGGTGCCAGGGCGTATCCCGCCCAGCACAGGCCCCGCGCGGGTATGACTACTTGTGCGTAAACCCTGCGTTCCGAAGGGGCACCGCCTGCTCCGACAACGTCGCACGTGAGCCAACTAAGCGGTCTTGGTGATTTACGGTGCGGCTTTGGCAGGCGGCCACCCCATGGCCTCGTGGAACCATGCCCTCGATAGCGTCGCTCTCTTCTCCGACGCGTCCGGACGGAGTCCCGACAGGTACCTCATGATCGACCCGCACCATCAGTTCCAGGAGGCACTCAACCCCCTGAACTCTGCCTTCGCACCTCTTGCCGAGCCGTTTGTTTGCGTGGACGGCAGCACCATGGGACTGCGCAACCTGATCGGCTGAACGACGACGGGGGCCGGGCAAGACCCCCGCCCCTCTGCCCCCTGCGAAAGGCTCGCGCCTGCCCCCGGGCAGCCTGGCGGCTCATCCCAAGGGCCCGGGGCACGCCCGCTGCGCTGATCCCCTACTTCGCCTGGTGGATGACCGTGCTGGTCATCGCGCGGAGGGTAACCGCGTCACTGCCCGTGCCGAGCACCAAGGGCTGGACGGGGGCGAAGTTCCCCTGGCGGGGCGGAAACTCCTTCGCGTCGGAGTCCCGGAAGAGCATGTGGGGTACGCCGCTGCCCTGGAGGGCCAGGGCTGCACCGCTCGCGCTGGTGGCGGTGAGGGGGACGGTGAAGGTGGTCACTGCAGGGAAGAACATGCGGAGGTAGTCCTGGTAGAAGCCGACCGGATCCTTCACGAACCGATTCGAGAGGCTGGGCCACTGCAAGGGGTTGAGGAACACGTCCCCGAACGCTTTGACAACCCTGCCCTGGTCCACGGGGATGATCGAGCCGGGGGCGATCTCGGCCGAGGGGTTCATGCCCAGGGTGCGCAGGGGGGCTGCGGTGTCGGTGAACATGCCGGTGAACGCCGTGGTGTGCAAATCGACCCGGATCTCCGCCGACGCCCCCTTCTGCGTCTTCGCGGAACTGTCGCTGAACTGCCAGGTCAGTTCACCGCGGACAGCACTGGCCGAGCTGTCCGTGCCGTGCTCCAGTTGGGTCCGCACCGCTTCCCAATCGGCTGCTCCCTGCTTTCCGTACAGGGTTTTCAGCCCGAGCGCGAAGAACTGAGCCGGGTTAGGTCGCGTATCGGGTCGTGATCAATCTGTGGGATGTGCCTTCGTGGCACGGCTCGGTCCGATAGACCGGCTGACGTGACGCGAATACAACTGACCGACGTGGAGTGGGAGTTCATTGAGCCGTACCTGCCGATCGGCGAGTACGGCCCGTACCCCGAGCGGCTGCGGCAGCAGTTCGAGGGAGTGATCTGGCGGTTCAAGACGGGCGGGCAGTGGCGGGAGATGCCGACGGAGTTCGGCGCCTGGTCGACTGTCCACAATCGCTTCCGGCAGTGGCGCGACGCCGGGGTCTTCGAGGCCCTGCTGGAGGGCCTGATCGCGGAGGCCGCGAAGCGCGGTGTGGTGGGCCTGTCCCTGGTGAGCATCGACTCCACCACCGTCCGGGCCCACCATGACGCGGCCGGGATGCACCTCGACGAGGATGTCGTCACCGCACTGGAGAAGGCCGCCGCAGAGGAGGAGAAGGCCAGGTCAAAGGGGGTGGCATCGAAGGACAAAGCGGGCAGGAGGCCGAAAGGGATCCCGCGCGGGAAGAACGAAGACGCATCCGGCGTCGGCGCAGACTCCGGCTGAAGGCCGCCCTCCTCGGACGCTCCAGAGGCGGGCAGACCAGCAAGATCCACCTCGCTGCCGATCGCAAGTGCCGCCCACTGGCGTTCATCCTGACCGCGGGCCAGGCGGCGGACAGCCCGCAGTTCATCCCCGTCCTGAACAAGGTGCGGGTGCGCGGGCCCGTCGGCCGTCCCCGCACCCGGCCGGACGCGGTCGCCGGGGACAAGGCGTATTCGTCCCGCGGCAACCGTGCCCACCTGCGCAAACGCCGCATCAAGGCGGTCATTCCGGAGAAGAAGGACCAGGCCGCCAACCGGAAGAAGAAGGGCTCCGGAGGCGGCCGACCCGTCGGCCACGACGCCGACCTCTACAAGGAGCGGAACACCGTCGAGCGCGCGATCAACAGACTGAAGGCGTGGCGAGGCATCGCCACCCGCTACGACAAGACTCCCGAGAGCTACCTCGCCGGCCTCCACCTTCGCGCCTCGATGATCTGGATCAAGGACCTCACACGAACCACCCCTTGATCACAACCAAATACGCTCCCTAGTCGGGAAAGGCAACGCCGCGGCAGCACCGGATGGGGCGGCGGTCACCGCGTGAGAGGAGGAAACGCCCGCCACGGTGCCGACAAGCGCGAATACGGTGGCACGCCGAAGGAAGGTACGGCGGTCGCTGAGGTGCCCGAGGTCAAGGTTCATGCCCCTGTTTGACCAGAGGACTTCACTACAAGTGACCGCATAATCACGTGGCGTGGGACTGGGTGACTCCGCTGCGCTGACCGGTCCAGTCCAGGTGTCCCGCCACCGCGTGAGTCAGGTGGAAATCTGAGCGGCCCGCTGGCGGAGTTCCTGGGCGGCCGGGACGGCATCGAAGCGGCGCAGACGTACCCGCAAGTCTCGCAGCGCCGCTTGGACTTTGACGGAGCGGATGCCGTCGGCGCAGGCGAGGAAGTCCGTCCAGGTGGCCATGGCCCCATCGACGTCGCCTCGGCGAAGCCGCACGCCGCCCAGGTCTGCGAGGACGATCGCGCGGGTGCGGCGTCGGTCCAGGCCGTGAATATCCAGCGCCAGATGCAGATGTTCCTCGGCCGCGTCCAGATCTCCGAGACGGGTGAGGATCATCCCGGACTCGTGGGCCCACCGGCCGGGCGAGTAGTGGGCCGCCCAGGACTCGCCGGAGACGGCGGCGCTGGGCTTGCCGATCGCGGACTCGGACATCGCGAGGTGCCGGGTGGCCAGGGTGTGGTCGTCGTCCTGCGCGGCTGCGTTCGCGAGGGTGGCCTGGTAGTAGGCGACGGCCCGGGGGTTCTCCAGGTGGCGGCCGTACTGCACGCACGCTTCACCGAGCTGAACCGCTTCGGCCCGGTATCCGAGGTCGATGCTCTGCACCGCGAGGCCCCGTAAGGCGGTCGCGGCCAGTTCGGGGTCGTCGGCTTCGGCGGCGAGCCGGAAGGCGTGCGCGTAGTAGCCCTGGGCCAGGCCCCGGAGGCGGGGGGTGTCGCCTTCGTCCTGGGCCATCCATCCGGCGAGGTGGACGAGTTGGGAGGTCGCGGCGAACAGCTCGCGGCCGGTGGCCTCGGTGAACGTGCCGTTGAGCCAGGGTGCGACGTCGTTGGCGAGGTAGCGCACGGCGAGGTGGCGTGCGTGGCCGCCGCCGAGTTCGGCGGCGGAGTCCCCGAGTGCCTTGACCATCTGCCGGACGGCAGCAACTTCTCCGCTGCCGACGCGCACGGCCCCGGCCGGGGCCGTGCGCGTGCGGCGGGTGATGGACTCGGGGTCGGGCAGTCCGAGGGCAGTGAGGGCATAACCGCTGGACGCGGTGATGAAGTTCCGCCGGTCCACGTCCAGATCGTCCCTTCCTAGCCCGATGACTGATGCCACGGTATCGCCGCTGTTCGAAGGGGGCCCGCTGGATTCGGGAAGGGCTTGGATAGTCCTGTCCAAGCCGAGCACGGCCACTACGTACGGACGCCAGTAAGTCGGGGCCCTGCCACCGGTCATCCACCGCCATGCGCTCTTACGGTCCACCCGGTCGGCACGGCCGCACTCGGCCATGCCGACCTCGCGGGCGAACTTGGCCGGGCCCCAGCCACGGCGTTCGCATTCGGTGCGGATGAGCCGTGTGAAGTCGTCGTCGCTGCCCATTCCCGCCCCTCCTCACGGCTGGCCCACGCTGGCCCACGCTGGCCCACAGTCTGGCCCCTCCCCACCGTCTGTGCCCGGCCGTTGACTGAACATCACCTTCCCCGAGGAGAGGAGAGACGGATGCTCATGCACGGCTCAGAGACGAGGAAGCAATCCGCGGAGGTGACCCAGAGCACCGAGGCCGCCTGTGGTGTGCTGGCGGTCACCTCGGCGCCGACGGCCCCGTCCGTGAGCGAGGTCGTCCCGCAGCTTCAGGACCTGGCCTACGACCCCCGCACCGCTCTGGCCGCCCTGCCCGTGGAGGTGCGGTTCCGCGACGGGACGGCGGCGGAGGCCGTGATGGTCATGGACCCGGGGCAGTTGGAGCGGGCCCACGCCCAGATCGGCCGGGTTCTGGACGCCCGCGCGAAGTCCCTGGGGCTGGCGTGAGAGGCCGGTTAACGGACCCGGTCGGCACGGTCCTGACGTGGCTGTGGGCGGTCGGTTCCGTCTCCGGAATCGTCGGGCTGGGGGTCCTCCTCGGCGACGAACTCGCCCGCACCGACACAGACCTGGTGGGCCCGGCGCTGACCGCGCCGGACACCGCCCCGGACGACACGCAGGGGCCGCATCGTGACCGTGACCGCGACAACACCGCAGGCGAGCACCCTGTTCGCGTACGCCGACGAGCTGGTGGAGAAGGCGGCGGCCTCCCAGTGGCCCGGAGCCCCGGTGACCCTCGGTGCCCACGTCCCGAGCGTCACCGGTTACGTCCGCCGCCTGGAGGTCGGGCGGCGGCCCCTGTTCGCCAAGGTGTCCGTGCTGGGCGTCTCGCTGGTGTCCGCCCTGCGGGGCACGTGCGGGACCTGGGAAGCCGTGCAGGCCGCCCAGGCGGCGTACACGGCCTCTCCCGGGGCCCTTCTGGAGCGGGAGACCGCACAGCTCGGGCTTCTCACTGCGGCGGGCCTGCGGGCCGCCCACGTCGCCGCCTACCGGGACGGCGTCCAGTTCACCGAGCCGGTGGAGGGGCCCACGCTCGGGGACCTGGTGGCCGACCAGCCGCACCGCACCGCCGACCTGATGACCGCCGTCCGGCGGGAGCTGGCCCTGTTGCAGCGGCCGGACCTCGTGGACCGCGCCGATGCGCTGGCCATACGGGAGAGGTCCATCGACGCGACGTTCGCCCGGAAGTTCAACGGCCTCTCCGGCGGCATCTACCTCTCGCAGGCCGGGGAGTGCGGGCCGGTGCTGACGTCGGTCGTCTCCCGGTTGCGGCGGCTGCGGCTGGCCCCGGCCGGGCGGCGGGCGGTGGCGTTCGGCGACCTGAAACCGGAGCACGCCGTGTTCCCTGACGGGCCGGGCGGGCGGCCGGTCTTCCTGGACCCCGGCCTGTCCCTCACCCACCCCTGTGCGGACCCCGCGAAGCTGATCTCCCGCATGGTCCTGGGGCTGATCGCCCGGCCGCCGCAGGCGGCCGGGGTGTCCGCCACGGTCACCGGGATCGGGGCGTTCATCGACACCGCGACGGCCGGTCAGAGCCCGCAGGAGAGGGCGGCTTGGCTGCGGCACCTGGTGGTCCTGTGGCTGATGGACACCACGAACATCGTCACGACCTACCTGACCGCCCCCGCCTCGCTGCCGCTGCCCGAGCGGGCGGAGGCGGTCTGCGCGAAGGCCGGGCCGGTGTGCGTGTTCCTGGACCGGGTGTCGGCCCGTCTCCTGGCGGGCACCGACCCGCGTGCGGTGCGGCGGCTGGCCCTGTCCGACGTCGTCACGGCGGCCCGACCATGACCGGGGCGGGGCCGGTGCGGTCGGTGGGGATCATCGGGGCCGGGGCCGTCGGCCACACCGTCGCGACGCTCCTGACCGCCGCCGGGTGGTGTTCTGGGCTGCGGATCGCGTCGGGGAGCGACCGGTCGGCCGCCGCGTTGCTCGCCGACCTGGAGGACATGCAGCAGGTCCTGGGGTCACCCGTGCGGGCGGAGATCTCCGACGTGTCCGCCATGGCCGACTGCGACGCCGTGGTGGTCTGCCCCCGCGCGAAGTTCACCAACACCGCCGCCCGCGACATACGGATGGCCGGACTCGCGGTGAACGCCCCGGTGATCGCCACCCTGGGACGCCAGCTCGCCGGGTATGCCGGGACGGCGGTCGTCGTCACCAACCCGGTCGACGTCATGACCCGGGTGTTCGCCGAAGCATCCGGCAGCGGCCGGGTGTTCGGGGTCGGGTCCAACACCGACACCGCCCGCTACCGGCTCACCCTCGCCCGCCTGCTGGCCGTCCCTGTCGAGTCCGTCCACGGGCACGTGATCGGCGAGCACGGCGACGCCGCCGTGGTCTGCGCCGCCGCCACCCGCGTCGGCGGGCTGCCCGCCGCTGTGCCCCTGCGGGCCGTCCACGACGAGCTGAGCGACCGCCCCCGCCGGATCAACGCCGGGGTCGGGCGGGCCCGCTCGGGCCCGGCCGGGGCCGTCCTGGCGGCCCTGCGGGCCGCCCTCGGACTGACCGACGCGGTGGTGGAGCTGTGCGTCAACCACGGCGGCAACTGGGCGGGAATGCCGGTGCGGTTCACCTCCGGAACCCCCACCATCACAGTCCCCGACCTGGACCCCACGGAAGGGCGGCTGCTGGCCGCCGCGACCACCAAACTGCACACCGCCTACAACACGCTGCCCCGCTTGACCGAAGGAGACCCAACGCAGTGACCACGCACGCCACCCGCATCACCACCGCCGACCACCACGTCACCGTGACCAGCACCAGTAAGCCGGTGACCGACTGGTCCGCCCGGTACTTCGGCCCCTGGTGGAACGCCGCCGACGTCACCGACTCCGACGAGCCCGAGGTGGGGCCGGTGGTGGCCGCCGACGTGGACGACCACCAGCTGGCCGCCCTCACCGACCAGGTCACCTCCCGGCCGTCCGTGGCCGAGACCGTCTACGCGAACGCCCCCCTGCGGTACGTACGGGACGGCGACGTCGTCGTGGCCTGCCAGCCCAGCGAACTCCTGGCCTACCGGTACGAGCCCGGCCGCCTGCGGATCGTCGGCGGACAGGGCACCCCCGTCGCGCTGGCCGCCGCCCGCCTCGCCCGTGAGATCCTGCGCGGCCAGCTCCTGGCCGACGGCTGGTCAATCCTCCACGCCTCCGCCGTCACCAACCCGGCCGGGGACACCGTCCTGACCCTCGGAGGGAAGGGGGCCGGGAAGACCACCACCGCCCTCCTCCTGGCCCGCTCCGGGTGGGGGCTGCTGGCCAACGACCGCGTCTTCGTACGCCCCGACGGCGACGGCGGGGTGCGGGTCCTGCCGTGGCCGTCCGCCGCAGCTGTCGGCCTCGGATTCCTCGACGCCGCAGGACTGTACGACGGCGTCCGCGAACGGATCCTCGCCGGGGAACAGCTCCACCCCACCCAGCACCAAAGGGTCACCGACGCGCTCATGCGCGGCCGCCGGGCCCCCCTCCGCAACGAGGCGGGCAAAGAACTGAAGCCGCAGTTCTTCCCCGATCAGCTGGCCTCCTGGCTCGGGCTGACCCTCGCCACCGAGGGGCGGGCGGCGCGGGTCCTGTTCCCCACCGTGAACAAGGCCGCCTCCCCGGCCATCGTGGACGACACGAGGGCCCTCGGAGAGGGCGACCTGTTCACCGACGCCACCGAGGACCGCTACCCGGACGTCTTCGGCCTCGCCCCCGCACCGGGCCGGGCGGCCTCCAACGCGTCCACCACGCTCGCTCTGCTGGCCGCCCTGCCCCACCACAGCATCAGTCTCGGGCACGACGTGAAGACCAACGCCGACTTCCTCGCCCACCTCACCGACCAGTGAACCGCAGCAGGCGACCCGCAGCACCTGGCGCCGGCCAGGTGCTCTGGATCACCTCCCGCCCCCATGAACTCGGGCGAGACCTCGCCGAGACCGCAAGCGCGACGAACAGAAAGGGCACCCCATCGACGACCTCATGCCGCCTGCGAAGCGCACCACCCGCGCAGAGCGCCTGTTCACGACGAAGGCGAACCGCCGGGTCCAGACCCCGGGCGAATGCCACGAGTACAAGAAGACGTCCGGGTCCTCCGACGGCGCGAAGACGTACGACACCACCGCCACCTGATCAGCCCCGTTCGCCCGGTGGGTGCGCCGTCGGCGCACCCACCAGGCCCCACCGGAAGGGCTCACATGATCAAGCTGCGTCTGACCCCGTACGCGAACACCGCCTGGACCTGGGACCCCGCCACCGGTCTTTACCGCACCGGCGACGGCCGGAGCGAGATCACCCCGTTCGGCCACCCGATGCTCGAACACCTCGCGCTCACCGACGGCACCCGCACCCTGGTCGTCGTGCGCGAGCGGGCTGCGGGCCGGGCGGTCGCCCGGCCCGGACCGCGCACGCTCACCCCCGCCGACTTCGACACCGCCCGTACCGCAGCCGCCACCTGGCCGCTGGACCATGTCCTGGTTGAGACCGCCCCCGGGATGCCGGTGCGGGTCACCGCCGGGCCGTGCGGCATCGCCCCGCTGTACGTCGCGCACGACGACGAGACGCTGTACGGGTCATGGGACATGGCCGACCTCGCCCAGCACGCCCGCACGCTGAGCCCGCGCGAAGTCGCCCGCCTGCTCATCTACCGGCCCCGCTACAGTCAGGAGACCGTCTTCCAGGGCATCCACCGGGTCACCGAGCGGGCCACCGCCCACTTCGGCGGACACCTCCACGTGCAGTACCCGGAGCCCGCCCTGCACAGCGGCCCCCGCGGACTCGCCGACACCGCCGACGTCCTGGCCGCGTTCGTGACCGCCATGGACGACGCGCTGGACGCCCGCCCGCTGGACGCGGGCACCACGCTTCCACCTCACCGGCGGCTTCGACTCCGGCACCGTCGCCACCCGGGCCGCCGAACGCCTCCCCGGCCAGTACGCCACCTCCACCCTCCTCATCGCAGGCGCCGGACGGGAGTCCCAGTTACGCCGACGGGCCCAGATACGCGACGCGGTGCCCTTCGCCGACACCGACCTTGTCGTGGACGCCGCCGAGACCGGCGTGCTCGCCCCCGGCTGAGTCCGCAGAAGCGGCGCACGCATCAGCCCCTACGAAGAACCGCTGCACCACCCGTTCACGCGCATGACCGAACTCATCGCCCAGCACGGGGCCCGCACCGTCGTCACCGGCCTCGGGGGCGACGAGATGGTGGCGCTGTCCCAGCAGGAGTACCCGCACAAGCCCATGGGCGAGATCAGCGACGCCCTGCCCTGGATCGGCGCACGGGCCCGCGCCGCCCTGGAGTTCGCCGACGACGCCATCGCCCCGCCCGCCCGCGTGAACTCCATAACCCTGCTGTCCCTGGAGACGACCGCCCCGGTTCTCCTGCGCGCCGGGATCTGGCCCCTCCACCCCTTCACCGACCCCGACATGATCCAGCTCGGTGAGTGGCTGCCCTACGACTGGCGCGAGTTGAAACAGCTCCGGCGCCGCCGCCTCGCCGCCCTCGGACTCGGGCCCGATGTCACGCAGTCCCGCACCCGGGAGTCCTTCGCGGAAGTCGTCCAGCACGCCCTGACCACCGAGGCCCGCCCCCTCTTCGACGTGATTCTGAAGGACGGCTCGCCGCTCTTCGAAGCGGGGCTGATCGACCCCGACGGACTCCGCGGAGGACTGCGGCAGCTCGACGCGGGACCGTACCGGGAGGACGGCGACGCCCAGCTCCTCGAAGTCGTCGACCTCCACCTGGCCGCCGCCGCGTTCCTGTAGACCAGGCTCCACCCAACCCCCTTCAAGGAGGCCCCGAATGCACCTCGTCCGCCCGGCCACGGCCGCCGACATCCCCGCCGTCCGCGCCCTCGTCCTGGCCCGTTCCGCATGGCTGGAAGAGCGTCAGATGCCCTCGTGGCGGGAGAGCGCGGACGACGTGGCCGGGCAGGCAGAGAACACCGACGGGACCATGTGGCTCCTCACTGAGGAGACCTCCGGCCGGATCATCGGCTGCATCACCGTGCAACAGGAGACCCCACCGTGGGGGTGGACCGAGGACGAACTCGCGGAGCCCGCCGACTACCTGTACACGACCGTCACGGACCCGGCCGACCGTGACCACCGCCCCGGCACTCTCCTTGCCCTGTGGGCGGTAGACCGGGCGGCCCGCCAGGGCCGGGCATGGGTGCGACGCGGCTGCATGTTCCCCGGCCTCGTCCGCTACTACGAGACCCAGGGCTTCAGCCTCATTCACGAGGTACAGCGCACGCACAACCACGTCTACCTCATGGGCCGTAAGGCCGAAGAGCTGCCCGCCCTGCCCGTACGGACGGCGTAACCCTGCCCGGCAGAACCCGCAGACCGAAGGAGCCCCGCCATTGGCAGCGAGCGGAGAGGTCCCTGGACCCGGACCCGTCCGAGATGCGGCGGTAGTGGTCGCCCGCAATTCCGAAGGGTTGGTGGCCCTGCTGAGCGCTGAGTTCCCCCGCCACGGCGCGCGTACCTGTTCCTCCCCGGCGGACGCCGTGAGGACGGCGAGAGCCCCGAGGAATGTGCTCGCCGCGAGCTGCGGGAGGAGGCGGGCATCACCGCCGCCCTCTGGCGGCCCCTGGGCTCGTACGCCATCACTCTCGACACCACCGTGACTGCCAGTGAATCAGGCCCCCAGGTCAACGACCTGCACCGGGCCGACTTCGATGGCCGCGGAATCCTGAGCGACAAGCGGTGTCAGATCCCGCGTACAGAACCAACCGTGCAACAAGCAGCTCAGAACCCCACGCTGTGAACCATCAACGGCTGCCGCCCAACCCGCCGCCCCCACCGCACCTATTCACATACCCCGGCGTGCGGAGTGAGCGTTCACGCCGGGGGCGCGTATTCGGGCACAGCAGGGCGCCGCAAGGACTTCTGGCTGGCCGGGATGAGGTTCGTGGACCTCCGCGCCCGTGGTCGGCGGATTGGCCGGAACCACAAGTGAGCGCCAGCGCCAGCGCCAGCGCCACCGGCCTTCGGACCGATGAGCAGGAGGACAAACGACTTCCCCGGCATAGGGCAGGGCTACCTCCCGACCGGCAGCGAACTGGCCGCATGCCTTTCGCCGAGAGGCGACCGCCCTCCGCCTGCCACGTACTACCCACCCCGGCTGGTCTCCCCCGACCTCGGCCTTCGTACTGGTGGGCTCGCGTATGCAACTGTCACCAATTCCCCGCTGATCCCAACCCGCTGGTGGCCGTGTGTGATCTCCAGCGGCGTATCGGCTCCACCTGTGACCCGATCGGGCGCAGATACACCCGCTTCGCCCCCACCGCCGAGCCGATGACTGGTCATCTGCCTTGTGCGCGGGAAGGTTCGAAGTTTCGTGACCAGGCTTGAGGCGGCGTCCTATCGGCGGAAGTGGCCGTGGTGTTCGTGCAGGAAGGCGTCGAGGGTGCGGGGCGGGCGGCCGAGGATGTCGGTGACGGTGGCGGTGGGTTCTTCGGGTCGGATGATGGCGAGTTGCTGGATCTCCGTCACGTGGTCGGCGAGCCAGGTGGGCATGTGGGCATTGTGGATGAGGTTGTCGCGTAGTTCGTCCGGGGTGAGGTTGACGTAGCGGATCTGGTTGCCGGTCAGGGTGGTAAGTCGTGAGGCGAGTTCGGGGTAGGCGACGGCTTCGGGTCCGGTCAGGGTGTAGGTGCCGCCGGCGATGTCACGCCTGGTGAGAGCGTCGGCGGCGACGTCGCCGATGTCGCGGCAGTCGATGTAGTTGCAGGGCGCGTCGCCCATCGTGCCGAGGATGATGCCCTGGGCGACGGTGGGGGCCAGGCGCAGAAGGTTCTGCATGAACGCGTAGGGGCGCAGGATGGTGTGGGTGAGGCCGCTGGCGCGCAGGTGTTCCTCGACGGCGTGGTGTCCGCGGGAGATGGCGACCGGGGAGTCGGGTTCGGCGGCGGGTGCGGAGATTTTGACGATGTGTCCGATGCCGGTGTGGGCGGCGATGTCGATGACGCGGGTTTCGAGTTCGACCTGATCGGGGCTGTTGGCCATGGCGAGGAAGAGCTGGCTGGCGCCCTTGAAGGCGGTGCGCAGGGAGTGGGGGTCGGTGGCATCGGCGTACTGAATCTCGACGGGCGGCTGGTGTGCGCCGGTTATGCCGGGGATCGGCCTGTGCGGGGTGCGGGTCAGTGCGCGGACGGGTGTGCCGCGTGTGAGGAGGCTGTGGAGCAGGGCGTTCCCAGTTGCTCCGGTCGCTCCCATGACAACGATCATCGTGTGCTCATTCCTTGGTGACTTCCCGGCGGCGGGTGCGGCCGGGGTGGGCGCGGTACCGGGGTGGGTTATCTCGGGGATGCCGTGGCGGTGCTGCGCCAGCGCAGGGTGACGATGGCGGTGGCGAGGGCCGCGGAGACGGGCAGGTCTCCGCGCAGGCGCTCCAGCCACGGGGTAGCGGGGATCGGGGTGTGGGCGGGTAGCCATTGGGCGGTGAACCATCCCAACAGGGCCGCCGCGCCGGCGACCGTGATGACGAGTGCGGCGGTCAGGGCGACGCGCGGCGCGGTAGTGGTCCACCGTCGGGGCTGCCCGCCGTGCCGCAGCCAGGTGCCGACCAGGAACGCCACCACGGCGGAGGTGCCAGCGATGGAGGTGCAGGCGGCCACGGCCAGGTCACGCTGCCCGGTGACGACTCCGGCGGTACCGGCCATCAGCGCGGGGGCGGCGTAGGCGGTCAGCACCTCGCGCCACAGGGTGAACGGCCGCGGTGGCCGGGAGGCTGAGCGTTTTCGGCTGGTTCTGTCCTTTGTTGTGGGCATGCTGGCCTCTTTCTCGTTTGCATGAAGGAAGCGAAGGGGTGCGGCAGGGAGCGGCAGGTCTACTCTGCAAGGTACTTAGGTGGCTAACTATTGCCTCGCAAAAAGGGCCCTACCCGGAGGGCGGGGCCAAACCAGCTGAGAGCCGGGTCAGTCAGCGACCAGGGCCGCACTGCCGCGCACGACGCGGGCGAGCAGATCCAGGAACACCGCACGCTCCTCGACGGACAACCCGCCCACCATCGCCTCCAGCCGCCCGAAATGCTCGGACGCCATGTCGCGCAGGCGCTGCGCACCGCGCGCGGTCAGGACGGCCACCGCGCCCCGGCCGTCCTCCGCGGACGGGCGGCGGACAATCAGACCCTCGCGCTCAAGGCCGTCCAGCAGGCCGGTGACCGTGGCCCTGGAGACATCAAGGTCGGCTGCAAGGCGCGAAGGGGACTTCTCCCCGCCGTGGTCTTCGAGGTCGGCGAGCAGGCGGTAGCGCCCCGTCGACAGGCCGAACCTGGCAAAGTGCGCCTCGGCCGCCCGGCCGACCCTCGCGCCCGCCGAGATCAGCCGCACCGCGACCAGCACCGCCTGCGGATCGACCTCCAAACCGTAGTGCTCGACCTGCCGCCTGGCCTGGTCCAGTGTGGGCGCCTCGCCATCGATGCCATCTCTCATCATGCACATAATATGGTGGCTAACCACTTGGGCTGTCAAGGCAACCCGATCTCCGGCCTTTACTGGTGGGCTCTCCTCATCAGCTGTCGCCAGTTCCTCGTGGAGTCCAGCGAGCTGACAATCGTGCGTGATCTCCAGGGGCGTATCGGCTCCATGTCCCGCCGGTCTCGTCGCGGAGCCGGGTGGTGGTCTTGCCGTGGTAGCCGAGGGCGTCCGCGAGGACAGGGGCGGGCATCTCCAGGAGTTGCTGTCGGATGGCGACGCCGCGGGCGGCTGCGGCCGGGACGCCGACCTTGTTGAGGAGTTCGGACAGGTGGTCGGGGCGGAACGGCTGACCTGCGCGGCGGCCGGGGAAGGCCACTGGGATGCCGGATTGGTGGCGGTGTCCATGTTGTCGCGGTTCGCGTTATGCCCCGGCAGCAGCGAAGCCACCGGTGCGGGGACGGACAAGACCGGTTCCCCAAGCCGCTCCCGGCATCGGCACCCTGGTCGGTGAGGTGCACGTTGGCGGGGGCCTTGACGGTCTGGGAGTCCAGCACGCAGGCCGACGACGGTTCGCCGTCGCGTCCTTCGCTCTGGCGGACCAGGCATCGCAGCAGGCCGGTGAGTTCTTCGAACACGCCGTCCTGCTGCTCCTTGCGAAGTGGCCGTTCGCGTTGGCCCACGGGGCGAAGTCGTACGGCAGGTAGCGTCAGGGGGTGCCGGTGCGGTCCGGGTGAAGCGCCGTGTTCATCAGGGAGCGCAGGTCGTGCTCGGGCGGGCGCCCGAGGTCCAGGGCGTCCTTGCGGTGCCTGGTTCGCCAAGCAGGGAGGACCGGTTCGATCAGTGCCCAGCGTACGTCCGAGAGGTCGCTGGGAGACCCGTCACGAGGGGTCATGTTTGTGATGAACCGCGCGGCGGGTGCCGGGCCCGGGGGCAAAGGGCCGCGGGCGCGCGGCGGGCTGGGAGGAGACGCGAGGAACTGGAACGAAACAGTCCTCTGCCGTCACAGCGCGGTCTCGCAGCTCGGCTGCACCTCCTGCCCCAGAACCAAAGAGCCTCCAAACCCTCCCGAATTTAAAGGAAACAGGGCGAACCGCCCGGCGAGAGCCTGTCCGGCGGATCAGCTCAGAACCGCGCGTCAGAGTCGGACGTGCACCCTGAGGGCCCGCAGGAGCCGGACCGCCGCGACCCGCTGGTGGCGCTGACGGTCTTCGGTCAGGAGTTCCCGCAGCAGCTCCTGCGGTAGGCGGTCGGCCCACGGCAGCAGGGCCGCGGTTGCCTGCCGGACCACTGCCGCCGACGGGTCGTTCAGGAGCGGTCGTACGTCATCGACGCGCACCGCCTCCAGCTCCCGCAGCCCGGCCACCGCGCAGGCACGCACGCGCGGGTTCGGGTGCGCGAGGAGCGCCCGGATCAGGTCCGCGTCCTCGCGCGTCCCGCACTCGCCGAGACCCACTGCGGCGGCGGGCCGGACCGAAGGGTCGGCACACAGCGCGCGGTACAGCGGTGCCGAGTCGGTGCCGCCCTGCCGCAGCACCCACCGGGCGCATGCCCGCACCACGGCGGATTGGTCGGTGAGGTACGGCTCGGCGTCTGCGTGCCGCCCGGCCCGGCGCAGCGCGGTCACCCCCGCCGACCTGACCCGGGGCTGCCGGGACCCGAGGAGCGGCACCACGACCTCGGTGAACTCCTCGGCGGTCCCCGCACCGAGGGCGGCCAAGGCCGCTTCAGCGCAGAGGTCCTGCACGACGACGTCGCGGTGGCGGGCGGCGAGCCGAGCGAGCCGCGCCGCGGGAAGTAGCCGACGCTCGACGGCGACGCGGTGCGCGAGGCGGGCCGTGGCCCGGTCGCCACTGGCGAGCAGCGTCTCGGTTTGGGCGGCCGGGCCCGCGCGCAGCGCCCCGGCCAGCAGCTCCTGGGCGAAGTCGCCCCGTGAGCGGCCGCCGACCCGCAGGATCAGCGCGGCGTGCGCGGCCAGCCGGCGCGGTGGCGCCTTGGCCAGGAGCGCGCGGGCCCGTTCACGGACCGGTACCGCCCAGTCCGCGCAGCGGATGATCACCAGTGCAAACAGAGCAGGCTGCTCCTCGGCATGGTCCAGCGCGGCCTCGCGGATTCTGCCGTCCGGGTGACAGAGGGCGAGGGCGAGTTCGGCAGTACCGGGCTTCTGAGACCAAGTGACGGTGGGCAGCGAGGCGCCTGGATTCCAGTTCAGCCACCGCCCAGACGGCGAGGCGTTCGAGTGGAACAGCTCCGGCCGCTGCCAGGCCAAGTTGCGCACCCCGAAGTCAAGGCCGATCCAGGACTGCGGGTCCGTTATGTCGAGCGCCTGGTCCAGGGCAACTCCGGCGGCCAGCCGCCTGACAGCCTCGTGCGACTCGTCTTCGCTGGTCAGCATGGGTGAAGCCTCATCACGGTCCGGTCGATCTTGTTGAGTCGGGTGCACGGCGGCGGCTGCTGTACGTCCAGGAGCTTTGCTCCACAACCCTAGCTTCTGATCCTTTCGGTTCGGGGTGACGGTGATCTCGGTGGTGGGTGTATGCCGGTGTTATGCGGGATCCCGATGAGGGTGGCCTGACCGCGATGGAGCGGGCCCGACGGGAACGGATGCGGTTCCAGGCTGCTGAGATGTTCGCGGCGGGGATGAAGCCGCCGCAGGTCGCGCGGGCGTTGCGTGTCTCGCGGAAGTCCGCCTATGCCTGGCATGCCGACTGGCGGGCCGGCGGGATCGATGTCTTGCGTTCCAGGGGGCCGTCGGGGGTGGACTCGCGGATGAAGCCGTCCTGGCGGATCTGGCTGGCCGGGGCCCTGGAGCAGGGCCTGCGGCGCACGGGTGGAGTGAGGATCAGCGATGGACCCTGGCCCGGATATCAGTGCTGGTCGCGCGCCGCTTCCCCGTCCGTTTCAGCCAGCCCCGACTGTCCTGGATCTTGGGGCAGATGGGCTTCTCGGTGCAGGTTCCGGTGCACCGGGCGGCCGAGCGCGACGAGACGCTGATGGCGTTGTGGCAAAAGGAGACCTGTCCGCGCGTGGAAAGAAGGTGAGGGAACAGGGTGCGTGGCTGGTGTTAGAGGACGAGTCGGGGCAGTCGCTGCGTCCGCCCACAGCATGTACCTGGCCCCGCATCGGCCTTGCACCGCAGGTGAAGGCGTCGGGGAAGGGCTCGGGAAGGATCTCCCTGGCGGGCATGGTGTGTGCCCGGGCCGGTGAGCGGACCCGGCTGATGTACCGGATCCTGGTGCACCATCCCGGCCGTCGGAGCGAGAGAAAGGGGTTCAGGGAACGGGACTTCGCCCGGCTCCTCGATATGGCCCACCAGCAGATCGGCGGGAACATCGTGCTGGTGTGGGACAACTCCAGCCACCACAAGGACGCGTTGATGCGTGAACTGCTGGCCGCCCGTGCCCAGTGGCTGACCGTCTTCCGGCTCCCGCCGTACGCCCCGCACCTCAACCCGGCCGAAGGCGTCTGGGCCCACCTCAAGAACGACCTGGGCATCCTCGCCGCCCGCACCGCCGACCACCTGGCCGAGCTGACCCGCACCAGACTGAAAAGAATGCAGTACCGGCCCAGCCTGCTCGACGGCTTCATCGCCGAAACCGGCCTCACGCCCGCGCCGCCATGACGTCACTCCGAAGCGAAACCCTCAGCACCGCCTGCCAGCCCTCTCCCACTGCTGCGAGTACTGCCCGAATCTGCGGTACAGGAACCCGTCCCGTGCGACTGTCCCAGATGGCCTAGGGCCCTCCCCGTTGCTGCGTGACTTTCGCGTGTCCAGCCCGTCCGTTGTAGCGGCCATGGGGACCCGGACGAGGCTGGCAAGGGCAAGCAGCAGCCGCAGCCCTACGTTGTGCGTCACGCGTACCCCAGGCCGACAGCCCCGCAGGTCCGCGACCGGCTCAGCGCGGGGCGACCCGTGCGGTCAGCACCACCAGGTGGGGATTGCTCAGATAGCGTGCGTGGCGGTCTGGGCCACGGCGTGGCACCGTATCGGCCGTACAGCGCAGTGCACTCCAGCGAAGATGGGTGAACCCGGCCTGGTGGGCCAGGCGTTCATGGAGGTCACGGGGCCAGTGGCGGTACACGATCTCGGCGACAGGCCGGCCGTCACGCAGAAAGCGCTGGCGGACCTCGGCGCCTTCCTCGGCTCCTGCGGGACGTTCGATCGTGATGTCGTAGGCGTCGGGACCTGGGCGGCTGGGGTCGCACCGGGAGTCGGCGCACACGGCAACCAGCCTGCCCCCGGGATGCATGCGGTCGTACACCTGCTGGTACATGCGGGCCAGACTGTCCCGGGAGAGCGCGTAGTGCAGAACGTTGACGGCCAGCGCTACGTCGAACCGTCCGGTGTCCGGCAGAGCCGTACCGTCTCCGTGTACGAAGGTGAGGTGCTCGTCGCCCGCACTGCGCTGGCGCGCCATCCGCACCATCTCCTCGCTGAGGTCCACACCCAGCACACGGACAGCCCCCTGCGCCCGTGCCCAGCGTGCGTCCCGGCCTTCCCCGCATCCCACATCCAGCACGGACAGCCCCCGCAGGTCGCCGAGTTCCGCACGGGTCGTATGGGAAATCACATCCCGCCGGAAGACGCTGTCGGTGGCCCGGACATAGGCCCTGGCCGTGGAAGAATCGTAAGCACCGGTCGCCAACGGGGCCTCTCCTGTCGTGATGGGCCAGAGAGTTCATGAGATCAGGGACGAACGACCTGGAATGCCGCGCAGCGGCAGAACCCGTGTGCTTCCACCACATCTCTCGGCCACACCCAGGATCACGGTGTACTCAAGCGCACCACCCGCACAACACACCGCTCGGTGCCTCTCGCAGCACGAAATCAGGCAAGTGGGCCACAGGCAGGTTCCCTGCCTCCCGGCATCACGTGGATGCGGACACGAGTGTCTTGGATATCTCCTTGCGGATGATCTCTGGCGTATGAAGCTGCCGCCAGGCGTTGTGTCTCTTGGCGGGAGCTTCAGTGGAGTCGGCGGTGTGGCGGGACGGGGCGGCCTTCGTCTTCACGCGGCCGGACACCCTGCGGCTGTACCTCAACCCGGACATCGGGCGTGCCCTGGCGACGCTGCCCGCGGAGGTCGTGCTCGTCACCGCGATCACGGCCGACGAGTTCTCCCCGCTGCTGCCTGCGTTCGGGTGGGAGCAGGTGTATCCGGTGGTGCTGTTGAAGTACACCCGGAACATCTACTACATACGGCTCGACGACCTCGGCGGACCGTTCAACCAGCACGCGGACATCGATCTGTCCTGGCTGGCCGACGACCTCCTCGGCTGGGCCCATACCCACGACAAGCCCATCGCCTGGATCCGTCCCGGTGAGCACCTCGCCAAGGGGGTAAAGCGGCTCGCGTACTACAGCACGACCCCCGGGCCCCTGCTGACGTACGGGGTCCATCCGGCTGTCGGCCTCACCGCGGACGACCTGCGCGAACAGTGCCCCACCTGCCACTGCTGCCTCGAATGCGTCAGCTGCCACTGCCACGAATGGACAAGACGACCCTTGCGGCTACTGGCCTGCGGATCGGATTCCCCAACTGGGAAGTCCGGCCGCTCGGTTGAGTCCGGGGAACGCAGCAAGCCGGGCGCCGGGGTCCCGTACGGTACGAAGCGGCGACGGCCTGGCAGCGTCCGGAACCGGAGTATCGGAGAAGGGGCGGCAGGACTGCGGGCCTGGCCACGAGCGAAGGGGATCTGGGTGCTGGCGTTCATGGGACGTGTCGAAAACGGTCTGCCGGTGCTGGAGCTGACCGCGTAGGGGGTGCAGGACGGGCCTCCCTCGCCGGTCCGGTCGCACTGTGGGAACAGCGGTTTCGTAGGTGGGTGGTGTGTCGCCCGTTTGCTCGTGTCGGCTCGCCTGCGCGCACTGCTGCGAACACCGTTGAGGAACTGTTTCGGTGTGAATGAAGGGGCCTGATCCCATGCGTACGACCATCGCCGCCGCTGTGGCGTCCGGCCTGCTGCTCGGTCTCGCCCCGCTCGCCACCGCTGTCGCCGCACCGGCGGGCGGTGATCTGCCTCCGGGCTGCGAGCGTCACCAGCAGAACGGCCGCATCATCATCATCTGCAAGGGCAGAGACGGCCGCCCCGGCAAGGACGGCAAGGACGGGATCCAAGGGCCGGTCGGCCCTGCCGGGGCCCAGGGTGACACCGGCCCGGCAGGCGGCACAGGCCCGGTGGGCCCGGCCGGTCCGGCGGGTCCCCAGAAGGCACCGGTGATCGTGAAGTCCGCCGAGGTCGAAATCCCCGCCGGGAAGGCCGAGGCCGTGGTGAGCCCCGTCTGCCCGGACGGGACCCGCATCATCGCCGGCGGGCACACCACCCACAGCTCCACCAACAAGTCGGTGCCCGAAGACTCCGAGCCTGTCGAAGCGGACAACACCTGGAAGGTCCGGGTACGCAACGACGGAACCAACCCGCTGAAGGTCACCGTCTTCGGCACCTGCCTGTAACCCCTGCCCGGGACACCATGCCGACCCGACAGGATGCACAGGGCGGCACAGACGCGAATGCCGTTCGGCTCATTCCGATTCCGGGTCCCGGAAGTCATGGCGGCAGCGGATTGCCCTGCGGCCCGCGCAACGCCGCGGCAAACGAGTCAATAATGTCTGTCATATGAGGGAGTTGCGCGTGTCCGTTGCGTAAGTGAATGATATGCCTCTCGTCTTTCTTATTCTCCGGGAAGGTGCCCCCCATTTGGTGGGGCCTTCGTGCCTGTCTGCTCTGGCGCGATCCTCCGCACAGAAGTGGTGATTCCTTCCTGTGTTCCTCTCCCGTAGAACGGTCAGAGCTGTATCCGTGCTTGCCCTGTCGGCGGCAGCGCTTTCGACGGCCGAGCCCGTCATGGCTCAGAACGCGGCGCGACCGCCCGCCGTCCTGCAGCACGAGGCCGTCGCCGAAGACCCCGGAATCCTGGGGTCCCGTCTCCCGGAGTCACGCGGCAGGGCGGCCACGTCCTCGCCGAACCCGTTTCTCCTGCGGTCGGAGCTGCGGAAGATCTCGCGAAAGGCCACCCAGCAGCTGTGCGTTCCCGGGGGCGTGGTGCGGCTCAATCTCTTCAAAGACGCCTCGCTGAAGGCGACACCGTCCACCGTGGAGGTCAGCGACGACGGCACGGCCGTGAGCTGGCGCGGCACGGTGGCGTCGGTGCCGGGTTCCTCCGTGGTGCTCGACGGGCAGAACGTCTGCGGCAGTGGTGCTGAGGAGCCCACTCTCAGCGGGACGGTCTCGGTACCGGGCAAGCTGTACGCCCTGGAGCCGGCCGGCCCCGGCCAGGTGCGGGCAGTCGAGTACAACCCCGGCATGTTCGAGATCGGTGAGGGCGAAACCAGGCTGCGCAGTGGCGCGACGGGCAGGAAGACCCTGCCTGTTCCCACACCGCGCTCCCACAGTACGGCGCGAGCTCCCCGCGAGCGGCCCGGTGCCTTCGCGTCGTCCGCAGCGGCCTGTGCCGCCAAGGATTACCCCGTCATCGACGTGATGGTGGTGTGGTCGCCGAAGGTGACCTCGAACGTGGGCGGTCTCAAGGGTGCCGAGGCTCTGGCCCGGCAGGGCGTCGGCCTGATGAACGAGGCGCTGGCCAACAGCAAGGTCAAGGGACGGATCCGCCTCGTCCACACCCAGGAGATGTCCGCCTACACGGGCGGCGAGGACGATGAATCGGCCCTCAGCGCGCTCGAAAAGCCGAACGACGGCCAGTTGGACGACATCAACGACCTGCGGACCCAGTACGGTGCCGACCTGGTCAGCATGCTGGTAACCGAGGGGTCCGGCGTTGGCAACACGCCCGCCCCGCCGTCGCCGCGGACGGTGAACCGGGCCTTCAGCGCCGTCAACCACACCTACGTCGCCAATCAGACCATGGGCCACGAGATGGGGCACAACCTGGGGGCGATCCACGACTGGGTGACCGACGACAGAGCCAACATGCCGGACCGCCCCTACAACCACGGGTACGCCGCACCCGACAAAGCCTGGCGCACCGTCATGGCCTACCCGGCCATCTGCGACGGCTGCAGCCGAATCCCGTACTTCTCCAACCCCCGCGTCACCCATCCCGACGGCCAGCCGATGGGAGTGGCCGACGGTGACGTGAACGGGCCCGTCAACGCGCGTCCCGCGGACAACGCCCGGCTGCTGGGCGAGACGTTTTCCACCGTCGCCGATTACATGACGACCCGGACTCCTGTCGAGCTGTGCGACGTATCCGTCTCCAGCGCGGACGCCGCGCAAGGAACGGCGTCAACGGCATCCGTCGGCCCCTACGCGCCGGGCACCAGCGTGACGGCGACAGCCACCCCCGTGCAGGGGTTCGTCTTCGTGCGGTGGACGCTCGACGGCAAGCCGTACAGCACGGACCGCAGGACCACGGTCAAGGTGGCGGGCGACCATCAGCTGGTCGCGCACTTCGCCGAGGGAGACACACCCACTTACAGGGTCACCACGCGAGGCGATTCCGCGGACGGCGGCGGTGTCCAGCTGTCCCCGGCCGGTCCCGACTTCCCCGTCGGCACCACCGTGACGGCCACCTTCTTCCGGTGGCGAGGTTCCGACCTCCCGTTCGTCGGCTGGACCCTCAACGGGGCATCCGCAGGAAACGGCAGGCAGCTCACCTTCACCGTGGACGGGCCGACCGAAGTCGTCGCCCATTTCTCCAAGGTCACCTCCACCCTGGCCGCATCCGCGTCCCCCGACAACGCCGGGACCCTCGACCTCAGCAGCACCGGACCGTACCCGCCCGGCAGCACTGTGACTGTCACCGCTTCCCCCGCCACGGGCAAGATCTTCTCGTACTGGCTCCTCGACGGCCGACGGGTAGAACGGCGCTCTCCGGCAGGCGGCGAGGAGACCCTCGACGTCGCCATGGGGGAGAACTCCCGGGCGCTGGTCGCGGTCTTCAGCGACATTCACAGGCTCGGCGTCCAGGTACTGCCCGACGCGGAGGCGGGAACCGCGACCTGGGAGCCACGCAGGGCCGGATACGCCACGGACGACACCATCACGGTGACGGCCTCACCGAAGCCGGGGTACGACTTCACGGGCTGGCAGCTGGATGGTCAGCCTGCAGGTAGCGACAACCCCTACGTCCTCACTGTCCGCAGTGACCATCAGCTGACCGCCCTCTTCGTCAAGACGCCTGTGCCTGTTGTCACTCATCGGGTGACTGCGGCTGCGGCTCCTGCGGATGCGGGCGTTGTATCGCTGGTCCCGGACAAGGCGGCGTATGCGCAGGATGAGAAGGTCACGGCCTCCGTCTCGCCGAAGTCGGGGTACGACTTCGTGGGCTGGGAACTCGACGGCCGGCCCGCCGGCAGCAACAACCCCTACGTCCTCACCGTTCGCAACGACCACCGACTGACCGCCCTTTTCGCCAAGGCTCCCGTGCCCCCCGTCGTCACCCATCGGGTCACCACGACGGCCGTCCCCGCCAGCGGGGGGACGGTGTCCTTGAACCCAGCCAAGTCGACGTACACCAAGAACGAAAGGGCCACCGCCACCGCCACCCCCAGCCCCGGGTACGACTTCACCGGCTGGCAACTCGACGGCCGGCCCGCAGGCCGTGACACCCCCTACACCCTCACCATCCACAGCGACCACCGGCTCACCGCCCAGTTCACCAAGAGGTCCGCGCCTCCCGTCGTCACCCATCGGGTCACTGCGACGGCCGTCCCCGCCAGCGCGGGCGCGGTGTCGCTGCACCCGGCCAAGGCGCGGTACACGAGGGGCGAAAGGGTCACGGCTTCTGTTTCGCCGAAGCCCGGGTACGACTTCGCCGGCTGGAAGCTCGACGGTCGGCCCGCAGGCCGCAGCCGCAGTCTTTCCCTGACAGTGACCCGCGATCACCGTCTGACCGCCTCCTTCGCACGGCACAAGACCGTGAGGACCTACAAGGGCAGGGTCATCGCCCGCACCGGTCTGCTGGTACGCGACCGGCCCGACCAGGGCGGCCGCGTCATCGGCAAACTGCCCACCGGCAAGATCGTCGGCATCACCTGCAAGGTGAAGGGCCAGACTGTCGACGGCAACCCGCGGTGGTACCGGCTCACCGACGGCACCTACGCCTGGTCCTCCGCCCGCTACATCACCAACATCGGGACCGCACCCCACTGGTGCTGACCCGCCTGGTCACCCAGTACCACGACGGCCCGCCGGATCACTCCGGCGGGCCGTTCCCGTACCGCCCCACCAGCCCGCCCCGGGGCCGGGGCGGGCACGGCTCAGCGGGCTCCGGACAACCGCCGTACGCCCGCCGCTGACCAGTACTCATGAAATCCGCCGGGAGTTCCAGCGGGGTGGGCGGTTCATGCCCCCTCCTCGAACCCCTCCGCGGAGGCTCCCGCCTCCGCCATAGGGCCGGGGAGTCACCGGGGCTGCGGCCGTCCCCCGGGAAGGAGAAGCTCTGTCGCGAGGGTGGTCCGCTGGTGCAGCATCCATCGTCCCGAGCGGTGTGAGGTGACCAGGTCGCAGCGGCGCAGGACGGCCAGGTGCTGGCTGACAGCCGCGCTGCTCACGCCCAGGTAGGAGGCGAGTTGTGTGGTGGACACCGGCAGGTCGAGGTGCGCCAGGAGAGCCGCCCTGCTGCGGCCCATCAGCTCGGCCAGCGGCTGCGGCCGTGCGTCGCCCTGGGCGGACCACAACTGGCCGATGCCGCGCGGTGAGTACGTCAGTGTGGGTTGGTGCGGTGCGTTGTGCAGCACCAGGAGCCGGGGCCACGCGAAGACGCAGGGCACCAGTAGCAGGCCGGCGCCGGACGCGGAGCGCACCGCGTGGTGGCGGGGCTTGTCGATGCTCAGTTCCCCGGAGGCGTAGGTGACCTCGGGGTGGAGGTCCGCGAAGACCTTGTCGAGCCCGCCCGTGGTGAGCTGCTGTGCGCGGTGGGTGACATCGGCGTCGCTGAGGGAGCGCAGCCGCGGCCACACTGGTTCGATCGCCGCACGCCAGTACATGGCCATGGTGGAGACGAGGCGTGAAAGCTCGCGCTCCGGGTGCTGGTAAAGCGGACGCAGTGGCTCCGGCAGTCCCTGACCGGCGCTCAGTTCGTCGAGAGAGCACACCACCTCTTCAGCGGGGGTGCTTGCCACTGCGTCGAGTTCGTCGGTGAAGCGCCCCGTCATCGCCTCCGGCGGGGGCGCGAGGAAGTCCGCTATGAAGCGGGGCCCCTGTGCGAGGGCTGTCAGAACCCCCAGGTCGATACCGGCGACCGACGAAAGCGCCCGGGCCCGCCACGGCTGGTGCGCCATGTACTGACCGCTTCCCGTCAGTACGGGAACGCTGTGTACGAGCTCTTCCAAAGGGGACAGAGCGAACCGTATGCGGGCCATGTCGTCGGGCCCCAACAGAATCTGGATCACGAGCCTGAGAGTAGCGCCGCGTCGCGATGAATTAAGCAAGGGCTAAATCGTTGTGAGGGGTCGGCGGTCCGACAAAGATCGCGTTCACCACTCTTCCAACTGCTCACGAAAGCAAGGTTGTTCCATGAAGAAGCTCCTGCTGCCCTTCGCGTTCGCCGCGATGCTCGCCATCCCCGCCGTCGCGTCCGCGCACACCAACGACGACCACCACCAGAAGACGGTGGCCGCCGACATGTGCAACGACGGTCACACCTACATCGAATGCATGGGCGGCGATTTCGGCTGCTCGAAGGTCTTCGGCCAAGTCGTCTGCGGCTAAGGCGTACACACGCGTGGGCACCCCGCAGTCGGCTGGCTCGTGGGGTGCCCGGATGCTGCGGTCAGTTCTGCAGCGTGGCCTGGAGGTCGACGGCGACGACCGCCGGGTGCGCGACCTTGGAGGGGGTGCCGGTGGGCGTGGTTCCTCCATCGTTCTTGGCGATCTGGGGGAGGTAGGCGGTCAGGGCATGCGGGCCGCCTCCGCTGTACCCGAGGTTGTGACCGTGGCCGTGGCGCTGCGGCAAGATCGACAGATCTCCCTTGTCCGTCAGTGGCCCAGGCCCAGCCCCCTGCCCTGATCGGGCTGCGTGGTGTGCTGTTGCTGCTGGCGGGCAGGGGCGGGCCGCGTCCTTGGCTGGCTGCTCTGGCTGCTTCGGCTGTGGCCCGTCCGCGACGACGAGGCTGCGGGCTTCGGCGGCCTGGGTGAAGGCTGCCAGCCGGGCGAGGTTCTCCGGGGTGTGCAGCCACGTCGAGGAATCGGTCGTACGCCCCGCCTCCAGGTACTCCCGGGCATCGCGGCCTGTTGATGGACATGCACAGCTGCGGCCCGCTGTTCCGGAGTGAGCGCGGCGCCCCGGTCCGGGTGGCCGACGGAACGGCGCTGCCGCCGCCTGGTTCTGCTTCGCGACCAGGACGACGACTGCTTCGGGCCATGGATGTTCCAGGAGGGCCGCCTGGTGGAAGTCACCATTCCGCGCACCGAGCGTTTCCACCAGCAGGCACCGCCCCATGAGGACTTCGAACCCGACCCGGGCATGCTGCTGCGCACCGACCAGAACACGGCTCTGCCGGAGCGGACCCCAGCAGCACGCCGCGACACCCGCTCCCCCTGGTAGACCGAGTTCGACAGCTCATCGGGGGACGTCAGGGCTGTCGACGCACGTCTCCTCAGCGCACTGCGCCACCACTACCCAGGTGCCGACAACGAGGCGTCTCACTGAGGACGGAGCCATAGGCGAATACGGCCACGGTGACCGACCCGTAGAAGACGTACACCCGTTTGTCGAAGCGCGTGGGTGCGCCACGAGGCGCCATGGAATCGAGTGAGGTGAGAGACCTTCACCGCCGGGTTGTCGTAGCAATCCGGTTGAAGCTGGGGGCAGTTCGGTTCGAGGGATGTCGAGCTGAGCGGTAAGCAGCCCCGACAACGCCGGGACGGGTTGGTACTGCCAGACGGCCCGGGTCCGGCTAGCGAGACAGGAAGGTGCACGCGAGAAATCAGTGCCTGACGCCCCGTAATTTCGACACCGGCTCGAACCTGGCGGATCTGGGCCGGACGCAGTGCACGACCACCAGCGCTCGTCGGCGGTCGACTCCGAAGCCGACTCTATGCATCGGTGGGGAGGCCACGCCGAAAGTCTGCGGCGTAAGCGCGGCGATGCTGCCGGGGTAGAGCTGGGCACCTCACCTGTCGATCGATTCCGTGGTGAACGTGGGAACTGCCCACGGTCGCCCTTATATCGGACATCCAGTCCGATCGGGGGCAGGCCCATCGCCGGCTGATGGCCGTCGGGCAGGACGGAGGCTCCGTAGTACTCCGAGGCCGGGAAAGCCGGTCACATGGGGAAGGGGGCCAGCAAGTCAGCAGTAAGGAGACTGGAATGCCAGGAGGCTGTCGCCGGTGAATACCGACGAGCTGGAATGGGCCTTGATGAAGGCCGAACGCCGGGTACTGGAGATCCAGACCAAGCTGCACCGTTGGGCTGTCGATGATTCTCATCGCAGGTTCGACGACCTGTTCAACCTCGTGGCCGATCCCGCCTTCCTGTTGGTGGCGTGGGACCGTGTCCGGGGAAACAAGGGTGCCCGCACGGCCGGAGTGGATGGGAAGACCGCCCGCTCCATCGAGGCCGGGCAGGGAGTCGAGACGTTTCTCGACAAGCTGCGGACCCAGATCAGAGACCGCAGCTTCCATCCGGTGCCTGTCCGTGAGCGGATGATTCCCAAGGCGAATGGCAAGCTTCGTCGTCTCGGGATTCCGACCGTGGCGGACCGAGTGGTCCAGGCGTCCTTGAAACTGGTGCTGGAGCCGGTATTCGAAGCGGAATTCCTCCCGTGTTCCTATGGGTTCCGCCCGAACCGCCGAGCCCACGATGCGATCGCCGAGAGTCGCTACCTCGCCAGCCACGGATACGAGTGGGTGGTGGAGGGCGACATCACGGCGTGCTTCGACGAGATCGCGCACCCAGCCCTCATGGAACGGGTGCGGAATCGAATCGGGGACAAGCGGGTGCTGTCCTTGGTGAAGGCGTTCTTGAAGTCCGGGATCTTGTCCCGTGACGGAGCCTTCACAGACACACGCACCGGGACCCCGCAGGGCGGGATCCTGTCGCCGCTGCTGGCCAACATCGCACTCTCGGTCCTGGACGAGCACATCGCCCAGGGCCCCGGAGGACCAGATGGCACCTCCGAGGACCGGCGCAGGAGACGGCGCCGAGGATTGCCCAACTACCGGCTGGTCCGGTACGCGGACGACTTCCTCGTGCTCGTCTTCGGGCGCCGGGAACATGCCGAGGAACTACGCGACGAGGTCGCAGAGGCTTTGAAGCCGATGGGCCTTCGCCTGTCGGTGGAGAAGACAAAGATCACGCACATTGACGAGGGCCTTGATTTTCTCGGATGGCGCATCCAGCGCCACTGGAAACGGGGTGCTGACCGGCAGTACATCTACACCTACCCGGCACGGAAGTCAGTACGTTCCGTAACGGGCAAGGTGAAGGAACTGACCGGACGACAGAACGTCGGCCTGTCGCTGGAGTCCTTGCTCCACCGACTGAACTCGGTGTTGCGAGGATGGTGCGCGTACTTCCGTCCCGGAGTGTCGAACGTCGCTTTCTGTTACCTCAGCCACTACACGTGGATGAGGGTGACTCGATGGATCCGGCGCAAACATCCCGGGATTACCTGGAAGCAGCTCCGCCGACGTTATTACGGCGGCGGCTGGTGGCCCGTCACAGAGGAAGCGGAACTGTTCAACCCGGCCAAGGTAAGCACGACCAGATACCGATACCGGGGAAAACTCATTCCGGCTCCGTGGCCCACTACGGCATGAGGAACTGAACACCCCGGAACGGGATTTGTGGAGAGCCCGGTGCCCGGAGACGGGCACGCCGGGTTCGGGAGGCGGCTCTGGGAAACCCACTGGTGGAAACACCAGCAGGGCGCCCCGAGTCGACCTCACCGACGGCTCGGAAGTGTTCGAGCCTCGGCGAGCTCTTCACTCATCCGCTCAAGGCCCCGTTCGGCGACGGCGAGTTCGTCCTGCCCGGCCCGTACCTCCGCCAACTGCTTGGGCAGCTGTTCTTCGAGTCCATCCAGTTCCGCGCGCCTCGCGGTGATCCGTTCCAGCAGTTCGGGATCCAGCATGCACCGCGTCGAAGAGGGCTGCCGAACCGCAGCGCACAGGAACCGGCGAGCCGGGTTCCTGAAGTCCGGGAAGTCCCGTCAGCAGGACAGGGTGTCCGTGACAGAGGCATCTACCGGCGTCGGCCCGTTCACTGGGATGCCATCGAAGGCAGCAGGTGGGTGAGCAGTTCGGGAAGCTCCGGCAATCCGGGGGCACAGCTGTCGTGCACACCGATGACGTTGATCACATCGGTGCGGTCGCTTTCCTTAAGGCTGCTTCGGATGATCCAGTCTCCCTTCTTGAGCGAGACCAGGACGAGCTGTCCACGTTCGGTGCGGCTCTCGCGCTGCCATCCGCGCTTCTCCAGCTCCGCCACGGCGGCCGCGTACGGCTTGGCGCCGGTCGTTCCCTTGCCCGCCGAGGCGTCGGGGAAGCCGGACCACAGCGTTGTGCACGGGGCCAGCCGTTTGCCCGAGGGGGCGGTGGCGGCGGGGTCCACCGACGGAGACAACCCGGTGAGCTTCGCTTTCGCGGTGGCTTCCTCGACCTCGCGGTCTACCGCGTCGCGGCCGGGGGCAGACAACTCTGACGCCTCCGCGTGCGTACCGGAAGGGGACGGGGAGGAGCCGGAATATCCCGTCTCGGACTTCCCGCCGCCGCATCCCGTCAGGACCGTCAGGGCCGCCAAAGCGACGACCGCCGCCGTCCTGCCACCTGTCTTGCCCACCATTCTCCCCCGCACGGACGTTCTACTCCTTAGATCTCGCGCTCACGGATCCCCACGTGACGTGCGAGCCGCGATTCTCGCACGAGCGTCCCGGGACCGACCGAAGAGGGCCGCAGTCCAGGCTGGCGAATCCAGCCGCATCGTCCGCCCTCCCCGTCCGGTCATATCGTCACGCGCCGGGTGGCGCACCATTGCACACTCATCGACGTTGAGGGTTCCACCATGAGCGATGTCGTGTTCCCACTCCACGCCTGGGGCGAGGAAATGACGTCCCTAGCCGCCGTATTCGTGGACGGATTCGAGGGCTTCTACGGATACGCCGCGTACGGGTACACCGTGAGCATCCTCAAGGCGGAAGACGGGGCACGGGCGGTCGCCTGCCTCGCCGAGGCGGGCGACACCGGTGCGCTGCTGGACTACTACACGGCGCTCGGTGAGGTCCAGTTGATGGACCTGCACAACGGCACCTGGATCGTCGGCGCCCAGGAGGTTGCCAGAGGCATCCTGGCGGGATGCCTCATGCGGGTGACCGGCGCGGTCGACGACACGGTGACGGTGTTCGCCACCAACCGTGGCGGGGGCATGTATGCAGTGAGTGCCGTAGAGGTCGAAGTGGCCAGGCTTGCCTGCCCAGGCGTATCCACCTCTCCTGTCGCCGCCTGGAGGCGGCCGCTCGCCGCGGCCGCGATGGCGCGCTGCACCGTGAGGCGCTGAACAGGAAAGACTCCACTGGTTCGAGACCACAGGTCGACCGAGTTCAAAAGGTGAACAGAGAGGCCCAAGCCGTCCTTGCCGAGGACGAGCGGGTGGCTGTTCACGGGCATCGACAACTCGCAGACATCAACCTGCCCGTCGACGAATTTGACGGACTTGCCCACATTCTTTTTGGCGGGGTCGGCATCAGGACGATGGGGCACAAAGGTCTTCGGGAGTCTTGCCCTCCAGGAATCTCCCGGCCTCCTGACGCGCCTCGTCGTCAAAGAACACGTTTCCGGCAGAGGGGGAGGAATCACCGGGAGACCTGTCCCCGGCATGGGCCGAGGCCGTCCCGAGAAGCGAGATCAGCACCGCAGTAGCCGTCACGGTCGTGGTCGAGAGAACGGCTCTTCGCCTGCTCATGGGGTTCGACGGACAAATAGTCAAGTCGGGCTCCTTGTGTGGCGACGGCGATGATGCCGAGAGAGAGCCAGGGGAACGGCCGCCACATCGGCAGTCCGGTCTCGGCATGATCGCCACGCCCCAGAAGCCGCTCCTCATCACCCCTGGTCAAGCACCTGAGGGCCCTCCACTGCTCTGTGCGAATGAGTCTGTTCGTCGCGGATTCCACGCCCCTGACCGCACGCGAAGACCGGGCAGCATCCGCAGGCAAGCCCCAACATTCCCTCGCGCCGTCAAGTCGGCAACGAACCACTTCTCAGTCGATCGTTCGACGTTCAGCGCCCGGCACTCAGCGCTTGGCTGGCTGACGCAGGTGGTGTCTGTCCAGCCAGGAGGCGAGCGCACCCGCGATGGCTTCGGGCTGGTCCTCCTCGGCGTCGTGTCCCGCCGGCCCGAGCTGTTCGATCTCCAGGGCGGCAAGGTGGGTCTCGCTCCACTGGGTCTGCTCCGGGCTGAGGCCCGGTTCGAAGGTGAGGTACAGCTTGGGTACGTCCGTGCTGGCCGCGAGCCAGGTGCCGAATGCCTCGACCCGGGTCACGACGTCAGCGGGCTCCCCGGCCAGGGGCATCGAGCGTGCCCATTGGAGCATCGGGCGGCGGCTCTGCGGAGTGGAGTACGGCTCGCGGTAGGCGGCGAGGTCCTCCTCGCTCAGTCCTGTGATGGCGGTCTGCGGGAGGACCTCCTCGATGAACACGTTGTCCTCAAGAATCATCTTCTCGCCCACGCCCGGCGTCCTCAGCGCCTCAAAGAAGGGGCGGGCAGGTCCGAACTCTTCCCAGGTCATGGGTTTGAGGACCGGCGAGGTGAACGCGATACCGAGGGCCCGTCCGGGATGACGTGTCGCCCAGTCGAAGGCGAGCGGGGCACCCCAGTCGTGCCCGACCAACACGATGTCCTCAAGGCCCAGCACGTCCATCCACGCCTCCAGGTACCGGGAGTGGTCGTCGAAGCTGTAGGCGATGTCCGGCTTCCCGGAGGCGCCCATGCCGATCAGGTCCGGAGCGAGGAGACGTCCCGGTGCGCCGACGGCGGGCAGGATCTTCCGCCACAGGTAGGAGGAAGTCGGGTTGCCGTGCAGGAAGACGACCGGCGTTCCCTCGCCGGTCTCCCGGTAAGCAATCGTCGAGTCCAGGACGGGGATGGTGGGCATGGCGTGCCTCTCGGTGGCGATGACGGGCTGTTCAGGCGGGACGGGGCGGGTTCCGGCGATGGAGAGGGCCGGTTCGCCCGCCTGGGCTGCGAGCGGCGTGGCCTTGCCCGCCCCCGGCATTCCCGCTCCCACCGCACCGTTCGGCGGGCAGGTTCACTGCGTCGCGAGCGGGCCGAGCGCGCCCTGGGGTAGCGGACGCTCAGTCGGCGGGAGGCATCGGCGGTTCTGACGGTACGCAGGCACTGCCGCCGGTCGCCGTGGCCATCGCGCCGATGGTCGCAGCCACGGCGGATACTTCCCGGCGGGCGTCGTGGGCGGCAGCGCGAAGAAGGAAGTGGGCGGGGATGACCGGCAGGCGAACAGGCCCTCGGTGAGGGCGAGCTGAAGCCCCCCATCCAGGTCCCCGATCAGGCTGATCCTGACACGGGTGGCGATGAGCAGGCCGCCGCCGAAGGTGACCAGGCCGCCGTTGGTGAGCTCGATCTGGTAGAGGGGCTTACCTGACTGGGACGCCTCGCCGAGGTCCGCCGTGGCCATCGTGAACAGGGCCGCGGTCTTCGCCTTCTTGATGGCGATGTCGATCGAGGCAAGCCAGGCATCGGCCATGCGGAAAAAGTGCAGCAGGTGACCTGCGGGGGCGGTGATCGCGATGCTCATGGCCACGCCGAGTTCGGCGGCGCGTACCAGCCCCGCCTCGGTGCGACGGCAGCGTCTTTGAGCGTGAGCGAGGCCATTCCTACGGGCTCCCATCGAGGCGGAGTGCTGCGACGAACCGATCCTCGCGCGCCCCCGACCTCGCCGCCTCCCGAGATCTGTCTCGCGAGGCGGCGAGGTCGGAGGCCAGCGCGAACGGGCCACTCTCGCGGCGGCCACCGCGTCCGGCCCGCCCACGCCCGCTCCTGCACAATGCCTCACCGGCGCTGCGCCGACGCAGCGCAGGCGTACGGGCTCGGCAGGTGAAACGGGAGAGAGCCCCTTATGGTCGCGTTTGTCACCCACCGCTGCTGCCTGAGCGTCGGGGCCCCCGCCCCTGCTCGTCGGCACGGGAAGGACACCCGCACACGGAGAGGGAACCGGCATGTCCATGCCTCCTGGGGAACGTACGGAGAGTGACGCCGTCGTGGCGGCCGTGCAGCGCTACTTCGACGCCCTGAACGCCGCGGACCTCGATGGAGTCCTCGACTGTTACACCCCGGACGGACTTCTCGCCCTCACCCAGGCCGAGAACGTCCAGGGGAAGACAGGGCTCCAAGACGTGTACACGAGCACCTTCGCCGCCGTGCGCTTCGACGCCACCCATGTCTTCGACGAGGTCCGGGTCTACGGCGACGAGGCATTCGTTCGCACCACGACCGATGCTCCGACGACCCTGCTGGCCACCGGGGAAGTGGTCCAGGACCGGTTCCGGGAGTTCTTCGTCGTGAAAAAGGCGCAGGGCCACTGGCGGATCGACCGGTACATGAACAACCGGCCGATGTAGCTCCATGCCGAGCCCGGCACGGGGGGGGCGGCAACGCGCAGACCATCCTGTCCGTACACGAACACGATCGGAAGAGCCCATGGCTGACGCGGCCGAGAACAAGAAGCGTGTGCTGGAGTTCTGCCGCATGCTCTTCGAACCCGGAAGGGCACAAGAGGCCACGGACACCTACCTCAGTCCCGCATACGTCCAGCACAACCCGGGCGTCGAGGACGGGCCTGGCCCGCTCGCACAGTTCGCGGCGGGCATGGTCGCGACGTTCCCCGAGGTGCGCTGGGAACTCCAGCGAGCCATCGCCGAGGACGACCTGGTCGCCGTGCACTGGCACATGACCACAGGACCCCAAGACCGCGGCACCGCCGTGGTGGAGATCTTCCGTCTCCTCGACGGCCTGGTGGTCGAGCACTGGGACGTCATGCAACCGGTACCCGACACCTCCGCCAATGACCACCCCATGTTTTAAGCGGAGCTGGTGAAGTTGGTTGCGTTGAGCAGACGTCCTTGGGGAGGGACGCCATGGCGAACATCCTCCGAGTCGTGCTTACCGACGTGCAACACCGTGACCTGCACGGGCTGCTGGCTCGCCGCGATCTGACCCAGTACACCCGGCAGCACGCCGAGTGCGTCCGGCTCCTGGACCAGGGCCGGTGTGTTGCTGAGGTCGCGGGCGTGCTGGAGCATCATCCGGTCACGGTCCGAGCTGCTGTCCACCCCTTCGAGGCGGGGATCGCGGGGCTGGTAGATGCCCTGCGGCCGGGCAGGCCAGCGAGGCTGCTGGGGGCAAAGTACCGAGCCGCGCTGGGGGAGCTTCTGGATGATTCCGCCCGGGCCGGGATCAATTGGACTGTCCCGGCCCTGTGTGAGTGGCTGCGGGACGAGCGCGGGGTGACCATCTCTGCGGACTCGCTGGGCGAGCTGCTGCGGCGCGAGGGTTTTCGCTGGAAACGCACCCGCGACAGCGTGCGGCACAAGGCCGACTCCGTCCTCCAGCAGGCCGCCCGGGCCCAGCTGGAGGTCTTGCGGTCTTGCGGCAGGCCGCGAAGCGGGAGAACGCGATCTGATCTTCCTGGACGAGTCCGGGTTCGCTCCCACCATGCCCACCGGCTACACCTGGTCCAGGATCGGGCAGCGTGTTGTGGTGCCGAAGGAGGAAACCCGTAATCGCCGGGTCAACGTACTCGGCGCGAAGATCGTCGGCAGTGAGCCGGACCTTCCCTGGCAGAGCACAAGCGGGAAGATCAACGCGGAGCTGCTGCTGGAGTTCGTCTGCGCGCGGCTTGCGGGCCTGGGCGATGGCGCGGCCGTGCTGGAGCTGGCCGCCGACGGCATCGGCAGCATGCCTCTCTGGGAACGGCGCAGGCCATGCACGGTCGTACTGGACAACGCCCCGGCCCACCGGGCCAACGCGTTCAAGGGCCGCCGACGTCAACTGGCGAAGATCGGAGTGGAACTCTTCTATCTGCCGCCATACAGCCCGCAGTTGAACGACATCGAGCTGGTCTGGCGGCAGGCGAAATACGAGGACTACCCACAACGCAGCCAGACCAGCACCGACTCCCTCGGTGAAGCCGTCGACCAGGCATTGGCCCAGCGAGGAAACCGAATCCGAGGATCAGCAAAGAACTTCACCCAAGCTGCTGAGGACACCGGGGCCTAACCTTCCTCGCGGCATCGGCCCAGCCTGACCCCTGTGGTCCCGCTTCACCCACAGGGAGGACCCGACCGACGAGGCTCAGCCGCGAAGATCCGCGGGTCAGCGCACGTAGGCGCACTGCCGCCGATAAGACGGCACCAATCAGCCGCTCACAGCGTCGGGATCATGACCGCTGCGGCTTTCGGCTTCACCTTCGCTGGACCCCGAGGTCGGCCGCCGCCGGCTGCCGTCAGGCGAAGCGTCCCGCCGCGACGAGCACGGAGACAGCGAGCAGCACGACGTTGGACAGCGACCGGGCGTACTCGTGGCGTCGGAGGTGGGTGGCGAGGCCACCGGTCATGACCAGGGCGAGTCCGGCCGCGGCGAGCGGGGTGAGCACGGGCAGGATCCCGGTGAGCCACGGCAGTACAGCTCCGATGCCGCCGACGACCTCGATCGCGGCGACGGCATGCACGGCCCGCTGGGACAGGTCGTCGACCCAGGGCATCGGGGTGCGCAGCCGGTCCTTGGGGACGGCCAGTTTCCAGCCGCCGGTACCGATGAACATGACGGCGAGGAAGATCTGCCCCGCCCACAGCCAGCTGTTCACAGCAAACCCTCCGCGCGCGGCGTGCGCGGGACGTCCGGTGTGTCCGGTGCGCCCGCGCGGGCCGTCCAAGTGGCCGCCAGGTCGTCGGCGAGCCGGTCGGCGGCCACGTCGTCCGCTTCCCGGCCCAGGAGGTGCAGCCATGCGAACACCGGGCCGATGAGCTGGGCGTGGGCCCAGTCGACGTCCGGCACGCCGGTCAACTCTCCTCGGGTCACGGCCCGTACCGCCACGGCCAGGACCTGTTCCCGCTCGGGAACCAGGCATGCCGTCTCGAAGACCTGGCGCAGTTCCGGGGTGCGCAGCAGCTCGGCCATCAACTCGGGAAGCACCGGCCGTACGCGCGGATGTGTCATTCGTTCCACGGTGCCGCGTGCGATCAGGCGCAGATCGCCGCGCAGCGAACCGGTGTCCCGGGTCGGCCGCGGCGCCAGGTCGTGCACCAGGTGAGTGAGGGTCAGCGCGGCCTTCGACGGCCACCGCCGGTACAGCGCGGCCTTCCCGACCCCGGCCCGCGCGGCCACGTCGTCCATCCGCAGTCGCGCGTAACCCACTTCCTCCAGCAGGGCGAGCGTCGCCGTGCGCACGGCGTGATCGACATCTTCGGAACGGGGCCGGCCGGCACGGGCGGACCCTTCACTTACGGAACTCATGGTCTCTATAGTAGCGGGTTTCGAGACCGGGAGTCTCTTTTTACTTCCCGCCGGGAAAAGACCTGGTGAATCGGACAGTGACCGGATGACACTCCAGCGCGCCCGCGACCTCAGCAACTCACCGGCCCTGGCCCAGGAGCCGGACGCACTCGGCGCGCTGCCGGGTGTACTGGGTCAGATCGCGGCGGGCCAGCAGCCCGTGCAGGTCACGGTGTTGCACGTCGGTAAGCACGACTCGGAGGATCTTCGCCATGGCGTCCCTCCCCAAGGACGTCTGCCCAACGCAACCAACTTCACCAGCTCCGCTTAGCGCTCGTCTCCGGCGCAGGGCACTGCTGGTGGCATTCCAGCTACGACAAGGCGTATGTCGGCGACGCGGACACCACACCGGCGCACAGCACGGCAGCGCGTAATGCCCCTATGGCGCTCACCCCGGCACAGGAACGGCACTGCGGTGAAGCGCACGTCACCGGGGTCGGCCTGCGGGCGGTCCGCTCAGCCGCAGTCGTTCTTGTTGATCTTCAGTGAGCGGGTCTGGTCGTTGAGGTTGTGACCGTGCAGATCATGGATGGAACCCCCGCTGCAGGTGACGCACACCCACCGCCCGGAGTGATTGCGCTGCTCGACGCTGTCACAGGTCTTGGAGAGCGGTTGCGGAACGTCACCGCAGGTGTCTCGACAGTGCCCGACCGGGACTGAACTCGACACACCCGATTCTTCCGACGCGTACCTCAGCTGCCGTGTGTGCCACGGTATTTGCTGCCGCGTGCATGCGCGGAAGATCCGCCGATGCGGCGACCGTAGCCAGCACCCCTCCGAGCGTCCGCCCGCCGAGCCCCTGCGGCCCCGGTGTCCTGCCTGATCACGCTTCTCCGGAATGGTGTGCGGTATCTGCCGCTGGCGCAGGTATTCACGGATCTGCCGGGAGGAGTACGCCCGGTCGGCGAGGACGTGAAGGGGCCGGATCCGTGGGCGGCCTCAGTCGGGACGGGGCATGCGGATGCGGTTCATCACCTCGGTGAGCAGTGGCGCGTCACCCCGCTGTCCGGCGGTGACAACCGTGGCCACGACATGGAAAGAAGAGTCGACAGCGAGATGGATCTTCGTAGTCAGACCGCCGCGTGAACGCCCGATGGCGTGGTCGTCCGGCTCGGCCGACAGGCCGTCCGGATACGTCCGGCCCGGACGGTGATCCCCTTTTCCGGGCCCCGGCGGCATGCTGGCGGGCCCGGCAGATCGTGGAGTCGATGGAGACCTCCCACACGACGTGCTCCGTAGCATCGGCCTAGACCTGCAGGTTCTTCAGGACGCGGGTCCAGGTCCCATCGATCTGCCAGCGCCGGAAGACCGAGTACAAGATCTCCCACGGACACGGACCATACCGTCCGGGCACATCTCGCCAGGGCGAGCCTGTCCGGGCCCGCCACCAGATCCCGTCGAAGACCTGCCGCCGGTCCCGAGGCTTACGCCCCATCACCGGCAACGCGGGCAACACCGCCTCCAGACACACCCACTGTTCGTCCGTCAGATCTCCACGAGCCATCCCAAGATCGTTTCACGTCACGGACCTGAGCAGCGACTCACGTTCGGGGCGAGACAGGGCTTGCGGTGTTCGCTCCGACAGCGTCCGGAAGATCACCCGCTTGCCCTCAACCATACTTGAGGTCATACGGTCTCCTCACGACCTGCACGACCTGCACGACCTGCACGGCGTGCAGGCTCCGCACCGAAGTACCTGGAGGGGACACCTCATGACGACCCAGCAGATCTCCGACGCCGAACTCGCCGGACAGCCCGCCGCGTACTGGACCGGTGTCGCCTACGAGGCGCTGATTGCGTACACCCGGGCCCAGATGGCCGAAAAAGATTACACCCAGCCCCAGTTCTGGCTGTTGCGCAACCTGTCGGAGAACGACATCTCGCCCGACGGCGAGGGAATGACCCTCCCCGAGCTGCAGGCGGCCATGACCTCCTACATCCGGCCCGAGGACGATCTGGCGACCGAGGCCGAGGTGCTCCTGGAGCGCGGCTGGCTGACCCGGGACGCCGAGGACCGGCTGTGGCTCACGAAGGAGGGGGAACAGGCCCGCGTCGACCTCGCACGCAACGCCCCCGCGATCCGTGCCGCCCTCCACGAGGGCATCGACGACGCGGACTACGTCACCACGCTGAAGGTGCTTCAGCAGCTGATCCGAAACGCGGGTGGGACGGCCGTCTGACAGACCAGGTGGCCGGGCACAGCGCCCGGTCCCTGGTGCGCTCGTGGCAGATCAGCCAGCATGGCCGTCCAGCAGGGTCATGGCACAACCAACTCGCTCTGATGCGGCAAGCACTGTGACCACATCTCAAGCACGCCCTAGGTCCTTGGGTGGCGTGGCCGGAGGCGGAGGTGGAGGTGGCGGGGGCGGATCACGATGTCCCTCTCGTAGCGGACGGGCGCGGGCGTTGCTGGGGTGAGCTGCCATTGGCGGACGAGGGCGGCCAGGGCGAGGGTGAGTTCGCCGACGCCGAGGGTGTCGCCGATGCATTTGCGGGCGCCCATACCGAAGGGGATGAAGGAGCCGGGGACGGACGGTTTGGTCTGTGACGGCGCCCAGCGGTCGGGGTCGAACTCGTGAGGGCTGGCGTGGGCGGCGGGGAGGTGCTGGACGAGGTAGGCACTGACGACCAGGGTTTCCCCGGTTTTCAGGGGGTGGCCACCGAGGGTGGTGTCGCGGGTGACGGTGCGGGTGAGGAGCCAGACGGGCGGGTAGCGGCGCAGCGTTTCGGTCACCACCCGGCCGGTGAGTTCCAGCTCGGGCAGGTGGGCGTGAGTGAGAGGGCCCGGCGGCAGTGTGGCGACCTCCGTGTGGACGCGGTGCTGGAGGTCGAGGTCTTGGGCGAGGTGGTGGGCGGCCCAGGCGAGGGCGTTGCCGGTGGTTTCCATGCCCGCGATGAAGAAGGTGATGACCTGGTCGCTGACGTCCTTGTCGGACAGGACGCGGCCGTCGGGGTCGGGTTCGGTCAACAGGGAGAGGAAGGCGCCGTGGTCGGCGGTGCGTGCACGGTGCTCGGCGATGATGCGGCCCAGAGTGGTGCGCAGGCTCTTCTGCGCACGGGTGTAGCGGCGGTTCGCGGGCAGGGGCAGGCGGGTGTAGGCCGCGGGGAGCAGGGCGTGGGTGTAGATGCCTGCGGTGATGGCGGACATGTCGTGGACCATGGTGGTGACGGTGGCGGGGTCCAGGGTGCCGTCGAAGAGGGTGGCGACGATGGCGCGGGCGGTGAGGGCCTGGGCTTGGGCTGCCATGTCGAGGGTCTGGCCCGGCTGCCACTGTGTGATGCCGTGGGTGATCTCGGCGGCCATGATGTCGAGGTGGGCGGGCAGTTGGTCCTTGTGGAAGACAGGTTGGAGGAGGCGCCGTTGCTGCCGGTGGCGGGAGTGGGGGCAGGCGAGCATGCCGTTGCCCATCACGTCGGCGATGCGGTCGTAGAGGGGGCCGCCCTTGTCGTAGAGGGCGTCGTCGAGGAAGACGTCCCGGGTGAGGGCGGGGTCGCTGACGAGGGTGGCGTTCAGCGGGCCGAGCCGTACGTGCGACAGGGGTCCGTGGGCCGGTGCGGTGGTGAGGAACTCTGCCGGGTTGTTGAGCAGGCGCAGGGCGTGGCCGACCAGGGGCAGGGCGCCGGGCAGCAGGGGCAGGGCCGCCGGGGTGTGGGCGGGGCGGGAGGCGGTGAAGGTCATTGTTCTCCTGGCGGTGCGCTGGACGGGACATGAGCGGCGCTGGGTGTCGTGGGAAGGCGCGCCTGGTCTGTACGGCGTGTCAGGCGTTCCACCACCAGGCGGCGACGGGCGTGGTGAGGGGCTGGCTGAGGTGCGTGAGGTTGGTGGGCCGGGAGATGACGGGGGGCATCTGGATGCGCGGGGCCACGGTTTCGCCGGGGTTGTTGGGGTCGTTGTAGCGGCCGCTGGTGAGGTGCCAGTGCAGGCTGCCGGCTACCCAGTCGGTCAGGGCGTGTGCGTAGCGGGCGAGCCGGGGGTTGTCGCCGTCGGTGAGCTGCCGGGCGAGCTGGTGGAGGCGGTGCATGGCCCGGTCGTGCATCGACGTGGCGGTGCGCAGGGCCTGTTGGGGCGTGCAGTTGTGGTGGCGGGCGAGGACGGGGACGAGGTTCATCGCTTCGGGGTAGCCGAAGTGCTGTTCGCGGAATGCTTCCTTGTTGTAGGAGGTGGTGTCGTTGTGCCAGGCGATGAGGGCGACGCACAGGTCGTGCAGGACGTGGATGCGCGGGTCGTGGTACTCCTCGGCGGTCAGCACGTAGTCCTGGGCGATCTCGATGAAGGCGAGCGCGGACAGGGCGGCGCTGCTGCTCTGCCACATCATGAGGTAATCGTCCAGGCTCGCGGAGTGCGGCTTCTGGCGGATGGCTGCTTCCCAGACCAGGCCGGAGAAGTACGCGTCGACCTGGTCGGTCCACCGGTAGACCTGCGCCGGTGTGCCTTGGCGGTCGAGGGCACGGCGGATGTCGAGGAGGGAGGCGGCCCATTTGTCGTCGCGCATCAGCGGGGCGTCGGGGGTCTGCAGGACCCGGCTGAGGCGGGCGAGATAGGGGGCGAGGGTTTCCGGGGTGGTGCCGCCGAGGGTTTCGTCGCAGAGGGCGTCGTCGAAGGCGAAGAGCCAGTTGCAGTAGTTGGTGCCTGCCAGGAGGGTGTCGGCACGGCCGTCGGGGATGCCGAGGCCGACGAAGTTCCCGACGTGGGCGCGGCGGGTGTACTCGCGGTGTGCGTCGCCGGTGAAGAGGTCGAAGTTCTGCATCCAGGTGAGGCTCTCGGCGTCGACGGCCTCGGCGTGCGGGGAGCGGCGTGCGGTGAACGGGCAGTAGAGGGGCGGCACGGTGAGCGGGGTGTGCGTGCAGGTTGTCACGGGATCTCCTGGGCTGGTCGGCGGGCGGGCAGGGCCGGGCCTGTGCGGGCCCTGCCCGCCGGGTCGCTGCGGAAGGGTCAGACCGTGGGGGCGGCGACTACTGCGGCAGCAGGTGCGGCAGGCGCGGGGATCTGCGCGGGCTGTGTGGTGGGGCGCGGGGCGCGGATCATCATGGTGCACAGGACCAGCGCCCACAGGGCGAAGCCGACGTAGGAGCCGAAGCTGCCCCAGCCCCACGGGGTGAAGGGGGTGTCGCTGGTGGTCAGGACGTTGAAGAAGTATCCGAAGTGGGCCACGGCCAGGACGTGGGAGGTCCACCCGGTCCAGCGGGGCAGCGTGGTGTTCTTCAGGATCAGGCTGCCCGCGGCGTAGGAGAACAGGGCGAGCGGCAGGGAGCCCGCGTAGCCGAAGGTGACGCACAGGTCGTAGGTGAGGTGCAGGTAGGCACTGCTGATGGCGTCGGGGCGTTCGGCGGCGACCGGGCCGAGCAGGAACGCGGCGTTGGACATCATCCAGCAGATGCCGACCGACAGGGCGGTGGGGATGAGGAGTTCGGCCTGCAGCGGTGCCCGGCCGGGGGCGGTGAGCCAGCGCTTGAGTCCGGCTGCGAACCAGATGAAGAGCAGTCCGAAGGCGATGTCGATGGTGTAGCCGGAGATCGAGGGGTTCTGGGCGAACCAGGTGCCGATGCTGTCGGAGGAGTCGCTCCAGTACGGGAAGGGGCGGCTGAGCGGGTTGCGGACGAAGGGCAGGGGGACCAGGAAGAGCGCCACCATGGCGATCCCGATCCATCCGGCGATCTTGGCCTCGCGGCGTTCGTCGTGGGCAGTGAGCATGGATGTGTCCTTACGGAGTGGAGGGCGGGTGACGCCCTGATGGAGCAAGCAGGGGTACGAGGAGCGCGCGCCCGGGGGTAGGGCATGGCTCGGACACGGCACGGGCACGCGGGCAGATCAGTGGTGAGGAAGGCTCGGCCGGTGCAGGAGTCCCAGCCGGGCAGCCATGGTCGTCGGGGGCACCGGGCACCCGCCCGGAAAGGCCGCCGCAGTGCGCGTCGGCGCGGGTCGGTCAGTGCAGGCCGGCGAGCCAGGAATCGGCGGGGACCAGGCCCTTCCACGGGCGGTCGGCGGCGGATTCGGCCAGGGTGTCGAGCGCGTCCGCGAGGCGGGCGAGCAGGTTCTCGGCGTAGTGCGGTGGGGCGTAGGCGGGGTCGAAGATGACGGCCAGATCCAGTGCGTCGCCGCTCTCCCGGGCCAGCAGGCCCAGGTCGCAGGGCAGTTGGAAGAGCTGTCCGGTGAAGGCGGGGTCGAGCTGGTCGGTGCGCTCGACGGCGCAGCCGGTCAGGCGCAGTCCTTCGACGGGCGGCAGGTAGTCGTAGAAGACGAACTGGGAGGCGGCGAAGAGCTCGCCGATCGGCGGGTGGATCCCTGCCAGGGTGAGCAAGGAGGCGCTGTCGTGCCGCAGTGCCTGCTGGAGATCCGTGTCTGCGGAACGCAATGCCTGACGTACCGTCAGCGCCGGTTCCCTGGAAACGTGATGGCGTACGGGGACCGCTTGGGCGTAGAGACCGGCGGTGTGGGCGGTGTCTCCCGGGTGGGCGGCGCTGACCGCGAGCAGGAGTGTTTCGTCCTGCCCGGTGTCGGCTGCCACGAGGGCGGCGAACAGTGCGTACAGGGCGCTGGCCGGGGTCACGCGCTCGGTGCGGGCCAGCTCCCGGAACGCGGTGGCGGTGGCTGCCGGGATGCGCCGCGTCCGCAGCAGCGCATCGTGAACATCGGTGTGGGCACGCAGGTGGGCGGGTGGGATCAGCAGGCCGGGGCGAGCACTGTCGAGCCGTCGCGTCCAGAAGGCGAGGTCGTCGGCGCGCGGTTCCTCCGGTGCGTTCAGGGCCTGGTAGTCGGTCGCGGGCAGCGTGCTGGTGCGGCCCGCGACGGCGTCCGCGTACAGAGTGGAGAGCTGCTGCTCGACGAGGTTGAGGGACCAGCCGTCGGAGGTGAGGTGATGCAGGCGCAGGCCCAGCAGGTGATCGTGCGGTCCGGCGGTGAGCAGGGTCGCGGTGAAGACGTGCCCAGCGGCGGCGTCGAGGGGATCGGCGGCGTCCAGCACGGCCAGGAACTGCGAAGGACTGCGGGAGCCCAGGGCCTCGGCGGAGTGGTGGCGCAGGACCCCCTCGGGGGCGGGGTGGACGGTCTGGTGGAGTTCACCCGGCTCGCCCGTCAGCTGCACGGCGGTCCGCAGTGCGGGCTGATGGGCCACGAGCCGGTCCACAGCCGTCGACAACGCCCGGACGTCGAGGGGACCATGGATGCGGTAGTGGCATTCCAGCGAGAAGCGCGGCCCGTGGCTGGGCAGGATCCCGCCGGCCCGGTCGTCGTTGACCCGCAGGAACTGGTGCGTGGGTCCCGCGGCCAGCCGGACGCCGTCCGGGCCGATGTCCGTCAGGACGTCTGCGGTGGACGCAGCCCGCTGCCCCGGCACCCCCTTCGCCGTATCGGCCAGGTAGGCACTCAGCCGGGCTGCGGTGGGATGTTCCAGTACGGAGCGGGACGGGACGTCACGGCCGACGGCTGCACCGATCTGCGTGGCGGCCCGCACCGCCCTCAGCGAGTCACCGCCCAGCTCCACGAAGTCGTCGTCCATGCCCACCCGGTCGAGCTCCAGCACATTCGCCAGGATTCCGGTGAGGGTCTCCTCGACCGGCGACTGAGGTGCCCGGTAGGGCGTGGACATCGCGGGTCGCTCGGTGGACGGTGCGGGAAGGGCGGCCCGGTCGAGCTTGCCGTTGGCGCCCAGGGGAAGCTCGGCCAGCAGGACGTACCGACTGGGCCGCTCGTGCTCGGGCAGAGACCGCTCGGCGTGTCGGCGCAGGGCCGGCAGCAGTTCCTCGGAAGCCCGGGCCAGGACGTGCCGGTGCAGGGGGGCCGAGACGAGATCGTCCGCACACGCGAGCTGCGGCCACCGGATCGCGACCGCCCGCTCGCCACCGTTGTCCGCACCATGCGGGACGGCGGGCAGGAAGACGACGTCGAACGCGCCGTCGCGGTAGCCCGCCGCACGGGACAGGCGCACCGGCCTGCCCATGTCCGCCGCCAGTTCCTCCAGGGCCACGGGGTGCACGGCATCGGCTTCCGCACGGGCGGCCAGGGCACGCAGATCGGCGGCGGTGAACCCGCCGTTGCCCGCCGCGAGAACGTCCCGCACCGCGCACGCCCCGGCCGTACGGCGGTTGGGCACCCGCAGGACTCCCACCGGGCCCGGCTCCGCCTCCAGCAGTTCCCGCATCCCCTCCAAGCTCTTGGGCCAGGAGTGCCACTGCTCCACCTCGACGACACCACCAGGCGCCCGGGGCACAAGGACGGCGTCGAAGCGGAAGTCGTTCATCTCGTTGCGGGCGAGCCCTGTGCGCGGTCGCACCTCGGCATACGGCACTCCGCAGCGGGTGAACCAGCGCGGGTCCACCAGCAGATACGGATCGCACGCCACCCGGCGCCGCCACCGCGTGCGCAGCACCTCGACACCCTCGCCGTCGTCCGCCCCGTCCAGCACGACAGACGCGTGGAAGGCGTCCTGCACCGTACGGTCCTTCACGTCCCCGAACACCACCCGCCCCCCGGGCGCGACTGCCCCCAGCGCGCCGGCCACGGCCCGCTCCAGATGGGCCGCCGAATGCAGGTACGGCACGACCGAGTTGCACAGCACGAGATCCATTCCCGTGACGTCGCGTGCACTGGTCACATCGCCCTGCCGCAGCTCCACGCCGGACAGTCCCATGGCGTCGAGCCGGGCACGCACGGCGGCGAGGGACTCGGCGGAGACGTCCACCCCCACGACGCGTGCCGCCGTACCGGCCAGGCGGGTCAGGATCATGCCCGAACCGCATCCCAGGTCGAGCAGACTGCTGGGGCGGCCGGTCTCGGTCGCCAGGCGCACCGTGGCGTCGATCCACTCGTCCATCTCCGCGTCCGGAAGCTGCGCTCCGGTGTAGCTGCTGGTCCACCCGGCGCGCTCGTCACGGAAGTCCAGGCTGCTGAAGAGCTCGTCCCAGGTCTCGTGCAGCTGCCGGGCCGCGCTCTGTTCGTCCCACCGCGGGACCACGTGGGCGACCAGGCGGCCTTCGTGGACACCGACGGTGGCGTCCCGTACCCCGGGCATGTCCTGCAGCACCCGGCCGACGCCCTCGGGCTCCACGCGAAATCCGCGCACCTTCACCTGGGCGTCCTTCCGGCCCAGCAGCTCCAGCCTGCCGTGACCGTCGAACCGGCCGAGATCACCGGTGCGGTACATACGCCGGCGTCCGTCGCTCGGGAGAGCCACGAAACGCGAAGCCGTCAGCTCGGTGTCCGCGGCATAGCCCTGCGCCAGTCCGGCACCCGCAACGCACACCTCGCCGGTCTCACCAGCCGGAACCGGCTGGCCGTTGGCGCCGATCACCAGGACGGGCGTACCCGGCAGCGCGGTACCGGCCGTGACGGGCTCCCCGGGCCGCAGCACGGCGGCCGTGCACCAGACCGCCGCCTCCGTGGGCCCGTAGGCGTTGACCAGCTCCACACCCGGCATCCTGCGGTGGTGATCGGCGGCCAGCTCGCTCGGGCACGGCTCACCGCCCACCACGACCTGCCGCAGGTGCGGCGACGGGCCCTCCAGGAGCGGCAGGACCGCCCCGTACAGCGACGGCGTGAGCAGCACATGGCTGACCTGACCGCTGCCCAGTTGCGCGGCGAGATCGTTCACCGTCTGCTGCGCGTCCGTCGGCGCCAGCCACACCGTGCCGCCCGCCAGCAGCGGCCACCAGATGCCCGGCAGCGACGCGTCCGTCGTCATCGGCGACACCACCGCCATGCACCGGACCGGCTCCGCGAAACGGCGGGCATGGGCACGCATGGTGTGCGCGATCGCCCGGTGCGTGACCGCGACCGGTTTGGGCCTACCTGAGGTGCCCGACGTATGGATGATGTACGCACGCATCTCAGGCGAAGGGCCTGGCAGGCGCCCTGACTTCGCGAGACCCGCACCGCCGGGGGGCTGCATCGGCGCGTCCATGTCGATGCGGTCGACGCCGTCGGGCAGGCGCTGGCAGGACAGGGTGAGCACACGCCGCGCAGCGACCCCGTCCAGCAGGGCACGGAGCCGGTCCGGCGGATCATCGGCAGACACCGGCACGTACACCGCTTCGGCCGCGAACACCGCCAACTGCGCGACCACGGCCCGCACGCCGCGCGGAACCGCGCAGGCCACAGAATCCCCTGGGCCGATGCCGCCCGCACGCAGGCATCGGGCCAGCGTGGAGGCTTCGGCCACGAGCTGGGCGTAGGTCAGGGTCTGCGAGGAATCAATCACCGCCATGGCGCCGGGCAGTTCTTCCGCACGCTCACACAGCAGCTGCCACAAAGTGGTGTCGCGTTCTGCGAGCGAGATCCCAGGAATAACCTCGCTCGATTCGAGAATATCGGTCACTTTTCTCCCGGAAATAACGATCGGCTTATTCGACAGAGAAGCCTAGAGGATTCGAATTGAAATCAGTGATCCAGAAGCTTCGTTCAGACTGATTCCCGGGGCGATCGGCGCGGCAAACACCGGATTCAAAATATCTTCCCGTAGGCACTGAACGAATATTTCCATCGATCACAGAATGCGAGAATGCGCATTGCTGCACTGCGGGAATCTTTTGCAGAAATCCGGAGGCAGAGCGCAGCGCGGCACCACGCCGGACGAGCACGGCCCTGCAGGATTCGTGAGGGCGCCAGCGGCAGCTCTCACCGGCGGGGCGGACATCTACGCGCCGGGAGCTGATCTCGCGAGCCTTGCCGGACCGTCTTCCGGACGGAAGAGCCAACTGCACGGCCGGGCGTCTGTCGTTCACAGGCCCGCCCCCGGCGGGCAAGCCGTGGCAGGTCAGCCCGTAGTCGAACGGCATCACGCTGAGCCCGCCCCCGGCAGGCAACGCCGTGGCAGGGGGCGGACGAACTGCGCACCCCTGCCTACGGCCTGCGGGCGCGGCATCCCGGTGATGGGAGGATCACGCGAGGCGGGGCGGGATGTCGGTCAGGCGAGGCTTCCGAGGAAGCTGCTGCCCGCCTCGGAGAGTTCGTCGCTGAGCAGGTACTGCTCCCAGCCCGCGTGGAACTCGTTCCGGGAGACCTGCCCGTCGTGGTTCGCGTCCATCAGGGAACACGTGGCCGCTGCCTCTTCCGGGCTGGAACCCAGAGCCTCCAGGTAGCGCTGGAAGTCGGCGACCGGAACGAGTCCGTCGTCGTCCTTGTCGATGGCCGAGAATTCGGCGTCCAGCACCGCCCGGCATCCGGAGACCACCTGCTCCCGGCGCCCCAGGGTGTCGGTCATGGCGGCCCGGAACTCCTCACGGGTGATCCGCCCGTCGCCGTCTGCGTCGGCGGCTGCCACGAGGCGGTCCCACCCCTCGCGGTAGGCGCTGAACAGCGCGGTGGCTTTGGCGGAGTCCGCCGGTACGTGTCCTGAGCGGATGACTTCCTCCCCCATGCGCTCGCAGTCGGCGAATTCGAGGACTCCGCTTCCGTCGGCATCGAGCCGATCGAAGATCAGGTCATATTTTCGCAGAATAGCATCGGTGGTCACTGCATCACTCCTCTGTGCGCACTTACCTGAACGTCGGCACCCACGGTTCGATCTCCGAAAGTGCCTCGACAGTCCTGTCCAGCAAAATGGACCATTACACCTGATTCGGCACGCTGACCTTGATTGGGCTCATCACATGAGCCGATTTACAAGAATCACGGAATCCCCCGAACGGAAATCGGCCAACGAGTTCGCCTACACCTTCGCGTCGGCCCGGCGGGCCGGCCGTTGGCCCGTGACACCGTCACGGGCATCGGGACCGCGCGAGGAGAAGAGGACTTTGGCGAGAATTCTGGGACCAGCCAGTGCCGCAACAGGTTTGACCATGTGGAAGACGTGGATGAACAGCGTGTGCAGACGCGGATCATTCACCATGATCCGCAACAGGCGCCCTTTGTACCAAGGGACCGGTCGCAACCAGAGAGGCAACCGCTTGCGTTGGCGGCGGTATTGCCAGACAAGGTCGTCACTGGCGGTCATGAGCCACTGCTTGCGTGCGATGCGCCCGATGTCCTGCTGGAAGGAACGCGCGAGTCCGTCGGTTCTCCGGGAGCGGCCTCGACGTACCCGGGCCAGATGGTCCGACAGAACCCGGGCTTCGAGCACGGCGGTGGCCATGCCCTGTCCGAAGGCCGGATTGAACGCGCCGACGGAGTCCCCCAGGGCAATGAGCCCCTCCGGCCATTTCCTCATCCGGTCGTACCGCGTGAGGCGGTTCTCGGTACGGCGGAAGACATGGATCCTGCCGCCCGGTACAGGGGTGGCACCGGCGAGCAACTGGTCGAGATCGGGGTTGTGCAGGCTCGCGGCGAACTGCCGCCAGCCGTCGGGGTCTACCGGCGGATGGTCTCCCCCCGCACCGAACAGGGTGACCAGCCAGTTGCCGTGCTCCAGCCGTGCGGCGAACCCACCGCGCGGCTGCTCAGGTGCCTCGTACGGCTGGAACAGCGCGTCGAAGTCCTGCGTCGGAGCCGCCACGGTCCTGGTCGCATAGACGAGGTCTGCGTCGGTGACCTGCTGCGCAGGCCGCGGGTAGCCTGCGTCACCCAGCCAGTCCGGGAGCGGGGAGAACCGCCCGGACGAATCGACGACCAAGGACGCGTCCAGCATGCGCCCATCCTCCAGGCGGACCCCGACGACGCGCGCGCCACCGTCGTCCCAGCACAGTGCCTTGACCCGGCTCCGGTCACGTACGTCCACCGACGTATCCGCCGTAACCCGCTGCCGCAGCCTCCACTCCAGCAGATCCCGCGAGAATGCCTGCACCACCACATCCATCGGTCTACGGGGAAGGCGACAGCCCGCAACCGTCATCGATGCACGTGACCCGAAGTCGAACAGTGGTGCCCCGTCCGCGGTCAGTTCCTCACGCAGCCCAGGAAAGAGACGCTGCAGTTCGGACGCACCGCTGATCAGCAGACCATGCTGATGCCGGGCCTGTGCAACACCACTACGCGGCGTCGGCGTCGACGGCAGCGCCGCTGCTTCCAGCACCACAACGCTCTCGAAATGGTCTGCCAGCACCCGGGCAGCGACCAGCCCCGCGATACCCGCACCGACGACTACTGCCTGCCCCGCGAATTTCGCCTGACGGCATTCCGACATCTCGGTCCTCTCCATATGGTGTTCGTGCCGCACCACTTGTCGGCCAGCGGGCTGTGGCGTGAGCGGAAGTGGCGGGAAATACGGCTCGGCGGACCCAACAGGTCCACTGACTGCCGAATTGGGCGCGAAGGCGCCCATCGGAAACGCGAGGGCACACAAATGCCCTCACCCCGGCAGTTCCTTCCGTCGGCCCGCACCCAAAGGATCTCCAGGGTGCCGACTTCTCAATCCTGGATTCGTACTCGACCCGTAAAGCGGCCCACATGGGCAGCCAGAATCGGGGCCACGAAAAACCCCAGCTCCCCGCCAAGACCAAGGGTTCCGACGCGGTGTGAGGCGCCAGCAGTTCCTGCCTTTTCGCTTCGCTCAACATGGACCGGGCTGACAAGATGCCCTGGGCTGACAAGGCGGACATGAACTGTCAGCCTGAGCGCGCTACGCAGCGTTTCGCTAGCGACCCACGCGTTCCTGCACCTGCGCACGGGCCGCTGCTTCCCGTTGCCGGAGCTCTTCGCTCAACGACCCCATCGCCGCCCTCACCACCCTCCCGAAGCGCACAGCGTCCTGACCGGAGACCGGCACGGACCGGTCGCACGAGCCTGAACACCGCTACCGTGCCCACGTGATCGGTTCTACGCTGCCCCTTCTCTTTCTCGATGTCGATGGCCCACTCATTCCCTTCGGGGCAACCCGGCAACAGCTTCCAGACGGATACCCGACCTACAAGACCGGGCGTCACATACCGGGAGCAGACACCAACCCGCTCATCACCAGGGTCAATCCGGCGCACGGCCCGCGGCTGATGGCGCTGCCGTGCGAGCTGGTGTGGGCCACCACGTGGATGTCCGACGCCAACGCATGCCTCGCCCCGTGGCTGGGCCTGCCGGAACTGCCCGTCGTGACCTGGCCCGAGCCGTCCGACGAAGACGAGCAGGACGGGCTCCACTGGAAAACCCGTGAGCTCCTCCGCTGGGCGGCCGGACGCCCCTTCGCCTGGATCGATGACGAAATCACCACCACCGACCGGATCTGGATGGAAGCACACCACCCCGGCCAAGCCCTCCTGCACCGCGTCACTGCCCGGCACGGCATCACCGACGAGGACTTCACCACACTCGACCACTGGCTGCGGCTACACCAGGGCTGATTGACTACTCCGCACCAGGACGGGCTCCCGCACGCCCTGACCGACCTCGATCTGGGGCCGCTGGTCGCAGGCTGTGGCCCGGACTCCCCGAACCACGGCTTCAGCCTCCGCCACGGCGACGAGTCCACCCCGGCGCCCGGCGTCGTCTACCACTCCTCGCGCGCGGCCGATCCGGCCGACCGGCCCTCCCTGGTGCTCGAGTACGTGCCCCCGACCGCACCCGGCGCAGTCGAGCAGGTGAAGGCCGTGGCCGCCGACGGCGGACTCCTGGCGACCTGGAACCCGCCGACCGACCCGGGTGCCGCGATAGACACCCTCCACTACACCGTCGTCGTCACCAAGGACAGCACAGAGGTGGCCCGCACCACCACCGAGGACACCCGCGCCGCATTCCCGGGACTGGCCAACGGCGCAGACCACCAGGCCACCGTCACCACCGGCTCCCCGTACGGCACCGGTACGACGGCCGCGTCGGCCGCCGTCACCGTGGCACCGCCCGCGCAGGACCACGTCGACGAGGGCGGCTCCGATCCCGAGGACAAACCGCTGATCACCCTTGAAGGTGACGGCATGCTCCCCGAGGAGCCGCTCCCGCACGCCCCACCCGCCGTGCTGCGCGCGGCTCCGGGCAGCGGTACCGCGAACTGGGCCAAGCGCAACGTGACCATCCGATGGGAGTACGGCCAGGACTGCACCAAACTTCGTCTCCAAGGCCCTGTACTACGGCGGAAGGATGAAGCAGCGCAGCGGCGGTCAGCGGGACGGTTCGAAGTGGTGGCAGCGCAGGGTCTACCCACGCGGTGTCCCCCAGGTGACCTCCAGCTGGAGCTGGGCGGCGGCCAACAACCTGCGCAACCACCTCAAGGGCCACCGCGTCGGCCGGGAGATCTCCCCGCTACGACGCACGCCCCGGCGATCTCCTGTTCGTCTTCTACAAGAGCGACCGGACATGGAACCACGCGGCGGTCATCGTGAGCGCCAGCCGGGGGAATGCCGAGGTCAGGCAGCACGGCGGCAGCAATGTCAACACTTTGGCGAACATACTCAAGAAGAAGGACGTGGGCGGGATCAGCATCATCCGCCCTGGCAAGACGACATAAGCCCTCGGAGGCCGCACGTGCACCGTCGCAGGCATCGCGTCATTGCCCTGCTGTTGCTGGCCGCGCTCCTCCCGCTCACGGCCTGCGACACCGGACCTGCGGTATCCGGCCGCGACCGCACCCCCGGGTGGGTCGAGGACGGCACCGGAGAGCTGGCGCTGAAGGTCACCGGGCAACCCATGCCCGGGACGCTGCGCACCACGCAGCTGGTCCTGCGCCATCTGCGCGACCGTGACGCGGACGCGCTGGCCGCACTCGCATTGAACGACGACAGGGAGCCCTACGCCGTCGCGCAGCGTTGGGTGGAACAGTGGGGCGAGGCGGCCCAGAAGCCGGCACTGGCCGACTTCGAGGGACCCGACCTGACCCGGGTCACCGTCACCGTCCGCTTCGAGGGAACGGCCGATCCCTTCGAGCTGGTCCTCGACCGGGCCGACGACGAATTCGGAGTCGTCCTGCCCCAGCCGGCCGGGCAGTAGCGTCCGACACGGGCACATCCCGGTGGCCGGGACACCTCTGACGTGGTGTCCCGGCCACCCCCACGTGGCAACACCGGCTTCCGCCTGCGCCTCGGGGCCGACCTGGTGGCGCCGTCGCCCCCATCCGGCCGATGACGTGTTCTACCCGGGCCCGCCTCGTTTCCGCCTGAGACCTGAGCCGGACTCGGCTGGAGCGGTGAAGAGGTTCCTCCGTGCGTCAGTTCCTCTCGCCGAGCTTTCCCTGGCGGATGGTCTGCACGGCGAGCACTGGATTCATGGGTTCAATGAGTTGTTCAACGGCGACCGCCACAAGGTGGGCTGGGACTTCGGCGTGCAGCAGCGCAGTCACGTACTCAAGGGCCTGCGATGGAGAGAGCATCGGCAGTCTCCGGCGCAGGATGCGTACCGCTGGGATGCGCCCACGCACGGCGGCAGCGTCGCGTATCTCATCGTGCAGATCGTCCACAGAGGTGCGGATGGCCAGCCTGCGGATGCGAACACGGTAGTCAGCCTCCCAGGCTCCCTCTATTTCGGAGACGGCTCCGATTCGGTGCAGCCCGCCGTCGATGCGGTCGACCAGGTAGGGGCCGTGGCCGACCAGCATGGCGTGGGGGTTCCGGGTGCGGGCGAATTCCTCGGACTGCCAGTAGACCTTCCAGACCAGTTCGTGTTCCTCTGCATGCAGCACTGTTGTGCGCAGCGGGTCCACGCCGAGAGCGGTCCACCTCTGGTTCTCGCGGTCCAGCTCTTCCTCGACGATACGAACTGCCGTCTCTCGCCCGATCACGCGTGCAGCATCCACTATGGATCAGATGCTGGCCAGCAGATTTCTGGGCCCGCCGTCACCATGCCTGTCGTTGCGACAAAGGCTGAGCGTGGGTCAGTGACGGCCTGGCCGCAGCCGAGGCCGGAGCGCGGAGTCTCGGTTGAGCCTTGGGCTGGCTAGGCTGCCGGTCATGAATCCGGCCATGACCAGCGGTGTGACCACTCAGCCCGCCATCCTTGCCGCCACGGAGCTGACTTCCGATCCGGAACTGGAGGTCCGATTTGCCGAGTCGGCCCACCAGATCCTGGCGGACCTGGTCAGTGGAGGTGCCGCGCTGGGCTGGGTCGAACCACCCTCGCGGGATGAGGTGGCGGAACTTCTCGGCCACGTCGTCTCCGCGGTGCAGGCCGGGGACGCGGCCCTGCGTGTCGCCTACCTGGACCGTCGGCTTGTCGGGTTGGGGTACTGGCGCCGCTACGCCCGACCGACCCATCGCCCCCACGCCGATCTGGAGAAGGTCGCGGTAGACGCTGCTGCCCAGGGTCGTGGTGTCGGCCGGGCTCTGACCGCTGCCCTGATCGCTGACGCCCGGGAGGCGGGTATCGAGATCCTCACTCTGGACGCCCGTGCCGACAACACCCATGCCCTATCCCTCTACCGGTCACTGGGCTTCACCGAATACGGCCGTCTGCCCGGCTTCGTCGCCGTCGGAGAACACCGCTACGACAAGGTCTTCTACATGCTGGACTTCCGCCAACAAAGCTGACCACCGCCACGCACGAAGACCCGGCGGCAACCCGTCGGCGCTTCGCGGTGTCTGTGTCGACTCGAAGAGCGCGGTCCGGGTCGCGGTGGCGGACCGGGCCGTCGAACCAGGCGGCGAGTCCGTCGACGGCCAGCCGCACAGGCGCGAGGCTCGTGGTCGCAACTGAGGACCAGTCGACCTGCTCCCCGAGTCGGCACCACAGGGCCAGTGCGTCCTCGCTCGCGGTAGAACCCGCGACCGGTGAGGCGGACCGCCAGGGCCCCGCCCACCGCGTTGACCAGGTTGAGGGCGGGCTCGGCCCAGCTCTTGAACCGGCCGCCGATCGCGGCTTCCACCGCGGTCTTTGCCGCCTCCGGTCCAGCAACCGTCACCGTCACCCTCCGCCGCCGCGGTGGCCGACTGCACCTCATGATCGGCAGCCCCAAGGGCCACCGGCCGCAGCTTTCCGTGCCGAGCGGCAGAAGCGGTCTCATCGGCCTGCGGGAGCGGGTCAGGCAGGTGGGCGGCACATTCACCGCGGCGGCCACCGGCAGTGGCGGGTTCCGAGTGACAGCCGAACTGCCCGTCGCCGCGACCGAGCCCGGTGCCAAGCCGTGACCCCGCCCTGAACCATGCCCCGGACCTGCGGTCCACCCCTTCCCGCGACACGAGGAACCCTATGATCAAGGTCATGATCGTCGACGACGATGCCATCATCAGTCAGGCTCTCGCCCTGATCGTCGAGCTGTCTCCGAACTTGCACGTCGTCGCCCGCATCCGGGACGGTGCCGAAGCCCTGGAGGCCGTCCGTTCGCTCCAGTCGGACGTCGTCCTGATGGACATTCGGATGCCGCGTATGGACGGCATCGCTGCCACCTCGGCGATCAACTCCGCGCTGTCCGACCCGCCCCGCATCATCATCCTGACCACATTCGGCCAGGACGACTACATCCAGGCCGCCCTCCAGGCGGGCGCGGCCGGATTTCTACTGAAGGACACCGAACCCGAAGCGCTGCTCCAGGCCATTGAGGTAGTACACGCCGTAGTACACGCCGGGGAGGCGATGCTCTCCCCTGCCGTCACCCGTCGGCTGATCGAGTCGTACGAGCCTGCGCCGCCGGCGCTGCCTGCTGCCCAGCAGCAGGCCATCGCCTCCCTCAGCGTCCGCGAACGCGACGTACTGCCAGCAGTCGCCCGGGGACCGTCCAACGCCGAAACCGCCGCCGAACTCAAGGTGACAGAGGCGACCGTCAAGTCCCACCTCGGCAGCGTCATCGGCAAGCTCGGCACCAGCAACCGTGTCCAGGCTGCGATTCTGGCCCACTCCGCCGGACTGACCGGCCGCAGCCCGGGCACCGGTTGAAGCGCCCCCGGTCAGAGCCCCGCCGCCTTCAGGCAGTCCCGGTACGGCCAGCCTGTCCCGGCATACGAGCAACACCTCGGCGGTCCGGGCGAGTCCGGTGAACGCGGAGGTATGGAAGAGGCCGACGGCGGGGTCGACCGGTTGACCGGGAACGCTGTCCGGGAGGGCGACAAGAAGGCGGTACGGGCCGATGCCCGACCACATACGCCCGCGCACGTACTGGCGCCGTTGGCCGATCTGCCGGTACGGGCGGTGGTCTCGGCCAGTCACGTCGGCACCGATCTCACCCTGGCGCCGATGCAGCCGCTGCACGACTACCTGGCCGACTGAGCGCCTCCGGCGTCACAACAGCAGGACGCCCACCGTGGCCAGCAGCAGCAGCGTGGAGTAGACCGGCCAGTACAGCAGGCGGGCCACCGCGTTGCCGCGCCAGTCGATGATCCTGTTGAGCCGTGGCGAGGTGTGCTCGATGACGTCCAGGCAGACCAGGCTGATCACCACGTACTGGATGAAGTAGAAGTACTCCGCGTAGACGATGCCGCTGGAGCCCGTGGCGTCGTACAGCGAACTGAGCTGAACCGACACCACCAGCAGCATCGAACCGCAGAAGCTGATCACCGCCCAGGTGCTGAATCCCGAGACGGTACGGCGGTCCGGATCGACGGTGATCACGAAGAGCGACCCGAACACCAGGAACGCGATCACCAGCAGCGGCACCAGGTAGTGCAGCAACGGGCTCAGGAAGGGCCGGGACACGCCCACCACGAAGGAGAGCTCGGGAACTCCGCCGCCGATGCTCACTGCCGGGCGGCCGTAGTTCGTCGCCTCGTGGGCCATGTCGAGGCTGTACGTCGTGTACTCGGTGTGCCACTCGCCGCTGACCAGATCCTGGTACAGGCCGTACTTCTTCCCCGGCTGCCAGGACGGGTAGGCGTAGAAGTCCGGCACCAGGACGACGCGGGCGGAGCGCGGGCGCATGGTCAGTCCGACCGTCTGCTTGTCCAGCGGGAAGTTGCCGTAGTCGAAGGACTGGCGCAGGGTCGCCCGCAGCTGCCAGCCGACGACCTGCTGGTCGTCCCGTTTGGCGCGGTAGGTCCGGGTCGTGGTCACCCCGCCGTCGACGGCGTCGGGAAGGTCGAGGTGGGGATGCTCCGTGTCGGCCGCGTCGGCGGGCAGGGTCTGCCATACGTAACCGGTGAGGCGGACGTTGTGGGAGTTGGTGAACTCCATGGTCTCGACCAAGACGCCCGTCGGGATGGGCTGGAGCCCTTCGCGGCCCTTCGCGGTGAGCTCGGCCCGGACCTGTTCCTTGGTGGAGACCGGGGTGCCGGGAACGTCTTCCAGGGTGTGGCCGGTGCCGACGGCTATCCAGGTGAAGAGCGTGCCGAGCGCGCACAGCAGGCTAAACGCCAGGCTGAAGCAGGCGACCCGCTTCGGACGTGCGAGGGAGGGGCGGATCAGCAGCGCCGACGCGCAGATCAGACCGGCGACGGTGCACAGCACCGCCAGGGCCGTCCTGCCCCGCTGGACGCGCATCTCGTGCAGGGGGTTCCCGACTCCGATCGCCGCCACCGCCGCGACGGCGAAAAGCAGGAACGTGGCCCAGGCCAGTACGGACCGCGGTATTCGGGGGCGCGGGCCGGGCGGCGCGGAGGAGGGCATACGGCCAGGATCGTGCGAGGGGGCCAGGGGGGCGCGGGAAATTGAGCCGGACGGTGGAGGGCGGGGCGGGGCGGGGTCGGCCTCGCCCCGGCCTCGCCCCGGTCCCGTTCCGGTCCCGCCCCGGTCCCGTTCCGGCCGTCAGCCGGTGAGCTGGGTGAGGTCCACGCTGCCCGTGCCCGGGGCAGGCGGCTCGGGGATGCAGTACCACAGTGCGATCAGCGCGACGAAGGTCGCGGCCACCGCGAGGAACCCGGTGCGCCCGTGCGCCCACCTCGCCCGGAACCGGATGGGGTCCTCGATCAGGTACTTCGACGCGATCGCGGCCGCGAAGGACACCGCGAGAGCCAGTGCCGTACGGGACCAGCCGGTGAGGCCGGTGCGCTCTTCGCTCAGCAGCAGCAGTACCGGCCAGTGCCACAGGTACAGGCTGTACGACAGCTGGCCCACCCAGCGGAGCGGGCCCGCGCCCAGCACCCGGCCGACCGCGCTGCCCGGGGCGTGCGCGAGGCAGGCGATCAGCAGGGCCGCGGCCAGCGAGTGCGCGAAGAGGGCGCCCTGGAAGAGGGAAGGGGACTTCTCGCCGTCGATCACGAACCAGTACCCGGCGATGCCCGCAGCCAGCACCAGGCCCAGCCATCCGGACATCCGCTCGCCGAGGCGCGACAGCAGGGTGCGTGCCGGGTCGGTGGCCATCAGGGCGCCGAGCAGCAGTGCGAAGGCGCGGGTGTCGGTGCCCTCGTAGACGCGGGTGGTGTCGGGGTTCAGCGGGGCCATCGAGATCATGAGGACGAGGGAGGCGACGGCGCCGAGACCGGCCACGGCGGCGACCCGGCGGCCCGCCCGCGCGGAGGCCCGCTCGACGTCGGGGAGGGCGGGTGAGTGCCGCTGGTGTGAACGGGTGCGGACCAGTCGGCCGCCGGTCGCGAGAAGGGCCAGCAGCAGCGGCCACACCAGGTAGAACTGTTCCTCGACGGCGATGGACCACAGGTGGCTGAAGACCCGGGTGTCGGCCGCGTCCCAGTAGCCGATCCGGTCGGCGATGAAGTGCCAGTTGGCGAGGTTCGCCACCACCCAGGGGGCGTCGTCGAGCGCGTTGCGCAGCAGATCCGCCGGGCCGAGCGCCCACACCAGCAGCAGCGTGCCCGCGAGGGTCGTCGCGAGCGCGGGCAGCAGACGGCGGGCCCGTCGCCCCCAGAACGCCACCAGGTCGACGCGGCGGCCCGTGGCCGCCGCTTGCCGTGCCTCGTTCAGCAGCAGCCCGGTGATCAGGAACCCGGACAGGACGAAGAAGAGGTCGACGCCGAGGAACCCGCCGCCGAAGTGACCTGCGTGGTAGAAGAGCACGCCCAGGACGGCGAGGCCGCGCAGACCGTCGAGGGGAGCGATGTGCCGCTTGGCCCTCGCGGGGGCGGGAGCGGGGGTGGCGGTGTCCGGCACCAGGGTGAGAAAGGTGGTGGCGGAGGAGGTACGGGGGCCTCGGTGGCGGACCGTGGGCCTGGGGGTGTGCGCAGACATGAGCTGAACTTCTCTCCGGGATCTTCTCCGGGTGGTCCGGGGCAGACGGACGGGACGGGTCCGGCCGTGGGCCGAGGTGGAAACACGGACGCTGAGGCGAGGGCGCGCCATCCCGGCGTACCGGTGCGGGAGGGCGTCGCCCGTCTCGGCCTGCTACTTGCTACTACTTGCAGCCGAGCGGCCCGAAGACCTTGTCGCCGGTCCAGGTGCCGGTTGCCCACGTGTCGGCGGCGGCCGGGGTGAAGCCGTACTGCTTGCCCAGCTCCTTGCCCAGCCACTGCGCGAACGAGGCCGCACCCTGCTGGCAGGAGTGGATGCCGTCCTTGCTGCGCTGTGCCTGCTTGGCGGAGAAGTCGGTGCCCCACAGCTGGGAGGAGTCCAGGAAGTGCACCTTCTCGGCGTTCTTCTCCGCGACCTTCTTCGCCGACTCGGGGGCGGTCTTCAAGGCGGCCTCGTTCTTCTTGTAGAAGTCGTCGATCTTGAACGGGGGCGCGCTCACGAAGACGAGCTCGGCACCCGCCGCGTTGACCTCCTTGGCCAGCTTCTCGTAGGCCGCGACCTGCTCGGCGGGCGTACCCCAGTCGTAGGTGGTGACCTGGTACGCGACAACGTCCGGCTTGTCCTTCAGCTTCTTCGCGAGGTCTTCCCAGGTGGGCGCGCCGATCTCGCCGATCACGCCACCACCGCCGGTCGCGGCCATCGACAAGAACTCGATGCCGTCGGCCTTGAAGGAGGCGGCGAGTGCGGGGGCTTCGGCCTCGGCGATGGAGTCGCCCATCCACAGGAGCTTGCTGGGCTTGGTACCGCTCTGCGGCGCATCGTCGGCCTCGGCCTGGGCTGCGGTGCTGCTGTCCGCCTTGAAGGGGGCGGTCTTGTCGGCAGCGGGGCTGCCGCAGGCGGAGAGGGCGACGGCACCGGCGGCTGCGGTGAAGGCGAGCCAGGCGGTGCGCTTCAGGTGACGGGAGGTGCTCGTGTTGTTCATGGATCCAGCAGAACTCATGCGAAAGCGCGGGGCGTGGGCTGTCATCGTTTGCTCATACTCCCGGGAAGGTTCCGTCATACGGCGGGATTCTCGCGATGACATGCACCGCCCCGCCCTTGGTTTCGGGGCCGCACCGAGGTCGCACCGGCACCTCAACAGCACCGGCCTCCGGTGACGGTGCGCAGCAGCGGCCTGCTCAGCGCACTCGCCGCCGCCGCCCTCAGGGGGACCGCCCCGACACCGCCCACAGCGTCATCAAGCTTGGTGTGTGGATTTCCAACGCGCGGAAGCGGGCCGACAAGCTCAGCGAGGACCACAGGGCGGAGCTCGACACACTCGGCGTGCAGTGGACGGCGGGCACCGCCAGGAGCAGCACGTCATAAGTCCTGCGCGGCGGAGGCTGGTCACGGGGCACTGGTGAACATGACGTTGGGGGCACTGTGCACTCGGTGCCCCCACGTGTCGAGAGAAGGTCTTCACCCTCGGTCAGGAACGGGGCCTCGGTGCCTTCGGGCACATTTCGGGTCGGTGCCTCGTGCGCCTCGGCAGTGTGCCGGGGCCCGCCGCCCTCAAGTGAGGCACGGCGGGGCGGTGGGCTGTTACTGAGCTCAGGATCGCCGGTCGCCGAACGGCCCACCCGGCCCTGTTTGCAGGCCGTGATCACAGGTTCCGTCAACGCCCGCGGCTCGTCCGGCACGTCGCCGACGTACGGCTCTCTCTTCATGCCCCGCATCTCCGCATGGACATGCCCAGCCGACGGCCCTCGCGGCAGTCATCACCACGAGCGAGCGTTCACGAACCGAGAAAGATCGAACTTAACGTCCACTGAGTCGAAGCCATCTGTTCCCAGACCTCATGGGGCTGTGGTCAGTCGATATCGGGGTGCGCTGAGGCGGTCCCGGGCGCGTGGAGGGCATGGGTGATGCCCGCGTCGGGGTCGCTGTCGTAGCTGGCGCGGAAGGCGGCCTCGAAGTTGTCGTCGCCGATGGCCTGGCGTGCCTGCTCCTCGCACGCCTGGCGGGCGGCGACGAGTTCGGGTGCCCCCAACTGGGGGGAGCCGAGGGTCTGCCACACCCGGTCGGCGGTGCCGAGGAGCTGGGCGGCTCGCTCGGCGTGCCCGGACACGAGCCTCGCGGCGGCGAGTGCTTCGAGGGCCATGGCGATGCCGAGGCTGTCGCGGACGCGGCGTTTGCCGTCGAGGGCTTCGCGGGCATGGGCTTCGGCCTCTGCCGCCCTTCCCAGGGCCAGCGCGGCGAGGGCGCGAAGGTAGTCGCCCCAGGCACGGGCATGGGTCTCGCCGTGCCGGTCGCACACGGCGCAGAGACCGTCCGCGACGACCGCGGCCTCGGCGACCTGCCCGAGCTGGATGTGGACGAAGGCCCGGGCGACCTGGACGAGCGACCACGCCGCGTCGTAGCGCCCAGGGGGCGGCGGAGTGCGCGGCGCCGCGTCGAGCACCTCGGCCGCCCGTGTCTGCCGACCGCTCAGCGCGAGACAGGCGCCCTCCAGAATGGCAGCGGCGGCCGGGACGGTCTCGTCGGTCTCGTCGGCCGCGGCCTCCCGGAAGGTGCCGATGAGGCGGAGGCCGGTCTCCATGTCACCCATGGTCTGGCCGACCATACCGCGGGCCCACAGGGCCTTCGCGCGGTCCGGTCCTGGGGTCGGATCCAGGTCCAGGGCCCGGTCGAGGTAGTACTCGCCTTCCTGGGCGAAGCCACAGGCGTACCAGAAGAACCACAACGCCCCGGCCATCTGCAGCCCACTGTGCCCGTCCTGTTCGGCGAGGCAGAAGTCAAGGGCGGCCCGGAGGTTGGCGTGTTCGGCGGTCGTCCGGTCGTGCCAGGCGATCTGGTCCGGCCCCATCCAGGCGGCGTCTGCGGCCTGGGCCAGCGCCCGGAAGTAGTCCCGGTGCCGGTGGCGCAGCGTGGACTCCTCGCCGAGACCGCGCAGCCAGGCGGCGCCGAACTCGCGGATGGTGTCGAGCATCCGGTAGCGCTCGCCACCGCCGGTCGGCTCCCACCTCACGACCGACTTGTCCGTCAGGGAGGAGAGCAGCCCCAGGATCGTCTCCTCGGGAAGGCGCGCGTCGGCGCACACCGCCCGAGCGGCCTCGACGTCGAAGCCGCCGACGAGGACGGAAAGCCGGGCCCAGAGCAGCCGTTCGGCCGGGGTGCACAGTTCGTGGCTCCAGCCGATCGCGGTACGCAGCGCCTGGTGCCAGGGCGGCTCGGCGTCGTACACCACCTCGTCGGTGGTCCCCAGGACGGCGAAGCGGTCGTCCAGCTTCTCGGTCAGATCGGCCACGGACAGGTCTCGCAGGCGGGCCGCGGCCAGTTCGATGGCAAGCGGGAGCCCGTCCAGGCAGCGGCACAGGCGTACGAGATCGGGCCGGTTGGCATCGGTGACCTCGAAGCCCGGCACCGCCTCAGCGGCCCGGGCGGCCAGCAGGGCCATCGCGTCCGCACCACCGCACGGCGCGCCCTCGTCCTCGGGCACGGGCAGCGGGTCGACGGTCAGCAGCCGCTCCACGTGGATGCCCAGGGGGCGACGGCTGGTGACCAGGATCCGCAGCCCCGGCGCGGCCCGCAGCAGCACATCGGCGGCCAGCCCGCACTCGTGGACCAGGTGCTCGCAGGTGTCCAGGACAAGCAGCGCCTCGCGCCCCGCCAGGTAGTCGGCCAGCACATCGATCACGGGCCGCGTCGTCTGATCCACCAGCGCAAGCACCTCGGTCACGGTGTGTGCGAGCAGCGCACCCCGGCGCAGCGACGAGAGCTCCACCCACCACACCCCGTCCCGGAAGGACGCCTGCACCTCGTGCGCGGCCCGCAGCGCGAGCCGCGTCTTGCCCACCCCGCCGACCCCGGCCAGCGTCACCAGCCGGGCGCCGTCGTCAAACAGCCGCCTGATCTCCGCCAGTTCCTGCTGTCGGCCGTACAACTCGCGTGTCTCTGAGGGGAGGTTCCCCGCGCCTTGCTGTCGCATGACACACCTTTCCTCGCTATCCCGCCGTGCGACGGCAGCATGCTGGCTGCGCTCGGACCGCGGGACGGTTGGCTCGAAAGTGACCGGAAGTATCGCTGCCCGATCACGACTGGCCGAGGTTGCCCCGTGGCGCGCTCGGTACGTCTTCGTTCTCCGGTATGGGGAGTACCGGTCCCGTCAGCAGGTCGGCGGTGGGCTGGACGAGCAGCAGGGTGAGGTCGTCGTCATGGCCGTCGCCGTCGTGGGCGGCAGTGTGGTGGTCGACGAGGTCGACCAGGTCCGTAAGGGCCTCGTCGAGAGTGAGGGCGCTCAGCGCGGCCCGGACCCGGCGGTCGAGGGCCAGCAGGGTGCCGTGCGCGTCCCGGGCCTCGGTGAGACCGTCGGTGTAGAACAGCATGCGCTGCTCGGGGGTGAGCAGGACGGCCTGCACACTCGGCGTGGGCGACAGGCCCAACGGCGGTGAGGGGCAGGGGGATTCGAGGATCTCCAGGCCCCTGCCCACCAGCAGCGGCGACGGGTGCCCGCAGTTGACCAGGCGGACCACGCCGGGCACGAAGTCCGCGAGGAGCAAGGTGACGAAGTCCTCGTCTCCGAGGTCGTCCCGTACGCGGTCGTCGAGGATGTGCGCAAGGCGGACCAGGTCCGGCTCCGCAGCCGCGGAGTGGCGGAAGGCGGCGAGCACCGCCGCGCTGATGCGGACCGCGTCCAGACCATGCCCCGTCACGTCTCCGACGATCAGGCGCGGCCCGGACGGCAGCAGGACGGCGTCATGGAGGTCCCCGCCGACCAGGGCGCCCTCGCTCGCGGAGCGGGTCCGTACGGCCGTGGCCAGGCCGCCCAGATCGGCGGGCAGGGGGCGTACAAGAGCACGTTGGGTGAGTTCGGCGACACGGGTCATGCGGGCGAGGGAGGTCTTGCAGCGCATGCGGTCGCGCGCCATCAGGACCGTCCACAGGCCGTGGGCGGCGAGCAGCGGCCCGACGACGAGCAGGGCCCAGTCCGGCACCGTCGGCTGGGCCGCGGCACTCACCACGCCCCCCGTCTCAATCACTGTTGCCAGTAGTAGCCATCCACGCTCCGAGAGCATCGCGTGCCTCCGTGGCAGGTCGTCCCTTACCCCGCACCAAGCCATGCACGTTCCCACACATGCCCGGGGCACGTGAGGCCCTTCACGTCATCCATCACGGAAGGCGCCCGTCTATCGGGCCTGTACACGCTCGCGAAGACGGAACCTCCAGCTCAGGCGGATGTGCGCCAACACATGTTGACGGAGCGTCAGTTCACGAACACAACCCCTACGTGGTTCCGCCTGATCATGCGGTGACCGCAAACGTCGCCGGGCCCATCGCGGTCACGGCGGAGGGCCGACGGGACATCCCCGGCCTGTGGCCCGGCGACGGCGGCGAGGGTGCCAAGCACTCGATGCACATCCTCACCGAGATCAAGAACCGCGGCGCGAACGATGTCCTCATGCTGGTCTGCGACAGGCTCAAGGCCCTGGCCGACACGGTCGCGGCCGTCCGGCCCCGCACCACCGTCCAGACCTGCGTGATCCACCTGCTGGGGATACGCGACGTGATCGCTGTGCAGGACAACGTCAGCAGGGCCTTCCGCGGGAGAAGCCGACGGAACCGAACAGGCCGACACCGAACCGCGTCCGCAGAGGGTTCGGGCGCCTGCGTGCACGGACCGGCACACCGGCCCGTGCACCGAGACCCCGACGAACTGGATGTACGTCAAGCTCAGCGGCGGTTCTCGATGCGCAGGCCGCCCGTGGTCACTTGGCGCATGTTGTCGCTCGCGAGCAGGTCGTGCGGCTGGCCGAGCTCGATCGCGCTCGCCGCGTCCAGGCGGGTCAGCTGGGCGGTCGTGAACTCGATCTCCAGGGCGCCCAGGTTCTCCGCCAGCTGGGCGGGAGTGCGGGCCCCGATCAGCGTGGTTGCCACGCCCGGGTTGAGCAGGGTCCAGGCCAACGCGACCTGGGACGGGGTGCGGCCCAGGTCGGCGGCGACATCCCGGGCGACGTCGGCCAGGGCCAGGTTGCGTTCGGTGAGCGTGCCCAGGGCAAGGTTGTGGCTTTTGCGGTTGCTCTCGCCGGTGCCGGCGCTCGTCCCGATCACGTCGTCCCGGCCGTACTTGCCGCTGAGCACCCCGCCGCCCAGCGGTGAGTAAGGAACCACGCCCAGACCCAGTTCCCGGGCCATCGGGATCAGGTCGCGCTCCGCGGTCCGTTCGATCAGGCTGTACTCGAGCTGCAGCGCGACCAGCGGCGACCAGCCGCGGAGGTCGGCGATCGACTGCATCCGGGCCACCTGCCAGGCCGGGGTGTTGGAGATCGCCACGTACAGCACCTTGCCCTGCCGGACCAGGTCGTCCAGGCCGCGCAGGACCTCCTCGACGGGCGTACGGAAGTCCCATACGTGCAGGTACAACAGGTCGATGTAGTCGGTGCCCAGCCGCCTCAGGCTCCCCTCCACCGAGCCGAACAGGGCCTTGCGGTGACCGCCCCCTGAGTTGGGGTCGCCGGGACGGCGCAGCGTCGCGTACTTGGTCGCCAGCACGAGGCTTTCACGCTTCTCACGGGCGAACTCGCCCAGCAGGCGCTCGGAGCTGCCGTCGGTGTAGGTGTCGGCTGTGTCGAGGAGGTTGCCGCCGAGCTCGACGTAGTGGTCGAACAGCTTGCGGGCCTCGGCCCGCTCGGCACCCCAGCCCCACTCGGTGCCGAAGGTCGCGATACCCAGGGCCAGCGGTGAGACCCGCAGTCCCGAGCGGCCCAGCAGCCGGTAGGTGTCGAGGGTGAGTGCCATCAGGTTCTCCTGTGCTCATGTGTGCTCGTGGTTTCTTGCCGGGACCGAGTCTGTGGTGGTGGCGGCCGGGGAGTAAGGGAGGGCACTTCCTGGGAAGATCGGTCCCACCTTGACGGTTGGACCGGTCATGACGACCCGAACCATGGACACCGCCCAGGAGTTGGCCGCCTTCCTGCGGAGCAGGCGCGAAGGGCTCGACCCTGACCGGCTGGGCCTGCCGTTGCATGGGCGGCCCCGGCGGACGCCGGGGCTACGCCGGGAGGAGGTCGCCGAACTGGCCGGGGTCAGCACCGACTATGTGGTCCGGCTGGAGCAGAGCCGCGGGTTGCGACCCTCGGCAGAGGTGCTGGCGGCGCTGGCCCGGGCATTGCGCCTGGATCCGAGCGAACGGGACTACCTGTTCGACCTGGCCGGACATCGCCGCCCCGGCATCACCGATGGGTCGGCCGCCGGTGCGGCGCCGTCGCTGGCACGCCTGGTTGGTGACTTGTCACCGCTGCCGGCCATGCTGCTGGACCACCGTTACGACATCCTGGCCTGGAATCCCGAAATGGCCCGGCTGCTACCGGGTTTCGAGGCCGTACCGCCGTCGCGGCGCAACGCGATGTGGCTGTGTCTGCTGCACCCGGAGATGCGCGGCTTCTACGCCGACCGGGAGCAGGTGCTGCGGGACGGCATCGCCCACCTGCGTGCGGCATGGGCCGCGCACCCGGAAGACCGGAAACTGTCCGACCTCATCGCCGAATTCGCCACGCAGGATGAGGACTTCGCTCGCTTGTGGTCGGAGCGCGATGTCAGCGTCAACGGCCGCGGCCGGAAGGTGCTACTGCATCCAGTCGCAGGTCCCATCACCGTCGACTTCGAAGTACTGGTGCCGCTCCAGGACCCGGGACTGCGCCTGCTCGTCTACCGCGCTGCGGACGAGGAGAGCCGCGCGTCCCTGGACAGGCTGTGCGCAGGGTGAATGGGCCCCATCTCACAATTGGTTGCGAGAAGCATGATTCCTGCCGAGCACGGCATCGCCCACCTGAGGAACGGGAGGGACCCGGCCCGTCACCTCGGCCCCCGCGAGCACATGAGCGACACCATCCAGGCCATCACCGGCCTCCTCAGGCCACGGCAGACGGTGGGCTTGCACCCGCACACAGGTGAAAACCGCACCCCTGACTGCCTCTCGACGCCTCACTGCCTACCGTGCGCATGAGCTCGTCAGCCCGACACCAGTGCCCGCCCATGTCGCGTTGCAAGTCGAGACGTTAGATCTCAAGCTCAGCGCATCGGCAACCAGCGGGAGCAGGGGCATGACAACCTTGCAGAAATCGGAGCGGCTCGCCGGATGACCGGGCCGCGCCGACTATCGGGGAGGCGGTATTTAGCTCCGCAAGTGCCGTGTGTCGCTCCTGCATTTCGAGGGTTTCAGAGATCGTTTCGTCCGGCTGTTTCATCCCGACATACGTCTTTGATGTACTTGTGCCGGGTCGCGCCAGGAGATGGTGCTCTCGCCAGTGAGGCGGTGGGTCATGAGGTCGGTCATGGCGAGGTAGATCATGGCTGCGGAACCGTGCGGATGGGTCTCGTAGTCACGGGCCAGGCGGTGGTGGAGCATGAGCCAGCCGTAGGTCCACTCCGCCGTCCACCGTTTCGGAATCAGTGTGAACCCTCTGGCCGCACGGGCGCGTTGGACGATTTCGAGGTCGATACCGAGGGTGGCGGCGTGGTCGATGAAGTCCTTGCGATGGCCGCTGCCGTTCGGTTGGGCGTCGATGGTCGCCGTTCCGAACGGCGGCCCAGCCTCCTGTTCAGAAGCGGGCCGTAGAGCCGGACGGTGCGTTCGATCCGGACGCGTACGAGACGGAACCGGACATCCGCGAGCCGCTCACCCCCGGAAGCACCCCCTCCTCTGGCGTGTCCACATCAGTGGAATTAGCGTCCGCGACGCCGCACCGGTCCCACGATCGGCACCGGCCGCCTGCCCGTCCGACGGGCAGGCGCTCACGCCCTCTCGACGGGAGAACAATGAACCTCCGCAAACACTTAGTGAGCCGCCCGGCCCGTGTCGTCGCGGCGCTCACCGCGGCAACGGCCCTCGTGTTCACCGGCGCCGGGGCGGCCACTGCCGCCGCTCCCCCGGCTCCCCTGTCCGATGCCGTCGCCATCCACCCGGGCGCCGCGCATCCCGACAGCACTGGCGCCCTGAAGAACGTCAACACTGGTCGCTGCATCGACGACAGTGGTGCCTACGGCCTGCGCGCCTTTGGCTGCAACGGTCTCAACTACCAGTACTGGGGCCTCATCGGCCAGTCCAACGGCAACTGGGTACTCCGCAATGGCAACACTGGTCGCTGCATCGACGACAGCGCCGCCTACGGCTTGCGTGCCTTCGGCTGCAACGGCCTCAACTACCAACGGTGGGCGCTGTACTACAGCAACGGCAATTTCACCTTCCGGAACGAGAACACCGGTCGCTGCATCGACGACAGCGGCGCCTATGGCCTGCGCGCCTTCGGCTGCAACGGCCTCAACTACCAGCAGTTCGTCGGCCAGTAGCCCCGTCCGAACGGACCGGCTTCCACTGCGCTTGCGATGCCCGGCCCCCCTGGGCGGGGAGCCAAGCATCGCGACGGCAGGTTGCGGAGGTCCGCCGGATGTTCAGAAGCTGTGTCTGAGCCTCTTTCCGCAGGGTCCAGCGTCAGGCGGATCAGGGTGCCCTTGATGATGGGGAGTTCGCCGTCGTGGTCGGGTCGGTCCACGCGGAGCGGGTGGTGAGCCGGGGGCCGATACGGTCCCCGGCCATCGCCTGGGCGGTGCCGTAGCGGTCGGCGCCCCTGAACAGCCTCCGCGTGGGGCTCGCCCCACGTGTCTGGTTTGGCGGAGCGGAACTCCTTGCCGTGCTTCGGCGGCCGCCCACCCCGAGGGTAAGCCAGGGCGTACCGCAGTTGCGTAGGTGTCGGACGGCGCATGACCCGGTCCGAGCGCATCCGTCCGAGCACCTCGATGGGTAGGCCGGTAAGGAGGTAGGCCACGCGCGGGACGTCGTAGCCGACGTCGAAAACGACCAGGATGTCCGGGTCGCCGTCCTCCCACTGGCCCTGGCGGATCAAGTGACGTTTTCGTGGGTGAGGCGGCGGGTCATGAGGTCGATCATCGCGAAGTGGACCATGGCTTCGGAGCGGTGTGGGTGGGTTTCTTCGTCGCGGGCGAGTCTGCGGTGGTGCATGAGGCGGCCGATACTGCGCTCGATGGTCCACCGTCTCGGGATGATTTTGAATCCCTTGGTTCCTGGAGGGCGTTGGACGGGGTGGACGTCGATATCCAGGCGGGCCCCGTGGTTGATGGCCGTGGTGCGGTAGCCAATGTCGACCCAGGCTTTGGTGACGTGCGGGTGGGCGGAGGCGATGCGGGACAGGAGAGTAATACCGGCCGCGGTGTCCGACACGCTCGTGGCGCTCACCAGGACGGTCAGCCGTAGACCCCGGGTGTCGCAGCCGAGGTGGCGTTCGCGGCCGATGATGCGTTTCCCGGCGTCGCTGCCTTGGTCGGTGAGGTGCACGTTGGCCGAGGTCTTGACGGTCTGGGAGTCCAGCACGCAGGCCGACGGTCCGCCGTCGCGTCCATCGCTCTCCCGGACCAGGCGCCGCAGCAGGCCGGTGAGTTCTTCGAACACGCCGTCCTGCTGCCGCTTCGCGAAGTAGCCGTACGCCGTGGCCCACGGGGCGAATCATGCGGCCGTAGCGCCAGGGGATGCCGGTGCGGTCCACGTAGAGCTCCGCGATTATCCGGGAGCGCAGGTTGTGCTCGGGCGGGCGGCCGGTGTCCAGGGCGTCCTTGTGGCGCCGGGTTCGCCAGGCCGTCGGGACTGGTTCGATGTCGTCGTAGGACGTGTCGCTCTCGGCAGCCACCACCGCGTGCTCCACCGAATCAGGTATCTCGGCAAGCGAGATGTTGCCCAGGTGGACGGTCAACTGCTGCCGCGCCGCCGCGTTCTCCCACGGGATGTCCACACCCTTGTACCCGAAGACGAGCACCCCTTCCAGCAGCGCGAACCCGCCCCCGAGCCCCACCCATCACCATCCGCTGAGTCCGCGCCCAACGCCGCCAACTCACCCTCCGCTGAGGCGAATTCGCCGCCTTCTTCCGGCGCGGAGAGCCCCGTGGCCCACGCGGCGATTTGGCGTCACGTGCACGCCGTCGGTGAGTGGGGGGGCGGAACCCGCCTGAACGGAGGGGGGGGCTTCCTCCCAGCCCGTGGCCGTCGCGGCGTCCGTGGACGAGCCCGGCTCCGCGGCCGCCGGGTCGTTCAGGCGATGACGACCACTCTGTCCCGTGTTCCCAGTGTCACTGGGTCGTCCTTGGCCGGGTTGATCCTCACGCCGTGGCCGTGCTCCGCCGCGCGACCGACCAGTCGGTAGCCGATCGCGGTCTCGCCACGCAGGGCGGCGGCCTCGACCACCGTGGCGAAGTTCACCGTGCGGCCCGGCTCGACGTAGTCGCCCGCGGGCCTCAGATGTACCGTCGCACCCGTCGCGCTCAACAGGTCGTAGTAGGCGCAGCGCAGGGTGGGGTCGCTCGCGAGGCGGGCGGCCAGCAGGCCGACGAGTTTGTCGCTGATGATGACGTCGTCGGCCTGGCTGACCTCGGCAAGCTTCCGGGCCTGTTCGTCGCGCATCTCGCTGACGATGGAGTAGCCCTCGTTCTCGCGGGTGGCGATGTCGCGCAGGTGCAGCAGGGTGGCCAGGACCCGGGCATCGGACAGGTCGGCGCTCCGTGCGTCGTCGCACAGGACGAGGACGTGGTCGTACGTTCCGGGTCTGGCGGATTCGATGGTGAGCGGGTCGAGGGTGTCACCGATCTGGACGGTCACGCTGATGTTGAGCAGTCGTTCGGTCAACTCTTCGGCGCAGGCGAGGGCCTGTTCGTGGTCGCTGAGGACGTGCACTTCGGAGCCGGGCGGGGCGTAGGTGTCGAGTTGGCCGAGGACATCGGTTCCTCGGCGGCTCCAGCCGATGAGGAGAAGCCGTTCGGTGGGAGGCGGAGAGGCCGGGTGTGTCTGGATCGCGGTGGAGTCGACGGTGACTGTGGGGGGTGTGGTGCGCAGGTCTGCGGAGGTGGACGCGATGAGGATCAGCCCGTCGTCCGCCGTCAGGACGGTGTCCATCGGCGGATTGAGGACGGCTGGGCGGTCTGCGGGGAGGATTCCCATGACGGCGGCACGGGGGTACGCGTCCAGGGCCTGTCGGTAGGTCGCGCCGGTGAGTGCGGGTTCCGCGCCCTGCTGAGCATGGATTCCGCCGCCTTCGCCCCGGGTGATCTCCTGGAAGACGGAGGTCAGTCCGGGTTGTCTGGCGGCCTGGACGAGCAGACGCGCGATGATGCCGTCACCGTCGATGACGAGGGTGCTCTCGCCGCCTGCCAGCCGGGCGATGGCGAGGTTGCGGCTGGACTGGACGGTGACGATGACCCGGACGGGCCGGTCGCCGCGCAGCGTCCGGTGGGTGATCGCGAGCAGGCACTTGAGCTTGTCCGCGTCCGCGTGCGCGCTCGCTTCGGGGAGGCTGAGCACGATGACGGCCCGCGCCTCAGAGGGGTTGACCAGACGCAGATCGCCGGTGTCGGTACGCCGTCCGGTACGACAGACGACTTTCACCCGGAGGTCGCCCAGCTTGTCGCGCAGGGAGTCCTCCATCTCGGTCTTGTCCTTGTCGGCCAGGATCACCACGACCGGACGACGGCCGCCGACCTGCACCTTCGCCAGTTCGAAGATGATGGTGAAGACGTGTTCGGTCCAGCCCAGGATGACCGTGTGATCCTTTTCGACGACCATCGAACGGCCCTTGCGGAGCTGGTGGATCCGATTGTTCATCCCGCTGGTCAGCAGACCGACCAGGGTGCTGACGATGAAGATCCCGCCGAGCGCCAGGACCACCAGGGGCAGGACGTTGCTCAGGTCCCCCTGCGAAGGGGACTCAAGCTTGAACGTCTGGTGGAAGTTCTCCCAGAAGGTGAAGGCCGCACTGCCCTCCGGGGGAGGCCCGATGAGCCGCATCGCCATGGTGACGGCCAGGATGAGGAGGAGGGTCGCCACAGCGAGCCAGCCGATGAGCGCGGGCGTGCCGCGGGCCATCGTCGAGTCGAACCAGTAGCGGAGCCGGTCACGCCGTGCGGGATGGGGCATCGCAGGTCTGTCTCACGTTCCGTTGTGACGGCGGTCGGTCACGGGAACCGGCACCGTCCCGGACGGTAGTCCGGGGATTTATGGTGACGCGCCGACAGTCGATGCGCAGCGGAGCCGGGCGCCGAATGGGGGTCCCTCCGGCGCGAGGTAGCACGGCGTTCCGCTCCAGCACGTATCCCGCAACGCACCGAACTGGCAGACCCGTGCGAATGGGTGAACCTCAGGTGTCGGACCCCACTCGACCTGCACCTTCACCAAACTTCCCCAATGATCTACCTATCGGCACCGTGCCGACGTGGACGTCAACACCCATGAGGCGTTGGTCCGCGCCCGGTTGCCGACAGCCGACGCGCCCAGCCCCCTGACGTGCTTGCCGTCCACGGAGCCAACAGATCAGAGGGCCTCCAGAATGTCCCGCACCCGCACCCGCCGCTCGCTCACTGTTGGCGCCTTGTGCGCCCTGGCGGTCAGCGGGGTGCTGTCCCCCGCCCAGGCTGCTGAGAAGCCTCGGTACGCCCCGGAACACGACGATTTCCTGAGCGCCTTCGCGGCCACACTGTTTCCGCTGTCCGGCAAGGCCGACGCCTCGCCACCGGGTGCCAACACCGACCCCGCCAAACCCTGCCTGCCCGGTGCGGATCCGACCCGGCACCCGCGGCCAGTGGTGCTCATCCACGGCACCTGGGAGAACGCGTACGACAACTGGAACGCCATGGCCCCGGCCTTGGCCAACGAGGGCTACTGCGTCTACGCCATCAACTTCGGCGCCACCGGCAGCCCGTTCAACACGTTCGGATTCAAGGCCACGGGACGCATCGAGGACTCGGCCCGGGAACTGGCCGTCTTCGTCGACCGGGTTCTGCGCACCACCGGAGCAGCCAAGGTCGACCTGGTCGGACACTCGCAGGGCGCGGGCTCCATGCCCATCCGGTATCTGAAGTCCCACAACGGGGGCACCAAGGTCAATCGCCTCGTCGGCATCAACCCGGCCACCCACGGCACGACGCTGAACGGACTGGACAAGCTGGCCAAGGTCTTCAGCGGCGCCCCGGCCGCAACTCTGTTGGGGCCGGTGCTCGCCCAACAGCTCACGGGGTCGGACTTCCTCGCCGAACTCAACTCGACCCCCGACACCACACCAGGTGTGCGCTACACCGTTCTGGCCACCCAGTACGACCAGGTAGTCACCCCGTACACCAGCGGCTACCTCACCGCGCCCGCCGACGACCCGAAGGCGGTCGACAACGTCCTCATCCAGAAGGTCTGCCCCACCGACAAGTCAAGCCACACCGACTCCTCCTACTCGCCCAACGTCATCAACATGACCCTCGACGCCCTCGACCCCGCCCACCGCGGTTCATGGCAGTGCCGGGCCGTCACGCCACTGGTACCCCTGCCCTGACAGAGCGTCCGACGCAGTAGGGCCGGGCCGGTCTCCGGGCCTCCTTCGCACGACGGTGACTTGATCACGCTGCTGATCTGCGTGGCCTTCACCTCGGCCCGGTACCGCTCCCGCCCCGCCAACTCCACTACGTCCTCGCAGAAGTGGGCCACTCCCCCTTGTGAAGCGTCACAAAGAACCGCCGTCGACTCTGGAGCACGTTCCGTCTCTGTTCCCCCACCGGCCCGTCAAGATGTGAGGCGCGGTACTTCGGACGGTCAACGATGACGGAGGTCGGCGTGAGATTCCCCGGACGATTCAGGACAGGCTGCGTCACGATCGCTGCGACGGTCGCCACCGTCGTGTCCACCCCGGCCCAGGCCGACGCCCCGGAGCCCCTGAACTATGTGGCGCTCGGGGATTCGGCGGCGGCAGGACCGCTGATCCCCCAGCAGGACGTCAATCTGCTGTGCCTCCGCTCGAACAACAACTACCCGGCGGTCGTGGCGAAGGCGCTCGGCGCCCGCCTGACCGACGTGAGCTGCTCCGGAGCCACGACGAAGGACTTCACCGCACGGAGGTTCGGACTGCTGGCACCACAGTTCGACGCCCTGCGGCCCGGCACGGATCTGGTGTCGGTCACCGTCGGAGCCAACGACAGCGGCCTCTTCCAGGAGGCGCTCGGGTGCGTCAACTTCCTTCCCGAGCCCTTCGGCCGCTCGTGCGCCGACACGTTGACGTCCGGCGGCGTGGACAGGCTGGACGGGGCGGTCCGGGCGTGGGCTCCCCGCTTCGGGACAGCGCTGAAGGAGATCAAGCGACGGTCACCGCACGCCACGGTCGTCGTCACCGGCTACGGCACGTACGTCCGCGAGGGCGGCTGCCACCCCGTCCAGCCCGTCTGGGCGCGCGACGCCAACTACCTCCAGGGCGTCATGAACAAGGTCAGTGCTGCTGCCAGGGAACAGGCACGCCAGCACGGCGCACGGTTCGTCGACGTCGCCGCCCTCACGGTCGGGCACGACATCTGCGCCGCGCCCAAGGACCGCTACCTGGAAGGGCTGGTCCCCTCCCACGCGGCGGCGCCTCTGCACCCGAACGCCCAGGGCATGGCCGTCGTCGGTGACGCGGTCGCGGCGGCAGCCCGATGAACGGCCGGCTCGCCCCGCGCCGCGCACACGCACCCGCCCGCCTCGTCGGACTCCTGGTCCTCGTCCTGGCCGCGCTCGCCGGAAGCACTGCCGCCCCCGCCTCGGCCGGCGAACGCGATGAGGGGGCACGACGCGCTCTGCCGGTGGTCTACCACTCCGTACCGGGAGTGACCGCGTCGCTCGCCCGCCCCGGAGCCTCCCCGCCCGGTGCCAACGACTTCACCTGCCGCAGCGCGACCCGCCCCCGCCCGGTCGTCCTGCTGCACGGCACGCACGTGAACATGGCCGTCAACTGGAACGCCCTGTCCCCGCTGCTCAAGAACAACGGGTACTGCGTCTTCGCCCTCAACTACGGCGGCCTCACGGCAGGGCAGGTGGGCGGCACAGGTGACATTCCCGCGTCGGGCCGGGAGCTGGCCGCCTTCGTCGACCGCGTCCTGGCCGCAACCGGTGCCCGCGAGGTCGACCTGGTGGGCCACTCGCAGGGCGGCACGCTGGCTCAGTACTACGTCAAGTTCCTCGGCGGCGCACCGAAGGTGGACAGCCTGGTGGGCCTGGCCCCCACCAGCCACGGCTCGACCGCGCTGGGGTTCGACAAGGGCATCAGAGCCCTGTTCCGCATCTTCCCCGCCCTTGACGGCCTGGCCAGCGCCCTCGATCCGGCCGCCCGCCAGCAACTGCGGGGCTCGGACTTCATCAACACCCTCAACTCGCTGCCCGACACGGTGCCCGATGTGCGCTACACCACCCTCGCCACCCGGTACGACGCCGTGGTCACCCCGTACACCTCTCAGTTCCTCGACGGCCCCGGCGCACGCAACATCACCGTCCAGAGCCGGTGCGCCAACGACTACAGCGACCACCTCGCCCTCGCCTTCGACCACGTGGCACTGCGCGAGGTCCTGAACGCGCTCGATCCCGGCACCGCGCGCGCACCGGACTGCTCAACCCCGGTCTGGCCGGTCTTCGGCGGCTGACCGGCGCCGGTGCGCGGCGGCCGAGCGGGCCGTCCGGGCTGCGCGGGCCGTCCGTGCCGTGAGGGCCGCGTGGAGCAGCGCGACGTCAGCGGTCTTCAAGGGGTCGGCGCCGGTCAGTTCCGCAATCTTGCGCAACCGGTAGTCCACCGTGTTGGGGTGGACGTGGAGGGCTGCGGCCGTGGGCCGCCGCCCTCCACTGCGCAGGTACGTCTCCAGCGTCCGCAGCAGTTCCGGGTCGTCACCGACGGGGTTCAGGAGGTCCGCGAGGGGGCCGAGGGCCTCGCTGGGCCGGGACAGCTGGAACTCCAGCAGTACGTCCTCCAGCCGGTGGGGTCCGGCCGGGCGACCGTGGAGCTGCGCGACCTCCAGGACCTCGCGAGCCGTGACCGCGGCCTTCGCCACCGCGGCAGGCTCGGCCGCGACGGCCCCCGCGGTGACCTCCGCTCCGGCCGCCCGACCCAGGTCGGCCACGATCCGCTCCAGGCGGGACCACTCACGCCCCGAAAGGCCGTCAACGGCGCCCTCCGTCGGCAGCAGGGCGACACCGCCTTCGGCGGTGAGCGTGGTCAGCACCGGGCCACGGAAATGGCGTTCCAGCTCCATGCGCAGACGCCGGACCTTGCGGCGGCCCGCGACCGCGCCGTCCACCCCGGCCGCCCGCTCGTCGGGGTGGACCCCCACAGCGAGGGCGAGCACCACAAAGCCCGGCGGCAGCGACAGTCCCGCCCGGGTCGCCGCCGCTTCGGCAGGGGCACCGTCGAGCAGTGCGGACAGCAGCGCGCAGCGTGCGGAGTGCTCGTCGTCGAACACCGTCTGCCGGGCATCGAGGTAACCGGCCCCCACGGCGGGCGTGACCAGCTCCAGGTAACGCAGGACCAGGGCATTGGCGGCCAGTACGTCCGTGACCTCACCCGGCCGTACGTGAGGGGTGAGTGACTCCCACACCACCTGCATGCCCACGTGGTACGCGGTGAGCACCACATCGATCGGGATGCCTTCCTCCGCACGGCGCGCGGCCGACTCCCGCAGAAAGGCCAGCGCGTCGCGGGAGGGGAGTTCCTTCGTCCGCAGGACGTCGGTGAACGACCGCAAGGTCTGGGTGATCACCCGCCGGATGTCGCCACCGAGTTCCTCCCCCGGCAGCAGACCGTACGCAGGCACCCGCGCGGTGACCTCGGCCAGCACCAGGTCGGTGTAGGCGGCCAGACCCGCCGACAGCCGCTCGTGCAACGGACGGCCCCCCACGCTGAAGTCCCCGACCGTCATTTGGGCCCCCCTTCCTCGCGCGGATTCAACCGATCCTCCCCCTCGGGCGACGACGGCGGGACCGGCTCAGTTGCCGGTGAGCCGGGTGGGGTCATCGAAACGCAGCGTACGCTTCCCAGGCCCAGGCGGACCCGGCAGCCACTCGGCCATCTCAATGTCCATTCCAGGGCGACGAGTTGAGGCTTTCCCCCTTGGCCTACTGCCACAACGGCCCTGCCCAAGACATCGCGGACCAACTCTTTCGCGTAATCGCAGAGCTCGGTGAGCGCCTTGGCGACTTGAGCCGACAGGCCGACCGCCCACGGCTCACCGGTCACCGGTCACCGACGACGGGCGTCGAGGACCTCATCCAGGCCCACAAGCCGGACTCGCCGCACCCGGAGTCCATGCGGGCGTCGACGGCCGGGCCTCGGCGACGCGCAACTGCCGCTCGGCTGGCCTTCCAGGGCAAACAAGGCGGTCCCGCAGCACAGCCGCGAAGCAGTTCCGTTCGGCTCTGCCCAGGACCGGAGCCCTCACGGCAAGATCAACACGACTGCCGACCAAACACCTCCACCCCACCGCACCATCACAGCCACAGCCACAGCGGGCACCGCTGCTCCTCGCTCGACCCCCGGCCCCGCAGTGCCGTTGTCGACCTCCACGAACAACGCGGGCTCGTCCTGGTCCACCGCCGACCAGCTGATACACAGCTGCAATACAGCCGTGCGGTGGTCGAAGCCCGGCCCTGACCGGCTGGCAGCGGTACTCGCCCAGCCTGTGCACGTACCCGATGGCCGGTGTACACGTGCTGGCTCTGGGAGGCCGCTGCCGTGCCCGAACTTACGAAGCTCTCTGTCCGTACCGCGTACGGAAAGCTCCCGCGCGAGCGGCCGGGGGTGCTGTGGGGACTGGTGGCGGCGCTCGTGGCCAGCGCTACCGGAGGCTGGCTGGCTCTTCCCGACGCGGGCGATCGCGGCGGGATGCTGCCCGCGGCGGTAGCCGGGCTCGATCTGCCGTGGCCCAGCGATGGGCAGGCGGCCGTCGCTGCGGAGCGGGTCGGTGATCTTGGTGTCGCGGGCTCGCGGCGGGCGGTGCCGATCGCGAGCGTCACCAAGGTGATGACCGCATACGTGGTCCTGAAGGACCACCCTCTCAGGGAAGGGCAGGACGGGCCTTCGGTCGAGGTCGACGGGCAGGCCGCGGCCGAGGCGCACTCGCTGAGTGAGTCCACCGCACCGGTCGTCGAGGGTCAACGGCTCTCCCAGCGCAAGCTGTTGGAGCTCATGCTGCTTCCGTCCGCCAACAACGTGGCCCGTTTGCTGGCCCGTTGGGACGCGGGCAGCCAGGAGAGATTCGTCGCGAAGATGAACGCGACGGCCGCCCGGCTGGGGATGACCGACACGACGTACACCGGGGCGAGCGGCATCGAGGCCACCACCGTGTCGACTGCGGCCGATCAGCTGAAGCTGGCCCGCGAGGCCATGAAGGACCCGGCGCTGCGGGCGACGGTGGCGCTGCGCAGCACGGTGATTCCGGGGCGGGCCGAGCCGGTGCGGAACACCAACGAACTGCTCGCACGGCCGGGTGTGGTCGGGCTGAAGACCGGCTCCAGCACTCCGGCGGGCGGCAATCTGGTGTGGGCCGCCGAAGTTCCGGAGGGCACGAAGCGACGTCTTGTCTACGGGGTGGTGCTGGGCCAGCGTGCGGGTACCTCGCCTGCCGAGGGGCGCAGGGCCGCGCTGGAGAGCAGCGGCCGGCTTCTCGACGCTCTCCAGGAGAAGCTGCCCGCAGTCCTCGGGGGGCAGGCGTGAGTACCGGCCTTGACAGTCGTTTCTCCGTGGAACCGGATGCGCAGCCTTCCGGGCCTCCTCCTCCGGCGGCCGGCAGGTGGCGGCGGGGGCGGGCCATCGGTGTCGCCGCTGTGCTCTGCGCCCTGCTCATGGCGTCACACTCCCTGGTGCCGAATGGATTCGGGAACCTCGGCAGTCTGTTGCAGACGCTGCTGCCCTGGAGCGGCCTGGGTGTGCTGGTGCTGGCGGTGCTCGCGATGGTGCGGCGCTCCGCACTCGCCGCCGCAGCCGTCCTCGTCCCTGCTGTTGTCTGGTGTTCGCTGTTCGCGGGAGTGCTGGGCGACAAGCGTTCCGACGGCGGAGATCTGACCGTGGTCAGCCACAACGTGAGCGCGGAGAACTCCGACCCCGGACGGACCGCACGGGCGTTGGCCGCTTCGGGCGCCGATGTGCTGGCGCTGGAGGAGCTGTCGCGTGGGAGCACGGCGGCATACGAACGCGAACTGGCTTCCTCGTACCCTCACTTCGCCGTGCGGGAAGGCATCGGGGTATGGAGCAAGCTTCCGCTTTCGGCCGTGGAGACGGTGGACATCATGCCGTGGACGCGTGCCGTGCGTGCCACGGTCGAAACCCCGCAGGGGCCCGTGGCACTGTACGCCGCGCATCTCGCCTCCGTACGGGTACTGCCGACTACGGGGTTCGCCACGGCGCGACGCAACGAGGCGGCCGTGAAACTGGCGGGGGCGGTACGGGCGGAGCGGCTGCCCCGGGTGGTCGTGGCCGGTGATTTCAACGGGTCGGTCAACGACTCGGCGCTCGGGCCGCTGACGGGGTTCCTGCGTTCGGCGCAGGAGGAGGCGGGTGAGGGATTCGGGTTCACCTGGCCCGCGTCGTTCCCGGTGGTCCGGATCGACCAGATCCTGCTGAAGGGGGTGACGCCGGTCGCGGCATGGACCCTGCCCCGCACCGGTAGCGATCACCTGCCGGTTGCGGCCTCTCTGCGCCTGTGACGCACTGCCCTCCTCCAGCGGACGGCTACGATTCGGTCAATAACGGGCATGAACGTTTGAGAAGAGTGACTTTTGTCTGCATCGCACCCCCTGGTTCCGGCACCGGTGAGGGTCCTGGTCGTCGAAGACGACACGGTGATCCGTCGTGCCGTCCAGTTGGCTCTGGAGCGCTACGGGTACGAGGTCACGGTCGCGGGTGACGGGCTCGACGGGCTGGAGGCGTTCCGGGCCGGGCGGCACGACCTGCTGATCCTCGATGTGATGCTGCCGGGCCTGGACGGCATCGGGCTGTGCCGCCGCATCCGTGAGGAGAGCCTCGTGCCCACTCTGATGATGTCGGCCCGCGGTGACGCCCTCGATGTCGTGTCCGGGCTGGAGGCCGGGGCGGACGACTATGTCGTCAAGCCCGTCGACATCGGGATCCTGGTCGCCCGGATCCGGTCGCTGCTGCGGCGGGCCACCTTTCGGCCGAGGCCGGACGCGGCTCCGGCTCCCGGGGCCGACGGTGCTGGTGCGGTGCAGGGCGGGCCGCTCGTCTTCGGTGACCTGACCATTGATCTTCTCGGACTGAATGTGTGCCGGGACGGTGAGCCGGTCCTGCTCTCTCCCACTGAACTGCGGCTCCTCCTGGCGTTCGCGGAGAACCCCGGCATCGTGCTGGACCGACGGCGGCTGCTGCACGATGTCTGGGACTACGGCTGGGAGGGCGACACCCGCGTCGTGGACGTATGCGTGGTGCGGCTGCGGAAGAAGATCGGCGCCGATCGCATCGAGACCGTACGGGGCTTCGGCTACAAGCTCCTGCGAAACTGAGACGGCGGCCATGGGATTCCTCAACCTCCGTGCGCTGCGCTGGAAGGTCGCGGCGCTGACCGCGACCGCCTGCTGCGCGGTCGCCACAGTGGTCGGGCTGCTCGTCCACGAGGCGACGGCGGAACACGGACAGCGAGCGGGAGACGAGCGGGTCTCCACACAACTGCGGGTCGCGATAATGGAGTTCCAGCGTACGGGAAAGAGGCCCGAGGCCGCCTCACTGATGACTCCGGACGATGTGCCCGAGCCGCTGGCACACGCCTTGGCGGAGCGACAGACTGCCGATGCCTACGCCATCTGGTACGACGTGAAGGAGCCGAACTGGTACTGGCTGTGGGCCGCCGTGCCTGTCGAGGGTGGCCGCGTGCTCTCCGTACGCACCGACATGAGCTCCGAGGTGCGCAGCCTGCAGCTCCTTGACCGGAGCATCATCAAGGCAGTGCTGGCCGCGCTCGTGGTCGTCGTCCCACTCGCCGCGCTGGCCACCGAGCCGATGAACCGACGGCTGCGCCACGGGGCGCGCACCGCGCGCAGAATCGCCGATGGTGATCTCGATGCCCGGATCGGGCACCCCGGCCGGGCCCGTGATGAGATCACCGAGATGTCCGCCGCCATGGACGCGATGGCAGGCGCACTGCAGCGGCGACTGGAGTCGGAGAAACGGTTCACCGCAGATGTGGCCCACGAACTGCGCACTCCCCTGATGGGGCTGCTCACCTCAGCCGGCCTGCTCGCCGACGACGACGAGGCGGCGAGTCTGGTGCGGGAGCGGGTGGGGACGCTGCGCGGGCTGGTCGAGGACCTGCTGGAGATCTCCCGCCTCGATGCCGGAGCGGAGCAGGCGAGGCTCGACGAGGTGCCCTTGGGCGAGCTGATCACCGATGTGGTCCGGCGTGGGGAGAACTGCGGTGGTACTCCACAGGTGCTGGTCGATGGCGCGGACGTGGTGCGTACCGATCCGCGCCGTGTGGAGCGCATCGTCACCAACCTCATCGCCAACGCGCACCGGCACGGCGCGGGTCCCGTCAGGGTCACTGTCACCGGCTCGCGCATCGTCGTGCGCGACCACGGACCCGGTTACCCTTCCGAGCTGCTGACCGCTGGACCGCAGCGGTTCCGGACAGGGGCCACCGGCCAGGGGCACGGGCTCGGGCTGACCATCGCGCTCGGGCAGGCCAAGGTGCTCGGTGCCCGGCTGGTCTTCGCCAACGCGGATGACGGCGGCGCGGAGGCGACGCTTGAGCTGCCGCGGTCCCCTGACCTCACCCGACGCGCTCATGCACGGTAAGCGGTCAGTGCTGACGTGCCCCGGCCGCGGAGACCCTCACGAAGGCCCTGCGTGCGTTGCGGGCGCACGACACGGACGTGATCGAGGCCCTCGCCGACTCCTTGCCCACGGACCGGGACGTGGAAAGGCGACGGCGTCGACCAGGACCTGGCCGGGATGGTGCCTGGCGAGCCGGTCACCCTCGCCTGATGGTCTTACCCGTACGGCCCTGTCGTGGTGTCCGGCGGTGTGGTGAATCGTTCTTGCTGCGCTGGTCGCCCGGATCGCCCCTCAGGTAAGGATCCCGATGTCTGTGTCGCAGCCTGTCCGTGTTGTGTTCCGCTCCGCCCGGCGCGCTGCGCCGTCTTTCGGTGAAGGGCTGCGGGTTGCCCTGTATCAGGGGCAGGGCCTGGTCGGCAGCCGTGCGGCGGTGGAACACAACCTGGAACGCCTGGCCGAAGTGGCTGCACTGGCGGCGGACTACAACTGTCAGGTGGTGGTGTTCCCGGAGAAGTACACCACCGGTTACGCGATCGGTCCCGAGGAGTGCCGGGAACTGGCCGAGCACCGTGAGGGCCCCTCCGTCGAGCGGGCACGGCTGGTGGCCAAGGAGCACGGCCTGGCCGTGGTGCTGCCCTATCCCGAGCGGGACGGGGGCGCGTTCTACGACTCGATCAGCGTGATCGCGCCCGACGGGCTGGTAGCGGCGAACTACCGCAAGACCCACCTCTACGGGGCCGCCGAACGCCGCAACTACTCCTTCGGCCAGGACCTGCCGCCCGTCGTACCCCTCAACGGCATCAAGGTCGGCGTGCTGAACTGCTACGAGTGCGAGTTCCCGCCGCTCTACCAGTACCTCGCCGAACAGGGTGCCAAGATCGTCATCGGACCCACGGCGGCGGACGGCCACTTCCGCCTGGCCGACGGCACCATGAGCCAGGTCCCCTACCAGGACGCCACCCGCCACATCATCCCCGCCATGGCTTCCATCTGGCGCCTGTTCATCGCCTACGCCAACCGCCGCGGCTGGGAACAAGTCCCCGCCGGCGCCTGGCAGTACCAAGGCAACTCCGGCATCTGGGCACCCGACGGCGAACCGTTGATCGCCGCCACCGCCGAAGACAGCCACCACGACTGCCTGTTCATCGCCGACTGCCTCCCCGCCGAGGTACCCCCCTTCAGCCCCGAAGGCCACCACCCCACCGACAACCGCCTCACCCTCAACCCCACCCTCCGCCCCACCCGCTGAGGCCCGCTCTTCCCCGGCGCCGAGGAAGATACGGCGCACGGACACCGCCCCGAACACGGACGCGGCGCTCCTGCTGATGACGGCCGGTTAGCTCCCCCGCGCGTACGTGGAGCCTTACGGCCCTACGGGGTTGGAGCTGGTCCATCGTGTGAGCTCTCGCAACAGGCCCGACATGACCGCCTGCACAGCAACTCACGAACGGCTGCGCGGGATGACACAAGGGCTGGCCAAACACAGGCGTGAAGGAGGCCGTTGCGAGGGACTCGGCTGGCACACCGAACACGGAGACAGCGCACCGACGCCCGCACGCCCGGCGAGACTCCCCCGGTTCGGACCAACGGACGGGCCAGCCGGGCAGGCCCCGGTGCGCCGCCGCCATCGGGGACTCGTACGGGACAGGGGACGCCTCGTGTGGGGAGGGGATCACCAGAGCGAGGGCCACAGCCCGCACTGCACGCGGTGCTGTCTCGTTGAGAAGGACATGCAGCAACACCACGCGCTTCTCCCTCCCCGGGCACCGGTCTGGGAACCCGTCCCTCCCCCGGCCCCCGCTCCGGACCCCGGCACACCCATCTACGACGCCCTGGTGCGGCTCTGGCACGAGCGGGGCCACCAAATCCCCGGGTCCCGCGACGAGGAGGACCGGCTGCCTCAACCGGGGGCCCGCTTCCCCGGCACCAGCACACGCGGGGCCAGTTGGTGGGGCTGACGTCGCACGGACCGGTCGCAGCACGTGCGGGAAGAGGCGTGGTGCGGGACATGGACGGTGCGGGTGGTCAGAACCTGTCGCCCGGCAGCCTGGCGTGGTGAAAGGTTTCTCCACCGCTACGCAGGATCAGATCACGGCCATCGTGCAGACGGTCGAGGCAGATTGCCTCGACCGTCTGGACTAACTGATCGAACGCCTTCGTCGATGACGCGGTGGGTACGGGCCGCGGTGAGGTCGTGAGTACGTCCCGGTGAAGCGGGCGACAGCCACAGAAGCCGACCCATCGGGTTGGTCATCACCTGCACGTTCACCCTGTGACGCCGGTGCTTGGCCGAGTGCTCCGCCTGGCCGTCGCCTGCGCAGGCACACCAGGCCGACCAGAGCACGCTGGTGCGGCGGGAGCTTGCAGCGGCGGTCTCCCTCGCGGGTGGCGATGAGCATGGTGACCCACTCGACCAACGCGTGTGGGAGGTCGAGTGCGGCAGGGCTGGGAACCAACGAGGTACGGGAACTGATGAGTTGAGGCTTCGAGCACCTCCTCCAACGGCACGGGTGCCTGGCGGCCCCTCACCGTCACACCAACAGCGGCCACTCTGAAAGGGCTCTATGCATCCTGCGGGGCGATGGTGGGGGCCCAGCCGTTAACTGGGCCTCGACGGTTTCCACGCACCAGGGCCCCGGAAGCGCCGCCGCGCGACGCCTCCCGGACGACATCGCCCGCCACCACGCTGGACGGGACACGACTCAACGCCCCGCCCGTACCGTGTGCACGGGCCCGGGCCCACCGCCTCCTCTCACCTCAGCTGAGCTTCAACAGCCCTCGGACGTAAGCCGCTTGGCCGACGTGCTGGAGGTCGTCGGAGATCACGCTGATGAGCCGCACACCGAGGGTGACGTGCGGCGTCCATCCCTCGTCGACGACGCGGTCGAGCGCCGAGCCGGAGAGACCGCCGACGAACGTCAAAGTCTGCTCGTGCACGGCGTCGTAGTAGCCGCGCAGCTGTTCGGCCGTGAGGGAGCGAACGGAGGCCACCTGCGCGTCCGTATGACCGTAGCCAATGTCCTCCACCTCGAACGGCAATCCGAACCGATCGCACCAATGCCCGCTGACCCAAACTTGGTCCAGCCCGGCGGCGTCGGCGACGTGGTCGTCCTGCACCCGGGCGAGGTGCCAGACCAGCCACCCGATCGGATTTCCGCAGCCGGCGGGCCGGAACGCGAGCTGCTCGGTGGTGAGGCCCTCGACGGCGGCATGCACTTCTTCCTGGACGCGACCGAACGCGTCGGACAGGACCTGTTCAGTGTTCATGCCGTCCATGGTCGGACATCCCGGCCCGAAACCGACGGTTATCCACGGAGTCGCGCCGCCGAGGAGGTGACCGGGCCACTTAGGGGCAGTACCGGTCAAGGCGGGCGTCAAGCGGTCTTTCCCGGCCGATGAAGCCGCGCAGGCGTCCGTCGGCTGCGGGACAGATTGACTCGGTCCCGCCCGGCACGCGAGTGGCCCCCGTTCGTGATCGGATCCCACGCAGTCTTATCGGGGGCCCACGCGGTCCCTGATTGGTGTAGATGAGGTCGTCGCCGGTGAGCTGGCAGCGGTCGCCGAGGCGGGCGGGCGGTCAGTTCGCGCCAGCCGTTCCGGTCGTTCTCCGCCGTCGAGGTCGAGGAGGAGGCCCTCTCTGCATGGGCCTGCCCCCCAGCTGCTGGTTCGCGGCGACCCGCACACGTCGATCGCGGACCGCTTGAGCTGAAATCCGTAGCTCGCCTCAGCGGCGGCCGGAACTCCTCCGGCCGCCCCGGTTCGGGAATCCGGACCCGCCGCAGCACCGATGGACGTTACGTATGACGTCCGCAGTCTCTGCGACAGGTCCCGGAGGCATTCACCCCCGCGGCGGCCACCTCGTCGACGGTCGTCCCGTCCGCGCCGGGGACGCCCCCCATGCCCGGCTGAGAACATCCGTGCGGTGGACACGGCTCCCGGCGGCCGACCCCGCTGCTCATGGAATGGCCCGGCCGCGGGTCCTCACCTCCACCCTCCCGTTACCTCCTCAACGGAAGCTCATCAGCCCAGTACGTCCACCACCTGTTCGGCATCGGCCCGTACGCCCGCCTGCTGCGCCCCGGCCTTCGGCCGGTAGGTGCACACGTGCACTCCGGTGCCGCTGACGTTCGTGGAGACCAACTCGAACGTGCGGAGGTGGCCGTCGGTCGGGAAGATGCTCTTACCGCCGCCGAGGAGCACCGGCAGGATCATGAGCCTGAGCTCGTCGACGAGGCCCTCGGCCAGCAGGGTTCGGGTGAGGGACGCGCTGCCCATGACCACCAGGTCGCGTCCTTCGGCCTCGCGCAGTTTCCTGATCTGGTCCAGTGCCTGGTCGCCGGGGATGCGCGTGGTGTTGTTCCACGTCAGCTCGTCCGCGCCGAGAGTGCTGGACACGACGTACTTGGTGACGTTGTTCATGTGGTCGGCGAACGGGTCGCCGGCCCGGCCCGGCCACGCCCCGGCCATGACTTGCCAGGTACGGCGTCCGAACAGCAGGGCCTCGGTGCTGGCCTGCCACTCGGCCAGGGCGCCCCCCATCACCTCCGGGTCGAAGAACGGGTGGCTCCAGCCGCCGTGGGCGAAGCCGCCGTCGGTGTCCTCGTCCGGGTGTCCCGGGGCCTGAACGACGCCGTCCAAGCTGATGAACTCGCCAATCGCAATGCGCATGCGGATGTCTCGCTTCCAGATCCGTTGGGTTCAAGTGGGGTGGACCGTGGTGGTGTCAACGACCCGGAGGATCACGCCGGGTTCCCGACCACTGGATTCCCTTTCGTCGTTCGCGACATGGGAAAGCTATGTTGCGTTAAGGAATCCAGCAACCAACTGAACACCAGATCTGCGCCTTTATGCAGGTCAGTTGAAGGGAATCATTGCAATAGGCTTGACGCTAAATGCAAGGGCACCTGTCGAAGCGTTGCAATGGCCTGCACCTGAACGCTCGATGGTGGCCGGTGTGGGCTACTTGAACCACGAGGCGAGTTCCCTGTATTTGGCCAGAGGGGAGGACCGGGGAGAGCCGCCATCTTGACGGGTGTCCGTCGGTCAGCAGGCGCACTCCGCCACCGGGGGACGTCGGGAGCACGGTCAGGCAGAGTTCGTGCATCAGATCGGCCTCGCACAGCACCTCGATCATGCTGGCGCTGTTCAGGACGGGAATGTCGCGGCACATGGCCGAGCACCGGCATCGCTCGGTGCTCCAGGTGCTCCAGGGGCTCCAAGGGCTTGAGGGTTTTCCGTAGCCGAGGTGGCTCACCACAGCGGGGCCTCTCGTCCTCCGTCGGCGCACACATCGCCGGTCCCGAGGCTGCACCCTCGGCGCTGCCTGGCGGACCGCTGCCCGCGCACTCGATCGTGGACGTCGAGCAAACCGTCGCCCGTCGTGACCAGCGAATAGGTCGTCGAGACGATCCCCGCGACCGCTCCGGCAATGCAGGGCGCATGCGGAAGCCTCGCTGTGGTCCCCGGCGTGTCCACCCCGTCGCGAGACCGTCCAACGCGTCCCGGGAACGTCAAGCATCTGCCGAGCGCGCCATGTCCAGCATCCAGCACGTCGTGAGCCCTCACACCGGCACGACAGTCCAACCATGAGTTCAACACCGCCGGTGGCCGTACGGCATGGCGAGTTGCGCCAGGGGTACTGCGTCAGTCACGTGAATCCGAGGAGCTACGTCATGAGCGACCACACCCCGGCCTCGGCCGAGGGCGACTGGAACGATCACCCTGAGCAGGGCCACGGCGGCGGGCGCGCGACACGTACGCGGCACGGGGCGGTTGCGGTAGAGCCGTCCGCGGACCGGGCCGTGGACGTCCAGTTCATCGGCAACGCAACAACCCTGATCCGGTACGGCGACGTCACCCTGTTGACCGACCCGAACTTCCTGCACCGAGGCGACCGCGCCTACATCGGGTACGGCCTCTCCAGCCGACGGCTGCACGACCCCGCGCTCAGCATCGGTGAACTGCCCGACGACATCGACGCGGTGATCCTCTCCCACCTGCACGGCGACCACTGGGACCGGGTCGTACGACGGGGCCTCAACAAGTCACTGCCGGTGCTCACCACCCCGCACGCGGCACGCCGACTGCGGCGTTGGCACCGCTTCGGCGAGGCTGCGGCGATACCGACCTGGCACAGCCGCACCGTGTCAGGGCGCGAGAGCCGGGTGAAGGTCACGGCGCTGCCGGGCCGGCACGCGGGTGGCGTGCTGCGGGCGTTGATGCCGCCGGTCATGGGCAGCCTGCTGGAGTTCGGCCCGGTCCACGGCCCGGCCGAACTCCGGCTGTATCTCTCTGGCGACACCCTGCCGCTGCCGCCGGTCGTCGGCTCCATCGCCCGGCGCTGCCGCGACATGGACCTGGCCGTTCTCCATCTGGGCGGCACCCGGTTGCCGGGCGGCCTCCTCCTCACGATGGACGGCGACCAAGGAGCCGCCTTCGCCGCACAGTTGGAACCACGGTGGGTGATGCCGGTGCACTATGAGGAGTACCGGGCGATGAAATCCCCCCTCAGCGAATTCCTCGACGCCGCCCGGGAACGCAAACTGAGCGACCGGATCGTGGTGTGCGAGCGCGGGGGGCATGTCGTGTTGCGGCCCGGGCGGTCCCCGGTGACCGAGCCACCGGACGGCTCGGCCGACTCGGATCGGTGAAAGCGCAACGGGGCGACGGGCGACAAGAGCCGTGATCGTCCCGTTCCAGGCCCGAGGCGTACTTCCAGTGGACCCTGGTGCGGACTGCGTCCACGGCCCGGCGGGCAGTGCCCATCAGTGCCGGGCCGGCAGCGGACACCCCCCTTCATCCCTTCATCGTGGCCCGGAATCCGTCCCGGGTAATGACTCCGTCGGCATCGTAGAGCGCGAGAAGTCGGTCGCACTCGTCGTGGATGACACCGGGCGCGAGGCATTCCTTCACTCACTGGCAGGGCCCAGGGCCGTCGTAGCGCGACGGGCTGGACCGGGGAGGCCACGACGGGAGGAACGAAGGCGGAGGCCACCCGTCCGCCTGGTCCTCCAGGTCACCCGGTTGGCTCACCGGATCGCAGCGGATCACCCGATCGTGCGAGGCGCACTCCCCGGCCCACACCGCCAGAGCCGCCGCCGTGCCACGAATCGAAAGGTCACCCAGCGCAGGGGCGCACGGAGGTTGCGCAACCGTTTGGCGGGGCGCTCGTTGTGATCCTCGATGCGCTGCGCGCGCCGAGTGCGCGCGGCCATGTGAGCTAAAGAGGGTTACCAGGCATGAACGTTTCTCCCGTTGTCGATGGCGTGCCGTGGCACGTATCCGCATTCCGTCTCTCAGGAACAGGGCTGAGGGAGACGGAGGCGGTCGGGCGCATCAGGGAGCTGAGGGCGAGGATCCTCTTCGACCGAGGCCGCCGACCCGACTTCCGTACGACGGACGGCGGGTACGCCGATGACCAGGACCTGGACTTCGGGGCCTGGCACTTCGTCGGGAGGCGGGAGCCGGACGGCCCCCCGCTGGGCTACGTACGCCTCTCGACCCCCGAGACGGGTGACTTGTTCCAGACGCGGACGTACCTGGGTACGGAGCGTTATGAGGAGTTGCTCCGGGAGTGCGGATTCGGTGCTGCGGAAACGTTCGAGCACAGCCGCCTGGTGGTCGAGCACCAGGCTCGCAAGCTGGGGCTGGGGGTGTACCTCAACGCTTTCGCGATCGCGGCAGCACGCCACCTGGGTGCCAAGGCCATGATCGGAACCTCAGGGACGGCGGACGGGCAGGACCGGTTCCACGAGCGGTTCGGCTTCCGCCCGATTCCCGGCACCCGCCGCTATGTCGAGCGGTACACCGAGGACGTGGTGATCATGCTGTACAAGTCCGCGGTCCCGGTGGGCGAGCATGCCGGGCTCGTCGAGCAGTTGGAAAGCGTCTTCCCGGCCGCGACGGTATCCGCCCAGGAAGCGGGGCTCGACGGCGATGGCCTTGCCGAGGCCGAACGCGGTCAGCACATCGTGGCTCGCGCATGCCGGGAGCGGCTCGCCACCGTGAGCGTGCGGAACGACGGCGCCGAGGCGTGCTGGCAGCCCGTGCACTTCGACATCGGGCGCGAGCAGGACCAGGCGGACCTGCTGGAACTCCTGGATTCGGGTGCGGTCCGCGAGGTGTCGGACACCATCGAGGACCAGCTGACGGAGCTGGTCACCAGCCGCGATCCCCGACTGCGCTCCTCGCCCGAGGCGGTGGAGCGCGCCGTGACCGAGCAGTTGGGCGGCGCCGATGTGCGGGAGTACGGGATCTGGGTGTGGTACCCGTGGTCGGGGCGGCTGGTGCACCTGTTGCCGCGTGAGGAGTTCCGCCTGGTGCGCACCGACCGCAATCGGGGGCGGATCGACCGCGCACAACAACGCCGTCTGCTGGGGTGCCGGGTGGGCATCATCGGTCTCTCCGTCGGCAGCAGCGCTGCCCTGACCTTCGCCATGGAGGGAATCGGCGGATCGTTCAAGCTGGCCGACTTCGATTCGCTCAGCGTCTCGAACCTGAACAGGCTGCGGGCAGGGGTACATGATCTGGGCCTGAACAAGTGTGTGCTCGCGGCCCGTCAGATGCTGGAGATCGACCCTTGGCTCGACATCGAGGTCTACCCCGGCGGCCTCACCGATGACACGATGGACGACTTCTTCAGCGGTGGTACGGGCCCCATCGACCTGCTCGTCGAGGAGTGCGACACCCCGTACGTGAAGGTCGCCGCCCGCGAACATGCGCGAGCTCTGCGCATCCCCGTCGTCATGGACGCCAATGACCGGGGTCTGCTCGACGTCGAACGGTTCGACCTCGAACCCCACCGCCCCTTGCTGCACGGCCTGCTCGGCGACACCACCTCCCGGGATCTGACCGATCTCACCCAGGAGCAGGCGGTCGACGTCATCCTCACGATGGTCGACCGGGACCGCATCAGTCCCGAACTCACCTCCGCCATCACGGAGATCGGCACCACTCTCAGCAGCTGGCCGCAGCTCGCCTCGGGCGTCGCCCTCGGCGGCGCACTCACCGCCGAGGCCGCACGGCACATCCTCCTCGGCCGGCCCCGCCCCTCGGGGCGCTTCTACACCGACCTGGAACTCCTCACCTCCGCCGGCCGGAGCACCCTTCCGTAGCGCGCCCACCCGAGGAAGCCCCGCACCAGGGCCCCTCGAACCGAACCCCGTCCTCACCGGAACCGACCACCACAGGAGCCCCCATGTCCAAGGCTGTTGACACCCTTCGCCACGTGTCGGCCATCGTCGCCGCCATCGCCGACCGTCCGGTGGAAGAGATCACCACACGGAGCCGACTCGTCGAGGACCTCGACCTGGACTCGCTGCAAGTAGTGGAGATCGCGGTCAGGGCCGAGGAGGAAATCGGCATGCCCGTCGACGACGCACTGCTGACGGAGCCGGAGATGACCGTCGAGCAGTGCGCGCAGGTAGTGAACGAGGCAGCGGCCCAGAAGGCCCTCACGTGAGCCGCCGTCTGCTGCACACCGCGTGGGGAATCCACGGGCTGGGCGTTCATCTCCCGGACCGTCGTGTGAGCAACGAGGACATCGCCGATCAGTACGGTGTGGAACCCGCCTGGATCGAGCGCATGACCGGCGTCACCCACCGCCGGTACGCAGAACCCTCCCAGTCCACGTCGGACCTCGCCCTCGCGGCCGCCGAACACGCTCTGGCCGATGCCCGCCTCTCCCCGGCGGACGTCGACGTCATCCTCCTCGCGACGAGCACTCCGGACCAGCTCGCTGTCGCCACAGCCTGCCGGGTACAGCACCGCCTCGGCGCGGAACGGGCCTGGGCCACCGATGTCGGCGGTGCCTGCGCGGGATTCCTCAACGCCCTGAGGATCGCTCGCGACGTCCTGACCGCCTCGTACCCCGAGGGCCGGGCTCTGGTCATCGGTGCCGAGACGTTCTCCAGGTTCCAGAACCCCCAGGACCGCTCTACCGGGGTGCTGTTCGCCGACGGGGCCGGTGCGGTCGTCGTGGGGCCCGCATCTGCTGGGCAGGGCATTCTGTGCAGCGTCCAGGGAACCGACGGCGCACTCGCCGACATCGTCGGCATCCGCGCAGGCGGCAGCGCGCAGCCGGCCAGCGCACGCACCCTCGCCGAAGGCGGCCACTACCTCCACATGAACGGAAAGGCCGTAGCCGCCTACTTCCACGACATCTTTCCGCGCATCGTCCGGGACCTCACGCGGACGTCGGGGTTGCCCTTGGAACAGATCGACCTGGTCGTTCCCCATCAGGCCAATCCGCGCATGCTCCGCACCCTGGGGTCCGGGCTGGGCATCTCCGCGGAACAACTCGTCATCACCGCGGACGTCTTCGGCAACACGGGTGCGGCGTCGATCCCCATGGCTCTTCACACCGCGCGAGCCCAAGGGCGGCTCACGTCGCAGAAGACCGTTCTGCACGCTGCGGTCGGTGCGGGGATGAGCTGGGCGGGGACCGTGCAACGCTGGCTGTGACCGGGTCCTCCCACCGAATCCGCGTGGGTGGCTGTGCGGGCAGTCTGCTGGGCCGCATGGATCACCTGCGCGGAGCGGCGACTTCGGGCGGAAACCGTTGTCGGCGGCTGTGCGGACAGGGGTCCGAACGCCCCGGCAGAGGTGCCACCGTGAGAGGTGTAGCCGACGGCGTGCACGCGGGCACGGAACTCACAGGCCCCCGGCCCGGGACAGGCCGCTTTGCCCCCTGTGCCGCCAGCAGCGGCTCTGCCCGCGCTCATGAGTGACGAGGAGCCGTTGACACGGCACCGGTCGTACTGCTCCACCCGATGTGAAGCAGTCACCCGACAGCGAGACGTGGAGGGCTGGGCCCCAGCCATGAGGGGCCCCGCAGCGAGCAGGGCGGCCATGCCGAAAGAGGTGATGATGCCGTCCAACCCGTACGTCGGCCCCCGGAGCGCATCGATTCGGCGGGACCGACACGCCCACAGGACGAACGACTCGTCCCCACTCCGTACAGGTACCGCGGCGAGACGGGGGGGTCTCGGCGCATCGGACCAAGGTTCCACCCGGGACTCCCCTGCGCATACCATCGGTATGCGCGAGGAGGCCGCGAAGGCTCGGCGTGTCGGCGTTGTCATCTATCCGAGTGGGGCGAGACGGTGCAGCAGGGCGTCAGGGCGCAGCAGCGCGAGAAGACTCGGCAGTCCCTGCTCCGTGAGGGGCGGCGGCTGTTCGCCGACGGCGGTTACGCGGCGGTCGGCCTGTCGGAGATCGTCAGTGCGGCAGGGGTGACCAAGGGAGCTCTCTACCACCACTTCGACTCCAAGGCCGCGGTGTTCCGCGCGGTGCTGGAATCGGTGCAGCAGGAGGTCGGCGACCGGGTCGCGGCGGCGGCCGAGGAGCACGAGGATCCGTGGCTCCAATTCACCAGTGGCTGCCAGGAGTTCCTGACCGCGACCACCGATCCGGAGATCCAGCGGATCATGCTCGTCGACGGGCCCGCCGTACTCGGGTGGAGCGAGTGGCGTTCCATGGACGAGATCCATTCCGCCCGCCATCTCACCGATGCGCTGAACGACCTCGCCGAAGCCGGAGTGATCGCTCCGCAGCCGGTGGCCCCCCTGGCACACCTGCTGTCCGGGGCGATGAACGAAGCGGCGCTGTGGCTGGCGTCCTCGGCGTCGGCGGACGATCTCGCGCACACCCGGGCGGCGTTGGACCGCATGCTCGACGCCCTGCGCACGGACTGACCTCGGCGGCGGACCCGCCGGGTGCCAACCGGCCCGCGCCGTACCAGCCGCAGGGCTGCGGTCCACCGCGGCGCGCATGCGTGCGTACGCATGCGCGTGCGTGCCGGGCGCGATCCGGTACGGGGTCGATGCCGAGGGCGATCCGTTGCCGCTCCGGTCCTCCACACCGCCCGGGAGCGAAGTACCGTATTGGCGTACCTTCAGTATGCCAAGGGCGGGGGCCGCGGGATGACGCAAGGGGTTCGAGCGCTGCAGCGGGAGCAGACGCGGCAGACGCTGCTGCGCGAGAGCAGACGCCTGTTCGCGACGTTGGGGTACGGAGCCGTGGGTCTGGCCGAGATCGTCCGGGCCGGCGGGGTCACCAAGGGAGCGCTGTACCACCACTTCCCCAGTAAGGCCGCGCTGTTCCGGGCGGTCCTGGAGGAGGCGCAGCAGGAGGTGTCCGAGCACATCGCCGCCACCGCCGACGCGCACGCCGGGGCCTGGGACCAACTCACCTCGGGCTGCCAGGCGTTCCTGAGCGCCTCCACCGACCCCGACCTCCAGCGCATCCTGCTCGTCGACGGGCCCGCCGTTCTCGGCTGGAGCCAGTGGCGCGCGATGAACAAGGACACTTCGGGCCGTCACCTGGCGCAGGTGATCGGCACCCTGATCGACGAGGGGACCATCGCCGCGCAGCCGGTCGCACCTCTCGTGCACCTGCTGTCGGGGGCCATGAACGAGGCGGCCATGCGCCTGGCCGCGTCGGCGACCCCGGGCGATCTGGCTAGCACCCAGGGGGCGCTGACGCAGTTGCTCGCGACGCTGCGTACCCGGCGGTGAGTACGGCGTCGGCGAGTACCGGGTCCGTCAGAGCCGCCTCGGACGTACGGTCCGGCCCCTCCACTGCCGCCAGTACCCGCTCGAACCGCTCCGCCGCACTCCCGAAGCGGCTCTGCCGTACGCGCCGCGCGCAGCCGTAGCATCCGCCCTGGCCGCGACGGATGTTGTTGAGGGTGGGCATGCCGGTGTGACCGCAGGTGACGCAGCGGCACTTCCATCGGTCGCCCACCCGGCCGGGGAAGGGTTCCAGCGGCTCCATGCCGACCGCGCGCATGTCCGCCTCGGCGGTCGCCGGATCCACCGGGGCCCGCCCCGCGCACGCCCTGCACCCGCCCCCGCCCGAACGGATCTTGGTGAGTCTCGGGCGTACGGTGCGACCGCAGGCCGTGTGGAGGCAGTGCCACTTCATCCGGGCGCCCGGGTAGGGCTCCAGCGGTTCGAAGCCCGCGATCCGCATGTCCGCCTCGGCCTTCTCCTGACCGGCGATGCGACGCCGTTCCCCGGCGGCGGCCCGGCCGCACCTGCGGCACCCGGAGACCGCTCCGCTGCGTACCGAGGTGAAGGTGGGCGCCACCGCGTGCCCGTGCCGCACGCAGCGGCATGCCCATGCCACGTTCGCCCCCGGGTAGGGACCCAGTGGTTCTAAACCGGCGGCGCGCATGACAGCGGCAGCGGTATCGGGATCGATTCTTCTGGGCACGGCCCGTCCTCCCCTTTGTTCGTCCGGTTCACCCGGTGGCGCGGTCTCCCGCGAGCCGTCGTGACGCCACGACGTCGACCCTGACTCCGTTGGGATCCGTCACGGTGCGCTGCGACTCCCGCTCCCCGCCGTCCACTTCGACGGTGATCCGCACCGCGCGCAGGGGCAGTCGCTGCCCCTGCGGCAGGGCCGGATGGGAGTGGTCGAGGAGTACGAGCTCGTGCGGCGACGGTCCCGGCCGGCCCAGCCCCACGCACCACGGCGTTTCGTACGTGGTGCGGAAGCCGAAGAGCTCGGCATAGAAGGCGCGGGATTCCTCGATGCGCGAGGTGCAGATCACCGGGCAGAAGCTGGTCAGCATGGGGCGCCGTCTCTACTCGCGTACCAACGGTATGCGAGTAGAACCTAATCTGCATACCGACGGTATGTCAACCTGGGAATCGACCCCTCGACACCGCCTCCACGCCCCGTCCCGGAGGATGTGACGAGCGGCAGCGTCGCTCGTTGACAAATCGACGCTTCCACGCACGAGTTGACCGCACGTCTGCTTCAGAACGGTGATGAGATGACGCCCTCCGCACTGACCAGCTTCTATCCGGTGGTCTGCACCCGGCAGCTCAAGGAGGCGACGGAGTTCTACCGGACCCTCCTCGGCTTCGAGACGACCTTCGAGAGCGACTGGTACGTCAGCCTGCGGCGGCCCGAACCGCCGCACTACGAACTCGCCCTGGTCGACGCGGGGCACGACAGCGTGCCCTCGGCCTTCCGCAGGCCCGCCCAGGGGCTCCTGCTCAACTTCGAGGTGGCCGACGTCGACGCCGAGTACGCACGGCTGGTCGAGGGCGCCGGGCTCACACCGGAACTCGACCTGCGGAGCGAGGACTTCGGGCAGCGGCACTTCATCCTGTCGGCCCCCGACGGCGTCCTGATCGACATCATCACGCCCATCGCCCCCACCGCCGAGCACGCCGCCCACCACACGGACCGCCCGCACGACTAGGGCCTGTCCGGCGGACAGGCCCAGGTCGAGAAGGCGAGGTCACGGTGTGCGGGCCGGCCCGCGGGAGGTGCCCCGGTGGACTTCCGGCACCCGCCGGGTCAGGAGACCGGACGGCCCTCCGCCACGACGGGGGTCACTGCGGACTCGGGAGCTTCCTCCTCGGCTCCCCCTGCCGGAGCCTTGACCACCACGGCCACGAGGACGGCGGTACCGAGCGCCAGCACGACCCCGATGGCGCCGATCACGTTCATGCCGTCGGTGAACGCGGCCCGGGCGGACTCCAGCAGGGCCGCCGCCACGTCGGACGGCAGCTTCGCGGCTGCCTCCACCACTCCGGCGAGCGAGTCACCGGCTCCGTCGGCGACCCCTGCGGGGACGTCCACCCCGCTGCGGTACACGGCCGTGCCGATGCTGCCGAGTACGGCCACGCCGAGCGCCATGCCCAGCTCGGTGCTGGTCTCCGAGACCGCGGACGCGGACCCCGCCTGCTCGGGCGGTGCGGATCCGACCACGATGTCGGTGCCCAGGGCGATGAGCGGCCCGCCGCCCGCGTAGACGAAGGCGAAGCCGGTCACCACCTGGGCGATCCCGGAGGTGCTGTCCGCCGTGGCCAGCATGACGTGGCCGAGGGCCGACACGGCCAGGCCGAAGGCGACGACGTACGCGGGCCGGAACTTGGCCGCGGCGACCGGGGACATCATGGACGTCACGATCAGCGCGCCCGCGGCGGGCAGCAGGTACAGACCGGCCTTCATCGGGGAGAGGCCGCCGACCAGTTGCAGGTACTGCGTCACGAACAGGTAGGTGCCGCCCGCCACCAGCATGCTGAGCAGCATCGTCACCAGCGTGGTGCGGAACGCGGGGTTGCTGAAGAGGGTGAAGTCGAGCAGCGGGCTGTCCAGCGTGCGCTGCCTGCGGACGAACACCACGGAGCAGACGAGACCCACCACGATCGCCGCGGCGGACACCGCCGAGACGCCGTCCTTGGCGATCTCCTTCAGGCCGTAGACCACCGGCAGGATCGCGGCCAGCGACAGGCCCACGCTGGCCAGGTCCAGCCGGCCGGACTCCTCGTCGCGGTACTCCGGCAGCAGCACCGGCCCCGCCACCAGCAGCAGCACCATGACCGGTACGCCCAGCAGGAAGACCGAACCCCACCAGAAGTATTCGAGCATCGCGCCGCCGACCACCGGGCCCAGCGCGATGCCCACGGAGAACATGGTGATCCAGACCGCGATCGCCACCCCGCGCTGCTTCGCGTCCCGGAACATGTTGCTGATCAGGGCGAGGGTCGAGGGCATCAGAGTGGCGCCGGCGATGCCCATGGCGGCCCTCGCCGCGATGAGGGTGGCCGGGCCGTTGGCGTACGTGGCGGCGACCGAGGCGACGCCGAAGGCCGCGGCGCCGATCAGCAGCAGCTTCCTGCGGCCGATGCGGTCGCCGAGCGTGCCCATCGTCACCAGGAAGCCCGCGATCAGGAACCCGTAGATGTCGATGATCCACAACATCTGGGAGGCGGACGGGTCAAGGGCCGTACTGACGTGGGGCACGGCCAGGTGCAGCACGCTCACGTCGATGGACAGCAGCAGTGTGGGCAGCGCCAGCACGGCGAGGCCCAGCCATTCGCGTGGTCCGGCCTGGTGGGGGGAATCGGTGGTGGTGCTCACGCTGGTTCCTTTCCAAGATGCTTCGCGTGGCCACCCGAAACGGGGATCGGGCGGCGGAGGGGGTGCACGGCGCCGTTCCCGGCCCGCGGTCCCTCGCGGTCCGGCAGCAGCCGGCCCGCGACGGTCCGGGCGGGGGCGGGCGCGTACAGGTAGAAGTGGCCGCCGGTGAACATCAGCCGGCTGAAGCCGCCCGACGTTTCGAGCGACCACAGGTGCAGCCGCTCGGCGATGACCACGGGGTCGTCGACAGCGCCGAGTGCCAGGACGGGGGTGCTCGTGCCGGTCGCCGGACGCTCGTACCGTTCCATCGCTTCGAGGTCCGCGCGGACGGCATGCAACGACAGCTGGACGAGGTCGGGCCGGTCCATCAGCCCCGGGGCCATCCCGCCGATGTCCACCAGGTGTTCCAGCAGCTCCGCGTCGCTCCGGAGGTGGGCGAACGGCGGTTCGCTGGGAAAGCAGGGCGGCTGGCGTGCGGAGACGGCCAGCAGCCGGGGCGCGAGGCCCCTGCGTTCCATCGCCCTGGTGAGTTCGTAGCCCAGGACGCTGCCGAAGCTGTGCCCGATGACCGCGTACGGCAGCGGATCCCGCTCGGCGAGGGCCCGGCCGAGCGCCTCCACCTGGGGCGCGACCCGGGTGAGGGGCGGTTCGTTGATGCGCGCGCCCCGTCCCGGCAGCTGGGCGACGAGCAGCTCGACGTCCGCCGGGAGGACGTGCCACCAGGAGCGGAACGCGGAGGGCCAGCCGCCCGCGTGCGGGAGCGCCACGATCCGGAAGCGGGGCCTGACGCCCTGCTCCGCACCGGCCCCCGGGGGCCTGCGCGCACCCGCCCCCACCGTCATCCACCAGTCGCTCATCGCCCGCCTCCCCGGGCGGACGCGACGGCAGCCGTACGGGCCAGCAGGGGGTGATGGGTCTCCAGGTGCGTGATCACCCGGTCCTGGTGCCGCTGAAGGCGCTGGCCGGGCAGGTGGTCGAGCGAGTGCAGGAAGGGGTCCTGCGGCGCGGGCAGGCCGGCGATCGCGGTGGCCGTGCCCAGTACCAGCATCGGCTGGTACCAGGCCGAGTAGCCGCCTTCGTGGGCGAACACGATCCGGCCCCGGGTCAGTTCGTCGGCGAGCCGGCACAGCGTGGCGGTCATGGCGTGGAAGGTGCGGCTGGTGCACATCATCCGGCCCATCGGATCGTGCCCGCTCGCGTCGACGCCCGCGGCGACCAGGATCAGATCCGGGCGGAAGGCGCGTGCTGCGGGCACCACGAGGCGGTCGACGGCGGCGAGGTAGGCGTCGTGTCCCGTGCCCGCGGGCAGCGGCACGTTGAGGGTGCTGCCCGCGCCCGCGCCGGTGCCGGTCTCCGTGACGAGTCCGGAGGCGGCGGGGAACAGCCCGTCCTGGTGGAGGGAGACGTACAGGACGTCGGGGTCCTCGTAGAAGGCCCGTTGGATGCCGTTGCCGTGGTGCACGTCCCAGTCGAGGATCATGACCCGGCGCACTCCGCGGCGCTGTGCCGCCCGGGCGGCGACGGCCACGTTGTTGTAGAGGCAAAGCGCCATCGCCCGGTCGGGCTCGGCATGGTGACCGGGCGGCCGTACGAGGCAGTAGGCCCGGTCGAAGCGCCCGTCCAGGACGCTCTCGGTGGCCTGCACGCAGGCCCCTGCGGCGAGCCTGGCGGCCTGTGCGCTGTGGTAGTTGACGTACGCGTACACGCCCGCGTCGCCCGAGCCGATCGCCGACGTGGCCTCGACCCGCTCGATGTGCCCGGGCGTGTGCACCAGCAGCAGGTCCTCGTCGGTGGCGGGTGTGGGCGTGACGACCGTGAACCGGTCCTGCACGCCCGACACCTTGACCAGACCCTCCGCTCGGCGCAGGTCCGGGTCGACCGCGAACTGCCGGAGCGGCTCGACGCCGGGGCCCACCGGCACGTACCCCGATCCGGAGCCGGGGTCGTGCCAGAAGCAGAGTTCGTGGCTGTACCACGCCGGGCGGGATGTGCTCACGGGGCGGACACACCCAACGAGGCGAGGCTGACTCCGGAGACCCGCTCGATGTACTGGAGGTAGTACGCGCGCTCCTCGTCGGGGGTGCGCTTGGTGCGGAAGGTGGTCTCCAGCAGCCCCAGCACCTCCCCCGTCTCGTGCGCGGTGAGCGGCCTGCCCGCCGCTTCCTGCTCGGCCGCGCGTATCCGCCCGGCGGGCTCCAGCACGCCGTCGGCGTACGCCTGCTGGTCGGTGGCGTGGTTGCGGGTGGAGGCGATGGTCTTGAGCACCGCTCCGAAGAAGAGGGCGCTGTCCGGCGCGGCCGGGGCGTAACCCGTCGAGTCCTGGCCTGTCGCGTCCGGACCTGTCATCTCCGGGCCTGTCATGTCCGGGCCGGACACGTCGGTACGAGTCATGTCCGTGCGGGTCATGTCGGTGTAGGTCATGTCGGTGCTCCTCGGTCTGCCGTGCGGTCGGTCGGTCGACGTGTGCTGGTGCCCGGGTGACGGACGGGTGAGGGACGGGTGAGGGGGCTGAGGGGTCAGGCGATCAGGCCGCAGGCGCGGCCGGCCTTCTCCAGCGTCGCGACGGCCGTGTCCAGGTCGGCGTCCGAGTGGCTCAGGCTGACGATGGTCCGCAGCCTGGGCAGGGTGCGCGGCACCGCCGGATAGACGATCGGCTGCACGAACAGCCCGTCCAGCTGGCACAGCCGCGCCATCTCGTGGGCCTGCTGCGAGCTGTGGCAGACGACGGGCACCACCGGTGTCTCACTGGCGAGCGTGTCGAAGCCCAGGGCACGCAGCCGTCCGAGGTACCTGGACGTCCTGGCACGCAGTTCGCGGGGGCGCTCCGGGGATGCCTCCATCACCTCGATCGCGGCCTTCGCCGCCGCCACCTGGGCCGGTGTCACCGCCGCGGAGAACATCCAGCCCCGGGCGTTGTTCTTCAGGGCGAAGACCAGATCGCGCGAGCCCGCGACGTAACCGCCCGCGCTGGGAACGGTCTTGGACAGCGTGCCCATCTTGACGTCGACGCGCTCGGGGTCGATGCCGAAGTGCTCGGTGATGCCGCGTCCCGTGCTGCCGAGCACGCCGAGGCTGTGCGCCTCGTCGACCATCAGCGGGGCGTCGTACCGTTCGCACAGCTCCACGATGCCCGGCAGCGGGGCCACGTCGCCGTCCATGCTGAAGACCGCGTCCGTCACCACCAGCCGCCCCGCGTCGCCGACCTTGCGCAGGGCCCGCTCCAGGTCGGCGAGATCATTGTGGGCGTACGTGATGACCCGGGCGCCGGACAGCCGGTAGCCGTCGAGGATGCTCGCGTGGTTGTACACGTCACCGATGACGACGTCGCCGGGGCCGACCAGTGCGCCCACCGTCGCCACGTTGGCCATGTACCCGCTGGAGAAGACGATCGCGTCCTCGGTCCCGAGGAAGCGGGCGAGGGTCAGTTCCAGTTCGCGGTGCAGATGCAGGGTGCCCGCCAGCAGACGCACGCCGTGGGCACCCGTGCCGTGCTGCTCCACGGCGCTGAGGGTCTGCGCGTCGATGTAGTCGTGTCCGATGAGGCCGAGGTAGCTGTACGAGGCGAAGTTGAGGTACCAGCGGCCGTCGAACTTGATGTGGGCGCCCGCGGCCTCCTGGACGACCGGCTCGTAGAAGTACGCGTCCTGGGCGACGACGAGGCGGTCCTCGGCCGACAGCGTGTCGATGCGCCGTTCGAGGAAGGTGCCCTGCGCCGAGGAGGACAGCCTGCCCGGCAGGGTGCGCCGCGGCGTCCGGCCCGGGGCGGACAGGGCCCCGTGCGGCGGCCGGTCGGCGGCGGGCGGGGCGACGGGGGGCGGCGGGAAGACGGGATCCGGTGTCCGGAAGCGGTCCCAGTCGGCGACGAAGGAGTCACCGGCCGGGGGTGTCTGCGGTACGGATGCCCTGGCGGACTCGTGCGGGGCCGGGGGCGGAGCGGGGGCCGGAGTGGGAACGGGAGCCGGAGCCGGAGCCCGGACCGGGGTGGGCGTCGGAGTCGGGGGCGCAGCCACCGGTGCCGTCTGCGGTTCCAGATGGGCGAGGAGTGCGCCGACCTCGCTGTGCTCGAAGAACACCGCGGGGTCGACCTCGGTCCCGTCGGCCGAGAGGGAGGCGGCGAGTTCGACCGCCATCATCGAATCGAGGCCGATCTCCAGGAGATTGTCCTCGGGCGACACGTCGTCGACGTGGAGGATCTTCTTCAGGGCGGTCGACAGCGACGGCCACAGCCCGCTTTCCGGTGTCACAGTGGTCATTCGTGCATCCTTCGCATTCGCGGCGGCAGTCAGGACGTAGTGCGCGGGGGGACGGCCGAGGGCCGTGTGCAGCAGGCCGACGCCTTCGTCGGCCGTCAGGGCCGGTATGCCGTGGGCGGCGGCCCTGGGAGCGATTCCCTCGCCCATGCCGACGGTCCACAGGCCCCAGCCGAGGCTGAACCAGGGCTCGCCGTCGGCCCGTTTGCGGGCGGCGTAACCGTCGAGGTAGGCGTTGGCCGCCGCGTAGGAGCTCTGCCCGAGGTTGGCGCGCACGGCGGCGACGGACGAGAACAGGGCGACGAAGCCCGGCGGTTCCCTCGTGGCCAGCAGGTCGGCGAGCGCGTGCACCCCGCCGATCTTCGGGGCGAGGACCTCGCCCACCCGGTCCGGCGTCAGGGTGCGGGCCAGGCCGTCGCGGAGCACTCCGGCGCCGTGGAGGACCCCGTCGTAGCGCTCGGCTCCGGCGAGTGCCTCGGGCAGCCGACGTACGTCGGTGGCCACGGTGTCCACCTCGCAGAGCGCGGCGAGCCGGTTCAGCCGCCGCCGGGCCTCTCCCCGGTCCGGTACGGTCCTGCCCACCAGGGTGAGGTGGGCGCAGCCCTGCCCGGCCAGGAACTCGGCGACCAGCAGGCCGATGCCGCCCATGCCGCCGGTGACGAGGAAGCGTCCGCCCCGCAGCCGCACCGGCCCCAGGGCCTCGGGCGCGATGGCGGGCTCGACCACGGGGGCGTACCAACTGCCGCCGCGCCGGGCGAGTTCCGGCTCCGCGCGCTCCAGTACGTCACTCAGGGAGGCGGCGGGGCCGGTTCCAGGGGTGTCGCCCGGGTCGGGGGCGAGGTCGACCAGGCGCACCCTGGTGCGCGGGTGTTCGACCTGCAGCGTGCGGCCGAGCCCCCACAGGGCGGTCATGAAGGGATCGACGGTCTCCTGCCCGGTCACCTGATGGGCCGTGGTGGTGACGATCGTCAGGTCCGGCATCGGGGGGCGCGCCGCCAGCACGCGGACCAGGGCGAAGACACCCTGGAGCGCCCGGGTCACCTGCTCCTCGCCCGTCAGGCCCCTCGGCGCGTCGTACAGCACGCCCTGGACGGTGGTGTCTCCCAGGAGTACGTCGAGGCGCTCGGGGGTCAGCTCCGCGGGAGTCGTACGCACCACGGGCCGCTCCCCCGGCAGGTGGACGTCGTCCCCCGAGACCAGCAGCAACGCCCCGCCGGGAGCCGGGGACGGGCGGACCGGATCGGTCTTCCGCCAGACCACGCTCTCGACGGACCCGACGGCGGCACCGGGTGGCGCGGACGTGGGGGTGGCCCCGGCCGGTGCGGCCGACTTGAGGGTGATGCGCTCCAGTTCGAGCAGGACCTCCCCCTGCTGGTTGCAGACTGTCGCCCGGCCCCGTACGACGCCGGTGCGGGTCCCGGTCGGCTCCTCCCGCTCGACCAGTGCCAGCACCGTGCCCGAGATCCTCCTGCGGGCGACGATCCGGCCGACGTACCAGGGCAGGCACGCCCCGGCCGCCCCGTCGTCGAGCATGCCGAGCGCCTGGAAGACGGCGTCGAGCAGCGGCGGCGGGACGAAGGAGTTCCCGTGCAGGTCGTCGGCCGCCCGCAGCACGGCGAGCATGCGCCCCGGCCCCGTGCGGGCGGACCGGATCGCACGGTAGGACGGCCCGTAGGTGATGCCGCTCCCCCGCTGCCACGCGGTCACGGCCGTGCGGGGCACGTCCCGCGTGCAGCCGGCCTGGAGGTCGGCGACGTCCAGGTAGCGCGGCGGCGGCAGCGCGATCCGTACGACGCGCGCGGTGCAGTGCTCGCGCGGTGTGCCGTCGCCGCCGGGCTCCGGGGAGCGGACCGCGCACTGTCCGTCGTCGGTGGTGTGCACCTGGAGCTCCGCGTCCGCCGCCTCCACGCGCAGCGGTACCCGGAAGGCGACGTCCTTCAACGTCCACTGCCCGTCCGGGCGCCGGGCCTCGCAGGCGGACAGGACCGCGTCGATCTGGGCCGCGGCCGGGACGACGGGTACGGAGCCGATCCGGTGGTCCCGGACCAGCGGATCGGCGGCGTCGAGGGGGAACCGGGTGCTGTTCATGTCCGCAGCCCGAAGCGCTCGGTGGCCTTGACCAGGCCGTTGGCCTGGATGTCGACGAGGTGTTCGCCCGCGTAGTACCGGCGGGTCTGCACCTCCTTGATCATGTGGGTCTTGTGCAGCGTGCGCCGTTCGCCGGCCGCGAGGTCGAGCGTCGCCAGTTTGAAGACCTTGGGAATGCTGCGGCCGTTCTTGCGGACGTGGTGCACCACGTAGTCGACGGTGACGCTGTGGGAACGGTCGTCGGTGTTCTCGATGTCGAAGCTGAGGACGAGCGTGTCCCCGACGGTCACCGACCCGGGAGTGATCTCCAGCCGGGGTACCCGCAGGTGTTCGCCGCCCGTGGCCCCCAGGATCGCCAGGGCCTGCTGATCCCCCTTCTTCACGAGGGTGCGGAGCGCGTGCTTGACGATCCAGGTCGTCTCCGGGGTGGGGCTCTCCCGCATCCACCGCAGGGCGGTGGCGAGCGCGACCTCGGGGGCGTCCTTGGAGATGTCGTTCAGGTTGTTCGCGACGGACTTGCGCACGTACTCCGAGGGGTCGCTGCGCAGGGGTTCGAGGATCTCCAGGACGGGCTGCGGGTCCTTCACGAAGACGGTGAGGGTACGGGCCCACGGCAGCCGGGAGCGGATCCCCTCGGTGGCGAGCCTGCGCACGTTGTGGCTGGGGCTGAGGGCCCATCGGGCGACCCGCCGCATGGTGGGCTCGTAGTGGTTCTCGATGTAGGGGCGGATCGCGTACTCGCCGGTGTGCCGTTTGGTGATCTCCTCGATGGCGTCGAGGGAGACCTCCGGGTGCTCCAGTCCGTACTCCTCGACGAACCTGGCCACCGGCATGAGGAACCAGCTGGCGTTGAACATGCCCTCGCCCTCGGCGAGTTCGTCCCCGAGGATCGGCAGGAGGAGCGCCACGGCCTCGGGGTAGTCCTGCGGCAGCCGGGTGCGCAGCCCCTCGGCCAGGACGAGGACGCGGTCCTTGAGCTCCTTGCCGGGGATGCGCCGCTCGACATCCGACGCGTACCCCTCGATGTCGAACTCGGGGTGGACGGCGCGGATCCGGCCGCCGATGAGGCGTGCCGCGTCGCCGTTGAAGTGCCGCTTCAGTCCGTACTCGCTAGCCATGGTGCTCGGGCCTCTTCGTCTCGTGGGGCTCGTGGGGATGGGTTCGGTCGGCATCGGTGCCGGTGTCCGTGAGGGCGGGGTCCGGTGGGCCGGTGTCCGTGGCACCGGCCGAGATCCAGAACCGCCTTCGGTTGAAGGGGTAGGAGGGGGCGGTGGTGATCCGCTGCTCCTTGCCCTGGTGCAGGGCCGCCCAGTTCAGGTCATGGCCGGTGCGGCGGTAGTGGGCGGCGAGGGCCGCGTGCAGCTGCGCCTGGTCGGTGTGGCCACGGCGCAGCGTCGCGATCCAGGCGGGTTCGGCGCCGAGAGCCGCCTTGGCCGAGGCGATCAGCTGGGGGTGCGGGCCGATCTCCCAGACGGCGTGCGGGCCGGTGTCGCCCAGGGTGGCGACGGCCTGCGCGAAGAGCACGGGCCGACGCAGCGCCCTGGCCCAGTGCTCGGGATCGGTGGCGGTGGCCGGCGTGTGCCAGGTGCCGGTGAGGGTGGAGGCGAAGGGCAGGGCGGGGGCGGCGAGCGCCACGGTGGCCACGGCGTCGGCGAAGGGGGCGACGGCCCCTTCCATCGCGGCGGAGTGGAAGGCGTGGCTGACGGTGAGGGGCTGGGTCCTGAGGGAGGTCTGCTCGCGGAAGCGGGCGACGGTGTGCGCGGGCCCGGTGAGGGTGTGGACGCGGGGGGCGTTGTGTGCGGCGATCTCCAGGCCGGGAAAGGGGCGGAGTGCCTCGGTGAGGGTTGCGGTGTCGGCGTGGGCGACCGCCATCGCGCCGTCGGTGGGCTGTGCCTGCATGAGCCGGCCGCGCAACGCGGTCAGCCGCAGCAGGTCGGGCAGGGACAGCACTCCGGCGGCCCAGCCCGCGGTGAGCTCGCCGAGGCTGTGGCCCGCGACGGCGCTGGGGCGCACGCCCAGTGCTTCGAGCTGGCGGACCAGCGCGACCTGCACGCTGACGATGCCGATCTGCGCGTACTGCGTCTGGTCGAGGTGTCCGCCCGTGTCGCCGTGCAGCAGGTCGAGCAGAGGTATGTCGGTGTACGGGGCGAGGAGTTCGGCGCACTCGTCCACCGCCGCGCGGAAGTGCGGCTCGGTGGCGTACAGACCTCGGCCCATTCCAGCGTACTGCGAGCCCTGCCCGGTGAAGAGGAACACCGTGCTGGTCGCCTTGTTGCTGTGCCTGGTCACAGGGACGGCGCCGGACGCGACCTCGGTCAGCCGCTCGGCCAGCTCGGCGGCGGTCGTGCCGTGCACGGCTGTCCGGTAACGGTGCGCGGCACGGCCGGTGTTCACGGTGTGCACGAAGTCGGCCGTTTGCTCCTCGGATCCGGCGGAGGTTCCGGCGGTCAGGTGTGCGGCGTAGGCGCCCGCCAGAGCGCGCGCGGACGGCTCGTCGGCGGCGCTGACCCGCAGCAGGTGGCTTTCCTGCGCCGTCGACGGGCCACCGGCCCGGGGCGCGGGCTCCTCGACGATCACATGCGCGTTCACGCCCCCCATGCCGAAGGCGCTCACCGCGGCACGGCGCGGCTGCCCGCCACGGGGCCAGTGGCGGGGGCGGTCGGCGACGTAGAACGGCGTGTCCTCGAAGCGGATGTGCTCGTTCGGGCGCGTCACGTGCAGCGTCGGCGGAATCAGCTCGTGTTCCATGGCCAGCAGCAGCTTGACGAGACCCACCAGCCCCGAGGCCGGTTCCAGATGGCCCACGTTGGACTTCACCGATCCGATCGCGCAGTACTGCGCGCGGTCGGTGAAGCCGCGCCAGGCCCGGGTGAGCCCGTCGATCTCGATCGGATCGCCCAGGCCCGTGCCCGTGCCGTGCGCCTCGACCAGACCGATGGTGTCCGGGGAGACTCCGGCGTCCCGCAGCGCCGCCGCGATGACGTCGCGCTGGGCCCGGGGGCTGGGCGCGGAGTAACGGGTCGTACGGCCGCCGTGGTTGACGGCGGCGCCCTTGATCAGCCCCCGGATCCGGTCGCCGTCCCGCAGGGCGTCGTCGTGCCGTCGCAGCACCACGGCGACCGCCCCCTCCCCCGGTACGAAGCCGTCGGCCGTGCTGTCGAAGGTGCGGCAGCGGTGGCGCGGCGAGAGGGCCATCAGGTCGCCCATGGAACGGAAGTACTCCGGGCTGAGGCCGGCGTGCACCGCGCCGATCACCGCGGTGTCGATGTCTCCGGAACGCAGGTGCTGCAGGGCGGTGTGCACCGCCACGAGCGAGGACGAGCACAGGGTGTTCACCAGGGCGCTGGGCCCGTGCCAGTCCATCAGGTAGGACAGCCGGTTGGCGATCATCGCCTCCAGGCCGAGGCCGCGCCCCTCGGGGGCGCCGTGGCGCACCCGTTCCTCGTGGTAGTGGTCGTGGCTGTACGCGATCCACAGGCCGGTGTTGCTGTCGGCGGCCCGCTCACCGGACCTGGCGCCGTCGTCGAGGGCTTCCCAGACCGTCTCGTACACGATCCTGGCCTGCGGGTCGATCTGCGGGGCCTCGCGCGGCGAGATCCGGAACGGAGTGGGGTCGAACTCGTCCACCCTGTCCAGGAAGGAAGCGTGCGGGGCCGGTCCGTTCGCCGGGTCCCACCGGCCTTCGGGCGCCCGGCGGACGGTGTCGCGCCCCTCGGCGAGGAGTTCCGCGAAGTCGTCCAGGCCGTGCGCGCCGGGCAGCCTGATCGCGGCACCCACGACCGCGACGTCCCGCGAGCGTGACTCTCCGGGGGCGGAGACGGGGGCGGGGGTGGGGGTGGGGGGCGGTGCAGGTGTGGGGGCGGGTCGGGGCAGTGGTCGTGGGGAGACGGCGAGTCGTTCCCGGGCGGGCACGGGCTCGGCAGGGGGCTCGGGAACGGGCGCCTGCGCGGGGGCGTCCGCCGACGGGGGCGGTGGGTCCGCCGGTGCCGCGCGGACGCCGGGCCGCTCCAGGAGGTCAGGTGCCTCCTCCAGGGCGAACGCGGCGAACTGACGGGGGGTCGGGTACTCGAAGAAGACCGTCGGATAGAGCGACAGGCCGTACTCCTGCGAGACGCGCTCGCTCAGGGCCACCAGGCCGACCGAGTCGAATCCCGCCGAGAGGAACTCCGTGTCGGCGTGCTCCTCGGGCACTCCCGTCAGGTCCAGGAACCAGGCGAGCACGCGCGCGGCCGTCGAGACGGAGGAGACGGGCACGGGGGTGTTCGCCACGACCGGAGGGTCCGGTACCGGCGTGCTCGGTGCGGAGGCTTCCCCTGCCGGGCGGGCGGATACCGGGGCCGTCGCGGGCGGTGGCGGGGGCGTGATGGTGGGCGAGGAGGGGGCCGTCGTGAGCGGGGTCGTGACCGCCGTCTGCGGTACCGCGTCCTCCCCGGGCGCCCGCCTGCCGGAAGCCTCCGCACCAGCCGACTCCCCGCTGAACGCCTGCGCGGGGACCCGCTTCGACGACATGTCGCCGAACACGAGCAGCGGATTGCCCCGCACGTCGGTGACCGTCTGCGTGACCCGGCATGCCTCGTCGTTCCAGAAGGCGGTCTCGGTACGGACGTACGCGGCGCCGTCCAGCGGCCCGAAGACCTGCACCCGGCCCACCGAGAGCGGGATGAAGGCGGATGCCTCCTCGGCCCCGAACACCGGGTTCCCCGGGTCGATGGCCGCGATGGTGACGCTGTCGAGCAGACCGGGGAACAGCTCCACGTCGGCCGCGTTCATCTCGCGCTGCCGGGCGCCCTCGATCCGTGCGAGGGTGCCGCCGTCCGGCAGGCTCGACACCCAGGAGATGTTCCGGTAGTAGCGGCCGTGGTGGTAGCCGATGCGCCGCAGCCACCGGTAGAGGCCCGAACCCGCGTACAGCTCGGAGCAGGTGGCGAGGAGGGCGGCGATCGGCACGGCGGCCGGTGCGGCGGCGGGCTGCTCGGCGTACCGGCCGGTGACGAAGAGACCCCCGTCGGCGGCGTCCGTCACCGTGAACCGCCGGTCCGCGCCGACCCGGCACACCACTCGGTGCGCGCCGACGGGGATCAGCGGCCGGTGGAAGAGGACGTCCTCGACGCCGTGGAAGGGCTCGCCGCGCAGCGCGGCGCCCTCGCGCAGGAAGTCGAACCACGCCACGCCCGGAAGCATGATCTGCCGGTACACGGCGTGCTGGGCGACGGGGGACTCGCCGGGCCCGAACACACGGGAGAACACGTGTCCCGCACCGCCCCCGTCCGACACCAGCTCCGCGGGCGCGCCCTGCTCCGCCGAGCGCAGCGGCTCGCGCAGGTCCAGGGCCCGGCCACGGAGCTGCGCCGAAGGGAGCAGTCGCTTGCTCCAGGCCGACGCGCCCTGGAATGCCTGCCAGTCGATGTCCAGGCCCCCGGCGAAGAGTTCGGCGGTGAGTGCGGCGAGTACCGCGGCCGCCGACCGCTGGTCCCGGGCGCCTGCCAGCCGGGTGCAGAGCTCGCCGCCCCGGGTGACGTCCGCGCGGCCGGAGCCGGTGGGCGAGCCGCCGCCGGGAAGCGAGCCGTCACCGGAACCGGGAAGGGATGCGATGTCGGGAAGGAGGTCGCCGCCGAGCCTGAGCACCTGGGCGAGCGCGTCCTCCAGCGGGACGCGTCCCCACCCGAAGTCCTTGACCGCCTCCCATCCCGGCGGCAGGTCCACGGCGGCTTCCGGCACGCCCAGGTCGTGCAGCGCCACGACGAGGGCGATCGCCTCGCTGATCCGGAGCAGTTCGCCGGAGAAGTCGGCCAGTTGAGCACCGGTCGCCGCCTCGAAGCGGCTGAGGACCTCGTGCACGGCGGGCACGGCCCGGTCGAGGTCCGAGAGCCACGGGGGCGCGCCGACGGCGGCCTGGGGACGTACCGGCACGGTGGGCGGGGAGCCCTCGGCGCCGGGCGCCCGGTCGTCGTCGCTCCGGTCGTCGCTCCGCAGGAGCCACGCGCGCAGACCGGCGGCCAGTTCCGTGGCGTCGCCGCCGCAGACCGCGGTGCGCGCGGAGCGGTGCGGACGTGCCAGTCGTGCCGTGGCGCACACGTCGGCGAGGTCGTCCGTGACCGTCGGCAGGAACTCCAGCCACTGGGCCGCCAGTTCGCGCAGTGCGTACGGGCTGTCGGCCGACAGGGGCAGGACGTGGAGCGTCCGGGGCGCTCCGGCGCGGGGCGGTGTCCCGGCGGGGTGCCGGGGCATCGACTCGGCCACGACGTGCGCGTTCGTACCGCCGAAACCGAAGCCGCTCACCGCTGCCCGCCGTACCGGCACCTCGGGCCAGGGGTGCTGCGTCTCGGGGAGGTAGAACGGGCTGTCGGTCAGGTTGAGGCGGGGGTTGGGCCGCTCGACCGCCAGGGCCGCGACGGTCCCCTCGCGCAGCAGGAGGACGACCTTCGCCAGTCCCGCGAGTCCGGACGCCGAGTGGAGGTGTCCGATGCGGCGCTTGACGGAACCGAGCGCCACGGAGTTCCTGGGGACGCGGTGGCGGCCGAACACCTCGGTGAGCGCCCGCGCTTCGATCGGGTCGCCGATGGCCGTGCCGGTGCCGTGCGCCTCGACGTACTGGACGGTCGCCGGGTCGACCGTGTCGTACACCTTGCTCAACAACTCCACCTGGGCTTCCAGGTTCGGCGTGGTGACCCCCATGGTGCGGCCGTCGTTGTTGACCGCCGTGCCGGTGATGGCTCCGTGGATGAAGTCGCCGTCGGCCAAGGCGGCCCGCATCGGCTTCAGTACGAGGGCGACGGCTCCTTCGCCGGGCACGTAACCGTTGGCCCTGCTGTCGAAGGTCCGGCACAGGCCGTCGGGGGACAGGGCTCCGGTGCGGGAGAGCAGGACGAAGGTGAGCGGGTCGATGAGCAGGTCGACCGCGCCGACCACGGCCAGCTCGCAGGCACCGGCCGCCAGGCTCTGGCAGGCGAGCCAGACGGCCGAGAGCGAGGACGAGCAGGCGGTGTCGACGACCAGGCTGGGGCCCGACAGGTCGAAGCGGTCGGACAGCCAGGCGGCGGCGAAGTTCTGCGACCTTCCCCACAGGGCGGCGGGCCTGAGCCCTTCGGCGGGCCCGAGGCCGTCGGCCGGGCCGCGTCCTTCGGCGGGGCCCGCCGGGCCCCGGGGGCCGGTGCCCCGCCCGTGGTCGAATCCGTACGCGTTCATGCGTGCGCCGACGAACACGCCCGCGTTGAGCCTCCGCCGCACTCCCAGGTAGCCGGAGTCCTCCAGGGCCCGCGCGCCGACTTCGAGCATGACGCGCTGCTGAGGGTCCAGGAGCACGGCGTCCTCGGCGTTCATGCCGAACGCCTCGTGGTCGAAGGAGAACGGGTCCAGCAGGAACGCTCCGCGGTGGTGGGTGCCCCGGTGCGGGCCTTCGCCCAGGTACAGATCGCGGGCCCAGCGGCTCGGCGGAACGTCGCCGACCTCGACCCCGTCGCGCCGCAGGAGGTCGTGGAAGTCCGCGGTGTCCTCCGCGCCGGGGAGCCGTACCGCCAGGCCGATCACGGCGATGCGGCTGTCGAGCTCGGTCACTGCGGTCCTCTCGTTCGGATCGGTGGTCGTGCCTGTGGGCATGTCGGTGGGCATGTCGGTGGGCGTACCGATGGACGTACGGATGGGCGTGTCGGTGGGCGTGGAGCCGTTGGTGGTCATGGCCTCATCGGCCCCGGTCGTGGGTGAGCAGGGGGCGCAGCAGGGCGCTCAGTGCCGATGCGCCCTGGCCGTCGGGGACGGAGTGCCGGGCGGGGCCGTCCGGATCCTCGGGTCCGGACGGCTGCGTCGGCGGGGCCGTCGCGGCGAGTCCGGCCGCGATGTCGGCGGCCGTGGCGGCCCGTACGAGGAGCGAGGGGTCGACGACGAGGCCGGCGCGCTGCTCCAGTGCCGTGGCCAGTTCCGCGATGACCAGGGAGTCGAGCCCGAGGTCCTGGAGCCGGCGTTCGCCCGGGTCGGCGCCCAGCACGTGCACGAACGCGTCCTTCACGTACGCGCGGAACTCCGCCGGGCTCAGGTAGCTCCCGTTGCCCTTGCCCTCTCCGGCACCGCCGCCGTGGTACTCGCCGTCGCGCGCCCCGTTCCCGGTGACGAGCGGTGGCACCGCGTTCGCCGCCACGGCGGTACGAGGTGCGGACGGGCTGCCCGGGAAGATCACGGCACCTCCCGAGCGCAGGTGGCCGAGGAAGGCGTTCGCCGCCAGGTCGGCATCGAGCGAGTGGGCGGCGGAGAAGGACGCGTCCGCCTCCATGCCGATGCCTGCCCAGTTGGGCCAGGCGTGCGCGGTGACGGTGGTGGCGGCGTCGTTCTCGCTTTCGGCCAGGGCGAGTTGGTAGGCGTTGGCCAGCGCGTAGTCGACGAGCCCCCGGCCGGCCCGCGCCTGGGCACCCGCTATCGAGGACACCAGCACGACGAAACCGGCACCCTGTTGCTTCGCCAGCCGCACCGCGTGCAGCGAGCCCGCCACCTTCGGGGCGACCACGTGGGCGGCGTCGCTCCAGGGCCTGCGGTGCATGGCTCCGAAGGGGTTGACCCCGCCGGAGCAGTGCACGACCCCGAGCAGTTGCCCCCAGCGTCCGCCCCACTCCTGGGCCACGGCGGTGAGTGCCCTGGCGTCCGACACGTCGCAGCGCAGGTACTCGACGTCCGCACGGCGGGCCAGCTCCCGCAGCGGGGCGAACTCCTCGGTGTCGATCCTGGACCTTCCGACGATGCCGATGCGCTTCGCTCCCCGGTCGATCAGCTGCCGTACGAGTCGCTGCCCGACGGCGCCCAGTCCTCCGGTCACCAGGTAGTAGCCGTCGGTGGACAGCCCGTGCGGCGGACCCGGTGGGACGCTCGCCGTCCCCGGCACGTACCTGATACCCCGCCGGTACGCGGCGACGGCACCGGATTCCGGGTCGTGGGCACCGTCCGCACCGTCGGGGGCCGTGGGCAGGGCCGCGAGTTCCGCGACGATCTGCCGGGCCTGGGCCTCGACGGCGTCCGCCGGGTCGAGGTGGACGACGGCGCACTGCTTGCGGCTCTCGGCGCAGGCCGCTCGTACGGCCATGGCTCGGGCAGCGGTCCCGGGCCGCAGGGCCGCACGCTCGGAGGCGTGTACGGCCACACCCCCGGACCCGGCCCACAGCAGCTTTCCGTGTGTCGGCAGGTCTTTCACCAGCGCACCCAACTCGGCCCAGAAGGCGCCGAGTTGGTCGGCGTCGCCGGTCGTTCCCGCGGACTTCCCGGCGGAGCCTTCCACCGCGACGATCGCGTCGGCCCGCTGCCCCGGCCCGGCCAGAAGCGTTCCCCGCTCACGGAGGGCCGCCGTCAGGGCGTACTCCATGGAGGGCTCCGGGGTGACCAGGCGCACGGTGGGACGGTCCGTCGAGGAGCGCGGAGCGGGTTCCCCCGCGTGCCAGACGACCTGGACGGCTGCCACGTCCTGTGCCGGATTCGGTTCGACCCGTACCGGATGCGGATCGACCCGTGCGGGTGCCGGTTCCGGTTCGGCCAGTGCCGGTTCGGCGTCGACCCGCGCCGGGGTCCGTCCGCCTGTTCGGTGCGTGTGCCAGTACTTCTCCGTGGCGAACGGATAGGTCGGGAGGTCCGTCAGACGTGCTCCTGGTACGGAGAGCGCGGCCCAGTCGACGTGGGCGTATCCACCCCTGACCAGGTCGACGACCTCCTCCGCGCTCTGCCCTGCGGCATTGTCCGCGTGCAGGTCGATGTCGGCGCGGGCGATCGGGACGCGGTCGGCGGCGACTGCACGCAGGGCCGCCGCGAGCTCGGCGGCGGTGCGTCCGTGCACGGCCGTCTGGAACTCCAGCGGAGAACGGCCGACGTTGGCCGTGTGGCAGAGGTCGGCGGTCTCCCAGCCGTCGCCCGCCCTGTCGAAGCGGTCGGCGTAGGTGGTGGCGAGGTTGCGCAGTGCGGTCTCGTCGGCCGCGGTGACCCGTACGACGTGGCTGCCCGCCACGAACGGTGCCCGTACCACTGCGGGCGGTGCCTCTTCCAGGACTACGTGGGCGTTCACTCCGCCCATCCCGAACGCACTCACCGCCGCACGACGCGGCTGCGCACCACGCGGCCACGGACGGGCCCGGTCCGCGAGATAGAACGGCGTGTTCTCGAACCGAATGTGATCGTTCGGACGCCGCACATGCAACGTCGGCGGAATCACCCCGTGCTCCATCGCCAACAACACCTTCACCAACCCCGCCAGACCCGCAGCAGGCTCCAGATGACCGATGTTCGACTTCAACGAACCAATCGCACAGAACTGAGAACGCTCCGTGAACCCACGCCACGCACGCGTCAGACCCTCCACCTCAATCGGATCACCCAACCCCGTCCCCGTCCCGTGCGCCTCCACCAGACCGATCGACTCCGGCGACACCCCCGCATCCACCAACGCCCGCGCAATCACCTCCTGCTGCGCCCCACTGCTCGGCACCGTCAACCCACTCGTACGACCCCCGTGATTAACCGCACTCCCACGAATCACCCCACGAATCCGATCCCCGTCCCGCAACGCCGCCACCAACGGCTTCACCACCACCGACACCACCCCCTCCCCCGGCACAAACCCATCCGCACCCACATCAAAGGCACGCGACGAACCCGAGGGCGACAGGGCACGCAGGTTCTTCATGGCGGTGTAGTGCAGCGGCGACATGGCGACCCGGACGCCCGCGACGACGGCTTGTTCGCACTCCCCGTCGCGGATGCTGCGCACGGCGGTGTGCAGCGCGACCAGCGAGGACGAGCACAGCGTGTCGATCGTCATGCTCGGACCGTGCAGATCCAGGAAGTAACTCACCCGGTTCGCCAGGAAGGCGTTGTGGTTGCCAAGACCGCTGGCCGCGTCCAGCTCTGGCGCGAGGTTGTAGTCCTTGTAGTGCTGGTAGCTGGCCCCCACGAACACACCCGTGGAGGAAGGCAGTTGGCGCGGTGGGAGACCGGCTGATTCGAGCGCCTCCCACGTCGTGCGCAGCAGCCAGCGCGCCTGGGGGTCGAGTGCCTGGGCCTGCTTGGGGAAGAAGTCGAAGAACCGGGCGTCGAACTCCTCCACGTTGTCGAGGAATCCGCCGACATCGGGCTCCTGACCGGCGTCCCGTTCGTCCCAGCGGTGGGCCGGTGCCGGACCGATGCCGGTGCCGCCCTCCGAGAGCAGCGACCACAGTCCTGCGGTGTCGGGAGCGCCGGGCAGTGCGTGGGCGATCCCGATGACGGCCATGTCCGTCGCTCGCACCGTGCTGTCGGGTGCCTTCGCGGTCGCGCCGCCCACCGACTGCCGCACGGAGGCCGACGGTGACGGCGGCTCTGCCGGTGCTGCCTGCTCCGCCGGTGTTGCCTGCTGCGCCGCCTCTGCTCGCGCTGTCTGCTGTGTCTGCTGCGTCTGCTCCGCCACGTATGCGGCCAGGGTGCGGCAGTCGGCCGCTTCCAGGACGTCCGTGGGGCCCAGTCGCACTCCGTACGATTCCTCGATGCGGGCCGCGACCGAGGTCGCCAGCAGCGAGTCGAGCCCCACGGAGGACAGCGAGGTGGTCGGCATGATGCTCGGGTCGTGGAACACGCTCCGCACCAGGTCGAGGACCTCCGCCTCCGCCGCCGCGACCTGTTGCCCGCGCCGACCGGTGGCGGGTGTGCGGGCCGCGGCAGACTCGGGTGCCCGCACCGGGTCGGTCGCGACCGTGCGGTACTCGATCCCCTCCAGCCGGACCAGGACCAGGCCGTCCGCGGACAGCAGACTCGCGTCGCCGCCCCGCGCGCCGTCCGGCCCGGTGCCGCGCCCCTCGAACAGGACGAAGGCCGCACCTGCCGGTTCACCCCGCTTCAGTACCCGCCCGATGGAGACCGGCAGGTAGGTCGTCGACGCGGCGGTGGGGTCCGCCAGGGTCAGTACGGCCATGCTCTGGAGGGCCGCGTCGAGTGCCACCGCCGCGCGTTCGATGCGGCTGCCCGAGGAGTCCTTGATCCGCGCGAGCACCCGGTCTGGGCCGTAGTGCACTTCGGCGAGGGAACGCAGCGGTTCGTCGATGTCCATCGACTTCGCCGCGAACCACGCGTAGAGACCCTCCGGTTCCAGCGTCCGGCCCAGTTCGGCGCGCAGCGCCGCGAGGTCCCCGACGGCCGCCCCGGCCTGCCGCCCCGCCGCTGACTCCGGTTCGACCTCGATACGGGCGATCACCCGGTCCCCGTGCCGGAACGTGACCGGTCCCCTTCGGGCCGGGTCGTCCAGGTCACTGGTGAGCCGGTGGTCCCCCGCCCCCCTTCCCGTGAACGCGACGCGCCCCAGGACGTCGGCCCGCTGGAGCGCGAGCGCCACGGGAAGCGCACCCGGGACGGTGTCCTCGCCGAACACCCGGTGGGCACGGGACAGTTGGCGTACGGATCCGGCCAACGCCTCGGCGGTCCCGGTCCCGGACGGGCCCGCGACGGGCTCCGCCCCGGACGTCGCTACGGACGTCGGCGTCGCCCGGACGGGCCCGGCGGAGCCTGCCCGGAAGGGGTAGGCCGGGAGTGCGATACGAGCGGTCGTCGTGCCGTCGTACACCTCGCGCCAGTCCACGTCCGCGCCGCCGACGTGGCGTAGGGCACAGCGGAGGGGCGCGTCGTGCGCCGTGGCCGATCCGCCCGCCAGGAAGGTCTCGCCCCGCACGACGTTCCCGTGGCCCCCGCCCCGGCTCATGGCGTACTCCAGGCCGGTGCTGATCTCCTGGGCCGTGGATCCCAGGACGGCGACCCGGTACCGCTGGTGGTCGCGTCCGACGGCGGCCGAGAAGCACAGCGCTTCCAGGCTCGGCCGCGCGTCCCGCAGCAGCTCGTGGACCGCCGCTTCGCGTCCGGCCAGGGCGTCGGGGGTGTGTCCCGACAGGACGAGGACGTGCTCGCCTCGGACCGGCGGCCGGGCCGTGCTCCGGCCGGACCGTTCGGCGTCGTACTCCTCGACGACGACGTGCGCGTTGGTGCCGCCCATGCCGAAGGCGCTGATGCCCGCGCGCCGTGGCCCTTCGGACCGCCAGGGCAGCGGTTCGGTGGGGATGACGAAGGGTCCCGGGGCGAGGTCGATGTGCGCGCCCGGGGTCTCGAAGCCCGCGAGGGGCGGGATCTCCCGGTGCCGCAGGCACAGCAGGACCTTGACCAGTCCCGCGAGGCCGCTGGCCGGTTCGAGGTGGCCGATGTTGGCCTTCACGGAGCCGAGGTGGCACGGGCCGCTGCGGGCCGGGTCCGCACCGAACACCTCGGTCAGCGCGGCGATCTCGATCGGGTCGCCCAGCCGGGTCGCCGTGCCGTGCGTCTCGATCAGGGAGATGTCGGCGGGCACCACGCCCGCGTCGGCCAGGGCCGCCCTGACCACCGCGCTCTGCGCCGCGCTCCGGGGTACGGGCAGGGCGCTGCCGCGGCCCCCGTGGTTGACCGCCGTGCCACGGACCACTCCCCAGATCCGGTCCCCGTCCCGCTCGGCGTCCTCCAGACGCTTGAGCATCACGGCAACGGCTCCCTCGCCGGGGACGAAGCCGTCGGCCCGGTCGTCGAAGGGGCGCGGCCTGGTCGCGGACAGGGCTCCGAGCTGGCTGAGGCTGCGGTAGTACCAAGGGGTGAGTCCCACGTGGCAGGCCGCCACCAGCGCGGCTTCGCAGGTTCCGGCCCGCAGCGCGGCGACGGCCTGCTGGACGGCGACGAGGGAGGAGGAGCACAACGTGTCAACGGTCTGCGACGGGCCCGTGAGGTCGAGCGCGTAGGAGATCCGGTTGGCCAGCACGGCGTTCAGGGAGCCGAGCGCGGTGTGCGGTCCCACGTCCTCCAGGCCCTGGGCGTCCCGGTGGTGCGTGTACGTGGCGCCGACGAAGACGCCGATGTCGCGGACGCCGGCGAGACCGCTGTCGTCCCGCACCGCCCAGGCGTGTTCGAGGAGCAGCTTCTGCTGGGCGTCCATCTCCTCGGCCTCGCGCACCGAGATGCCGAAGAAGGCCGGGGCGAAGCGGTCGATCTCGGAGACGAAGGCGCCGGTGCGGCAGTAGGTGCCCGTCATGTGGGGGCCGCGCTGCTCGAAGTGCGCGTCGATGTCCCAGCGGTCTTGCGGTATCTCGGTGAACGCGTCGCCGCCGGAGCGGAGCAGCGGCCACAGGTCCCCCACGTCGCGGACGCCGGGCAGGTCGCCCGAGACGGCGACCACCGCCACGTCGTGGCCGCGCGGGGTCCTCGTCGGCTTCGGCGGGCTGCCGGGGGCCGGTGCGGGCGCGGGTACGACTGCGGGTACGGGTGCCGGAGCGGGGGGTGCCGGTTCCGGCACCGCGGTGGCCGCCCCGTACCGGGAGACGAGGGCCTGCCCGAGTTCCTCGAAGTCGCCGTACTCCAGGAAGAGCGTGGCCGGGAGGTGGAGGTCCCACCTGCGGGACAGCTCCTCCGAGAGCTCGACACTCATGATCGAGCTCATGCCGTAGTCCGCCAGGGGCGTTGCGCGGTCGAAGTCGGTGACGCCCAGGCGCTCCGCGAGGAAGCGCTCCAGTTCGTCCTCGACGCGTTCCCCGGCTCCGTCGGCGTGCACGCCTTCGACGGCTTCGGCGGCGTGCGTCCCGGCGGGCTCCGGTGTCGTGGAGCCGGTCCCGGTGTCCGGCACGTCGTCGTACTCGATCTCGGGGTGCGAGGCGTCGGGGTGCGCGATGACCACCTGCCGCGCGTCGCCGCCCAGTACGGCGGTCAGGGCGTCGAGGGCCTCTTGGGTGCCCAGGGCACGGACACCGCGGCGCCCCAGCTGTTCGGCGACCGCCGTCCCCATGCCCACTTCGCCCCACAGGCCCCAGTCGACACTGATCCACGGCGCGCCGCAGGCGTGCGCGTAGGCGTCGAGGTACGCGTTGGCGGCGGCGTATCCGCCCTGGCCGAGGTTGCCGAAGGCACCGGAGACCGAGGCGAACAGCACGGCGAAGTCGAGTTCGGCCCCCGCAGTGGCGGCGGCCAGTTCGCGGACGCCGTCGACCTTGGGCCGCAGGACTGCTTCGACGTCCTGGACGGTGGTACTGCGGATCAGCCCGTCCCTGAGCGTGCCCGCCGCGTGCAGCACGCCGTGCAGTTCGCCGAACTCCGCGCGGACACGTTCCACCACGGCCGCCAGTTCACCGGGGACGGTGGCGTCCGCGCTGTACGACACGATGGAGCAGCCCCGCGACGCCAGGGCCGTCAGCCGCTCCCGGTCGGCGCCCGCCGCGCCCGACCGGCCGACGAGGGCGACCACTGCGGCACCTTCGTCCGCGAGACGTCCGGCCACCTCCAGGCCGAGGCCGCCGTGTCCGCCCAGGACGAGATAGCGGCCACCCGCCCTGACGGGCCGCCGTGCGGCGGGGGCCGGGCGCTCGTACCGGCGGAACGGCTCGTGCCGGACGCCCTGCCGGTAGCCGACCTCCCTGGGCCCTTCTCCGAGCTCCGCCAGGAGTGCGTGGTCGGAGGCGTCGTCGAGGTCGACGAGCCGTGGGCGCAACCCGGGGTACTCGATGGCCGCGGTACGGACGAGACCCCACAGCGCCGCGCGGGCGGGGACGGGCGTGTCCGTGTCCGTGACCGGCTGGGCGTCGCGGGTCACCACGTAGAAGCGGGACTTCCGCTGCCGTGCGCCGAGTGTCTTCAAGGCGGCGAGGCAGCCGTAGAGGCCGGAACGGAGGTCCGAGGACTCCGGCCGTGCCTCGTGCGGGGCTCCGGCGTGCACGGGCTCCTGCGGGGCTCCGGCGTTCCAGAGGTGGACGACTCCCGCGACCGGGTCGCCGACCGACTCCCAGAGCTGCTGGAAGGCATGCTCGTCCGGCTGCTCCAGCACGAAGCGGTCGTGGTCCCCGCCGTGCGCGGAGGCGTCGCCGGGCGCCGGAGCCGGATGGTGCGCGGAGCCCGCGCCGATGCCGACCTCGATCACGCGGGCGCCCTCGTCGCGCAGTTGGCGTACGGTGCGCTCCCTCGGGCCCCCGGTCGTGGCGTCGTGCAGCACGACCCAGGTACCGGTGGCCGGTTCGCGCGGCGGCGCGCTGCCGGGCGCGGGCCGCCAGTGGATCCGCGAGACCGGCTGCGGGGCCCGGGCTGCCGGAACCGGCGCGTTCGTGCCGCGCGGTCCGCTCTTCGCGCCCAACCCGGTGGTGCTGCGCATGCGCACGCCCCGGAACTCCGCGACCACGTCGCCCGAGGGGCTCAGCAGTTGCGCGTCCGCCGTCGAGTACGCGCCGTCGACACCGGTACGCCGCGCCAGGACGGTCACACCGGTGGCGAGGCCCGAGAGGTCGGCGAAGACGGCGAGGCGCGCGATGCCGATCGGCAGCATGGGGCGGGGTCCGGCCGCGCGCGAGAGGTCCTGCAGCGCGCAACTCACCACCTGGAACACGCCGTCCACCAGGAGGGGGTGCGCGTACCAGGGCAACGGCTCGGCCTCGGTGCGCAGACGGGCCCGTGCCACGCCGTCGGCGACGGCGAGCCCGTGCACCGTACGGAAGTCGGGTCCGTACTCCAGGCCCTCGTACGACCAGCTCCGGTAGAGCTCGGGCGAGCCGATCGTGCGGGTGCCGACGGGCTCCCCGACGGCCCGGGGCGGGACTTCGTCGACGAGCAGGCGGCCGGTTCCGGTGGACAGCGGCTTGCGGTCGCCCGCCACCACCGTGCTCAGTTCGAACCGGGTGCCCGCCCCGTGGGTCACGTCCAGCCGGACGGCCGCCGTCGCGTCGTCCGCGAGGGTCAGCGGCCGAAGGAAGGCCACGTCGGTGAGCTCCAGCGGGACGAACGGCCTGCGCCTGGCGATGCCCACCATGGCCATCTCCAGCTGTACGGAGGCCGGGAGCAGCCCGGTTCCGGCGGCACGGTGCTGGACGATGAGGGGTTCGTGGCCCGCGAACGTCTTCTCGTACGTCTCGTACGTCTCGTGGGTCTTGTCGTACGTCTCGCCTCGGTGCGTCACTGTCCCTCGCTCTGGTGCTCGAAGTGGCGGTCGAACAGCGGGTGGCCGACAGCCCCCGTCACGGTGCGGCGGCGAGCGGGCGGCGCGGTGAGCTCCTGCCGGTCGAACGGGTAGGTGGGGATGGTGGTGGTGCGGTGCTGCTTGCCGTGGTGCAGGCCGGTCCAGTCCAGGTCCGAACCCGTGCGGTTGTGATGGGTCGTCAGAGCCGCGTGCAGCTGGGTCTGGTCGTCGTGCCCGCGTTGCAGTGTGGTGAGCCAGACGGGGTGGGGTTCGGGGACGGAGGTACGGGCCAGGGGTGTGAGGTGGGGATGGGGCCCGATCTCCCAGACCGCGCGGGGATCGGTTTCGCCCAGCGCTGCCATGGCTTCGGCGAAGCGGACCGGCCTGCGGATGGCTGCGGCCCAGCTGTCGGGGTCGGTGGCCGATGCGGCGGTGTGCCAGGTCCCCGTGAGGGTCGAGGCGAACGGGATGGTGGGCGCCCGGAGCTCGGTGACGGCCACCGCCTCGGTGAAGGGAGCGACCGCCTCGTGCATGGCTGCGGAGTGGAAGGCGTGGCTCACGGTGAGGAGTTGGGTGCGGTGCGCGGTGTGCTCGCGGAACCGGGCGACGGCTTCGGCGGGACCTGTGACGGTGTGGCTGCGCGGAGCGTTGTAGGCGGCGATCTCGACGTCGGGGTGGTCCTGGAGTTCGGCGGCGAGGGTGCCGGAGTCGGTGTGGACGACGGCCATGGTGCCGCCCGCCGGGCTGTCCTGCATGAACCGACCGCGCAGGGCGGTCAGTCGGAGCAGGTCAGGGAGGGTGAGCACGCCGGCCGCCCAGGCGGCGGTGAGCTCTCCGAGGCTGTGTCCCGCGACGGCGTCGGGCCGGATGCCGACGGCTTCGAGATGGCGCGTCAGCGCGACCTCGACGCTGACGATGGCGACCTGCGCGTGCAGGGTCTGACCCAGCAGGTGCTGGGAATCGCCGTGGAGCAGGTCGAGCAGTGGTGTGTCGACGTGCGGGGCGAGGAGTTCGGCGCACTCGTCCAGCGCGTCGCGGAAGTGCGGTTCGGACGTGTACAGGCCGTGTCCCATGCCGGGGTACTGGGATCCCTGCCCGGTGTACAGGAAGGCCGTGGTGGCGGCTGTACCGGCGCGGCGGGTGACCGGTGTCCTGCCCGTGCCGACGTCGGCGAGCCCGGCGGCGAGTTCCCGGGCGGTGCTGCCGTGCACCGCCACCCGGTGGCGCTGTGCGGCACGGCCCGTGTTCGCGGTGAAGGCGAAGTCGCCGAGTTGTTCCTCGGTGGCACCTGCCACCTGATCGGCGTAGGTGGTGGCGAGGTCGCGCAGTGCGGTCTCGTCGGCAGCGGTGACCCGCACGATATGACTGCCACCCGCCAACGGGGCCCGGAGAGCCGTCAACGGGGGCTCCTCCAGGACTACGTGGGCGTTCACTCCGCCCATCCCGAACGCACTCACCGCCGCACGACGCGGCTCCACACCACGCGGCCACGAACGGGCCCGGTCCGCGAGATAGAACGGCGTGTTCTCGAACCGAATGTGATCGTTCGGACGCCGCACATGCAACGTCGGCGGAATCACCCCGTGCTCCATCGCCAACAACACCTTCACCAGCCCCGCCAGACCCGCGGCAGGCTCCAGATGACCGATGTTCGACTTCAACGAACCAATCGCACAGAACTGAGAACGCTCCGTGAACCCACGCCACGCACGCGTCAGACCCTCCACCTCGATCGGATCACCCAGCCCCGTCCCCGTCCCGTGCGCCTCCACCAGACCGATCGACTCCGGCGACACCCCCGCATCCGCCAACGCCCGGCCGATCACCTCCTGCTGCGCCCCACTGCTCGGCACCGTCAACCCACTCGTGCGACCCCCGTGATTAACCGCACTCCCACGAATCACCCCACGAATCCGGTCCCCGTCCCGCAACGCCGCCACCAACGGCTTCACCACCACCGACACCACCCCCTCCCCCGGCACAAACCCATCCGCACCCACATCAAAGGCACGCGACGAACCCGAGGGTGAGAACGACCTGAGGCGTGAGCCCAGTTGGAAGTACTGCGGTGACATGCCCATGTGCACACCCGCGACGACGGCCTGTTCGCACTCGCCGTCGCGGATGCTGCGCACGGCCGTGTGCAGCGCCACCAGCGACGACGAGCACAGCGTGTCGATCGTCATGCTCGGACCGTGCAGATCCAGGAAGTAACTCACCCGGTTCGCCAGGATCGCGTTGTGGTTGCCCAGGCCCGCCGCCGTCTGGACGACGTCGCCGACGACCATGTCGCGGTAGTGCTGGTAGCTGGCCCCCACGAACACCCCGGTGGAACGGTGTGCGTCGCCCGCCTGGCCCGCGTCCTCCAGCGCACGCCAGGCCGACTGGATCAGCTGGCGTTGCTGGGGGTCGATCCACTGCGCTTCGGCGGGTGAGAGGCGGAAGAACCCGGCGTCGAACTCGTTGAGTCCCTCGACGAAGCCGGCCCTTCGGAGATAGACGGTGCCCGGGGTGCCGTCCGTGCCGTAGTACGCGTCGAGGTCCCAGCGTGACGCGGGCACTTCGCGCAGGCAGTCCTCTCCCGTCAGCAGGACCCGCCACAGCTCTGCGGGGCTCGCGGCGTTCGGAAAGACCCCGTCGAAGCCGACGACGGCGATGTCGTGGAGGTCACCGCCGACGGCGGCTCCCCCGGGCTCCGCCGCGACCGGGGAGGCAACGGGGGACGGGGAGGGCAGAGGCTCGCGGACCGAGTGCTGGGGAACCGGAGCCCCGGAAGCGGACGGTGCGGGGGCGGACGACCCGGGGACGGGCCGCTCGGAGACGGCGGGCCCGGAAGCGGACGGTGCGAGGACGGGCGGTTCGGAAACCGCAGCCCCGGAAGCAGACGGCCCGGGGGCGGGCCGCTCCAAGACGGCGGGCCCGGAGACGGTGGTCGCCTCCCCGGCAGCCGCTTCCCCTGCGGGCGCTGCACCTGCTGACGCTCCCCCTGCGAGCGCGTCCCCCGCAGGTGCGGTCGTCACGCCGTACTCGTCCCGCAGTTCCGCGACGAGCCTGTCGACCGTGCCCACCTCCAGGACCATCGTCACCGGAATGTCGACGTCCAGCTTCGACCGGATGTCCTGGGCCAGCGAGACGGCAAGCAGGGAATCGAGCCCCTGCTCCTGCAACGGACGGTCCGTCTCCAGAGCGTCGACGCTCAACTCCAGCGCGGCAGCGACCCATTGGGCCACCGTCGCGTTGAGTCCCTGCGCCCGCCCGGGGCGAGGTACGGGCCGGTGCCCGTTGCTCTCGGCCCTCGGGGCGGGGACGATGCGCGCGCTCCCCTGTGCCGCCCCCGACCGAGGTGTTCCCGACGGCGGTGGCGGTGCCAGTCGCTTCCAGGTGATGCCGCGCGCCTCCAGCACCGGCCGGTCGCCGTCGAGGATCACCAGGCTCGCGGTCAGCAGCCCGGAGTCGGGGCCGGTCTCCCTGTCGCGCCTGGCGTACACGCGGGCGGTGGCGGGGAGGTGGCCGAGAACGGTGAGCCGTTCGATGGTGAAGGGCACGTACAGCCCCTGTGCTCCGCAGGCCGCGAGGGCCACCTGGAAGGCTCCGTCGAGCAGCGGGGTGTCCGCCACTCCGACGGGCTGCACCGCGCTGCGCAGTGTGCCCGACGCCTGTCCCGGCGCGGTGGACAGCGAGGCGACGGTCCTGAAGCCGGGGCCGTAGCCGAGTCCGTCGCGCTCGAAGGCGCGGTACATCGCGTCGAGGTCCACCGGGGTGAAGCCGTCGGTGGATGCGGGCGCGCCGAGCGTCGGCTGCTCGGCCTCGGTCACGTGGGTGTCGCAGACGAGGGCGCCCGAGCCGTCGCGGAAGACGACGGCCGTCGCGTCCCGCTCCGCCGACAGCGGCGTCAGTGCTTCGACGGCCGCCCGGAAGGTCGTGTCGCGCAGGGTGAACCGGTCCTCGCCGAGGAATTCGGCCACCTTGTTGGGGTAAGCGGCCCCCGGCAGCGTCGGCCTCCCGAGCACCACGTGTTCGTCGGCTTCCGGATGCCGCGCCCACGCGCTCCTCGTACGGCCCACTGCGGGGCCGGGGTCGGCTCCGGTGACGGCAGCACCGGGTGCCGCGCCGTCCTCGGCCGGGGTCTCCTCGCGTACGGCAGTGGCGCCTGCTACCTGTGCGGCGGGCTCCAGCCAGAGGTACTTCTCCTCGTGCGGCGCGGTCGGGAAGCGTACGCCCGCACGCCCCGGACCGGCGGGAAGGTCCGCTCCGGCGACGAACCGGCGTGCCACCGAGCCGAGTTCCGCCCGGTCCTTCGCGGAGCTGACCGCCGTTTCGCCGAGGGGCTCCGCCGCCGCGCGTGCGTCCCGGTCCGCCACTCCCAGGTAGAGGGAGCGAGTGTCGTCCACGCCTGCCAGGAACAGCCGCAGCTTGTCGTCGAGTTGCTCGATGCTGTCCACCACGCAGGCGAACCGGTGCGACGCGGCGGGACGGAGCCTGCTCGCCCTGCTCAGCGCCGCCAGGGGCGGGCAGTACGCGGAGCCCAGCATCAGTACGAGCCGCTGTGCCAGGGTGCGGAGGGCCGCTTCCGTGCCCGCCGACAGGGTCAGCAGGCACGGGCCGTCGTCCTCGGGTCCTGACGGTGCGGCGGGGGCCGCCTGGACGACGGCGTGGGCGTTGGTGCCGCCGAAGCCGAAGCTGCTGACTCCCGCCGCGCGCGGTCCGTCCCACGGCTGCAACCGGTCGGCGACGAACAGGGCGGAGCTGTCGAAGTCGAAGGACTGGTTCGGAGTGCTGTGGTGGAGGGACGGCGGGATGGTCCCGGCCTGGAGCGCGAGGACCGCCTTGATGAGTCCGGCGATTCCCGCAGCGGGTTCCAGGTGGCCGATGTTCGTCTTCACCGAGCCCACGGCGACCGGCCGCCGGGCGGCCTCGCCGAGGACCGCGTGCAGGGCTTCCAGCTCGATGAGGTCGCCGAGCTGCGTACCGGTGCCGTGTGCCTCGACGTAGCCGATGTCCTGCGCGCCGAGGCCGGAGCCCGACAGTGCCTTGCGCAGCACCGATTCCTGCGCCGGTCTGCTCGGTGCCGTCAGGAAGCCGGCCCGTCCGCCGGTGTGGTTGACCGCGGTGCCTCGGACGACGGCGAGTACCGGGTCCCCGTCGCGCTCGGCGTCGGCGAGCCGCTTGAGGATGACGACGCCGCAGCCCTCGCCGCGTACGTAACCGTCGGCCGCCTCGTCGAAGGCCCGGCAGACGCCCTGGGGGGACAGCATGCCGTTGCGTACGAAGGAACGCGTCTTGTCCGGGGTCAGCACCAGGTTCGCCGCCCCGACCACGGCGGCGTCCACCTCGCCCGACCGCAGGTGCATGGCCGCCTGGTGCAGGGCGACGAGGGACGACGAGCACGCCGTGTCGACGGCGAAGCTCGGCCCCGACCAGTCGAACACGTGCGACAGCCGGTTGGCGACCATGGAGAGGGCGGTGCCGGTAGCCACGTGCGGGTCGCTGTGGCCGATGCTCCGCGCCACCAGTTCGGGGAAGTCGCTCGCGATGGTGCCGACGAAGACGCCGGTGCCGGTACCGAGCGAGGCATGGTCGTGGCCGCAGCTTTCCAGCGCCTCGGAGGTGACGCTGAGCAGGAGCCGCTGGAGCGGGTCGAGCCGCCGTGCCTCGCGGTCGGTGAGGCCGAAGCGTGCGGCGTCGAAGAGCTCGACCCCGTCCAGCCAGCCCGCCGGAACCTCGTCCGTGTCGGACCAGAGCTCGCCCCAGCCGCGTTTGTCGGCCGGTGCCCGCCCCACGCTGGAAACGCCGTTGAGGAGGTTGGCCCAGAACTCGTCCGGTGTGGCGGCGCCGGGGAAGCGGCAGGCCATGCCGACCACGGCCAGTGCCCCGTCCGTGGCGTCGGCACCGGGCCGGGACCGCACGCTGGCCCGGTTCTCCGGCGTCGTGTCCTTCGCGGCCTCGGGCGCCGGTACCGACTCCGGTGCCCGGTCGTGCTCGGCCTCGTGCAGCAGCCGGGCCAGCTTGGCCGGGGTGCCCGTGGCGAAGATCGCCGGAGGGGTGATCTCGATGCCCAGTGCGCGGCCGAGCCGTACGGCGGCGACGGCCGCGTTGGCCGAATCGCCGCCCCGGTCGAAGAAGTTGGTGTCCACGTCGAAGTCGGGCTGGTCCACGGTGAGCGCGAAGACCCGGGCGATCTCTTCCGCCAGCTCCCCTTCGGCCATGCCGGTCACCGCCGGGCCCACGGGCGCTTCGGCCGGAGCGGACGCCGCCGCCCGGCTCGACGGCACCTCGGCAGCAGCGGTCGCGTTCGTCGGTGCCGCGACCGGAGCCGCCGCGCTCGCCGGTGTCCCGACTGCGGGGACGATGTTGTCCCGGGTGGGCCGTGGCAGGCGGGCGCGCGCCACCTTGCTGTTGTCGGTCAGGGGCAGTGCGTCGATGCGTACGTAGGCGTCGGGCACCATGTAGTCGGGCAGCGAGCCCCTGACGAACGCGTCCAGTTCGGACTTCGTCGCCGCGGCGTCGCCGACCAGATAGGCGGTCAGCCTCGGTTCACCACGGTCCTCGAACCGCGCGGCCGCGACCACGGCGGCGGTGATGCCGGTGAACCGTTCCAGTACGCGCTCGATCTCCGCCGGTTCGATCCGGTGGCCCCGCACCTTGACCTGGGCGTCGGCGCGGCCGAGCCACTCGACGGTGCCGTCGGTGTGCCGGCGCACCTCGTCGCCGGTGCGGTACAGCCGCAGACCGGTGACGGGGTGGACGACGAAGGCGTCCGCCGTGAGGTCGGGGCGGTGGGCGTAGCCGCGCGCGAGCGCCGCGCCGGAGAGGTGGAGCTCGCCCGTCGTGCCCGGGGCGCACTCCTCCCACTCGGCGTCCAGTACGTGGAGTTCCATGCCCGGGAGCGGCTCGCCCAGGGGGACGAACGCGCCGACGGACGTGACCCGGTGGCCCGAGGCCCAGACGGTCGCCTCGGTCGGCCCGTACAGGTTCCACAGCGTGCGCGCGTGGGCGTGCAGGCGCTCCGCGACGGCCGGGGGCAGTGCCTCTCCGCCGCACAGGACGGTGAGTTCCGCGTGCGGGGTCCAGTCCGTGTCCAGCAGCAGTCGCCACATGCTCGGGGTCGCCTGGGCCACGGTCACCCCGCGGGTCAGCCCGGCCAGCCGGCGCGGGTCGCGGGCCGCCTCGCGGGAGGCCAGCTCGACCGTCGCGCCGACGGTCAGCGGCAGCAGCAGTTCGAGCAGGGAGATGTCGAACGCGACGGTGGTGTGCGCGAGCACGACGTCGTCGGACGTGGTGCCCAGCCGTTCTCCGACGCCGGTGAGGAAGTTCGCCAGCGCCCCGTGCTCGATCTCCACGCCCTTGGGGTCACCCGTCGACCCGCTGGTGAACAGCGTGTACGCGAGATCGCCCGCGCCCACCAGGGGCGGTACCGCCTGGGCGGAACCGTCCGGTTCCGGCACCGGCAGGGCGGCGCCGAGCGACTCGCCGAGCGTGTGGGTCGCGGCGTCGGTGAGCAGCAGGTCGCACTGCGAGACCGCCACGTAGCGGCGCAGCCGATCCACGGGGTAGCCCGGGTCGAGCGGCAGGAAAGAGGCACCGGCCCGCAGGATGCCGAGCAGCGCGGGAAGCAGGTGGATGCCCCGTTCCGTCAGTACGCCGACCACCGCTCCGGCTTCGACGCCCTGGTCGTGCAGACGGGCGGCGATCGCGTCCGCCCACGCGTCGAGCCCCGCGTAGTCGAGCGTGCGTGCACCACTGCGCACGGCGGTGGCCGTGGGGTGGTCGGTGACCGAGGCGGCGATCAGGTCGAGCACGGTCGTGCCCGCCTCCTCCCTCGCCTCGGGCTCCGCTTCCGTACCGGCGGCGCGAGGGCCGTCGGCTGGCTGGGCGGCGGGGGTTGCGGCCGGTCCGGCGGTGGCGCCCGGTTCGCCGTGCAGCAGGGCCGTCAGGGCCAGGTCCTCGACCCGCTCGGTGAAGGCCAGCGCCTCGTCGGACCCCATCGCGGTTTCCCGTACGAAGACCGTCGGCGGGCCGTCCTGGAGGCACAGCAGCGCGATCTCGGTGTGCGGTTCGGCGGACGCCTCCTCACCCGCGAGGCGTTCGAGGACCATCACGGCCGTGAAGTCCGGCTCCCCCGAACCCAGGGGGCGGCCCGCCGTCCCGAGGCGGGCCTCCAGGTCACTGGCGTAGCCGTGCTTGGCGCGCGCCGTGTCCAGCTTGTCGTGCAGGGACCGGGTGCTGTCGGCGTCGAATCGCACGGGGAAGCGTGCGGCGGCGATGCCGTGGGTCTCCTCGGCGAGGGCCCGTGCGGCCGAAGGCGACCAGGCGAAGTCGAAGGCGGGGTCCTGGGCGCGCTCGGCCACGGCCTCCAGGAAGGCGCGGGCGACGCCGACCGCCTCCTCACGCGACCTCGGCAGGAACGCCAGCTCGTAGCGGCCGTAGTGGGCTCCGGCGGCGGAGAAGTCGTCGACGGACAGCTGTGCGGGGCGTACGTTCCGCAGCCGCTCGCGCCACCACGGCTCGTGCACCCGCAGCCGATGCTGTGCCGCGTCGACCGCCGCGAGACGCTCGGCGGGCACGGGCGGCAGCGGGGCTCCCTCGGTGATCCCCAGTCGCTGCGCCGCGGCCTGACCGCTCAGCGCGCTTCCGTCGACGGCGGTGAAGTCGCTCAGGACGAGGTCCGCGTCGGGGGCGGACAGGGTCAGTGCGGACGTCGTCACCGAGACGACGGTGGTCGCGGTGCGCGGTTCGTCGCGGGGGACGAGCCTGACCTGCCGGGTGAAGACGGCGCCCTGCCCGGTGATGAGCGTGGGCAGGCCCAGCGGGTTCGGGAAGGAGCCGAAGTCCAGGGCCTTGGAGATCCGCGCGGCCTCGCCCGCCGTGGTACCGGCGTGGATGAGCCCGCCGGACGCCATGCGCGCGGAGCGCCGGTAGAACCGCCGCTCGCGGTCACCGGTGTCCACCGGGTCGGGCAGGGTCCGCGCCACCACGTGCGGCACCAGGTCGTCGAAGGCCGCGATGCCGTTCTCGGCGCTCTCGTACGTCAGGGACAGGGCGGTGGAGTGCTCGCGGATCGGGAACCAGCGTTCCAGCAGCACGCTACCCGCGTCGACCTGGGTCGTCATCCGGTGCCAGGTGGCGGCGTGCCGCCGCTCGCCCTCGTACAGCGCCCAGGCGGGGACGTGGCTGCCGGAGTACCTGGGCAGGGGGCCGTCGTGGAAGTTGACGGCGGCGATCCTGGGGAGGTCCAGGACCTCAGCGGTCAGGATCCGGAAGTTGACCATGCTGAACAGGTAGTCGAACGGCACCCGGGAGAGCGGTGCCGACAGGTCGCCGCGCGGGTCCAGTACGGGGACCGCGCGCTCGCGCGCCCAGGCGGTCACCGCCGGGTCGTCGCTGAAGACCCCTTCGATCCGTACCCCGGCGTCGAGGAGCCGGGAGGCGCACTGGGTGAGGACCCGGGTGCCGCCGATGAGGAAGCAGTTGGCCGTCATGCTCATCCCTTGGCCTCACTGGATTCGACGTGCCCGGCACGCTCGACGCGCCCTGCGGGCCGGTCCGATGCGTCGGCCTGTCCCGCATCGGCGGGCTCTTCCTGCCCGGCGGAGCGTCCGGGCGCCGCGCCCTGTGCGCCGTCCGGCTCCCCCGCCGTCTCGGCCATGACCCACGAGTCGATCTGTGAGACGACCTCCTCGTCGAGGGAGAGCTGTCCCGGGGACCACATCGGGTTCGAGAGGCCGCGGTGCGTGCGCTCGCACATCTCCCAGTCCTCGTAGTTCGCCTTGTCCCACAGTGCGAACACGGCCTCGTGGGAGAAGTCGCTCTTGGCCGTCTCCGAGGGGTGGAAGAGCCAGAAGTGCCGGACGAAGCAGGTGCCCGGGCTCTCGGGCCAGACCCACTGCATCATCACGTAGTCGGCGGTGAACCCGAACAGCAGATTGGGCAGGATGGTGATCCAGTTGATCTTCTGAAGGTCTCCCTCGGGCACCTGCGGCATCGGCGTGCGCCCGCTGCGCCCCGTCATGGAGACGGAGTTGTAGCCGCCGCGTATCGACTGCCACGCGCCGACGATGTCGCCCTTGAGGTCGTACGTGCCCGCGTCGTCGAAGTCCGTGATGCGGTGCAGGTCCTTGTGCGCCGTGGGGAAGTGGAGGCTCTCGTTGACGTTGTGCGCGACGAGCTTCCAGTTCGAGGCGACCGGATAGTCCTTCGCCTGTACGCACTCCAGGTCGGCGAGGTCGTAGACGCGTGCGAACTCCCCGAACTCGCCCAGGGAGGCGTCGAGGTCCGGGGCGTCGTCGGAGAAGGAGATGAACACGACCCCGAACCTGACCTCGGTGCGTACCGGCAGCAGCCCGTTCTTCTCCTTCTCGAAGAAGTGGTCGAAGTAGGTGCCGTTGAGGCTCTTGAGCTTGCCGTTACGGTCGTACACCCAGCAGTGGTAGAGGCAGACCAGGCTCTGCCGCTTGCCGACCGGTTCCTCGACGAGCTTGTAGCCCCGGTGCCGGCAGTAGTTGTGGTAGGCCCTGATGCCGTCGTCCCCGTGCAGGAGCAGTACGGATCCGGTGCCGATGTTCAGGGTGCTGTACGCGCCCTTCTCCTTGAGGCGGGAGACGTGGTCCACCGGGAGCCAGCGCCTGCCGTAGATCGCGGTCATCTCCCGCCGGTGCTGCTCCTCACCGGTGTAGAACTCGTGTGACCTGCCGATGCCACCGGTCGCGAAGTAGGGCCTGTCTTCGCCCTGCTCGCTGATCAGGTCGAACATGCTGGACGCGCGTGTCATCTACTGGGCTCCCTCATGGGTGAGGCGCATGGATCGCGTGGCGGATTGCCGAGGGCCCCGGGGCAACAGAATCCGGAGCGGGTGATGCCCGGATACGCGTGCGCGGTGCTGTCCGGGCGGGCCTCGGCGCATGCGGGGGCCCGGCAGGACGGCAGCGGCGACGGAACACAGCAGGCCCGGGCCGTGACGGAGGAACGTAAGGGAAGGGGAGGGTGAACGAAGCCGCCGCGGAACGGCGGAGCGACAGCCGAGGGACGCGGGTGTCGCGGTGGGCCGGGACGCGGACATCGCGCCGGGCCTCGCAGGAGGGCGCCGCATCGGCCGCGCGGCGAGGACCGCGCGCGGCCGGGCGGGTGCGGCCCCGGACCTCCACGCCCCCTGACCCGCCGACGGGGCCAGGGGGGAAACGTAAGGTGACAGACCGACAGATGTGCTGCCACCGGACCCCGTTGAGTTGAGATGCGGTGGTGCGGGCGGTCAGGCCATCGGGTCGTATATTCGCTGGTCCTGCGGTACGCCCGCATCGTCGTAGAGGCGCTCAAGGGCGTCGGGCGAGTAGATCTCGTGGTCCTCCACGACGCCGGCGATCAGGCCGAGCATCTTGTTGGTCCACTCCTGGCTCGTGCTCATCGCGCTCATCGTCGCCTTGAAGAACGGCGGCAGCTCGGTGAGTTCACTGAGCGTGGTGGTGAAGTCGTAGACTCCCGCACTCTCTTCGTCACGCACCTTGTTGTACTCGGCCAGCGCCTCCTCCATCGGGCGCTCACCGGACAGACCCTGGTGGACGCGGTCGGCGAGGAGCTCGCCGTGGAGGAAGGAGTCCGTGATGCCCCAGCCGGTGTAGGGGTCCTTGTGGTAACCGGCGTCGCCGACGAGGGCCCAGCCGGGGCCGTGGGCGCGGCGGTAGTAGTTGTCCGGGTAGCGCATGGGCCTGAAGTCCTCTTCGCGCCTGCCCTCTTCGCGCAGGCGCGCGCCCATGTCCGGGGCCACGTCGTCGAACACGGCCTGGAAACGGCCCTCCACGTCCTGGCGGAAGTCCTTCAGGTGACGCCGGGTGCCGATGATGGCCAGCATGGTCAGACCGTCGTTCGTGGGCCAGCTGCCGAACCACTGCTCGTTGAGGCCGACCTTGTGGTGCAGTCCCCAGTCCAGTCCGCTGTAGTACGAGTAGTAGATGAAGCCGGCGGCGGGGCGGACGTTGTACAGGTCGGCGCCCACCTTCTTGGCGACCGTGGAGTGGAAGCCGTCGGCGCCGATGACCAGGGTGGCGCGGAACTCCTTCTCCGGGCCGTCCCCTTCACGGCCGCGGATGCCCACCACCCGGTCGCCGGAGCGGACCAGGTCGGAGACTGTGAACCCCTCGATGACCTCGGCACCGGCCCGTCGGGCGGCATTGACCAGGATCTCGTCGAGGACGGTGCGGCGCGGGCAGTAGACGGCGTCGACGCCGTTGACCGGATCGGCGAACCCGTTGAGCTCGACGCCCCGGTACGCGTAGTGCATCTTGCGGATGGCAGGCGTCTTCGCGTCGATGATCTCGTCGAGGAGGCCCCACTCCTGGAGCTTCAGGAGGCCCGCCTGGTGGATGTAGTGGGTCGACACCGTGTCGCTGGGGAACGAGGACCGGTCCACGACCAGGACGCGGTGCCCCTGTCGCGCAAGCAGCATGGCAACCGGCGATCCGGCGCAGCGGGCACCCACAACAATCACGTCGTACATGGCGATCCCCCATGGTCTCAGCTCGATAGAGGAGCGTTCGCACATTTGCGTTCAGTCGTGTGCGGCGCTGATTCAGGACACTATGAGTCTGCATTGACCAAGGTCAAGAGTTGGTGGATGCCAGGTAATGACATGCGCTTATACCCAGTGAGAGGAATGGAGTATTCCACTCCAAGAATGGCCATCTCCAGTAAACAGAAGTCTCCTTTAACCCGTTTTGGTCCGTGAATAGACGACCAAAGCGTGTCCTAGATCACACCTTCGACTCCAAGCCGATCACCCCCTCCCTGTCACATCACGGACACGCGGCGGCCTCATGAAGCTTCGGGAAGGTAAAGCGAGACACTGGCAATAAGCCATACTTGACCGTCGCATTACCCAGAAGAAGTATCCCGGGAAATTAGGCAGAAGAAGTCACCTGTGAAGTTTCAAGAAAGAATGGGCCGCCCGGCGCAGGACAAAGGCGTGGAGCACCACGACCACGGGACACAGGACGTGATGCATCACGGAGTGGCGTGCACCGGGAAGGGACAGGGGAGGGAACACCTCGATGGAGTGGGGCGGGGTCAGCCGGTCCAGGTCCAGTCGGCGACCTCGGGGAGGTCGGTGCCGTGGATGCGGATCCAGGCGTGGTGGCGGGTGCGGGCGTCGGCCATGGTCTGGCGGACGGTCGCGGCGCGGACGGCGAGGCCCGGGACGCGGTCGATGACGTCCATGACGAGGCGGTACCGGTCGAGGTCGTTGCGTACGACCATGTCGAAGGGTGTGGTGGTGGTCCCGGCCTCTTTGTAGCCGCGTACGTGCAGATGCCGGTGGCCGGTGCGGCGGTAGGCGAGGCGGTGGACCAGCCACGGATAGCCGTGGTAGGCGAAGATCACCGGCCGGTCGGGGGTGAACAGGGCGTCGTACTCGGAGTCGGGCATGCCGTGCGGGTGCTCCTCGCGCGGCAGCAGCCGGGTCATGTCGACGACGTTGACCACGCGTACGGCGAGGTCGGGAAGGTGGTGGCGGAGCAACTGGGCTGCCGCCAGTACCTCTTGGGTGGGGACGTCGCCCGCGCAGGCCAGCACCACGTCCGGCTCCCTGGTGCTGTCTTCGGTGCCGGCCCATTCCCAGATGCCCGCGCCGCGTGCGCAGTGGCTGCGGGCCTCGTCCAGGGACAGCCAGTCGAAGCAGGGCTGCTTGCCCGCGACGATCACATTGACGTAGTCCCGGCTGCGCAGCACGTGGTCGGCGACGGAGAGCAGGGTGTTGGCGTCCGGCGGGAAGTAGACGCGGACGACCTCGGGGCTCTTGTTGAGGACGTGGTCGACGAAGCCGGGGTCCTGGTGGGAGAAGCCGTTGTGGTCCTGGCGCCAGACGTGTGAGGTGAGCAAGTAGTTGAGGGAGGGAACAGGGGCGCGCCAGGGCAGGGTGCGGGAGGTCTTCAGCCACTTGATGTGCTGGTTGACCATGGAATCGACGATGTGGACGAAGGCTTCGTAGCAGGAGAAGAGGCCGTGACGGCCGGTGAGGTGGTAGCCCTCCAGCCAGCCCTGGCAGGTGTGTTCGGAGAGGATCTCCAGCACGCGGCCGTCGGTGGCGAGGTGCTCGTCGGTGGGCAGGACCTCCCCCTGCCACGCCTTGCCAGTGACCTCGAAGAGCGCGCCGAGCCGGTTCGAGGCGGTCTCGTCGGGACCCACCACGCGGAAGTCCCGGCTCTGTGCGGTGTCCTGCATGACCTGGGCGAGCAGGCCGCCCAGAACGCGGGTGGGCTCGTGCAGGGTGGTACCCGGTTTGTCGACGGGAACGGCGAAGTGCTCCAGCGGCGGGACGGGGAGGTCTCGGGTGAGGAGACCCCCGTTGGCGTGCGGGTTCGCGCCGAGGCGGCGGGTTCCTGACGGAACGCAGGACAGCACCTGGGCGGTGGGGCGGCCGTCGGCGTCGAAGAGTTCCTCGGGCCGGTAGGAGCGCAGCCATGCCTCCAACTGCCGCAGGTGGTCCGGGTTTTCGCGTACGGAAGCCAGCGGGACCTGGTGCGAGCGCCAGGTGCCCTCGACCGGCTCGCCGTCCACGGCGGCGGGGCCTGTCCAGCCCTTGGGAGTACGGAGCACGATCATGGGCCAGCGGGGCCGGGTGCGGGCGCCGTTGGTGCGGGCCTCGCGCTGGAAGGCGGTGATCTGCTCCAGCGCCCGGTCCAGGGCGGCGGCCATCGCGGGGTGGACGGTGCGCGGGTCGTCTCCCGTGACGTGGAGGGGTTCGTGTCCGAAACCGCGCAGCAGGGCGTCGAGTTCTGCTTCGGGGATGCGGGACAGGACGGTCGGGTTGGCGATCTTGTAGCCGTTGAGGTGCAGGATCGGCAGGACCGCGCCGTCGTGGACGGGGTCGAGGAACTTGGTGGAGTGCCAGGACGCGGCGAGCGGCCCGGTCTCCGCCTCGCCGTCGCCGACCACGCAGGCGACCAGCAGGCCGGGGTTGTCGAACGCGGCGCCGTACGCGTGGGAGAGGGAGTAGCCCAGCTCGCCGCCCTCGTGGATCGAGCCGGGGGTCTCGGGGGCGACGTGGCTGGGCACGCCGCCGGGGAAGGAGAACTGCCGGAACAGCTTCCCCATCCCGTCCGCGTCCCGGCCGATCGTCGGGTACGTCTCGCTGTACGAGCCCTCCAGCCAGGAGTTGGCCAGGACGGCGGGGCCGCCGTGGCCGGGACCCCAGATGCAGATCGCGTCGAGGTCGTGGTCCTGGACGAGACGGTTGAGGTGCGTGTGCACCAGGTTCAGGCCGGGAGAAGTCCCCCAGTGGCCGAGAAGACGGGGCTTCAGGTGTGCGGGGCGCAGCGGTTCGGTCAGGAGGGGGTTGTCGAGGAGGTAGATCTGGCCGGCGGCCAGGTAGTTGGCGGCGCGCCAGTGAGCGTCGAGATCTGCCATGCGGTCGTGTGCCACGTTGCCTTCTCCCTCTGTGAGTCGGGGTGTACGGGTTGTACGGGTTGCCGGACCGGTCGTGCTCAGTCGTGCGGGACGACGGCCACCGGGCAGGAGGCGTGGTGCAGTACGCCGTGGTTGACGAGGCCGAGCTGCATCCCGAGGTGTCCCTTGCGCCGTCGGGCGCCGACGACCAGCAGGCCCGCGGTGCGGGAGGCGTCCAGCAGCGCGGAGCGTGCGGTGCCTTCGGTGATGTCGCGCCGTACGGTGACGTCGGCGAACTCCGGATGCGCGTGCACCACGGCTTTCAGCGCTCCCTCCACCTGTCCTTCCGCCCGTCGGCGGTGGTCGTCGGAGGCCGCCCGGGGGTGGTCGGGGACTTCTTGGGCGGGGCAGCGCCATGCGTGCACGACGGTCACCGGGACCGTGCGCAGCAGGGCCTCGCGGAAGGCGAACTCCATGGCCGGGGCGGCCGCGTCGGGTTCGTCCACGCCGACGGCGACCGCACGTACGGCCCCCGTCTCCTGACGCGGAGCGCCACGCACGACGATCACTGGTACAGCCGCGCGTGCGGCCACCCCCAGGCTCACCGATCCGAGCAGCAGTTCCGCCAGCTCACCGTGGCCCCTGCTGCCGACCACGAGGGCTTCGGCGGCCTCGGCGAGCCGTGCGAGCGCGAACACCGGGTCCTCGGCGACCACCGTGCTCGTGACCGGCACTGCGGGCTGTCGGCGCTCCACCCGCTCCACCGCCGTGGCGGCGATGTCGTCGGCGTAGCTCTGGAGGGAGGGTCGGCTGTAACCGAGACCCGGCTCCAGGGAGGCGTACTGCTCCCACCGCCAGGCATGCACGACCCGCAACGGCACCCCGCGTGCCGCCGCCTCGTCGGCGGCCCAGTCCAGGGCGGACAGGCTCGGATCCGATCCGTCCACTCCGACGATCAGTGGCTTGTGCACCGCGACACCACCTTCCGGTACGCCCCTCGGCCGGGGCACTGCTGCGGACGTTTCCACGCGGAGGCCGGGCCGGGGAGGGGATAACCGGCCCCGCGCAGGGTCGTTCGGCCCCTGCCGCGCGCGCCCTTCGGTCCGCACGGTGGAGAACACCGCCGAGGGGAGGAAGCGCGACGGACACACCGCCACGCCTCGCGGTGATCGGTGTCGGCAACGAGTTCCGCCGGGACGACGGCATGGGCCGGGCGGTGATCGGCCGTCTGCGGAATCGCTTCGACAGCCGGAGCTCCCCGGAGCCGGAGCCGGGTCCGGGGGCCGTTCGGCCCCCGGCCAACCCCCGTACAGCCCCTGCCCGTACCGCCCTCACCGCCGGACGCTCGAAGCACCCACTCGTGCCCAGGAGGCCCACGATGACGGACGGCGCCCGCCCCATCGCCCCGGTCCACGCCCTGCTCGCCGACGGCACGACCACCTGCGTCCGGCCCGCGCACACCGAACGCGGGATCTCGCTGGACGCGACCTTCGCCGCCCATCATCCCCGGCCCGGCACCGTGGGTGTCGCCGTGCAGTCCGGCGGAGTCGGCATCGCCCTGCTGGGCGGACTGTCCCGGCTGGGCCTGGGCACCTCCAGCTTCGCCTCGCTGGGCGACAAGTACGACGTCAGCGGCAACGACCTGCTCCAGTGGTGGGAGTCCGACGGCCGCACCGAACTGGCCCTGCTGCACGTGGAATCCTTCGGCAACCCGCGCGCCTTCTCCCGCACCGCACGCCGCGTCACCCGGCGCATCCCCGTCCTCACCGTGGACGCGGGCCGCACCGACACCGGCCGCCGGGCCGCCGCCTCCCACACCGCCGCAGCCACCACCCCGACCGTGACGCGCCAGGCGTTGTTCACTCAGACCGGCATCACCGCCACCCGCACCATCGGCGAACTCCTGGGCACCACGGCCCTGTTCCACTCCCAGTCACTACTCTCCGGCACGCGGGTCGCGATCGTCACCAACGCGGGCGGGGCGGGCGTCCTGGCCGCCGACGCCTGCACCGAGGCCGGACTCCGGATACCGCCGCTCGACCAGGAAACCCTCCACAGCCTCCTGGCCGTACTGCCCGAAGGCGCCTCGGCCCTCAACCCGGTGGACACCACCGTGGCGGTCACCGAGGAGCAGCTGAAGGTCTGTGTGAACCAGCTCATCGAGTGCGCCGCCGTCGACGCCGTCCTGGTCGCGCTGGTGCCCACCGCCGTCGACACGGCGACCGGCGAGGACCTCTCCCGGGCGCTGTCCCGCGCCCCGGGCCGCCGCTCGCGAACGGTCGCTGATCCGCCTCGACCAGGACGCGCCGGTCAGTCTGCTGCCCACCGAGGACGGCGGGGCGGTGCCCTGCTACGCCGACCCGCAGCAGGCGGCCCACGCGCTGGCGCACGCCGCCCGGCGCACCCGGTGGCTGACCCGGCGGCCCGGCAGCGTCCCGTCGCTCACCGGGGTGGACGTGCCGCGCGCAATGGCCTGTGACCTGCCGCAGCTCGCCGAGGCCGACCTCAACCCCGTACTGGCGCACCCGGGCGGCGCCACCGTGCTCGACGCACGGATACGGCTGCTGCCCCGCCCCGCATACGACCCCTACCTGCGCCGTCTCCGCTGACCAGCGGCCACGGTGTCGTCCGCCCCGGAGATTACCGCCCCGGAGATCGTCCGCCCCGAGAGGAGAGCACGATGAAGCACAGCAAGATCGGTTCCGTGATGACCACCGAGGTCGTCACCGCCCAGCGCGGCACCCCGTTCAAGGAGGTGGCCCGTCTCCTGTCCGCACACCGCATCAGCGGACTGCCCGTCGTCGACGCCGACGAGCACGTCGTCGGGGTGATCTCCGAGACGGACCTCCTGATGCGCGAGGCGGCAGCCCCCGATCCGTACCGACCCCCACGCCGCTTCCGTCCTCCTCGCCTCACCACCGCCTCCCGCACCGCACAGGTCAAGGAACAGGCGCGTACCGCAGCTCAGTTGATGTCCGCTCCCCCCGTCTGTGTCCACGCGGAGAACACCATCGCCGAGGCCGCCCGCACCATGGCCCGGCACACCGTCGAACGGCTGCCCGTCGTGGACGAAGAGGACCGGCTCGTCGGCATCGTCACCCGCCGCGACCTGCTCCAGGTCTTCCTGCGCACGGACGACGCCATCCGCCACGAGGTGATCGAACAGGTCCTCGTCCGCACCCTCTGGCTGCCCCCGCGCGCCCTCGACGTCACCGTTGTGGAGGGTGTCGTCACCCTCGAAGGGCAGTTGGAACGACTCACCGAGATCCCGATCGCGGTCCACATGACCGGCGAGGTCGACGGAGTGGTCGCGGTCGTCGACAAGCTCACCTACCGCACGGACGACTCCCACCTGCGGCCCACCGAGCAGGCGTTGAAAGGTGTGGCCGACGACTGGCTGCGCAAACTCTGAGAGAGGACGGTCCCGATCATGACGATCAAGGTGCTCATCGCGTACGCGTCGAAGAACGGATCCACCGAGGAGCTCGCACGAACCGTCGCCCGGACCCTGGACAAAGAGGGCTTCGTCACCGACCTGCGCCCGGCAGCGGACGTCCTCGACACAGAGATGTACGACGCGGTCGTACTCGGCAGCGCCCTCTACACGGGCCGGTGGCTCAAGGACGCGCGCCGATTCGCCGCACGACACAGGACCGCACTGGCGGCCCGCCCGGTCTGGCTGTTCAGCAGCGGCCCGCTCGACGCGACCGCAAACGAACGGGACATCCCTCTTGTTGCAGGCGTACGCCGCATCCAGGCCAGGATCGACGACCGCGGACACGCCACCTTCGGCGGCTGCCTGACGGCGGACGCGGAAGGCCGGATGGCCAGGATGATCGTCGACTCCGGCAAGGGCGGCGACTTCCGCGACTTCGCCGCGACAGCCGCGTGGGCACGGGAGATCGCCGCCGATCTGTACCGCTTGCTGGTGGTCGCCCGGGAGGACTGACGACATGAGCGCACCGCTGTGACGAGGGTTGCCTCCGGCGCAACGGCAGGCAGCCGGACCGACGTCTGGCTGGACGCCTCGGATCTCACGGTGCTCAGCCCGGCGGCTTCGGTCGCCGGGCCGGGGCTGCTGCTCAGACCCCCGCCGAGCAGCGTTGATTCTGGTGCTCCGTGCTGCTGCTCGGGGCTGCCTGCCACGACCTACGGAAGGCCAGGACCGGCAGTACCAGTCGCTGACACCACCCTGGAACCGGCCTGCCGCAGGCCCTCCGCCAGCACGCGATACGTTCGGCCCTGCCCAGCCGGCCGACAGATCTGCCCCTGTATGACCCCGAAGGGGGCCGGTCGGCCCCTGCCCGTGGACCTCCCGTCCGTCGAACCTGGAAGAGAAGACGGCGGCTCCCCGGCGCGCGCCCCACTCGGACGGAGGAGGGCACCGATGACTACGCCCCTGGCCACGGCAGTGCTCGACCTCAATAAGTACGGGCTCGAAGCCCTCGTGTCCGCGCTCCTGGCGGACGGCCGCACCGTCGTCGGACCCACCGTCCGCGACGGCGCGATCGTCCTTGCCGAACTCGAATCGGCGGACCAACTCCCGCACGGCTGGGGGGGGGTGGAGCTGGAGGCCGGGCGCTACCGGCTGCACCACAGCGAGGACGGAGCGGCCTTCGCGCACTCCGCCGGACCCCAGTCCTGGAAGAACTACCTGCACCCGCAGCGGGAAAAGCTGCGGAGCGCGGACCGCACCCGGCGCGGCGAGGTCACCATCCGCGCCGAGCGACCGCAGCCTCCGTCCTACGCGTTTCTCGGAGTACGCCCGTGCGACCTGCGCGCCATCGCGATCCAGGACCGCGTCCTGACCGGCGGCCACTTCACCGACACAGGCTACGGGGAGCGCCGCGGGAGCGCGTTCCCCGTAGCCGTCGGGTGCACCGCGCCCGGTGCGACCTGCTTCTGCACGGCCACCGAGGAGGTCGCCGACCTCACTGGCGACCACGCCGAACGCTGGCAGCGCTGGGACTCCTGCTTCGACCTGGACTTCTCCCACCTGCACGGCGGCCCGGTCCGCTCCTCGGCGTCGCGGCCCGTCGCGCCGATGCCGCCCTGGATGCCATGCGCTCGCGGGCCGAAGCCGAAGGCGCCCAGTGCGTACGGATCGGGAACACCGTTCCGGGTCCGGGCGGCCGGGTGGGCATGCGCACCCTCGTCGGCGACCGGCGGGCGATCGACGTACTGGTCGGCGAGCGACTGCCGCGCATCTGCTGACCGGCGTCAACAGGGCGAAAGAGAGGGCCTATTGGGGCCGACCGGCCCTGGTACACCGATGCCCCCGCACGGCAGGATCGTTGCCGGACGACACCAACGGGAGGGTCACCGATGACCGCACGGACGTTCTCGCCCCAGCAGCCGATCCGGATCTTCCTGCTCGACGATCACGAAGTCGTACGACGCGGAGTGCACGACCTGCTCGACTCCGAGCCCGACATGGCGGTGGTGGGCGAAGCGGGCACCGGCGAACAGGCCCTGGTACGGGGCCCGGCGCTGCGCCCCGACGTCGCGATCCTGGACATCCGACTGCCGGACGGCGACGGCATCACCGTCTGCCGCGAACTCCTCTCACGCACGCCGGGGCTGGCCTGCCTGATGCTGACCTCGTTCGACGACGACGATGCCCTGCTCGACGCCATCATGGCGGGCGCCTCGGGCTACGTACTCAAACAGATCAAGGGCTCGGACCTCGTCGAAGCCGTCCGCACGGTGGCCTCCGGCCAGTCGATGCTCGACCCGGCCACCACCGCCCGCCTGATGAGCAGCCTGCGCGGCCCGACCCAGGAGCCGACGGCCGAGGACTCGCGACTGGCCGGTCTCAACCCCCGGGAACGGGAGATCCTCGCACTCATCGGCGAGGGGCTCACCAACCGGCAGATCGGCAAACAGCTCTACCTCTCCGAGAAGACGGTCAAGAACCACATCTCCCGGCTGCTGGCCAAACTCGGCGTCGAGCGCCGCATCCAGGCGGCCGTCCTCGCCACCCAGTTCACCCCGCCCGACGCGAAACACGAGTGACCGGCGGCTACTTCAGTCCCCGGACAGGGACCCGCCAGATCAGGCGCGTGCCTCCCGTCGCTTCCGGCTCGACGGTCAGCCGTCCTTCGAGCCGCTCCGCCCGCTCGGCCAGGTTGCGCAGCCCGCTGCGCCGCTGCTCCTCTTCCCGTAAGCCGATGCCGTCGTCCACCACCGTCACCGTGAGCACGCCCTGCCCCACCACCACGGCGACATCCGTCCGCGACGCCTGGGCGTGCCGCGCCACGTTCGACAACGCCTCGCCCAGCACCGCCACCACCTCGTCGGCCACGGCCTGCGGCACATCCGTGTCCAGCAGCCCCTCCATCCGCAGGGCGGGGGTGAACCCGAGCGACGCGATCGCCTCCTCGACCGTGCGCACCGCCCTGATCCGCAACCCACCGCCGAATGCCGCCGATTCGTGGGTCCGCAGCCCGAAGATCGTCGATCGAATGATCTTGATCGTCTCGTCGAGATCGTCCACCGCCCGCACGAGCCGTTCACTCGCTTCCGGGTGCTCGACGAACCGCCGGGCGCTCTGCAACGTCATCCCCGTTGCGAACAGCCGCTGAATCGCGAGGTCGTGCAGGTCGCGGGCGATCCGGTCGCGGTCCTCCAGCAGGCTCACCTGCTCGGCGTCCCGCCGCCGGTCCGCGAGCTCCAGGGCCAGTGCCGCCTGACCGGCGAAGCCTGCCAGCGGGGCCGTTTCGGCCGCGCTGAAAGGCGGCCTGCCCGCCGTACGGGCCAGGACGAGCACCCCTCGATCGCCGATCGGCACCGCCACAGCGGGCCCGGTCCCCTTCCACCGTTCGGGAGAGAACGTCACCCGGGGATCGTCCGCCACCGCTGCGGACGCCACAAGTCCCGCGGCCTTCAACGCGGCCCCCGCGAGCGTTCCCTCCCGGGGCACCGTCAGCCCACGGTGAGCTTCAGCGCCCTCGCCCATCGCCAGCACTCCGCGCAGCGTGCCGGACCCCTCGACCAGATCGACCAGACCCAATTCGGCCGACGTGATCCGCCGCGCACGCTCGACCATCACCTCCAGGACCCGGGCCTCGGGCATCCCGGACAGCAATCCTGCCGTGAGCTCGGTGCTGGCCTCCAGCCACTGTTCGCGCAGCCGGGCCTCCTCGTACAGGCGGGCGTTCTCGATCGCCACCCCGGCCGCCACGGCGAGCGTGGTCAGCACCGCCTCGTCCTCCTCGTCGAACTCGACGCCTCCGCGCTTCTCGGTCAGGTACAGGTTCCCGAAGACTTCGTCGCGCACTCTGATCGGTACGCCCAGGAAGGAGTGCATCGGCGGATGGTTCGGCGGGAAGCCCGACGAGGCCGGATGGTCCGCGAGTTCGGCCAGCCGCAGCGGCTCCGGATGCCGGATCACCTCACCGAGCAGGCCGTGCCCGGTAGGCAGGTCACCGATCCGCGCGCGCAGCTCCTCGTCGACTCCGGTCGTCAGGAACTGCGCGAGCCGCTGATCCTGACCGATGACCCCGAGCGCTCCGTACTCGGCGTCCACCAGCACCACCGATGCCTCGACGATCCCGCGCAGCACCTGCGGCAAATCCAGCTCCCGCCCCACCGAAAGCACTGCTTCCAGGAGGCCGTGCAGCCGGTCCCGGGTCCCGCGCACCGCCTGGATGCGCACCTGAAGCTCGCCGAGCAACTCGTCCAGCCGGAACCTTCCGAGCCGACTGTCTGCGCCGCCGGTGGCGTTCCCGCCCCCCGTACCGGTCATCGGGCATTCCTTCCGCTCCGGCAGGCAAGAAGCCATACGCGTTCCCTACCGTAGCGACGGAGCGCGTCCGTGGAAGGGCCTGAGTCACGGACGCCTACGGACGGCCGGAATCCGTTCTTGGGGGGACCCGCCGATCTGTCGGGGCGTGGACCCCTTCACCTTCGCCGGGGGTGCCTCCTGGAGGTCCGGCACGTCACCATGGAGAGCTTCCTGGCAAGGCGCCCACGCGTCCACACGGCGTGCCCACGCGAGGACATAGGCGTGGACGAGCCCGCTCACGGTGGGACCGTTACGGGTGCGGCCCAGGTGGTGACCGACCGTCCGTCGAAAGAGCTCGCCGAAGTGGCCGAAGCATCTGCTGATCCCGGCCGTGCGGGCAGCGGTCGCGTCTTGCGTTCGCCCTGGCCGCAGGGCGTCCGTCCGCAGGGTTCGGCCCAGATGGTCGGCAATGACCGTGGCCTTCATCGTGTCCTGCTTCTCCTTGCCCGACACGAACGCCCGCCGTCCGCCCCGGCCCGAGGCAGGTAGGCAGGCGGACCTGCAACTCAGTTGCTTCCAGACGCAGTTGCACACCCTCGGCCCGGGCGCTGGTGAAGGCGAGGAAGCGGCCGGCCCCGCGTTCGTAGCGTCGGTGCAGTCGTCGGCAGCCAGCGCGCCGGGCCATGGCGCGTTTCACAGTCCAGCGGTGCGGCATGCGGGCATGGCCCTGGGGCAGCCGTCAGCTCCTGTGGCTTTGGCCGTCGGGGATGGAGACCGTCAGCTCTTCTTCGGCGGGGTGGAGACGCCCTTGACGCCGTGGTTCCAGAAGTAGGAGTCGTTCTTGGTGTAGTAGTCGGCCGGGGCCCAGTTGTAGCGGTTCGCCGACGGCCAAGGGTCGCCCCAGTAGAGGCTCTTGGTGGCCTCGTCGTAACCGAAGATCAGATGGGCGTGGCCGCCGCCCTTGGCCCACTTGATGCCGGTGTAGATCGGGCGTCCAGCGTCGATCTCCTCTTTGACCTCCTCGAACGTCAGCGGGCTCTTGTACTGGGTGCCCGGGTTCAGTCCGGCGGTCTTCAGGCCGCTCTGCTCCCGGTTGAGGTTGCCCGGCTCGTTCGCGCAGGGCCAGTCGATGAAGAAGCTGTCGCGGGACCTTCCGTGACCCATGTTGCAGAACTGCGTCTGGGTGAACTTCTTCCCCCAGAACGCCGCGAGGGTCGAGCCGCTGGCGGCCCAGCACCACTCGTCGTTCTCCTGCTTGCGCATGGCGATCGGGAGCAGCTTGGCCGTCTTCGAGCTCTGGCGCGCGCTGTCGAGGGTGTAGCCGCCGCCCGAACCCGCGGGTGCGGCGGCGCGCTTGGCGGCCAGGGTGGGCTGGTCACCGGCAGAGCGTCCGGGACCGATGCCGATCAGCGCGGCGGTCAGTTTGAACTCGGTGTTGGAGAGGACGGTGTGGAAGTCGCCCCAGTTGTAGCGGGAGGCGGTGGGCCAGGAGTCGGTCCAGTACACCCACTTCTTGGCGGCGTCGTATCCGTGGGCGACGACGGTGTGTGAGAGGGAGCTTCCGGGGATCTCCAGGTGTCCGACCACCGGCCTGCCCGCGTCGATCTCCTTGCGCAGGCGGTCGTAGGTCAGGTCCTTGGTGACGGGGCGGCTGCCCTTGATGCCTGCGGCCTCCAGGGCCTGCTGTACGTCGCGGATGTCGCCCGACTGGATCCGGCACGTACCGCTGGAGTTCTTGGTACCGGCCACGCGGTGGCACAACTCGCTCTGGGATACGGGCTTGCCGTAGTAGCCCGCGATGGTGGAGGCAGCCGCGGCCCAGTCCCAGGACGGGTCCTCCTGGGGCTGCTGGTCGATCCGCAGAACTCGCGACGTGGCGCGGTCGGCCGCGGGAGCGTCGGTCCAGACCTGGCTGTGGTGGATGACGGGAGGGTCAGTCGTGGCGCTGACGCGCGCGGACTTCGTGTCGGCGGAATCGACCGCCGAGGAGGCCGCCGCAGCTGTGGTGGCGGTCGAGGCGAGCAGTGCGGCGGTGAGGGCGACGCCGACGCGACGGTGCCACGTGGCACCGAGCGGAGTTCCGCGCTGCGGGCTCTTCGGTGCGGTCGGCAGGGACGGGATGCGCATGAAGCGGTGTCCTTCGTCTCGGATAGCGCGGTGTCTCCACGCCATGTACGTCCCACACACCTACCTGTCTCGATTCCGGCCGGGCACCTCGCCGCACCAGCCGCAGGACCATGCGGGGCCGAACTCCAGCCGTCCGCCGTACATTCAGCCGCTCAAGGGGAACGGGGACCTCGGGGAAGGGGGAAGGACACCCATGGCGGTGGCCTCGGCCTTCCCGCTGGGACCTAGCCGATCTCGACGTCCCGCAGGCTCTCGCCGACCAGCTCCATGATCGAAGCGGGGATCGTCCAGCTCCTGCCCCGTCGAACAGGCCCTGGGCGCAAGGATTCGCGCAGGTGGACCAAGGCACCCGCAGCGAGCCGGTTCGGGGTGCCGCCGGGAATGTGAAGGACCCGATGCATCCGAAGGGGGCGGCGGAGGCGAATACCCAGGACCGAGACCGCCGACGCCACGAAAGGCAGCGCGATGCACCGTACGAGGACGGGCGAGAGCTCCCCGGACGGCCATGAGATCCGCCCCGGTCCGGGCCACGAGCGACGGGCGGCCTCCACGCGGTCCCCGGTGGGCCGTGGCCCGCAGGCAGTGCCTACGAATGCCGCCGTGGCCGCCCGGCGGATCGACGAGGACGTTCCGGCAGCCGTGCGGGGCGTACTGGAGGAGTTGCTGGACGAACGGCTGCGGGAGTGTGCCGCACTCGACGCCACGTTCGGCGTGGACCTCGCGGAGCGGGTCGCCGACTTCGCGCTGAACGGCGGCAAGCGGCTGCGCGCCCAGTTCCTGTGGTGGGGGCTGCGGGCCTGTGGCGGAGGTTCGGGTGCCAGTACGGCGGACACCGCGCTGCGCTTGGCGGCAGGGCTCGAACTCATCCAGACCTGTGCCCTGGTGCACGACGACGTGATGGACGACTCCCCCGTCCGCCGGGGTCGGCCCGCCCTGCACGTCGCGCTGGGCGCACGTCACGGCGGGGGCGGGCCGTTCGGCAGGGCAGCGGCCGTCCTCGCCGGGGACTTGGCCCTGAGCTGGGCCGACGACGTGGCCGCTGAGGCATGGGACGCGGCCGTGGTGACGGGGGACGTACGAGCAAGGGTCCGCTCGCTGTGGCGGGCCATGCGAACCGAGATGGTGGCCGGGCAGTACCTGGACCTGCACGGCCAGGTCACCGGCTCCCGCGCGATGAGCGCCGCGATCCGCACCGCGACGCTCAAGAGCGCCCTGTACTCGGTGGAACGGCCGCTGGCTCTGGGAGCCGCCCTCGCCGGGGCGGACGACAGGACCAACGGGGCACTGTGCTCGGCGGGCCGGTGCGCGGGCATCGCCTTCCAGCTCCGTGACGACCTGCTCGGCATCTTCGGCGATCCCCGCACGACGGGCAAACCGTCCGGTGAGGACGTCCGCGACGGCAAGCCCACCTATCTGACGGCCCTCGCCCGTGCCCGTGCCGAGGTGTCCGGCGACCGGGCCGCCGCCGCCCTCCTGGATTCCTCCCTGGGGAACCCCGCTCTCAGCGAGGAGGGCCTGGAACGCGTCAGGGAGGTACTGGTGGAGACCGGTGCCCGGGATCTGGTGGAGGCCAAGATCCAGCGGCTGGTCGCCGTGGCCCACCGGCATCTCGCGTCGGTTCCGCTCCTGCCGCAGGCGGAGGGACGACTGCGGGAACTGCTGGGCGCCGTCGCCGCCGTCCGCGTACCCCCGTCCGTCCACGCGGCCCGCGCCGGGCGCGGCGGACAGCAGAACGCCGGGCGTGGCGCGCGGGCGGGCGAAGGCCCTGCCGGGTCCGCATTCCGTGAGGAGACGACCGTATGAGCACGACGAACCGCGTGGTCGCCTCGGCGACGAGGACGCTGCCGGGACCCACCGACCACGTGGTCGTGGTCGGGGCGGGCCTGTCCGGACTGTCCGCCGCCCTGCACCTGCTCGGCGCGGGACGCAGGGTCACCGTCGTGGAGCGGGCCGGTGAGCCCGGCGGCCGGGCGGGCCTGCTGGACCGGGGCGGCTACCGCATCGACACCGGCCCGACCGTGCTCACCATGCCGGACCTCGTCGAGGAGGCGTTCGCCGCCGTCGGCCACTCGATGGCGGGGCGGCTGGAACTGCTGGAGCTGCACCCCGCCTACCGGGCCCGGTTCGCCGACGGCAGCGCACTGGACGTGCACACCCGGGGCCCGGAGATGGAGGCGGAGATCGCCCGGTTCGCGGGGGCCCGCGAGGCCCTCGGTTACCGGCGGCTGCGGGCCTGGCTGGAGAAGCTGTACCGGGTGCAGATGCGCCGCTTCATCGACGCCAACTTCGATTCCCCGCTCCAGCTCCTGCACCCGGACCTGGCGCGGCTCGCCGCGCTCGGCGGGTTCGGCAGGATGGACGCCCGGATCGGCAGCTTCCTCTCCGACGAGCGGCTGCGCCGCGTCTTCACCTTCCAGGCCCTGTACGCAGGTGTGCCGCCCGCTCGGGCGCTCGCCGCGTACGCCGTGATCGCGTACATGGACACGGTGGCCGGGGTGTACTTCCCGCGCGGCGGCATGCACGCCCTGCCGCGCGCGATGGCCGACTCCGCCGCCGAGGCGGGCGCCGACTTCCGCTACGGGCAGGACGTGACCCGCCTGGAGCGCTCCGGCGGCGGTGAGCGGATCACCGCCGTCGTCACCGACCAGGAGCGCATCCCCTGCGACGCGGTGGTCCTGACCCCCGACCTGCCGGTCGCCTACCGGCTGCTGGGAAGAAGCCCGCGCCGCCCGGCGCCGCTGCGGCACTCGCCGTCCGCGGTGATCCTGCACGCGGGCACCGACCGCACCTGGCCCGAACTGGGCCACCACACCATCTCCTTCGGCGCCGCCTGGAAGGAGACCTTCCGGGAGCTGACCCGCACCGGGGACTTGATGTCCGACCCCTCCCTGCTGATCACCCGCCCCACCGCGAGCGACCCCTCGCTCGCCCCTCCGGGCCGACATCTGCACTACGTGCTGGCGCCCTGCCCCAACACGGTGGTCGGCCCGGGCGTGCGGGAGTGGGCGGACCTCGGCCCCCGCTACCGCGACAGCCTCCTGCGCACCCTCGCCGCCCGCGGCCTGGAGGGCTTCGGTGCGGCGATCGAGGAGGAGTGTCTGGTGACGCCCGCCGACTGGAGCGCGGACGGCCACGGCGCGGGTACGCCCTTCTCGGCGGCCCACACCTTCCCGCAGACCGGCCCCTTCCGGCCCCGCAACCTGGTGCGCGGCACCGAGAACGTGGTCCTGGCCGGTTGCGGCACCACGCCCGGGGTCGGCGTGCCGACCGTCCTGATCTCGGGGAAGCTCGCGGCCGCCAGGATCACCGGTGCCGACCGGCCCGCCCGCGCCGCCCGCATGCCCGGCCCCGCACGCCCGATCCGAACCACCGGCCCCGCAGCCCGGAAGGCACCCCCGCATGACCGACCGTGAACTCGACGCCGCCGGCATCACCGATGCGGCGCTGCGTGCGGCGTACCACCACTGCCGCGCTCTCAACGCCCGGCACGGGCGCACCTACTTCCTGGCGACCCGGCTGCTGCCCGTGGAACGCCGGCCCGCCGTCCACGCGCTCTACGGCTTCGCCCGGTGGGCCGACGACATCGTCGACGACCTGAACTCCCCGGCCACCACCGCACACCGCGCGGCAGTCCTCGACACGCTGTGCGCACGGCTGGAGGCGGGCCTGGCCGGGGAGCACAGCGACGAGCCCGTGGTACGCGCGCTGGCGGACACCGCCGCCCGGTACGACATCGAGCACCGCCTCTTCACCGACTTCATGGCGTCCATGCGCAGCGACCTGACCGTCACCGACTATCCGACGTACGACGACCTGCGGGCGTACATGCACGGGTCAGCGGCGGTGATCGGCCTCCAGATGCTGCCGGTCCTGGGGACCGTCGTGCCGCGCACGGAGGCCGCCCCGCAGGCCGCCGCGCTCGGTGTGGCCTTCCAGCTGACCAACTTCCTGCGGGACGTGGGCGAGGACCTCGACCGGGGGCGGGTGTATCTGCCCGGCGATCTCCTCGCCGCGCACGGCGTCGACCGGGACCTGCTCGCCTGGAGCCGACTGACCGGGCTCCCGGACCGGCGGATCACCGCCGCACTGCGACACGTCGCCGAACTGACCCGTGCCGTGTACCGGGAGGCGGCGCCGGGGCTGAGGCAGCTCGACCCGGTGGCACGCCCGTGCATCCGTACCGCCTTCGTGCTGTACGGGGCGATCCTGGATGCCGTCGCGGACGACGGGTACCGGGTGCTGCACCGGCGGGCCGTGGTGTCCCGGCGGAGGCGGGCGGTGGTGGCCGCCGACGGGCTGGTGCGCCTCGCGGCGGCCCGGTCCCGCGCCGCCGGGTGGAGTCGGGTGGAGCACGCCGGAGCAGCTCCGCATCGGGGCGCAGGCACGGCCGGGGGCACTGTGGCGCGTGACGGACGGGTTCGGAAGGAGACGGTGTGAACGAGGACATCAGGCCGGACGGCGCAGGCGAACTCCCGCCCCCGGGCGGGCGGTTCCCGCTGCGGTTGCGGCGCGCCCCCGTGCCCTGGGAGCGGCAGCGGCCCACCTGGCGCGACGCCTCCCCCGCCGTGATCGCCGCCGCGCTGAAGCGCGCGCAGGCCCGCCCTTCGGGCAACTGGTACGTGGTGGGGGCTTCCGGCTGTGTTCCGGCCGACCGGCCGTTGGGGCGGGTCGTCGCCGGGACCGAGATCGTGCTCTGGCACGGGGAGGACGGCTCCGTACGGGCCGGGGCGGGGTCGTGTCCGCACCTGGGAGCGCCGCTGAAGGACAGCCGGGTGCGGTGCGGCACGCTCGTCTGCCACTGGCACGGACTGGCCCTGGACGGCGGCCCGTTCGCCGGGTGGGAGCCCTATCCGGTGCACGACGACGGGGTGTTGCTGTGGGTACGGCTGGACCGGGTGGGCGGCGAGGAGCCGTTGGACCGTCCGGTGGTACCCCTGCGGCCCGACCCGGACTCGTCGGTCGCGGCCGTCTGCACGGTCGTGGGGCGCTGCGAGCCGGAGGACGTGGTGGCCAACCGGCTCGACCCGTGGCACGGGGCCTGGTTCCACCCGTACTCCTTCGTGGATCTGACGGTGGTCGGCTCGCCGGGGCAAAAGGCGGCCGACCGTGACCACGCCGGGGAGGACGCGTTCGTGGTGGACGTGTCCTTCAAGGTCGCCGGGCGTGCCGTGGTGCCGGTGCGGGCGGTCTTCACCGCGCCCGAGCCGCGCACCGTCGTCATGCACATCACCCGGGGGGAGGGGGAGGGTTCGGTGGTGGAGACGCATGCCACTCCGCTGGCCCCGGACGCCTCGGGGCGCCCGCGCACGGCGGTGGTGGAGGCGGTCGTCGCGGCGTCGGACCGCAGGGGCTTCGCCGTGGCGAAGGCGGCCGCGCCCGTACTGCGTCCGCTGATGCGGGCGGCGGCGGGGCGGCTGTGGCGCGACGACCTCGCGTACGCGGAGCGGCGCTGGACACTGCGCAGCACCGGGCGGTTCCCGGGCTGAGCCCCCGCGCAACCGGCCGGTGCCGCCGCCACAAGGCGCGGTACCGGCCGATTCGGGCTCAGCTCGCGGCCAGGGAGGCCAGGCTCCGCAGGCCCGGCACGCGGCCCCGGGCGGGCACCGTCCACAGGGTCTGGCCGCGCAGCCCCCACTGCCCGAGGAGTTCGTTCGCGGCGAGGAAACCGGTGGTGGCGGCGCGCTCCATCAAGGCCACCGGAAGGTCGGTGCGCACCAGGTCGCCCGCGAGGACCACGGCCGGGTCGGGGGTGTGCGTGCCGGGCCGGTCGCGGTGACCGCCGACCTCGAACAGCGGGCAGTCCGCCCGCCATTCGTGCCGTACGTCGACGGTCTTGGCGTCCCGGGTCTCCGGGTACACCCGGTGCAGTTCGGTCCGCGCCCGGTCCTGGACCACTTCGCGGTCGGCCCCCGGGTCGACGGCGTACGCGTGGAGTTCGACGACGGAGCCGCCGGTGCGGGCGGCCCAGCGCGCCGCCTCGCCCTCCCAGCGGTCGAGCACGCTGACGTTGTCCAGCGGACCGTACCCGCCGGTGCCCAGGAAGCCGGGCCGGCCGGCGGCCACCGGGCGGTCCAGCCAGTACCGGGACACCAGGAAGGGCGGGGCGGTGCGCAGCCGGGCGATGCGCTCGCGCCAGGCGGCGTTCCCGAGTGACGGCGAGTTCCCGACCACGTGCTGGAGTCCGCCGGTGTCCAGGGCCAGGACCAGCCGGTCGTACGGCTCCTCCCCCGCGTCCGTGGCGACGGTGACCCCGCCGGGCACCGGGGTGACGCCGTGCACGGGCGTGCCGGTGCGCAGCCGCACGCCGTGCCCGGCGAGATAGCGCCCGAGGGGGTCCCAGAGGGCGGCCGGGAACGGTTCGCGGGGCACGTCGAAGAGCAGCCCCTCGCTGGAGCCGAGGAAGTAGATGTGGAACATCAGGACCAGTTCGGCGGCGGACAACTCGCGCGGGTCCGCGAAGAAGCTCCGGGAGAACACCTCGAACGCCAGGTGGTCGGCGGCCTCGGGGAAGCGGATGCCGGTGAGGAAGTCCCGGGCGCTGACCTTGTCGAGACGGTGGTACACCTCCGGCACCCGGACGTCGAGCAGGGGCAGGGCGGCGCGCGGATTCATCCGGACGAGATCGCCCCAGCCGAAGGCGGGGCTGAGCGCGACGAAGCCGAGCGCGCTCCAGGGCGGGGTGCGCGGTACCCGGGCGAAGCTGTCGCGCAGTCCGTCGCTGTGCTGGAGGGGGTAGTCGGGCAGCTTGGTCAGGACGTCCAGGCCGGGGTCGACGCGCCGGATCAGGCCGCGCAGGTTGTAGTACTGACGGAAGAAGGCGTGGAAGCCCCGGCTCATGGTGGCGGTGGAGCCGTCGGCGAGTGCGGTGGACCATCCGGCGAGGCGGCCGCCGAGGGTGTCCTCGCGTTCGTACACGGTGACGCGGACGCCCCGCTCGGCGAGTGCGGTGGCCGCGGCGAGACCGGCGATGCCGCCGCCGACGACGGCCACCGAGGGGGCCTCGCCCGGGACACGAGCGCGTCCGGCGGGGCCGGGCAGCATGACCGCGCGGCGGTCGCGGCCCCGGCGGGGTGCCTTCGTCCTCATCGGGACACCCCCGCGCCCGCGTACGCCCTTTCGTCAGGGGCGGCCGCCAGGACGGTGTGCACGATGCCGGTCTGCCGGCCGGGCATCGGCAGAACGCGTACGCGGGAGAAACCCGCCCGGCGCGACCGTGCCGCGAACCGGGCGGCGGTGTCGAACTCCTGGTCACCGGGGCTGGCCGCCGTGAGCCGGTCGCAGGTGTGGGCGGCACGGTCGAACGCGGTGGACAGAGCTTCGTCGCGGAGCAGGCTCATGCGGTCCTTCCGGGGTGGTCGTGGTGGGGCGGATGCGGGCCGCCGGGGGGGGCGGGCGGGCGTCGGTCACGCGAGGGGTCCGGATTCCGGGGCCGATGGCCCGGTCTCCTCGTGTCCGCGACGCCCGGCGGCCGGGCTGCGGCGCGCGCGGGTGTCCGGGAGTCTGCGCAGCCACGGCAGTTCCGCGGCCGTGCGCAGCATCGGCAGGACCGGGGTGCGCAGGCCGACGGCGAAGTCCTCGCGGCGGGTGGTGCGGCCGTCCAGGAAGCGGAGCATCCGCTCCGGTCCCGCTTCCCGGAAGAGCCGGGTGAAGAACCGCGTCCCGTCCACCCGCCCGGTGGCCAGTGCGCGCAGCAGGACGCCGTCCATGGCCCGCGAGCGGGCCGGGTAGGCGGGCGGCGGCAGCGGCGGGCGACCGCGGGCCAGGGCGTCCGCGACGGCTCGGCTCTGCCGCTGCACGGCGGCGAAGGTGTAGCCGGTGGACGGCCGGGTGGCACCGCCCGCGGTGCCGATACGGAAGGCCGATGACCCGATGCGGCGGGGGAAACGGGCGTCCGTCATCGGGATCACGCCTTGTTCGGTGCCCGTCACCTCGAACGCACCCAGCCCCAGGACCTGGGAGGTGTAGTGGTGCAGGGCCCGGTCGTAGCCGGTGTCGTCCAGGGGCTGCGGGGAGAACTCGGTGTACTCCACCAGTGCCCGGCACGGGTCGAGCGGCAGCACGTACCCGAAGGAGAGCCCGGGTGCGGGCTGGGGGGTGCGGAAGTCCATCAGGTCGGCGACGGCGGGGTCGAAGCACGGCTGTGCGGTACGGACGAACCAGCCCCGGAAGTGCTGGAGCAGCAGGGTGCGGGCCGGGGGCAGGGTGCGCGGCGGCCGGGAGTCGAAGACCCAACGGGCCCGCAGACGCAGTGGTGTTCCCCCGGCTGTGGTCCCCCGTACGACGGCGCCGGGGCGCAGGTCGTCGATGCCGTCGACGGTCGCCGTCGTCCGCCGCAGGTGCGGGGCGGCGTCGAGCCGTGCGTTCACCAGCCGCTCGAAGTCGGTGGAGCGCAGCATCTTGTAGCGCGTGGGAGCCAGCGCGCAGTCGACGGTGTCCCCGGCGTGCCCGCGCAGCCGCAGCCGGTCCCAGGAGGCGGTCAGCACCTCGTCGAACGCGCCGCCCGGCTCCTCCCAGAAGCACCAGGTGCGCTCCGGTGGCCGCAGCGGTCCCGGAGGAGCGTCGATCAGGGTCACGTCGGGCCTGCGGCCGGGGGCGGGTGCGCAGAGCCGGTGGACGAGGGAGAGTCCGGCCGCTCCGGCACCGATGACGGCGATCTCCGTGTCGTAGGTCTTGGTGCTGTGGGTCTTCGTGTTGTGGGACTGCGTACTGGGGGGCTTCGTGCTGTACGACGCGGCAGGGTGGCCGGGGTCGGCCGGTGCACGCGGTTCTCGGGCCCCGGGGGTGCGTGGGTGCGAGGGGTGCAAGGGGGCGCCTCCGTCCATTCCTCTCGTGCCGAAGAGCCGGTCGACCAGGATTCCGTACGGGAGGCGCATTCGGATGCACGTCGACCGGCGACGGCGAGGATCGGTGCCGACCAGCGGAGGTCAGCAGAAGGGTGCGCTCGTACGGGAGCCGCCGTCCTGCCGGGTCGTCAGGAAGGAGCACGGGTCGAGACCCGCCGCGCGGATCGCGTGCCGAGCGGCCTGCTGCCGGGCCGGGGTGAGGCCCGGTGTGCGGGAGAGCACGAATCCGGACCGCCGGGCGCTGTCCGTCACCACTGCCCAGCGGTAGTCGGGGGCGAGCCCGACGACGATGTAGTTGGCGTTCACGCCGTGCTGGTAGACGCCGTCGACGGCGACGAAGGAGACGTTGAGCCGCGATCCGGTGGCGTCGAGGGGCTTGGCCTCGCCCTCGATGGAACTGGCGCGCCCCTGCCAGGTGGTGCAGCCGTTGCGTACAGAGAGGGAACCGGACGGCCGCAGACCGTACGTTCCGTGGACGTTCTTCGCGCACTTGGCTTCGAACGCCCGTGGTACGGCGGCGAACTGGAACCAGTGGCCGAGGTAGCGCGGGACGTCGAGGACGCCGACGGAGGCGGGTTCGGTGGCCGCACCCGGCGCGGCGTGCGCTTCGGCGGGGGAAGCCGGGGCGGCGGGCGCGGCACCTGCGACCGTGAGGGCGCAGGCCGTCGCGGCGGCGAGGGCGACTGCGGTACGGGCGGCTGTGGCGACGATCTTCATCGAGGAGCTCCCTTGGGCCGGTCCGAACTGTCGGCGGCCAGGCTTCGGTGTGACAACGCTGTGGCGGCGGTCCCGTCGTTGACGGCCCGGTTTCGGCACGGAGACGGGCGGCGACGACCTTTGCGGACCTTCGCTCCGTGGGGCCCCGTCGGATGCGCCGCAGCGCGTCCAGGGGGAGGAGTTCCCTCGTACGGGTGAGTGGGACCGGCACGGGTGGCCCGGGGGCCTTCTCGGCGGTGTCGCCCTGCGTGCCCGATGCCTCCGGGCCCTGGCGCCGGAGGCACGGGCCGCCACTCGGGCGGGGCGGTGCATGTGTTCAGAGTGTCCCTCCCCTGTTCAGAGCGTCCCTTCCCCGTTCAGGGCGCCCCTCCCCTGTCGCGACGCAGGCGGTACGGATTCCTCATCGCGAGGCGGTCGAGTGCCGTCGGCGGCCGCGGTGGTGCTGCGCCACGCGCGCCTCCACCGTCGCGACGGCCTCCGCGAGCCCGTGCGGGCGGACATGTGCCGAGGTACCGGACCAACCGGGCCCCAGCGCGAGGACGGAGGGTTTCCTGCGGGCCCCCTGAGGGCCCCACCGCAGGTCCGCCACGCGGTCGGCGAGCGTGCGGTCTGCCGTGGCGCGGGACTGCGCCCACAGCCCCACGACCACGGGGCCGGTTCGCTCGACCGCCCCCAGGAGGCTCTCGGCCGGCAGCGCGGCACCGAACATGCGCACCGGTAGGGCCCGTTCGGTCAAGGAGGCCGCCAGGACCTCCAGCGGCAGCGTGTGGTTCTCCTGCGGCGCGCAGGCCAGCAGGGTGACGGCGCCGCGCGACTTTCCCGGGGGCAGTGGGGGGCCCGCCCGCCGGAGCGCCCCGGAGACGTGCCAGGACAGGAAGTGCTCGACCTCGACGTATCTGTCGGGTTCCCCCTCCCACTTCCGGCCCGCCGCGTGCAGCGCGGGCATGATCACTTCTGTCCAGGCGGTGACCAGTCCGAGGTCCCGTATGACGGTCGTCAGCAGCTCGTCCAGAGCGCCCGCGTCGAGGCGCAGAGCCGCCCGGACGACTCCCCGGCACTCCGCCCGCACACCGCCCAGGCGCATCCCCTCGCCCGCCCGGCCGCCCGCACTCGTGGGCGCCGGTGCCGGTGACGGGACGACGGGAGGCGGCGGGAGGCTGCCGACCGCCAGGCGGGCCGCCTCGGCGGGCGGCACCCCCGTCGCGGTCAGCCCGCACATCCGCTCCAGACGGGCCATGTCCTGCGGGCTCCAACGGCGGTGGCTGCCCTGCGTACGCGTTCCGGCGCCGATGCCGTAACGCCGGTCCCATGAACGAACGGTGGTGGGCGACACCCCCAGGCGCCGGGCGACCTCTCCGGTGGAGAAGCTCGCCTCCCCCGGTTCCTGTGCCGTCTGCGTTGTCCTGTTCACGACCCGACCGTACGTCGTGGAAGGGGCTCGCCGTGGCCGTGGGCGCGGCAGGTCGTCCTGCGGGACGTCCTGCCGCAGTGGGCGGGGACGCCGCCGTAGCCGGGCGCACCGGACGGGCGGGGCCGCTCGGACCTCGTCGGGCGCACGGGCGGGCGGGCCTGTCCGGGGCCGGTGCGCGCACGGACTACGCGTCCTCGTCGTCGAGGTGCAGGCGTACGACGACGGACTCCCACACGGATGCGGGAGGTTCGACGAGCAGGTCATCACTGGTGATGTCGCGCGCTGCCCGGACCACCGCCCGCAGTTCGGCGAGCTCACCTCGGCAGCGGTCGCAGAGCCGGAGGTGGTGGCGCCGGTACGGGGTGAGCCGAGCGGGGTCGGGCGGACCGAGGGAGATCTCGGCGAGTTCGTCGGAGTCCAGGTGGTCGGGCATGGTGACCTCCGCGCGAGCGACGATGCGCTGGCCAGGGGGCGGGAACGTGGGAGCCGCCGGGCCACGGCGGTCCAGGCTCACCGCGGGCCCTCGGGAGGGGCTTGACCGGGCGGGCCTGCGGCACCGATTGATACCGGCCGTCGTCGGGCCCTGGATGCGCGTTCGCCCCACGTCACTTTCCGCGCCCGCCCGCGTCCGGCCGCGAAATCGGCCGGGGCGGCTCCGTCGCACGCCACTGACCTGCGGGTCCGTGCTGCCGGACCAGGACGGGCGGGGCTCGCGCGGGCCGCACGGGGCGCACCGCAAACCGATGCCTAAACGATGCGAGTTGGGTCGTCGGAGCGAGCTGCCGGACGTTGGTCGACGTCGTGAACCGGCTCCAGACCGCGAGGAGTGCACCATGTCTCCAGCTCTGCCCGCCCTGCCTCGTCCGGCAGAATCCGCCCACGTCACTTCTTGCCCCGACGCCTGTGACGGCGCCGAAGCCGCCATCGCCGACGGGCTCGCCCGGGGCGAAGAGGCCGCCCTGGCCGCCGCGTACGAGCGGTGGGGCTCCCTGGTGTACTCCCTGGCACTGCGAGCGCTGCGCGACCCACAGGACGCGGAGGACGCCACCCAGCAGGTGTTCTTCGCCGCCTGGCGCGGACGTGCCGGATACGACCCGGCCCGGGGATCGTTGGGCGGATGGCTGGTCGGGATCACGCGGCACGCGATCGCCGACGGCCTCGCCGCCCGCGTCCGCCGCGCCAGGCTCACCGGTCTGGTCACGGCCCACCAGGAGGACGTGCTGCGCCACCCGCAGCACAACGAGAGCGAGGAAGCCCTGACCCGGGTTCTCCTCCTGGAGATGCTGAGCCGACTGCCTGCGGTCCAGCGGCGTCTGCTCGGGCTGGCGGTCTGGGGCGACCTGACACATTCTCAGATCTCCCGGGAGACGGGGCTTCCGCTGGGAACCGTGAAGAGCCACATCCGCCGCGGCCTACAGGCCCTCCGCAAGATCATCGAGACACCGCCGCTCCCGGGGTGACGCGACCCCCGCCCCCGCCCGAGGGGTGACGGACAGCCAGCCCGTACCGGGGCATCGAGGCCAGTCCGGCACTGCCGAGCCATCACTCCCCGCACGGCGCTGCGGTACGCGTTTCCCGAGGGGGCCACTTCGCCGAGGGCGCACGGCGGCCGGGGTCCGCACGTGAAGCATCCGCCGGCTCGGCCCGCACGAGCTCGGGCAGGACGACGGCGGCGCTCCCGGCTCCCGTCGGCATGTCCGTACGTCGGCGGGCAGGCCCGTCCCCCGGACGCGCGGCTGGGCGTGCGCTCTCGGGGCAGTGCGCTTGAGGTCAGTGTTATGAAGCGATTCCCGGTTATGAAGCGATTCCCGACACGTTCCCGCGCGGTGTCCGTGACGCGGCGGTCCGCGCTGCTCACCCTCGGCCTGGTGCTGTGGCCGCCGCCCGGCCCTGCCTCTGCCGCAGCCCCCTCGGCGCAGGACGACGCCTGCCCGCTGGGACACGACCCGGTGTTCGAGGACGACCTCGCCCGGGCGCTCACGGATCTCCCCGCACCGGCCACCGACCGCGGAGAGCGCCATGGCCCCTTTCCCCGGGGGGCGAAGCCGCTGCGCCGCTGGTACCGGGTGAGCACCCGCTACGGGGTCCGGGGCGACTGGCTGGCCGGCCACCACACCGGCATCGACCTCGCGGTGCCCACGGGGACGCCGGTGCACGCGGTGGGCGCAGGCGACGTGGTGCTGGCGAAGTGGTCCGGCTCGTACGGCCATGCCGTGACCGTTCGGATGACGGACGGCCACTTCGCCGTCTACGCCCACCTGTCCAGGATCGAGGTGCGCCAGGGAGCCCGGGTGAGGGTGGGCCAGCGATTGGGCAGGAGCGGCAACACCGGCCGCTCCAGCGGCCCGCACCTGCACCTGGAGATCAGGGCACGGCGCCAGTACGGGAGCGACGTGAATCCCGCCTCCTACCTCGCGCGCCGAGGCGTCCGACTGGTCACCTGACGTACCGCTGCCCACCGGCCACGACCCCACGCGACGTCGCCTCGCTGTGCGTCCGGCGAGCCGGGCGATGCGGCGCTCGACGGTGGTCCTGGGTGGGGGAGGTCGAGTGAATGCCGGTCCTCGTCACAGCGACGGCATGTGCCGCAGCGTTCGGATGGGGCGGGTCAGGAGCGGCAGGCAGGCCGTGCACCCGAGGCCGCCGAGGCACCAGAGGGCGGCCCGGATGCCGATCAGATCAGCCAGCGCCCCGCCGAACAGGGCGCCGAGGGGGAGGGTGCCCCAGATGGCGAAACGTATCGAGGCGTTCATCCGGCCCTGCATCCGGGTGTCGGTCACCGCCTGACGCAGGCTCACCTGATGGATGTTGTAGATCGTGACGCTCCCCGCGACGAGACCCATCGAGACCGCGATCACCACGGCGGCACGGGAGGGCTCCGCGGTCGCGAGAAGCAGGAGACCGAGCGCGGGAAGGAGGGAGGTCAGCAGCAGCGTGCGGCCGGGGCCCAGGACACGTAGCAGTACGCCGTTGAGGAGAGCTCCCACGATCGCTCCGGCGTTGCCCACCGTCAGTGCGAGGCCGAAGAGCCCCACGGACAGGTGCAGATCGTGCACGGCGTACGCGGTCAGGACTGCGCTCAGGGCTCCGCCGATGCCGAAGAGGTTCGCGACGGCGGTGGAAACGGCCAGCGCGCGCAGGACCGGATGCCGGAAGACGAAGCGCAGCCCCTCCCCGATGGCCCGGACCATCGTCGCGTCGGCCCTGTCGGACCTGTCAGCTCCGTCAGCTCCGTCAGCTCCGTCGGCTCCGTCGGGATTGACCTCGTGCTCGCCCGGACGTCCCGTGTCCTTGTCCGCCGGGTCCGCGCCGCCCGTCGGGCGGCTGCCACCGGTGAACGCGAGGAGCAGGGCGGAACCGGCGTAGGTCAGCACGTTGCCCCACACCGCGGTGGCCGCCGAGGTCCACTGCACGGCGAGTCCTCCCAGTCCCGGCCCCGCCGACTCGGCGGCGGACCGGGAGAACTCCAGTCGGGCGTTCCCGGCGGGGAGGTCGGCGCGGTGGACGAGGGCGGGCAGATAGGAGAGGTACGCGATGTCGAAGAGGACCGTGCCCGTGCCGACCAGCATCGCCACCACGACGAGCAGCGGAAGGCTCAGCACCCCCGCCAGTCCGGCCAGCGGGACGGCCGCCAGCAGGACCGCCCGTACGAGGTCCGAGACGATCAGCACGCGACGCCGGGGCCAGCGGTCGACCAGGACCCCCGCCGGAAGACTGATCAGGAGGAACGGCAGGGTCTCGGCCGCAGCGAGGAGACCCAGCTCCGTCGTCGTGGCGTCGAGCGTGGTCACCGCCAGGACCGGGAGGGCGAAGAACGCGATCTGCGTGCCGAACTGGCTGAGCGTGTGGGCGGTCCACAGCGCGGTGAATCCTCGGTGCAGCCACAGGCTGCGTCGTGCGGGCGGCGTGCCGCCGTGCGTCACTCCGGCCACGTCGTCGCCCGCCGTGCTCACTGGTCGTGCCGCGCCAGATGCTCGCGCAGCGACCTGGGGCGCGGGTCGGTCCAGACCTCGCCGATCCTGGCCAGGCAGTCGGACTTGGCACCGCGGGTTCCCTCGCCCGCCCAGCCCGGCGGCAGATCCCGGTCGGCCGGCCAGATCGAGTACTGCGCCTCGCCGTTGATGACGACGACGTACTGCTCCTCTTCTTCCCCTTCGTGTACTTCCTCTTGGTGTTCCCGGGTCTTCGGGGTCGTCATGGGTCCTCCAGGACAAGGGACGGGCGGATGGCGGTTGCCTCGTACGAGGAGCGGGGGCGAGTGTCAGCCGACGACCGGCGCGGGACGGCGGGCCACGGCCCACAGCCGTTCCGCCGGACCGTCCAGAGCCACGGCGAGCGAGGTGAGGACGGCCGCGACCCGGTGGAGCAGATCGGCGGCTCCGGCGTCACCCACCAGGTCACGGTGGTATCCCACCTTGATCAGCAGAGCGGGGTCCGGCCACACGGTGAGCCGCAAAGCCTCGTCACCGTGGGCCCCGTTGGCCAGCTGACCCCAGCCCGCGACCCGGGACTGGAGCGCCGCGTCGAAGGGGAAGTTCTCCACCACGATCTGCGAGTCGTAGAGCCGGCCGCTGTCGGGTACGCCGGACCATCGCTGCACGTCCAGGGGGCTGGTGCGTTCGTGGACGGCCGACTCCGCGTGGCGGTCCTGGAGTCGGCGCAGCCAGGCGTCGAGCCGCTCGGTGCGCGGAATCCGGACCCGGCTGGGCAGGACGTTGTTGAGACATCCGACCACGTCCTCGGCTCCTGGCCCGGCGGTCGACCGGCCGGCCACGACCGTGCCGAAGAGCACGTCGTCGATCTCCGCCAGCGCCGCGAACACCAGTGCGTACGCCGCCTGGACGGCTGTGTGCAGGGTGAGGCCGCGCCCGCGCAGTGCGGCGCGGAGGGCCGAAGTCTCCTCCCGGGACAGCCAGGTGCGCAGGTCCGTCTGCTCGGCCGGGCCACAGGCGGGTCCCAGGAGGGCGGCGACCGAACCGGTCGCGTTCCCGGCGAGTTCGGCCAGCCAGTGAACACGGGCCGCCTGTTCGTCCTCACGTGCCCAGGGAGCCAGGTCGCCCGGGGAGGGGCGGTCCGGCAGCGAGGGGACCTGTCCCGCGCGCAGGGCGTCGTGGAGTGTGAACAGGTCCTGGAGCAGGTGGGGGAAGGACCAGCCGTCGACGTGGAGGTAGGAGAAGCTCCAGACCAGCCGGGTCGCGTGGTCGCCGCGGAACAGGGCCAGCTCCACGTGGCCGGGTTCCGCTGCGCCGACCGCGCGGCTGCGCAGTTCCTTGAGGTGAGCCGCCATCGCCGTCGCGGTCCGGTCGTCGGACGTACCTCGGGTGTCTTCGCGGTGCAGCGTGACGCGTACGTTCCGGTGGGGCACCTGCCAGGCCCGGTCGCCGTGGACGTGCAGCGAGGAACGGAGCGCCGGATGGTGCTCGGCCAGGTGCTGCCAGGCGAGCACCAGCGCGTCCGGGTCGGTGTCGGCGCCGCTGATGTCGAATGCCTCGTACACCCGGTAGAGGCCCGGACGTGGGGCGTGGGCGAGCCGGTTCAGGCCCCACCGTTGCATCGGGGTCGCCGGGTGGACGGCGGCGGCGTCACCGAGTCCGGCGAGGAGACCCAGCCGGTCGGGGACGTCCGGGGACGGGAGCGAAGCCGTCGCGGCTCTCGCCTGCGGGCGGGCGGCGGCCGTGACCGGTCCGGCGCGGAGGGCGGGAGCCGCCGGGTCCTGCGGTGTCGGTGAGTTCGTTGAGTGACGTGCCGCCGCTGCCAGTTCGGCCAGTGTCTGATGGCGGAACAGGTCCCTGGTGGTCAGCTCCAGTCCGGCCGCCCTGGCCTGTGAGACGACGCGCATGCTCAGTACCGAGTCGCCCCCGACGCGGAAGAAGTTGTCCCCGGCCCGTACGGCGGGGACGTCGAGGACGTCGGCCCAGATCCGGGCCAGCGTCGCTTCCGCGGGGTTCGGCCGGCCGTCGACGCCGTCGTGCGCCGTGCTGGTGTCCGGACCGGCTCCGCCGCAGGCGTCCGGCGGTTCGGGCAGGGCTCGGGTGTCGAGTTTGCCGCCGGGGGTCCGTGGGAGCCGGGGCAGTACGACGATGAGCGCGGGTACGGCGTGGGAGGGCAGGACGGCCGTCAGGAACCGCCGCAGCTCCGGCTCGTCGGCCCGCTCCGCGCCCGTGCCGCCCTCCGCGACGGCGGCATAGGCGACCAGTCGGCGGGATCCCTCCGTCGCGCGGACGCGCACCGCCGCGTCCCGCACCAGCGGATGGGAGAGCAGAGCCGTCGTCACCTCCCCCGGTTCCACCCGGTGACCGCGGATCTTCACCTGGTCGTCGAGGCGGCCGACGAAGGTGAGTTCGCCGTCCGTGCCACGTCGGACGCGGTCCCCCGTGCGGTACATGCGGGCCCCGGGCCGCGCGGCGAACGGGTCCGGCAGGAAACGCTCCGCCGTCTGAGCCGGGCGCCGGTGGTAGCCACGGGCGAGACAGGCCCCGCCGATCCAGAGTTCACCGGTCAGCCCCGGGGGCACCGGCTGGAGTGCACTGTCCAGGACGTACGCGCCGATGCCGGGCAGCGGCCGTCCGAGAGGGAGCGTGGCAGCCTCCTCGGTAGCGGCCCCGGCCGCCCGGTCGAGTCGGCAGGTGGTGGCCGTGATCGTGGTCTCCGTCAGGCCGTAGGCGTTGACCACGGGCCTGCCGCCTCCCGCGTACCAGCGGGCGAGGTCGGCGTGGTGACCCGTGTCGCTGCCGATCACGACCAGGCGCAGCGCCGGGGGCAGGGCGCGCGGCCGGGCCTGTAGGTCTCGGGACCACTCCGCCCAGTACGGGGTCGGCAGGTTGACCACGGTGACGCCTTGGGCGAGCACCGGTTCCAGGTCCGCGGGCCCCACGGTGTTGTCCTCGATGAAGACGGTGGTGCCACCGGCGCACCACGTCGGTACGGCCTCTTCGAGGGCGACGTCGAAGGCGGGCGCGGCGAACTGCAGGACCCGGTCGGCGTCCGTGAGCCCGTAGCGCCGGCCCGTCTCCCTGGCGTGGTGGGCGAGGCTGCCGTGCTCGACGGCGACCGGCTTGGGGCGGCCGGTGGAGCCGGAGGTGAACAGGACGTAGGCAAGTGACGACGGACCGGTGGCGGGGTGCGGTCCGTACGGGGCCGTCTCGGGGGCCGTCGGTGTCCTGGGCGTCGCGGACGGTGGTGTGCCCGGTCCGGTGCTCACGGCGCGGGCCGCCGACGAGGCGCCGTCCACGGCGGAGCCCTCGCCGGGCACCAGTGTCCATGACAGGCCGTCACCCAGTCGGCCGTGCAGCGTCTCGGCGTCGGCGGCACTGCCGGTGACCCCGTGTCGGGCTCCGGCGGCCCCGGCCAGTTCCCGCAGGCGGTGGTCGGGGTGGCCCAGGTCCACCGGCACGACCGCCGCACCGCAGTACCAGATGCCGAGGAGCCCGGCGGCCCAGGCGGCTCCGCGCGCCACCGCGAGCAGCACGGTGTCCTCCGGGCCTGCTCCCGCCGCCCGCAGTGCGCCGGCCACTGCCCGAGCCCGTGCGTGCAGCTCCCGGTAGGTCACTTCGTCCGTACCCGCGCGGACCGCGACGGCGTCCGGTACGCGGTGGGCGCGGCGCGCCAGCTGACCGGGCACGCACGTACTGTCCCCGACGGCGTCCTCCGGTGCCGGGGTGTCGAACCGGCCGGAGTCCTCCGGCGCCGGGATGTCGAACCGGCCGGACGGTTCCGGTGACTCCACGGCGTCGGGAGTGGCGCCCAGCGCCAGGGACAGGGCCCCCGTGCCCGGTTCCGCCGCGACGAACTCGCCCAGGAGCGCGAGGAAGGCGTCGGCGAGTGCGGTCACGGTGTCGGCGTCGAACAGCGAGGTGTCGTACTCCCAGTCCGTCTCGACCCGGTCCGGGGAGACGTGCACGCCCAGGCCGAGGTCGAACTTGGCCGCGGTGCACGGCAGCTCCGCTCGCCGCGTGCGTACGGACCCCAGGTCAGGCGTCTGGACACCGAGTTGCTCCACGGCGCACACCGTCTGTACCAGCGGTGCGGTGGTCGCGGAGCGCTCCGTGCCCAGCAGGCCGACGATCTCTTCGAGGCCCGTGGCCGGGTACCGCAGGGATTCGAGGGTCCGGCCCCTTACCTGGTGGACGAGTTGTTCGGCGGTGGCCGTGGGGGAGATCGTCACGCGCAGGGGGATCGTGGTCACGTACATGCCCACGGTCTCGGTCTGCTCCTGGCTGCCGCGCCCGGCGGAGGGCACACCGATGACCAGGTCGCGCCCACCGGTGAGTTTGGCGAGCAGCAGGGCGTGCACCGCCGTCACGACCATGGCCGGGGTGGCCCGCCATGACGCGCCCGCCATGACGACGGCACGCCACAGACCGGCCGGGACCTCCCGCTGGAGCGCGGCTCCGCGTGTCGTGCCGCTGTCGGAGCGGGGCCGGTCGGTGGGCAGGTCCGTGACCGTGGGGGCGTCGCCGAGCACCCGTCGGTAGTACTCGTGGGCGCCCGGCTCCGCACCCGGCGCGGGCTTCTCGTCGAACCACGAGGCGGGCGCCGGCAACCGGGCTCCCTCCGTCGGCTCCGCCTGGTAGAGCAGGCCCAGATCGCGGTAGAGGACGCGCAGTGACCAGCCGTCGCACACCAGGTGGTGGATGACGAGCACGAGCAGGTGTGCTTCCTCGGCCGTCCGGATCAGAGTGGCCCTCAGCAGGGGGCCGCGCAGGTGGTCGAAGGGCCGGGCGAGTTCGTCGCGCTGTCGTGCGCGGGCGCTCTCGTCGGCGCCGTACGGGGTGCCGCGCAGATCGACCACCGGGAGAGGGAGGGAGATCGGGCCCTGGTCGGCCAGGGCGGGGCCCTCGCCCGAGCCGTCGTCCTCCACACGGGCCCGCAGAATCGGATGCCGGTCGGTCAGGTCCCGCAGTGCCCGGTGCAGCGCGTCCGGATCGAGCGGGCCGGACAGCTGCAACGAGGCGTTGATGTGGTACTTGGTGGCGTCCGCCGGGCCCGCACCGGCCGGGTGGCCGGTGCGCTCCCACTGCTCGGCGAACCACACACCGGCCTGGGCGGGGGTCAGCGCGCGGCGCGCGGCGGGACCGGCCGCCGCATCCCCGGCCGGGTGTATCGCGGAACCGCTCATCCCTGCGCCCCCGGCCCGTCCGGCCCGCCGGACAGGAGCGAGCGCACGTGCGCCGTCATCTCCGCGACCGTCGGATGGTCGAAGAACGCCGACGTCTCCACCTCCGCGCCCAGCTCCGCCGCGATGCGGTGACGCAGCCGCAACATCAGCAGCGAATGTCCTCCGACTGCGAAGAAGCTGCTGTCCCGGTGGAGTTCCGGCTGGTCGAGGACCTCGGCCCAGATCCGCAGCACGTGCTCTTCGAGGGCGTCGGCGGTGGCAGGCGGCGGGCTGGTCGTGCGGCTCTGCGGCGCGTCGGCCGATTCGCCCCACAGCGGCAGGCGCGACCGGTCGACCTTGCCGGTGGGTGTCAGCGGCACCTCGTCCAGGACAACGAAAGCGGTCGGCACCAGTCCCGACGGCAGCCGGGCCGAGGCGTGGGCGTGCAGCTCCGCCGGGTCAGGGTCCGCCTCGCCCGACCGCTGCAGATAGGCGGTGAGGATCTGGTCGGGGGCCTCGCCCGTGACGACCGCCCAGGCGGCCGACACGCTCGGGTGGTCGGCCAGTACGTGGTCGATCTCGCCCAGTTCGATCCGCAGGCCCCTGATCTTCACCTGGTCGTCCAGCCGTCCCAGGAATTCGAGACGGCCGTCGGTGGTCCACCGGGCCCGGTCTCCGGTGCGGTAGAGGCGGGCGTTCGGCACGCCGGAGAACACGTCCGGCACGAACCGTTCGGCCGTGAGGCCGGGGCGTCCCCGGTACCCGGCGGTGACTCCGTCGCCGCCCACGACCAGTTCGCCGGGGCAGTTGGGCGGCATCAGGTTGAGCCACTCGTCGACGACGTACACCTGCGCACCGGGGACTGGACCGCCGAGCGGCACCGGGCGTGCGTGGTCCTGGCCGGGGTCGGTGACCGCCGAGGCGGTGGCGAGGACGGTGATCTCGGTCGGACCGTACAGGTTGCGCACCGCCGGAATCCCGGCAGCGCACAGCCGGGAGACCAGCGCGGAGGGGGGCGCCTCGCCCCCCAGATTGACCAGGAGCAACCCGGGCGGCAACCGGTGGTCACGCAGGAGATCCCCCAACAGGCTCGGTACCGCGCACAGTTGGGTGGGTGCCTCGTCCGGCGGCAGCTTCGGCAGGTCCAGGAGGTGATCGAGGAGCTGCACCGTGCCGCCCGAGGCGAGCGTGGGCAGGATCTCGTACAAGGACATGTCGAAGCAGATGGAGGCGGTCGCCAGGGTCCGCGAGAAGGCGTCGGCCGGGGTGTCGCGCATCGCCCAGCGGACGAAGTGGTCGAGGTTGCGGTGGCTGACCAGGCACCCCTTGGGCGGTCCCGTGCTGCCGGAGGTGTAGAGGACGTACGCCGTCGCCTCCGGGCGGGCCGGGGGCCGGGGGAACACGGCCGCCGTGCCGACCGGGTGGTACCCGGCCGTACCGGCGTCGATCGCCTCCCAGGGGCCTTCGGGCAGCTGCGCGGCGGTGCGCGTGTCGACGAGCACGCACCGGGCACCGGAGTCGCCGAGGGTGAACCCGGTCCTGGCGGGCGGGTGCGCCGGGTCCAGCGGCAGATAGGACCGGCCCGACAGCAGAACGCCCAGGAGCGCCGCGATCATGCGGGGGGTGCGGGAGAGGAAGAGCCCGACCGGCTCGTCGCCCGTTCCCGCCTCGTCCAGCCGGGCGGCCACCGCTGCGGCCTCGACGGCCAGTTCGGCGTAGGTGACCTGTTCGCCGTCGGCCGTAAGGACCGCCACCGCGTCCGGGCACCGGCGGACCGCGTCCTCGATCAACAGGGCGAGGGGGCGGGCGGGCTCGGCCTCCTGCCCCCGGCCCGCACGCAGCAGCGCCTTCCTGCGCTCCGCACTGAGCAGTGCGAGGTCGGAGAGCCGGCGGTCCGGGTGGCGCGCCGCGTCGGACAAAAGGCCCAGATAGGACTCGACCAGCTCCGCCATGAACCCGGGGTCGAACAGATCGGCGTTGTACTCCCACAGCAGCGTCACGCGGCCGTCGACGCGGCCGTCCGCTCCCTTTTCCGCCTCGGCGCGCGGGATCATGATGACGTTCAGGTCGGCTTTGGCCGAGCCGTTGTCCCGTTCGAACACGGTGGCCGACGCCCCGGGCAGCTCCAGGTCCGGCAGACGCGCGTCGTTGGAGCTGAACATCAGCTGGAAGTACGGATTCGCCGTGGGGTCACGGTCCGGGTTGAGGTGCCGTACGAGTTCGAGGAACGGGTACTCCTGGTGCGCGGACGCTGTCAGCACCGTGTCCCGGGTGCGGTGCACCAGGGTCGTGAAGGCGGGGTTGCCGCCGATGTCGCAGCGCAGGACGACGGGGTTGACCAGCATGCCGATCAGCTGTTCCGTCTGCGCCATCTGGCGGTTGGCGAAGCCGGAGCCGATCACCAGGTCCTCCTCACCGGTGCAGCGGCCCAGTACGGCGTAGAACCCGGCCAGCATGGTGGCGAACAGCGTGGCCCCCTCCTGCCGTGCCAGTCTGCGCAGCGCGGTGACGGTGCCGGTCGGTACCTCGACGCGGACGGCGCCGCCTCGGAAGGTCTGCTTCCCTCGGCGCGGGGTGAGGGTGGGAAGCGTGGTCGGTGCGGGCGCGTCTGCCAGCACCCCCGCCCAGTGGTCGCGCTGCGCGAGGAACGCGTCGGAGGTGAGGGACGTGTGCTGCCACAGGGCGTAGTCGGCGTACTGGAAGGGGAGGGCGGGCAGATCGGCCGGTTCGCCCGTGACCTCGGCCGCGTAGCAGGCGCGCAGTTCCTGCATGAGGAGTCCGAAGGACCAGCCGTCGTGCACGAGATGGTGTTCGACGAGGACGATCTCGTGCTGGAGCGGCCCCAGACGCACCACAGTCCAGCGCAGCAGCGGCAGTTCGTCGAGCGCGAACGGTGTCCGGGCCCGCTCGGCGGTGATCTCCTCGACCCGGGCGCGCTGTTCACCGGCGGGCAGTGCGGTGAGGTCGACGAGTTCCACGGGCATCGGGCCGGTGGCGTGCGTCCGCTGCCGGGGTGTTCCGTCGTCGTCGTGGAAGGTGGTGCGGAAGATCGCGTGCCGGGCGGTGAGCGTCGCGACGGCCCGGCCGAGCGCGTCGGTGTCCAGGGCGCCGATGACGCGGAGGGTCGTCTGCGCGTGGTAGGCGACGTTGCCAGGGGACAGCTTCTGGAGGAACCACACCTGTCGCTGCTGGGCCGTCAGCGGCACGTCCGCGTCCGGGGCGGCGCGCACCAGCGGCGGGAGCGGGGCCGACAGCCCCGCCCTCTCGGGGGCGGTGAGCAACGCGGCCTGTTCGGCGATGGTCGGCGCGGCCATGAGGGCGCTCACGGGAAGACGTACACCGAACCGTTCGGTGATGCGGTTGGCCATCCGGGCCACGGCCAGGGAGTGGCCCCCGAGGTCGAGGAACGAGTCGTCCGTCCCGAGGTCCGTGACCTCCAGGACCTCGCACCAGACGGCCGCCAGCGCTTCCTCGGTGTCGGTGGCCGGAGGCCGACGCGGGCTGTGCGTGTCCCGCTGCCATCCGGAGGGCAACGGGAGCGCCTCGGTGTCCACCTTTCCGTTGGTCCGCAGGGGCAGCGCGTCCACGATGACGTAGCGCGTGGGTACGTGCGCCGGGGGCAGCTGGGTGGCGAGGTGATCCCGTAACTGCCCCGCGGTCGGTACGGCACGCTCGTCGGCCGGGACGACGAACGCGATCAGCTCGGTGGTGTCCGAGGGGCCCGTCCGGGGGGCCAGTGTGTGGGCGGCGGCGACCTGCGGATGGGCCGTCAGATGGCGGTCGGCCTCGCGCGGGTGGACTCGCTGGCCTCGGATCTTGACCAGTTCGTCGGCGCGGCCGAGGACGTACAGGGCTCCTTGTCCGTCCCACCGCCCCAGGTCTCCGGTGCGGTAGAGGCGGGCGCCCGGCGGGTCGGCGAGCGGGTCGGGCACGAAGCGTTCGGCCGTGAGTGCCGGGTCCTCGAGATAGCCCCTCGCCAGGCCGGCACCGGACACGAAGATCTCACCTGTCTCGCCTGCCAGGACCGGCCGCAGGTCCTGGCCGAGCAGGCGGACTCCCACCCCGCCGAGGGGGCGGCCGACCGGCAGTACGGCGCCGTCCTGCTCGGCGTACGGCGGCGACGGCTCCTCGGCGGGGAAGCGGTGCACCGTGGAGGTGATGGTCGCCTCGGTCAGCCCGTAGGCGTTGACGACCGCCGCGTCACTGAACCGCCGCCAGTCGGCCAGCGTCGACGCGCGTCCCGTGTCGCTGCCCACGACGAGCAGCCGCAGGTGATCGGAGACCGGCGCCCGGCCGTCCGTCAGATCCCGCACCCAGTGCTGCCAGTAGGGGGTCGCGAGGTTGGCCACCGTCACACGCTCCGCCGCGAGAAGCGAGCTGAGATCTTCGGGCGAGAGCACGACGGGCGGTGCGAGAACCAGCTCGGCGCCGACGGCCAGGGTCGGCAGGATCTCTTCCAACGCCACGTCGAACCCGGCGGAGGCGAGCTGGAGCACCCGGTCGTCGGGCCGCAGGCCGTACGCCGCGGAGACCGACGCCGTGTGGTTCGCCAGTGCGCCGTGCGGTACGCAGACAGCCTTGGGGGTTCCGGTACTTCCGGAGGTGAACAGCACATAGGCGCCCTGCTCCCGGTGCACGGGCCGCCCTCTGTCGTGGTCGGCCGACCACGGGTCCGGCCCTCCGGCGACCGGCTGCCGAACCGGGCCTTCCTGCGCCGCGCTCACCGGCTGGAGGACGCCGCCGCGCGGGGCTGGAGGGAGGAGCGGAAGGCCGGAGCGTTCGGCGAGCGTGCGATGGGCCCCGCCGGTGACAAGGAGGTCGGCCGCCGACAGCATCCGTCCGGCGCGCTCCCCCGGCAGCTCGGGATCGACCGGCAGGAACACGGCGCCGCTGTGGAGCGTGCCGAGCAGCGTCACCACCAGGTCGATCCCGCGCGGCAGCGCGACCGCGACGACGGGCTCCGGACCCGCTGAGCCCTCGACGGCCCGCCCGATCCGCCCGGCCTCGGCGCGGACCCGGTCGGCCAGCTCCCCGTACGTCAGGTGCTCGGGCCCCTGCCGGACGGCGACTCGCTCCGGCTGTCGTCCGGCCCGTCTCAGAAGCGCCTCGACGACAGGCTCGAAAGGCCCGTATATCCCGTGTGAAGACATGACGACCTGAACCCCCGAGCGACAGGAATCGCCGTCGGCGGTGTGCCCGGGGTCGCCGGGCACACCACTGACGGTGGTACGTGGCTACTGGGAAGGGTGCCGTCTGGTGGGGTCAACGGCCAGCGATCCCGGAGAACGGGGACAGAAGTGGCCGACTCGCACCCGGCATGGCTGGATTCGGACAGCAGTCCTCGGCTGGGCCCGGCCGCGTATGCGCGACCCCCACGCGTGCGAGAACAACACGGCCAACGTCACCGCGAGTTGAGCACGAATTTCACCCAGAGGACGGGGCATGGCTGACGTCCCTCTGCCGTTGCTGTGCGTTGCTGTGGCTTTCGTTGAATGGCTACGTGGCCCCCCTGTGGTGGAAGATCGTCCCCATGCGCCCTCCTTTCGACAGCCCCGAGCCCCGTCGCGTCCCGCCGGGGACGTACTCGACGTGGGAGGGGGCTCTGGTCCTCCTCAACCGGGACCTGGCGGTGACCCTTCCCGAGCAGCAGCCCCTGCAACTGCTGGCTCTTCCGCCCTGTGCTGCGAACGAGCCGGAGAACGTCTACGTCGCTCTGGCCAACGGCGAGTGGCACGGCAACTCCCTGTACCCGGACTCGGCGGACGACCCTGCCCAGGCACTGGCGATCATCACTGATGCCGCGCAGGAGACCATCACCGAGCGGCTGTGGCAGGCGTGGCCTCTGTGCCCTGAGCATGAGCTGGGCATGCATCCTCGTGATGCGGACGGGCGGCTGTCCTGGTGGTGCGCGGGCGAGCGGTTGCGTCACGGTACGGCCCATATCCGTGCAGCCGTAGGCGAGCTCGACACCTTCGTCCGCCCACATCGCCCCCACCGCAAGAAGCGGCGGGCGCGTTGACATCCCGCTGCACCACAGCCGTTGGACGCGCCGTGACGTGAAGAGACCTCGCGGGTCGCGGCTGTGCCGAGGTCAGGAACTACGTGCGGCCCCTGAGCTTATGGACCACGAATATCACGGCCGCCACGATCAGGACCAAGAACAGGAAGAGGTTCAAGAAGGCCGTGACCAGCCTGCCCTCCCCCCGGGAACCCTCCACTGCCGTCATGGCATTCCGAGTACCCCCGCGCCCCCGCCCGAACCGCTGAGCGTGCCTGACGAAGGCGTTGGCCCCCTCCGCAAGCCCGCGGCCAGGCTGGAGGAGTTCCTGAACACCTACCGGGAGCGGCTGGTGGCCGTCCGTTCCCGGGACGCGCTGGCGGCCCGGTGCGACGGCGGGGTGGGGCCCGACCGGCCCGCCGGTCTCCGGGGGACGACCTGTCCGCCGTAGCAAGCCGGAACCCCTCGGTCAGTAGTGCCCGCTCTACCTCTGAACTCTCCTGTACGCCACTGCGCCGATGCCCCCCGACGCGATCGGATGGGGGCATGAAGAAGCCCTCGTCCCGGCCCCGCCACCTGCGTGTTCTGGCCGCTGCCGTGACCGCCGCCGCAGCCCTGATCTGCGCCACCGAATCCGCCCTCGCCGCACCCGGTGCCGAGTCCCTGACCTCGGATGCCGTCGACCGCTACGTACGCACGTACATGGAGGAGACCGATCTTCCCGGTGCCGTGGTGGCCGTGACCCGGGGCGACCGGATCGTGCACACCGCCGGGTACGGGCACACCGCGGCGGACAAGACCCTCTCCGCGCGGACCCCGGTGCCGGTGGCCTCGCTCTCCAAGTCGATGACCGCGCTGGCCGTCATGCAACTGGCCGAGGTGGGCAAGGTCGGCCTCGACCGCCCGGTACGGCAGTACCTCCCGGACTTCACCCTCGCCGACCCTCGCGCCGAGCGCATCACCGTACGCCAACTCCTCAACCAGACCTCGGGCATGGCCGATGCGACCCACCCCGACCTGGTCGGCCCCCAGCCACGCACTCTCACCGAAGCGGTCACCGCCCTGCACGGGGTGCGGCTCGCGAGCGATCCCGGCACCCGCATGAGCTACCACAACACCAACTACGCGGTTGCCGCACGCCTGGTGGAGGTCGTGGCCGGGCAGCCCTTCGCCACCTACATGGCCGACCGGGTCTTCCGCCCCCTGGGCATGGCCCGCACCATCACCGTCGACTCCACCTCCGCCATGCCCGAGCAGGCACGCGGTTACGTTCGCGCGTACGGCCGACTGATCGAGCGCGACCAGCCGCACTGGTTCACCGCGGGCGGTTTCGGCACCGTCGCCACCGCCGACGACCTCGCCCGCTGGCTGATCGCCCAGTACGACGGCGGCGCCTCGGCGGACGGCCACCAGGTCGTCTCGGCCCGGAGCATCACCACCCTGCACACTCCGCCCCGTACGCCCGAGGGCACTTCCTACGCCATGGGCTGGACTCAGGAGACCGGCGAAGGACCGCGCGAGATCCGGCACACCGGGCAGCTCCTCACCCACAACGCCGCGCAGATCCTGCTCCCCGACAGCCTCACCGGCATCGCCGTCGTCACCAACACCGGCATGATCTCCGGCGACGACGCGACCCTCCTCGCCCAGGGAATCGCCGACCTCGCCCGGGGCGATTCACCGGGAAGCGACGTCCCCTTCACCCTCCAGGCCGACTACGTCCTCGCCGCCCTCACCGCACTGTCCCTCGCCCTCGGCACCACCGGTGTGGTCCGGGCCCGCCGCTGGGCCAGGCTCACAGCCACCCGCCCGTGGTGGCGCACCGCCCTGCGCACCCTCCCCCACACCCTGCCCATCGCCTCCTTCCTCTTCGTCGGCGACCTGGCGGGCCTGCTCACCCGAAGGGGCGCGGACCTGGCCATGATCTCGTACGTCTGGCCCGCCCTCTTCCTCTGGCTGGCGACCTCCGCTGCCGCCTCGGCGGCGGTGCTCGCCGCCCGGGCGTTCCGCACCGTCCGGGCCGTCCGGACCGTCCGGGCCCGGAGGGTGACTTCCGAGGTGTGGGAGGGGTCTCCCGGCACTGCCTGACGTTCGCCGGGACGCCTCCCGCCCGCACCTTCGGGCGTCGTTACTCGCTTGCGAGGATCTGGTGGATGCCGTCCCGGTAGTTCGTGACGCGGAAGTCAGGGAATCGTGTCGTGAACTTCGACGAGTCGAAGATGTTGTCCTGCCGGTAGCGCGGCAGCAGTTCTTCCACCTCCTTGACCGCTGGGTTGACGAGTCCTCCGATCCTGAACGCCCAGTTGGGGACGGTGGAGTAGTGGATCTTCTTACCGGTGACCTGCGAGGCGATGTCGATCATGTCTTGGTAGGTCGGGCGGTCCGGATCGATCGGCAGGTGCCAGGTCTGCCCGTAGGCATCGGGCGTGTTCCCGATACGGGCCATGGCCCGGCTGGCGTCCGGGGTCCAGATCAGGGTGCGCCGGGTGTGGGCGTTCAGCGGCACCATCGGCCGTTTGCCGTGCTTGATGCGGTGGAAGACGGCCGAGTTGGTCAGGCTCTGGGTCTTGCCGGGGCCGTAGAACTCGGGGGCTCGGCAGATCACGGCATCGATCGCACCCGCTTCCATCTCTCCGAGCAGCGTCGTCGCGATCTGCGCGCGCACGGACGCCTTGCGCCCGATCGGTTCGAATCCGGTGCCCTCGTTCTGGGGCGTCGAGGTCCGCGGGTACATGTACGTGTTGTCGAAGAAGACGAGCTTGCTGCCGTGCTTCTGGCAGGCGGCGATCGTGTTCGCCATCATGGCCGGGAAGCGCTGCTCCCACCGTTCGGAGTCCATCGGCAGCCCCACGGTGAGGTAGACGATGTCGCTTCCGGCCACCGCCGCATCGGTTGCCCCGGGATCCATGAGGTCGGCGGGCACGAGCTGGTCGGTCTCATGCACCGTGCGGGGGTTTCTGCTCACCAGGCGGATGTCGTGGGTGAAATTCCGGTGGAGTTCGCGGGTGAGCTCTTCGGCGATCTGTCCGCCTGATCCGAGCACGGTCTGCATGTGGTGCTGTCCTTCGGGTGGAGATTCGGGGGGAGTGATGTGGGCTGTCAGAGCAGCGCGGCGACCTTGGCTGCGGTCTCCTTGGCCGATCCGGGGTTCTGGCCGGTGACGAGCCTGCCGTCGACGACGGCATTGGAGACGAACGGCAGGAGCGCCTTCGAGTAGCGTGCGCCGCGCTGCTTCATCTGCTCTTCGACGTTGTAGGGCACGATTTCGCCGACGCGGGCGAGGACTTCTTCCCGCCAGGAGAACCCGGTCAGGTTGCGGCCGGCGACGAGGTGGCTTCCGTCGGAGAGAAGGGTGTTGAGCAGGCCGCAGTAGCCGTGGCAGACCGCGCCGACGACACCGCCGCGCTCGAAGATCTCCCGGGTGATCCGCTGGAGGCCCTCGCTGCCGGGGAAGTCGAACATCACCGCGTGGCCGCCGGTGAAGTAGATCGCGTCGTAGTCGGCCGAGTCGATCTGTGCGGGTGCCGCTGTGTCGTCCAGCAGTGCCATCCGGGCCGGGTCGCCGTGCCAGGACTTCGCGGACTTGTCGTAGTTGGGGAACTTCAACGACCGAGGCTCCAGCGGTGACTTCCCGCCTGCGGGGCTCACGAGCGTCTGTTCCCAACCGTGCTCCTCGAAGATGTCGTAGGCGTGGGTCAGCTCCGACAGCCAGAGCCCGGTCGGGTGCGACGGGTCGGCCTCGTAGTGGTCGACGTTGGTGACGACGATCAGGACGCGTGCGCTCATGGTCCCTCGATTCCTGGCCGGGCGACGGAGGGGAAGAAGACGGCGGCGAACGCCGAACGCACGCGCTCGTCGACAGCAGCGGGGTTGTCCTGGGCGAACTTGCCGTCGAGGTGGAGAAAGGCCAGCCCGTGCGCGAGCGACCACCCGGCGGTGGCCAGGACGGCTGCGTCGGCTGCGGGGAACACCTCGGCCATGACACCTTCCAGGAGGTCGTGCAGCGCTCCGGAGGCGCGTACCCTCTCGTCGCTCCGGTCGTCGCACGGCTGGCCGAACATGAGCCGGAAGAGCGCAGGCCGACGCAGAGCGAAACGCACGTACCCCACAGCGAACTCGCCGACCTCGGCGACTGTCGTCGGGCCCGGCCCGTCCAGGGTGAGGTCATTCATCAGTTCGCGCAATCCATGGACGGCCAGCGCCGACTCCAGCTCCTCACGATCAGCGAAGTGCCGGTACGGAGCGGCGGTGGACACACCGGCCCGGCGGGCAAGCGCTCGCAACGAGAACGGCTCGCCGGTCTCCAGCAGCTCCAGGGCGGCGAGGACCAGCGTCGCCCGCAGATCTCCGTGGTGATAGCTGGGCCTGGTCGGGTTCGATTCCATCAGCACCTCATTAAGTAAGCACTGCTTACATTAGCACGGCAGTGCCCCGGTGACAGGCCGGGGCGTCCGCCGCGCGGGTATCTGGTCGACAGAGGCGTCCGCCGCGCGGGTATCAGCCGACAGAGCCGAGCTAGCGCACCACGCTGTCCACCGTGTACAGGGCGGAGGCCCATCCCGGTGTGCCCAGCACCGGAGTCAGCGTGACGCTGATCCGCCGTTTGCCACGGGTCACGGAGGCGGGCAGCTGGTAGGAGTCCTCCAGCCAGCGGCGGTTGCGGTTGCCGAGCGGCTGGTACCAGTCGGGCAACACGGTTCCGTCAACACTCACCCGTGCCCGCTGTCCGGGCTCCATCTGGTCGCCCACCCTGCGCAGGACGACTCCCTGGTTGGCCGGATCGATGGTCACGTCGAGCGCGACGGGGTGCTGGGTGTAATACACCCTGGCGGTACGCCGCTCAGGGTTGACGAGTTCCCCCTCGAACACCGAGGCGACCTCCAGCGCCGAGGGGAACCCGACGTTCTCGACGCGCGTGCGGCGGTTCACGGTGAGGGCCGCGGTCACGGTGTCCGTGCGGTACAGGCGGGGCGTGTCCTGTCCGTACCAGTACGTGGTGGCCGCGTAGTCGGCCGGGGCCTCGTTGGCCAGACCGTGTTCGATCGTGAACCGCATCGACCGGCCGAAGGGCACCGCGTCCGCGAGCAGCAGCCGGTACGCGCTGGAACAGTCCTCGGTTCCCGCTCCGCACCCCGGCCCGTCCGTCAGACGGGCGGGATGGCCGTTCAGCGGTGCGGAGTAGGTCCCGTGCAGGAAGTACCAGCCGCCGCGGTAGTAGTCCTCGGTTCCCGTGCCGTGCACCTGCGGGGTGTGCGAGTCGTCGACGAACATGCGCTCGTCGCCCTCCATGTGCGAGCGGCCTCCGTCGCCGCGCATGCTGTGCGAGACGCCCACGACCTTGCCGTCCCCCCGCGCCGACAGGAACTCCCAGCTGCGGTCGACGACGGTGGCGGAGGCGTGCGAGGTGGCACGGAAATGACCTTCCGTTCCCTCGCGGACCGCTCGCGCGTGTGCATCGGAGGGGGTGCTGCGCACCCAGGACGTGCCCTCCCGCAGGTGTACGTCGGAGCCGTTGTACAGCTCGACGGTCGCCTCGCGTGCGTACGGCATGGGCCACCAGGCAGTGAACTCCCCTGTGGTGGAGTCGAGTTGGAACATCAAGGCGCGTACGGGCGCCATCGTGTACCCCGACCCGAAGAACTCGCCGAGCGGTGCGTCCACGGTCCGTACCCCGTCGAAGGACGCCCGCAGCCGCAGCCCGCGAAGGAGCTTGCGGGAGGTCGCCAACGGCCCGCTGTCCGGGGGCGGGTAGCGGTGGGCGCGGGTGCCGTGCCAGGTCTCGCCGTGGATCCGGTAGCCGTGGGAGAGCTCGGAGGCGGGATCGCCGACGTCGACGGTGTCCGTGGCGGCCCCCGGAACACCGCCGGAGGTGCGGGCCCAGTAGGTGAACTCGTTGAAGTCCTGCCCCCCGGACCACTCCGTGCGGATCGTCAGCCGCGCCTTGCCCGCCGTGAGCGCGGCGGGCAGCTCCAGACTCTCCTCGCCCCACCGTTCCGGGGTCCTGGGGTTGCCCGGCCATTCCCCGGCCGGTTTCCCGTCGACGTACACGCGTCCCTTCTGCCCGCCGATGGTGCGGTCCAGCCGTCGGGTCAGCAGCACACCCCGGTTGGCGGGATCGACCGTCAGGCTGAACTCGCTGCCGCCGTCCTTCCCGTACGCCCTCCCGCTGTCCGTGACGGGGGGCTGCTCCGGCGCGACGGTCTGCGGCAGCCGCAGCCGCAGTCCGCCGATGAGCCCGGGGACGGTGGAGCGGGCGAGCCGCTGGGTCTGGCCGGGCGCGAGACGCAGCGGGGTGGCCTGCTCGGTGGTTCCCGCCAGCGCGGGCTTGGGATCGGCGGCCGAGGCCCGTCGCATCAGGTCCACCACGTCCTGCGCGCGGTCGCCCGGGTCGAAGGTCCTGACCCCCTCCGCGTCCGCGAACGTCCGGTACATCACCTGGTACAGGCGCGGGTCGTGTTCGGTGGTGACGCGCATGGACTTCCGGTACGGCATGGGCACCGCGATCAGCGCCCCACCGGAGGTCTGCTTGTCGTCCGCCACCAGCGGGTGGGTGAACGGCGCCCCGAGCTTCCCCGCCAGCACGTCCGCCAAGGGCGCGTCCAGCACTTTCCGGCCGTCCAGTTCGACGGTGATCCGCCCCGTGTCGCCGAAACTCCCGGTGCGCCCGGTGTCGTGGACGGGCCCGAGCCATCGGGTGAACCAGATCGAGGAGATCTCCCCGGCCCCCACATGTGCGGCGATCACGCACTCGCTGGTTTTGGTGTTCAGACACGAGGTGACCCCGCCGAAGCCGTCCCAGTTGCCGCCCTCCCGGTCGAAGCTGGAGAACATCTTCGTCTCCACCCCCCTCGGCAGGTGGGCCGCCAGGTCCAGCCGACGGTACGTCTCCCACCCCACCGGCCCCTTCCCGGCGGGCGCCGCCATCGCGGCCGGGACCGCTCCCGGCTTCGCCCCGTCGTCCCCGCGCGGACCCCGGGCGTCCCGCCCTCCGATCGCGACCGACATCACCAGGAGGGCGACGCACAGGAAAGCTGCCCACAGGGCGGGGGCACGTCTCATCGCTTCTCCTGCTTCGGCCCGTCCGGACGTTCGACCTGCGTACTGAAGTCTTGTGAGGGGCCAGCTTTGCCGGAGGTCTCGGCAGCGATGGGCAGCAACACCTCGGGGCACGCCCACTGTCACCTCAACGGGCGCCCCCGGTGCGGTGAGTGAGGCGTTCGGGCTTGGCGGGCCGACTCCCGGTACGGGTGTTCACACGTCGGCGCTCACGCTGCTTCGCTCGACCGGGATCCACAGCTGGGAGTCGGTCTCCGCGCCGACCTCCACCGGCTTCGTCAGCAGAAGCTCCGGGCCGGGCCGACTCACGTACGGGTTCGAGGGGAACCACTGGGTGAACACGTCCCGCCACAGCTCCTGGAGGCCGCTCGGACAGGGCCCGTGGTTGTCGAAGACCGCCCAGGTCCCGGCTGGTACGTCGAGGGCGTCGAGCTCCTCGGCGGCCGCCTCGGGGCCGGTTGCCACGCCGATCCAGTAGTCCGCCTCGACGCCCTCCTCCCGGCTGTCGGTCAGATACACCGCCGCCGACAGGATCCCCTCCGGCTCTCGACCGGCCAGCCCCTTCATCCGTTCGATCGCGTGCGCGTCCAGGCTTTCCAGGTGCGCCGCAGCGGTCGCGTTGATGCCCTCGTGCACGAGGGGGACCCGGGCTTTCCTGCCGACGATCCGAAACGGCTCCTTCGTGATGATCCGGTACCGCATGCTGGTACTGCCTTCGACGACGACGCGGAAGGACATGCGTGGCTGTGTCGTGAGCACCGCACCCGTGCGTCGGGCCTCGCCCGGCCCGATGCCGTGCACGGACCGGAAGGCGCGGGCGAACGCCTCGCCCGAGCTGTACCCGTACCGGACCGCGACGTCGAGCAACGTCAGCTCCCGGGCGAGCACTTCGGCCGCGGCGAGCGTCATCCGCCGACGCCGCACGTAGACCGGGAGCGGCATCCCGGAAAGGGCGGAGAACAGCCGCCGGAAGTGGTACTCCGACACTGCGGCGACCCGGGCCGTCTCGGCCATGTCGACCTCCCCGTCAAGGCAGGCATCCAGGTGGTTCAGCGCCTGATTCAGCCTCTCCAGCACTCCTCTGCCTCCCTCTCCTCTCGTGTCTCCTCTTGTCTTGCGGCAACGCACACCCAGCCGCAGGAGCTACAGCGGCTGGCACCCGGGCGTTCCGAGGGGGAACAACTGCCGTTACGGCCGGTCGGCGGACGGGCCGACCACGCGGACGTCAGGCCGCCTCGCTGGGGCAAAGGACAGTTCTGGTGCTGACCCGCCCGACAAAAGTAGAGCGGGAATTGCTGGGAAGGAAGCTGCGGCTCTCCCTGAGGCTTGGCCCATGACTTACCTCCAAGGAGCGTGCGAGCCGCGATTCGCCGCAGTGAGTGCGGCCCTGTCAGCTTCGCTCGGCAAGGACGATGTGGGCGCCTCGGTCGCTGTCTACCTCGACGGCGAGCCGGTGGTCGACCTCTGGGGCGGGTACGCCGATGCGGACCGCTCTGTCGGCTGGGGGCGCGACACCCTCGCCTGTGTGACCTCGACGACCAAGACCATGACCGCCTTGTGTGCGCTCCTGCTGGCCGACCGGGGCCTGCTCGACCTGTCCGCGCCGGTCGCCGCCTACTGGCCCGAGTTCGGCGCGGCTGGCAAGAAGAACGTGCTGGTGCGGCATGTGCTGTCCCATACCGCGGGGCTGCCGGACCTGTCCGGGCTGACGGCGGTCGAGGACCTCTACGACTGGCATGGCGTGACGACACGGCTTGCCGCGCAGGCCCTTGAGTGGGAACCGGGGACGGCTGCCGGATATCACGCGCTCACTTTCGGGTTCCTGGTCGGTGAGGTGGTCCGTCGCATCACCGGCCGCAGCCTCGGTGAGTTCTTCGCCGAGGAAGTAGCCGAACCGCTGGGCGCGGACTTCCACATCGGGCTCTCCGCCGAGCACGACCGCCGCGTCGCACCGCTCGTCCCACCGCCGTCACAGACCGACGCGTACGCCTCCAGCGCACCGCTCGGGCCGGACGGCACACGCCGGGAGTACACCGGAGCGACTGTCCGGGTCAGGGACACCAACTCCGTGGCGTGGCGCCGTGCGCAGATCCCAGCGGTGAACGGGTTCGGCAACGCCCGGTCTGTCGCCCTCGTTCAGTCGGTACTGGCAAACCGGGGATCCGTCGGCGGGGTGCGCCTGCTGTCCCCCCGGGGTTGTGAACCCGCGTGGCAGGAGGTGTTCTGCGGCGAGGACCGCGTCCTGCGGTCGCCGATGTCCTGGACCGTAGGCTTCGGCACGTTCGGCAGCACCTTCGGCTGGGGCGGCTGGGGCGGCTCGCTGGTCGCGAGTGATCCCGGTTCGCGCATGACGGTGGCCTACGTCATGAACCAGATGCTCGACCGGGACCAGCAGGACGACAACCGCGGTATGGAGATCATCATGGCCGCCTACAGCGGACTGCAGTGACAGCCAACGGAAAGGTGCAGGCCCTGTGGGCGCGGGCGGTGTACCTCCCGAAAGCGCTGTCCGTACCGTTCGCGAGAGCTTTGGCCATGCCTGTGCAATGACGGTGAACAGAGTGCGGGGCATCGGTGTCGGGCATGGGCGCCTTCATGCGGTCCCGGGTCCGCGGCGGGCGCGGATGACCGATGGCTCACCCGGGTTCGCAGCCGGTCAAAGTCACCACCGTTCCATCCAGCCAGTTGCGGGGGGCCTCGTGTCTACCTGCAGGTCTTGGCCGGTGGGGACCTGGGGGGGGCCGCCGAACTGCTGGCGGACACCGGGGCGTTCAGCGGGACCGGAGCGGCCGGCCAGGTTGGCCCCGCACCGGGGGCCGGGGCGAGCCGGGAGCCGTCCGCAGGGTCCTGTGCGCTGCCCTCGTTGGAGAGGAAGACGGGGGATCTGTCAGTTCGCGTGGTTCACCTCGTCGGCGTCAGTATGGGTCGACATGAGCCTCATCGGAGTCGGTGTTTCTCATCAATGTCTGCCGTGACCGATGAGTTCTGTGCGGATCCGTGGTCGACACAGCTGGACACACCGACAGCGGTGGACCCGTGCTGGGGACGTTCCAGCGCGGAAGGAAGCAGATGGAGGCTGTGATGAGCGTCGACGACTCCGACCCGGGGCACGCGAGCCGGACGGGCGGGCAGGGGAAGCGGGTGATCGGTCCCAGGGTGCTGGTGGCGGGGGCCAGCGTCGCGGGACCCGCGCTGGCCCACTGGCTGCGTCGGCGGGGGGCTGAGGTGACCGTGGTGGAGCGGGCTCCCGAACTGCGCCCCGGCGGGCAGGCGGTGGACGCGCGCGGGGTCGCCAAGGAGGTCATCGGGCGCATGGGGTTGGACGCGGCGGTGCGCGCGGCGTGCACCGACACCGCCGGCGCGCACACCGTGGACGCGGACGGGCAGGTACTGGAGACCTTCCGGGCCGACGACGACGGTGGCGACGGGTTCATCGCGGACATCGAGATCCTGCGCGGAGACCTCTCCCAAGTGCTCTACGACGACACTCGCGATGGCGTCGAGTACGTCTTCGGCGACCGAATCGCCGGGCTCGCCCAGGACGCGGACGGGGTCGACGTGGTCTTCGCGGGCGGCAACCGGCGGCGCTTCGACCTGGTGGTCGGGGCGGACGGGCTGCACTCGGAGCTGCGGGCGATGGTCTTCGGGCCGCATGAGCGGTTCCTTCGCCACCTCGGGCAGGTACTGGCCTTCTACAGTGTGCCCAACGAGTTCGGGCTGGACCGCTGGCTGCTGGAGTACCAGGATCAGAAGTCCGGGCGCTCCGCCCTCCTGCGGCCCGTCCAGGACACCACCCGGGCGATGGCCATGTTCTCCTTCGCCTCGGCCGGTTTCGACGTCGACCACCGTGACGTCGCAGCCCAGAAGATCCTGCTGCGGGAGCGGATGGCGGGCCTGGGCTGGTTGATCCCGGACCTCCTCGCGCACCTGGACGACACTCCGGACTTCTACCTCGACCAGGTCGCCCAGGTGGTGATGGACCGCTGGTCGAGCGGAAGGGTGGGGCTGCTCGGGGACGCGGCGTTCAGCTCGTCGCCGATGTCCGGGCAAGGCACCGGGCTGGCACTGGTCGGTGCCTACCTGCTGGCCGGAGAGCTGGCCGGTGCCGGATGGGACCCCGACGCCGGGTTCGCCCGCTACGAGGCGCGGATGCGGTCCTTCGTCGAGGCCAACCAGGAGATCGGCCGGTTGAACGCCCGCAGCCGCGACGTCCCCGGAGCAGACGCCGAGCCGCGCCCCGATTTCGGCGGCGAATGGTTCACGGAGCTGGTCGGGCGCGCGATCAACGGCGTCGAGCTGCCCGACTACGCGGGAGTGCCGGACACCGCGGCCCCGGCGTGACCGCCGATCACCTCGTCGGCCGAGTCGTAGGTGACACCTGACGTGTCGAGAGGGACCACGCTTCGGTAGGACACCGCCGGACGACCTTTGCCCATGCCGCCTGGGGCGTGCGCGTCGGAGCACTCGTTCGGCGGCCGGGCCAACTCCCGATGAGACGGGGTCGCCTCGGAGAACTGACAAGACCATGCCGCGCATGCCTGTCTCGTGGCCGACACGCACATCGGCCGGTGAGTGGCTCCAGTGCCAGGTGCCAGGTGCCGAAGCGTCGTGCGTGTGGTCGTTGTCCCCGGGCGCGCCCAGTGGTTAGGGGGCGTGCAGCCGTGGGTGTTGCGACCGGACTCCGAAGCGGTCCGGGGCTCGACCTGGAAACGCGGCCTCCGGCAGCACACCCTGTTTCTGGTTCTTCTGAGCCTTGGCGTTCGAATCGGCCGTCGCCCGGCAGGTCACGTCCTTCGCCGGGAGCCTGCCGGTGAGCAGGTACTCGTTGACCGTGCCGTCCGTGCAGGCATTGCCGTTGGGGTAGATGCCATGGCCCTCGCCGCCGAGGACGGTGACCATTTTGGATCCCTTCAGGTCCGTGTGCAGGGCCTGGCCGCTGGGCAGCGGGGTCTGCGGGTCCCACTCGTTCTGGACGATCAGGGAGCCGACCCTGTTGTTCACCACAGTCGCCGGTTCCACGGAAGTGCCCCAGAACGCACAGGGTTTGATGCCGGAAGCGAAGTCACCGAAGAGCGGGTAGCGGCCCCTGTCCCGGATGGCGTCCCGCCGGTAACTCTCCGGATCGCGGGACCAGGCGGCCGAGTTGTCGCCGCACACCACCGCGAAGAGACTCGCCATCACGTTGTCGGACGGCACCTCGGCCTCGGCCGCCGTGAGGGTGCCTTCCGCTACGGCCCTCTCCGATCCCGCCTTCTCTGATCCTGCCCTCTGCGATCCGCCGAAAGCCGATCCGCTGAAAGCCGTGAGCCTCTTCGCGGAAGCGGGCTTGCCTGCCGCGGCCTTCTTCAGCTCCACGACCGCTTCGGAGGCGGCCTGCGGGGTGAAGGCCGCCTCGCGCATACCGCTTCGGATGCCGTCACCGGTGACCGGCTTCCCCTCCACCACGATGGGCTTCTCGTCGGCCTGCGCGACCAGGTCCCACAGGGTCCGGCCAACCTCCTTCGAAGTGTCACCGAGACCGTACTTCTCCGCACGCCCGGCGGCCCACTCGGTCCACCGGTCGAACGCGGGCTCGGCACCCTCCGCCCACCACTGGATCATCCCCCGCCAGGCACGAGCCGGATCGACCGCGCTGTCCAGTACGAAACGGTCGGCCCGGCCAGGGAAGAGCTGGGTGTAGACAGCACCGAGGTAGGTGCCGTACGAGGTGCCCAGGTACGAGATCTTCTTCTCGCCGAGGATCGCCCGCAGCAGATCCATGTCGCGCGCGGTGTTGCGCGTGGTGAGGTGCGGAAGCAGATCACCCGCCTTCTCCTTGCACTTGTGCGCGACATCGCGCGCCCAGGCGACGTCCGCATCGAAGGTCTTCTCCTTGTACGGCCGCAGCCATTCCTCCTCCTCCGGCCCGAGACCGCAGGAGATGGGGCTGCTCCGTCCCACACCGCGCGGGTCGAAACCGATGAGGTCGAACTTCTGGAGCGCGGCCTCCGGGAGCTTGCCCCGGAGGATCATCGGCTGGTAGCGCCCCTTCATTCCCGGGCCGCCGGGATTGGAGAGCAGGACACCGTGCCGCTTGTCGGGCGCGGTACTCCTGATCCGGGACACCGCCAGATCGATTTGTTTTCCTCCGGGCCTCCGGTAGTCCAGCGGAACCTTGATCGTGGCGCACTCGAACTCCACCGGGGAGTTCGCCGCACACCGCTTCCACTGCGGCTTCTGCTGTACGTAGCGCTCCAGCGCACGCTGGGCAGCGGGCGAGGAGGCGACCGACGGGGCGGAGGGCGGAGCCGCGGTGGCCGTCGAGACGGTGAGCGCGGGAGCCAGTGTTGCCGTGACACCGAGAAGGAGACCGGGCCAACTCCTGTTGCGGCTTCCACTTCTGCTGCTGCTTCGACGCACGCGACGTTCCTTCCGGTCGTGTCTTCGGACAGGAACGATCATTCAGGTGGTGTCCGCCGGAAACATCCGTCGAGCGGCCCCAACTCCCGTCCCCCTGCGGACGGATGAGACGGCTCGCATGATCCTCTGGTCGTAGGCAAGAAGTGTGAGCACGCCCGATGTCCGAACCGATTGCCGCTACCGCTTCCACAGTTACCCGTCTTCGCTACGCGATGGCGACGTTGCGCCCCGAAGCGACCGTGCCCCCGCTGATTCCCGGCCAGGCCGAAGTCCAGAGGGGGACATCCTCCGGACAACCGAAACGGCACCGGCCTGCCGGGCGGGGTGACAGGTTGGCGGCCCGCGCTCGGCCCTTTCGACATCGTCTGCGTGGTCATGCACGGTCACAGGGCAGGTCAGGTCAGGTCTTCGAGGACCGCGAAGTCACCGCCACTGCGGCAGGCCGTACACGTGAGTGCTTCAATGGTCAACCCGTGAGTCCTACACAGGAGTTGATTCTCGTGCGCATGCGCGTCGGCGCGTATCTCGCTCATCCGCGTCCCGGCAGTTTCAATCACGCTCTTTTTGACACGATCGTCGCTGACCTGCGGGCTGTGGACTGCGAGGTGGTCACGCACGATCTCTACGCGGAGGGCTTTGGCCCGGTCCTGCGGGCGGACGAGACGGAGACGGTCGACGCAGCCGGGCTCTCCCAGGATCCCGATGTCGCCCTGCACCAGAGGGAGTTGGCGACTCTCGATGCGCTCGTCTTCGTGCACCCCAACTGGTGGGGGATGCCGCCCGCCATTCTCGCGGGCTGGCTCCAGCGGGTCCTGGTCCCGGGAGTCGCGTACAAGCTGGGTACGGCGGACGGGGAGCCGGTCGGCCTTCTGAAAGCGGGCCGTGCGCTGGTCCTGAACACCTCGGACACGCCGGAAGCCCGGGAGCGGGACGAGTTCGGCGACCCGCTGGAGCGCATCTGGTCGGCGTGCGTGCTGCCGTACACGGGAGTGACGGAGGTCCGGCGGGTGGTGTTCCGCACGGTCACGGACTCAACGGCCAAGGAGCGAGACAGCTGGCTGGAGCGAGTGCGCACAGAGGCGCACTGGCTCACGAGTAGGTAGGCGTCGGGCACTCACGGGGCTCAGAGGTCGGTGCAGTCCAGGGCACCGACCTCTTCGTCTGGTCGGCGAGGTCGGGGGTTGCGAGAAAGCCCCAGGCTCAGGCGTCGACGCCGGTGTCGGCGTCGGTGTCGACGTTGGTGTCGACGTTGGTCAAATTGACCATCGAAGCAGAACACACCACACCATGAACGAGCCCCCCGCCCGGCCACCCGTTGCGACCGCTGTTCCGGTCAGTGGCCTGCCGGGCAGGTGCTCCTCCCCAAGGGGTCAAGTGTTGCGCTGCTGATGGGTGTTGCGGCGGAGCCGGTCGGTGTGATGGGTGAGCGCGTCGAGTCGTTCGGTGAGTTCGGTGTCCTGGGGACGCAGATGGGGGCGGGTGTCCGTGAGGGGGCCGATGAGGTGGGCGGGGTCGTTGTCGGCGAGGGCGTCGTTCAGGCGGCTGAGGGCGTTCGCGGCACTGTCGGGGAGGTCCGGCAGGGCGGTGACCTGGGCGGCGAGGCGACGCAGGTCTGCGGCGTTGTCGCGGGCCCAGGCGGTGACGGTGCGTTCGGCGGCGCGGCTGTCGCGGGTGGCCTGGACGCGTTGTTCGCCGGTGCTTCCGGCCGTACCGGGGCGTCCGCGCAGGTAGCGGCGCTCGGCGGCCTGCCGGCTGGCTACTCCGAGGGGACCGGCGAGGTCGGCCCAGCTGGCCCCCTGGCCTCGGGCGGTTTCGATCAGGCCGCTCTCCCAGCCGGCGAGCTGTTCGCGGATCTCCCGAAGGAGCAGAAGTGCGGCCAGCGCCGGGTGCGGGCCGGAGCCGGTGGTGGCACCGGCGCTTTCCGCCGGTTGCTGGGCGTCGTCGAGGGCCCGGCTGATGGTGTCGAGTGCCGCGCTGACGGCGGGCAGGTGCGCCGCGCCGACCGGCGGGGTGGGGTCGGTCATCTCACGCTCCGCTCTGCGTCATCAGGTTGATGACGGCGTGCTTGTCATCGTTTCGATGACATGTTACAACGGTGGCACGTTGAAGCGCATTGGCAGTCTCTGCCTGATCCCACTGGAGGTGTTTCGCGATGTTGATGCGCACTGACCCGTTCCGCGAGATGGACCGCATCGTCCAGCAGCTGTCGGGGGCCACGGGCACGTGGACGAAGCCGACCGTGATGCCCATGGACGCCTACCGCGACGGCGACATGTACGTGATCGCTTTCGATCTCCCCGGTGTGAACTCCGAGGCGATCGACATCGACGTCGAGCGCAACATGCTGACCGTGAAGGCCGAGCGCAGGCCCGCGGAGAAGTCCGACGGCATCCAGATGGAACTCTCCGAGCGGCCCCTCGGCGTCTTCTCCCGCCAGGTCATGCTGGCCGACACGCTGGAGACCGAGCGCATCGAAGCTTCCTACGAAGCCGGTGTCCTGAGCCTCCGCATCCCGATCGCCGAACGCGCCAAGCCACGCAAGATCACCATCAGCAGCACCTCCGAGCGCCGGCAGATCTCCAGCTGACACTCCGGGCGGACCAGGCCCGCATGGGCCGGACCAGCGGCGGAGGACGGGCAGCCCCACCACGGCCAGCGCCGTCCTCCGCTTCCCCCGCACACACCACACCTGGCTGAACGCACTGGAAGAGAAAGGCATCCGCAGCACCATGTACGACCAGCCCCGTACGAACCCGTCCCCGACGGCTCTGACGTTCGACCAGATGCTGGATCACGTACGGCGCGAAGGCGCGTACCCCACCCGCGAACGTGCGGCCGAGGTCACCCATCAGGTCCTGGCCGCCCTCGGCCGCCAGCTCACCGGTGACGAACGCGTCGACCTCGCCCAACGCCTGCCCCTCGAAGCCGCGCTGACCTTCACCGGGCAGATCCCCGCCCGCGAGCAGCTCACCGGGTGGGGCTTCGTCAAGGATCTGGCCTCCCGCACCACGACCACCCCCGCCGTCGCCCGCTGGAACGCCGGCGCCATCCTCACCGTCATCGCCCGCCTGGCCGGACCCGACCTCCTGGCCCGTGTCCTGCGCCAACTGCCCGCCGGTTACGCCCTCCTCTTCGGCCAGGCCGAACTCCGCCAGCCCCAGCCCGCCGCCTGACCCCGCTCAGCCTCCGAGTCGTCGGCGGACGGGTCCACGCGCACCTCCGCCGATGCGGTCACCCGGTACGCCCACGCCCTGAAGCACGCGGCACTCTGCGGCCCGATCCCCACTTCACGCTGTCTACCTCCCGTGAACCGGCGGCTTCGCGTGGCCGAGCAGCCACCCTCACCCCGGGCTGGCGTACTTCTCCCGACGCCCGGTCGGTCCGTCCGCCTCGGAGGCCGCCGCGAACCGGTGCGGAGCAGAGGCGGAGCAGAGGCGGAACAACGCCCTCCGCCGGTGCGGGCACGCGGCCGAGACGCGCTCCCGCACCTCGGCTGACGCACCCTCAAATCTGTTTCCAGACAAGATGATCGCCGCTTCAGGACAGCCCCGTTCTTCCGCACCCATGCCGACTAGGGTGCCTGCAGATCCACTGCCAGGTGCTCTCGGCTGTCGAGGGGCAACACACCGGCGTGCCCACAGGACGGATGTGCGTTGAACACTCCATCGCCTCGCCTTCACCACCGTACGACGATGTCGTTCCTCCGCAGCAGGCTCGCCCCGATGCTCGCAGCGATCGCGATGTTCGCTGCCGTTTTCACTGGCACGTCCACCAGCACGGCGAGCGCCGCCGAAACCGGTGCGGCGGGAGCCACGGCGGGCGGGTGGACCTGCCCGGGCACCCCCGTTCCCCCCGGCTACGTCATCTCCGCCTTCAACCGCAGCGGCTGCAACGGCTCCGGGGCCTGGCTGCACGAGCCGGCCCGCGACGGCATCTGGACGTGCACGTACTCCCCCATCGTGACCGGGTACGTCATCACCGGTTACATCAGGAGCGGTTGTGACGGCATCGGATCCTGGCAGCACAAGCTCGCCCGGGACGGCATATGGACCTGTGGGGGCTCTCCGGTCGTCGACGGTTACGTCATCACCAACTACATGAAGAGCGGTTGCGACGGCGTCGGCGCCTGGTACCACCAGCTCGTCCGCAACGGCATCTGGACGTGCCCCTACTCCCCCATCCCGGCGGGCTACCGGAGCACCACGTACAACGCGACCGGATGCAGCGGCCTCGGCGCGTGGCTCACCGTGCGCGCCTGACCTCTACGGTGTCAGGGGTCTCCCCGGGCGTGTGAGCGCCCGGGGACAAGACCTTTTCCCACAGGGCCAGTTGGGGTGGCCCACGGGAGTGGAGAGCGGAGCTGGGACTGGATCGTTCCGGTCGGGCGATGGGAGCTCGGGCAGCCGCTATCACCTGCGGCGCGGATACGTCCGGTTGAAACGTAAAGGTGATGTGCCACACAGCGGAACAAACGCCGGATCAAGCCACGGTCTGCGGGTCATACTGCTTGTCATGACACCGACGGCCGCATCCGTGGGCGCCTCCTGTTCGCTCTGCCGCGCGCAGGTCTCAAACGCCCGGCCGAGATGTCGCGTTCGATCGGCATCTCGGGGCTCGTCGACGGCGGGCTGGTGTGCCGCGCCAGCTTCGGCTCGACCCGCGAGGGCACCCGTGCCTGCCACAGCTGGTCCTACGACCTCGTCGAAGTGCTGTGCGACGAACTCGTATCACCCCTTGGTCCCCGCCACCTGGAAGCCCGCTCCGTACGGGCTCGGGCAGAGTCCTTGCGTTCGCCCGCGATCTTCTGACGTAGCGCCACGCCCCGGTGGCGTGGCAGGACGGAGTCCGTCATGAGCCTTCGCGCGCTCACCCGCATGTACGCCGACGGCGAGATGTCGACGACGGAGGTACTGGCCGAACTCAGCAGACGGGTGGAGATCCCGCTGTCCGAGGGGCAACGCGGCTTGTGGGCACTGGCCAAGATGGAACCGGAGACGTACGCGTACAACGTTCCCGTGTGCTTATCGTCTGCGGACGTGGACACTGCGGCGCTTCAGGCCGCGTTCCGCGACACGCTTTTCCGGCATCCGCTTCTCTCGGCCACGGTGCGCGAGACGGATGACGGGCCGCGTCTGTCCCACAGAGATGCGGACGGTTTCTTCGTCGAGCACGTGGACATCTCCGATGTGCCGTCCGACCGAGTGCTGGACTTCCTGAAGGAGAGGGCGCGGCAACCGTTCGACCTGGCCGGGGATCCTTTGACCAGGCTGGCTGTCCTGCGTCGCTCCGCGTCCGAGGCGTACGTTCTGCTGGTCTTTCATCACCTCGTGATCGACGGGGTGTCGGGGCGTCTCGTCATCGACACGCTTCTCCGTTCGTACCGGGCACGGGTCGAGGGGCGGGACGTGCCGATCGAGGTGGGCTCCGCCTCATTCGGTGAGTTCGTCGAGTGGGAGCGGGACGTACTCACCGGCGAGCGCGCCGAGAAGGACCGCGAGTTCTGGGTGCGGGAGCTCACCGGCGCGGCAGTCCTCACAGGTTTACCCTCACAGACGGCTCTGCCACCGGACGCGCCCCACGTGGGCGAGGTGTACACCAGCCGGCTGACGGAAGACCGGGCCGCCGCCGTCGCGGCCTTCACCGCCTCGCATGAGATCAGCCCGGGGATCTTCTTCCTGGCGGCCTTCCTGACGTTGCTGCACCGGTACACCGGAAGCGAGGACCTCGTCATCGGGATGCCGGTGGCCGGGCGCCCGGCGGAGCGCTTCGACCCGATCGTCGGCTGCTTCGTCAACACGCTGCCCGTCCGGAACAGGCCGAACGCCTCCGAGGAGTTCACGTCGTTCGCCCGGCGCGTACAGTCCACGGTGCTCGAAGTACTTGAGCACGGTGCCTACCCGTTCCACCGGATCGTGGGCGACCTCGGCGCCCGGGGGGTGAATCCGCGGTCGCCGCTTTATCAGATCGTGTACAACTATCAGGATTCCGCTCTCTCCGGTTACCTGGGCGAGCGGGCCCGCGCCACTGGCGAGACGGAGTTCGAACTCGTCGACGGGCTGTACCAACTGGGCGAGTACGACCTCACCGTGGACGTGGCTCCCGGTGACGGGTTCCTGGTGAACTGGAAGTACCACCCCGACGCCTACTCGGCCGACGCCGTCGCGGGCATGGCAGAACACTTCGCCACCCTGGTGGACGGCATCCTCGACTCGGACGGGCGGTCGCCGCTGGGCAGGCTGAACCTGCTCGGCGACGAGGAACGGCGCCTCGTCATCGAGGCGTGGAACCGCACCGAGGTCGACTTTCCCGCGCATCGAACGTGCTGGGACCTCTTCGCGGAGCAGGCGGATGCGAACCCGGGTGCCCCCGCGGTCACCTGCGGGGAGCGGACTCTCACGTATCGCGAACTCGCGGACCGCAGCGCGGCGTTGGCGCAGACGCTGCGGCGTCAAGGCGTCGGCCCGGGGGACGTCGTAGGAGTCTGCTACGAACGGTCGCTCGACCTCGTCGAGGCCCTCCTCGCCGTCATGAAGCTCGGCGCGGTGTACCTGCCCCTGGACGGTCGGCTGCCTGCCGAACGCCTCTCCTCCATGGTCCAGGACAGCGGCGCGCAACTCGTCATCTGCCATGGGGCGACGATGGACAGGCTGGCCGGGGTGGGGTTGCCGAAGGCGAGGCTGTACCCGACAGACCGCCAGGATGATCAGGTCACCCAGGCGGGGGCAGCGGCCGGGGAGACGGCCGCCGATGCGCCGGGCTCGCGGGCCTCGGCATCTCCGGCCGCCTACGTCATCTACACCTCGGGCAGCACGGGGAAGCCCAAGGGCGTCGTCGTCCCGCACGCGGCGCTGACCAATTTCCTGCTGGCCATGGCACGCACGCTGGAGGTGACCTCCAACGACCGGCTGTTGGCCCTCACCACGCACAGCTTCGACATCGCCGCCTTGGAGCTCTACCTTCCGCTGGTCACCGGCGGGCAGGTCTGCATCTGCGAAGCGGCCACGGCCGCCGATGCCACCTTGCTGGCCGAGAAGATCGCCGCCTGGCGGCCCACCATCATGCAGGCCACTCCGGCGACCTGGGCCATGCTGGTGCGCGTCGGGTGGCAGAACACCGAGCGCGTCAAGGTGCTGTGTGGCGGCGAAACGTTGCCCGACGGCCTGAAGGACCAACTCGTCGCACGCGGCGAAGCCTGGAACCTGTACGGGCCCACGGAGACGACCATCTGGTCCTCGGCGAAACGGCTGCGCCGTGAGGAGCCGGTGACCATCGGCAGCCCCATCGCGAACACCCAGCTCTACGTACTCGACCAGAACATGAGTCCCCTGCCGGTCGGCGTCACCGGCGAGCTGCACATCGCGGGCGACGGAGTCGCGCTGGGCTACCACCGGAAGCCGGAGTTGACGGCCGAGCGCTTCCTGGACAACCCGTTCGCACCCGGACGTCTCTACCGGACCGGCGACCTCGCACGCCGACTGCCGAACGGCGAGATCGTCGTCCTGGGCCGGAGGGACAACCAGGTCAAACTGCGTGGCCATCGCATCGAACTCGGCGAGATCGAGTCAGTGCTCAACGCCCGCCAGGAGATCGGCCGAAGCGTCGTCCTGCTCACGCACGTCGGCCTGTCAGACAGGCTCACGGCCTATGTCACCCGAAACGGAGACGCGCCGGTCGACGCCGCACTGCTGCGCGCGGATCTCGCCAAGACCCTCCCCGCCTACATGGTGCCCGCCGCATTCGTGGCCCTGGACTCCTTCCCGCTCACGCCGCACGGCAAGGTCGACCGGGCGAAACTGGCCGAGGCCGCCCCGACGGTACCGCTCCCGGCAGCCGAAAGCCCTGTGGCCGCGCTCGACATCGAGCGGACCGTACGCGGAATCTTCGAAGAGGTGCTCGGCTCGCGGGACGTCGATCGTGCCGCGGGCTTCTTCGACATCGGCGGAGACTCGTTCGCGGCCATCGAAACGGTGGAGGTGATCAACCGCGAGTTCGGCTGCTCCCTGCGACCCACCAGCCTCTTCGCGCATCCGTCCGTCGCGGCGATGGCCCGGCACCTGACGGAGCTGCTGCCCGCCCGGCAGGCACCTGCGGCGCAGCCGGTCGAGCCCGAGCAGCCCCGTGAACAGCCCCGTGAACAGCCTCGTGAGCCGCACCGTGCCACTCCGGCAGCCGACGGCACCTGGCTCGATGATGCGATCGCGGTGATCGGCATGTCCTGCCGGTTCCCGGGCGCCATGGACCACCGCGCATTCTGGTCCGCGCTCGTGGAAGGACGCAGCGGCGGCACGTCATGGTCGGTCGAGGAGCTGCGCGCGCTCGGAGTGCCGGAAGAGCTGATCACCCGACCCGGATACGTGCCGCAGCGGTCGGTCGTGGACGGCAGGGCGGAGTTCGACGCGGCGTTCTTCGACATCTCCCCCCGCGACGCCGAGTTCATGGACCCACAGGCGCGCTTGCTGCTGCAGCACGCGTGGCAGGCGTTGGAGGATGCCGGTTACCGCCCGGAGGACGTTCCCGAGACCAGCGTCACCACGTCCACGAGCACGAACTTCTACCAGGCCCTGCTCCCGGCTCTGATGGCGAACGCGTCGGGCCCGCGCGTCCTGGAGAGCTCCGAGACCTACGCCGCATGGCTGTTCGCGCAAGGCGGCACCGTGCCCACGATGATCTCCACGAAGCTGGGCCTGCACGGCCCCAGCATGGCGGTGAGCACCAACTGCTCCTCGGCGCTGAGCGCGGTGCACGTCGCCTGTCAGGGACTCCTGACAGGCGACGCCGACCAGGCGATCGTCGGCGCGGCCAGCCTGTTCTCCGCAGGGGACCTGGGATACGTACACCAGCCGGGCCTGAACTTCTCCAGCGACGGGCGCAGCCGCGCGTTCGCCGACGGTGCCGACGGCATGTCCGGCGGTGAAGGTGTCGGTGTGGTCGTCCTCAAGCGCGCCAGGGAGGCGATAGCCGCTGGCGATCACATCTACTGCCTGATCCGCGGCGTCGCGGTGAACAACGACGGCGGTGAGAAAGCAGGGTTCTACGCGCCCGGTGTGCGCGGCCAGACCGAGGTGATCCGCAAGGCGCTGGACAAGGCGGGCGTGGACCCGTCGACGATCAGCTACGTCGAAGCGCACGGCACGGGCACGAGGCTCGGCGATCCCATCGAGGTCGCGGCTCTGACCGAGGCGTACCGGCCCTACACGGCACGCAGCCAGTACTGCGGCATCGGCTCGGTCAAGAGCAACATCGGCCACCTGGACGCGGCCGCGGGGATCGCCGGCCTCATCAAGGTGGCCCTGGCGCTGCAGCACGGCGAGGTTCCGCGGACCCTGCACTGCGACCTGCCGAGCTCGGAGATCGCGTGGGACGAGTCGCCGTTCTTCGTGGCCGACCGGAATCTGCCCCTGGACGGCGACCAGCCCGCGCGGGCGGGCCTGAGCTCCTTCGGGATCGGCGGCACCAACGCGCACGCAGTACTGGAACAGGCGCCGACCGGTGCGCGCGCCGCCGGACGCCCCGGACCCCAGGCGGTGGTCCTCTCGGCCCGTGACGGGGAGCGGCTCGGCGTTCTCGCCCGGCAGCTTCTGGAGTTCCTGCCGGGGTACCGGGACGCGCACGGCGATCTGGCGTCGCTCGCGTACACGCTGCAGGTCGGGCGGCGGGCGATGACCGAACGAGCGGTCTTCGTCGCGAACGACGTCGACGGACTGATCGCGACCCTTCAGGAGTACGTCGAGCGCGGGGCGCGCGGAACGGTGTTCGAAGGTTCGGCCCGACGGCCCGAGGACACGCTCCTCGGCCTGTTCGACCGCCCCGGGGAACTGCGGGACCTGACCACCGGGTGGCTCGAACGCGGGGAGTGGGACAAGATCGCGCCCCTGTGGGTCAACGGCGTCGACGTCGAGTGGCACGCCCACTACGGTGCGAACCCGCCGGTGCGGGTGAGTCTGCCGACGTATCCGTTTGCTGCGAAACGGTTCTGGCCGACTGCCGAGGCGGTGTCGGCCCCCCGGGCCGCTGAGCCGCTCGACGCGGCATCGTTGCTCGTGGCCGCGGCCGGGCCCGACAACGTCGAAACGTTCCTGTCCGGGCGGGCATCCGCCACGGACGAGATGGACAGTCTCTCGCGCCCGCTCGTGCTCGCACAGCTCGTGGCGGCAGGACTCTTCCACGCGCCCGTTCGTCGCGACCTCATCGGGCAAGGGGTCGCGCCGTCCTTCGCCCAGTGGCTCGACCATACGGTCGCCGTGCTGCTGAGCCACGGAGAACTCGTGCGTGAGGGCGCATGCGTGGCGCCCAGGAAGAGTGCGCCAGGTCTCGAACAGGCGTGGCGCACCTGGCGTGCGTGGAAGGACGCCCATGCCGGGGATCCGGAGCTGGCGGCCAAGACCGGTCTGACGGAGCGCATGATCGATGCCCTGCCCGCGATCCTTTCCGGGCGGACGAAGGCCACGGCGGTCATGTTCCCGGGCGGCTCGTTCGAGCTGGTCGAACCGGCGTACCGGGGGAACGCGACAGCCGACTACTTCAACGACGTGACGGCCGGCGCGGTGCGCGCGGAGGTGGACGCCCGCCACCACGACGGGATCCGGCTGCTGGAGATCGGAGCGGGCACCGGCAGCACCAGCGAGCGCGTCTTCGCGCAACTGGCGGGCCGCGACCTCGCCGAGTACTGCTATACGGACCTTTCGAAGGCGTTCCTGATCGACGCGGAGCGGCGGTTCGCCGGTCACGTGCCGTACGTGTCCTTCACGACCTTCGACGTGGAGCGGGAGCCCGGCGCGCAGGGACTTGCCGTGGGCGGCTATGACATCGTCATCGCCAACAACGTCCTGCACGCCACCCAGGACATCGTGCAGGCGGTCCGTCATGCCAGAGCACTGCTGCGGCCCGGCGGAGTCCTCGTACTCAACGAGCTCGCCCGGAACGACTGGTGGTCGCACCTGACGTTCGGGCTCCTCGAAGGGTGGTGGCGGCCCACGGACGGAAGGCGTATCGAGGGGGGACCGGCGCTGTCCTCGGACTCGTGGCGCGCGGTGTTGCGGGAGTGCGGGTTCGACACGGTGGAACTGCTGGCGGAGCCCGCCCGGGACCTGGGCCAGCAGGTGGTGCTGGCGCGTGCCGGCTCGCCCGTCCCGCGCCGGGATCCGCGGCCTGCCGTGTCCGGTTCGCAGCCTGCCCCGGCCGGTTCGACCGAGAAGCACGTCCGCACGACCGTCGAGCGGATCCTCGCCGAAACGCTGAGGCTGACCGCGGACGAGCTCGCGGCCGACAAGCCCTTCGCCGACTACGGGCTGGACTCGCTCACCGGCGTCTCCCTGGTGAACCGGCTCAACGAGTCGCTGAGCATTGACCTCGATCCGAGCGTGCTGTTCGAGAACCCGTCGATCAGGCGGCTGACGCGTTTCATCCTCGACGAGGAGGGCGCCGCCATCGTGGCCTCGGTACCCGAGCGGTCCGAGCCCACCATGCCGTCGGAGCCGACCGTGCCATCCGAGCCCACCGAGCCATCGGAGCCGACCGAGCCGTCGGGCGGTGGCCGGGAGCCCGTCGCGATCGTCGGCATGAGCGGCCGGTTCCCGGGTGCCCGGGATGTCGACACGTTCTGGGACCTGTTGGCCTCCGGCCGGGACGCCGTCGCGAAGGTGTCCCGTTGGGACCTCGCGTCGCTGGGCATCGACTGCGTGGACGGCGGTCTCCTGGACGGCGTCGACGAGTTCGACCCGCTCTTCTTCGGGATCTCCGGCGCGGAGGCCGTCTACATGGAGCCGCAGCAGCGGCTGTTCCTCCAGGAAGCGTGGCGGGCGCTGGAGGACGCGGGCCACGCGGGCGAGTCGCTCGACCGCGACCGGTGCGGTATCTACGTGGGCTGCGCCGCAGGCGACTACCTGGACATGACGGGGCCAGCCGACTACCCGGGCCAGGCGCTGTGGGGCAACATGAACTCCCTCGTGCCGTCCCGCATCGCGTACTACCTGGACCTGCACGGGCCGGCGCTCGCGGTCGACACCGCCTGCTCCAGCTCGCTGGTCTCCCTCTACCTGGCGTGTCAGGCACTGTGGGCGGGCGAGGTGACCACGGCCATCGCGGGCGGGGTCTACGTCCAGAACTCGCCTCGGCTGTATCTGGCGGCGACGCGGGCCGGGATGCTCTCCCCGACTGGCCGGTGCCGTGCGTTCGACCAGGCGGCCGACGGATTCGTGCCTGCCGAGGGAGTCGGTGCCCTGGTCCTCAAACGGCTCTCGGACGCCGAGGCGGACGGCGACCACATCCACGGCGTGATCCGTGGAATCGGGATCAACCACAACGGCACGACGAACGGGATCGCCGCGCCGAACGGGACCTCGCAGGAACGGCTGATCCGGCAGATCTATCAGGACTTCGACATCGACCCCGAGGGGATCGGGCTGGTCGAGGCACACGGCACCGGAACCAAGCTCGGCGACCCGGTGGAATTCCGGGCGCTCGATCGCGCGTTCCGTGGCTTCACGGACGCCGAGCGGTTCTGCTCGCTCGGCTCGACGAAGGCGTCCATCGGCCATGCGCAGGCCGCGGCCGGCGTGATCGGCGTCATCAAGACACTCCTGGCGATGAGGCACGAGGTGATCCCCGGTCTGCCCCACCACACGGAGACGAACTCCAGTGTCGCGTTGTCCGGCAGCCCGTTCTTCGTGCACACGGAGCCGCAGCGGTGGGACGTGCCGGAAGGCGGCAAGCGGCGCGCCGCAGTCACGTCGCTGGGCGCGAGCGGAACCAACGCCCACGCCGTCATCGAGCAGGCGTCGAAGCCGCCCGCGCCGCCACGGAGCAGGCAGGGCGAGGCCCGGCTGATCGCGCTGTCCGCGGCGACGGAGCACGCCTTGCGCGAACAGGTGGCCCTGCTCGCGCGCCACTGCCGCGAGCACCCGGACCTCGAAGTCGGCGACGTGAGCCACACACTTCTGCTCGGCCGCAGGCACCTGCGGCACCGATGGGCGCGGGTGGTCCGGGACATCGCAGAACTGGAGAACCAGTGCACTGCCTGGCTTTCCGGGCAGGATGACCCGGCGCAGAGCGCTGACTCCAGGCTGCAGGCGCTCGCCGAGCAGTTCCTTGACGGTGAGGCACCGGATTTCGCCGCGTTGTTCCGCGACAGCCGCTACCGCCGCGTTCCGCTGCCGGTCTATCCCTACGAGCGGGAACGCTACGCGCTGCCGACCCGCGCGGTGGCAGACGACGGGCCGCAGCGCGAGGGGGACCTCCTCACCGGGGACGAGTTCTATCTGCGTGACCACCAGGTACAGGGAACCGCGATCGTCCCGGGGGCCATGTATCTGCGGTGGGCCGCCGCAGCGGCGAGGCGGACCGCGAGCGACGCGGTCCGCCTGGACGACGTCGTCTTCCTGCGACCCCTCGCGGTCGCGGGCGTGCCGCGCGCACTGCGGGTGGCACTTCGCGCGGACGGCGACGTCACCCGGTTCAGCGTGTCCTCCACGGAGTCCCCCGGGGACGAGCCCGTTCTCCACTGTCAAGGTGAGGTGTCCGGGGTGGAGCCGACGGCTGCGCGGGCACTCGATCTGCCCGCGCTGCTTCGGGACTTCCCCTCCACCGGGTTCGACTCCTCGCGGTTCTACGCCGAGTGGCGGGATCGCGGTATCGCCTACGGCCCCACGTTCCAGGGGGTCGTGGCGGTGCATCGGAACGACGACGCGGTGCTCGCCGAACTGCGGCTGCCCGGCGCGGCGACAGGAACCACGGACGGCCTGGCCCCGCACCCGGTGCTGGTGGACTCGGCGATGCAGTGCATGCGATTGCTCGACGGCGACGATCAGGTCGGGTTGGTGTTCTCCATCAAGTCGGTCGAAGTCCTCTCCCCCGGCACGGCCACGATGTGGGCCCTGATACGCCGTGCCGAGGACGCGCGCGGCGCGGACCGGATCAACATCGACCTCGCGGCCGACGACGGCACGGTGTGCCTGCGCCTGCGAGGCATCGCGGGCCGTCGAGCCGAGCAGACGCCGGACCCGGAGGACGACGCCGTCACACTGCTGCCGGTGTGGGATGCCCTTCAACGGACGGAATCGGCGACGTGGCCGCAGCGTTCCGCATCCGTGGGCATTGTCGCGCCCCCAGGGCAGGCGCGGGACGTGCTCATCGCGCGCTATCCAGGAGCGCACGTGATCGCGGACCCGACGCAGGGTACGGCGGACCCGACGCAGAGTACGTACGACAGCCTGGAGAAGTCCGTCCGGTCGGTTCCGGAACTCGACCATCTGATCTGGGTGGCGCCCCGTGCCGTGGACGACCGGTCTGGTGCGAGCGTCGTCGAGGCCCAGTCCAGCGGTTCGCTGCACGCCTTCCGTACGGTGAAAGCGCTTCTGGCCGCAGGGTACGGCGAACGCTCACTGGGCCTGACCCTGATCACTGAGCGGGCGCACGCCGTCCATGAGGCCGAGGCCGTCGACCCGGCGCACGCCGGTGTCGCCGGTCTGGCGGGGTCGACCGCGAAGGAGTACCCGAACTGGCGGGTGCGGGTGGCGGACCTCGAGGACTACGACGCGCCCTCTCTCGCCGCGGTGCTCGACCTGGCCGCGGACCCGGACGGCAACCTGCGTATCCACCGCGACGGCCGGTGGCACGGGCAGCGGCTGATGACTGTTCAGCCGGCCTCGCCGACGTCGTCCCGGCTGCGGCAGGGCGGCACGTACGTCATCGTCGGCGGGGCGGGCGCCCTCGGCACGGCCATCAGCGAGTACCTGATTCGCCGGTACAAGGCCCAGGTGGTGTGGCTCGGGCGCAGGCCGCAGGACGCGCGAGTCGAAGCCGCCGTCGCGCAGGCGGCCGGCGCGGACGGGCCCGCGCCGCTGTACCTGCGGTGCGACGCCACCGACCCTGCGTCGCTGCGTACGGCGAAGGACGAGATCGTACGGCGGTTCGGGACGGTGCACGGCGTCATCCACTCGGGCCTCGTGTTCTCGGGGGCGAGCCTGGCCAGGATGAGCGAGGCGCAGTTCGAGGACGTACTGCGCGGAAAGGTCGACGCGAGCGTCCGGTGCATGCAGGTGTTCGGCGGTGACTCGCTCGATTTCGCCTTGTTCCTGTCCTCGATCAACTCCTACCTCAAGGCCATCAAGCAGGCGAACTACGCGGCCGCCTGCACGTTCCTCGATTCCTTCGCACTGACGGTGCAACGCCACTACGGCACGGACGGCAAGGTGCTGAACCTGGGCTACTGCTTCAACAACGCACCCACCGAGGGCGAGCGGAACGCGGTGGTCGGAGCACAGGCGCCGCTCATCCAGCCGGACGAGCTGGCGGCGGCGATCGAGCGACTGTGCGCAGGACCGGTCAGCAGGCTGACGTTGATGAAGTTCAGCCCCGCGCTCAACAACCGGGGCATCGTGCTGGGCGACGACGAACTCGTCCTCCCCACGGCCGTGCCGCCGGTCGCCGGGCCCGCCGACGTCCAGGACCGGGCGGCCGTGCCGGGCGGCGAACTGGAGCTGGAGCGGCTGCGCGCCCGCACCGCGCAGCTGACCGCACTCACGATCTGATCGCGGCCCACGAAGGAACTGATGATGAAGCAGCTGCTGCTCGACTTTCTCTGGTCCCATCTGCGCACGCTCGGCGCGTTCCGTGCATCCGGGCAGACTCCGCAGGCCGCACGGGAGTCGGCAGCCCTCGCACCGGGGTACGGCGCCTGGTTCGACGAGTGCCTGCGCGTCTTCGAGGCGGTCGGCTACATCGAACGGCGGGACGGCAGGATCCTGCTCGACGACGCCCCGCGAGATCGGCCGCTGGAGCAGCTGTGGCGCGAGTGGGAGACGGAAAAGCCCGCGTGGCAGGACAATCCCGACCTCGCGGCCACCCACCTGCTGGTGGAGACCACCTTGCGTGCCTTCCCCGACATTCTCAGCGGACGGCGACCGGCCACCGACGTCATGTTCCCCGGGGGATCGCTGGAGCTGGTGCAGAACGCCTACGCGACCAACCCGGCGTCAGCGTTCTTCAACCAGGTGCTGGCCGCCGACCTGGTGGCGCGGCTGCGGCGGCGGGCACGAGCCCGGACGGCGGATGGCGCGCGGATCCTGGAGATCGGCGCCGGCACGGGTGCCACGAGCGCCGTCGTCCTGGATGCGCTGCGGTCCGCGCAGCTGGACGTGCGCGAGTACTGCTACACCGACATATCAAGGGTCTTCCTCAACCACGCGGAGCGTTCGTTCGGTGCGGAGAATCCCTGGCTGGCCTGCGAGATCCTGGACATCGAGCGCCCGGTGGCGGATCAGGGCTTCCCCCTCGGCGGGTACGACGTCGTGGTCGCCGCCAACGTCCTGCATGCCACATCGGACATCCGCCGGACCCTGCGCAACGCCAAGGCGCTTCTTGAGCCCGGCGGACTGCTGGTCCTGAACGAGCTGACCGCGAACAACCTGCTCAGCCAGTTCTCGTTCGGCCTCCTCGACGGTTGGTGGCGCTACGAGGACCCGCACCTGCGCATCCAGGGCAGCCCGCTGCTCTCCACGGCGCACTGGCGGCGTGTCCTGACGCAGGAGGGATTCCGGGCGATCGCTCTGCCCGCGCAGGATGCCGAGGATCTGGGACAGCAGATCATCGTGGCCGAGAGCGACGGCGTCATACGGCAGGCACCGGCCGTACCGCGCCCGTCCGCGCCCCACGCGGTGCCGGTGCCGGTGCCGGTGCCGGTGCGCGAGAGTCCGGCACGGACCGTGGCCGATCACAGTGCCGGGAGCGAACCCGCAGACCATCTGCGCGCCCACATCGAGACAGTCGCGCTCGATGTGCTGGCAGAGGCGTTGCAGATCCCTCGGACGCGGATCGGGCAGGGCGAGCCCTTCTCGAACTACGGGCTCGATTCGATCTTCGCTGTGAACGTGGCCCGGACCCTCGGCGGGATGCTCGGCATCGACCTCGACATCACCGTGCTGTTCGAGCACGACACCCTGGCCGAGCTCGGCGAGTTCATCGTCTCCGAGTACGCCGAGGACCTGCGGGACGCCCTGCCGCCCCAGCACGCGCCGCCGGGCCGGGCCCCCGATCCGGTTCAGCCTCAGCCTGAGCCCGACGAGGCCACCCTCGACGGCATGGCGATCGTCGGCATGTCCGCACGCTTCCCCGGGGCCGACGACGTCGACGCGTTCTGGCGGATCGTCGAGCAGGGCAGACGGTGCATCACCGCGCCGCCGGAAGAGCGTGCGGACTGGGCCTGCTTCGGCGACGAGGCGGCCGCGCTGCGGGGCGGGTTCCTCGATGGCGTGCATGAGTTCGATCCGCTCTTCTTCCGCATGTCGGTGACCGAGGCGCGCCAGGTGACGCCGGAGCTGCGCCTGCTGTTGATGACGTCGTGGAACGCCGTCGAGGACGCGGGCTACCGGCCGGCCGAGCTGCGGAACCGGCCGACGGGCGTGTTCGTCGCCACGACGCAGAGCGAGTACCAGCCCTCGGCCATGGACCTGATGAGCCTGCCGTCGCCCGCGATGGTGCCCAACCGGATCTCGTACCTGCTTGACCTCAACGGCCCCAGCGAGCAGTACGACACCACGTGCTCGTCCTCGTTCGTGGCCCTGCACCGGGCGATCAGGGCGATCCGCGACGGCGAGTGCGAGCAGGCGCTCGTCGGCGGGGTGAACCTGGTGATGTCGCCCGCGGGGTTCGTCGGGATGCGGGCCGCGGGGATGCTCAGCCCGCACGGCGACGTCCGGCCGTTTCAGCAGGACGCCGACGGCACGGCGCGCAGCGAGGGCGTCGCCGCCGTACTGGTCAAACCACTGAGTCGGGCCGTGGCGGACGGGGACTTCGTCTACTGCGTCGTGCGCGGCACCGGCGTGGCCCACGGTGGCCGGGGTGTGTCTTTCACGGCACCGAACATCAGGGGCATGAAGGCAGCCGTCGCGCACGCCTACGCCGACGCCGGGATCGATCCGGGCGCCGTGGACTACGTCGAGACCCACGGCATGAGCTCGCTTCTGGCGGACAGCGCGGAGCTGTCGGCGCTCGGCGCCGGACTCCGCGGCGAGGACGGCAGCGAGGACGTGACGTATCTGGGCAACGTGAAGCCGTGTATCGGGCACACGGAGGTCGTCTCCGGACTGGCCGCGCTGATAAAGACCGCGCAGGCGATGCGCCACGGCGTGATCCCGGCGCTCCCGGGCTTCGGGCGGCTGCACCGCGACATCTCCCTCAAGGGGACGCGGCTGCGCGTCGCCACGCAGAACCTGCCGTGGCCCGAGCGCACCGACGACGCCGGTCGGCTCCTGCCACGCCGTGCGAGCATGCACAGCTTCGGGATCGGCGGCGTGAACGCGCATGTGGTGTTGGAGCAGCACATCGCCTCCGCGACCAGGGACGACGGGGACGACGCCCCGGGTGCGCAGGTCCTCGTGCTCTCGGCGCGGAGCGTCGACGCTCTGCGCGAACGGGCGCGCCGGCTGATTCACCGGCTCGTCGAAGCGGATTCGCGCTCCTGGGCGGACATCGCGTACACGTTGCAGGTCGGCCGGGAAGCGATGAGCTGCCGACTGGCGTTCGTGGCGCGGAGCACCGACGACGCCGCCCGCATCCTGGGCGGTTGGCTCGACGGCGACCCGGACACGCTCGTCCACGTGGCGTTCGCCGACGGCGTCGAACCTGCTGCCGGTGCCGAGGACGACGGGATGCCGCCGCAGCTCGACCACGTGGCAGAACGCTGGGCCACGGGCACGTTCACGGACTGGGACCTGCTGCATCGCGGCGCTCGACGCAGGCGGATCGCACTGCCCGGGTATCCCTTCGCACGGGTGACGTGCTTCGCCGAGCAGGCGCCGCAGTCGGATCGGACCTCGCACACAGCCGCCTCCCACCCAGTCGCCGCGCACCCGGTCGCCTCGCACCCGGTCGACGGTCCTCCGGACGGCGAAGCCTTCGTCGCCGACCTCGTCGCCTCGGTGCTCGGCCTGTCGCGCCACGAGATCGACGGCACGAGGTCACTCGCCGACTACGGTCTCAACTCCCTGCTTCTGGTCGCGATGCTGGGCCGGATCCGCAATGAGTTTCCGGGTTTCCAGCCTGACTGGTGGCAGCCGCACGACACGTTGGACGACGTGGTCGCAAGGCTGTCCGAGGCAACGGTCCGCTCAACGCGTGCGTCGGCCCCGGAGCTGGTGCACCTCAACGGCGCGACCGGGGGCAGGCCGGTGTTCTGGATCCACGGCGCCCTCGCCGGCGTCGAGTCCTACCGTACGATCGCCGAGCAGATCGACCGCCCGTTCTACGGCATCCAGGCCCGTGGCCTGCTGACCGAGGACGCGCCGATCGAGGGCATCACGGCCATGGCCGAGTACTACACCGAGGTCATCCGCTCGGTGCAGCCCGAGGGGCCGTACGACGTCGGCGGATTCTGCCTCGGCGGCATCGTCGCCTATGAGGTGACCCGGCGGCTCCAGGCGCAGGGCCAGGACGTGGCCTCGCTGACGATGGTGGACTCACCGGACGAGACCGGCCTGGCGAAGTCGAACGCGAACGGGTTCCAGTCGGCGCAGAGCGCGGCTCTGCAGGTCGTCAACTCCCTGCTCTGGCCGGCGGGCGAGAAGGACCCGGCGGTCCTGCGCGCGCGTCTCGTCCACCGGGACGAGGTCGCGGAGGACCTGGACGAGGACGCGTTCGTACGGCGGCTCGCGGAGTTGGCGGCCGGGCGCGGGTTCGCCATGCGACCTGCCCAGATCGCACGGTTCATCCAGCGCAACATGGCGATCCAGCTCGCCTACCGGCTCGGCGAGCACACCATCAGGCCCCTGCCCCGGCCGGAAGCGGTGGTGTGCACCTACTTCCGTAACCGGCGCGGGCTCTTCCTGGGCGAAATCGAACCCTACTTCCAGGTCGTCGGCGAGACCTTCTCCCTCGATCACGTGAATTACCAGCAGGACTGGAGGCGCGAGCTGCCGGGCCTTCGCCTGGTGGAGATCGACGCCGCGAACCACATGACGATTCTGAACGACGCGGGGCCACTCGCCGCGATCGAAGAGACCTGCCGGGCGCTCTACGCGTCCGACGAGATCGGAGCTTCCCGTGGCTGACCAGACCGCCGCCCGGACGTACGGCCGCCACGAGCCGATAGCGATCGTCGGCATCGGTTGCCGACTGCCGGCACAGATCGAGGACCCGACCGCCCTCTGGCAGGCTCTGCTCCAGGGCGTCGACGCGGTGCGTGAGGTGCCGGCCGACCGGTGGAACGCCACCGCGTGGGCCGACGCGGAGGCGTCCGGCCGGGCGGCGAACCGTCGAGGTGGATTCCTCGACGACGTCACGGGATTCGACGCGGAGCACTTCGGCATCCCACCGGCCGAGGCACGGCAGATGGACCCGCAGCAGCGAATCGCCCTGGAGGTGGCGTGTGCCGCCGTCGAGGACGCGCGCCGTTCCACCGCGAGTCTCGCGGGCACGCGCACCGGCGTCTTCCTGGGCGCGATGTGGCAGGAGTACCCGCTGTTCACGCACGGTGCCGCCGAGGCGATCCACGCCCATTCGGCCATCGGCTGGGACAACTCGGTGATCCCGTCCCGCATCGCCTACGCGCTGGGGCTGCGCGGTCCCGCGATGGCCGTGGCGACCGCGTCGAGTTCCTCTTTGGTCGCGGTGCACCTCGCCGTGCAGAGCCTGCGCTCCGGCGAGTCGGACTTCGCCCTTGCCGGTGGTGTCAACCTGATGCTGCACCCGAACACCTCGGTGGCCATGACGAAGCTCGGCACGCAGAGCCCTGCCGGCCTGTGCCGGGCCTTCGACGGTGACGGCGACGGCTACGCCCGAGGCGAGGGCTGCGCCGTCGTCGTGCTGCGGCGACTGTCCGACGCGCTCGCCGACGGCGACCGCGTCTACGCGCTGGTACACGGCAGCGCCGTCAACAACGACGGCGCGACAGACGGACTGACCGCCCCCAGCCACGAGGCGCAGGCGGAGGTGCTGCGGTCGGCGTGGGAGAACGCCGGAATCGCGCCGTGTGAGGTGGCGTACGTCGAGGCGCACGGCACGGGCACACCCCTGGGCGACGTGACGGAGGCGGGAGCGCTCGGCACCGTGTTCGGGCCCGACCGCCCCGCGCCGCTGCGCATCGGCTCGGCGAAGACGAACTTCGGCCATCTCGAACCGGCGGCCGGTGTGCTCGGGCTCATCAAAACCGCGCTCGCGGTGCACCACGGCACCATCCCGCCGAGCCTGCACTTCCGCACGCCGAACCCGCGCATCGACTTCCCCGCCGAAGGTCTGGAAGTGGTGACGGAGGCCGCCGCGTGGCCGACCGGCCCGCGGTTCGCGGGAGTGAGCAGCTTCGGCTACGGCGGCACCAACGCGCATGTCGCCCTCGGCGAGGCGCCCGAGGGCGCGCCGGTACAGGCCCTGCCGGATGCGGGCGGTCCCGTCTGCCTGGCGGTGTCCGGCACGGGCCCGTACGCGTTGGCGCGCAACGCCGCACGGCTGGCGAGCCACCTCGGGCAGTCGCCCGGGACGAGGCTGTCCGACGTCGCCTACTCGCTGGCGACGACCCGTACGCAGCACACCGCGCGCGGTGTGGTGATCGCCGGGACGGCGGGCGAGGCGGTGGCCGGTCTGCGGGCGCTCGCTGCGGACGAGAGCCACGGCGCGGTGGTGACGGGCGCGGCTGCCGGGCGCGGTCGGGTCGCTTTCGTCTTCCCCGGCCAGGGCGCCCAGTGGTGGGGGATGGGCCAGTCGCTGTGGGAGCAGAACGACGCGTTCCGCGAGGCCGTGACAGCCTGCGACGAAGCCCTCGCCCCGCACACCGGGTTCTCGGTCGCCGCGACGGTGCGTGGACAGGACGGTCTCGCGCCGTCCTTCACGCGCACGGACGTGGTGCAGCCGGCGTTGTTCGCGATGTACGTCGGTCTCGCCGCGATGTGGCGCGCCTGGGGCGTCGAGCCCGAGGCCGTCGTCGGCCACAGTCAGGGTGAGGTCGCTGCGGCGGTCGTCAGCGGGGCGTTGAGCCTGGCGGACGGCGCTCGCATCGTGGCGTTGCGCGCCCGGGCCGTGCACGAGCATGCGCCGGACGGAGCGATGGGCCTCGTGGAGCGCCCGGTCGGCGAAGTCGTCGAGGAGCTGGCGGCCTACGGCGAGGCGCTGTCCGTCGCGGTGGTGAACACCGCGCGGTCGACCGTGGTGGCCGGGGACGTCGAGGCGGTGGACCGCCTTCTCGCGCGGATGGAGGCCACCGGTGCGTACTGCCAGCGCGTGGACGTGGACTACGCGTCGCACAGCCCGCACATGGATGCGCTGCTGCCCGCGCTGCGCGAGCAGCTCACGGGCCTGGCCCCCGTGGATGCGGGGATCGCCTTCTATTCGAGCGTGACGGGGCAGCGGGCCGCCGGGCCGGAGCTCGGCGCGGACTACTGGTGCCGCAACCTGCGCGAGCCGGTGCGCTTCGACCGTGCGCTGGAGCGCCTGCGAGCGGACGGGTTCGGGATCTTCGTCGAGGTGAGTCCGCATCCGGTGCTCCAGATAGCCCTGGCACAGGGAACCGAGGCCGACGGGTCGGCCGTCGTGGTGGGCAGCCTGCGCCGCGAGCACGGCGGGATCGAACAGGCGCTGCGGGCGCTGGCAGAGCTGCACGTCCACGGGGTCCCGATCCCGTGGAAGCGGGTGTTCTCGGCTTCTGGTGCACGCAGGACGGACCTTCCGACGTACGCGTTCGAACACCGCGGTTACTGGCTGGACGAACACGACGACGCGCTCCCGGTCGTCACCAGTGCTTCGTGGCGCGAGGACGTGATGGCGCTGCCGGAAGCCGAGCGTCTGGGCTCCATGGTCGCACTCGTCACGGAGGAGGCCGCGGCCTTGCTCGGCCGGTCGGCGGAAGACGTGCGCCCCGACACGACGCTGCGCGAACAGGGTTGTGACTCCCTCCTGGTGATCGAGCTGCGCAACCGGCTCAGCGCACGGACACGGGTCGCGCTGCCCACCGTTCTCGCCTTCGACTACCCCACACCGCAAGCGATCGCGGCACTGCTGCTGACGCACGCCGACGCGCGGCACGAGACCCCGGAAGTCGCGACCGTCGTCGCGGCACCGCCCGGGCGGCCCGACGATGACGACCCTGTCGTGATCGTGTCCATGGCCTGCCGTCTCCCGGACGGAATCGACACGCCCGAAGCGTTCTGGGAACTGCTCGTCGACGGCCGCGAAGCCTCCTCCCCGTTCCCACAGCGCTGGGACGGCTGGGACCTCAGCACGCTGGAGGACGCGGAGCGCGCCGCCACCGGCAGGCGCTTCGAGCGCAAGGGCGGCTTCGTACGCGACGTCGAGGACTTCGACGCGGCGTTCTTCGGGCTCAGCCCGCGTGAGGCGCTGTCCCTGGACCCGCAGCAGCGGCTCGTCCTGGAAGTCGTGTGGGAGGCACTCGAACGGGCCAATCTGCGCACTGCGTCCCTCGACGGCAGCACCACGGGTGTCTACCTCGGCGCGATGAGTTCGGACTACGACGTCGCCGGGCGCTGGGACGTCGAAAGCAGCGACGGCTACAAGATCACTGGCAACGGGTCGAGCCTGATCTCCGGGCGTGTGTCCTACCTCCTCGGCCTGTCCGGCCCTGCGCTCACCATCGACACCGCGTGCAGTTCCTCGCTCGTGGCCTTGCGCCTGGCGTGCGAGGCACTGCGCAGCGGCGAATGCGACCTGGCGCTCGCGGGCGGAGTGACCGTGATGAGCACCCCGCAGATCTTCGTCGAGTTCAGTCGCCTCAACGGGCTCGCGGCCGACGGCCGCTGCAAGAGCTTCGCCGACGACGCCGACGGGACGAGCTGGGCGGAAGGCTGCGGCGTCCTCGTGCTCAAGCGGCTCTCGGACGCGAGGCGTGACGGTGACCGGGTACTGGCCGTCGTACGGGGCACCGCCATGAACCAGGACGGCCGCAGTCAGGGGCTCACGGCGCCGAACGGCCTCGCGCAGCAGCGCGTGCTGCGCAGTGCGTTGGCCGACGGCGGACTGGCCCCGGCCGACATCGACGCCGTCGAGGCGCACGCCACCGGCACCGTGCTCGGCGATCCCATCGAGGCCGGTGCCCTTGCCGCAGTGTTCTCGGGCCGCGTACGACCCTTGCGGCTGGGATCGGCCAAGTCCAACATCGGCCACGCTCAGGCGGCCTCCGGCGTCATCGGCGTCATCAAGATGGTGATGGCGCTCCAGCACGAGTTGCTGCCCCGCACTCTCCACGTGGACAAGCCGAACACCCGGATCGACTGGACCGGCGGCGAACTGGAGCTCCTGCGGCAGCCGAGGCAGTGGCCACGGACACGGCGGGTGCGCCGTGCCGGCATCAGCTCGTTCGGTATCAGTGGCACGAACACACACGTCATCATCGAAGAAGCACCGGCGGCCGTCGTCGCGGACCGGCCCGGCGACGATCTCGTCCACCCCTTGGTGATCTCGGGCACCGACCCGGCCGCCCTGCGTGCGCAGGCCCAGCACTGGGCCGAGTGGCTCGACGCGCGGCCCTCCGCGTCGATGCGGGACATCGCCCACACCTCCGCCGTCGGCCGTACGCACTTCGACGCGCGCGCCGTGGTCTTCGCGGGCGACGCCCTGGATGCTGCCGAAGCCCTGCGGGCGGTCGAGCCCGGCTCCGGCTCCGGCACCGCGCGGGGGAAGACCGCCTTCGTCTTCGGCGGTCAGGACGCGCAGCCGTCAGGGACGAGCGGGGAACTGCTGGAGCAGAGCGCGGTGTTCCGCGACACCGTGGCGGAGTGCGACGCGGTCCTCTCGCCGTTGACCGGCTGGTCCGTGCTGAAGGTGTTGCGCGGCGAGGAGGACGTGACCGGCGTGGATGTGCTGCCGTGCACGCTGTTCGCGACACACCTCGGACGTGCGGCGCTGTGGCGCAGTTGGGGTGTGGAGCCGACGGCGGTGGTGGGCGACGTGCAGGGCGAGGTCGCCGCCGCGGTGGTGAGCGGGGCGTTGAGCTTGGAGGACGGCGCCCGCGTCGTCGCCCTTCGCGCTCGCGCGCGCTCGGGGGACGCGGTCGGCGGTGCGATGTCAGGGATTGTCCCTGCCCGGACCTCGGTCCCCTTTTACTCGGGCCGGACGGGCGAGGTCGTGCCGGGCCAGGAACTCGGCGGCGACTACTGGTTCCGCGACCTGCCGGAGCCCCTGGGGCTCGACCACGCACGGGAGCGGCTGCGCGGCGCGGGCTTCGGCGTGTTCGTCGAGGTCGGCCCGCCCTCCGAAGGTGCCTCGGGCGGGGTGGACGGGCTCTGGCGAGCGGCCGCCACGTTGTTCGAGCGGGGCTTCCCTCTGGACTGGGAGCGGGTCCTCGGGTCCCGTGGCGTTGGAAAGGCCGACATCCCGACGTACGCGTTCCAACGCCAACGCTTCTGGCTCGGCGGGGTTCCGGCCGGGCCCGTCTCGGTGACGGCGGGCCGGTCCGCGGACGGTCACCCGTGGTTCGATGCGATCACGACTCTCGCCGGCGGCGGCGGTCACCTGTTCACGGGCCGGTTGTCGCTCGACGAGAGCCCGTGGCTGGCCGATCACGTCGTCCAGGGGCAGGTCTACGTGCCGGGCGCGGGCTTGCTCGACGCCGCGCTGTTCGCCGCCCGGACGGCAGGTGCCGACGCTGTGGCAGACCTGACGCTGCTGGAGCCGGTCGTCCTCCTGCCGGGCCGTACGCTGCGGATCCAGGCCACCGTCGGCGATCCGGACACGCACGGACGGCGCCCCTTCGCGTTCTACAGCCAGCCTGAGGATCCCGAGGCCCCCGAGGACACGGATGGGCCGCTGAGCTGGCAGCGGCACGCGACGGGAGAGTGCGTGACCCGCGCGTGCGTCGACGCCACGTTGCCGCCGCCGGACATGGGGAACTGGCCGGTGCCCGATGCCCGGGTCCTCGACGTCGAAGCCTTCTACGGACGAGCCCTCGCCAACGGGCTCGACTACGGCCCCGCTTTCCGAGGACTGCGCGAACTCGCCTGCCGCGACGGCGTCTACCACGCGCGGGTCTCCCTTTCGGCCGCACTGGATCCGGCCGACCACGGCTTGCATCCGTCACTGTTCGACGCGGCACTGCAGGTCGTCGTCGCCGGTCTGATGGAGGCGGGTGCGGCTCCCGGGCCGCTCGTCCCGTTCATCTGGTCGGACGTCGAGCTGTACCGTGCCGCAGGCCGACAGCTGACCGTGCGAGTGTCGTTCGAGCCGGGCGGGGGCGGGGGCCTCGCGGCGGCCACCGTATGCCTGGCCGACCCGGAGGGCCATCTGGTGGCCCGGATCGGCGGGCTCACCTTCCAGCACGGCAGGCGTCGCGGACACCCGTCCACCGAGCACCTCTACCGGGTGGGCTTCGACGTCGTGGACCCCGTGGTCGAAACCTCCGGCCCTGCGGGCACTCTCGTGGTCGGTGACGCGGAGTTGGGTGCGGGGCTCGGCGCCGACGTCGTACCCGACCTGGACGCCCTCGTGAAGCGGCTCGACGACCGGGCGGATGCGCCTCGGCGACTGCTGTTCGCGCTGGCTGACGGCGCGTCCGCCCCGTCGTACGACGCGGAACGCAGCGCCGCAGAAGCGCTGCGGACGCTTCAGGTGTGCCTCGGCGATGCCCGGCTCCAGGACGCGGAACTCATCTGGATCACCCGTGACGCGGTGTCGTCGAGCCCCGCCGATCAGGTGGGGAACTGGGTCCATGCCTCGGTGTGGGGCATGGTGCGCACGGCCCGCACGGAACAACCCGAGCGCTTCCTGCGCCTGATCGACCTCGGTCCCGGCACCCCGGACCTCCGGCTCCTGGCGCGCGTGATCGAGACCGGCGGCGAGCCGGAGTGCGTGCTGCGCGGCGAGACCGCCCTCGTGCCACGGGCAAGGCCGACCGTCGGCGAGGTCGACGCGCTCGTCCTGCCGGACGAAGGCGGCTGGCACGTGCATCGGCGGGAAGACGATCAGCTGGATGTCATCACCGCCACGCACGACGAGGGCGCGCCGGAGCCGGTCGGGCCGCAGGACGTCCGCGTCAGGGTGCGCGCCGCCGCGATGAGCCCGGAGCGCACACAGGTCCTGGAGTTCGCGGGGACTGTCATGGAGGTCGGCAGCGGCGTCACCTCCCTGCACGCGGGCGACCGGGTCACGGGCAGTGCGGCAGGCGCGCTCGGCGATCAGATCAGCGTGGACGGTGCCGCCCTCAGGCCGATGCCCGCGCACCTCACCTTCGCGCAGGCGGCCGCTGAGCCTTCCCCTCACGGTGCGCCGCAGGACAAGGGGACGTTCACCGCCTTCGACGTACGCGACGCGCCGTATGCACTGCGCCACGCGCAGCAGAACGCCGCGCACAAGACCGTGTTGACCTTGCCGCGCCGCCTCGACCCGGACGGCACGGTGCTGATCACCGGCGGTCTCGGCGAGCTCGGCAGCGCGCTCGCCGCGCACCTGGTCCGCGCGCACGGAGCGCGGCGGCTCGTACTGCTGTCGCGGCGCGGTGGCAACGCCCCCGAAGCCGCCTCGTTCGTGCGGGAGCTCGAAGCCGCGGGCGCCGAGCGAGTGGACCTGGTCGCGGGCGACGTCGCGGACCGGGCCGCAGTGGCCGCGGTACTGGAGGGGATCCACCCGCGCCACCCCCTCACGGCCGTGTTCCACCTCGCGGGCGTGCTCGACGACGGCCTGGTGCAGGGCTTTACCGCAGAGCGGCTGCACCGGGTGATGGCGCCCAAGGTCCAGGGCGCTCGCCTGCTGGACGAGTTGACCGAGCGGCTGGACCTGGCTGCGTTCGTCCTCTTCTCCTCGGCGGCCGGAACGCTGGGCACCGCAGGACAGAGCGGGTACGCCGCGGCGAACGCGACGCTCGACGCCCTGGCGGCGAACCGACGCAAGCGGGGTCTGGCCGGACTCAGCCTCGCTTTCGGGCTCTGGGAACAGGCCGGAGTGGGCATGACCGCCCACCTCGGCAAGGCGGAGCTGGGACGGCTGCGGCGTCAGGGGATCGGTGCCCTGACCCTGGCCGAGGGCCTGCACGCCCTGGACGTCGCACTGGCGCGGCCCGAGACCCAGCTGATGCCCGTACGGCTGGAACTGGCCTCGTTGCGCCACGCGCTCGGCGACGCACCAGCACCTCCCTTGCTGCGCGGCTTGGTGCGGCGCACAACGGAGGGACGCCGAGCCGAAGCCCCCGAGACAGCACAGTCGTTCGATACGCGGATGGCGGACGCCTCCGCAGCCGAACGCCCGGCTCTGCTGCTGGACCTCGTCCGCAGCGAGGTCGCCGGCGTGCTCGGCCTGCCCGGACCCGACAGCGTGCCGGCCGACAGAGCGCTGCGTTCCCTCGGGATCGACTCGCTCACCATGGTCGAGTTGCGCAAGCGCCTCGCCAAGCGGCTGAACGTCACGCTGCCCGCCACCCTGGTGTTCGACTACCCGACCGCCGACGCCATCGTCGGGCTCCTGCTCCACGATGCCACCCCCCTGAGAGGGAACGAGAAGTGAAGACAGAAGCCCTGTTCATCGCGGGTATCGCCACCTACCTGCCCCCGGCGACCAAGGTCGAACAAGCCGTCGCCGACGGCCGGTTCGACGCCCAGGACGCCGAGGACACGCAGCTCGAATCGGTCTGCGAGGCCACGGACGAAGCTCCGCCCGAAATGGCGGTGGCCGCTGCCAGAGAGGCCCTGGAGAGGTCGGGCCACCGGGCGGAGGACGTCGCGCTGCTGCTGCACGCGTGCGTGTACTTCCAGGGCCTTGAGCTCTACCCGACCGCTTCCTACATCCACCGCGAAGTACTCGGGGACCACTCGGCGCTCGCCTTCGAGATCAAGAACGCTTCCAACGGCTGCATGACCGCGTTGGACATCGCGGCGCGCTCCCTCACGGCCACCGGCGACGTGGCGGCGCTGGTGACCACAGCCGACAAGGTCAGTCCGCCCGCGATCGACCGCTGGAACAGCGACATCGGCATCGTCCCCGGCGACGGCGCGTCGGCGATGGTGCTCAGCAAGAGGTCCGGGTTCGCGCAGGTGCTGAGCACCTCCACGGTGTCGGATCCCACCCTTGAGCGCCTGCATCGCGGCGACGCGCCCTTCACGCCGCACCACGACCCCACGCTCCCCATCGACCTGCGTCTGCGCAAACTGCAGTACCTGGGAGACGTGGAACTCGACGAGTTCACCCGCCGATTCCGGGCCGGCCTCGGCGACTGCGTCAAGCGAGCCCTGCACGACGCGGGCATCCGCCTGAGCGAAGTCGCCCGGTTCGTCGTTCCGCACTTCGGACGCATCGTGCTGCAGCGCGAGGTGCTCGCCGCACTCGACATCGACCTCGATCTCACGACCTGGTCCTGGGGTCGCACCGTCGGCCACCTCGGTGCGGGCGACCAGATCGCCGGACTCGGCCACCTCGTGGAGGAGCGCGCCGTAGACGTCGGTGACCTCTGCATGCTGCTCGGCGTCGGCGCCGGCTTCACCTGGACGTGCGCCGTGGTCCGGATCGTAGAGCTGCCCGAGTGGCCGACGTCGCGGGCCGGACTCGGCCCCGGGGACGGGCGGATCTGATGCGCTGCTACGTGTTTCCGGGGCAGGGCACCCAGAAGAAGGGGATGGGACGGAGCCTGTTCGGACGGTTCCCCGACCTCCGTCGCCGCGCCGACCTGGTGCTCGGATACTCGGTCGAAGAGCTCTGTCTGGAGAACCCGGAGCGACGGCTGTCCGAGACCGCGTACGCGCAGCCCGCGATCTACGTCGTCAACGCGCTGCACTGGGCTGCGGCGCAGGAGGACCTGCCGCCCGCGGACTTCTTCGCGGGCCACAGCCTCGGCGAGTACAGCGCACTGTTCGCGGCGGGCGCCTTCGACTTTGAGACCGGCCTGACGCTGGTGCAACGCCGCGCAGAACTGATGAGCCACGTCAGCGGCGGTGCGATGGCCGCAGTCGTCGGCGTCTCCGAGCAGATCATCGAGGAGACCCTGAAGCGGCACGAGGCCACCGGCGTCGTCATCGCCAACTACAACGCACCCGAGCAGTTCGTGCTCTCCGGCAGCCGCGAGGAACTGGCGCGGATCAGGCCGGTCTTCGAGAAGGTGGAGGGCGTCCGAGGCTTCGTCCCGGTCCGCGTCAGCGGCCCCTTCCACGCGCCGGAGATGGCCCCGGCGGCCGCACGCTTCCGCGAAGTGCTGGCCTCCGTCGACATGGGCGCACTGCGCACACCGGTCATCTCCAACGTGACCGGTCGGCCGTTCGGTTCCGACGCGCAGGAAGTCCGCGCATTGCTCGCCGAGCAGATCGCCCAGCCCGTCCGCTGGACCGACTGCATCAGGTATCTGCGGGACGCGGGCGTGTCGGCTTTCACGGAGCTGGGCGAATCGAAGGTACTCACCTCACTCATCGACCGGATCACCAGTGCGCAGGAGCCCGCGCCCGACCCACGCCGGGACCTGATCGAGCGGATCAAGCGCGAGATCCTCCAGCCGGAGATCGGCGACGACGCGCTGGGCTTCGACGAGGACGCGTCGTTCCGGCAGCTCGGCCTGAACTCCATCATCTACGTGCGCCTGGCCCGCCGGGCGGGGACGGTCCTCGGCGTCCCGATCAAGCCGGACGTCATCTTCCAGCACCGTTCCTGTGCCGCCCTGGCGGACTACCTACTGACCCGTGACGACATCGCCCGAGCCGCGGCGCCCGAGGCCCCACCCACGCCTTTGCGCGCCTACCAGGACGCACGGGTGACGGCCCTGCTGCGCGACTGCGCGAACGGGACGCTCAGCGTGGACCGGACCATCGAGGCGATCCGCGCCCTCGCGTGACGAGCGCCGCATGTGCCCCAACTTCGTCCTGCCGTAGGGGAAGCGCACGAACACGCGCCGGTCCCCCACGCGGCTACGGTGCGAGCAGCGGCGACCGGTAGACGAGCGTGCTCCGGGTCAGGTCGCACCGCAGATCGGTCACCTCCAGGAGCCGCTGGTGCTGATCGCTCACCAGCCGCCGTACCGAAAGCCAGCCGAGCTCCGGGGAGACCTCCCCCGCGGGAACGGGCACCGGCCTCATCTGCTCGTGCCGGGTGAGCGTCAGACCGACCGAGGAAAGCCACCGGTAGAACTCTGTCAAGCCCGGTTCGCCCTCGGCCCCGCCTTGCACGAAGGCACGTGTCAGCTGAGGCAGCACGCTCAACGTGTGGATCGAGAAGTAGGAGACCGCCTCCTGGATGACCGCACCCGATTCGTCGACCGTCCGGCTGCGCAGCACGGGGGCACGCTCGCCTGGTCCGACGCCGAGCTCCGCGGCCAGTTCCGGCGGCGGGAGCTCCGCGGCGAACCGGCCCGTACGGCTGGCGTCGCCCTCCAGGGGCATCGCACCACCGGGGAAGGTGGGTTGCTCCGCAGGCCGGAGCGGCGGGAGGGCCGGGCTGTCGGTGCGTCGGCTCGCGTACGACCCCGTACGGTCGGTGACGAGGAAGCCGTGGGTCCGCAGGTGTTGCAGGGCACAACGCACGGTCTGCCGGTTGACGTGGTATCGCTCCGCGAGACTCCGCTCGGAGGGGAGCCGACACCCGGCCGGGAATTCGCCCTCGGAGATCCGCAGCCGCAGGTCGTCGGCGATGCGCCGGTACACGGGTGCGCTCACGTGCCGGTGTCCGGTCGTTCGGTGGTCGCTCTCGTCGCCCAGGGGGTGCACAGAGATCCTCAATCACTCGGCGTGCTGGCAGGGTTGCGCCAAGCTAAACCGCTATTGGTCTAGACCTCAACGGCATGGTCGGTGGACTCTGCCAAAAAGACACCCCCGGACGAACGGGCCGCCGCCCACGCAACAGGCCCCCCACCAGGCTCTTCGGGTACGGCCGAAGGCCCGAGGACGCACCGGTGCGCGCACGGGCCAGTCGGCCGGAAACACCGCAGCCGAGGCCGGACGCAGCCCGGAGTGGTGGATGCGCGGCCTGCGAGCCCGTCAGCCCCTCGCGTCCCGATGTGTACGTCCTCTGGGTCCGCTCCTGACGTCAGCCGGTCCGAGCCGGTGCTCCGGTCCTCGAACCGGAGCACCGCGCGGGGATCAGCGGAAGGACCGCACGCCCTTCGTGGGAGTCGGCCCGTCATGGCAGTGCGCTGCCGGTCTCATGCCGCTCCGGGCAGACCAGCCACGGGCAGCCCCGTGCTCACCGGGACACCCGATCACGGCCCTCCGTCCGAGGGCCGGGAATGCCGTGTTCCTGCGCCGCCGCCCATGGGCTCTTCGCTGTCGCATGCCACGCGTCTCCGTCCCGTTGCTCGACCAGGCCATAGCGGGAGAGACCTTCCAGGTGCTTGACGATGGTGCGTGCTTGGTAGCCGACCGTCTCACAGAGTTCCTCGACCGTCGCGCCTTGTTGCCCGTCCGCCCGCAGTCGGGTCCAGGTGCGCTGTGCGTGATGACCCAGCCCGCCGTTGCGCACCGTGCCGAAGACCGGTGCGACCTCTTCGACGGGTTCAGGGTTCTGCCGCACGGCGGCGGCGGAGGCGGGTCGCGGCGCCTTCCGGTAGCCCAGCTTCGTGAGGATGCGATGGAAGTCGGGCACGTCACGGGACGATTCCCGTGCAGGGGCCGGACTTTCCCGGTGCCTCGTCCCGGAAGCCACAGGACGAGGAGTCCGGTTGACAGTGCGGTGCTTGCGGCCCTTTTTCATGTTGTTCACGAGTTCCTTCACCATTGCCCGAACAGGTACACGGCTCAACGACGCAAGCGCCGTCAGGGCTCGCTGCACGGCAGAATCGAACGAGCAGACCCTTCTGCGCGCGGCGTCCGCCAGGCCCGGGATCCGGTCGATCCCTCGGACCGCTGCTGCACTCCCCGGTCTGACTGGAGGTGGTCACGGCCGGAACTCGCGCGGCCCGCCTCGGAGTTCGGAGTGACGCGGAAACACCGGTACGGCGAAGCTCGGAGAGGCGTCTGCCGTACGTCCATCTGGGCGAATGCTGCCCTGGGGAGTGCTGGCACCGGCCTCACAGGGAGATGGGTGTAGTGCAACCAGCCCGGTCAGGTCCTCCTGCAGAAACGAGAGATCGTGCGTCCCCCTACATCAACTGCCGCTCGCGTGCTTCTCATCGGTGCGGCTTCAGCCGGCGTCATCCTCGGCGGCATGGGACTTTCGGCCAGCGCCGCTCCGCTGTCCACGGGGGCGGCTGATCCCGCCCGCGAGTCCGTGGTCCTTGCCCCGCCCTCCCCGGATGACATCCGCGCCTCCGCGTTCCGCGAGTTCCGGGCGGAGTGGCAGGTCCTGGACGGACGAGTCGACCTCGCCGGATTCCTCAAGGAAGACGGCCCTGCCACCACGGCCGGTATCGCAGAGGCGACCGTGTCCGTGAAGGTGCAGTTCAGCGACAAGACCACCCGGACGTGCACCGCACGCACACATACGGGAGACGGCGCGTTCGCTTGCGAGGTTGCCGTAGCTGACACCGCGGACGCACCCACCCCGGAACGGGCGACGGCGTCCTGGACTGGTTCCCGGCAGTTCTCCGGCGCGCACACGACCAAGGACGTGGAGGCAGTCGTCCCGGATGCTGTTGAGGACGGTGAGGCCAGCGCAATGTAAGGGCAGTTCGTTCCGGGGAGGTCAGGAGCGCGGGGCTGGAGCAGTCACCGGATGCGCAGTCACGAGGAGCGTTTCCTGGCCGACCGGTTGACGCCGGCTCAGCCACCGTGAGGCGGTTTCGCCTGGACCGCTGGGCGGACCAACCGGGTGGCCCCTTCCGACTCTGCTCGGGCTCTCCCTGTCCCCGTCCGGAGCTTTGGGCAAGGGGAGCCTCCCCTGTGCAAGGAGGCTCCCCTTTGTCGCATCGGGCGGCATCGAGCTTCTTCGTGGGTTGAATGCCGTCCGAGGAGGGCTTCGCGGCGGTTCAGTTCAGGGGTGCGAAGCGTGCGGTGAGGGTGTGATCGGTGTTGTCCTGGAAGGAAACGGCTGTTTCCCCGCGGGTTCCGTCGACGTCGCCGCCGTAGGTGTCGCCGTCCAGGAGCCAGCCGGTGAACTTGTAGCCGCGATCGGGAGTTGCGGTGACGGTGACGGTGTCGCCCTCCGCGTACGGGCCGGTGTCGGCCTGGACGACCTTGCCCGATCCGCCTTCGACCTGGATGTCGAGGTCGTACTTGTTGCGTTCGAACTCCGCGCGGAGCTGGAGGTTCTCGTCGTCCGGCGAGAGTTCGATGGTGTCGTCGTCACCTGCGAAGGAGCCGTTGAGTGTCCAGCCGCTGAAGGACCAGCCCCGAGCCGGCACCGCGTCGTAGAGCAGGGTGTCGGTGGCAGGCGCGCCACGCTTGGCCGGAGCCTTCCGCACGGTGCCGCCGCGGGTCGCGGACGTGCTGACCGAGGGCTTGGGGGTGCTGCCCGTGCGGAAGTTGGCGACGAGCCGCTGGTCCGAGGGGACGGCGATGTTGATGGAGTTGGCGGCGTTGCCGTAGGTGCGGCCGTTGAGCGTCCAGTGGGAGAACACGTAGCCGCTCGCGGGCTTCGCGGTGAACCGCATGGTGCTGTTCTTCGGGTACGGGCCGGTCTCGGACGGCGTCACCGTGCCGGTTCTCGCAGGCGACACCGAGGTGTTCACCGCGCACAGGGTGTCGCTCGACTTCGTGCTGCGGTAGGTGGCGATGGCCTTCGACGTGGTGTTGAAGATCCGGGCGGCATCGGCCTCGTCGGGGCGGCCGAGCGGGACACCGAGGGGCTGGCCTCGGTAGGAGAGGTCCGGGTTGGAGAACTGGTTGATGCGCCCGCACCGGCCCTTGGTGGACTTACGGCAGCCGGACTCGTACGCCATCATCGTGGCGAAGTCGCCGTCGCTCGGGAAGTAGCCGTTGGCGCCGTAGGGCGGCGGCTGGTTGGGCTGGGTGGTGCGGTCGTGCGCGGCGCCGAGGTTGTGGCCGATCTCGTGGCCGAGGGAGAAGTTCTTCAGGGCCGCGTGCGCGACGACGTTGAAGCCGTAGTTCGCGGTCTTCTGCGAGGGGGCCTTGGGCGAGTAGCCGAGGCCGCCCGCCGCCCGCCCGCCGGCGACGACCGAGACCAGGTCCGCGCCGTACTGGTCGCGGTAGGTCATCATTTCGTCGAGGAGTCCGTCGCGCGGGGTGGCGAGTGCCTTGATGAGGTCCTGGGTCACACCGTCGCGGACCGCCGGGACGCTGCTGACGCTGGGAATGTTGACCAGCCGCAGCCGGGCGTTGACCTTGCTGTCGGCCAGTCCGTCGTTGGCCAGGGCGACAGCCCTGGTGATGTCGGAACGGATCTGGGTCACGCTGCCGGCCTCGGCCAGTGCCTTGGGGGTGTAGCCCACGACGAGGTCGATGAGTGTGGTGTTGCTGCCCTGCTGGCATGCCTTGTCCGGCGCGACGGGGGCGGTCCGGGGCTGCGGTGCCTGGGTGTCCGGGGCGGGCGGCATGCTCATGGACACTGATTCGTCTTCGTCGCCCAGCGGGGTCACCTGGGTGATGGACACCCGGCCGGGGCCGTTGGACTCAATGGCGTAGCTGTCGCCTCCCAGCATGAACTGGGCCGTCACCTGCTCGTTGCCCAGATTGCCGTCGCAGGCGTTCTGGGCGGTGGCCACCACGTGTTGGCCGGCCGCTCCGACCACGTCGGCCGACAGGATGACGATGTCGCCGACGACGCTGCGGGAGTGCTCGACGACCTCGACCGTCACGTCGTCGAAGAGCGGGAAGCTGTACTCACGCTCGGACGGGCCCGCGCACAGGGCGGCCAGTGCCTGCGGATTGATCATGGCATTCCGCTGGCGCACCGCCTCGGTGCCGCCGCCGTCGGTCTCCTTCTCCGGCTGGTCCGCAGGGACGGACGACAGCACGGCCCCGGGCCCGGCGAACACCGAGGCTGCCGGACGCGCGGGCGCGGGGGGTGCGGAGAATCCGGCGGAGCCCAGAGCCATCGCACCCAGGGCGACGCCCCCGATCCACTTCTTGCTGCACTTCATGTGACGGCTGCTTCTTCCTGCTGAGAGGGACAGAACAGGAGAGCAGTTCCCCATTCGCACAGGCATGTCACGAAGTGTGCCTACCAGTCCCCCAACCGTGTGAGAGACGACAGGGCATTCACGGTCAGCAGCTGCCGGCCGGGCGGTTGCGGACGACCAGGTCGGTGCGGCCGGCGGTGGAGTCGAGCCAGAGCACCCGGGTGCCTTGGTCGGCGGCGGCCAGCTGCTGGCTGCCTCGGTTGCAGGAGAGCCGCTGAGGGGTGCCACCGGTGATCGGGAGCTGCCAGAACTTGGGCAACGTGGCGTGGGACCAGCCGCCGGCGGGCTCGTAGGCATCGGTGTCGAAGGTGATCGCCTGGTCGGAGGCGGCGATGCCGGTGATGGCGGTGGCGAACGGCGAGTCCGCGGGCAGGACGTCGGTCGCCCCGGAGCCGTTCAGCGCACCCGAGCGGATCGAGCTGCCCTTCTTCGGATCATCGGGCGCCTGCACCCAGAGGAGCCGCTTCCCCACGAGCAGCAGGGAGTACGTGGTGCTCCCGCTGCCGCCGTTCGGGTCGCCCGCCACGTACTGGGCGGTGACCTTGCCGGTGGCGATGGAGTAGACGGTCGGTGCGTCGACCTCGCCGGACCGGGCCGTCCAGGACTCGGTCCAGCCGAGCGTCCCGTCCTTGAGGGTCAGGCCGTTCGTGGTGTGTCCTTCGGTGAGCGGGAGTTCCACGGCCGGTGCGCCGTTGCGGGAGAGGCGCACCCGCTTACGGTCGCTCTCGTCGGACACCTGGAAGGCGACGTCGGATCCGGACACCTGGACTCTGGTGATCCACCGTGCGGAGCGGAACAGACTGCGGACCGGGCCGCCGGACAGTGAACGGGTCAGCACCTCCATCTCCCGGTTGCCCTGGGCGTCGTAGTCGATCGCCAGCCATGCGACGGACCTGCCGTCGGTGGCCGGCCAGCTGTGCGTCCGTCCGTCGTCCGGGCTGAGCCTGGTGGGCGCGGCGGTGCCGGTGGTGGAGCCGGTGAACAGGGCGTCCGAGGTTTTACCTGCGGCTCTGCCCCTCATCACCCAGCGGCCGCCCGCCACGGCCGGCTGCTCCTCGGAGGCGGCGTCACGCAGCAGCATGTGGCTGTCCAGGCCGAGCCCGCGCTCCCATCCGGAGCGAATGCCGTGCGTGTCGAAGGCCGTCGCCACCGACTGGAGCTGGGCGCGGGTGAGCTTCAGTTCCCGGGCGGCGGCGAGCACCGCGTTGCGTCCGTCCACGAAGTCGTCCAGCGGGGTGAGGTAGCCGGTGAGCGCCCGGTAGACGAGCCGATCGGCGGTGAGCGGGTCCAGGGCGCGCCGGAGGTCCCACAGCGCACCGCTGAATATGGTCGAGTTCAGGTGCACCCCGCCGTTGTCGATGTCGCTCGAAGCGCCGAGGAAGTGGTCCTTCATGGTGCGGCGGTCGTCCATGCGGCGCGTCGCGCATGCCTGCGGGGTGCCGGTACGGCACAGGCTCTCGCCCAGCAGTGCGGCTCGCGGATCGTCCATCGACATTCCCCGGGCGGTGACTTCGATGGCGTTGCCGAAGTAGTCGGCCAGGGCCTCGTTCATCGCGCCGGGCTGACCGGTGGCGACCAGGTCAGCGGTGTGGTCGATGACGGCATGGGTCATCTCGTGGCCGGCCACGTCGAGGGCGACGGAGTACGGATACTTGCCGGGGCCTCCGTTGCCGTAGACCATCGTCGTTCCGTTCAGGAAGGCCCCGGAGAAGGGTTCGCCGCCTTCGGACGTGTTGACCAGCGAGGTGATCGGGCCGTTCTTGCCGTCCAGCCCGTCTCGGCCCAGCCGGTCGCGGTAGAAGTCGTACACGGCGGCGGCGTTGAGATGGGCGTTGGTGGCGCCGCTACTGCCTGCGGTGGCCGGGAAGTCGGGGCTCGGGGAGCTCATCGGTGGGCTTCCCGCCGGGATGCCGTCCAGGTAGTCCCGGCCGGCCGCGTCGTAAGTGGTGATGGCGGCGGGGCGGGTGAGGTCGGTGAGTTGGTAACTCCCGTCCGGGAGACGGCCGATGTTCACCTTCGTGGAGCGGCCGAGGATGTCCGGTGCGGTACCGGTCGCGGGCACGGCACCGGCGGCAGCGGCAGCGGCGGTGGCACGCGGGCCGGACGCGGGCCGGGTGTCGTGGGCGAGGGCGACCGTACCGGCGGCGGCGTCCACGTAGACCTCGCGGGCCAGCCGGGCACCGGTGGCCGGGTCGGTGCCGCGCACGGTGAAGTGCTGGGTCAGTCGGCCGGAGCCACCCGGCAGGATCACCCGACCGTGGTCCTCGACCGTGGCCCCGGCCCGGGCCCGCGGCACCGTCAGGGAACCGCGCGCCAGGTCGCGCAGCGTCGCGGCCGGGGCGGTCGCGGTGGTCGGTGCGGTGAGACCGGTGAAGTACTTGCCACCCGCCGACTCGACCCGCTGCCCGGCGCCGTCACCGGTGAGGCGCACCACATACTGTGCGCCGCGCACCGGTATTCCGCCAACGCGCTGCTGAAACCTGACGGTGTGTCCGCCGCCGGGGGTGCGCTCGGTGGCGAGATCGGTCAACTGTTCGGGGTCGATCCGGTACAGGTCAGGGTGGGCCGCCAGGAAGGTGCGGGCCGCATTCGCCGGGCTGCCGGGGGCGGGCTCGGCGAGCCCCGAGACGAGCTGCGGAGTGGCGGTGCCCTTACCGGCCACCAGGGTGGAAGCAGGGTCGGATGCGGCGGCTTGGGCGGTCGGCGCGGGCAGCCCGGTCAGGGCCAGACTCAACGTGGCGGTTATGCCGAGACCGAGGGTTCTGGGCCTGCGAAAGTGATGGTGCACGTGATGCCTTTCAGTTGGTCTGGTCCGATATGCGCACATACGCACTGAACGCCGACCGGCGGAACCAGGAAGAGGGGGGCGGGCCTTGGCATGGAGGGTCGCCCCGGGAGGGCAACTCGGGCTATTGCGGGCGGGCGTGGCCAAAGCGCTCGCCGAAGGCGCCCGTGAGGTCGAATCCGTGACGCACCCCTGACTCCAGGAGCCCGAGCGGAGTGCGCCTTGTCGGCATGCGGTGCACTATACACAGAGCGTATACATGGCGTGTATAGCTAGCCGGAGACGGGCGCCGCGAAGGGCGTGGACGGGTGGTTCGAAGGGTTCGCTGGAAGGAGGCGTTCCTGAGAACGACCGGTGATCGTTGGCGTCTGAGGCGCCCGGCTGGCCCCTGCCGACACCGGCCAGCCCGGTTTGCCCCTCGTCACACGGTCGGGTGGTTTGCCCGGAGGATCCGCGCGGGGCTCTTTCCGGGGACGTGGTGCTGGGCAGGGTCCTCTCGCCTACAGAGACCTACAGAGAAGGGGACCGACTGTGCGACCGTGGGCGACACCCGAGGCGCGACGATGGCCCGGGGAGCTGTTTCCAGCAACGGTGACAGGGATGCGCGAGCGGCTTCTGGTGTCGCTGGCCGCGAGGGTGGGAGCGGACGGTGCGGTCCGTGACGGGTGCCGCAGCCGCGTTCTGGAATCGGTTGTGGCACTGAGGCTGCTGGAGCGTACCGGCCATGATGCCCGGGCCGCGGAGGCGCTGCGCACCTTTCTGCGTTCCCGGACGCCTGTCACGGGTGCGGAGCGGGTACTGGCCGCTGCGGTACTGGACGGGCAGGAGATCCCCACAGGTGGCCTGTTCGTCGAGGCGGTGACCGCGGCGGCACCGGGCTTCACCGCGGTACGCAAGCGGGCGCTGGTGCACGCGCTGGCGGTCATGGCTGACGAAACGTTCGTTCCCGAGTGGGACGAGACGGGCTTCGGCCTGTCGGGGCTGCACAGTTGGGCCATCGTCCAGGTCACGGCGGTGAAGGTGATCCTGGCCTGTGCGGCGGGGCGCGTTGACCGTGTCGGAGACGAGGACGTACGGCTGTTGCTGGACACGCAACGGCGTCCACACGTGTGGGAGGGCAACGTCCTGATCCACCTGTCGGTGCTGCACGCCCTGTCCCGGCTTCCGGGTACCGGTGCGGTGGTGGCGGACGGGATACGCCGGGCGCTGGCACATCAGCGGACCGACGGCGGACTGCCGTTCGTGTCGGACACCGACACCTGGTGCACCGCGACGGCGGGGGTCGCGCTGGCTTCAGCCGGAGCCCCCCGGAGGGTGCTGGACCGGATGGCCGGTCACCTGGTGGAGCGTCAGCAGCCCGGGGGCGGCTGGTCGTACACCGATGTGGCGTGTCAGACGGATGTCGACGACACCTCGGTGGCAGTGCAGTTCCTGCACCTGGTCGACGACGTCCTGTACCGGGAGCCGATCACCTGCGGGCTTCGGTCGCTGGTCGCGGTGGCCGGGCCGGACGGAGGCTTCCCCACCTATGTGGCGGGGGCGCCGTCGGAAGCCTCCATGACCGCGGCCGTGGTCGACGCGCTCACCGTACGTCCGGCGGCCCACACGCCGCTCATCACCGGCGGGCTGCGCTACCTGGCCGGGCAGCAGCAGTGTGACGGATCGTTTCCCCCCGACTGGAGCAGCAGCCGACTGCACACCGTCTTCCGGGTACTGCTGGCCGCCGGCCGGCCCGGGGGCGGGCAGTCGCCGCGTGTGCGGCGCATGGTGGAACGGGGCAGGAACCTGGTGCTCTCCCAGCAGAACGCGGACGGGGGCTGGGGGCAGCAGACGGGCGAGCCCAGCGACGTCATCAGCACCGCGTACGGGCTGATCGCCGTGTGCGGGCAGGCCGATCCGGCGCCCGCGGTCGCTGCCGCGTCGTACCTTGCCACCGCGCAGGGCGAGGGTGGTTCGCAGGGGATGCGCCCGGACTCGATCGGGCCCCGGCCGTTCGTGTTCACCGTCCCTGCCCTGGCGGACATCTTCACCCTGCTCGCCCTGAGCCACCTGACGGGCAGGACCGTGCCGGTCCGGGACGGCGTCGAGGGCCGGTTGGCGGGCGCCCGGTGAGCGAGCCCGGCGGGCAGGTTCCCCGGCATGTGGGCATCGTCCCGGACGGCAACCGGCGCTGGGCCCGTCTGCACGGGGTTCCTGTGCTGGAGGGCTACCGGCGCGGGGCGGCCAAGACCGTCGAGGTGCTGCGGTGGTGCGAGCAGGCAGGGGTGGAGACGGCGACGGTATGGGCTCTGTCGTTGGACAACGCCGCCAAACGGCAGGAACTGCCGGTGATGCTCGATGCCATCACCGAACTCACGCACGCGCTCACCGCCGAGCGCAGTTGGCGTCTCAACGTGCTCGGGTCCCCCGAGCATCTTGACGGACTGGGGCTGTCGGAACTGTCCGGCCGGACCCGTGGCGACGATGATGCGACAGGCGCGGCAAGCACGGCAGGCGTGGCAGGCGGGTTGCGGGTCAACCTTGCGGTGGCCTACGACGGCCGTGCGGAGATCCTGGCCGCCGTGCACGCGCTCCTGGCCGAGGACGGCGCTGAGGCCCTGGACGTGCGGGCGGTCGGCAGACGGCTGGCGCAGTGGGGGCAGCCCGACTGCGATCTGATCCTGCGCGCGTCCGGTGAGCAGCGCCTGTCCGGTTTCCTGCTGTGGCAGAGCGCCGCCGCCGAGCTGTACTTCGCCCCCGAACTGTGGCCGGACTTCACACGACAGCGCTTCCAGGAGGCGCTGATCTCCTACGCGGGCCGAGACAGGCGGTACGGCGCATGAAGGAAGACCTGCACCTGGCCGACTACGCCCACACGCACCTCCTGCGGCTCTTCGCTCCCGCTCGTCCGCACCCCGACGCGGCCGTCCTCGAAGCCGACGTCCGCGGCTGGGTCACCGCCACCGGTCTGCACCGGCTGGTCGCCGAGGAGCGGCTGACCACCTGGCAGGTCGGTCACCTGATCGGCTTCTGCATGCCGGGGGCGCCGCTGCCCGTCGCCCGGCTCACCGCCCGCTACCTGATGTGGGAGTTCGTCTTCGACGACGCCGTCGCCGAACAGGATCTGCTTCTTCGCCAGTACCAGTCCTACGACCTGCCACGCCTGCTCGGTGCCGGTGACCGGCCGCCTGCCGTGGCCGACGACCCGCTGCTGGACGCCCTCGCCCGCTTGCGCGGTGAGATCATGGAGGCGGGCGGGGAGCTCCTGCTGCCCGTACTCGCCGACGGCCTTCGCCACTATCTGGCGGCCTCCGCCCGCCAGTCGCCGTGGAGGTCCAGCGAGCAGCCCCCCTGTCTCGGGGACTACCTGCGGGACCGCACCTCCACCGCCGGCGGCCACCCCCTGTACCTCCAGCGTCTCGCTCCCGGGATGCCCGCTCCGGGAGAGAGCCTGCCGCCGGCCCTGACCGCGCTGGCCGAACTCGCCTTCCTGCTCGGTGGTCTGGCCAATGACCTGCTCGGTTACGCGATCGAGCAGGCCAACGGCGACCCGGTCAACGTCGTCACCGTGCTGGCCCACGAATACGCGCTCACCCGCGCCGAGGCATACCGAGCCGCGGTGATCCTGCACGCCGGTCACAAGCACCGCTTCGACGCCAACGCCGCCGCCCTGGCCGCAGACGGCCGGCTGACCCGGCAGCACCACCACTTCGCCGAGGCGGTGGCGGGGTGGGTGCACGGCAGCGCCGCCGCCGTCGAGCCGTACTGGCAGCACACCCGCACCCGCAGTCACCTCTGATCGCATCCACGGAACGGACGCAGCATGGCCACCACAGCACCGCGCACCGTCGTCGTCGTCGGGGCGGGCATCGCCGGTCTCACCGCCGCCTGGCGGCTCCAGCAACAGGGAGCCCACGTCCGCGTACTGGAACGGGCTCCGGAGGCAGGCGGACGCATGCGCACCGTCGACCACGACGGATTCCGGTTCGAGGTCGGCGCCAGCATCCTGGGCCAGAACTACACCGGCATGCGCGACCTGATCACCGAACTCGGCCTCACCAACCAGTACGGTCCGGCCAACACCCTCTGCGGCTTCCAGCGCGACGGCATCGTCCACCGCTTCCGCGCCGACACCAAGAGCGACCTCCTGCGCACCCGCCTCCTCGGCCTGCGCACCAAACTCGCGGTCCTGCGCGCCCTGCCGACGTTCATCGCCCAGCGCGCCCACCTCGACTGGGACACCACGCACGGAAACGTCGCCCTGGACCGGCTCAGCGCCACCCAGTACGCGCAGCGCCACCTCACCCAAGAAGCCATCGACTACCTGTGCGAACCGCTCATCGGGGGCGGCATCGTCCTCGCCTCCCCCGACGACCTCACCGCGGCGGACATGCTCTTCTACGCCGCCAAACTCCTGGGCCCCCACTTCAACAGCCCCCAGGGCGTGGGCCTGCTCACCCGCACCCTGGCCAGCAGGCTCCCCGTCGAGCTGAACGCCGAAGTCGAGGCGGTGCACAGGGACAGCGACGGCGTACGGATCACCTGGCGCCAGGCTGACGGCACCAGCCGAAGTGAACACGCCGACGCCGCCGTCGTCGCCGTCCCGGCGCCCAGGGTCTCCGCTCTCCTGCCCGACCTGTCCGACCAGGACCGCACCTACCTCGACGCCATCCCCTACTCCCGCGCGCTGGTCGTCTCCCTCGGCCTGGAACGGGCACCCGACGAGAAGGCGTTCGCGCTCTTCCTCAACCGCGCCACCCACCCCAGCGTGGTCGGCATCGAACTCCACCACAACAAGATCCCGGGCCGCGTCGACGACGGACGCGGTCTGCTCACCCTGCACGGCCGCCGGGAGTTCACCGACCGCTGGTGGGACGCCGAGGACACCACCGTCGTCGAACAGGCCGTCGCCGCGGTCTCCGGCGTCTTCCCCGAAGTCCGCGGCACCGTCCGCAGCAGCCTCGTCACCCGGCACGACCACGCCCTGGTCGTCCGCCCGCCCGGCGGCTACGGCCCCCTCCGGGCGTTCAACGCCCGCCGCCCCCGAGCGGACCCCGCCATCCAACTGGCCGGTGACTACTTCGGCCCGTCCAGCACGTACGGCGCCCTCCGCTCCGGCGAACACGCAGCCGCACGCCTTCTGGCACACATGGCCCGCCGGTGACCGCCGCCGCCCGCCCGGGTCTGACCCCGCCAGTCCGGTGGCGCGGGCCACCCGTGCTCGCGCTCGCACTCCGGGGCCGACGCTCGGGCGCCTCGGCGGGCCGTCGGCCAGGGCACCCGGCCTCTGGTTCCCGGTCGGGGACTCACGCCGTCATGGCACGGAACGAGCTGGGGCTCAGGCCCTTGTGGCGTTTGAACGCGGCGCTGAAGCCGAAGGCGTCCGCGTAACCGGCCGACCTGCCGATCTGGGCGATGCTGAGGTCGGTGTCGGTCAGCAGGGTCTGGGCCTCGTCCATGCGGTACTCGGTGAGGTAGGCGAGGGGCGGGCGGCCCATCAGCCGGGTGAAGCGCTTGGCGAACAGAGCCCGGGAGACGCCGGACTGAGTGGCGAGCGACGCCACCGTCCAGGGCTCGGCGGGCCGGTCGTGGAATGCCTGGAGCGCGGGGGCGAGGACGGGGTCGGCGAGGCCCCGGTACCAGTGGGGCGCCTCGGCGCCCGCCCGGTCGAACCAGCTGCGCAGGGTACACACCAGGGCCCAGTCCAGGAGACGGTCCATCAACGCCTGGGAACCGGCCGAGAGTTGGGCGGCGTCGACGGCGGCCGTCTCCAGCCAGCCGCAGACCTCGACGTCCTCCTGGACCACCAGGACGGGCGGCAGGGAACGCAGGAGCCGCTCGTGGCGGTGACCCGAGGCGCGGTAGGCGCCCACGATCAGCGCGGTCGCCTCCTCGGAGTCGGCGCCCCAGCGGATACCGCCGAGATCCTGGGCGCCGCACTCGGCGTCCGCGCTGAAGCAGGCGATCTCGTACGCGACATGGGCGCTGTGCAGGGAGGCGGGACGGTCCGCCAGGTGGAACGGCCCGGAGCCGCTCACGATCGCCGTGTCGCCCACGCCGACCGCGCGTTCGGTGCCGTCGGGCAGCAGCAGAGTGCCCCCGCCGCGCAGCACGCTGATCATGGTGAGCGGTGCGTCGTCGGCGAAGCGGATGGCCCAGGGTGCGGACAGGACGGCGTGGCTGACGACCGAGCCCTCGGCCCGGATGCCACTCAGGAGCGAACTCAAAGGATCCACGCGACACACCGTAGACGATCTCGTATGTTCCGGAGCGTTTCTCCCATGGATCATCCATGCCGCTGCGGCTGTACTGGATTCATCGCATCGACCGAGACCCATCGGGATGCACCGAGACTCACCGGGAGACACCGTGACGCAGTTCGCCACCCCCGCCAGGACAGCCCTCGTGGTGGTCGCACACCACCGCACCGATTCCCTCACCGCGCACACGGCCCGCCGTGCCGCCGCCCGGCTCGAAGCCGCCGGATACCGCATCGACTTGCTCGACCTGCACGCCGAGGGGTTCGACCCACGGATGAACACGGAGGACCAGCCGGACTGGGGCAACAGGGAAAAGGCGTACTCGGACGAAGTGCGGGCCCATATGCAGCGCGTCCTGGACGCCGATGTCGTCATCGCCGTCTTCCCGGTGTACTGGCAGAGCGTGCCCGCCATCCTCAAGGGCTGGATCGACCGCGTGTGGAACTACGGGTTCGCCTACGGCCGCAGCAAGCCCCGCCTCGCCGGCAAACGCATGCTGTGGCTGGGCCTGGCCGGTGCCACGGGTGACGACCCCATCGTGCAGGGCATGCAGACCGTCCTCGAAACCAACCTGAGCGAAGGCATCGCCTACTACTGCGGCTTCGCCCAGTCCACCGTCGGCCTGCTCACCGACGTCGAGGAGCGCCCGCAGCGCGTCGACGCCGAAGGCAACCTCCTGGTCGGCGCAGCGGTCTCGGGCGCCGAGCGAGAGGCGCAGTACGCCGATCTCGACCGGCGTGCCCAGGAGTTCGTGGAGAAGTTCGTCGCCGAAGAGCTCGTGGTGGCCTGACCGCCGGGGCGATTCTTCGTACGCCGCGCAGACGGCTCGCCCGAAGGAGCGGCGCTCTGCGTCTGTGCTATCCGGGGACGGTGACCAGGATGCGGCCGTGGCGACCGCCGGCGTCGACGTGGTCGTGGGCCTTGGCGATGCCGTCCAGCGGGCAACGGTCGCCCACAGCGACGGTGAGGGCGCCGACGGCGGCTGCGGAGGTGAGGTCGCGGGCGGCCTGGCGCTCGGCCTCGGCGGGGAAGTCGTCCCTGCCGAGCAGCCCCAGGGTGACGGCCTCGGTCAGGAAGCCGAGTATCGCAAGGTCCGCCCGTGAGGTCATTTCTCCGGACGCGGTGTTCCACGCGCCCAGTCACCCGTAACCACTGCGGAGGCCCGAGGGGTGCATGGAAGTCCTCGGGATGATGCGCGGCGGCTTCCCGGACGTCGAAGGGACGCTGGAGGAGACGGTCGCCGAAGGCGACACCGTGGCCGCGCGGTTCACCGTGCGAGGAACCCACGACGGCGCATTCTTCGGAATCCCGGCGAGCGGCGACAAGCTCTCGGTGCAGGCCATGAACTTCTCCTACCTGGCCGACGGCCGGATCGTCGGCGAACGGGACCAACCCGGCCTTCGTTCCTGCGGAGCACGCGGAGCAACCGCTCCCGAGACGGGCCCGCCCCTCACCCTGGCACCCCTGCACCCCACGTACCGGGAAGTCACGCGCCAGGAACCGCCGGAGCCGTCATGTCAAGGCGGTTGAACGTCAAACCGGCTAGGAAGCGCCACGAACGGACTCTTTAGGACAAGCCGCCTCGGCCAGGGCACGTTGATGCTGAGATGGGCCATGGAACCGTCCAGGCAGAGTACGCACCCCCGCAGAATCCCCGTGGCAGAGGAGCCGTTTCGCGCTCTGCTGGAAGCAGCACCCGACGCCATGGTGATCGTGGACGACGACGGCGTGATCCGCCTGATCAACGCCCAGACAGAGACACTGTTCGGGTACCCCCGGAGCGAACTCCTGGGCCGTCCGGTCGAGATCCTGGTCCCGCGGCGCTTCCACGACCAGCACCCGGGCCACCGACTGGGCTACTCCTCCAACCAGCAGGTCCGCCCGATGGGCGCCAACCTCGAACTGTACGGACTGCGCAAGGACGGGGCCGAGTTCCCCGTCGAAATCAGCCTCAGCCCCCTCCAGACGCCCGACGGACTCCTGATCTCCGCCGCCGTACGCGACGTCAGCGAACGCAAGGCCGCCGAGGCGCGCTTCCGGGCCCTGCTGGAAGCCGCCCCGGACGCCATCGTCATCGTGGACGACGGCGGAACCATCCAACTGGTGAACGCCCAGACCGAAGCCCTGTTCGGCTACCGGCGCGAAGAACTCCTCGGGCACCAGGTGGAAATCCTGGTGCCGCAGCGATTCCATCACCACCACCCCTCACACCGTCACGGTTACGTCGACAACCGCCGTGTCCGCCCCATGGGTGCCGGTCTGGATCTGTACGGGCTGCGCAAGGACGGGGCGGAGTTCCCCGTCGAGATCAGCCTCAGCCCCCTGGAGACCCCGGAAGGCACCCTCGTCTCCGCCGCCATCCGCGACGTCAGCGAACGCAAGGCCGCCGAGGCCCAACTCGCCGAACTCTACGAGCAGCAACGCCACGTCGCCCTCACCCTGCAGCGCAGCCTGATGGGCTCCCCCGCGGCCCTGCCCGGCATGGACACGTCCCACCGCTACTTCCCCGCCCGGCAAGGACCGGGGGTCGGCGGGGACTGGTTCGACCTGATCGCGCTCGGCGGCGGCCGGGTCGGTGTGCTGATGGGCGATGTCATGGGCCGCGGGCTGGAGGCCGCCGCCGTGATGGGCCAACTGCGCTCGGCCTCCCACGCCCTGGCCAAGACCGGTATGCCGCCCTGGCAGCTGATGCACGCCCTGGACGCGGTCGTCAGCGAACTCCCCGACCAGCTCGTCACCTGCTGCTACCTCATCCTGGACCCCGACGACAGCGCCCTGACCGTGTGCTCCGCCGGCCACCTGCCCGTACTGCTGGTGGACCCCACGGGGCAGGTGCGCAGACTCCCCGTCCCCGTCAGCGTGCCGCTGGGCGTGGGCGAGGTCCCGCACCAGGAGACCCGCCTCACCATCCCCCCGGAATCGGTCCTGGCCCTCTACACCGACGGCCTGGTCGAGACCCCCACCAGCGACATCGAGGAACAGATCGACGCCCTCGCCATCGCCCTGGAGAAAGCCACCGCCGACACCCCCTGCCTGGAAGCGGCTGCCGACGCCGTCCTCGCCGCCCTGCTGCCCGACCCCCAGGACTACGCCGACGACGTCACCCTGCTGCTCGCCCGCATCCCCCCGGCCCCCGTGACCGCCGTCTCCGCACTCCTGCCCGCCCAGCCGGTCAGTGTGGGCGCGGGACGCCGCTTCCTGCGCGGCACCCTGAGCGACTGGGACTGCGAGGACCTCACCGACACCGCCTGCCTCCTGGCCTCCGAGCTCCTCACCAACTCCGTACGCCACGCCTGCGACCCCCTGCTCCTGCGGCTGCGCCGCACCAGGGACGAGCTCCACATCGAGGTCTGCGACGGCAGCCCCGTGCTGCCGCATGCCAGGACCGCGTCCGCGGACGAGGAGTCGGGCCGAGGACTGGCCTTGCTCGACCAACTCGCCGCCACCTGGGGAACCCTGCCCACCCAGGAGGGGAAAGCCGTGTGGTTCTCCCTTCCTCTGCCGAGTTCCGCCCAGCTTCGGGAGGAATCCGAGGAATCCGCAGCAGAGGTACGGGCGACGGACAGGAACGGGCCGGTCTGATCGCTCCGTCGGCCTGCCACCACTGGCCTCCCTCGGCCCCCCTCCCTTCAGGGTGCAGCTCCGAGGTCCTGCCGGTGCCGGTCGGCGCTCCGATCCCGCATCCGCATGGCGAACATTGGTCTGGACCTTGACAGGTCCAGACCAATGAGGTTGGCTCTGGCCCAATCTCCCCCACCGAGGATGTGGTGTCGTGTTACGTACGCGTACCTCCGCCGGGAAACTCTCCCGACTCATCGCTTCTCTCCTCGCCGCGGTCCTGCTCGCGGTCCTGTTCCCCCTCTTCGCCGCAGGCACCGCCTCGGCAGCCTCCTGCGCCACCGCCTGGAGCTCCGGCGCGGTCTACACCCAGGGCATGACCGTCTCGCACGGCGGACGCAACTACCAGGCCAAGTGGTGGACCCAGAACGAGACCCCGGGCACCACCGGCCAGTGGGGCGTCTGGGCCGACCAGGGCACCTGCGGCGGAGGCGGCCAGGACCCGGACCCGTCCGGATTCGTCGTCTCCGAGAGCCAGTTCAACCAGATGTTCCCGAGTCGGAACAGCTTCTACACCTACGCCGGCCTGGTCGACGCCCTGAATGCCTTCCCGGCCTTCGCCAAGACCGGCAGTGACACCGTCAAGCGCCAGGAGGCCGCGGCCTTCCTCGCCAACGTCAACCACGAGACGGGCGGACTGCGGTACGTCGTCGAGCAGAACACCGCGAACTACCCGCACTACTGCGACGCCCAGCAGCCCTACGGCTGCCCGGCGGGACAGGCCGCCTACTACGGGCGCGGCCCGATCCAGCTGAGCTGGAACTTCAACTACAAGGCCGCCGGTGACGCCCTCGGGCTCGACCTGCTGCGCAACCCCTACCTGGTCGAGCAGAACCCGTCGGTCGCCTGGCGGACCGGCCTCTGGTACTGGAACACCCAGAACGGGCCCGGCACCATGACGCCGCACAACGCGATCGTCAACGGGCGCGGCTTCGGTGAGACCATCCGCTCCATCAACGGCTCCCTGGAGTGCGACGGGCGCAACCCGGCGCAGGTGCAGAGCCGTGTCAACAGCTACCAGAACTTCACTCAGATCCTGGGCGTCGCCCCGGGCTCCAACCTGAGCTGCTGAACACCCAGGCTGCCGGACCGTCCGGCCTCCGTCCTCCCTTGAGCGGTCGGAGCGGTCGGAGCAGTCGGAGCGGTCTGTCGAGGAAGCGCACCCGGCAGCCTTCCGCCACACGTCCCCGCCACCGGCACGAGGCCGGTGGCGGGGACGTCGCTGGTTGCTGCGCGGATGCGATCAGCTCCACCGGATGTCTGCCGTCGCGGGACCCGCAACGGCGAACACACGGTGACCGACGGACATCGCCTGCCCAGGCCCTGGGCGACCCTCCGCTACGGAGCTTCGCCGTGCGGTCCTGGCTCCGCCGGTCGTTCGCCCGCGCCCGGTCCCCGGTCGACCGGCCCTTGTGAGGTGAGCCCCGCCCGCTCGGCCAGCGTTCCGCCCTGGAAACGGCTCTCCGCGCCCAACTCCTCCAGGAGATCGGCAATGTGGCGACGGCACGTACGCAGGGAGACCCCCAGGCGGCGGGCGATGACCTCGTCCTTGGTGCCCTCGGCGAGGAGCGAGGCGAGCGTGCGGCGCAGGCTCTGGCCCACCTCCTTGTAGGCGGCTTCGCTCGGACCGTGGAAGGGGGTCGCCCCTGACCAGTGCTGGTCGAAGACCCGGCAGAGGTAGGCCACCACGTCCGGGTCGCGCACCAGAACCGCGCTCTCGCCGGAGCAGTCGCCGCTGCGGCGCGGCAGGAACGCCACCGATCGGTCGAACACCACGGCCCGGTCAGGGAGTTCGGACACCGTCCGGTACTCGGCTCCGGCCGCCGTCAGGGTCTCCACGTACCCCTGGGTGGAGAGGCTGGAGCGGGCCGTGTGCTGGTACAGGGTGCGCAGGCGGATGCCTCTGGCCAGCATCGCCAGGTCCCGTTCGACGGCGTCCCTGAGGCGGTGTTCCGGGCGTCCACCGCCGGGCTGGACGGTGAACGCCTCCTCGCGGCAGCGGGCCGACTCCTCGCTGAGCATGGCCGAGACGGCGGCCAGGTCGGGCAGCGGCTCGACGGCGTCGCGGTGGGTGCGCGCGCGGAGCGCGGCCGTGTACCGGGGCATCAGGGAGTGCAGTTCGTCGCGTACGGAACGGGCGTGCGCGGCGGCCCTGGCGAGTTCCGCCTCGTGCGGGCCGACTGCCTGGGCTGCCGCGATCTGGGGGCTGACCGGTATCAACTCGCCCTCGGCAGCTGGGTCTTCGCGCAGCAGACGCAGTTCCAGGAGGGTCGTGCAGGCACGGGCGACCCGGTCGGCGTCCAGGGCGAGCGCGGGGAGGGCTGCGGGACGGGGGTGGCAGGTGATGCCGCCCTCGGCCAGGGCGTGGCTGAAGACCGCGACCGCATCCGGGTCCAGGCGCGGCAGCGAGCGCGACAGGTGACCTCGATTTGTCTGGGCGAACAATGTTTTCTCCGTAATGCGACCGTGCCACTTCCGTGCCATGCAGGCTATTGCCAGGTCAAAGCGCTGGACCAGACGGGAGCGCTGGGATGAACTTTGATCGTCCGGCGAAACACCATCAGGCGTCATTTCGGCGGACATGTCATGGCATACGCCTCAAGAGGGCCTGCTTGCCGTGTACTTCACCCTCGTCTTGTCTCATCGGGAGCCGTTCATGCGTGTCCTCGCTCGCTGTCTTCTCGCCGTCACCCTGGTCCTGGCCGGTGGAGCCGCACTCTCCGCACCGGGCTCGGGTGCCGGGACGGCCGATGTCGTCAGCCTGGACTCCAGTTGGGGAGACGAGTACGTCCCGCCGGTGAGCTGACCGGCCGAGACCCTCCGGCCCCCTCCCCCGGGTCCTCCCGGGCTCCGCCGGAGAACTTCCGTACGCCACAAGTCCGTACGCAACAAGTCCGTACACCACAGGTCCGTACACCACGAGAGAGACGAGGCAGCCCCGCGTGGCCCCTGAGCCCGACACCTCCCCCGGCACCGGCCCCCGCCGCGCGCGTGCCGAGCGTCCCGCGGATCTGGCCCTGCTGCCCGATCTGGTCCGCTCGGTGCTCGCACGCTCGGGAGCGGCGGGCGCGGACTGGAGCGTGGAGACCGGCGAGTTCTGGTGCCACGTCGTCCCCGAGGGCACCCCGCGCCGCCGCCAGGGCTGGAAGCTGCACGTCTCGGCCACCCCGCTGGCCGCGCCCCTGACGCTGTCCCGGGCCGCTGACGTACTCGTCGCCCATCGGACACCGTTCAAGTTCGCGGCCAGCCCCGCCAGGGTCACCGCCCTGGTCGCCGGGCGCTACGCACGGGGCGGCAGCGGCAAGTTCCTCACCGTCTACCCGGCCGACGACCAGCAGTTCCGGGTCCTCGCCGAGGAGCTGCACCACGCCACGCTCGGGCTGCCCGGCCCCGCGGTCCTCTCCGACCGCAGGTACCTGCCCGACAGCCAGGTCTTCTACCGGTACGGAGTGTTCTCGGCGGCTGCCGAGGTGACCTTCGACGGCGTCTGGGCCCCGCGCCTCACCGATCCCGAGGGGCGCCCCGTACCGGATGAACGCAACGCCTGGTTCAGCCCACCCGCCTGGGCGGGCGAGCCCTTCCCCGACCGGCCCGCCGCTCCCGCGCGCAGCGCCGCCACCTCCAAGCCGGTCCTGCTGCACGACCGCTACCTCGTACGCGGTGCCCTCCAGCACTCGAACAAGGGCGGTGTGTTCCGGGCGGAGGACACCCGCAGCGGCGAGGCCGTCGTCCTCAAGCAGGCCCGCCCCCACGTGGGTACCGGGCTCGACGGGCTCGACGTACGCGACCTGCTGCGCCGCGAGGCCACCCTCCTTGAGCGCCTCGGCGCGGCCGAGCCCGGCCTGGTGCCCCGCCTGGTGGAGGTCTTCGAGCAGCAGGGCAGCGCGTTCCTGGTCGTCGCGACCGTGCCGGGCGCGAGCCTGCGCCGTACCGTCGCCGAACGCCTCGTCCACCACGGAGCCGCCTGCCCCGACGTCCCGACCGCCGACTCCCTCGCAGGTCAGCTGATCGAGCTCGTCGCCATGGCCCACCGGCACGGCCTCACCCTGCACGACTTCAACCCCAACAACGTCATGGTCACCCCCGAGGGCCGCCTCCTGCTCATCGACCTGGAGATGGCGGCCCGCGAGGGCCAGCGCTGGGTGCTCGGCGCGACCCCGGGCTACACGGCCCCCGAACTCCGCGCCCTCGACCAGGTCGCACCCGCGCTGCCTCCGAGCGTCGACCTGTACGCGCTCGGTGCCACGCTGCTGCACGCGCTGAGCGGGGCCGACCCGGTGTTCGTGCCCGACCTGCCCGCCGCCGGGGCGCGCCCCGACGAGGTGCGTCTGGAGGCGCTCGTACGGCTGCTGTCCCGCGACCACCCTCCGGTGCGGCGGCACGCCCCGTTGATCCTCGGCCTGATGCGCGACGCACCCGGCGAGCGGTGGACGTTGGAGCAGGCACAGCGGTACGTCGACGGGGCGGACGGAGCCGCGACGGCGTGCGAGGACCGCTCGGACGGGGCCGCCACGGCACGCGGCGCGGTCAGGGACCGGCTCCTCCACGACGGGCTCACGCACCTGCTCGCCACCCTGCGCCCCGGCCACCCCGAACGCCTGTGGGCCACCGACTCCCTCGGCGGGACCTGCGACCCGGTGGCCGTCCAGCACGGTGCGGCGGGCGGCGTCGCCGTACTCGCCCGTGCGCTGCGGCACTGGGGTCCGGACGAGGACTGGACGGGTCCGACGGCCGGTACGGGTCAGGCCCTGGCGACGTACGACCGACCGCTCCTGACCCGTACCGCCCTGCGCGAGGGACTTCGGTCCGCGGCTCTGTGGACCGCCGACCGGCACGACGCCCTTCCCGTCCAACCCCCGCTCCCCGGGCTGCACTTCGGACGGTCCGGCGCTGCCTGGGCGCTCCTCGACGCCGCACGCGCGCTCGACGCCGACGGAGGGGACGACGCCGGGCTGACCGCCCGCGCCACGGCCCTGGCCCTGGACCTGCCCCTGCGGTGGCCCAACCCGGACGTCTGTCACGGCGCGGCCGGTGCCGGGCTGACCCAGCTGCATTTCTGGCGCAGCACCGGGGACCTCAGGTTCCTGGAGCGCGCCGAGAAGGTGGCCGACGGGCTGCTCGCTGCGGCCCGGCACACCCCCGAGGGTGTCTTCTGGCCGGTGCCCGAGGACTTCGACTCCGGGCTTGCGGGCTCCTGGCACTACGGGTTCGCGCACGGTGTGGCGGGGGTGGGCACCTTCCTGCTGCTGGCTGCCGAGGCCACCGCGCAGGAGAGGTTCCGCACCGCGGCGGCCGAGGCCGGCACCACCCTGATCACCGCGGCCCGCGCCACCCCGACAGGCACCCTGTGGCCCGTCGACCGGGATCGCCACCTGTCCGACTCGCCCGATCTCGCCCGGCACTGGTGCAGCGGGTCGTCCGGCGTCGGCACCTTCCTGACCAGGCTCTGGGCGGCCAAGGGCGCACCGGGCGACGACGTCCGCGACCTGGTGGACGGGGCGGCCCTGGCCGTACGGGCAGGGCGGACCACCGACTCGTCCGCCACCTGCCACGGACTCACGGGCAATGCCGAATTCCTCCTGGACGCGGCGGAGTTCACCGGCGGCGACGCCCACCGCGATGGTGCCGAACTCCTGGTGGAACACCTGGCCACGCAGGCGGTCCTGCGCGACGGCAGGCTGCTGGTCCCCGACGAGACCCGCAAACGGGTCCTCGCCGGTTACGGCACCGGTCTGGCCGGCGTCCTCGCCCTGCTGCTGCGCATGCGCGACGGCGGCCCCCGCGCCTGGCTGCCCGACCTCGGGTACCCCCGCCCCTCCTGAGTTTCCGGCGGCCACCGGCCACCGGAGAAACCAGCACAACCCCTCTGTTCCACCATCGAAGAAGGAGACAGTCATGACCGAGTACGACGTCGACGCCCTGCAGGTCCTGCCCGAGGACGTCCGCACCGAGGACGCCCGTGGTGAAGAGCACGCCGCCGCGCTGATCACCTCCTGCGGCTGGCGCACCAGCGGCTGCTGACACACGCCGCACCCCCTACGTGACCGGACCGGCCGAGGCCGGTCCGGTCACGGCCTTCTTCCTCCGCCCGCTCGGCACGGTGGTACGGGTGGCGCGCTATCCCACCGACCGCTCTCCCGCGCCGAGTTCGATCGTCGTCGTGATGCGCGTGAGGGCGGGCTCGCGGGGAACCGACCCGAACCCGAAGCGGACCGGCGGGTCGACCGGGGCGAGGTTGCCCACGTCGGTGCCGTCGAAGGTGCCCGACAGGGCGGTGACCGGGTGCAGGTCGCGTGCGCCGTACCACTCGCGGCGTCCTCCCCCGGCGCTGCCGCGCGTGCGGACGCCGGAGAGCAGGAACCGTGCGGGCACATCGGTCACCGCGCACCAGGCAGGACGGGCGGCCAGTGGGCCGGGGACCGCCCGGAGCAGGAGGCCGAGGGGGCCGCGCCGGCCGACGCGGAATCGTAGATCGAGCGGACCTGCGGACACTGCCCAGAGGCCGTCCGCCACGCTCACGCGGACCGGCGCGACGCGCACCGTGTCATAGGTGTACGTACGGCGGATGAACTCGGCGGTCTCGGGAGTGGGGGCCAGCAACAGCCTTTCCCCGTCGGCCCGTTCGACCATGGCGTCGCTGAGTGGGCCGAAGGGCGAACGCGGCCAGTGACCCAGCACGATCCGGGTTCCGCCGGAGGTTCCCATCCCGGCGATCCAGCCGTCGAAGCGCAGCCTGCGGCGAGGGGGGTGTCGGGTCGTGCTCGATGACGGATTCACCCTCACATAGTGGCTCCGGTCCGCCCGTATGTCTGCTCGCCGCACAGCTCCAGGAGCTTCTTCACCGGAGTGATCGCCACCGCCACCGGCGCGCCGAGGGGAGTACGCCTTCGTCGCGCCGCCGTGTGAGGACTCCGGGAACGGACTGCGCACAACGATGTATGCACGTTTCGTCACGGCGGATGACGAATGCCCGCTACGTGGCCGCGAGCCTGAGAAGAGGAACGGCGGTTCCGTTCCTCTCGCTCCTTTCCGGAAGGACACGTCATGCCGGGAACACGCACGACCACACGCATGCGTACGGGATCGGCGGTGCTGGTCGCCCTGCTCGCCGGGGCCGCCACCCTCGCTCCCTCCCCCGTCTCCGCCACCGCACCGACCGCACCGCCGGACCTGCGCGCCGACGTCGACCAGGACGGCCTCGTCGACGTCACCGGCGAATCGGACGAGGCCGGTGAGGAGCAGTGGCGGCCGGGGCGGGGCGCGGTGTTCCTTCCCAACCTCGATGACGACGCCCGCCGCTGCCGGGCGACCGACGCCGACCTGGACCGCGTCGACCCAGCCGTGGACGAACGCCTCGCCGCCTGCCACGACGCCGCCGACGAGCGGGTGAACGGGCCGCGCGACGAGGCGGACCTCGCCCCGCTGCGGGTGCGGCCGATGCGGGTCGGCGACGACGCCTCCGGCCGGATCGACGTGCCGCCCGGCCAGGCCCCGTACGTACGGATCTTCATCCGGCGGAGCGGTCAACTCACGCCCCTGCACGGCGATCTGACGGCACGTGAGCTGCGCACCGGGGTCGAACTCGCCGTCGAGGGACGGGACGTGGTACGCGATCCACGCCGCTGGAACGGCGAGGTGGACTTCGTTCTGACGGTACGTCAGGGGCCGTCGGGTGCGGTCACGTCCGACCGGGTACGGATGAAGGTCGCGCCCGTGCTCGTACAGCACGATCTCCAGCGCGCGGAGTCCGTGTTCGCCGCCGCACCGGGGCCCGGCAGCGGCATCGTGCCGGGCTGGATCGGGGCCCGGTACAAGCCGACGGAGTGGAAGCCATTCGCGGACTCGCTGCGCAGGGCGGCCGAGCGCGCCGGGCTGCCCCGCGACAAGGTGACGTTCACGCCGGGCACCGCGCAGTGGTGGCGGGACATCTGGCGGCAGGACATGGTCGAGCCGGGGACGGTGAGCATGCCGGTGGCCGGCGGGGTGCACCGGATGCGCGTCCTGCTGCGGGCACCGGTGGTGTGGCCGGAGAACGCGTGGGGCCCGAGCACGCTGAGCCGGTCCGCGCGGCTGCTGTTCCGGGACCTGCGCGGGCCCGACGTGGGCGTCGTCCAGCAGTTCACCCGGGCCCGCCCGGCGAACGTGGACGACCTCCAGAACTTCGCCGGGAACTTCGAGTCCGTACCGCCGCAGCCCGGCCACCCGCAGGGCCGCGTCGTGTACGGCACGAGCGCGACGCGCGCCCCCGACCCCTCCTTCGTGCGGATGCTCGCCGCGCAGGGGCAGCAGGCGCCGATCGCGATCGACACGTCGTGGCTGGTGGTGGGGCACACGGACGAGACGGTGCACGTCGTGCGCGCCGACAACGCGCGCGGCTGGACCCTGATGGTCTCCGACCCCCGGCAGGCGGTGCGGCTGCTGAAGGAGGCGTCCGCGCGGGGCGAGGGCGGCCGGAAGCTCTTCGAGGGTACGACCGCCGAGGACCGTCCGACGGTCGACGCGGTGCTCGGCGACGGGAAGTTCGTCGCGGGCAACGAGGAGGCGGCCCGCCGCATCGACGGCCAGCTCGCGACGCTCCTGCACGAAACGGGCCTGCCTGAAAGGGAGTTGGTGCGCGTTCCCGTCCTCTACGTCTGGGGGAAGTTCGACCCCTCGGTGCCGGAGGCGCGGGCCGTCGCCTTCTCCCCCGGCCTCGCCAACGGCCTCTCCCTCACCGCCCGCGACTACGCCGCCCCCGACCCGCACGGCCCGAGGGTGGGCCGCGAAGACCTGTTCCGTACGGCCACGGAACGCGCCCTGCGCGGCCAGGGGGTGCGCGTGCACTGGGTGGAGAACTTCAAGTGGGCGCACCTGGCGGGCGGCGAGGTGCACTGCGCGACCAACGCCCTGCGGGACACGTCGCGGGAAGCGCCCTGGTGGCGGGGCGGGGGCGCGCGGCAGTGAGATCCGGACATGACCGGGTGGGCACCGAGGGTGACTTCTTCGCCTCGATGTCGGGGGCCCGCCTGTTCCTGGCCGAGTCCGTCCTCGGCGAGGGGGGCCGAGCCCCGGATCGCCGCACTACTGGACCTGACGATGATGGGCATGCTCGACGGCCGTGAACGTACCCGCGCCGGTGTGCCGGGCCGGTACCCGCCCGAAAGGGTGGGTACCGCACCCTCGACGGAGATCGCTACGGTTCTCGAAGTCGGAGCGGCACTCGCGAGGGCAACGACCACCGTGGCTGCGATCCACGCCTGCTTCTCGCGTCGTACGCCGCCTCGGCAATCCTCCATGACCACCGGACACCACGAAGGAGACCTGGTGAAACGATCGGCCGTCTTGGGTCTGCGCTCCACCGCCGCTGCTCTCGCCGCATCGGCATGCCTCGTCGGAGGTGCCACGTTCGCCCGGGCGGACCCGGCCGGGGGTCGAACCGCCCCGGGGAGCGGGCACGAGTACCGCAGTTCCGCGACCGCCACGTGTCTGGACGTCCCGGCCCACGCCCGTGAACTGGGCTCCTCGGTCCGGCCGTTCGACTGCAAGAGCGCAATCGATCAGCAGCACGTCTCGACCGAGGTGCGCACGTTCACCGGCAGCGGGATGGGAACGTCGCCGTCCCAGGCGGTGGACGGCGCCGCCCGGATGGCCTACTCGATCGCCCAGGGAGCGGGCTGGCAGGCGAACCAGTGCTACGTCCGCGCCACCGATGTCCGGTGGGTCGGCGGTGGCGTGTACTCCGCGGTCGCCAGCCTGTTCTGCCAGCGCTGAATCACACCAACCTCCAGAGAACGGATACCGACATGACCTCGAAACTCATCCGAGGCGGGGCCGTCATGGCTCTCGCGGCCCTCGCCGCGCTCGCACCGACCGTGGCGCAGGCCAGCACGCAGACCAGCACGCAGGCCACGCAGGAGACGCGGGTGTTCACAGGCTTCCACTCCGGGAACAGCCCGAAGGAGGCGAAGCGGAAAGCCGAGACGGCGGCCCGCCAGAACGCGATGATCGGCGGGTTCCTCAGCGAGCAGTGCGTACTGCTCTACGCCAACTCCAGCCGGATGGGGCCCGGGTACTACTGGGGCGACGCCGCGATCAACTGCACCCGCTGATCAACTGCACCGCTGATCAGCTGCCACCGCTGATCCGCTGATCAGCCCCCCGTTGAGGCGAACCGGTGCGCCTCAACGGAACCCGCCTCCCCTGCCCACAACAGACCTTTCCTGTCAGGGCGTTGGCGGTCCTGTGACCGCCTTCACGGCTCACAGTCGATCGAGCCCGTCTTCGCGGACCCGCTGGGCCAGGTCGATCTTCGTGTAAGCAGGTCTGCCCACGGTCCGGTACTTGGCCTTGACCTGGCTGAGGTAGTACTTGGCCGTGTTCGGCGTGATGCCCGCCCGCCGGGCCGCCGACGTGAGGGTCATTCCGGAGGTGTAGTCCAACAGGATGCGCAGCTCCTTGGGGGCGAGCCGGGGTACGACGGGTTTGACGCCCGCCGGGTCGGGCCTGTCTCCGTAGGTGATCCCGTTCAGCCAGCCGGGCAGATCGGCGGCGGCGAAATCGCGGGTGAAGACCTCCGGAGGACGGCCGCAGGAGTACACGTCGTCCCGGATGCCGCCGTGCCCGCGGAAACCGAGGCCCTGGACCAGGGCCTGGTAGTTCGGGCTGGCGGTGGAGACGACCAGGCGCTCGCCCTGGACAGCCTGCCGCAGGACGTGTCTCAGCAGGTGGGCGCGCGCGGCTGGGTCGGCGCAGTGAGCGACGCCCAGAAACAGCCCGCCTGCCGTCAGTGTCCTGCTGTGCTGCTGGAGCAGCGGTTCCAGACCGTCCACCGTACGCTCGCCGATCGGCATCAGATTGGCCAGGCCGATCGCCCGGCCGTCCCGGTCGCGGGCGATGTGGAAGGCGGAGATGTCGTCCGCGCCCCAGCGCTCGGTGAGGCGGTCACAGCGGCGCGGGTCGAAGCCGCTGTCCAGGGCCCATCGGCGCATCAGCCGCCCGATGTCGTCGGCGTCTGCGGCGACGGCCGTGTGGAAGCCCACCGCGTGCTCGTCGGCCGGGAACAACTCGCGGCGCAGCAGTGGGTCGCCGGTGAGGAAGAGTCCCTGGTCGGTGAGGTCCGCGCGCTCCTTGGGGTCGCGAGCACGGTCGAGCAGGGTCAGGCGGTAGTCACGGGCGCGGGTCCTGACGCTTTCGTGTGCCTCCGGCCGCCGCCACCGGTAGGCCAGTTCGAGCACCGTCCGGTACGGTTCCGTGATCCGGAGCCCGAGGGTGTCGCGGTGGACGATGCTGAGCGCGGCGAGCGAGGAGAAGTGGTCCGGGCCACCGGGCAGCAGCTCCTCGTCCCCGCACCCGACGGTGGCGAGAAGCCGCAGCGCGTGCCGCCACCGTCTGCCGGGCAACTCGCGGCCCAGCCGGTCCAGGATCACCTCGGCGAGTTGGTCGGCGAGAGCGCCGGGTGAGACCGCCGACACGCCGGAGTCCAGAGCACGGCAGGCGGCGTCCGAGAGCAGCGGGATGCCACCTGCCAACCGGGCCACGAGTACCCGCCCGTCGGCAGGCTCGATTCCTGGGGCACGAGAGGGGAGTTCCCCGCCGCCAGCGGGTGTCATGGTGACGGCGAGCGCGCCCGAGTTCACCCAGCGAGGATGGGACAGGACCGGTCGGCGGCTGACGACGACCACGGTCGGGCACTCGCCTCCGGCGTCATCAAGCACGGCGTCATCAAGTACAGCGTCGTCGAGCACAGCGCGCAGTACGTTCAGACGCCGCAGGCCGTCGGCGCTGTCGATCACCAGCAGGCGCCGGGCGGGATCGGCCAGAGCCCTGCGCAGCGCGACGAGTGCGCCGGACCGGTCGAGGTCCACCACGGCCGCGTTCTCCAGGCGGGCCGCGAGCATCGACTTTCCCACGCCCAACGGGCCGGTCAGGTTGACCAGTCGGTGGGTGGCCACCGCCGCACGTAAGTCCTCGAGCACCTGCGATTCTTCCTTCCGGCCCCGCCCGCAGACACGTTTCTGTCCCCGGGCCCCCTGCCTGACGATGGACTGTATCGACGTGCCCGCTCCCTCTGGAAGGCACCACAGCGCCATTTCCGCGCGGGCTGCCGCGAGGTGGGTGTCGGTCCGGTCGGGCCACGGCTCGTGCTTCCCGTGCGTGTCCGGCGACCCCACGGCCGCGCGATCCGGTCCGCCTCAATCTCCGTGCCCGCTCCTGTTGCTCACCTGCGTCCGCGCTTCTCGACGAGCGTCGTACGCGGCCGCCCCCGGGCCATCAGCCCCGCCCCCGCCAGGCCCGCCGCCAGCGTCAGGGCGCCGGCCCTGCGCAGTGCGGTGCGCCTGCGGCCGTGCCAGCCGCCGTCCACCGTCGCCGGGTCGGCGGAGGGCCGCAGGACGTTGCCTTCGGTGAGCGGTGCCGTACGGGTGCGGGAGAGGTGGGAGCGGTCCATCTGCCGGGCCAGCACCCGCTCCACGAGGGCCGGGGTCAGCTTCGACTGGATGCCCAGGACCCTGCCCGCAGGGCCGACGTACGCCTCCCGGCGGGGGCGCAGCGCCAGCCGGACCACCGTCTTCGCGGCACGGCGCGCGGTGTAGACGGGGGCCATGGGGGTCACGGCGCGGCCCGAGTAGTTGGCCGCGTTGCGGAAGAAGGGGGTGTCCATGCTCGCGGGGAGCACGGTGCAGACGTGGACGTCGTCCTGCCCGGCGAGGCGGAGTTCCTGGCGGAGGCTGCCGCCCAGTGCGCGGATCGCCGCCTTGGACAGGACGTAGGGGGTGTTGTACGGGACGACGGCGGCGCCCACGACCGAGGACACGTTGACGACCGTGCCCTGCCGCTGGCCGTACATCACGCGCAGGGCCGCGCGGGAACCGTTGACGCAGCCCAGTACGTTCACGTCCAGGACCTGCCGGAACACCTCGTGCGGCACCTCGTGAAGAGCGCCGAAGGCCGCCACCGCGGCGTTGTTGAGCCAGACGTCGATCCGCCCGAACTCGGCGACGGCCCGCCGGGCGAGGTCGTCCACCGCCTTCGCGTCCGTCACGTCGGTGGGCACCGCGAGCGTGCGCGCGCCGTGTTCGGTGCGGCACTGTCCGGCGAGGTCCTCCAGTTCGTCCGCGCGGCGGGCGGCCAGCACCAGGGCGCACCCCCGTTCCGCGAATTCCCGCGCGCAGGCCCGGCCGACGCCGCTCGACGCCCCCGTGATCACGACGACCTTGTCCATGTCAGCAGTCACGTGCTCCGGCTCCTTCCGTTCGTACGAGGTCGGATCCCGGTGCGCTGCCCGCGCACCGGCCCGGCCGGGTACCCAGGACCGAGGGGAGCCACACCACCCGTCGGTGCGACGCGGCGAGGGGTGTAAAGCGGGCCCGGCTGGTCACTCGGCACCTGCGGGGGCAACCACCAGCGTCCAACCAGCGGCCACCAGCTGTCAGACGATCTGACGGCCGAGCGGGCCGACCGGAGGAACCATGGCAGTACGACACCAGCTCATCCGCCGACCTCCCCACGCGCTGTGGGACGTGCTGTGCGACCCATCGCGCTACCACGAATGGGTGGTCGGCACGCACGCGTCGCGGCCGGGCGAGGGCGACTGGCCGAAACCCGGCTCGACCCTGCTCTACACCGTCCGGTTCGGCCCCGGGGAGTTCGAGGGAACCACCGTCGTGCGCCGCCACGAGCCGCCGTACGCCCTGGAGTTGGAGGCCCACAGCGGCCCCCTCGGCACTGCCCGCATCGCCTTCGACATCCGCCCCTGGGGCGAGCACACCCTGGTCGTCCTCGACGAACATCCGCTGCGCGGCGTGGGGGGTGCCCTGCACAACAGTGCCGTGGACGCCCTGCTGCAACTGCGCCACCGCCGTCTGCTCGGCAGGCTCGCCCGGATCGTCGAGGAGTCGGCACCTCACGGGAGCGACGAGCGGGCTCCGGACCGGGGCGGAGAGCGGGCCGATGCCTGACGCCGTGGTGATCGGCAGCGGGCCCAACGGGCTCGTCGCCGCGAACCTGCTGGCCGACGCCGGATGGCAGGTGACCGTCCTGGAGGCGCAGGACCAGCCGGGCGGTGCGGTGCGCAGCGATCGTGCCGTGCACCCGGACTACGTCAGTGACGTCTTCAGCGCGTTCTACCCGCTCGCCGCTGCCTCCCCCGTGATCGGCGCCCTCGGTCTGGACCGGTACGGCCTGCGCTGGAGCCACGCCCCGCACGTACTCGCCCACCCGCTGCCGGACGGGCGCTGTGCGGTGCTGGACCGCGACCGTGAGGTGACCGCCGGGAGCCTGGACGGTTTCGCACCGGGCGACGGGCAGGCGTGGCGGGAGCTGTGCGCGGGCTGGGACCGGGTCGGCGGGCCCGTGCTGGACGCCCTGTTCACGCCCTTCCCGCCCGTGCGGTCGGGTGCGGCGCTCGCCGCGCGCGTACGTGCTGCGGGCGGGCTCCGCTTCGTACGGGAACTGCTGCTTCCGGTACGGCGGCTGGGCGAGGAGAAGTTCGCCGGGGAAGGCGGCAGGCTGCTGCTGGCCGGGAACGCGCTGCACGCGGACCTGGCCCCGGAGGCGGCCGGAAGCGGCGGATTCGGCTGGCTGATGTCCATGCTCGGCCAGAGCCACGGCTTCCCGGTGCCGGTCGGCGGCGCGGGGGCGCTCACCGACGCCCTGGTGGCCCGGCTGCGCGAGCGCGGAGGCGATGTGTACTGCGGGCGGCAGGTCACCGAGGTGGTGGTGCGCGGCGGCAGGGCGCTGGGCGTACGCACCGCCGACGGGGAGGCGGTACGCGCCCGGCACGCGGTGCTCGCCGACGTCAGCGCACCCCAGCTCTACCGCGAGCTGGTCGCCTCGGCCCATCTCCCGTCCCGTGTCCACGACGACCTGCGGCGGTTCGCCTGGGACTTCGCGACGTTCAAGGTGGACTGGGCGCTCGAAGGACCCGTCCCGTGGACCGCGTCCGAGGCCGCGGGGGCGGGCACCGTGCACCTCACGGACGGCGTCGACGACCTCACCCGGTTCGCCGCCCAACTGGCCACCGGCCGGGTCCCGGACCGCCCGTTCCTGCTCTTCGGGCAGATGACCACGGCGGACCCGTCCCGCTCCCCCACCGGCACGGAATCCGCCTGGGCGTACACCCACGTGCCGCAGGAGGTGCGCGGCGACGCCGGAGACAGCCGGATCAGCGGCAGCTGGGACAAGGGGGAGCAGGAGGCGATGGCCGACCGGATGGAGGAGCAGGTCGAACGGTACGCACCGGGTTTCCGCGACCGCGTCCGCGACCGCCGCGTCCTCGCCCCGCCCACCCTCCAGGCGGCGAACGCCAATCTGCGCAACGGGGCCATCAACGGCGGCACCGCGTCCTTGCACCAACAGCTCGTCTGGCGCCCCGTCCCGGGCACCGGCCGCCCCGAGACCCCGGTGCGCGGCCTCTACCTCGCCTCGGCCTCCGCCCACCCCGGCGGCGGCGTGCACGGCGCCCCGGGAGCCAACGCGGCCCGGGCCGCCCTGCGCGCCCGAGGCCCGTTCCGCAGCGCCGCCGTGGCGGCACAGCGCGCGCTGACCGGGCGACGGCGGTGAACACCCTGCCCCTCGCCCCCGTCCGGTCCGTCCGCACCCCGAGTTCACCGGAAGGACAGCGATCATGATCGACAACACCCTCCCCCTCCTCGTCAAGGGCTACGGCTGGCTGCCCGACCTGCGACGCCGCAGCGACGACGGCCCGTTGTGGACGCGGCTGGCGGGCCGCAGCGCCCTCGCCCTGCACGGCACGGACGCGGTGCGCTGGTTCTACGACGAGCGGCACGTCGTACGGCAGGACGCGCTGCCCGGCCCCCTCCTCGACACGCTCTTCGGGCGTGGAGCCGTGCACACCCTGGACGGAGAATCCCACCGCACCCGGAAGGCGATGTTCCTGACCGAGCTCAAGGACCCGGAGGCCGTGCACGAACTGACCGGCCTCGCGGCCACCGAATGGGACCGCGCGGCAGCACGCTGGGCGGCACGGGGCCGGGCGGTGCTGTTCGACGAAGCAGCCGAAGTGATCACGCGCGCCGTCTGTGCCTGGGCCGGGGTGGCTCTGCCGGAAGGACCCGACGGCGCCCGGCAGACGGCCGCGGACCTGGTGGCGATGGTCGACGGGTTCGCCACGGCCGGCCCACGCCACTTCCGGGCCCGCCGCGCCCGTCACCGCCAAGAGGCGAGGATCGCCGACCTCGTCACCACGGAACGCGAGCGCGCCCGTGCGGCAGAGCCCGGACAGGAGGGCCCCGGCAGTGCCTCCACCGCACTCGCCGCCGTAGCCGCCCACCGGGATGCCGACGGCACACGGCTCGATCCGCGCACGGCGGCCGTGGAAGTCCTCAACGTCGTCCGGCCGACCGTGGCCGTCAGCTGGTTCGTCGCCTTCGCCGCCCACGCCCTGCACCGGTGGCCGCGACAGCGTGAGTTCCTGGTGCGCGGCGGTGCCGAGGAGGCCGTGGCCTTCGCCCACGAGGTGCGCCGCTTCTACCCGTTCGCACCCTTCGTCGCGGGCCTGGCCGCCGAAGGGGCCCGGTGGCAGGACAGGGAGATCCCGGCCGGGACGATGGTCCTGCTCGACCTCTACGGCCTGAACCACGACGAGAAGCTGTGGCCCGACCCGTACGCCTTCGACCCGGACCGCTTCCTCGGCCGCCCGCCGGAACGCGACACGCTCGTCCCGCAGGGCGGCGGCGATCCGGCCGCCGGTCACCGCTGCCCGGGCGAGGACGTCACCGTGGCCCTGCTGGCCACCCTCGCGCCGCGTCTGGCCCGGCTGTCCTACGACGTCCCCGCCCAGGACCTGACGATCCCGCTGCACCGCATCCCGACCCGGCCGCGCAGCGGGGTCGTCCTGGCGAACGTACGGTCACCGCATTCCGAGCGACCGCTCGGGGCCGCAGCCACCCGCTGACCCGCGCGCACGCCTCTCGGCACGCTGAGGCCGCCCTGCGATTCCTTCCGCAGGGCGGCCTCGGTACCACGTACGCGAAAGGAGGTCTCCTGCAGGATGCGGGAAGGCGAAGGCGACCTTCAGCCCGCTGAACGTCCTCGGACAGTCTGATGAGCGGTTCGAGACGGCCCTGGACCGCGAAGCGGTGAAACCCGCGCTGCGGGCCCTGCCCGAGCGGGAGTAGCGGATCCTCTACCAGCGGTACTTCGCCGACATGACCCAGGCGAACACAGCCACCGAAGTCGGCCTCTCCCAGATGCACGTCTCCCGCATCATCACCGGAGCGTGCAGCCGCATCCGCGCCCAGGTCCTGGCCGAACGGCCTGGCGCGTAGCGTCCGCCTCCGTCCGGACCGCAGCAGCAGGAACTGCCGCATTGCTCTGGGACGCAGAGGCGCGAACAACTGAACAATTGCACGGGCGACTTACTCAGACACGCCTTCTCGACTTCCCTCCCACCTTCTTCCTGGCGTACGCGATCGTCCTGCTGCCGTAGCGATCTGCTGCGGCAACGCGGAGGGCGGGACGGGTGGTTCCCGTCCCGCCCATTCCCCGGACTTCAGCCTTGTTCCGCCACGACACGCTCACACGCCCGGGCCAGGGCCTCCCTGATCGGCTGCGAGGGTGCGGGTCCCTGCACGCTGTCGACAAGGCGTTGCGCCACCGTGTGGAGCGTAGCGCCGGTGTGCTGGGACACCTCCACCAGGATGTGCCACGCCTGGTGCGGCGAGCACGGGGTCATCGCCATCACCACACCGCGTGCCATGTCGGTCAGTTGGTGAGCCCTCAACTCCCTCCGCAGATGCTCCAGTTCCTCCCGCAGCGCGGCAGGCGGCTGCGCGGGCGGAGTGTTGCGTGCGGAGGCCGGTCGCGCGGTTCGCTCCGCTTCGCCTCCACCGGGCGGCACTTGAACGGCCTCGGGTTCGTTCAGCTCTTTCGTCGCCATGGGGCTTGTCCCTTCCCTCGTCCCCATCGCTCCGCTGAACGGTGAGGCGTCTCCACTGTCACTTCTCGTTCCCCGCCGGTGTCCTGGCGGGGAACGAGGAGTTGAGCCCCCTGGCCCCGCTACGGGCCATCGCTGCTTCACCTGAGGATCGAGGGCTGGAGCCACCTTGCCGAGAGGGCAGCGGTCGACCGGAAGTGCTGGAGTCAGGGGGCGCGTCGCTCCGCACGGAGTTGTTCGTACCGTACGAAACGTCCGCTTCGGGCCACGTCCTGACCGCTCAATGTCCCCTACCCCGCTCTCGGCCCCACATTCCCGCGAGCACGACGGGTCGCTGTCGTACCGCCCGTCACCGCGCGCTCCCGGTATCCGGCGCCTCGTTCGTCCAGCGCAGTAGGGCGCCGAGGCCGCCCACGGGGACATCGGCGGCCATTCCCTCCACGGAATCCTCGGAGCCCTCGGCGCCCTCGGCGCCCTCGGAAGGGAGGATCAGGACCTCCGCCGAGGCCGCCGCCGCAGCCCTCACCAGAGCGTCGTCGGCGCGTGCCGGAACCGGATCGCGCTCACCGAGAGCCTGTACGTCGGTCCGGCGCACCGCCAGTTGGTCCGGTTCGGCCCCGACCCAGGTCTCCCGCGAGAGGTCGGCACCGCCGGGCCGCAGGAGGAGGGTGCCGATCCGGTGCTCCCGGGCGGCTTCCACCAGGGCGGGTACTCCCTCGACCGCGTCGGTCGCCCGGTCCGTGCCCACCCGGCCCGCGCGGAAGCGGTCGAGCGCCTCCTCGGCCCGGCGACGGGTGTACTGCCTGCGGGCCGCCTCGATCGCCTCGTCCAGCGCGGGTGAGCCGGAGCCGGGTGCGCGGCCTCCGTGTTCCGTCTCCACCGCGACCCGGCGGACGGTCTCGGGCAGCCTCTCGCGCACGGCGGGCCGCTCGCGGGGGTCGCCGACCAGGAGGACCAGATCGGCGCCGGACTCCTCGAACGCCGTACTCAGCGCTGCGGCGATCTCGCCCGCGTTGTGGTCCCAGGTGTTCTCGACCTTGAGCTGGAAGTGCCGCTCCGACCAGTCGGCGGAGGCCGTACGGTGAACCGGCCACTGGCGGCCTTCCACGGCGCCCGCTTCCCGCACCCCGCCGGTGTGGCGCAGTTCGAAGTCGGCGCCTGTCCGGTCGATGTAGGCGACGAGGCAGACCGGGTCCTGGTCGACGAGTTCCAGCAGGGGCGTCAGACGGGGCAGTGGGGCCCAGCAGGCGTTCTGCCGCTGCGGCGGCCGGGCGAGGCGACGGCTGAACGTCACCTCGCCCCCGGCAGCGAAGACCACGTGACCACCCGGTTCCTCCGCTTCCGCGGCTCCCGTCAGAGCTTGGCGCACTGCCTCGACGGTTGCCGCGTCGGCGCCTTCCTCCGCCAGCGCCCGGCAGGCTTCCCGTACCGACAGCTCACGCTGTTTGGCTCCGGACTCGTCGGTCTGGGCCAGGTCCGCATAGACGGAGGCCCACGGCCCGGGGCGGTCCAACAGCGTTGCCAGAGGTGACAGTTGCACAATTCCTCCTTATTCGTCCTCGATCAGGGCCCGGGTACCCGAGGGACGCAGGAGGACACACACCGATCGCTCCCGGCCCGAAACAGCCGTCGGACCGTGGCCACCACCCCCGGGCAGAACCCTCGTGTCGGACGCGGGCAGACGGGTACTCCGCCCGGACCGGCCCGTCGGCGGACAGCCGGGCGACGCGCCGGTCCGAAGAATCCGAAGTGGACAAGAACGTGGACAAGAAAACGGACAAAAACCGTGAAGGGCAGGGAAATCATGCCGATCGACGTCGCATCAGGCACGATCGCCGTCTACACGGACGTGGCCTGCGGATGGGCCACCGTGGGGCTGACGCGGCTGTACGCCGCCCGTGAGCGGGCGCGGGTACAGGACCGCCTGCGGGTGGACCACCGCCTCTTCCTGCTGGAAGACGTGAACCGGTTCCCCATCCCTAAGCGCTATCTGGACGCCGAGATCCCCGTAGTGGGGCACTTGGAGCCCCAGTTGGAGTTCAAGCCCTGGCAGCAGGATCCGTCGGCCTGGCCGGTGACCACGGCACCCGCGAACGAGGCGGTGCACGCCGCGAAGGCCCAGTCGTACGCGGCGGCCGAACAGCTCGACATGGCGCTGCGGCTGGCGTTCTTCCGCGACAGCCGCTGCATCTCGCTCCAGCACGAGATCCTCGACGTCGCCTCCGGCTGCGACCAGGTGGACACCGACGCCCTGGCCGAGGCCCTCGACACCGGAAGCGCCCGCGCCTCCATGATCCGCGACTACCGGGAACACCGCGACGAGATCCAGGGCAGCCCGCACTTCTTCCTCGCGGACGGCACCGACACCCACAACCCGGGCATCGAACTGCGCTGGGAGGGCGAACCCGGAGCCGGATACCCCGTGGTCGAGCACGACGATCCCCACGCCTACGACACCCTCGTGCAGCAGGCACTGAAGTGACGCCGCCACGCCGGTGCCCCGCGCACGTCGCCCTGCTGACTCTTCCCGTCGGCAACCGGCGCGCACGGCCCTGTTTATCCGCCACGAGGCGGGTCACCCGGGCCTGACGCAGTCGTCAACGAGCTGTCGATCAGGACGGGAGGACAGGCAATGGAGCGGTGGACGCAGGACGCGGCATGCACAGAGGTGGATCCGGAACTCTTCTTCCCGGTCAGCGCTTTGGGACCGGGAGCGGCACAGACGCAGCGCGCCAAGGAGGTGTGCGCTCGCTGTCCCGTGCGGGCGCAATGCCTGGGCTGGGCCCTGGAGACCCGTCAGCGGGCAGGTGTGTGGGGCGGGACCGACGAGAAGGAGCGCGCGACGATGCTGCGCCGCCGCGCGACGGCGGGGTCGGCGGCGTCCTGACGTACGGGAGGCCCGGTAGGAATAGGAAAAGGCAGGTGCGGGTCACTGGCCCGCCGTCGGGAATTCCTTGGCCTGCTGCTGCTTCGTCCCGGGCCTGCGAGGTACCCGCCCCAGGGACACCCACTCGTACCCGTCACAACCCCTGGGAGGCGACATCACCGCCGCGCACGCAGCGAACGTATCCGTCGGTGCCTGTTCCTGGACCGACCCGGCACTGGTCTCCAGCGGCTGGTACCCGCCGGGCTCCCGAGGAGCGGAGGGCCGACTGCGGCACTACGCCACCCGGTTCCCGCTGGTCGAGGTGGACAGCAGCTTCTACGCACTGCCCACGGAGCGCGTGGCCGGGCTGTGGGCCGAGCGGACGCCGGACGGCTTCGTCTTCGACGTCAAGGCTTTCGCCCTGCTCACCGACCACAGCGCCCGCACCACGGCGCTGCCCCCGGAGCTGCGGCACGTGGCGCGGGGCGCGGCCCGGGTCCGCAGGCGGGATCTGCCGCCGGAGGTCCTCGACGAGGTGTGGCGGCTGTTCCGCGCCGGGCTCGCTCCGCTGCGCGACGCCGGGCGGCTGGGCAGCGTGCTGTTCCAGTTCTCCCCTCGGTTCGGCCCGGAGGCCCGCTCCCTGGCGTATCTCGACGAGTGCCGCGAGCGCCTCGACGTGCCGATCAGCGTGGAGTTCCGCCACCCCGGCTGGTACGCGCCCCCAACACTGCCCGGTGCCCTCGCGTTCCTGAGGGAGCGGGACCTGCCGCTGGTGGCCGTCGACACCGCGCAGGGCCTGCCTTCCTCGCTGCCCCCGGTGGCGGAGGCGACGGCCGGGGACCTCGCGGTCGTACGGTTCCACGGGCGCAGCCCGCAGTGGGGAACCGGCAGCAAGGAGGACAGCTACCGGCACCACTACACGGAGGCCGAACTGCTCCCCTGGGTGCCGCGCGTCGAAGCGCTCGCCGCACGGGCCGGGCAGGTCCACGTCCTGTTCAACAACTGCTGCGCAACCGCCTCGGTGACGGCTGCGGAGCTGATGAGCCGACTGCTCGGACAGGAGCGGCCGGTGCCGGGTTGACGGTGTCTCCCGTCCGTGGCGCGGCTGGGCCCTGAGCGCGGTCAGCGGCAGGGCCGGTTCCTGGAGAGGACGGTCGGTCACCGGCTCCCCGGCAGGCCCGCCCGGCCGGGCGGGCCTGCCGAACCCTGACCGTGCCGCCGGTCAGCCGAGGAACTCGACGCGGTCGATGAGGCCGTCGCGGACGCGATAGGCCACCAGCACGCGCACCGGTTCTTCGCCCAGACCGTGGGCGACTTCGTGATCCACCACCCAGTCGCCCTCGGCGAGCCGGCCCACGATCTCCGCCCGGCAGCGGCGCTGGGCGAACTGCCCGGTGTACTGCTCCCGCAGGGCTTCACGGCCGTGCAGTTCGCTGCCGTCACGGCGGTGGACGACGACGTCCGGCGCGTACGTGGCGGCGAAGGCGTCGATGTCATGGGCGTTGTAGGCGGCGAGTTGCCGGTCGACCACCGCGCTCGGTCCGGTCGGATCGGTCATGTTCGTGCTCATTCCTGTGGTTCGGCCGCGAGGCGGCGGGTGGCGAGTTCCGCGTACAGTGCCGCGCCGTCGGCCAGCACCGCGTCGTCGAACTGCGCGTAGGGCGAGTGGTTGGGCGGCAGCTCCTCCGGGTCCGCCCCCTGGGGAGCGGCGCCGAGCCACACGAAAGAGCCGGGAACCTCGGCGAGGACCCGGGAGAAGTCCTCCGACCCGGTCAGCGGGTTCTGGAGTGTCGAGAAGCGCTCTTCCCCGAAGACCTCGCGGACGGTGTCCGCCAGGAAGTCGGTCTCGGCGCCGTCGGTCTCGGTCACCGGGTACTCGGGGACGTACTCGACTTCGGCCCGCAGGCCATGGGCTTCCGCGATGCCGCGGACCAGTGCGACCACCGTGTCGGCGACCCGGTCCTGCGCGGCGGCCGAGAAGGTGCGCACCGTCGCCTCGAAGGAGGCTGTCTCGGGGATCACGTTGCGCTGTGTTCCCGCGTGGAGGGAGCCGACGGTGATCACCACGGGGTCGAACACGTCGAACCGGCGGGTCACCATGGTCTGTAGGGCGGTGACCATCTCACACACCACCGGAATGGGGTCCTTGGCCCCGTGCGGTGCCGCTCCGTGCCCGCCCGCGCCTCGGACGGTGACGTTCAGCGCGCCGGAAGCGGCGAGGATCGGCCCGCGCCGTGAGGAGAACTCCCCGTGTCGCATGAACGCCCCCACGTGCAGGGCGTACGCGGCGACCGGACGTCGGCCCGCCGCCTCCAGCACGCCCTCGGCCAGCATGGCCCCTGCCCCGTCCCAACCCTCTTCGCCGGGCTGGAACATGAAGACCACGTCGCCCTGGAGCTGCTCCCGCCGCGCGGCCAGCAGGCGGGCCGCCCCGGCGAGCATGGTGGTGTGCAGATCGTGCCCGCAGGCGTGCATGGCCCCGTTCTGGGATGCGTACGACAACGAGGTCTTCTCCACGACGGGCAGTGCGTCCATGTCGCCGCGGAGCAGCACCACGGGGCCCGGCCTGCCGCCGCGCAGCACTGCGGTGACCGAGCTCAGGCCGGTGCCCCGGCTCACTTCCAGTGGCAGTCCGTCCAGCGCCTCCAGCACCCGTTCCTGGGTGCGCGGCAGGTCGAGTCCCGCTTCCGGGAAGCGATGGAGTTCGTGGCGGAGACGGACCAGCTCCGGGGCCAGGCCGAGAGCGTCGTCGTACAAGGACATGGATACCTCTCACTGAGCGTATGTGCGCCGGAACCTGGTTCCGTGCGGACTCGTTCGGTGATTCTGAAACTCTGGGCTGAGGTTTCCGGCAGAATCGCAGGATCACACCACGGAAGGGCCATCTGATGAACGAATCCACCGCATGCTGCCAGTGAGCCGCGCCGACACCGAGGCGGACGAGCTGGACCTCGCGCTGGTGAACGCGCTCCAGCTCCAGCCCCGGGCATCCTGGGCGCTGCTCGGCCAGACCCTGGGCATCAGCCCGGTCACCGCCGCCCGCCGCTGGCGCCGTCTCACGGAGGCCGGGATCGCCTGGGTGACCGCGTACGGCCTGCCCTCGCCCCATGACCGAGGGTGCATCGCGTTCCTGGATCTCGACTGCGCTCCCGGCCGTCTCTGGCAGATCGCGAACGTGCTGGCGGACGATCCGCACGTGCTGAGCATCGAGCACCTCGCCCAGGGCTGCGACCTCTTCGTCACCGCGGCCTTCACCGACCTGGCGCTGGTCTCCCGTTACGCCGCCGACCGGATCGGCGAGCTGCCGGGCATCACCGCCGTGCGCGTACGCCTGGCCACCGGCTTCTACGCCGAGGGGGTCCGCTGGCGCCTGGGATCCCTGGAACCCGGCCAGCGCCAGGAGCTCCACGGCAGACCCCCCGGCGGCTACACGCAGCCCTCCCAGGTCCGCGAGGAGGACCGGGGTCTGCTCATCCAACTGGGCATCGACGGCCGCCGCGACCAGACCGAACTGGCCGCCGCCACCGGACTCAGCCCCTCCACCGTGCGCCGCCGCCTCGACCGCATCGCCGCCTGCGACACCATCCGCTTCCGCTGCGAGATCGCCACGCGCGACGCCGGACGCCCCGTCCTCGCGTCCTACGAGGCGACCCTGCCCCCCGACCAGCTCGACGAGATCGGCCCCCGGATCGCCCGACTCCCCGAAACCCGGCTGTGCACCGCCGTCACCGGCCCCCACAACCTCCATCTCTCCCTCTGGCTGCGCTCCCTCGCCGACGGCCAACGGCTGGAAGCCTCACTCAGCCACACCTACCCCGACCTGCACATCGCCCAGCGCCGGATCTCGCTGCACACCGTCAAGCGCATGGGGCGGATCCTGGACGCGGACGGACGGGCGGTACGCGCCGTGCCCATGGACATCTGGCAGGACCCCGTCCCCGCAGCAGGACCCCATCCCCCGCACCTGAACAGAGCGGCATCCTGAACAGAGCGGCACGACGCGGTAAGTACAAGATCCGGTCGTCTTCCTTTCCGGGTACGGCGCGGGGTACCTCTGGACCGTGAGCGGCCGGTCGGCGGGCGCGGTGCGGGAGGCAGCGGTGACGATGAACCAGGAGCGGTACGAGGACGGCTGGCGGGTGGACGAACGGTGCACGAACTGCGACGTCGCCCGACAGCTCGCGCCCGGTCTGATACGCGAGGTCGACGGCCGTTCGGTCGTGCTGCGCCAGCCGCGCGACCGCAGCGAGGTCCAGCGGTTGAACGCCGCGGCGCACGCCTGCCCCTCCCGTTCGATCCGCCCGCCGGCCGGACGGCTGGAGGCGGCACTGGACCCCTTCCCGATGGCCCTGGACAGCGCCGTGTTCCTGTGCGGGCACAACTCCCCGCACACGGCGGGAGCCAACTCCTACCTGCTGCGCCGCCCCGGCGGCACCTCGATGATGGTGGACACGCCGCGCTGGAGCGCCTCGTTGGCCGCACGCTACGAACAACTGGGTGCCGTCACGGATGTCCTGCTCACCCATCGCGACCACGCCGCGCACGGCCGTCGGTACGCCGATCACTTCGGCGCCAGGCTGTGGATACACGAGGGTGACCTGGATGCCGCCCCGGACGCCGATCGGGTGCTTCGCGGGACCGGCCCGGCGCGGATCGGCGAAGGAGTGGTCGCCTTCCCCTTACCGGGGCACACCCGGGGCAGCGTGCTGTTCCTCGCGGACGAGCGGTACTGCTTCAGCGGCGACAGCTTCTACTGGTCACGCGGTACGGCGGACATCGAGGTGGCCGACAGCATCACCTGGTACTCCATCGGCGAACTGGCCGACTCCCTGGCCCGGACGGCCGACCGGCTGCACTTCGAATGGCTGCTGCCCGGCCACGGCGACCGCCGGCGCCTCCCCGCCGACGACATGGCCCTGCGATTGCGGCAGTTGGCGGCGCGCACCCGCGAACTCCGGCCCCGCCCGATCGATTTCACCGCGATGCGGTGGTGACGCACCCCGGCGTCGGGCGGACGCACCGGTCGTGGTCCGCCCGTCGGCGATGGTGCAACCCGGCTCGACCTAGCCGAACCGCAGGACGCGCGGTGCGAAGGTGCCCTCGGGGCCGCTCGCGCGGCCGACCGCCCACACCGTCGTGGTGCCCGGCACCGGGGCCAGGTGCAGGGCCGCAGAGTCACCTTCTCCCGGTACCTTCGGTTCGTCGTACTCGGCGAACGACTGGCCGTTCCAGACGAGGAAGTCCGGTCCCGGGACGAGCGGCGGGTTGCTGCCGGGCGGGCCCCACTTCAGCGAGCGGGCCACCGCGACCCAGCCCAGTGCGCCGGAGGGGGCGGGAGCCAGTGAGGTGACCGAGCCGAAGGTGGTGGGCATGGTCACCGTGCGCCACGCCTGGCCGTCCCAACGGGCCAGCAGCGGCGGGATCGGCTTGCCCGCCGGGCCTCCGATGAAGCCGCCCGTGCCGCCCGCCCACACCTCGGTCGGCGAGACCGCCAGGACACTGCCCACGGCCGCGCGGGGGAACCCGCTCACGACGGTCTGCCGCCATTCCTGCCCGTCCCAGTGCGACACGGTGGCTCCCGAGCCGGAGGCGCCCGCCGCCCAGACGTCGTCGGCGGCCACCAGGTGCAGGCCGTAGACGGATCCCGGTGGCACCGGCAGGTCCCGCCAGCCCTTCCCCTCCCGGCGCAGCAGTACCTGGGCGTTGTCCCGCGTACCGATCAGCCAGGTCTGGCCCGCTCCCGCGACGGCCTTGGTCAGGACGACGCCGCTCGGAACGCGGCTCTCGGACCAGGTGGTGCCGTCGGAGCGGAGCAGGCGGGTGGCGCCCGCCGCGTCGCGACCGACCGCCCATGCCTCGGTCGGGCCGGTCGCCGCGACGGACAGCAGCTCGCCCTGCCAGCGGATGCCCGGCAGGTTCTGGCGCTGCCACGCGGTGCCGTCCCAGCGCAGTACCAGCGGGTAGCCCGGCGCGGAGCGGCCGACGGCGTCCGCGCCCACCGCCCAGGCCCGGTCCGGCCCCAGCGCCGCGGCCTCGTTCAGCGCGGCTTGCGGGCGTACCTGTGCGGGCACCGCCACGTGTTGCCAGGTCGGGGACTGGGCCGATGCCGAGGGCAGTACGAGAGTGACGGCGGCGGCGAGGGCCGTGACGAGGAGTCGGCGTGCCATGGTCAGCCTCCCAGGCGTTCGCTCATGAGGTTCGGCCGGGAACCGTAGATCTCGACGGTTCCGAAGGACAGCAGTGCGGTGCCGGTGCTCGTCAGCGCCCGCGCCGCGACCTCGATCGCGTTCTCGCGCTCGGGGCCGTACGAGAAGGTGACGCGGGCCGGTCCCACGCGTGCGTACTTGGACTGGAAGGCACGGTCGCTGCGCAGCGGCAGCCACAGCGCGCCGTCCGGGCCGCGCACCATGCCCTCGGTGTGGGCGTCGGCGAGGGCTGCGGGGAAGGTGGTGCGCCAGGTGTTCCCGATCCGGGTCATCAGGTAGGTGCGGGACACCCCGTCGGTGTACTGGCTGCCGCCGAGGGTGATCCGGCCGGACGGTTCGAGGAGCATCGTGTGGACGTTGCCGTCGCGCGGCAGCGGCACCTTCGCGTCCCGCCAGGCCGTACCGTCCCAGCGCAGGACGACGGTGCCGCTGGTGGTGTCCGCCCAGGCCCAGGCGTCGGTGGCGCTGCGCGCGGTGATCCCCATCAGGAAGAGAACGCCTTCGGGGGTGGTCTGCGAGGTCCAGCCGGAGCCGTCGTAGCGCAGCACCTTCAGTCCGGTGCTGTCCTCACCGACCACCCAGGCGGCGCCGGGCACCGCGGTGAAGTCCTGGTACGTCCAGAGGGTGTGCGGCAGCGGTACGACGCTCCAGGTCGCCGCCCCTCCCGGGCTCGCGGCCGACCGGCGCAGGATCTCTCCCGCGCCCGCCCGGTTGCGGAAGATCCACACCTCCTCGCCGACGAACTGCACCTTGCGCAGCGAGCCCGGCTCGTCGGCGCCGGGGAAGGTGGTGTCCCTGCTCCACGCCCTGCCGTCCCACCGGTACAGCAGCGGCCGCTGCCCGTCGGCGGTGCCCTCGGAGCCGGTCGCCCATGCCTCGCCCGGTCTTCGGGCCGCGATGTCGGACACGTACGCGGGCGGACCCGCCGCGGGCACCGGCACCGTGGACCAGCCGGGTGTGGGGGCCGCCGCTGCGGGTGACACCGTCGACAGCACGGCGGCACACGCGGTCAGCAGGCAGACGAAGACCGCACGGAGACGGTTCACAAGACCTCCCGGAGTACGAACCGGAGCACGACCGGAGCACGAAGGGCGCACAGCCTAAGGGCGTTCGCTCACCATGAACAGAGCACGCACGCCTGCCAGTTGGGCCGGAAGTGGCGGCTGTCAGGCGGTCCGGTGCCGGGCGCACGGGGGGGGCAGCGGCCACCAGGGCCGCTCCAGGGACACCCCAACCGCACCTCGTGGAAGACCTCGTGGAAGCCGAGTTGCTTGTCGAGCTGAGCGGGTCGCCGACCAGCGGGGCGAGCGCCCCCTTGAGTACGGTGAAGGCGCGGCGGGCTCCGCTTGGGGCGAGGGAGGACCGGCCGGGCAGCCCGTCGGCGTACACCCCGGTGAACCTGTAGCGGCTCCGCCACACCACTGAGGCGCTACGGGACCCGATCGCAGCGGGCCGCATCGCGCCCCCGAGACCGGAGCACCAGCATGGGGTGCTGGCGCTGGGAACCGCGCCAGGCACGGCACCCTGGCCCCGGTGCGCGACGGACGTTCAGGCTCGCATGCCGCCGTCGACCCGGAGGACGGTGCCCGTGACGTAGGAGGAACGGTCACTGAGGAGCCAGGCGGCGGCCTGGGCGATCTCGTCGGGCTCGGCCGCGCGGCGCAGTGGAGTCTTCGCGTTGAGCTGGTCCAGGACACCGGGCGAGTTCGCTTCCCAGGAGCGGATCATCTCGGTCAGCGTGGTGCCGGGGGCGATCGCGTTGACGCGTATGCCTTCGGGGCCGTAGGTGACGGCAGCCGACTCGGTGAGGCTGTTCACAGCCCGCTTCATCGCCCCGTAGGCGGGCAGTTCGGGGTTGCCCCTCAGGCTGCCGACGCTGGAGTTGTTGACGATGGCCCCCTTCCCCGCGGTGGCGCGGATGGCGGCGACCTCGGCGACCATGGCCAGCCACGGGCCCTTGAGGTTCACGGAGTAGATGTAGTCGAAGTCGGCCTCGGTCACCTGGTCCATCGGGCCGGGAGGGATTCCCGTCGCGGCGTTGTTGAAGGCGACGTCGAGTCGGCCGTACAAGTCCACCGCTCGGTCGACAGCGGCGCGCGTACTGGCCGCGTCGGCGAGATCGCACACCACGTAGTCCGCGATGCCGCCTGCCGCCCGGACTTCCTCGGTGACCGCTTTCAACTGGTCCTCCGTGCGGGCCGCGAGCAGCACGTGAGCGCCCTCCCGGGCGAACAGCCGAGCCGCTGCGGCGCCGATGCCTCGACCGGCACCCGTGATGAAGGCGACCTTCCCGGCCAACAGGCCCGGTTCGGCGGGTAGGGGAGATGTGCTGGTGGTGGGTGTGTTGTTCATGGGACTGATTCTGCGCCGAGTGGTGTCGGTGAAGTCAACTCCGCCTGCGGGCAGGAATTTTGATGGGTTCGGCGGCCGTACCTACGAGGCCACCGCCCCGGTGGGCGACGATCGGGTGGCTGCCAGAGGGTCGCGCGGTGGCCCGGCCGATGCGGTAGGCCGACCAGCCCCGTGCGCGCAGGCGCACCAGCAGGGGCCCGGCCGCCGGGACCCCGGATTTCACGGGCCGCCGGGGTCCCGGCGTGGAGCGTGGACGCGTCCCGTGCGGCGGTGCAGCGTGAGTGCCATGGAACAGTACGACGCGATCGGATCGCGGTTCATGGAGTCGAAGACGACCGCGGCCTTCTCCGCCGCTGATACGCACAGCCTCCTGCTGGAGGTCGGAGATGTGGCCGGAGTGGCGGCCCTGGACCTGGCCTGCGGTTACGGGCACAACACCCGCCTGCTGGCAGACCGAGGAGCACGGCCCGTGGTCGGAGTCGACGTCTCCCCGGAGATGATCGGTCTCGCGAGGAGTGCACGGGACGACAGGATCGAATTCGTCCTCGCGGACGTGGTCGCGATGCCCGTGATCGGGAAGTTCGGGCTCGCCACGGCTGTCTACCTCTTCCACTACGCACCCACCCGCGAGGCCCTGCGGGGGATGTTCCGCAGCATCCGGGCGAACCTCTCGCAGGAGGGCCGCCTGGTGGCCATCGTGCCGAACCCCTCCCCTTATCCGGAGGCGAACTGGGACGACTTCGACGTGACCGTGCGCGAACGGGTGGCCACCGGTACGGGCTCAGACGTGCCGCTGCTCAAGGCAGCGTTCCTGACGGACCCTCCGATCCCGTACGAGTTCTGGGAATGGCAGCGGGACGATCTCGAACGAGCGGCGGTCGAGAGCGGGTTCTCCGACGTGCGGTGGAAGCCCATCTCGACTCCGCCCGCGCATGCTCAGCAGGAGGAGGAAGTGTGGGCGAAGTACCGGGCGAATCCCGTCAGTTCACTCTTGGTCTGCCACGCCCGGTAGGACCCCGTCAGATCCATCCGGCGGAGCTGCCCGAGGCGCCTCGCGACAGGTGACGGTCTGGCGGTCTGGCGGTCGTCGAGAGCCCGACGCGCTCCGGGTGGTTCCGGTTGCCTCGTTCCGCTGCGTCGTTGAACACGTTCCCTCGACATTGTCACTCGACAATGTCGGGCGATAAGCTGCCGTCAAGGCAAGCGGCTGCTGGTGCGGCACGAGAGGCGGAGTCATGACTCACACGTCCACGATCACCCCGGTGAAGACGGCGAATACCGCGAAGACCGCGAGCGAGGGAACGGCGGCGCTCACAGAGATCCCCGAGCGCCCCGCGCTCCCCCTGATCGGTCACGCCCTCACCATCCCCCGGGGCGCCGACGGCCTCCTCCATCTCGTCAAGGAGGTCAAAGAGCTCGGCCCGCTGTACCGGGTGCGCGCCTTCGGCAACGAGACCGTGGTCGTCGGCGGCCTCGACCTCGTCACCGAACTGGCGGACGAGACCCGGTTCCGCAAGAACGTCCACGCGGACCTCGTGGAGATCCGGCAGATCGCCGGGGACGGCCTCTTCACCGCCTTCGCCCACGAGCCCAACTGGCAGAAGGCGCACGACATCCTGATGCCCGCCTTCTCGCTGGGGGCGATGCGCGGGTACCACGCGACCATGCTCGGCGTGGCGCGGTCACTGATCGCCAAGTGGGACCGCGCGGCGGGAAGTTCGGCGGTCGACGTGCCCGCCGACATGACGCGGCTGACCTTCGACACCATCGGACTGTGCGGATTCGGGTACGACTTCGAGTCGTTCCGCAGCGAAGAGGCGCACCCCTTCGTCGGGGCGATGGGGCGCGCACTGGCCTTCACCCAGGCCAAGAGCGAGTCGTTGCCGGGTACGGAGATCTTCCGGCGGAAGCAGGCGGAGCGGTTCCGCAAGGACGCGGCCCTCATGACGGACCTCGTCGACGAGGTGATCCGGCAGCGCCGGGCCTCCGGCGACACCTCCACCGACGACCTGCTCGGCCGGATGCTGCACACCCGCGACGCGGCCACCGGCGAGCCGCTGGACGACCTGAACATCCGCCACCAGGTGATCACCTTCCTCATCGCGGGCCACGAGACCACCAGCGGCGCCCTGTCCTTCGCCCTGCACTACCTGACCAAACACCCCGAAGTCCTCGCCCGCGCCCAGGCCGAGGTCGACACGTTGTGGGGCGATGCCGAGACGCCGTCGCCCTCGTACGGGGACGTAGGAAAGCTGACGTACCTCCGGCAGGTGCTCAACGAGAGCCTGCGGCTGTGGCCGACCGCGCCCGCGTTCGCCGTGGAACCCCTGGAGGACACCGTCATCGGCGGCAGGTACCCGGTGCGCAAGGGCGAGACGCTCATGGTGCTCATCCCCGCCCTGCACCGGGACCCGGCCTGGGGCGAGAACGTCGAGCTGTTCGACCCCGAGCGGTTCTCGCCGGAGCGCGAGGCGGAGCGGCCCGTGCACCTCTTCAAGCCGTTCGGCAGCGGTGAACGGGCTTGCATCGGGCGGCAGTTCGCGCTGTACGAGGCAACTCTGCTACTGGGCCTCATCGTTCACCGCTATCGGCTCGTCGACCATGCCGACTACCGGTTGAAGCTCCACCAGTCGCTCACCATCAAGCCCGACGGGCTCACCCTCGGACTCGTGCGGCGCACCGCCGGGGAGCGGCGGACGCCCGTCGTCGTGCACCAGGCCCCGGTGGCTGCCGATCCTCAACGCCGCGCGACCGCTACCGCGTTGACCCTGCTGCACGGCTCCAACCTCGGCACCTGCGCCGGTCTCGCCCGCGACCTGGCGTCCGAGGGGGACGCGTACGGCTTCAGCGCCTCGGTGGCCTCGCTCGACGAGCGGGCCGGGAAGCTCCGCGGGGCCGACGGGCCCGTGGTGATCGTGGCCGCCTCGTACAACGGCCGTCCCACCGACGACGCCGCCCGCTTCGTGGAGTGGCTGGAGGGTCTGGAGCCGGGCGCGCTGGAGGGGTTGCGGTACGCCGTCCTGGGCGTCGGCGACCGCAACTGGGCCGCGACCTACCAGCGCATACCGACCCTCGTCGCCGAGCGGCTGCGTGCGGCCGGGGCCGTACCGCTCCTTGAGCGCGGGGCTGCGGACGCCTCGGGGGACTTCGCCGGGGCCGTGGACCGGTGGAGCGCCGGTCTGTGGGCGGCCCTGCTCGACCAGTACGGCGAGGGCCAAGTGCCCGAGGCGCCGGAAGCGGAGGAGGAAGCCGGGCTCTACTCGCTCACCGATGTCTCCGACTCCGTCGTCGGCGAGCTCGCCGGGCAGTACGGCGTGCGGCCCATGCGGGTCGTGGAGGCGTACGAACTCGTCGACACGGAGCACCCGTTGGGCCGCTCCAAGCGCTTCCTGAGGATCCGGCTGCCGGAGGGCGTCGGCTATCGCACCGGCGACCACCTGGCCGTCCTGCCGCGCAACTCCGAGGCTCTCGTCCAGCGGGTCGCCGACCGGTTCGGGCTCGACCTCGACCGCACCGTCCGCCTCGACGCCCGCCGCCACAGCCGGGCCGTGCTCCCCGTCGACCGGCCGCTGACCCTGCGCCGTCTGCTCACCGAGTTCGTCGAGCTCCAGCAGCCCGCGACCCCGGAACAGGTGGCCCAGATCGCCGAACACACCGCGTGTCCGCCGGAGCGGCAGGCCCTCGTCGCGGCCGGTGCGGAGGCAGCCGACGGGCGCAGCGTCCTGGACGTGCTGGAGACGTACCGTTCCTGCACGCTGCCGTTCGAGCGGTTCCTGGAGACGCTGCCCGCGCTGCGCCCGCGCCAGTACTCGATCTCCTCGTCCGCACAGGCGTCCCCCGGCGAGGTGGAACTGATGGTGTCGCTGCTCGCCGCGCCGCACCGGAGCGCCTCCGGCACCTTCCGGGGCGTCGCGTCCCACTACGTACAGACGCTGGAGGCCGGGGACGAGGTGCTGGCCGGGGTGCTGCCGTGCGCGGAGCCCTTCCGGCTGCCCGAGGGCGACGACGCCCCGGTGATCCTGGTCAGCGCGGGCACCGGCCTGGCACCGTTCCGCGGGGCCGTCCTCGACCGGCTGCACCGGGGGTCGACGGAGACGCTGCTGTGCTACTTCGGCTGCGACCACGCGGACGTCGACTACCTGCACCGCGAGGAGTTCGCGCGGGCCGAGGCGGCGGGCGCGGTCAGCATGCGACCCACGTTCTCGCGGGCCGCCGTGGACGGCGTGCGGTACGTCCAGGACCGGATCGCCCGTGAGAGCCGCGAGGTCTGGGACGTGCTGGCGGCGGGCGGCCGCGTCCGGGTCTGCGGGGACGGGCGGCGGATGGCTCCGGCGGTGCGGGAGGCGTTCCTGGCCGTGTACCGCGAGCACACCGGCGCGGACGACGCGGAGGCGAGCGCGTGGCTGGCCGCGCTGAGGGAGTCCGGCGCGTACGTCGAGGACGTCTGGGCGGGCTGACCCCGCTCCGCGCGAGCTGCCTCCCTCCGTACGGTACGAAGTGGGCCCCGCAGCCGGTGATCACCGGCTGCGGGGCCTTCGCGCGCTCGGGCGCGGGGCGTTGGCCTGCGCCCGCTCGAAGCGTCGGACCGCTCAGACGGACCGCTCAGACGGACCGCTCAGACGGACCGCTCAGACGGACCGCTCAGACGGACCGCTCAGGCGGACCGCTCAGGCGGACCGCTCAGGCGGCGGGCGGCGTCACCTCGTCCGGGGTCCCGCCCGCCAGCACGACCGTGCTCGACACCAGGGCGTGCAGGCAGTGCCGTTCGGCCTCCTCGTCGGGGAGGGTCAGGAGCTGGAGGCTGAGGCCGTCGAAGGCGCCCAGGAAGTAGTGCGCGACGACGGTGGCGGGAACGGCGAGCGCGTGTCCGGTCCGTTCGGCGACCTCCTCGATCAGCCGTGCCGTCACCCTCTCCACCGCGAGGTGGTGGCCGTGCACGACGTCGTGGAGCTTCGGTGTGCGCAGCGCGAACAGCGTGAGTTCGTTGAGCAGTTGGTGGGTGGCGCGCTGCTCGCGCACGGTGTGCCAGAGGGCGGTGGCCATGACGGTCAGGCTCTCCGCGAAACCGCCGTTCGTCGGCGACGTCTTCTCGACGTGGACGACGAGGTTCTGGGTGAGCTGCTCCATGACGGCCCGGTACAGGTCCTCCTTCGTACCGAAGGTGTAGTGCACCGTCGCCTGCGCGACACCGAGCTCGGCGGCGATGGCGCGGGTGCTGCCGGCGGCGACGCCCTCGCGGGACATGAGGGCGATGGCCGCCTCGACGAGTTGGGGGCGGCGTTCTGCCGCGGTCACGTGAGCCATGCCCGCACTCTATCGACATGGTCGGTCGAAACAGTCACCCGATCATCCTCGGGCGCTCCGGCCGTCCCCGTGGATTCTTACACCGCTCTGTCATAGCTCTGCCGTCGCTGTGAAACGCGCCCGGCAATGTCGTTCTCGCAGCCCAGGGGCACCCCGAGGCGCAGGAACCACCACGAGGAGCGGACATGACGTACGCGAACACGTCCAAGGTCAAGAAGACCGCACGCCGGGCCGGACCGGCCGTCGCCGTCGCGGCGCTGCTGGCGACCGCCGCGACCACCCTGCCGGTGAGCGGGCCGAAGGTGACCACCGTGGCCGCCACCACCGTCGGCGTCTCCCCGGCCGCGACCGTCCCGGAATGGTGCCCCGCCGTCCCCGGGCACCGGGTCGACTGCGGGGCGCTGGACCGCCCGCTGGTCACGGGCAGTCCCCGGCTCGGGAAGGTGAAGGTGAGCTACGCGGTCGTACGGCACAGCGGGCCGGGCCCCGCCAAGGGCACCGTGGCCGTCAACACCGGCGGGCCCGGCGAGGTCGTCGTTGACCGTGCCCCCGTCTTCGGCCAAGCGCTGGGCGACCTGCTCAGGGACCACGACCTCCTTCTCGTCGACCCGCGCGGCACCGGCCGCTCCGGGCGCATCCCCTGCGGGGTCACCGACGCCGAGTACCGCTTCGGCACTCGCGCCCGGCAGCGGGCCGCCGTCGAACGGTGTGCCGCGAACCTCGGGCCCAGGGCCGCCGCCTACACCAGCGCGGCCACCGCCGACGACATCGACGCCGTCCGCGCGCGGCTCGGGGTGCGCCAGCTCTCCCTGTACGGGCTGTCGTACGGCACGTATCTGATGCCGGTGTACGCCTCCCGGCACCCGGAGCGGGTCCGCTCGATCGTGCAGTCCGGGGCCTATCCGCTCGGGTTCGACCCGCTGTCGCGTCCCCAGGCTCAGGCCGTCTCGAAGTCCCTGCACCGCGTGTGTGGGCGCAGCCTCGCGAAGTCCTGCGACGGGAGGCAGGCGGTGAACGACCTCAGGACCGTCGCCGCCCGGCTGCGGGCCCGGCCGATGACCGTGCCGGTGACGACCGAGCACGGCACGTACTCCGTACGGTTCACCGAGGGCAAGCTCGCCAACCTGATGTTCGAGGCGGCGAGCCGCGAGGTCGGGGCGGCGCCGGGCGAGCCCTCGCTGCTCGGGCGGCTGCCCTCGGCCCTGAGCGAGTTCGCCCGCGGCGACGCCGCTCCCCTGCGCGCGCTCGCCCAGGAGGACGGGGCGTCCGGCAGCCTGGAGGACCAGGCCCCGTACATCGGCGTGGTGTGCAACGACTACCGTCGGGCCTGGTCGGTGGAGGCGCCGGTGTCCGAGCGGTGGCGTCAGTACCGGGCCGCGCTGGCGGGCGCGGGGCGCGGCGAGCACGGCGCGTTCAGCGCCGGGGGGTTCAACGAGGGCGCCACGGACGGCGGCGACGTGTGCATCGGCTGGCCGCGCGAGAACACCGCGGCGCAGCCGCAGCCCACGCACCCGAAGCTGCCCGACGTCCCGGTGCTCGTGCTCTCCGGCGACCTCGACGCCAACACGCCCGACGCCAACGGGGTCAAGGCGGCACGGCAGTTCCGTGACAGCAGGTTCCTCTCGGTGGTCAACACCGGTCACGTCCCCGAGTGGGAGCCGACCGGCTGCGTCACCGGTGTCTCGACCCGCTTCCTGCGTACCGGCACGACCGGCGACACGTCGTGCCTGCGCGGCCTGGAGCCGATCACCGTCGAGCCCGTTCGCAAGTGACTTCCGCAGACGGGCAGCACCCACAGCCCGGTGCCGTGACCAGGGACGACACCGGCGAAGATGATCACATGAGAGACGCAACGGAGCACCCCCGCACGGTGCTCGTCGCCGAGGACGACCCCGGTGTGCGCAGCACCCTGGACCAACTGCTGCGCTTCGAGGGGTACAAGGTGCTGCTGGCCACCGACGGGCTGGAGGCGCTCGCCCTCCTCGAAGGGGAGCGGCCGGACGTGGCCGTGCTGGACGTGGTGATGCCGAATCTGGACGGTCTGGGCCTGTGCCGGATGCTCCGCAGGCGCGGAGACCGGCTGCCCGTACTGGTTCTGACGGCACGTCATGAAGTGGGCGACCGGGTGGCCGGTCTGGACGCGGGCGCCGACGACTACCTGGCGAAGCCGTTCGCGACCGAGGAACTCTTCGCGCGGATGCGGGCGTTGCTGCGGCGCACCGAACCCGCCGAGGCGGCGGGCGAGCTGACGGTCGGCGATCTCGCCCTGGACCCCGAGGCGCGCCTGGCCTTCCGGGGCGGGCGTCAACTCGACCTGACCAAGACCGAGTTCGACGTACTGGAGCTGCTGCTCTGCCATCCGGGTGTGGTGCTCACCCGGTCCCAGATCTACGAGAGCATCTGGGGGTACGACTTCGACACCACCTCGCGGTCCCTGGACGTCTACATCGGCTATCTCCGGCAGAAGACCGAGCAGGGCGGCGAGCCCCGGCTGATCCACACCGTGCGCAGCGTCGGCTACACCGTGCGGGCCGCGTGATGGGAGCGGTGCGCACGGAAACCGGGACGAACCGCCGGGTAAGTGTCCTGCTCCGTACGAAGATCACCGCAGTGGTCGTCGCGGCCGCCGCGCTCGCCATGGCCCTCGCCGCGGTCATGTCGTACCGAGGTGTCAGCGATCTCGTGGGCGAGGAGCTGGAACGCGGCCTGGAGGACCGCATGCACACCGTCCACACGCTGGTCGTCGCGGGGCTCACCCCGCCGCCCCGGCGGGGCATCGCCGACCAGGTGGTCTCCGAGCGGGGAACGGTGCGCCGCCTCACCCCTTCCGGCCCGCGCATCCCGGTCTCGGCCGCCGCACTGCGGGTGGCCGCGACCGGGCAGGGCGGGTTCGTGGAGGACCTGGTCATCGGCGGCACCGAGTACGGCGTCCTCACCCGGCCGCTGCCCGGCGGGGGCGCGGTCATGGTGGCGCAGAGCTACGAGGGTGCGGCCCGCGTCGACGACGCGTTCCTGTGGCGGGTCACGGCCACGACCGCCGCCGCGCTCGCCCTGTCCGCACTGCTGAGCTGGTTCGTGGTCGGCCGGATCCTGCGGCCGGTGCGCAGGCTCGCCAGGACCACCGCGCGCATCACGGCCACCCGGGACCTCACCACCGAGCTGCCCCCCGCAGGGTCCGACGAGGTGGGCCAGCTCACCCGCAGCTTCGCCTCCATGCTCACGGCGCTGCGCCGCTCCCGCGACCAGCAGCAACGGCTCGTCCAGGACGCGAGCCACGAACTGCGCACCCCGCTCACCTCGGTGCGCGGCAGCGCCGAACTCCTGCAGCGGGGGCGCGGCAGGCTCGCCCCCGAGGACGAGGAGCAGATCCTGACCACCCTGGTCACCGAGACGGCCGCCCTCGACGACCTGGTGCGCGAACTCGTCGAGCTGGCCACCGACCGGTACACCGACGAGCCTCCGGAGGCCGTCGACCTGGCGGTCCTCGCCGAGGACAGCGCGCTCCGCCACCGCGCCAGGACCGGCCGTACCATCACCGTCACCACGGAGGATCCCGTTCCGGTACGGGCCAGACCCCGGGCCCTCCAGCGCTGCGTCGACAACCTCATCGGCAACGCGGTGAAGTTCAGCCCGGAGGGCACCCCGGTGGCCCTGCACGTCCACGGGTGCCGCCTGTCCGTGCGCGACCGGGGGCCCGGCATCGCGCCGGACGAACGCGAGGCCGTCTTCGACCGCTTCCACCGGGGCGCGCGCACGCAGGCCACCCCGGGGTCCGGCCTCGGTCTGGCGATCGTGCACGACAGCGTCACGGCGGACGGGGGCACGGTGTTCGCGACGGACGCCGCCGACGGCGGCGCGGAGGTCGGCTTCGTCCTCCCCCCGGCCGGACCACCGCATGCACCGGCCGTCGGGCGGCGGCTCCGCAGGCGGAGCTGACCCGGCCAGGACCGAAGGGACTCAAGGGACTCGGTCCCACAACCGCGCTCAGCCCCGGTCGAGGGGGAAGACCATGGCCGGGCGGGCGCGGGCACGAGTGTCACGAGTGTCCGGAGGGGCACGGGCACGCGTGTCCGCAGGGGCTCGGGCAGGAATGTTCCGGAGTTGTTCACCGGCGCGCGGCCGGGACCTCTCCCGGCGCGGAGGGCGAACCCTGTCGAATAGGGGCGGACCAGAGGTCTAAACCAATTGAGTCACGCCATTTCCCTGTCTCATTTACGAGCGTTGACCACTCATGGCGCAACTGGTCTAGACCTCTGGCAGTAAGGTGCACGACAGAAACACGCACATACACAGCCGTGGGGGGCTTTATGACTGTGCATCACCTTCCGCAACCTCCGTCCGACGACGAGCTGTACGGGTACTTCGGGCCGCAGCACCGCTGGGTGCTGGTCAGCACCTCGCTCGCCTTCGTCTGCACGGCGGCCACCATGTTCACCTTCGCCCTGCGCACTCCGGCCCTGTGGGCCTTCCTCGCCGTCCTCGGCCTCAACGTCGTGGCCCTCGCGCTCTCCTCCGTCAACAGCCTGCGCCGCCGCCGGCTCACCCGCAGCTCGCACGAACTCCTCGTGCACGCCTGGCAGCCCGCCGCGCCTCCCGGTGTCGACCTCTACCTGCCCACCTGCGGCGAGCCGCTCGACGTCCTGGCCAACGCCTACCGCGCGGTGTCCCGACTGGACTGGCCGGGCGAGCTGACCGTCTGGGTCCTGGACGACGGCGACCGGCCCGAAGTCGGCGCGCTCGCAGCCGAGTTCGGCTACGCGTACGTCGTACGGCCCGACCGGGGGCACCTGAAGAAGGCCGGCAACCTCAATCACGCCCTGACCCTCAGCAGCGCCGAGGTCGTCGCGATCCTGGACGCCGACTTCGCTCCCCGCCCGGACTTCCTCCGCCACCTCGTCCCGTATCTCGCCGACCCGGGTGTCGGCATCGTGCAGAGCCCCCAGTGGTTCGACACGGACGAGTCCATGAGCTGGATCGAGCGCGCCGCCGGTTCCGCCCAGGAGTGGTTCTTCCGCTGGATACAGCCCTCCCGCGACGTGAGCGACGCCGCCATCTGCTGCGGCAGCAACGCCGTCTACCGGCGCAGCGCCCTCGACCTGGCCGGCGGGTTCGCCCGCCTCGACCACAGCGAGGACCTGTACACCGGACTCGCCCTGCACGCCCGGGGGTTCCGCACCGTCTACGTACCGGTGCTCGTCGCCAAGGGCACCTCCCCCGAGTCGGTCACCTCCTTCGTCAACCAGCAGTACCGCTGGGCGATGGGCAACCTCCATCTGCTGAGCAAGCCCGTGCTCAAGGAGATGGGCGCGCCCTGGCGCATGCGGCTGTGCTTCGCCGAAGGCATCGTCGGCTACCTGACCACGGCGGTGAACACCTTCGTCGCGCCGCTGCCGCCGCTGGTGATGATGTTCTGGTACCCCGACGACGTGCGGCCCTGGCACGTACTGCCGCTGCTGGCCCCGCTGTGGCTCTGGCACGTGCTGCTGCCCCGCGTCAGCCGCACCCGCTGGCGGGTGGAGGTGATCCGGGCGAACGTCCTGACCAGTGTGGCCGCCGCCGTGGCGTTCGTGCACACGCTGCGCGGCCGCAGCGCCGCCTGGGTGCCCACCGGCGCGAAGGGCGCGGCCGCTTCGGGCGGCATGGCGCGCCGGGTGGTGGCCGTCTCGCTGGGCTGGCTGCTCCTCTCCCACGCGGCGGCCGCCGCGGGCCTGGTGCTGATCGTGGCGCGCAACGGCTGGGAGCCCACCTGGGGGCTGCTCCTCTACGTGCTGGTGCAGTGCCAGATCAACGTGCCGCTGATGCGCCACCTCTTCGTGGAGCTCCGCCCGACGACTTCCGGGCGCACCGGCACGAACTCCGGCCCGGCCACCGCCGTACGGGCGCTGCTCGCGCGCGCCGCCCGGTCGCTGCCCCGCTCCCCCGCCGCCGTGCTGCCCCGCCGCTGGCCCGAGACCCTGGCCGCCACCGTCCTCCTGCTGCTGATCGGCCTGATGGCGTCCGGCTGGGTCAACCCGATGCTCCCCTGGGCAAGTTGAACACCGCGAAAGGCTCTCCTTCCATGCCCTCCTCCGTGGCCCCCGGCCAACGGCAGTCCGCCGGGCGCACTCCCGCGCCGCCCGGCTCCAGCACCCCGCCGCCCACGACCCCCGGCACCGAGTCGGGACCCAGCCCGCACCGCTCGGCCTTCCGGCCCGACATCGAGGGGCTGCGCGCCGTTGCCGTGCTCGCGGTCCTCGCCTTCCACGCCGAGATCCCGGGTCTCCAGGGCGGCTTCGTCGGCGTGGACGTCTTCTTCGTCATCTCCGGCTACCTCATCACCGGCCTCCTGGTGCGCGAGGCGATCACCACGGGCCGCATCCGGCTCGGGGACTTCTTCTCCCGGCGGGCCCGACGGCTGCTGCCCTCCGCCGCCGTGGTCCTGGTCGCGGTGGCGGCGGTCGGCGCCTGGCTGACCGTGCCCCTGCGGCGTGCGGATCTGGAGCACGACGTGCTCGCGGCGGCGCTGTCCTTCGTCAACTGGCGGTTCGTCGCGCAGCAGACCGACTACCTCGCCGCCGGACACGACCAGAGCCCGCTGCTGCACTTCTGGTCCCTCGCCGTCGAGGAGCAGTTCTACTTCTTCTGGGCTCCGCTGCTGGCGGTCGCCGGGCTGTGTGTCGCACGGGCGGTGCGCAGGGGGCGTGCGGTGCGTGCCGCCGTGGCCGTGGTCGCGGCGGTGCTGGTCCTCGGTTCGTTCGTGCTGTCCCTGTACTGGACGCAGGGTTCGGCCTCGCTCGCGTACCTCGCGACTCCCTCGCGGATCTGGCAGTTCGGGGTGGGGGCGCTGCTCGCGCTGCTGCCCTGGCACCTGATGCGCGGGCCCCGGCCGCTGCGGCTGCTGTGCGGGTGGGCCGGGGCGGCGGCCATCGGCTGGTGCGTCGTCCGGTACGACCACACGACGCCGTACCCCGGATTCGCGGCGCTCGTACCGACCCTGGCCACCGCGGCCGTCATCCTGGCCGCGATACCCGGCCGAGGCGAACGCGACGTGCAAGGCGGCTACGGGGTGGGGCGTTTGCTGGCGATGCGGGCCCCGCGGGCGGTGGGGCGGCTGTCGTACACGCTGTACCTGTGGCACTGGCCGGTACTGGTGCTCGCCGAGGCCCGGCTCGGGACGCTCGGCTGGCCCGCGAAGACCGCGCTGACGCTGGCCGCCGTCCTGCCCGCGCTCGCCACGATGTACGGGGTGGAGCGCCCGCTGCGCCGCAGCCGTACGGTCTCCGCGTACACCCGGCGCGGTCTCTCGGTGGGCGTCACGGCGATCGTGCTGCCGGTCGCGCTCGCGCTGACGGTCGGCACGACGACGCTTCAACTGCTGGGAGACACCAAGCCGTTGGACCCGCAGAGCCTGCCCGCCGGCGCGGCCTCGGGACCGCAGCTGCTGGTACGTCAGCCGGGCGCGCCCCTTCCCGGGGGCCCGGTGGTGCCGGGGCCGGCCCAGGCGCGCAAGGACTTCCCGCCGGACGGCGGGTGCCAGGTCGCCCCGGCCGCGACCCGCAGCCCGGACTGCCTGTTCGGCGCGGTGAACAGTCCCGACCGGATCGTGCTGCTCGGCGACTCGCACGCCGGGCAGTGGTTCTCACCACTGCTCGGACTCGCCGCCGAGCGGGGCTGGGCGCTCCAGGAACTCGTCAAGCAGGGGTGCCCGCTGCCGAGGATCGCGGTGCACAGCCCGCAGCTCGGCCGCGCCTACCGGGAGTGCGACACCTGGCGGACGCACGCCCTGGAGCGGCTGCGGCAGCAGCCCAGGCCGCGCCTCGTGGTGATCTCCTCCCTGAACCGGTACACCGCCGACGAGAAGCTGCTGGCCCGGGGCTGGGAGGAAACCCTGCGTCCGCTGCGGGAGTTGGGGGTTCCGGTCGTCTACGTCGAGGACACGCCCGTGCCCGGCAAGGACGTCCCGGCCTGCGTCTCCGGTCACCTGGATTCGCCGGACGCCTGCGCGTTCAGCCGCCGGGAGTCGCAGCGGCCCGACCCGCTGGCCCGGCGCATCGCGTCGGGCGCACTGCCCGGTGTGCGCAGCGTCGGTGTGAACGAGGTGCTCTGCCCGGGCGACGGGCCGACCTGCCCCGCCGTACTGGACCGGGTGCTGCTCTACCGCGACGACGCCCACCTGACGAACGCGGCCGCCGTCGTCCTCGCCGCCCGGCTGGAGCGGCTGCTCACGCAGGCGGGCGCACTGCCCGCCTCGGGCACGACCGGGAATCCGGCGGGCCGGCGGCCGGGGCCCGACGGCTGGGTCCGGCTGCTGCGCGACGACTTCGAAGGCCCGGCGGGCAGCCCCCCGTCGCCCGCTGTCTGGCTCCACGACACGGGCACCTGCTACCCCGGCTGCCCGGCCCCGCAGTGGGGCACCGGAGAGATCGAGACGATGACCGCCTCGACCGACAACGTCCGCCTCGACGGGAAGGGAGCACTGGAGATCGTGCCCACCCGCAAGGACGGACGGTGGAGTTCGGGCCGGATCGAGACCCGGCGCTCCGACTTCGCCGCGCCGCCCGGCGGAACCCTGCGCATCGAGGCGTCGATCGCACTGCCCGACGTCACCGGGCCGAAGGCGGCGGGCTACTGGCCCGCGTTCTGGACCCTGGGCGCGCCGCTGCGCGACGGCTACACCGGCTGGCCGGGCGTCGGGGAACTGGACGTGATGGAGTCGGTCAACGGACGGGACACCGTCTTCGGCACCCTGCACTGCGGTGTCCTGGGCGGCGGCCCCTGCAAGGAACCGGCCGGTCTGAGCTCGGCCCCGCAGAAGTGCCCGGGGTGCCGCACGGCGTTCCACTCGTACGCCGTGGAGGTCGACCGCACCGTGGGCGCGGAGGAGGTGCGCTGGTACCTGGACGGGCGGGTGTACCACCGGGTGGCGGCGAGCCGGATGGACGCGGGAACGTGGAAGCGGGCCGTGGACCACGGTCTCTTCCTGATCCTCAACGTGGCGATCGGCGGCGAACTCCCGCGCCAGGACGGCGCTTCGCCCGGTCCGGCCACGGAACCGGGGCACCCGATGCGGGTCGACCACGTCACCGTGTCGACCCGCACGGCGTGAATCCCGCGGACCTGTCTCTTTCCAGCCAACTGGCCGCTCGGACGGGCCGCACCGTCGCCCGGGGGAACACCGGCCGTGGCGGCGGGAGAGGCCAGCGCGAACCGCTGGGAGGACGGCTCCGCTGAGCTGGGGCGGGTACCCCCGGGCGGACCGGGGGCAGCGGCCCGGCGGGTGGGCAGAAAGAGGCGGGTTCGGCATGAGTACGACGGCTGAATTCGGACTTTGGACGACCCTTGACGGTACGTGAGGGTTGTGCGAATCTCTCGACAGGTCTGGACCAATGGTTTTCATCAGGTGGGAACCACTGATACCCGGACGCCTCGGGAATGTGCCGATTTCGCGCGGTCTGAGCGCCCGCGAAATCGGCCGCTTCCCGTGGGCACCGCACCATACGGCGACCGGTGTACTCGCACCGGACTCCGTTGCTACAGAACGTCTTTGAGGTTCCCTGCTCCGACGTGCGTCAGCCCGTGCCCCACACCGTGCACGCACGCTCTCCTCCGTTCTGCTCCGACTTCCTAAGTGAGCCGCTCATGCCCGAAGCCCTCTCCCTGACCGACCGCACCCCGGCCTCCCCGGCCCAACAGGGTGTCTGGTTGACCGAACGGTTGGGGCTGGCCCGTGAGGCGTTCCACATGCCTGTCCGGATCTCGTTCCAACGGATCGACACGGCAGCGCTGGCGCACGCGGTGGATGCACTGACACACCGTCACCCGGCCCTCGCGGCACGGGTGGTGGAGAGAGACGGCGGGGTGTGGCAGGAGCCTGCGGCAGTACGGCCGACGCTGGTCGTTCTCGAAGCAGCTGCGGACGAGGCGGACGTGGAGAAGCAGTTGGCGGAACAGGCCGCGCTCCCCTTCGCCCTGGAGACCGGGCCGCTCAGCCGTTTCACCCTGTACCGGCGGCCCGACGCGAGCGCCGAACTCCTGATCACCGCACACCACGTGGTCTTCGACGGCAACTCCAAGGACGTGTTGGTCCACGACCTCGCCCAGGCATACGAGTTGCTCGCCCAGGCATACGAGTTGGCACCCCTGCCCCCGAACGGCGCACCGGTCGCGTCGCCCGCACCGCCGGATCTCGTACGCAGGGCCGCCGACCGGTACGGTCCGCGCTGGGCCACCGCCACCGAACCGGTTCTGCCCGGCGCACCGCGCCTCTCGACCACGGCACAGGGTGGCGAGACGACCGAGTGGCGACTCGACGTCATCGAAACCGCCGCACTGGCGGCGGCGTCCGACGCCTGCGGCACCACCGTCTTCGAGTTCCTGCTCGCGGCCCTGCACGGCCTGCTGCGCCGCTACGGCGGCGAGGCGGTGCCGGTATCCGTTCCGCTCTCCACCCGGACGCCCGAACTCGCCCGCGAAATAGGGCTTTTCGTGAACGAGCTGCCCGTCTTCCCGCCCGTCTGCGACGCCTCGCAGACCTTCGCCGACTTCGCCGGTGCCGTCCGGGCCGAGCTGCGGGCCCTGTACCCGTACCGCACGGTGCCCTTCGGCACGGCCGTCCCCGGACTGAGCCCCCGGGTCGGGCTGGCCCCCGTATCGCTCGGGTACCGAAGACGCGGCACCGGCCCGCAGTTCGCCGACACCGGTGCACGGATCGACTGGACCGTGCACAACCGCACCGCCCGCAACACCCTTCACCTCCAGATCGTCGAGGCTCCCCCGTCCCCGTACGCGTCCGGAACCCCTGGCGGCGGCCTCGACTTCAGTCTTCAGTACGACCCGGCCGCCCTCGCCCCGGACGTCGCCCGCCGGATCGCCGGGCACTTCAGGGCCCTGCTCGCCGGTGCGGTCGCCGCGCCGGACGCGCGGCTCGTGGACCTGCCGCTCCTGGACGCCACGGAACTCCGGGCCGTCACCACCGCGCCCAACGCCACCGAACGGCCCTACCCGGCCGACCGTACCGTCGTCGACCTGGTGCGCGACCAGGCCCGCGCCACCCCCGAGGCGCTGGCCGTCAGCGCTTCGGGAAAGGACCTGCGGTACCGCGAACTCCTTGCCCGCGTCGATCAGTTGGCGGCGGCACTGCGCGCCGAAGGCGTTCGGCCCGGCGACCTGGTCGCCCTCCATCTGGACCGCACCGCCGATCTCCCCCCGGCGCTGCTCGCCGTCCTCGCCATCGGCGCTTCCTACCTGCCGCTGGACCCCGGCTATCCGGACGAGCGCCTCGCGCTCGTCCTGGGCGACTCCCACGCCGTACTGCTGCTCGCCGACCGCGAACCGGCACCCTCGGTGGCCGCCGCCGCTCCGGCCGTCCTGCGCCTTCCCGCGCCGATCGGGCAGGGCCAGGAAGGGCAGGCAGGACCGGCAGGGCAGACGGAGGCTGCGTCCGGCAGCGACGTGGCTCGCCCCGACCACGTGGCGTACGTCCTCTACACCTCCGGCTCCACGGGTCGCCCCAAGGGCGTCGCGGTCGGCCACCGGGGACTGGTCAACCTCCTCACGTCCTTCGCCGACCTCCTCGGCTCCGGCCCCCAGCACACCTGGCTGGGTCTGACCTCGCTCTCGTTCGACATCTCCGCGCTGGAGCTCTTCCTGCCGCTGGTCACCGGCGGACGGCTGGTCCTGGCTCCGGACGGCCTCGCCGTCGACGGCCCCGGCCTGCTCGCACTGATCGGCGCACAGGGCGTCACCCACGTCCAGGCCACCCCGTCCGGCTGGCGGGTCATGCTCGCGGCGGGGGCCTCGGCGAACGCGCTCTCCGGCGTCACCGGGCTGGTGGGCGGCGAGGCCCTGCCGCTCGCCCTCGCCCACGAACTGGGCCGGTGCACCGCCCGGCTGTTCAACGTGTACGGCCCCACCGAGACCACCGTCTGGTCCACCTGCGCCGAACTCCCCGCCGGAAGGGCCGACAGCACCCAAGACAGCACCCAAGCCGAGCAGGTCGGCATCGGGCACCCGATCGCCAACACCCAGGTGTACGTCGTCGACGAGCAGCTCACCCCCACCCCGATCGGTGTCCCCGGCGAGCTGGTGATCGGCGGGGACGGCGTCGCCCACGGCTACCTCGGCCGTCCGGAACTCACCACCGGGCGCTTCGTGCCGAACCCGTTCGGCGCGCCGGACACCCGGTTGTACCGCACCGGGGACCGAGGTGTCCGGGCGGCCGACGGCTCCCTCCGGTTCCTCGGCAGGATGGACGACCAGGTCAAGATCCGCGGCCACCGGATCGAACTCGGCGAGATCGAATCCGCCCTTCTGGAGCATCCGGATCTCGCCCAGGCCGCCGTCGCCCTGTGGACCGACGACGACGGGGAACCCTTCCTCGCCGGTTACACGGTTCCGGCAGCCGGGGCCCGGCCCCCCGCGCCCGCCGCACTGCGCGCGCATCTGCTGCGTACCCTGCCCGCCGCCATGACGCCGCAGCGCTGGCTCACCCTGGAGCGCCTGCCGCTCACCCCGAACCGCAAGCTGGACCGACGCGCGTTGCCCTTGCCCCTGCCCCCGCACGACAACGAAACCGCACTCCCCCCGGCAGCCGACGACGGCGACGAGACGACCGCGACGGTCCGCCGGATCTGGGCCGAGGTGCTGCGCCTTCCCGAAGTCGGCCCCGAGGACGACCTGTTCGACCTCGGCGGGCATTCACTGACGGTCATTCAGATCGCGGCCCGCATCCGTGACGCACTCGGCGTGGAACTGGACTTCGACGTCTTCTTCGACGTTCCGACCCCGGCCGCGATCGCCGCCCTCGTGCGCGAGCGCCCGTAGGCGCCGCGTGGGGCAGACCGGGTGCGGGGCCACTGGCCCCGCACCCGGCCCACCGCGCCGCCCTGCCCGTGGCCGTCCTCCCACCGCTCTTCCTCGTCGCATTCGTCGAACGCCCGAACAGGAAACCGATGACGGATATCCAGGACCTGCCGACCGACTGGTCCGCAGCGAAACGTGCCCTGCTCAACCAGCGGCTGACCGGCACCTCGGCCCCCACCCGGACAGTGGCCCCGCGCCCGGACGGCAGCGCACCCCCGCTCTCCAGCAGCCAGGAACGGCTCTGGTTCATGGACCAGTTGGCCCCCGGCTCCACCGCCTACACGCTGGCTCCGGCCCGCAGGCTCCGGGGCCCCTTCGACCGCGCCGCACTGGACGCGGCACTGACCGACCTCGTGGCCCGGCACGAGAGCCTGCGGATGACCTTCCCCATTACCGAGGCCGGTACCGCCGAGGTCCGGGTCGCCGCGCCAGCGCCGTTCGCCGCCCGGCACCTGGACGCCGGGTCGGCCCTCGATCCGCAGGCGCACGCCGCCGCCGCACTCGGCGCGCTGATCGCCGAACCCTTCAACCTCCGGACCGGCCCGCTGCTGCGCGTCCTGGCGGTCCGGATCGCCGAGGACGACCACGTACTCGCCCTGGTGATGCACCACATCATCAGCGACGGCTGGTCGATCGACCTCCTGCACCGCGAACTCGACCTCCGCTACGCCCACCACGCCCACGGCACACCGGGTGAACTCCCGCTGCTGCCCGTACAGTTCGGCGACTACGCGCACTGGCAGCGCGAGCGGCTGGAGAGCGGGAAGCTCGCTGCCTCGCGTGCGCACTGGCGGGCCGAACTCGACGGCGTACCCGCCCTGGACCTGCCCACCGACCGGCCCCGCCCGCCGGTGCTCACCTTCGAAGGAGCGGCGACCGAGTTCCGCTGGAGCCCCGAGCTCGCCCGTCAGGTCGGCGAGGCGGCGCGGGCCCACGGCGCCTCCCCGTACATGGTGCTGATGGCCGCCTTCCAGGCGCTCCTCGGCCGCCACGCCGGACAGCGCGACTTCGCCGTCGGCTCCGCCGTCGCGGGACGACTGCACCGCGAACTCGAAGGTGTGGTCGGCGCGTTCGTCAATATGCTGCCGATACGGGCCCGGCTCTCGGCCGATCTCACCTTCGGCCGACTGGTCGGCAGGGTCCGCGAGACCACCCTCGACGCGTACGCGCACCAGGAGGTGCCGTTCGAGCAGATGGTCAAGGACCTCGCGGTGGAACGCGACGTCAGCCGCGCCGCCGTCTTCCAGACGACCTTCGCCTTCCAGAACTACGGCGACCGCGCCCCGGCCCCGGACTCGGCCCTGACGTCGGAGGGATTCGGCTACGAGGCGACCACCACCCATGCCGACCTCGCCCTCTACATGCGCGAGGAAGCCGACGGCGGCCTCTACGGACTGCTCACCCACCGCACCGACCTCTTCGACGCCGACACCGCCCAGCGACTCGTCGAGCGGTTCGAGCTGCTGACCTCGGCGGGCACCGCCGACCCGACCCTCTCCGTCGACCGGCTCCCGCTGCTCACCGCCGCCGAGCGGACGGCCGTACTGGAGACCTGGGCCGTCGGCCCCCCGCTGGAGGACGACGGGCCCGGCACACTCACCCGGGCCCTTTCCCGCACGGCGGCCCGGACACCCGGGGCACCGGTGCTGGTCCTGGGGGACCGTACGCTCACCTACGGCGAACTCGACCGCCGGGCGAACGCCATGGCCCGCCGCCTCCGGGCGCTGGGCGTGGGCCCCGACGACAGGGTGGCCGTCTGTCTGGAACAGTCGGCCGAGCTGGCGATCGCCCTGGTGGCCGTCCTCAAGGCCGGGGGCGGGTACCTGCCGCTCGACCCCGAACAGCCGCCCGCGCGGCTCGCCCGTCTGGTCGCGGACGCCGGGGCCCGGGTACTGATCACGGACACGGTGCTGCGCCCCCGGTTCGGCGACCACGCGGCGGCCGACCTGCTCACCGACGACACCGGCGACGCCGCGCAGTGGAGCGAGGCTCCCCTGAAGGAGGTCTCCGGCCCTGACCATCTCGCGTACGTGATCTACACGTCGGGTTCCACCGGTGCCCCCAAGGGCGTCGCGGTGCAGCACCGCCAGGTTCTCCACTACCTCGCGGGGGCGGGCGACCGGCTGCGGATCGAGCCCGGGTCGTCCTTCGGACTGTTGCAGTCGCTCTCCTTCGACTTCAGCGTGACGATGCTCTACCTGGCGCTGACGACCGGCGGGAGGGTGCACCTGCTGCCGCGCCGGATCGCGGGCGTGGAACTCGCGGCGGAGATCGAACGGGCGCGCATCGACTACCTCAAGATGACGCCCTCCCACCTCGCCGCGCTGACCGCCGACGCACCGCTCGAACAACTGCTGCCGCGCCGCGCGCTGGTCCTCGGCGGGGAGGCGAGCAGCTGGTCCTGGGCGGCCGGGATCGCCGCCCTGGGCCGGTGCGCGGTGTTCAACCACTACGGACCGACCGAGGCGACGGTGGGCATCACCGTCCACGAGGTCACCGCCGACGGCGTGAGCGCGCAGGGCCACACCCCGATCGGCAGCCCGCTGGCCGGTGGGCGCGGCTACGTGCTCGACGAGGCCCGCAGGCCCGTACCACCGGGCGTCACCGGCGAGTTGTACGTGGGCGGGGACCGGCTGGCCCGAGGCTACCTGGGGCGGCCCGACCTGACCGCCGAGCGGTTCCTGCCCGATCCGTACGCCGCCGGAGCCGATCCGTACTCCCCTGCGGAGAGGGGGCGGCCGAGCACCGCCGGCGGCCCGCGCATGTACCGCACCGGTGACCTCGCGCGCTGGCGCACCGACGGGACCCTGGAGTACCTCGGCCGCGCCGACGACCAGATCAAGGTCCGCGGCCACCGGGTCGAGCCCGGCGAGATCGAGGCCGCTCTGACCGCGCTGCCCGGCATCACCCAGACGGTGGTCCTGGCCCGGGGCGAGGGCGTCAGGCAGAACCTCGTCGCCTATCTGGAGCACCCGGGCGGCGGCGAACCGCCCGCAGCCGCGGAACTGCGGTCCGTCCTGGGCGAGGTCCTGCCGCAGTACATGGTTCCCGCCCGGTACGTCGTCCTGGAGCGGCTGCCGCTCCTCGCCCACGGCAAGGTCGACCGCAAGGCACTGCCCGAGCCCGCCGACGCACCGACCGCTGGCCTTCGCGTGGCCCCCGAGGGCGAGACCGAGCAGGTGATCGCCGCCCTGTGGGCGGACCTGCTGGACGTGGCGGAGGTCGGCGCGCTGGACGACTTCTTCGCCCTCGGCGGCCACTCCCTGCTCGCCACCCAGGTGGTGGCCAGGCTGCGGCGGGCCTTCCCCCACCTGGCCACGCCGGTCGGCGTCATGGACCTCTTCACGTACCCCACGGTGCGCAGGCTGGCCGCTCTGGTGGCCGCCCCGGAGGGCGAGCGCGGTCCCCAGCGGCTGCTGCACCGGCTGACGCCCGAGCGCCGCCCGGTGGCCGGCAGTGTGGTCTGCGCGCCCTACGGCGGTGGCAGCGCGCTGATCTACAAGCCGCTCGCCGAGGCGATGCCGTCCGACTGGGCCCTGCACTCCATCGCCGTACCCGGTCACGAACTGGGCGAAGAGGCGATGGACATCGACGAGGTCGCCCGGCTCTGCGCCGAGGAGATCCTCACCACGGTCACGGGACCGCTGGTGCTCTACGGGCACTGCGGGGTCGGCGTCCGGCTGACCATCGAGATCGCCCGCCGGGTGGAGGCGGCGGGCCGGGAGATCGACGCCGTCCACCTCGGGGGCATCTTCCCGTTCGCCCGCCCGAAGGGCCGTGGCGCGGCGCTGGCCGAGCGCTTCGCCGAGCTGGCCGCCCGTCTCCGCAGCGACCAGGGCATGATCAACGCCCTCGCTTCGGCGGGTCTCGACGTGGACGAGGTCGACGAGGACCAACTGCGGCTGATCGTGCGCAACCGCCGGGTCGGCACCAAGGACGCCGAGCGTTACTTCGGTGAGCTGTACGAGAGCGAGGGCGGGGCCCTCTCGGCTCCGGTGATCGCCGTCTGCGGCGACCGCGATCCGGCCACCGAGTTCTACCAGGAGCGGTTCCGCGAGTGGCACCGGCTCACCGGGACCGCCGCCGTGGTGGTGCTGGACGAGGCCGGGCACTTCTACCTCAAGTACCGCGCGCGGGAGCTGGCCGACATCGTCACCGGGGTGCACCGTTCGGTCGCCGCCGGTCAGGAGGCGCGTCACGAACGGACGGCCGACGCCACCTGGTGGCTGGCGGGCGTCTCCCGCGACGGCGTCCGCACGGATCCGGACCCACGGGCGGAGCCCGTACGGCCGACGAAGCCGGAAGCTTCCGTACGGCTGACCAAGCCGGAGGCATCCGTACGGCCGGGCAAGCCGGAAGCGGCCGAGCGGGCGGGCGCGTCGCGGAAGGGGCGCGCACGCCGACCCGTCCGCCCCACCATGGGACGCTTCCTGGCCGTCGCCACCGGTCAGCAGCTGTCGATGATCGGCTCGGCGCTCACCGAGTTCGCCCTGCCGGTGTGGATCTACCTCCAGACCGGCTCACTGTTCCAGCTCGGTCTGCTCGCCGCCTTCGGTCTGGTGCCCGGCATCGTGGTCGCCCCGCTGGCCGGTGCCGTCGTCGACCGGGGCGACCGCCGCACGGTGATGCTGTGGGGCGACGTCGCGGCCGGGCTCACCCAGGCGGCCCTGCTGGTGCTCTACCTCAGCGGCTCGCTGGAGATCTGGCACTGCTACGTGATGATCTCCGTGCTCTCCACCGCGCTCGCCTTCCAGCGCGTGGCCTGGGGCTCGGCGGTGCCGCAGCTGGTGCCCAAGCGCTTCCTGGGCCGCGCCAACGGTGTCGTACAAATGGCCCTCGGGCTCGCCCAGTTCCTCGTTCCGCTGATCGCGGTCGGCATCCTGCACGTGATCGGCCTCGGCGGCATCCTGGTCTTCGACGTCGTCAGCTACCTGATCGCCACCGGTGTCACGCTGGCGCTGCGGTTCCCCGACGTGATGGCCGCCACCCGCCGCGAGAGCGTGGGCGCCGAGATCCGGGCGGGCTTCCAACGGGCCCTCGGCAGCCGCCACTTCCGGGCGATGCTGTTCTGGTTCGCGGTGCTGAACATCTTCCTCTCTCCTCTGTTCCTGCTCGTCACGCCGTTGGTGCTCTCCTTCTCCACGACCGCCGCCGCGGGCTGGGTGGCCACCGCCGCCGGTCTGGGCGCCGTCCTCGGCGGTCTCACCCTGCTGGTGTGGGGAGGGCCGCGCCGGATGCGGCTGCGCGGTGTCCTGTTCGCCGCCCTCGGTCTCGCCTCGGCCTGCGTCGTCACCGGGCTGCGGCCCTCGGTGGCCGTGGTCGCCGCGGGCGCGTTCGGCATGACGTACGGGCTGGCTCTGCTCAACGGCATCTACGCGACGGTCGTCCAGACCAAGGTGCCGATGCGCTTCCACGGCCGGGTGATCGCGGTGAACACCATGGTCGCCTGGTCCACCCTGCCGGTCGGCTTCGCCCTGGTCGCTCCCTCGGGTCCCGGGCTGCTCCAGCCGCTGATGGACGAGGGCGGTGCGCTGGCCTCCAGCGTCGGCGCGCTGATCGGCACCGGCGACGGGCGCGGCATCGGCCTGCTCTACCTGGTGTTCGGTCTCGCCATGGCCGCACTGGTCCTGATCAGCTTCTGCATTCCCGTCCTGGCCCGCTTCGACCGGGAGGTCCCGGACGCCGACTCCGACGACCTGATCGGCCTCGAAACCCTGCGGTCCCGCGTGAACAGCGGCCGCGTGAACAGCGAGAGAACCTCATGAACTCCCCCGCACCGACAGCCCGTCATCCGCTGACCGACGAACAGCGCCGTCTCTGGTTCCTCCAGCAACTCGCCCCGCACGACGCCGGTTTCAACATGTACCTGAACCGGCGCTGGAGCGGACCCGTCGATCCGGCCGCACTCCGGGCGGCCCTCACGCGGCTCACCGCACGGCACCAGGTGCTGCGCACCCGCTTCGCCCTCGACGGCGAACAGCCCGTCCAGCTCGTGGAGCCCGTGCGTCAGGTCGACCTCGACCTCGTCGCGATACCGGACGCCACCGAGGAGTCGTTCACCTCAGCCTGCGCGCCCTTCGTCAACGACCCGTTCGACCTGGGCGCACGCCCACCGCTACGGGCGGTTCTGGTCAGTGCGGGCGAGCACGAACACGCCCTGGGCATAGTGGTCCACCACATCGTCAGCGACGGCTGGTCCTTCACCGTGCTGTGGCGCGAACTGCTCGCGCTGTACCGCGAGGAGATCGGCGAAGGCCGGGCCGGACTTCCTGACCTCGCACTGGAATACGGCGACTTCGCGCGCACCGAACGGGCCAGGCTGGACGCGGGAGCGGCCGACGAAGCGGCCCGGTACTGGAGCGCACGGCTGGCGGGCGTCAGCGCCCTGCGTATGCCGACGGACCACCCCCGGCCCGCCGATCCCGCCCACCCGGCCGGTTTCGTCGACCTCGCCCTCGATCCGGGTCTGGTCACCGCCGTCGACGCTCTGGCCCGTGAACAGCGCTGCACCCCGTTCATGGTGCTGCTCGCCGCCTACCAGTGCGTGCTGGCCCGCTGGAGCGGCACCTACGACTTCGCCGTCGGCACCCCGCTGGCGGGCCGCAACGAGACCGCCCACGAGGCGCTGATCGGCTACTTCTCCCGCACCGGGGTGATCCGTGCGGACCTCACCGGCGAGCCCGGCTTCCGTACCGTGCTGCGCCGGGTGCGGTCCGCCACGATGGCCGCGCTGAGCCACCAGGACGTCCCGGTCGAGCGGGTGGCGGCCGAACTGGGGCTGCCCGTACTGCCCGGCGCAGGACCGCTCTTCCAGGCGGTGTTCGTCCACCAGAGCCAGTTCGATCCGGCAGCCGTCGACGACCGGACCGCGCTCCCGTCGGGCGTCACCACGACGAGCATGGACTCCGGGTTCGACCGGGCCAAGACCGATCTGCTGCTGGACAGTTGGCGCACCCCGCACGGCGGGATGACGCTCTCGTTCTGCTTCGACAGGGAACTCTTCGAGCGCGCCACGGTCGAGGCCCTGGCCCGCCGCGTCCGCGCCCTCCTCACCCTGGCCGTCGTGGACGTGGACGTCCCGCTGCACGGTGACTGGCCGACGGCGGGCGAGGAGCGCGCCACGCTGCTCGCCCTCGGTGCCGGGCCCACCGTCACCGAGGACGCCCCTCCCGTCCTGCGCGGCTTCGCCGACCAGGTCGCCGTCCGGCCGGGCGCGCCCGCGCTGGAGTGTGCGGGCAGGACGCTCACGTACGCCGAACTCAACTGCGCGAGCGACGCGTTGGCCCGCCGGTTGGGTCCCGTGGCGGGCCGTGTGGTGGGCGTGCGGATCGAGCCGTCCTTCGAGCTGGTCACCGCTCTGCTCGCGGTCTGGAAGGCCGGTGCGGGCTACCTGCCGCTGGACCCCGCGCTCCCCGTCGAGCGCCAGAAGCTGATGCTCGGCGAGGCGGACGCGGCGCTGCTGGTCACCCGGGGCACCGAGCGCCCGGAGCTCGGCGTCCCGGTGCTGGCGGTCGGCGACTTGGACAGCGGAGCGGTCCGCGACGCGGGCACCGGAGCGATCGGCGACGCGGACAGCGGGGTGACAGATGCCGCACCGCCCGGGACCGTCCCGGGCGGCCTCGCCTACGTCCTCTACACCTCGGGCTCCACCGGCACCCCCAAGGGCGTCGCCGTCGAGCACGCCGCGCTGGCCGAACGCGTCCGGTGGATGGCGGGACCGGAGGGCTACCGGCTCGGTCCTGGCGACCGGATCGTCCAGTTCGCGTCCGTCGGCTTCGACACCCACGCCGAGGAGATCTGGCCCGCCCTCACCGTGGGGGCGTGCGTCGTCCTTTTGCCCGGCGGCGGCCGGATGCTGCCGGACCTGCTGCGTAGCGCGAGCGGCGGGTCCGTCACCGTACTCGACCTGCCCACCGCGTACTGGCAGGAGCTGGTGTCCCTCGGGGATCAGGCTCCGTGGCCGCCGGCGCTGCGGCTGGTGATCCTCGGGGGTTCCGAGGCGGACGCGGTCACCCTGGCACAGTGGCGGGCACGTCACGGTGACTCCGTACGGCTGGTGAACACCTACGGGCCGACCGAGGCCACGGTCATCGTCACCGCGGGCGACCTCGGGGGTGACGGCGCCGGGCGGCGTCCGCCGCTCGGCAGGCCGCTGCCGGGGGTGCGGATCCGCCTGTTGGACGAGCGCGGCCACTTGGTGCCCACGGGTTCCGAGGGCGAGCTGTACATCGGCGGCAGCGGGCTCGCCAGTGGGTACCTGGCCCAGCCCGAACTGACCGCCGGTTCCTTCCTGCCGGACCCGTACGCCGACGCACCCGACGCCCGGATGTACCGCACGGGCGACCGTGCCCGGTGGCGGACCGACGGGCAACTGGAGTTCCTGGGCCGCACCGACGCCCAGGTGAAGATCCGGGGGCATCGGATCGAGCCCGGCGAGATCGAGGCGGCTCTCACCGCGCACCCGGCGGTCGGGCAGGCGGCCGTGCACGTGCGGGACGGCCAACGGCTGATCGCCTACGTCGTCCCGCGACCGGCCGCGGGGCAAGGGCCCGCATCCGGGTCGGAACCCGTGCCCGGACCGGGGCCCGGCGAACTGCGCGAGCACCTGGCGCTGCGGCTGCCCGCCTTCCTGGTGCCGGACACCGTGGTGCTGCTCGACGCGCTCCCGCTCACCGTCAACGGCAAGCTCGACACCGCCGCCCTGCCCGACCCGGGCCCGGCGGGCCCGTCCGCCGGGTACCTGGCGCCGCGCAGCGACGCCGAGGCGCTCGTGGTGGAGCTCTGGCAGGAGGTCCTCGGCGTGCCGCGCGTCGGCGTCCTGGACGACTTCCTCGAACTCGGCGGCGACTCGCTCCTGGTCACCAGGATCGCCGCTCGCATCCGGGCCGGTGTCGGCCTCGACGTGTCGGTCCGCGACGTCTTCGACAGCCCCACGCCCGCCGCCCTCGCCGCCAGGATCGAGGCCCTGCTGATCGCGGAGATCGACGCCCTCAGCGAGGAGGAGACCGCCGAACGGCTGAGCTGACGCGGTGGTGGGGTCCCGGCACGCGTCCCGGGACCCCACCTCGTCACCCGGCCCCCGCAGCAAGGACCGCGCCGATTCCCGCCCGCCGCCCTCCCCTTCAACCGTTACGGAGAACGTCATCGCCACCACGACGCCGCCCGCCGCGACCACCGTCCCCGAACTCCTCGACGCGCGGGCCGCCGAACACCCGGACCGCGTGGCACTGCAGGTCGTCGGCCACGGGGAGATCAGCTACCGCCGCTGGCGCGAGGAGGCGCTGCGTGCCGCGACGGGACTGGCCGCCTCGGGGGTCGAACCGTACGACCGGGTACTGCTGCGGTTCTCCAACAGGCACTGGGAGCGGTACGCCGTCGCCTTCCTCGCCGTTCAGTACGCGGGCGGGGTGCCCGTACCGGTCCGCGAGGACCTGTCCCACGACGATGCCGCCGCCCTGGCCGAGCTCGCCGAGGCCAGAACCGTACTGACAGGCAGTCACATTCCTTTTGGATCAGCCCTGTTGGTACTGTCCCTGGACGCCCTGCTGGCCGCCTGTCCCGAGCCGCCCGCCCGTCCTCCGTACGTGGTCGGCCCGGAAGATCCCGCCCAGGTGATCGGCACCTCCGGCACCACCGGCGCGCCCAAGGGGGTGATCGCCGCCCACGCCAGTCTGACCGCCGGGCTGGCCGCCCGCCCCCGGCACCGCGCCTACGCCCACTCGCGGCACGCCCTGCACGCCTTCCCGATCGGGACGAACGCGGGGCAGGTGATGCTGCTCGGCGCACTGACCGCCGCGCCCACCACGCTCAGCCTGCCGCGCTTCGACGCGGACGAGTTCGGCGGCGCGGTCGAGAGGTTCCGGGTCGGCACCGCCTTCCTGGTGCCCTCGATGGCCATCGAGCTGATCAACACGGGCACCGCCGACCGGTACGACCTGAGCAGTCTGCGTCTGGTCAATTCCTCCGCCGCCGCGCTGCCCGTGCCGGTGGCGGCCGCACTGGGCGCGGCGCTGCCGGGAGCGACGATCGTGAACACGTACACCTCCGCCGAAGCCTCCCCCGCGCAGATCTCCACGGTGGTCGACGCCCGTCGCCCGGGTTCGCTGGGCCGCCCGGCGAATCCCCGTGACGTCCGGATACGCGATGCGGAAGGGCTGCCGCTGCCCGCCGGTGAGGTGGGCGAGGTGTGGCTTCGGCAGCCCGGACCTTCGCGCGACTACCTCGGCGACGCCGAACAGAGCGCCCGGGTGTTCCACGACGGGTGGGTGCGGATGGGCGACGTCGGACGGCTCGACGCGGACGGCCACCTGTATCTGGTCGACCGGGAGAGCGATGTCATCAAGAGCGGTGCGCTGAAGGTCTCCACGCTGCGGATCGAGGAGGTGCTGCACGAGCACCCCGGGGTGGCGGACGCCGCCGCGTTCGGTCTGCCGCACCCCGTGATGGGAGCCGTTCCGGTGGCGGTGGTGGTGGCGGGGCCCGGCGGGCTCGGCCTGGACGAGCTCCGGCTGTTCCTGAGCGCCCGGTTGAGCAGGCCGGAGCTGCCGGTGCGCATCCTGCTCGCCGCTGACCTGCCCCGGAACCCGAGCGGCAAGGTGGTCAAGCACCGGCTCCGCGCCCTGTTCGACGCGCCCGTGGAGCAATCGGCGGATGCCGTGGCCCCGGCGACCGCGACGGAACAGCGGCTGGCCGCGCTCTGGCGGCGGCTGCTCGGCCGTCCGGTGACGGACGTGTCGGCGGAGTTCTTCGCGCTGGGCGGCGACTCGTTCCGGGCGGTCCAGCTCGCCACGGGCATCAGCGTCGAGTTCGGCGTCCGCGCGGGCACCGCCCTGATCTTCGAGCGGCCTTCGCTGCGGTCCCAGGCGACCTGGGTGGACCACCCCGACCGGCGGCTGGATGACGCCGCCGGAGCGTCGCCGGAGGCACAGACCGTGACGCCCTACCTGGCCGCGCTCCGTGCGCAGCCGCACGCCGTTCCCCTCACCTCGCAGCAGGAGAACTTCTTCCGCTGGATGTCCGAGGCTCCCGGGCGGGACGCGGGCGCGGTGACGGCGCTGTTCCGGGTGACCGACCGGCTGGAGCCGGAGATCCTGGGCCGGGCGCTCACCGAGGCGGTGCGCCGCCATCCGGCGCTGCGGACCCGCTTCGAGGCGGTCGGGGAGGGAGTCGTCCGGGTGGTGCTGGACGAGGAGCCCCGGGCGCGGATCACCCTGACCGGGGCCCCCGGGGCGTCGGACGCGGAGGTGGACGCCCTGCTGCTGGCCGAACGCGACCGCCTCACCGACCTGGGCCGGGACCCGATGGCGCGGCTCCTGGTGGTCAGCAGGTCGCCGACGGACCACGTGGTGCTCGTCGCGGTGCACCACATGGCCGGTGACGGCTGGTCGGTCGGTGTGCTGCTGGCGGACCTCGGGGTGTTCTACTCCGCGCTGCGACGTGGGCGTCCGGTCCCGCCGGTCCGCCCGGGTCCTGGCTATCCGGAGCTGGTGGAGGGGGCGAACGCGCACTGGCCCGCCTCCCGGGCCCACTTCGTCTCGGCGCTCGCCGGGGCACCGGAGGCCGTCGAGCGGTTCGCCGGTCGCCGGGCGGTGGACGAAGTACTCACGAAGGCGCACGAGTTCGAGGTGCCCGCAGCACTGGCCGAGGCCCTGCGGGCACGGGCTGCCGAGCTGGGTGCCACCCCGTTCCTCGCCGTCGCGGCGGCCTGGGCGGGGCTGCTGGCGGACCGCAGCGGCCAGCCGGACCTGGTGGTGATGACCCCGGTGCCCGGCCGCCCGCATCCGGACGCGGAGCGGACGGTGGGCTGCTTCGTCCAGTCGCTGCTGCTGCGGGTGGATGCGAGCGGCGGGCCCGGTTTCGCCGAGCTGGTGGACCGGCTGCGGGCGGTCTACAGCGACGCGCTGGACCATCAGCTGTATCCGTACGCCGAGTTCAGTACGGCCGTGCCGTTCGCGGCCTGGCTGCGGTACGAGGCGTGGGCGGCGCCCGCCCAACTGCCCGGCCTGGCATGCGCGCCCTGGGAACTGCCCCGGGGAAGCACCGTTCCCTGGCCGCTGCCGGGCGGCGACCGGGGCGTACCCGAACTGACGGTTGTCGAGCAGCCGGAGGGGGGCTTGCGGTGCTGGCTTCAGTACAACGCGCTGGCCTTCGGCCTTCCCACGGTCGTCGGCCTCGCCACGGCGTTCACCTCGGCGCTGGCGGACGGGTGCGGGTGGGTCGCGCCCGGCACCGGAGGGTGAGGCAGGGCGCCTTCCGCGTTCGACCGCAGGGGTGATCCGTGGGGCTCCCGTTGGTGTCGCTGGTAGCAGGGCCGGGCGCTCCGCCGATCGTGAAGGGCCCGGACCACGGAGCCCGGGCGGCGTGGGCGGCCCCAGACGTTCTCGGGCGGCTGAGGACGCGCCCTCGTTCCCCCTCCCGCGAGTCTCAGGAGACCCCTCATGCCGCTTCCCCCTCCCGGGCCGGTACGCAGACCGTCCCGGCTGTTGCCTCCGCTGTGCGCCCTCGTCCTGGCGGCGGCCGCCGCGGGACCGGTCCGCGCCGCACCGCCGCAGACGCCGCCGCACGCGCCGTCGCACGCGCCGTCGTCGGACTGGAGCGAGCTGCGGGTGTTCGGGACCCAGTGCCTGACGGTGGGCGACCTCGGCCGGACCTGGCTCGCCTCCTGCCGGTCCGGCCTGGGCGAACCGACCCCGGCAAACCAGCGCTGGCGGTTCGACGCCGCACCGGGCGTGCTCCGCGGTGCCGTCGCGGACAGCGGTGGACGCCCCCAGGAACTCTCGGTGCCCGGCGGCGCCAAGGCAGGACGCAGCGCACGGCCCGTCCTGGTGCCCGCCGGACAGGCGCAGGGCGGTTGGGCTTACGGCCCCCAGCAGCATCTGGAGTGGGCGGGCACCTCCATGGTGCTCGACTACCACACCTCGGACGACTACCCGGCGCTGTACAGCGCCGGTGAGGGCGACAACCAGAAGTGGGAGTTCACACCGGCCGCCGAGGCGGTCGTCGCGCCGGACCCCACGGACGCGGCCACGGAACTCCGGGTGGACGGGCGGTGCCTGACGCTCGCCGGATACTCGGTGCCGAACGCCGCCGTGACCGTGGAACCGTGTGCGTCGGCGGCCGGCCGCGTCACTCCGTCCGGGCAGCGGTGGGTGGTGGCGGACGGTCAGGTGCGTACGGCGGCGCCGCCGTACCGCGTGCTCGGCATCGAGGACGGAGGAGGCAAGGCCCCCGTGGCACGCCTGGTGAACGACGGCTCCGACCGGATGCGCTGGCAGTACGACGCGCCGACAGGCGCCCTGCGCTGGGCCGCCGACCCCTCCCGGGCCCTGGACCACGCGCGCGGCACCTCGTACGCCGGGCTGTACGGCTACCACGGTGACACCAACCAGCAATGGAAGCAGCACCCCCCGCGCACCTCGCCGGGCCCCTCGGTCACGCAGGCGACGCCCGGCGAGGTGCGGGCGACCGCGCTGACACCCACGTCGGCCCGGCTGGAGTGGGCGGCCCCCGAGGAGGGTGCGCGGCCGGCGTCCTACGTGGTCCACCGGGACGGCGGACGGATCGCCACGACGGGCGGCACGTCCTACACGGACGAAGGCGTGGGCCCGGGCGGAAACCACCGCTACCAGGTGACGGCGGTGTCGGCGGACGGCGTGGAGTCGGCGCCGGGGGCGGCGGGCACGCTGAAGGCCACGGCGTGTCCCGCGTCCACGGAGGCCCCGGACCTGGCACTACCCGTGCCGGTGCGCGGTACTCCGTACACGGTGACACTGACCGGGCAGCCCTCCGCCTCGGCGGAACAGGAACGGCTGGGGCTGAACCTGGCGCCCTCCGACGTGCGGCCGACCGGGCTGTACCTGCCGCCGGGCGGCACGCTGAACGTGGCGGTCGGGGCCGGGGCGGCGGAGGGGTCGCTGCGGGTGCGCGTCGGCCCGCCGGTGGCCTGGCCCGCCCCGCGCGGCCGCGCCTATCCGCTCGCCTCGTCCGGGACGGCGAAGGTCACCGACCGGCGCGGCGGGATGGTGTACCTGGCCTTCGACGGGCAGCCTTCCGCGCGGGTCACGGTGACGCTGTCGGGTGACGCGGAGCCCGTACCGGTGTTCCGCCTCGGCCGTACGACCGCCGATCAGTGGCGTGCCGCGCTGGCGGCCGGTACGTCCCGCTACGCGGAACTGGTGGGCGGGCGCACGCTGGTGACGCTCTCCCGGGACACGGCCGCCCGGTACGCACAGGCGTCACCGGAGGCGGTGCTGCGCCACCTGGAGTGTGCGCGGGCCCTGGAAGACGCGGCGGCGGGGCTGGACGACAGCGCCCCGGAGCATGCGCCCGGCGTGTTCCCGTACCACTACGTCGAGGTGGAGAGGCGCATCGGTGCGGCCTTCGCGGCGGACGCGTACACGGGCTTCCAGTACGACTCCGCGCCGTGGATCGCGGACAGCGCGGCGGCGGGCTGGGGCGTGTGGCACGAGCAGGGTCACAAACGCCAGCAGCGGGCGGTGCAGCCGTCGGCGTTGACCGAGGTGTCGGTGAACGTCTTCTCGCTGGCCGTGCAGAAGGCGTTCCAGCAGCGCTCACGGCTGGTGTCGGACTCCGTGTACGACCGGGCGCTGAAGAAGGTCGGCGCGCCGGGCGTGGACTTCGACAAGTCCTTCGACGCCTTCGAACGACTGGTGATGCTCCAGCAGTTGACCCTCCAGTACGGTGACGATTTCTGGCCGAGGGCGCAGCGGCGACTGCGTGAGCGCCCGATGCCGGGCGGCGACCGCTGGCGGAACCTGGCCGTCCTGACCAGCCGCGTCGCCGGGCAGGATCTCACCGCGTTCTACGCGGCGTGGGGGGTGCCGCTCACGGACGGGGCGAAGGGGGAGATCGCGGCCCTGGGGCTGCCGACGGCACCGGCCTCGCTGGCCGCACTGCGGGAGAAGTAGTCACGGCGCTCCGGCTCGGGCGGGCACCTGCGGGGAATCCGAGCCGGAGCGACACCACCGTGCCGTCCGGGACGTCGTAGGAGGTGCGGAGCTGCCTGCCGATCAGCGTGGTCACCCAGGAGGGGGCACGCCCGGCCCTCCGTCCGGCCGTACGCGACCGGGCCTGGCGCCGGGCGGACGCCGGGCTTCTCCTGTCGGTGCGGGGCACGCCCGGGGCCCCCGGGTCGCGGGCGTCCGGGAGCCGTCGGCAGGGCAGGCGGGGTGGAGCCAGCGGCGCAGGAGGCGGGTCACGAGCGGCATGGACACATAGGTCATCAGCACGCTGAAGAGCGGGGCGAACACCGCCGTGCGGGCGGCATCGGGGAGCGCGGTCAGGTGGGGCATGAGGTAGGTGCTGCCGAGCAGGGAGATCGGGAGGATTCCCAGCGCGGAGCTCGCCGCCATCTTCCAGCGGGGCGGACCGGGCGCCGGGCGGTCCGGGGTGGTGAACCAGGCTTCCATGCCGGTCAGTTCGCGGCGTGCGACCTCGTGGTGGCGGTGGCCGGATACGTCGGCGAAGTGCGCGGCCCGTTGCGGCGAGTCGAGCCAGGTGCGCAGGGCGGCCCGGTCGCGGAAGCGGTGCACGACGATCCACGGGGCGTCGGCCGCGGCCGGGCGGAAGAGGCCGCCGCCGAGGTTTCCGGGGAGTTCACCGGCAGCGGCCAGCACGCTCAGTGCCCAGGTCCGGAACTTCTCCTCGTGACCGGGTTCGACCGTTCGGGCGGCGATCAGGGCCACGTCTCCGTGCGGGGTGAGGACGGTGGTGTCGGGGGCGGGCACGGCGTCCGGCATGGCGGGGCTCCGGGGCGGGTCGTTTCGTACGGAGCCCCGGTCGTAGGCAGTTTTGGGGAGACGTACGAGAGAAGGGAGGGGCGGAGGGGTGGGACAGAACGGTGGGGTTCTGTCCCACCCCGCAGACCGCGTCAGGCGCGCGGCGCCGCGTGGACGAAGTGCTTGGTCTCCTGGAACTCCTCCAGGCCGCGCACCCCGTTGAGGCGTCCCATGCCGCTCTGCTTGAAGCCGCCCTCCTCGAACATGTCGTGCACGACGGCCCAGGTGTTGGTCCACACCGTGCCGGCCTTGATCTCGCGCTGGATGCGCAGCGGGCGGTCCACGTCGCGCGTCCAGATCGACGCGGCGAGTCCGAACTCGGTGGCGTTGGCGCGGGTGACGGCGTCGGCCTCGGTGTCGAAGACTTCGAAGGTGGCGACCGGGCCGAATACCTCCTGCTGCACGATCGGCGCGTTCAGGTCCTCGACCTCGACGAGGGACGGGGCGAGGAATGCCCGGTCGCGTGCGCCCTTGACGAGGATCTTCGCGGAGGCGGCGGCCTCGGTGACGACGTTCTCGACGCGCTGCGCGTTGCGCTCGTCGATCATCGGGCCCATCTCGCTGGCCGGGTCGTCGCCGGGGCCGACCTTGACCGCTTCGAGGGAGGCGATCATGCGGCGGCGCAGTTCGTCGGCGATGCCCCGCTGGGCGAGGATGCGGCTGCCGGTCATGCAGAACTGGCCGGTGAAGGTGGTGATCGCCTTGGTGAGGACCGGCACGACGGCGTCCAGATCCGCGTCGTCGAAGACGAGCATCGGGCTCTTGCCGCCGAGTTCCAGGGAGAGCGGCTTCAGGGTGGGCGCCGCGTTGGCCATGATCGTACGGCCGACGACGGTGGAGCCGGTGTAGCTGACGACGTCCACGTCCGGGGAGGAGATCAGGAGCGGGGCGCCTTCGTTGCCGGACTCGGTGAAGACGTTCATGACGCCTGCGGGCAGGTTCTCCGTCTGGGCGACGAGTTCGCCGATCAGGCCGTTGACCAGGCCGGTCTGGCCCGGCAGCTTCAGTACGACGGTGCAGCCCGCGGCCAGTGCGGGGGCGAAGGAACGTACGGCCAGGACGACCGGGGAGTTCCACGGTGCGATGACTCCGGCGACACCGGCGGCCTCGCGCAGGGTCATCGAGTAGAGGCCGGGGCGGACTTCGCCCGCGCTGCCGTGGTCGCTGAGGGCGAGGGAGGCGTAGTAGCGGAGTTTGGGGATGGTGAGGTCGATCTCGAAGGCGGCCTCGCCGAGGATCTTGCCGTTCTCGCGGGCGAGCAGGGTGATGAACTCCTCGCGGCGTGCCTCCAGGTGGTCGGCCATCTCGAAGAGGGCCTTGGCGCGGAGGTTGCGGTCGCGGGCCCAGTCGGTGGTCTCGAAGGCGGCACGGGCGGCGGCGATGGCGGCGCGGGCCTCGTCGGCTCCGGCGTCGGCGAAGGTGCCGAGGACTTCGCCGGTGGAGGGGTTGAGGGACTCGGTGCGGCGGGGGGAGTCGGTCCACTCGCCGTTGATGTAGTTGCGGGCGTGCTGGGTCATGACATGTCCTTGCGAATGAAGTGAGTTGACGGGACGTCAGATCTGGCGGGCGATGTGTTCGGCCGTCGCGATGACCGTGAGGTTGGTGGCCGCCGACGGGACGTCGGGGAAGATCGAGGCGTCGACGACGCGCAGCCCGGTGACCCCGCGCACGGCGCCGAGCCGGTCGGTGACCGCCGTCGGGTCGTCGTCGGCGCCCATCGGGGCGGTGGAGGTGGGGTGGTGGTACGTGTCGAGGGTGGCCAGCATCGACGCCTCGATCGCGGCGTCGGTGTCCGCCTGCGGGCCGGGGTTCAGTTCGGCGCTGATCAGACCGGCCAGCGGCTCGGTGGCGGCGATGCGACGGGCGAGCCGGATGCCCTCGACGAGGCGGTGCCGGTCGTCGGGCTCGGCGAGGAAGTTGAGGTCGATGCGGGGCGCGGCCTCGGGGTCGCGGCTGGCCAGGGTCAGGGTGCCCTGCGACTGGGGGCGGACGAGCGCGACCGCGAGGACGAAGCCGACACCGGTGGGGCTGGTGGCGTGGTCGAAGAGGTGGGTGGCGGTGATGTGCAGATCGAGTTCGCCCTCGGCGGCCCCGACGGAGGCGGTCCACGCCTTGGCGCCGATGACGGGGGTCTGCGCGCCGATGCGGTCGGGGTCGGCGGCGTACGCGTTGTAGAAGAAGGGGTGGTCCTGGAGGCGCAGGCCGACGGGCAGGTCGGCGACGACGGGGATGCCGAGGGCGGTGAGGTCCTCGGCCGGACCGATGCCGGAACGGAGCAGGGCGGCGGCACTGCCGTACGCACCGGCCGACAGGATCACCTCGCGGGCCCGGATCTCGGTGCCGTCGGCCAGCAGCACGCCGACGGCCCGGGTGCCCTCGAACAGGACGCGGTCCACGAGGGTTCCCGCACGGACGGTCAGGTTGGGGCGGGCCCGCACGGCGTCGGTGAGGTACGCCATCCCGGTGTTGACGCGGACGCCGTCGCGGACGTTCATGGGGTAGGGGCCGACGCCGTGCGGGTCGGTGCCGTTGAAGTCGTCGACGGCCGGGATGCCGTCGGCGAGGGCCGCGTCGACGAAGGCGCGCTGCATGGGCGAGACGTCGTCCCGGGTGAGCTGGGCGACCGGCAGCGGTCCGGTGCGGCCGTGCAGGGCGTCGTCGCCCGCCCCGGTGGCCTCCAGCGCCTTGAACGCGGGCAGCAGGTCCTCGTACGACCAGCCCTTGAGCCCCCGCTGCGACCAGCGGGCGAAGTCGGACGGCAGGGCGCGCACCGCCACCGAGCCGTTGACTGCGGACGAACCGCCCAGCACCTTGCCTCGGAAGGTCTCCACGGGGTGCCCGATGAAGCCGGGCTCGGAACGGTAGCCCCAGTCGTGGCCTGTCCAGCCGCCGAGGACGCTGCTGGAGGCGACGGACTCGGGGTAGCCGTCGGGGGCGTAGGCGGGTCCGGCTTCCAGCAGGAGGACCGTGCGGTCGGGGTTCTCGGTGAGCCGGGCGGCGAGTACGGCGCCTGCGGAGCCGCCGCCGACGACGAGGGTGTCGTGCGGTGCGGGGGTGGAGGGGGTGTTGTCGTGCATGGGGAACTCCTGGGTCGTCCGCCGGCCGGTCAGCCGAACGAGGACGACGCTAGGTGGGCCCCGGCGGGTGCGCATCGGTCGCCGTATCGGTCATGGCGGACATCGGCCCGCCACCCCTGTATCGGTCACGGCGGACACCGGGCCGCCACCCCTGTATCGGTCACGGCGGACACCGGGCCGCGCACCCGTACCGGTCACTGCGGACACCGGCCCGCGCCCCCGTGTCGGCCGTGGAGGGCACCAGCCCGCCCCCGTCGTGTCGCGGTACGGCTCAGCCGACGGTCCGGCGGTAGACCTGCCGCGACCCGCCCTCCGGACCCGGCTCCGCCGCCTCGGCGGGGGTGAACCCCAGAGACGCGTAGAAGACGCGGGCCCCGCTGGCGACGGCGCCCGGGTGGTCGGCGCCGAAGGTGACCACTTCGAGGGTGCCTGGCCCCCGGACGAACCGTTCCGTGGCACCGGCCATCAGCGCCCGGCCGACGCCCTTGCCCCGGCCCGCCTCCGCGACCACCAGCCAGTGGACGTGGTGGACCGGAGGCTCCGCGCCGAACAGCAGCCCGCCGACGATCCCCGCCTCGGGGGTTTCGGCGACCAGCGCCATGGACCGGCGCAGGTGCGCGTGCACCGCGTCGTGGAAGCCCGGCTCCTCGACCATCGGGCCGAACCAGTGCTCCACCTGGCCCGCGAGGGCGAGGAAGCCGGGAAAGTCGCACTCCTGCGCACGTCTGACGATCATCCGGCCATTCTGCCAGCGGGGGCACTCCCCTCGATCGGCTGAGAGACGGCTCCGCCCCTCACGCGATCAGCCGCATCCCGTTGTCGAAGTCCACCCGGGCCAGCTCCCCCCGCGCGACGATCCCCAGCTTCGGGAAGACGTTGGAGAGGTGGTGGCCCACCGTGCGGGGGCTGATGAGGAGATGGGCGGCGATCTCCCGGTTGGTCAGCCCTTCGGCGGCGAGGCGGGCGACGCGCAGTTCCTGCGGGGTGAGTGCCGCCTCGTCGCGGACAGTGTCGCGGCGGAGCTGTTGGCCCGTCAGTTCCTGTTCGTTCAGGGCCCGTTCGAGCAGCGGTCGGGCACCGAGGCGGCGGAAGACGTCGGCGGCCTCGGCGAGCTGCACGCGTGCGTCGGTACGGCGCCGGGCGCGCCGCAGCCACTCGCCGTACAGGAGGCGGGTGCGCGCGTGGGTGAACGGCCGGTCGGACGCCCCGGGTACGTCGAGGGCCGCCCGGAACTCCTCCTCGGCGCGGTCGGCGGCCAGCAGCGCCGTGCTCTGGTGCGCGGCGGCGATCGCCCAGGCGGCGCCGGTGCGGTCCGCCCAGGAGCGCAGCGTCCGCAGGGCGGCTTCACCCGCTTCCGGGCGGCCCGCGCGGACGGCCGCCTCCACGGTGTCGGCGGCGGCGAGCAGGACGAAGGTGGCGTGGGCCGCCCGGTGTCCGGGTTCGGCGAGGGGCAGCAGCCGGTCGAGGGCGTCCTGCGGGCGTCCGGCGAACAGGGCGGCCTTCGCCCGGTGCCAGTACGCGGCTGCGCTCAGCGCGCGCACTCCGCGCGGCACCGACTGCTCCAGCGTGCGCGCGGTGAGCCGGAGGGTCTCGGACTCGTCGCCGCGCAGTGCCGCGAGCCAGGCCAGGGAGTTGCGGCACTGGGAGGCGGCGTGGTCCGCACCGATCTCCTCGGCGAGCTTCAGCGTCTCGGAGGCGTCCGCCGTGGCCTCGGTCCAGCGCCCGCCCATGATGTCGATCATGACGGTCTGCGGCACGGCCAGCACCAGGGCGCTCGTCGCGTCCGTCCCGCGCAGTTCCTCGGCCTTGCGGCGGAACGCCTCGGCCAGGACCGGCTCGACGCCCCACGCGACGGCCAGCGGCGCGGGCGGCATCAGCCGCCAGGACACCGCGCCGAGCCGGGCGACGGTCTCCTCCGCCGGGACCCGCTCCCCCGCCCGACCGTCGCCCCACCACTGGGTGAGGGCGGGCAGCAGGGCCGCCTCCGCCGCGCCCGGCCCCTCCGTGCCCGCCTCTCGGGTGAGTTCGGCGACCCGGCACAGTGCCGTGGCCTGCCGCTCCGGGGAGCCGCCGGCCCAGCCCGCCCGTACGGCGAGGCAGGCCAGTTCCACGGCCTGCGCGGGGTCGGACACGGCGAGGCTGTGGCGGAGCAGCAGCTGGTGGGCGCTCTCCTGGTCGCCGTGGGCGAACTCGATGATGCCGCGCAGCCCGCCGCTGGCCTCGGCGGCTTCGGGCTCGGACACCAGTCGCGCCGCCCGGTCGAGAAGTTCACCGGCCTTGCCCAGCTGGCCGCACTCCCAGGCGGCGCGTGCCGCGAGGGCGAGCCGTCGGGCGGCGTCGGCGGGCGCCGGGGACAGTTCGGCGGCCCGGCCGAGCGCGCGGGCGGCGGACGCGAAGCCGCCTCGGGCCCTGTCGGTGCGGGCGCTGCTTTCGAGCAGGGCCGCCACCTCTTCGTCGCAGTCGTCGGCGGCGGCTGCCAGATGCCAGGCCCGCAGGCCGTTCTCGACACCGTGTGCGCGCAGGACCTGCGCCAACGCACGGTGCACCGAACGGCGTTCGGGGAAGCGGGCCTCTTCGTAGACGACCGCGCCGACGAGCGGCGCGAGGAACCGGACCCGGCCGTCCTGTACGGCGAGCAGTCCCGACCGCGTCACCTCCTCCCAGGCGCTCGCTCCGGCGTCGAGCCCGGTCGCGGCCTCGCGCACGAGGCCGGGGTCGCCCCGGTCTTCGGCGGCGGCGACCAGCAGGAGGGTTCGTGCGGAGGGGGAGAGCCGTGCGGTACGGGCGCCGAAGGCGCGGCGCAGCCGGGGACCGACGGGCAGCCGCTCCCCCGATTCGGCGGTGAGGGTGGGGAGTTCGCGCAGGGCGAGGGGATTGCCGCAGGCGACCCGTACGGTCCGCCGCACGGTCTCCTCGTCCGCGTCCGGCACTTCGGAGCGGAGGTACTCCGCCGCCTCGGTGTCGGTCAGCGGCGGGAGCGCCAACGGCCGCAGCCCCTCCCAGGGCCCGCACGCGGCGGGGTCGGTGTGACCGGTCAGCAGCAGCACCACGGGGTCGGCGGGCAGCCGCCGGGCGACGAACCCCAGGCACTCGGCGGTCGGTTCGTCGAGCCAGTCCGCGTCGTCGACGGATATCAACAGGGGCCGCTCCGCCGCGAGTTCGGTGAGCAGGGTCAGGGTGGCGACGCCGATGAGGAACCGGTCGGTGACGTCTCCGCTGTGGCCGAGTGCCGCGTGCAGGGCGGCGGCCTGCGGCGGGGGCAGGGCGTCGATGCGGTCGGCCAGCGGCCACAGCAGCCCGTGCAGGGCGGCGAAGGCGAGCCCCGATTCCATCCGGCTGCCCCGGCAGCCGATGACGGTGAAGCCGTCGGCGCGTTCGGCCGCGTACTCCAGCAACGCGGTCTTGCCGATGCCCGGGTCGCCCCAGAGCACCAGTGCCGCCCCCTTGCCCGCGCGCGCCCCGTCGAGGGCGCGGTCGAGCTCTGACTTCTCTTCGAACCGCCCGTACACAACCATTTCCCTTGGATCCTATGCGGCTCCGCGTGCGGCCCGACGGGGGCCTGCGGCGGGGCCGACCGATACGGTGACCGATGCGCGGGAGTGGTCGGGCTCCCTAGTGTCACCGCCATGACCAGCACTTTCTTGGCCAGCGCTTCTGTGGACAGCGCTTCGTTGGCCAGCACTTCCTTGGCCAGCGCTTCGTCGGCCAGCCCTTCGTTGGCCGGTGGCGCTCACGTCGCCGGGCCGGACGGCACCGGACACGACGGCACCGGACACACCGGGGCCGCGCTCGTCGAGCAGGTGGCCGGGGCGACCGGTGCCGACCCCGGCGACCGCCTCCTGCACGCCCGTGGGGCGTGGGCCGTCGGCGGGTTCACCCCCTCGGCCCGGGCTGCGGAGCTGAGCACCGCCGCTCTCTTCATCGAGCCCGCGACCGCCGCCACGGCCCGGTTCTCCAGCACGCTCGGCGGCCCCGGCGGGCACGACGGCGATCCCGGCGACCACGGTCTCGCGGTCCGGATCGGCGGTCTGGACCTCGTGATGTTCACGCTGCCGGTGTTCTTCGTGCGGACCGGCGCGCACATGGTCGAGTTCCTCCGGGCGACGAACTCCCCGGACCCCGACGCCGTGCCCGCGTTCCTGGCCCGCCGCCCGGAGGCGGCGACCGCCCTGGGGCTCGCCCAGCAGTCCCGCCCGGCGGCGGGCTTCACCGCTCTCGCCTACCATTCGGTGCACGCCTTCGGGCTGACCGACGCGGCGGGCACGGTCCGTTGGGCGCGCCTGAGCTGGCGGCCCCTGCGGCCGGTCGATCCGCTCTCCCCGGAAGATGCCTCGGCCCGGCCGGGCGACTACCTCTCCCGGGGCCTGCCCGGCGAACTCCCCGCCCGTTTCGACCTCGTGGCCCACCTCCCCGGGGACGGGGACGAGGTGCACGACCCGACCCGCCTGTGGGCCTCGGACCGTACGGTGCCGCTCGGCACCCTCACCCTGGACCGTGCCGGAACGCCGTCCGTGGAACCCGACTTCGACCCGCTGCGGCTGCCGGAGGGCGTCGCCGCGCCCAGGGACCGGCTGGCGGCCGACCGCAGCCGGGTGTACCGAGCCGCGCGGGCGCGCCGCGCCTGAGCCGCACGCCCCGCACCTGACGGCGGCCGTACGGCACACGACCGTACGACTGCCTCCTCGTGCTCGTCCCGGGGACGAACGGCCCCGCCCCGTCCTCGGCGATCCCTCTCCACCCTCGACCGATCTGGAGCCACCCCACCATGTCCGACCTGCGTTTCCTCGCCCTCTCCGGCAGTCTGCGCCGCGAATCCCACAACACCGCCCTGCTGCACGCCCTCGCCCGCCGTGCCCCGGCGGGCGTCACCGTCGAGGTCCACGAGGGCCTGGGCGAACTGCCGTACTTCAACCAGGACCGGGAGGACGTCCCGCCCGCCTCGGTCGTGGACCTGCGCAACCGGGTCCGGGAGGCCGACGGCCTCGTCATCGCGACGCCGGAGTACAACTCGGCGATCCCCGGCGTGCTGATGAACGCCCTCGACTGGCTGTCCCGCCCGGCCGGGGACTCCAGCCTGCTCGGCAAGGCCACCGCGATCCTGGGCGCCTCGCCCTCCCAGTTCGGCACCGCGCGCGGGCAGCTCGTCCTGCGGCAGATCCTGCACCGGGTCCAGGCGCCCGTGGTGGCGCACCCCGAGGTGACCGTCTTCCGATCCCACCAGCGCTTCGACGCGGACGGCACGTTCCTCGCCGACGAGTTCACCGAGAGCCTGCTGAGGGAGTTGCTGAGGGAGCTGGTCCACCTCGCGCAGCACACCCGGGCGCGCGCGGAACTGGAACTGGCGGAACCGTCTGCGGTCTGACCGCCTCTCCGGCGGGCGCCACCGTGCCCGCCGACCCCGTGCCGGGGGCCACCGCCGTGGTCCCCGGCACCGGCATGTCCGCAGCGCGCGGCGCGGGCGCTGCGACCGGAGCCGTGAGAGGCAGTACGTACCGGGTGCGGGGCCGCGTCCGGCCGTCCGGCGTGCCGGCACCGAGCACTCCGTGGGCGATGGTGAACGCCGCGCAGGCCAGCAGGACCGCGCCCAGCCCCTTGCCCTGCCGGGGACGACGAGCGCGAGACCCAGCACGACGGCGGCGGCACAGCCTTCCCGCAGGCGTCGCCGTGCGAGGGCGACCACCACGATCAGGGCCAGACTCACGGCGGGGAGCAGCACTTCGTGCGTGAGGGGCGGCGGGCCCCAGGACTGGGCGAGGGGGAAGATCCTCGCCTGGTCGGCGTAGCCCGCCACCAGCGCGTTCTCCGCACGCCGGCCGATCGGCGTCCCTACGGCGACGACGTGGAGGACCGCGAACGCCAGCAGGTACGCCGCTGTCCTGCGGCCGGAACCGGAGCGGAGGAAGGCGGGCGTGGGGCGGGCTGGCATGGCGCGGGTTCTGCTTTCGTACGTCGGGATCGCGGGCCCGTGGAGATGCGGGCTCACGGACCGGGGGACGCGGGCCCGAGAGGGGCTCGGGCCCGACGGAGCGCTCCGGACGGCACGATGCCGTCCGGAGCACGGGTGTTGCCGGGAGGCCGGCCCTGTGGGTCAGGGTCGGCGGGTGGCCCGGTCCGCCTGCTGGACGAGGCGGGTCACGGCCTCCGGGTTGCTGACCATCGCGGCGTGCGAGCTGCGCACCTCCGTGATGTGTGCGCCCGCGCGCCGGGCCATGAACCGCTCCAGGCTCGGCGGGATCGCCTGGTCCTGGGTGGCGACCAGGGCCCAGGAGGGCAGCTTCTTCCAGGCGGCCTCCTTCGTGGGCTGCCCGAACACCTCGACGGCGATGGGGCGTTGGGAGGCGGCCATGAAGTCCGCTTCGCGGGCCGGTACGTCGGCGGCGAAGGCGGCGCGGAAGCGGGCGGGGTCGAGGAAGACGTCCGTGCCGGTGGTGTTGTCCGGGCGGGTGTACGTGAACGTCTGCTGGGGCAGCGCCGGGACGGTGGGGTCGGCGTGCTCCTCCAGCAGGGAGCCCAGCGACTCCCCCGTGTCGGGCACGAACGCGGCGACGTACACGAGTGCCCTGACGTCGGGGACGGAGGCGGCGGCATTGGTGATGACCGCGCCGCCGTAGGAGTGGCCGACCACGATCTTGGGGCCCTTGATGCTCTTGAGGAGACCGGTGACGTAGGCGGCGTCGTGGTCGAGTCCGCGCAGCGGGTTGGCGACGGCCCGTACCGGATAGCCGTCGCGGCGAAGGCGGTTCACGGTGGCCTCCCAGCCGGAGGCGTCGGCGAACGCGCCGTGGACCAGGACCACCGTGGGCTTGGTCCGGTGCGCCGCAGGGTGGGCGGGCGCGGGGGCCTGGGGAGCGGCCCGGTCGGGCGTCGCCGAGGCGGCGGGGGTGAGGGTGGCGAGCGCGGCCACGGCAGCGGCGGCGGTGGCGCCGACGGCGAGGGTGGTGCGGGGGCGTGCGAGCTTCACGGTGTGTCCGTTCCTGGGAAGGGTTCTTGGGAAGGGTTGTGAGGACAGTTCTGGAAAAGGTTCTGGGTTGGGGGCGAGGGGACTTGGTGGTTCAGCCGCTGCGCGAGGACGCCGGTGGCGGTGTCGGTCACCTCGGTGCCTGCCGCGCTCGCGAGTGAGGTCCACCGCTTCGGTGGCGGTTTCGTGCGGTGCTCCTGCGCGGGGTTTCGGCAGGGCTCCTGCGCGGGGTTTCGGCGGTGCTCACGCGCGGTGGGTGAGGACGGCCTTGACGGTGGAGCCCGCCCTGACGTCGGCGACCGCCTGGTTGATGTCTGCCAGCGGGTAGGTGGTCACCAGCCGGTCCAGCGGGAAGCGGCCAGACCGGTACAGGTCGAGGAGACGGGGAACGAGGAGTCCGGGCGCCTGGTGGCCCATGACGGAGCCGGTGACGGTGCGGCCCTTGAGGAGTTCGAAGGCGTTGGCCCTGAGGTCGGCGTCGAGCGCCGCGACGCCGAGGACGGCGGCGGAGCCGAGAGGGGCCAGCACCGACACGGCGGCGTTCATCACGGGGACGACGCCGGTCGACTCGACGCTGTGGTCGACGCCGCGCCCTGCGGTCAGCTCCCTTATTGCTTCCGCCGCGTCGGCGGTGGAGGCGTCGATCACGTCGGTGGCCCCCAACTCGGTTGCCAGGGAAAGGCGTTCGGGGTTGCGGTCCACAGCGATGACCCGCGTCGCCCCGGAGGCGACGGCGGCCATCAGCGCCGCGAGCCCGACCGCTCCGAGCCCGAACACGGCGACGCTGCTTCCGGCACGCACCCGCAGCGAGTTGAAGACGGCGCCCGCCCCGGTGATGAGCCCGCAGCCGAGCGGGGCGAGGGTGGTCAACGGCAGGTCCGCGTCGACCTTGACCAGGCCCCGGGGGTGGGCGAGGCCGTGCGAGGCGAACGAGGACTGGCCGAAGAAGTGGTCGTGCACGGGGTCGCCTGATGCGTCGCGCAGGCCCACGGAGCCGTCGGCGCGCCGGGAGTGGAAGTTGAGAGGGACGTGGTGGTCGCAGTAAGCGGGCTGCCCGGCAAGGCAGTTGGGGCAGACCCCGCACGAGTCGAGGCTCAGCACGACCCGGTCGCCCGGTGCGAAGCCGGTGACCGCCGCGCCGACGGCCTCGACGGTGCCCGCCCCCTCGTGACCGAGGACCACCGGGTGCGGGGTCGGCAGGTTCCCGGCGGCGGCCTCCAGGTCGGTGTGGCACAGTCCGGCCGCCGTGTAGCGGACGAGGACTTCGTCGGGGCGGGGGTCGTCGAGTCGCAGTTCCTCGATCTGGAACTCCTCGCCGGGCTTGCGGGACACGGCGGCGGTGACGGTGGTGGGCACGATGGGGCCTTCTTCGGTTTCGGGTTGCGGGTTTCGGCTTCGGCTTCGGCTTCGGCTTCGGCTTCGGCTCCGGCTTCGGCTTCGGCTTCGGCTTCAGGTGAGGACGACTCGGGGGTGGGGTGGACGACCGACAGGGGCCCGCTCGCCCACCCCGCCCGGCCCGGTGCGGGGGCCGGGCTTCGCTGCCGTTCGGCCGGATCGGACCGCGTACGGCACGGGACTGGGTCTACTTCGCGCTGCGGCCCAGCAGCAGGTCCGCCGCCTTCTCGCCGATCATGATGCTCGGCGCGTTCGTGTTGCCGGTGGGCTCGTGCGGCATGACCGACGCGTCGGCGACGCGCAGGTTCGACACCCCGTGCACGCGCAGTTCGGGGTCGACGACGGACATCGCGTCCAGGCCCATCCGGGCGGTGCCGACCTGGTGGTGGCCGGAGACGACGGTGGCGCGGACGTGGTCGCGGAGCTGGGCACGGGTCGCGACGCCTTCGCCCGGCAGCACCTCGCCATCGTTCCACTCCTTGAGCGCGCCCTGCCCCGCGATGTCGCGGAGCTGCTCCAGGTTGTCGACGAGGGTCTCCACGTCGCGCGGGTCGGAGAACACCTTCGGGTCCAGGACCAGCGGGGCGGCCGGATCGGCGGAGCGCAGCCGCACCTCGCCCCGGCTGTACGGGTGCAGGAGCTGGCCGACCGCCGAGAAGCCGTGCTCGGGCAGGTCCGCGCCCGGCACCGGGTAGGGGAACGACAGGAACAGCGGCTGCACGTCGGGGACGGCGAGCCCCGGCCGGGTGGCGGCGAAGTACTGGGCCTCCAAGCCCTGCGCCGCCCACGCGGGCAGCGGCTGCTTCGCCTTCCAGACCAGTGGCGCCGACCAGTGGTCCTGGAGGTTCTGCCCGACGCCCGGCAGGTCCGCCCGGACCCGCAGCCCGAAGGACCGCAGGTGCTCGGCGGGACCGATGCCGGACAGCATCAGCAGCTGCGGGGTGCCGAACACGCCGCCGGAGAGCACCACTTCGTGTGCGGAACGGGCGATCCGCTCCTGTCCGTCGACGACGTACGCGATGCCCGCCGCCCGGTCGCCCTCGAACACGATCCGGGTGACCAGCGCGCCGGTGACCACGGTCAGCAGCGGGCTGTCCTGCACGGCGTGTCCGTACGCCACCCAGGTCGACTGGCGGCGGTGGTCCTTGATGGTGTGCTGGGTGAAGCTCACGCCGTGCTGGTCGCCGCTGTTGTAGTCGTCGTTGAACGGCAGGCCGTACTGCTGGGCCGCCTCCACCCAGGACCGCACCAGGGCGTCCGGGCCGGGGTTGCGCTGGACGTGCAGGGGTCCGCCCGTGCCGCGCCCGCCGTCGGTGCCGCCGTCGAAGTCCTCCATGCGGCGGAAGTACGGCTCCACGTCCCGCCAGGACCAGCCCGCCGCGCCCCGGTAGGCCCAGGAGTCGTAGTCGGCCTGTGCCCCGCGCACGTAGATCATGCCGTTGAACGAGCTGGAGCCGCCCAGGGTCCTGCCGCGCGGCCAGGGCAGCCGGCGTCCGTCGGCGTGGGTCTGCGGCTCGGTCTGGAAGGCCCAGTCCCAGGGGCTGTTCCAGAGCTGGATGGAGCCCGTGGGGTCGTGGATCGCCTCGGTGTCGTCGACCGGGCCCGCCTCGACGAGGAGGACCCTGCGGCCCGCGTCGACCAGCCGCCGCGCGACGACGGAACCGGCCGAACCGGCGCCCACCACGATGTTGTCGAAGTCCCTGCTGTTCATGGCTGTACCACTTTCCGCTGCTTCCGTACTGCTCGCCGATGTCCCCTCCTGCCCGGCAGGGGGAGCCGATCGGCCCGTGCGGTGATCACTGTGGCGGGAACGGGCGCACGGCGGATCGGTCATCGGATCTGTCACCGTGACCGGGATCGGCGGCCAATGCCCCACGGCATGACCGGGCATGACCGGGCGTGACGGGCTGTGATCGGGTGTGCGGACACAAGAGCGTGCAACGCCCCATACCGGGTGCCAAAGTTTCGCGTTGTGGACAGCGCCCGCGACTCTCTGTTGTGCTCTCGTCAAGAATTCAACCTGTTCCCGTATCATCGCCGCGGTGATGATCGGAAGAATGACGGAGCTGGACGCGGTGCGCCGCGTCCTCTCCCGGGCGTCGGAGGGCGCCGGTGGCGGCCTCCTGTTCGTCGGGGAGCCAGGCTCGGGCAAGACGACACTCCTGGACCGGGCCGCGCACCTGGCGGAGGGCATGACCGTCCTCGACTGCCGAGGGGCCCTCGCCGAGAGCCATCTGCCCTACTCGGGTCTGCACGAGCTCCTGTGGCCGCACACCGCGGAACTGCACCGGCTGCCCCCGGCCGGGCGGGCCGCACTGGAGTGCGCGCTCGGCGTCGAGACCGGGCGCGCGGAGCGCTACCTCGTCGCCACCGCCCTGTTCCGACTGCTCACCCTCCTCGCCGAAGACCGTCCCGTCCTGCTGCTCGTCGACGACCTCCAGTGGCTCGACAGCGACTCGCGCGACGCGCTGCTGTTCGCCGTGCGGCGGCTGCGCGCCCACCCGGTGGCCGCCGTCCTCTCCACCCGCCCCGGCATGCACCACCTCGCCGGGCACACGGGCCTGGAGCACGCCGCCCTCGCCCCGCTCACCGACGCCGAGGCACGCGACGTCGTGGCCCGCCACCTGCCCGACGCCGACCCGGCGACCGTGGAGCATGTCCTGCGCGTCTCCCGGGGCAACCCCCTCGCTCTGCTCGAAACCGCGAAGGCGGCGGCCCCGCACTCCGCGTCGCGTCCCCTTCCGGTGGGCCAGGTGTTCTCCCATGAAGTACGCCAACTGTCCACCGTCGCCCAGGACATGCTGCTCCTCGCGGCGGCCGGACAGCACGAGCCCCTGGAGACCCTCCTGAAGGCGGCCGCCCGCCTGGGCCTCGATGCGCGCGGCCTCGACGAGGCGTTCACCGCGGGGGTGCTGCGCTTCGACCGGGGCCGCACCGAGTTCCGCCACCCGCTGCTCCAGCAGACCGTGTACGAGGAGGCCAGTCCGGTCCGCCGGATGCTCACCCACCAGGCGCTCGCCGAAGTCGCCACGGCGGAGCGGCGGGTGTGGCACCGGGCGGCCGTCCTCACCGACCCGGACGACGACGTCGCCACCGCCCTGCACGAGCACGCCGCACGGTGCCTGGAGCGCGGCGCCCCGCACGCGGCGTCCCAGGCCCTGACGCGTGCCGCCGAACTCTCCACCGAGCCCGCCGACCGGTCGCTGCGCCTGGCGAAGGCGGCGCACACCGCGTGGCTCGCGGGCGACGCCCGCCAGGTGCGCGAACTGCTGTCCCGCATCGACCCGGCTCCGGCCCCGGCTCCCGTACGCGGCCGGGTGCTCGCCCTGCGCGCGCTGCTGGAGTACTTCACCGGCTCGGCGGAGCGGGCCGCCCGCCTCGCCGTCGAAGCGGGCCTGCTGCTGGCTCCCACCGACCCGGAGTACGCGGCGGGGGCGCTGCATCTGGCCGTGCGCGCCCTGTGGTCGCACGGCGACTTCGCGGGCATCGCCGCCCTCACGGACGGTCTCCCCTCCTTCGCCGGGCGCGAGGACCTGACCGCCGAGCTGACCCAGCGCATCCGGCTGAGCCTGAACTCCGTGCCCGTACCGGCGTCCCGCGACGACTGGCCGCGCACGCAGTTGCAGCGCCCCCCGCAGCACGGCGGGTTCGACCTGGGCCCGGTCCCCTCGCACCACGCGGTGTCCACGGACACCGAGGACCTGGCGGCCGACTCCTACCACAGCCGCGCAGGACAGCTGCGCCGCTCGGGCGCGACCCAGGCCCAACTGCCCGAGGTCCTCACCGAGTTGGCCGCCACCGAGATCCTCTCCGGGCACTGGCAGCAGGCCGGGGAACATCTGCGGGAGTCCCTCCAGCTGTCCCAGGAACACGGCCTCGTGGTCCTCCAGGCGGCCAACGAGATCAGCCTCGGCTGGCTCGCCGCCCTGCGCGGCGACGAGGACGACGCCCGCCACCGCGTCGACACCGGCCTGCGTCTCCTCTCCCCCCACCCGCGCGTCTTCATGACCGCCCTCGCGCACACCGCCCTCGGCCTGCTCGAACTCGGCCTGGGCCGCCCCTCGCAGGCCCTCGACCACTGGCTCCCGGTGCTCGCCGACAAGGGCCCCGCGGCCCACCCGCCCACGGCGGCGCTGGTCGCGGCGGACGTCGCGGAGGCGGCGGAGATGAGCGGACGCGTCGACGAGGTACGCGCCTTCTGTGCCGCCTACGCGGCCCACGCCGACCGCAGCGGCACGCACCCGGGCACTGCCCGGGTCACCGCCCACCGCATCAAGGGCCTCCTCGCCGAGGACCAGGAGGTCGCCCTCGCCCACCTCTCGCTGGCGGTCGAGGCCGAAGCGGGCCGCACCCCGCACCGCCCCTTCAACCTGGCCCGCGCACACCTCCTGCACGGCGAGTGCCTGCGCCGACTGCGCCGCAGGTCCGAGGCGCGTACGGCACTGGAAGCGGCCCGTACGATCTTCCGCTCCCTCGGCGCGACCCCCTGGGAGTCCCGCGCCGAACGCGAACTCGCCCACGGCCACCCCTCCGCCGCTCCCCCCAGAACGCGTCTGGGCCTGACGCACCAGGACAGCCGCCACGCGGCCCGTGGCCACACCAACAAGGAGATAGCCGCCCGTCTGCACCTGAGCCCCCGGACGGTCGGCTACCACCTCTCCAACGCGTACGCGAAACTCGCCGTGACCAGCCGCTCCCAGCTCCGCCACATCCCGGCACTGGTGACGCCTGAGCCCTGACCCACGGCCTCTCCGGTGCCGGGCCGGTTTCCGTCACGGCGCGCCGAGCCTCTACCTTGAGTTCCGACGGACTGCACAAGTCGCTCTGAAACCAACGGAGTTGAGCCATGGCATCAGATCCGGCGGACACGGTCTCCGCCAGCGGAGTCGGCTTCGGGGACTACTATCGGGCGCACGTGGGGCCGCTCGTCGCCCTGTCGCTGCTGCGGGGCGCGGACCTCGTGGAGGCGGCGCGGCTCGCCCAGGACGCCATGACGGTTGCCCGCCGGTGGACGGACCTGCTGGACGAGAACGCGGCGGGGACCGTGAAGGACGCCAGGACCCCCGTGGTGACCGCTCAGGCGCTGCGGTCCTGGACGTGCCGGATGACCGTCGGCGGCGGCTGCGGGGTGCTCCGCCCGGTGCGCGGGACGGTGCCCGCCCTGCTGGGGCAGGGCAGCGCCGACGCCCTGGTGCAGGCCCGTATCGTGGTGGCGCTCGCCCCGCTGACAGAGCTGAACGAGCGCCAACTCGACGTCACGGCCTTCCGGTTGGCGGGCTGTGCGCCGGGAGCGATCGGGTACGAGCTGGGCCTGTCGATGCGGAAGGTGCACCGCACCCTGCGCCACGTCGACCAGCTGCTCGCAGCGGAATCAGCAATTCTGCGGGCCGGAAGGGCCGAGGGGACCACAGGGGCGGACGTCAGGCTCGCGGAACTGCTGGGCGAGCTGACTGCCGCACTGGATCCCGTACTCGACCTGCGGGCGGGGCTGGACGAGGTGTGCGGCTCCGCGAGTACGGCCCAGGTGTACGACTCCGCGAGTACGAGTACGGAAAATACCACCGCCCATCGCGCCCCCCTGGCGCCACTGTGGAACCTCGGCTCCACGCTTCCCGTGCCGCCCTTCGGCGCACCGGTGCCGCACTCGTTCGCCGAGCCCACGCCGTCCGGGGTACGGGCGTACGCGGCCGGTCTCGCCCGGTGCGACGCGCAGGACCGCGCGGCTGCCCTCGGCGGGTTCCCCTGGGCCGAGCTGGCAGCCGTACGTATCGGAGCGGTGCTCGCTCTCCAGGTGGAGCGGTTCCGGCGGGAGGCCGAGAGGTCCGGGACCCGGGCCACCAGGGGCGAGTTCCCGACGGAGGACGCCCGGGCGTTCGCGGTCGCACTGGCACAGGACGCCGCGCTCGCCGCGCCGACGTTCGACGCGGTGAAGGACCTCGACGTCCCGCGCCGCGTCGGCTTCCTTGCGGCGAGCCTCGCCCATGACGACCCCTGGACGAACGAGGTCTCCTACGACGGGATCGAAGCCTCCCTCGCCCTGGCCCAGTTCCGGCGAGCGGCGGTGCGGGCGGCGCTGCGCGCGTCGGACCGGCCGGGCGAGGTCCCCTCCCCCGGGCCCGGCGGCTCGCTCACCGAGGCCCTCACCCAGTCCCTGCGCGACACCCACCGGATACTCCTCCAGCTCGACGAACTGAACAGGGACCTCTCGCGCGCCGAGTCGACCCTGCCGGACGGCTACTACGTCGACATGACCCGGGACTTCGACCTCCACCAGAGCTTCCACGCGGACCTGGCCCTGGGTATCGACGCGGTGCGCAAGGCCCTGTCGCAGCCCTGAGGGTCGCTGGTGGACCAGCGGCACAAGGTGACTGGGCGCCCGGTGCGGGCCGGGCCCATGCGTCAGGACACGTCGAACACCAGCCACTTCCCGTCGCAGTGCTCCTCGCCGTGGGAGGTGTGGTTCGGTACTCGGGCAGCTCGGCGTCGTCGGTCCGCGCTTCGCGTCGAGCCGGAACACGGTGCCCACGCCCTGCTCGCCGAGCCGTTCCAGGTCCCCTAGGCTGAAAAGCACGGATCGCCCGAAAGGACCGAAATGCCGCATGCCCGCGTTCAGCAGCTGTCCGACCAACTGGTGGCCAAGTGGACCTCGCCCCAGGGCGTTGAACTCATGGCGGCGGGTGCCAAGGTGGTGGCCGGCCTTCTCGAACACGGCCCGCTCACCCCGCAGGAGGCCGCACGGCTGCTGGGCTGGCCCGCCGACCAGGTCCTGGACCGCTTCCACGCCATGAACTTCGGCCTGGAGACCGACCCGGACGGCCGCATCACCGGGGCTGGCGTTTCCCTCAACGACCGCCACCCGCACACCATGGAGCTCCACGGACGCCGTCTCTTCGGCTGGTGCGCCATGGACGTCCTGATGTTCCCCGTTGTCTTCAAGGAGCGCGCGAGTACGGTCACTTCGCGCTGCCCCACCACCCGTGAGCCGATCTCCCTCACCGTCACCCCCGACGGCACTCGCGATGTCAGCCCCTCCACGGCCGCCGTCACCCTCGCACCCGCCACCGGCGCCGACATCCGCGAAGTCTTCTGCAACCGGGTCAACTTCTACGGCACGGCGCAGCTCGCCGAGCAGGTAGCAGCCCAGGACCCCGACCTGGCCGTATGCAGCGTCGACACGGCCTGGACCGTCGGCAAGCGCCTGGCCGATCTCTTCTGATCATCCGGTCCGCCCTGTCGGCAGGATCACAGCGCGCATGACGGGAATCAGGCGTGCGGCGGGGAGCGCGCCGCCACAATGAGGGCCGGAGCCGGTGCCCTCAAGCGCTCGGGGGAGCCGTCGTGATCTGCGGCGGGAGGGAATCCGCCCTCCCGGAAGTGGAGTTGGACGTGCCGAGAGTCATCAGCCCGAGGCGTGGAGTCATCGCCTCTTCGGTTGCCGTCGTCCTGCTGGCGGGCTGCACCAGCGAGCCGCCGCCGCTGGAGTTCGGGACGGCGAAACCCTCCGGGCCTCGGCTCGACGCACAGCCCCCGAAGGGGGGTTCACTGCCGTTGGCGCAGTGGCCGGACGCCTGCGCAGTCCTCCTGGAGGAGGAGATCCGGGCGATTCTGCCGCAGGCGAAGGACTTCGAGCGGGACCCCATCAAGGTCTCCGTCCTCAACTTCAACCCGCTCGCCACGTCCGCCCCGGGAACCACGGGTGACGTGCCCAAGGGCGGCTGCGAGACCGAGTTCGGCCTTCCGGCCAAGTATGTGAGCAAGCAGAACAGCAGGATCACCATCGTCTTTCAGGGGCTCGCCGACCCCGCACTCGTGGCTGAGGGATACGCGAAGGATCGCGCGTACGAGGTGAAACACGGTACGAAGGGAGCCGAGAAGTTCCAGGACCTCGGGGCCTCGCTCGGGCCGACGGGCTGCTTCACCAAGGCGCCCGGAGCGCTGGTCTGCCATCAGGGGCCGTACGAGTTCGAGGTGGACGGTTCGTCGACCGCCGACGGTGTGGGCGAGTACACCGAGTCCCGCAAGAACTGGCGGGAGAAGGTCCTGGTCCCTGTCGTCCGTACGCTGAGTGCCCGCATGCCCGCCGGATCCTGACCTCCAGCTGTGCGGTCCTGTGCGTGCTGCGACCGTACGCCGAGCTGAGCGGAGGCGTCCCTGGGACGTACGCGATACTCACGGGATGACCCATGGAATGCTGGCCGGCAAGGCCGTAATGATCACAGGCGCGTCGAGCGGGATCGGGGCGTCCGCCGCCCGTCTGTTCGCTTCGGAAGGCGCGGCGGTGCTGCTGATGGCCCGCCGCGAGGGGGCGCTGAAGCAACTCGCCCAGGAGATAACCGCAGCGGGCGGCCGGGCGGCGATCAGCGCGGGCGACGTCGCGGTGCCCGAGGACGTGCAGCGCGCCGTGGACGCCACGCGCGAGAACTTCGGTGCCCTGGACGCCGCCTTCAACAACGCGGGCTACGCCGGTGAGGAGTTCCTGCCGCTCCACCAGCTCGGCGACGACACGTTCGACCGCACGATGGACGTCAACGTGCGCGGCACCTGGAACTGCCTGCGCTCCCAGATCCCGGTGATGCTCGAAGCCGGGAAGGGAGCGATCGTCAACACCGCCAGTACCGCCGCCATGGTCGCCACGGGCGCGCCCGTGCCCTACGTCGCCGCGAAGCACGCGGTGCTCGGCATGACGAAGGCCGCTGCGGCCGAGTACGCCAACCAGGGCATCCGGATCAACGCGCTCGTCGTCGGCACGACGCGGACGGAAATGATCGCTCAGGCGGTCGAGGCGCGGCCCGAGTTCGAGGAGGCATTCGTCGCGCGGCAGATGCAGAAGCGTATGGCCGACCCGGTCGAGATCGCCCAGGCCGCCCTGTGGCTGTGCAGCGACCTCTCCTCGTTCTCCACCGGAACGGCACTGGCCGTCGACGGAGGACTGACCTCGAACTGACGAGGAGCGCTCGCGGGTCCCGGGCCGAGGTCCCGGGCCGAGAGGGAACGACCGAGGCCGCCGCTCCGACCACCGGCCGCATCCGCACGCCTCCCCCGCACCTCTCCCCCGCGTCTCCGAAACCGGACGGTGTTCGATCGCGTCCTGAACCTCGATACGCTCGGTCGCCGTACCGCACGGACACGGGGGACAGCATGCATCAGCCGCTCTATACGGAACGGTCGTGGAATCCGCTGGCGCGGACCGTCGAACTGACGGAGGAGGGCCTGCTTCGCGGCGGCAGGATCACGCCGCTGAGCGAGCTCAACCTGGCGGCCATGGCGGAGGCGTTCCGCCGCGGCCAGTGGCTCGGCGGCGGTGGCACGGAGCGACCGCTGGAGCGGCTGGCCGAGGGCAGCGGTGTCGTCCCGGTCACCCGGGTCACCGGGACGACGGCCCCCGTGCGGGTGCGCCAGGCCGCGGCGTTCGCCCGGGCGCTCGGCGAGTTGGCCGTACGGTGCTGCGGCGGGCCCGCGCGGCTGGACGTCCTGGCCGGGCAGGCGCGCGGGGAAGGGGTGCCGCTGTGGATCGCGCGGCGGTACGCGCATGGTCCCGCCGGGCCGGTGGGCGTGGCGGTGGACCGCCGGCTGGTGCGCGTGGACGTCTGGGGGCCGGGAGCTCCCGCCGTACGGATACGGGCGCCGCACGGTTGCGTGAGCAGCACCGCCGACCGGGCGCAGGGGCTGCGGATGACCGTCGGCGACGTACCGGCTGTTCTGGTCCTGGCGAAGAAGATGCGCAAGTCGAAGAGCTACGTACAGGCGCGACTCCCCCAGGGCGTATGGGAGTTGTGGCGGGCGAACCGTACGAGCTCGTGGTTGCTGCGGGACGGGCAGCGGGTCGCCCTGATCCAGCGGCCCCCGCGCCGCCCGGTCCTGGACCCCGGCTCGGTGCTGCTGCCCCTGGCGGCCGTGCGCTACGAGAGCGCGGACCCGCTGGACGCCGTCATGGCCCAGACCTTCGCGGTGGCTCTCGGCCTGGGCGACACCACGGGCACGGCCCGCTTCCGCATCCGGCGCACGGGCTCCGACGAACCGATCGCCACGGACGTCGACTGGGACCGCACCTGGTTCAGCAACCTAGGCAGCGGCAGCGACGACAACGAGTCGGGCGGCTCGGACGGCTGGGGCTCCGACGGAGGAGACGGCGGCAGCGGCGGGGGCGACAGCGGGGGCGGAGACGGTGGGGGCAGTGGAGGCGGGGGCGACTAGGCCGTCTCAGCTGGTTCTTGACGGCTGGGCCCCGCTGCCGGAGCGCGCGCCGGGACGGCATCGCGGACTCGAGGCGCCCGATGCGCTGGAGCAGCACCCCGGTGGGCTCCCCCGCCGCGTGCGCGTACCCGGCGATGCTGAGCAGATCGGACCGCAGGCCCGGGAACCGGGTGGTGATCAGAGCTCCTTGGCAGACGGCCCCGGCCTGCACGAGCTCCGCCTCGCGCTCTGGCCCGGCGGGCAGCTTCAGGCCCCGGTCCACGCGGGAACGGGCGTCGGCCAGCATGGTGCGGACCATGGGAACGGGGCGAAGGCATCCGCCTCATCGGGCTCGGGCGGCTCCTGTTCGAGGGGCTGTGGTTCCTCCGCCGGCGGGGCGGACCCCTGCGTCTGCTCGGACCGTGAGCCGTCCGGCTACACCAGGAGCTTGCTGAAGCTGAAGCCGTACGGAACCGGCGCCTGCCCGTCGGACCACGCGGCGGACGCGGAAGCGCCACCGTCGGCCGCACCCCACTGCGACCGCGCCGGGACCGTCGGCACCCAGGCACGCGTAGCGGGCCCCACCCGCACGCGGGGTTGAGCAGCAGGCCGCAGGGGAAACCTCAGCAGGGAGTTGATGCATGGTGGAACGGCGCATGTCGGTGGCGACCCACTGGGGCAGCTTTGTCGCGGTGGTCGATTCCGGTCGGTTGGTACGCATCGAGCCGAGGGGCGATGACCCCGCGCCCTCACCCATCGGCCCCGGGATGGTGACAGCCGCCAACGACAGCGCCCGCGTGTTGCGCCCCGCAGTGCGCAAGGGCTGGCTGAACGGCCTGCCGCGCGCTCACGACACGGCCAGGGGCGCGGACGCGTTCGTGGAGGTGAGCTGGGACGACGCGCTCACGCTGGTGAGTGACGAGCTGCGTCGAGTACGTTCACAGCACGGAGACAGCGCGGTGTTCGGCGGGTCCTACGGCTGGGCGAGTGCGGGCGCGTTCCACAACGCGCAGGGTCAACTCCACCGGTTCCTGGCGTTGGGCGGGGGATACACCGACTCTCGCAACACGTACAGCACCGCCGCCTTGGAGGTCATCCTCCCCCACGTGATCGGCGGTCATCCGTGGAGCTACCAGTCCCGGATGCCGATGTGGGACGAGATCGCCGAGAGCTGCGAGCTCGTGGTGGCGTTCGGTGGGCTGGCCCTCAAGAACAGCCAGATCAACCCTGGCGGGCTGGCCAGACACCAGACGCAGAACCTGCAACGCCGGTGCCGCGAGGCGGGGGTGCGGTTCGTGAACGTCAGCCCCATCCGCAGCGACACCGCAGGCTTCCTCGACGCGGAGTGGCTGCCCGTCGTCCCCAACACCGACACCGCCGCGATGCTCGGTATCGCCCACACCATGCTGGTCAACGGGTGGCACGACGAGGACTTCCTCCGCCGTTGCTGCGTCGGCTTCGACCGCTTCGCCTCCTACCTGACAGGCGAGATCGACGGCGTCCCCAAGGACGCCGCCTGGGCAGCGAGGATCACGGGCATCAGCCGTGACACGATCACCGACCTCGCTCGCCGCCTGACCACGCGACGTTCGCTCATCATGGTCAACTACGCGGTGCAACGGGCAGACCACGGCGAACAGCCGATCTGGATGTCCGTCGTGCTGGCCGCCATGGCGGGCTCGATGGGACGGCCGGGCTGTGGCTGGGGCGCGGGTTACGCGACGATGGACGCGACCGGCGTCGCCCCCGGCCGGCCCTCCGTGGCTGCGATTCCCCAGGTTCCCAACCCCGTTCCGGACTTCATCCCGGTCGCCAGGATCGCCGACACCCTGCTGCATCCGGGGAAGACCATCGACTACGACGGCCGGCGCCTCACGCTGCCCGAGCTTCGCCTGGTCTATTGGTGCGGAGGCAACCCGTTCCACCACCACCAGGATCTCCACCGGCTGTCCCGCGCCTGGCAGACCCCGGACACGGTGGTGGTGCACGAAGCCTGGTGGAACACCACGGCCAAGTTCGCGGACATCGTCCTCCCCGTCGCCACCAGCCTGGAGCGTGACGACTTCGCCGCCGGATTCTCCGATCCCCACCTGGTCGCGATGCCGAAGGTCCGCGAGCCGGAGGGCGCGTCACGTACCGACCACCTGATCTTCGCCGCCCTGGCCTCCCGGCTCGGATACGAGCAGGAGTTCACGGAGTCGCGTTCCGAGGCCGCATGGGTCCGGCACCTCTATGAGCAGACGAGGGCCGAGCTGGGCGACGATGCCGCCCTGCCCGGCTTCGACGACTTCTGGCGCGACACCACCGCCGCGCTGCCGACGTTGACCGGGCCCTTTCCCGGCAGCTTCGAGGCGCTGCGTACAGATCCGCGGCGTTTCCCCCTGCCGACGCCGTCGGGCCGGATCGAGATCTTCTCCGAGGAGATCGACTCGTTCGGCTACGACGACTGCGCCGGGAATCCGACGTGGTTCGAACCGGCGGAGTGGCTCGGTGCTGATCTGTCCGGCCGTTTCCCGCTGCACCTGATCTCGAATCAGCCCGCCTCGCGCCTGCACAGTCAGTACGACAACGGTGGCCACAGCCTCAGTTCGAAGATCCGTGGCCGTGAGCCCGTGACGCTCAACCCGTCGGACGCCGCGTCGCGCGGCATCGAGGACGGCATGATCGTACGTGTCCACAACGACCGGGGCAGTTGTCTGGCGGGCGCGGTCCTGTCGGAGGACGTCATGCCCGGCGTCGTGCAGCTGTCCACGGGAGCCTGGTGGGATCCGGTCCAGCCGGGCCTGAGCGGAACTCTGGACCGCCACGGCAACCCGAACGCTCTCACGGCGGATCGGCCGTGCTCGCGCCTGTCCCAGGGGCCGAGCGCTCTCAGTGCGCTGGTCGACGTCGAGTTGCACACCGATCCCCTTCCCGATGTGCTCGCCTTCGCGCCACCGGACCTCGAACACTGACGCGAAGGCGCTTCACCCGCCGTTTGCGCCTGCGTAACCGCATGAATACTGTGCGCATTTGTGACTGCACTTCAAGACCTCAAGTACGGCCAGTGGTTCAAGGGCGCCGACGTCGACGGCGACGGGTTCATCACCCAGCAGGACGTCCGGATGATGAGCGAGCGCTACATCGCCGCCCGAGGCGCCGCGCCGGACTCCACGACCTCCCGCCAGCTCTCCGAGGGGATGGACGGGTTCTGGATGAACGTGATCGCCCCGATGGATCAGGACGGTGACGGGAAGGTCGATCTGCGGGAGATGACCGAAGGCTTCAGGCGGGTCCTGACCGATCCCGCCCTGTACCCGGAACAGATCGCGCCGGTGACCGACCGCTTCTTCGACCTCGTCGATCTCAACGGAGACGGCAAGATCGACCAGGCGGAGTTCCAGCAGATGTTCGACTCGGTCGCCGGCGTTCCCGGCGAGGACTGCGCCTCGGTCTTCGCCGCCTTGGACCGGGACGGCTCCGGCGCACTGGACCGCGCCGAGTTCCACCAGGCGATCACGGAGTTCTTCTACGGCGACGATCCGGACGCCCCCGCCAACCACCTCTTCGGCAGGATCACCGGCTGACGGGGCCGCACACGGCGCCTCACCAAGTCCCGTCGCCCGAGGCCGCACGGACAGCCCTCACGCCGCGCACCAAGACCGTCGTCCGGTTCACCCGCACGGCAGATCGGGCCTCTTTCCCCTCATTGGGCTCGCTCGCCCCCTGTCCGCCGTCGGGCTCTTCCGCCGCGCGGACATGGCGGAATGAGCGCAGCATGGGCGTGGTTGGCAGTTCCTCGTTGGGGAGTGCTCATGGCGACAGACCAAAACCCACGGCCCGCAAGCGGTGATGAGGGCGGCGGCGAGTGGCTGCCGGTTCTGGATGTGCCTGCTCCCGGGCGGCAGCGGCGTTGGACGGTACTGCTGCGCTGGCTGTTGCTGGTACCGCAGTTCATCGTGGTCGGGGTGTTGGGGGTCGCGGCGTTCTTCGTCACGATCGTGGGCTGGTTCGCCGCCCTGTTCGCGGGGCGGCTGCCGGACGGCGTCTTCCGGTTCCTCGGCTCCGTCCTCGCGTACAGGACCCGGGTCAACGCGAGTGCGACGCTCCTCGTGGACCGGTATCCGCCCTTCTCCTTCGCGGCCACCGGCTATCCGGTGCAGATCCAGGTGCGGCCCACTCCGCTGAATCGTGCCGCGGTGTTCTTCCGGTTGGTCCTGATGATCCCTGCGGTGATCATCGGCGGTCTCCTGCAGAGCGGCTGGGCTGCGGTCAGTTGGGTGTTCTGGCTCGTCACTCTCGTTCTGGGGCGTCTGCCCGCACCGCTGTACGCCGCGACGGCCGCTGTTGCGCGGTACACGCTGCGGCTCAACGCGTACGTCTCCCTGCTCACCCCGGCCTATCCCCAGAAGTTGTTCGGCGACGCCCCCGCCCCGACGAAGGAAGCGGCGGCGTCCGGGACGCGGCCCCTGGTGCTCGACACCACGGGCAGGGTTCTCCTCGTCCTGTTCCTGCTCCTCGGCCTGGCCGGGCACATCGTCAACGCCACCACCGACTACCGGTCCGACGACAGCGGTTCGACGGTCATCTCCACACCCTGACCGCCTGGTGCGGGCGGGGACCGCCCCGGAGGGCATCCGCGTGCAGCCGTTGGAGCGGGCAGGTGCCGGTGGGCCCACGTGATCACCTGGCCGGGCAGCCCGGTGGGCGAGGGGGTGGACAGCCTTCTGTTTTCGGACATGTTCCTGCCCTGCGCGTGCGGTACGGGGAGTACGGATTTCCGAAGGATCTTCACGGGAGAGCCATATTCACAGGGGAATCTCCTCTTCCGGGTGGAGCGGGCACATGCCGACAGTGAGATCGAAGACGGTAGCGACCTCCCGGCCCGTTGCGACATGTCCGTATGACGGCCACCCGGACGGGCGCCCCTACCGCGGATGATCACCCTCCGTGTAGTCATGGCCAAAGCGGCTCCGCCGAGTCCAGGACCGCCACCGCCATGTACCTAGGGGTTATCTGTCATGTCCGGAATCACCCGTCGTCAGGCCGTGAAGGCCGCCACAGGAGCTGCCTCAGGCGTGGCTCTCGTCTGTGCGGCCACCTCCTGGGCGGCCAACGCGTCGACCAAGAACACCAGCGAGGCCGCCCCGCCCAACAGGAGCGGCGATCCCCAGTCGTTCGACGAGGTCTTCCAGGGCCGTCGTATCCAGGGCCGGCCGGCCGGCGGGTCCGGCGCCCGGATGTCCGAGCACGCCGGACACGGTGGTGGCTACCGGGTCCTGATAGACGGCCGGGAACTCCATGTGATGCACCACGAGAAGAGCGGCTGGAGCAGCGCGATCAACCACTACGAGAGGTTCGCGACCCCACTCGACGCGGCACGCACCGCGGTCGTCTCCCTCAAGGGCGCCTTCGTCGTCCCCTTCAACCCCACCGCCTGAGCCGGGAGCTGCCGTCATGACCGTACGCAAGAACCAGGCGAACCTCACGTCGTCCGAGAAGAAGGCGTTCGTCGACGCCGTACTGGAGGTCAAACGCATCGGCGTGTACGACGAGTTCGTCGCCGCCCACCGCCTCCGCTTCGCGCTGGACATGAACACCGGGGTCTACGTGGGCCACTTCGGCCCGTCGTTCCTGCCCTGGCACCGCAAGTTCCTCATTGACTTCGAGAACGAACTCCAGAAGATCGACCCGTCGGTGTCGATCCCCTACTGGGACTGGACCGCCGACAACACCGTCGCCTCCTCGGTCTGGGGTCCTGACCTCCTCGGCGGCACCGGACGCCCCCTGGACGACCAGGTGATGGACGGCCCCTTCGCGTACTCCGCAGGCAAATGGCCGATCACGATCCAGGTCGACAGCCGCCCTTTCCTCGCCCGCAATCTGGCCTACCGCGTCCCCACGCTCCCGAGCAGGGCCGAGGTCGACGCCGCCCTCGCCCTCCCCACCTACGACTCCGCGCCCTGGCGCGACGGCTCGGCGGGCTTCCGCGCCACGCTCGAAGGCTCGGCGGGATACATGAGCATGCACAACCGGGTGCACACCTGGGTCTGGGGGCAGATGGAGACGAGCGTCTCCCCGAACGACCCGGTGTTCTGGTTGCACCACGCGTTCGTCGACAAGCTCTGGGCCGACTGGCACGCGCTGCATCCGACCAGCGCCAAGTACCTCCCCGCCGGAGGAACGGCCGATGTGATCGATCTGAACGACGCCATGCCGCCCTGGACCGACACGACCCCGCAGAGCATGCTGGACCACACTCCCTTCTACACCTACGCATGAGCCTTCTCGCCGCCGCTCTGTGATCACCAGGAGACCTGTGCCTTCGCCAGTCCTGGAAGTCAGGCGGTGCACAGGGTCGCGGCGGGGCGACGCCCCGCCGCGAACACGGCCGACGCGTGCGCCGCGCTCGCACCCGGGCAGGCGGTAACGCGCTGATCCCGCAGCGCGCGCCGGGTGCGGAGGGGGCTGCGCTTCCGCCGGACGACGAGCGCGTCCTGGCGGCCATGCAGCCATGCGAACTGGGCCGTGCCCACTTCGTACACCGTGGCCGGTGCTTCCCTGCCGCACCCCGTCCGCCCCACGAATCGTCAACCGTGCACGCCGTCTTGTCTGTTGACACGGCCACTGGAACAGTGCCCACGTCAACTGTTCTCCGACTGGTAGGAGAAATCGATGTTGCGAAAGACGGCAGGGCTCTTAGGCGCCGCCGCAGTCCTCACGTTGGGGGCTACGGCTCCGGCCGGGGCTGAAACCGCACCGGCAAGCGGCGGGAAGTTCGCCGCGCAGGCCACGGCAGCCGGACTCGATGCGAGTCAGGCGGCCGCGTTGCAGAAGCGGGTGGGCAGCCGGATCGCCGAGGAGGGCGGTCGTCAGGTCTCAGCGAACCGGATAGCCCTGGACGGAGCCAGCATCCTGGTGGTCGTTCCGGGAGAGACGTACGCGCGTGACCTGGCTGGCGGCCAGAGCGAGGCCCAGGCGAAAGAGTGGAACTGCCCCGAGAAGTACTTCTGCATGTGGCGCGGTACCAACGCGACCGGCGAGCGGAAAGACCTGTACTACTGCCGGGACTACGGGCTGACCAACTGGACGGGCAACGGCTCCTGGTCCAACAACCAGGTAGGCAACGTACAGGCCGCGTTCAAGCGGCAGAACGGCACCGTCATCCACTGGTCGCTCCCCTCACCGAGCCACAACACGAATTACAACTGGGACCCGGTGTGGGCCGTGAAGCCCTGTTAATGCCGCCTACACCCGTACGGCCCGCACCTCCCAGGTGCGGGCTCACCGGCGGACCGTCGGTGGTACTGGCCGCACCGTCCAGCAGGGCCAGGACCGTTCGCGCTGCCCGAGGGTGACGGCCGTCCCGACGGCCCCGTCGGCGAGGTCCTGGCGACGTACACGCTCGTCGCCGAGCCGCTCGGCGACGGGGCCGACGGGCAGGGTTACCGGGCGGTCTTGGGAGGCTGCCACGAGGTGGGCCGGTGCGACGCGGACCGCCGCCTCCCAGCCACAGCTCGGGGCGTTCACAACTCCGCGCGTCGCGCTGTGCCTTCAGGCAGGTCGGCCGCGTTCACGGCTCGCCCGCCTCACGGACCCCGCCGGTCGTGCCGAATCCCGGCAGCGGCTGATTTCCCCGAGGGCGCTCAACCCTCCGCCGACCTCCTGCGGTCCTGTTGTGAAGGCGGTTCCGTCACGTTCACGGGAACCGCACACATCCCGCACGGCACGGACAGCGACGAGGAGCACGGCATGACGTTCACGACGTTTCGGAAGACCGCACGGGTCGGCGCGGTGGGTATCGCGGCGGCGGCGATGGCGGCCACCGCCTTCACCGCCCCCGCCCAGGCAACGCCGGACGCCGCACGCGGCGCGGCAGGTCACGAGGCGACCCGGCGCGCCATGGACGCCGAAGTGACGGCGGGCATCCCCGGCATCACGGCACAGGTGCGTGACGCGCACGGCGTGTGGAAGGCGACGTCGGGCGTCGGCGACCGGACCACCGGTGCGCCGCGCGGCAAGAACGACCGGTACCGGGTCGGCAGCATCACCAAGACGTTCGTGGCGACCGTCCTGCTCCAGTTGGAAGCCGAAGGGAAACTCGACCTCGACGACACCGTGGAGGACCACCTCCCCGGCCTGGTGCGGGGCAACGGCAACGACGGCAGCAAGATCACCGTGCGTCAGCTGCTCAGCCACACCAGCGGCTTGTTCGACTACCTGGCCGACGAGGAGTACGTCGCGACGTACCTGCGCGGCGAGGGGTATCTCAAGCACCGCTACGACACCTTGCCGCCCCTGAAGCACGTGAAGGTGGCGCTGTCCCACCCGCCGCTGTTCACGCCGGGGAAGGAGTTCTCGTACTCCAACACCAACTACATCCTGGCCGGGCTGATCCTGGAGAAGGCGGGCAAGCGGACGTACGAGGCACAGGTCCGCGACCGGATCATCAAGCCGCTGGGCCTGAAGGAAACGACCAATCCCGGCAACAGCATCCGCATCCCCCGCCCCAGCAGCCGCGCCTACTCCAAGCTGTTCGACGCACAGCCCGACCGGATCGACGACGTCACCGAGATGAACGGCTCGCAGGGCTGGGCCGACGGCGACATCATCTCCACCAACGGCGACCTGAACCGCTTCTACCGCGCCCTGATGCGCGGCCAACTGCTCCCGCCCCAGCAGCTCAAGGCCATGAAGACCACGGGCCCGTTCACCGGCAGCCCCACCATGTCGTACGGGCTCGGTCTCACGAAGACGCGGACGAGCTGCGGCATCACGCTCTGGGGCCACGGCGGCGGCATGGTCGGCTCGACCTCCCTGGCCGTGACCACGGAGGACGGCCGCCACCAGTTGGCGTACAACCGCAACGGAGACTGGAGCACGGGAGCCCCGGACGCCATCATGGAGGCCGAGTACTGCCCCACGAAGGCTCCCCGGAACTGAGCCCTCGGTAGCGGCAACGCCACGATGCCGTGTCCGAGGGCGGAGTCGCAGGCCGCGCAACTCTCCTCGGGGGAGCGGGCGTTGCTCGCCCGTCGGGCACGGCTCGGGCCGGGAGCCGGAAAACCCGGCCGGTCTGATCCTGACTACCCGTCAGATTGATCCATGACGTCAGAGAACCTCACAACGTGCCCTCTTTCCTTGCGTGTTGACCTGGGTGTCATGCCGTCATCGACCGGGCATCGCCGACGAAAACGCACCTTCCGCACTTCTCAACACCCACACGAGGAAAGACCTCACGGTCCGTCAACTCGCGGGTAGCATCGCACGATGATCGGCTCCGCTCCCGGCACCGGCCGATCGAAATCGTCCCCCCACCCGAGGATCTCGATGACCTCCATACCCGAGGCGCTGTTGTGGTGCCTCAGCGCAGGTACGGCTGCCGCCGTGGTTCTGACGGCAGCCGTGGCCCGCGCCCGGACGCACAGCGCCGACCTTCGACAACGCCTCGCCACGTCCGAGGCGCAGCACCTCGCCTCACAGCAGTCCAACAGCGAACTGACCGCCCGGCTAAGGGCCGTCGAGGCGGAGATCCAGCACCTCGCCGGCGCCCGGCTCCCCGATCTGTCGCAGGCGCTCGCCCACCCCCACGTGCCCGTGCGCGGCCTGCTCGACAACCGGTTCGCGGGCACCGGCACCGACCTCGCGCTCAGCGCCGTACTGGAGCAGACCGCCACCGCCGTGACCAAGGAACGCGAGCGGGTCGACGCGGCGGCACAGTCCACGCTGCGCGGCGCGACCACCACCATCCAGGCGCTGCTCTACCGGCTCCAGACCTCGCTCCAGGACATGCAGCACCGCTACGACGACCCGGGCGTCGCCCAGGACCTGCTGGCCGCCGACTTCCTCAACGAGCAGGCGCTGCGCCGCATCCAGGCCACCGGCGTGGTCTGCGGGGCCTGGCCGGGACTGACCCGGGAGGACTCCTACCTCGCGGAACTCGTCGTCGGGGCCTCCTCCCGACTGCGCGGATACGAACGGGTGCAGATCAGCAACCAGTTGCGCGACCCGGTCGCCGTGGTCGCCCGAGCCGTCGAACCGATCGCGATCACCGTGACCGAGCTGCTGGCCAACGCACTGCACCACTCGCACCACGGGCTGCCCGTCGCCGTGACCCTCCAGCAGGGCAACCGAGGCGCTTCGGTCATCATCGACGACTACGGCGTCGGCATGCACCCGGACGAACTCCGGCGCGCGGAGGAGCTGTTGTCCGGTGACGACGAGCTGCTGTTCACCCAGCTCGGCGACCCGCCCCGGTCGGGCTTCGCCGCCGCGGGCCGACTGGTGCGCCAGTACGGCTTCGGTGTGCACGTCGAGCCTTCGCCGTACGGCGGGGTGCGCGCCGTCGTGTACGTCCCGGGCGATCCTCTGCTGACCGTACTCGACGAGAACGTGCAGCCCATGTCCGTCATGGCGCCGCTGCCGCACCACTCCGGTGCGCCGGACCGCCCGCACACCCCGCTGCCGTCGCGCGCCGCGCAGGCGGCCCCGAGCGCCTCTTCGGCGGCGCAGGCACCTGCCGCACGGCGCGAGGCGGGCGCTGATACGCCCGTCCGCTCCCGCACGCGTGCCACGCAAGCCACGGATGCCACCGCCGGTGGGTCCCCCGGCGCTCCGGCCGATGCCGCAGCCGAAGGCGGACTTCCCCGCAGGCAGCGCCGCAGGCCCGCTGCGGAGGCCGAACAGAGCCTCCCGCGCGCCGAACCCGCCCCCGCGCGCACCCCGGAGGACAACGCCTCCCGCTGGGCCGCCCTCCAGCAGGGCACCGAGTCCGGCCGGGCCGCCGGACGGGCCGGGACGGAATCCGGGGAACAGCCTCCCGGCGACCCCCGGCCCCCTCGTCACCCCGAAGGGAACGCACTCTCATGAACAGCCCCGTACGCCGCCGCGTCACCGAGGACAAGTCCTGGGTGCTGGCCCCGCTCCTGGAGCTGCCGCACGTCACCCACGCCGCCGTGATCTCCGGCGACGGGTTCGTCGAGGGGGCCTCCCCCGGCCTTCGGCGCGAGGCGGCCGAGGGCGTCGCCGCGATGATGTCCGCGCTCCAGGGCGCCGGACGGGCGGTGACCGCGGCCTTCGCCGAGCAGGAGGACGCGACCCTGCGGCAGACCGTCATCGAGTCCGAGGAGGGCTGGGTCTTCGCGATCCCCGCAGGCCGCAACACCTGCCTCGCCGTGTTCGCGGCGCCCGAGGTGAACATGGGGGTCGTCGCCCATCACATGCAGGTCCAGGTGACCACCCTCGGCGCCAAGGTCATGAACAGCCCGGCTCGGGATCTCGGCAGCCCCGCATGACCCCGCGCCAGAGCAACAGGCGTCTGGTGCCTGCCTATCTGGCGACCGGTGGTCGCGCCACGCCCAGCCGCAACACGTTGGACAGGCTCTCGCTCCTGCGCGGTTCGGGAATGCCCGTCACCAGTGAGGTACGCCCTCAGGAGCACCGGGTCCTGGAACTCCTCGGGCCCGGGGCGCTGTCCCTGGCCGAGGTGGCGGCCCACCTGGGGCTGCCCGTCAGCGTGACGAAGGTGCTGGTGGCCGATCTCGTCGACGCCGGGCGGCTGTACGCCCGTGTCCCCATACCCGAAGCCGAACAGTTCGACCGGCAGATCCTGGAGAGGGTTCTCGATGGACTCCGCTCTCTCAAGTCCTAGCAACTCCGCTGCCGCAAGCCCGAGCACCGGCGGCATCTACCTCGCGAACGACGACCAGACCCTGGTCAAGCTGCTCGTCGCGGGCCCGTTCGGCGTCGGCAAGACCACCCTCATCCGGACGCTCTCCGAGACGCCGCCGCTGCACACCGAAGAGGTCATGACGCAGTCCGGCGCCGTCGTCGACGACCTCGCCGGGGTCCGCAACAAGACCACCACCACCGTCGCCATCGACTTCGGGCGGCTCACGCTCCCCGGCGACCTGGTGCTCTACCTGTTCGGCACCCCCGGCCAGAAGCGGTTCAGGCCGCTGTGGCAGGACATCGCACGGGGTGCCCTCGGTGCCCTGGTCCTCGCCGACACCCGTCGTCTCGCGGACTCCTTCGAGGTGATGGACATCGTCGAGGAGGCAGGACTGCGGTACGCGGTGGCCGTCAACACCTTCCCCGACTCCCCGCACCACGACGCCGAGAAGCTCCGCGAGGCCCTCGACCTGCACCCCGAGACGCCGCTCGTGCTGTGCGACGCCCGCGACCGGAACAGTTCCGTCGACGCGCTCATCGCCCTCGTCACCCACGTACTCGCCCATACGCCCCTGGAGAATCCTTGACCTCCCCCCACCCGCCGGGCGCGGCCCCGCCCCGGGGCTGCCCCGCGCACGCCCAGGGCACGGCCGACCCCTACGCCCTGCCGCAGCCGAGGCAGGACCGGGGCCCCGCCGGTCGTGGCGGCCATCCGCTCGACGGCGCCGACCTCGACACGCTCGTACGGCTCTACGACCCGGAGTTCGCCGCCGACCCGCACCGCTACTACGCACACCTGCGCCGGTACGGAGCCCTCGCACCGGTGGAGATCGCACCCGGTGTGACGGCGATGCTGGTCACCGACTACCGTGCCGCGCTGGAACTGCTCAACGACTCCGCCACCTGGTCCAAGGACTCGCGCGCCTGGATGGAGACGGTGCCGCCCGACTCGGCGGTCCTCCCGATGCTGGGCTGGCGGCCCAACGCCCTCTTCAACGACGGTGACGTGCACCGCCGTTACCGCCAGGTGATCACCGACAGCTTCCGGCTCGTCGAACCGCACGAACTGCGCGCCCGGGTGCGGCACGCGGCGGACACCCTCATCCAGGGCTTCGGCGCGAAGGGCATGGTCGACCTGGTCGCACAGTACGCCCAGTTGCTGCCGATGCTGATGTTCAACAACCTCTTCGGCATGCCCGACTCGTACGGCAGGCAACTGATCGCCGCCGTCGGCGGGTTGATGGACGGGGCCTCCCCCGAGGAGGCCACCAGCGCGAACGCCGCGTTCGAGGCGTACATCACCGAGATGGTCGCCACCAAGAAGGCGCGGCGCGGTCCGGACGTGACCTCGTGGTTCATGGACCACCCGCACGCCCTGTCCGACGAGGAGGTCATGCAGCAGATCGTGCTGACCATGGCGGCGGGCAACGAACCGCTCGCCAACCTCATCGGCAACGCGCTGTCCCGGATGCTCTCCGACGACCGCTACTACAGCACTCTCACGGGCGGCGCGCTCACCGCGCGCGACGCCATCGAGGAGGTGCTGTGGAACGACCCGCCGGTGGCCAACTACGCCGCGCACTACCCGCGCCGCGACGTGTTCTTCCACGGCACCTGGGTCAGGTCGGGGCAGCTCGTCCTGGTGTCCTACGCGGCGGCGAACACGCAGTCGGGAGCCGTCCTCCTCGAACAGGGCAACTCGGGCCGCGGAGCCCACCTCTCCTGGTCGGCGGGCCCCCACGCCTGCCCGGTGCAGCGGCACGCGCTGGTGATCGCCACCACCGCCATCGAGCGGCTCACCGCCTGGCTCTCCGACATCGAACTCGCTCTACCGGCTCAGCAGTTGGAGTGGCGGCCCGGCGGTTTCCAACGGGCTCTCTCGGCCCTTCCGGCCCGCTTCACCCCCATCACCCCCCACCAGACAGGAGCCACACCGTGGGACAGCAGCCCATCGCCATCGACCCGTCCGGATCCGACGTCCACGCCGAAGCGGCCCGCCTCCGCGACCTAGGCGACGCGACCCTCGTCCGACTGCCGGACGGCCCCGAAGCCTGGGCCGTCACCCGGCACGGCCTGCTCAAGGAACTCTTGACTGACCCGAGGGTCTCCAAGGACGCCCGGCAGCACTGGCCCGCCTGGCAGCGCGGCGAGTACCAGGACACCTGGCTGGCGACCTGGGTCGGCGTGAACAACATGTTCACGGCGTACGGAAGCGACCACCGGCGGCTGCGCAAACTGATCGCCCCGGCCTTCACGGCACGGCGCACCGACGCGATGCTGCCCTCCGTCGAGCGCATCGCCGCCGACCTCGTCGACCGGCTGGCGGCCACCCCCGCCGGAACCCCGGTCGATCTGCGCGCGGCCTTCTCCCACCCGCTGCCGATGCAGGTCATCTGCGACCTGTTCGGCATCCCCGAGGGCGGCGGCACCCGCACCGAGCTGGCCCGGATGTCGGAGATCATCATGACCTCCGTCGACCCGGAAGAAGCCGGCGGGGCCTACGCCGAAATCCAGGGGCTGCTGCGCGACCTCGCCGAGCTCAAGCGCCGGGAGCCCGCCGAGGACCTGACCAGCGTCCTGGTCACCGCGCGGGACGAGGACGGACAGCGGATGAGCGAGCAGGAGCTGATCGACACGCTCCTGCTGGTCCTGGTCGCGGGCCACGAGACCACCGTCAACCTCATAGGCAACGCGGTGCACGCCCTGCTCACCCACCCCGAGGACCTGGCCCTGGTGCTGGCCGGTGAGGTGTCCTGGAACGACGTCATCGAGGAGACCCTGCGCTGGGCGCCCAGCGTGGCCAACCTGCCGCTGCGGTACGCGGTCGAGGACATCGAGATCCCCGACGGGCCCACCATCCGCAAGGGCCAGGCGATCCTCGCCTCGTTCGCGGCCGCCGGACGCGATCCGCGCCAGCACGGGGACACGGCGGACGTGTTCGACGTACGGCGTCCGAGCCCCGAGCACCTGGCCTTCGGCCACGGCATCCACCGCTGCGTCGGCGCCCCGCTGGCCCGTATGGAGGCCCAGATCGCACTCCCGGCGCTCTTCGCCAGGTTCCCCGACCTCCGGCTCGCGGTCCTCCCGGAGTCCCTGGAACCGGCGGGCGGCTTCATCGTCGGGGGCCTGCGCGCGCTCCCGGTCCTGCTCACCAAGGACTGACCCGCGACGGCCGACCGGCCCCTCCCGCTCCCGTCGGCACGACCGGCGGGAGCGGGTACCGGCCGCACGGGAGACATCCGGCACCCGCGGTGGCAAGATCGGCGCAACGCACCCGCACCACACGCAACGCACGCGCACCACGACCGCACCACGATTCCGTTCGGCTCGCCCCCTGGGGCATGGGCCGAACCCCTCGTCTGGAGGCGTCTTGTCCGCTCGCACCGTGCTGCCCCTCGTCAAAACCGTCACGACCGTCACCGCCCTCACCGCCCTCGTCCTGGTGACCACCGGCTGTACGAGCACCAAGACCGCCGGTTCCGGCGGCGGTTCGCAGATCTCCCTCGTGACCGAGGGCAAGCTCACCACCTGCACTCATCTGCCGTACGAACCCTTCCAGTTCCGCAAGGGCAACGAAGTGGTCGGCTTCGACGTCGACATCGTCGATCTGGTCGCCAAGGACCTCAAGGTCACCCAGGAGATCGTCGACACCCCCTTCGAGGGCATCCAGACCGGCGAGGACCTGAACGCGGGCAAGTGCGACCTGGCGGCAGCCGGGATGACCATCACGCCGGTGCGCGAGCAGAACCTCGACTTCTCCGGGCCGTACTTCGACGCCACCCAGGCCCTGATCGCCAAGAAGGGCTCCCCCTACATCTCCCTCGCGAGCCTGAAGGGAAAGAAGCTGGGCGTCCAGCAGGGCACGACGGGCGAGACGTACGCGAAGAAGAACGGCGCGGGCGTCGAGACGGTGCAGTTCGAGGACGTGGCGCTGCTGCTCACCGCCGTGAAGACGGGGCAGGTGGACGCCGCGATCAACGACAACGGCGTCCTCTTCGAATACGTCCGCAAGAACGCCGACACGGCGGTCACCGCCGAGTTCGACACGGGCGAGAAGTACGGGATAGCCGTCCGGACCGGCAACACGGCCCTGCGCAAGAAGATCGACGAGGTCGTCAAGGCCGCGCGGGCCGACGGCCGTTACGACGCCCTCTACAAGAAGTGGTTCCCCGCCGCTCCCAAGAAGTGAGGAACCCCAGCTGATGACTGTGTCCCAACAGTCCCGACTGTCACGGCTGTCCCGACGACAACGGACCCGGGCGGTACGGGGATTTCAGTACGCCGTGCTGCTCGTCGTGGCACTCGTGGTCGCGCTGGCCGCCGACTGGGGCGAGATCCGGCGCGCCTTCTTCGACGTCGAGGTCGCCAAGGCCCAGTTCCCCGACATCATCACCACCGCGCTGGTCAACACCGTCCTCTACACCCTGCTCGGCTTCGGCTTCGGCCTGGCGCTCGGGCTGCTGCTCGCGCTGATGCGGCTCTCGAAGGTGCCGCCGTACCGCTGGCTGGCCGTCGCGTACATCGAGTTCTTCCGAGGGGTGCCCGCGCTCCTGGTCTTCATCGCGCTGGGCTTCGGCGTCCCGCTGGCCTTCCAGCTCTCGCTCAACCAGTACGTGACGGTCATGCTGGCGCTCGGCCTGGTCGGCGCCGCGTACATGGCGGAGACGATCAGGGCGGGCATCCTGGCGGTGCCCAAGGGGCAGACCGAGGCGGCCCGTTCGCTCGGGATGTCGCAGGGCAGGGCGATGGTCTCCATCGTCATCCCGCAGGCGCTGCGCATCGTACTGCCGCCGCTCACCAACGAGTTGATCCTGCTGACCAAGGACTCGTCGCTGGTCTATCTGCTGGGGCTTTCGCTGTCCCAGTACGAACTGGCGAAGTTCGGCAGGGACGCGCTGAACCAGAACCGCAGTCTGACCCCGATCCTGATCGCCGGACTCTGCTACCTGGTGATCACCCTGCCGCTGGGCCATCTCGTCCGGCGGCTCGAAGCACGTACGTCAAGGGCGAGGTGAGCGAGGTGGAGAACTCTCCGGCCGCACGAAGGGTGCCGGACGCGCCCGCGATCGAAGTGCGCGACCTGCACAAGTCGTTCGGCCCGCTGGAAGTGCTCTCGGGCATCGACTTCACCGTCGCGTACGGCGAGGTGGTCTGCGTCATCGGCCCCTCGGGCTCCGGGAAGTCCACGCTGCTGCGCTGCGTGAACCTGCTGGAGGAGCCGACCTCCGGCACGGTCCGGGTGGCGGGCGACGAAGTCACCGACCCGGACGTCGACATCGACCGGGTGCGCCGTGGCATCGGCATGGTCTTCCAGTCCTTCAACCTCTTCCCGCACCTGACGGCCCTGGAGAACCTGACGCTCCCTCAACGCCGGGTGCTGGGAAGGGACAAGGCGGAGGCCAACCGGATCGGCCGGGAACGCCTGGCCCGGGTCGGCCTCACCGACAAGGAGGCCGTCTACCCGGCGAAGCTCTCCGGCGGCCAGCAGCAGCGCGTCGCCATCGCCCGCGCGCTGGCGATGGACCCCCGGCTGATGCTCTTCGACGAGCCGACCTCGGCGCTCGACCCCGAGCTGGTCGGCGACGTACTGGCGGTGATGCGCTCGCTGGCCGACGAGGGGATGACCATGCTCGTGGTCACGCACGAGATGAGCTTCGCCAGGGAGGTCGCGGACCGGGTCGTCTTCATGGACGGCGGAGTCATCGTCGAGGAAGGCACGCCGGACCAGGTGATCGGCTCCCCGAGCCACGCCCGAACCCGCTCCTTCCTCGCCCGCCTCCTCGACCCGGCAGCGGCGGGCCTGGGCGAGGACGGAACGGGAGGGGGGTCACCGGGAACCCGGACCCCTCGGCCGTAGCACTCCGTGATTCACCCATCACGAAGCCCGCCGGAGCGACCGCACTCGCACAACACCCTTTGGTTACTTGTGAGTTGTGCACGGTCGGCTGGTGACAGTTGTGACTGCCGGGCTCCGCTTCCTCGTGACAGATTCGTCACCGTCAGCAAGGCGAGAGGGCGGGCGAGGGTGAGGGAGAGCGCGTGAACAAGGGGTATGCCGTGTTCTGCGACACGGACCGGCACTTCTACGACGCGCCGCACCGGATGAGCACCGAGGCGCAGGGCGGCAGGGGCTCCCTGTACGCGGCGGCCACTCTGCCCGTGCCCGAAGGCTGGCAGCGGCACCGGTCGGGCGACTGGCTCGCACTGCGGCCCGTGGAGGCCCAACTGCCCTTCCAGGGCTGGAAGATCCACGTGTCGGCCACGCTGGACAACGCCGAGTCGGTGCTGGAGCAGGTCATGGCGTACTGCCTGCCGCGCTCCATCGCCTTCAAGTTCGTGCCCAGCCGGTACCTGCTGCACAACCGCAACGCCAAGTACGCGGACCGCGCGGCCAGCGGCAAGTTCATCACCGTCTACCCAACCGACGACGAGCAGTGCCGGAGCATCGCCACCGACCTGGACGCGGCCCTCGCCGGATCGCAGGGTCCGTACGTTCTCAGCGACCTGCGCTGGGGCGAGGGGCCGGTGTACCTGCGGTACGGCAGCTTCACCCGGCGGGACTGCTACGACGAGAACGGCGAGCAGCAACCGGCCCTGGAGAACGCCGACGGAGTCCTCGTGCCCGACCTGCGCGGGCCCGCCTTCCGGATACCGGAGTGGGTCGAGACCCCCGCGTGGCTGCGGCCGCACCTCGACGCGCGGAGCTCCGCGACCGTCGCCGACATGCCGTACGTGATCGAGAAGGCGCTGCACTTCTCCAACGGCGGCGGGGTGTACGTCGGCAAGGACCGCAGGTCAGGAGCCAAGGTGGTCCTCAAGGAGGCCAGGCCGCATGCGGGGCTCGCGGCCGACGGGGCGGACGCGGTGGCCCGGCTGAAGCGCGAACAGGACGCACTGGAGCTGCTGTCCGGGCTCGGCTGTACGCCCGAGGTGCTGGACTCCTTCGTCCTGGGCGACCACCACTTCCTGGTCCTCGAATTCGTCGAGGGCAAGCCGCTCAACTCCTTCTTCGCCCGCCGCCATCCGCTGATCGAGGCCGATCCGGGGCCCGAGCGGCTCGCCGAGTACACGGCGTGGGCGCTGCGCATCCACGCGCTGGTGACGGAGGCGGTGGCCAAGATCCATGCGCGCGGTGTGGTCTTCAACGACCTGCATCTGTTCAACATCATGGTGTCCGAGGACGAGTCCTCGGTGACGCTCCTCGACTTCGAGGCCGCGGCGCCCGCCGCAGAGAACCGGCGGCAGACGGTCGCCAACCCGGCGTTCGTGGCGCCCGCCGACCGGCGCGGCTTCGACGTGGACCGGTACGCGCTGGCCTGTCTGCGGCTCTCGCTGTTCATACCGCTGACCAGCCTGCTCGCACTGGACCGTACGAAGTCGGCCCATCTGGCCACGATCGCGGCCCGGCAGTTCCCGGTCGCTGAATCCTTCCTGCGGGAGGCGGTCGAGGAGATACTGCGCGATCCGCAGGCACCGGCGGGCGCAGCGAGCACGGCGGGCATCAAGGGCACCAAGGGCCTGACAGACCCGACGAGCGCCGTGAGCGCGGAATCGTATCTCCCCGTTGCCCCCGGCGACTGGCCGCGCAGCCGGGACTCCCTCGCGGAAGCCATCCTGGCCACGGCGACGCCCGGCCGCGAGGACCGGTGTTTCCCCGGCGACATCGCCCAGTTCGCCACCGAGGGCGGCGGCCAGAGCTTCGGGTACGGCACGGCCGGGGTGCTGTACGCACTGGCCGAGAGCGGTGCCCCTCGCTCCGCTGCGGGCGAGGAGTGGCTGCTGAGTCGTACCAAGGAGCCGGAATCCGGCACTCCGCTCGGCTTCTACGACGGTCTTGCGGGCGTCGCCTGGACGCTGGAGGGCCTCGGCCACCGCGCCCGCGCCCTGGAGCTCACCGAACTCGCCCTCGCCCAGCCGTGGCAGGAACTCGGCCCCGACCTGCACAGCGGCCTCGCAGGCTTCGGCCTCGCCCTCGACGCCCTCGGTGCGGCGACCGGCGAAAGCGCCCTGCACGAAGCGGCGCTGCGCTGCGCGGAACTGGTCGCACGGCCGCACGGCGCGGCACCCGGCGGCAGGGCGCCGCGCGCCGGACTCCTGTACGGGGCTTCCGGAGGCGCCCTCCTCTTCCTGCGGCTGTACGAGCGCACGGGGGACGCCGCCCTGCTGGACCTGGCATCCGACGCGCTGCGTCGGGACCTCGACCGGTGCGTGCGCAGTGCGAGCGGCACCCTCCAGGTCGACGAGGGCTGGCGCACGATGCCCTACCTCGGGGCGGGCAGCGTCGGCATCGGGATGGTGCTCGACGACTACCTCGCGCACCGGCCGGACCCCGACCCGGACGGCGACTTCGAGCGGGCCCGCCGGGACATCGTGGCCGCCGCGCAGGCCACCTTCTACGCGCAGCCCGGACTGTTCCGGGGCGCCGCCGGCATGGTGCTGCACCTGAGCCGCACGACGACCGGCGGCCCCGGCACCGGACCCGCCGACGTACGGCGCCAGATCGACGCGCTCGCCTGGCACGCGGTGCCCCACCGGGGGCATCTCGCCTTCCCCGGCGAGCAGATGATGCGCCTTTCCATGGACCTCGCGACCGGCTCCGCCGGTTGCCTGCTGGCACTCGCTGCCGCCTCCGGTCGTCCGACCGTCGACGGCCGGTCCGCGCAGCTGCCCTTCCTGCCGCCTCCCCCGGCGGCCCACGAACCGGCCCCTTCCGGGGTCGTACCGCAAGACGACCGTCCCCAATGAAAGGAAATGTCATGAGCATTCTTGACCTCCAGTCGATGGAGACCCCGCAGGAAGAGACCATGGGCGGCGGGGGTGGCAGCCGCGCGAGCCTGCTGCTCTGTGGCGACAGCAGCCTGAGCCTCACCACCTGTAACTGACGTCGGCACTGACGCCGTCAGCGGTTCGGGGCCCCGGGCGGAGCTTCTCCGCCCGGGGCCCTCGCCACGTCGGGCCCCGTACACGTCAGGCCCGGTACACGCCGGGCCGGGCCCGCGCACGGCCCGGACGGCGCTCGACCCGGACCACACACGCGTACGTACGAGGGAGTGGGACGCCACCTGTGACGACCCGGACCCGCAAACACCTGACCTCCCCGGCCGACCGGCTGCTGCTGGCCGTGGCCCGGCACACCAGGGGCCGCGCGACGGGTGTGTTCACCGCGTCCGCGCTCGCGGCCTGCGCTGCTGTCGCACTGCCCGCCGTCGTCGGGCGCACCCTGGACCTGCTGCTCGCACGCGATCCCGAGGCCAAGGGCTGGCTGGTGCTGTGCGTCGTCCTGGTGGTCGCCGAAGTGCTGCTGGAGGCCGCCGAAGCCCTGTTCACCGGGACGGCTCAGGCCAGGTCGACCGCGTGGCTGCGCACCTTCGGCATGGCACGACTGCTGGGTTCGGCTCCCGGGAACGCCGCCCGCTTCTCCCCCGGCGACACCGCGACCAGACTGTCGGTCAACGCGACCGAGGCCGGTGCCGCGCCGGGTGCCGCCGCCGGTCTGGCAGCGGCACTGATCGCCCCGACCGGCGGTCTCGTCGCGCTGGCCCTCGTCGATCCGTGGTGCGCGCTGGCGTTCGCGGCGGGCCTGCCGCTGCTGCTGCTGGTGCTGCGCGCCTTCGCCGTCGGGACGTCCGACAGCGTCGCCCGCTACCAGCAGGTCCAGTCCTCTCTGGCGTCGCTGCTGACCGAGGCGCTGGCCGGGGCGCGCAGCATCGCCGCCGCGGGCAGCGTGGACCGTGAGCGCTCCCGGATCCTGGCACCGCTGCCCGAACTGGGAGTCCAGGGAGCCCGCATGTGGACCGTGCACGGCCGCGCCGTGGCGCGCAGCGGTGTCCTCCTTCCCCTCCTCACGACCGCGGTGACGCTGGTGGGTGGACTGGGCGTGGTGTCGGGCCGGATGAGCGTCGGCGAACTCCTCGCCGCCTCCCGGTACGCGGCCCTGGCCGCCGGGGTCGGCACGGTGGCCGGGCTCCTCGGCTCCCTGGTCCGCAGCCGCACGGCGGCCCGCCGCCTGTCGGCGGTCCTCGCGCTGCCCGGCCTCGCCCACGGCGGCCTTCGGCTGCCGCCGGGCGGCCCCGGCACCTTGGAACTGCGCGACGTCTCGGTCGCGCACGACGGAAAGTCCCTGCTCAGCGGGGTGTCGCTGGTGCTCCCCGGCGGTACGACCACCGCCGTGGTCGGTCGCAGCGGCTCCGGCAAGTCGACCCTGGCGGCGGTCGCGGGGCGGCTGCGCGACCCGGATGCGGGGACCGTACTCCTGGACGGCGTACCGCTCAGGGAACTCGAAGCCGATCAGCTCCGCTCCGAGGTGGGGTACGCGTTCGAGCGCCCGGCGCTCTTCGGGGCCACCCTCGCCGACGCGCTGGCCTCGGGTGCGCGCACCGCGTCGCCCGCCGAGGTGCGGGCGGCGGCGCGGGCGGCCGGTGCGGACGACTTCGTACGGCTGCTGCCGCAGGGGTACGACACGGCCCCCGGCGAAGCACCGCTCTCCGGCGGGGAGTTCCAACGCCTGGGCCTGGCAAGGGCGTTCGCGCACGCGGGCAGGCTCCTCATCCTCGACGACGCGACCTCCAGCCTGGACACGGCGACCGAGCGGCGCGTCGAGGAGGCACTCGCCCACGACGTGGGCCCCGGAACCCGGCTGTGCGTCGCGCACCGGCTCTCCTCCGCCGCGCGCGCGGACCTGGTCGTCTGGCTGGACGAGGGGCGGATACGGGCGGTGGGGCCGCACCGCGAACTGTGGCGCCAGAGCGCCTACCGCGCGGTGTTCGCCGCAGACCCGGCCTCGGCCCCTCAGCGGGGGGACGCGTCGCTGGCCCCCTCGACGGGGGACGTGTCATGAGGGCGGGCTGGAGCGGGGCGGCCGCACGGGGGGCTGCCGGGCACGAGGGCGCTCGGAACGGCGGCGCACGGAGCGAAGGCGTCCGCGCCTGGCTGTGGCGGGACGGCCGGAGGTTTCTCGCGCGGCGCAAGGGGGTGGTGGGGCGGATCGCGGCGTGGTCGCTGGTGGAGTCCGCCCAGACCTTCCTGGGCGGCTACTGCCTGGCGCAGGCGCTCGACCGGGGCTTCCTCGTGGGACGGGCGGGAGTCGGTGCGGCATGGCTGGCGCTCGCCGCGCTGGCGATCCTGGCGGGCGGGCCGGTGACGCGCGGCGTCTTCACCCAACTCGCCCTGCTGGTCGAGCCGTTCAGGGACGCCCTGGTACGGCGTGCGGTGGATCAGGCACTCCACCACGCCGTCGCGGGGCGCGACGGCGCGGACATCGAGGCACCCGGGGCGCGTCCCCGTACGACAGGTGCGTCCGGCAGTGCTGTCTCCCGGCTTTCCCAGCAGAGCGAGATCGCCCGGGACAGCTTCGCCGGGCTGGTGCTCACGGCGCGGTCGTTCGTCTTCACGGCCGCGGGCGCGCTGGCCGGAATGTTCGTACTGGCACCGGAGTTGCTGCTGGTCACCACCCCTCCCCTGGTGCTCGGACTCGGGCTCTTCCTGGCCACCTTGCGGCCGATGGCGGGAGCCCAGCGGGCCGCCCTGGATGCGGAGGAGGAGTTCACCGACCGTGCGCGTACGACCGCCGCCGGATTGCGTGACGTGGTGGCCTGCGGTGTCCAGGCGGAGGTGGGTGCGTACGGCACGGAGTCCGCACGGGCGGCGGAGCGGGCGGCGGGCGTGCTGGCGCGCTGGGCGGCGGTGCGGTCACTGGCGCTGGGCATGGCGGGTCAACTGCCTCCCCTGCTCCTGCTGTTGGCGGTTCCGTGGTTGCTGGACCGGGGCCTCACCGCAGGCACGCTCACGGGTGCGCTGACGTACCTCGTGCAGTCGCTGCTGCCCGCCCTGCACACGCTCATGACGGCACTGGGAGCGGCGGGCACGCGACTGCTGGTGGTGCTGGACAGGTTCGCCCCCGCTCGCGGGAGCGACGGTAACCGTGCGGCCGACGCCCCGGCCCGCACCGCAGTCGAACCCGCCCCCCCACCTCCCGCTCGCCTCCGACCCCCGGCCGCCGAACTCCGTGACGTCACCCTCGCCTACGGGCCCGGCGCGCGCCCCGTCCTGGACGGCCTGCACCTGACCGTCGGTCACGGGGAACACCTGGCGGTGGTGGGCCCCAGCGGCATCGGCAAGTCCACGCTGACCAACGTCCTCGCGGGACTGCTGACACCCGACCGGGGCACGGCCCTCCTCGGCGGGCGTCCCGTCCGCGACCGTACTCCCGCCGAACTGGCGCGGTGGCGTGCGCTCGTTCCCCAGGAGGCGTACGTCTTCACCGCCGGCCTCCGCGACAACCTCACCCACCTGCGCCCCGACGCGACGGACACCGAGCTCGCGGAGGCCGTCGCCGCACTGGGTCTCGGGCCGCTGGTGGCTCGGCTCGGCGGCCTCGACGCCACCCTCGTACCGTCGCAACTCTCCCAGGGAGAGGCGCAGTTGCTCACGCTGGCCCGCGCCTTCCTGTCGCCCGCCCCGCTCCTCGTTCTGGACGAGGCGACCTGTCACCTGGACCAGGAGTCGGAGGAGAGGGCCGAACGTGCCCTGGCGCAACGGCCGGGAGCGCTGGTCGTGGTGGCGCACCGGATGTCGTCCGCCCTGCGTGCGGACCGGGTCCTGGTACTGGACGGCGTACGGGCGGACTGCGGGACGCACCGGGAGCTGCTGGAGCGGTCCGCCCTCTACCGGGACCTGACGGGACACTGGCGGGAGGGACCACGGGAGCGGCCCCCGTCCGCTTCCGGGCCGGACGGGCCCCCCTCACACCCAGCCGGCACCGTGCGCGATGCGTATCGCGTCCACCCGGTTGCGGGCGCCGGTCTTGCGGATGGCCGCCGCCAGGTAGTTGCGCACGGTCCCCCGGGACAGATGCAGGGAGAGCGCGATCTCACCGACGCCGGACCCGGCGGCGGCCAGGGCGAGCACGCTCAACTCCCGTGGCGTCAGGGGGATTTCCGTGGCGTGCAGGAGGCCGACGGCCAGTGACACGTCGACGTACCGCTCTCCTCTCGCGACCGCGCGGATCCCTGCGGCCAGTCGCTCGGGAGAGCCTCCCTTGTCGACGTAGCCGAGAGCGCCCGCGTCGAAGGCGCGGCGCAGCACGCCCGGCCGGTGGGGGGCTGCCAGCACCAGCAGCCCGGCACCCTTGGGCCGCGTGGGGTCGGCGGGGCGCGCCGCGTCGCGCGGTGCGTCGGGGGCCGTGGCCGGTAAACCGAGTAAGCCCGCCGAGCCCGGTAAGCAGGCCGCGTGCGACGGTGCGGGCCGAGGCAGGAACTCCTCCGCGTCCGTCACCCACACGTCCGCCCAGCCCGGGTCCTCCGCGACGGCGTCCGCGGGCCCGCGGAACACGTCGAAATCCTCTTGCTCACGCAGCAGCACCACGAGGGCCGAACTGAACAGACCTGTCGGATGGGCGACTTGGACACGTATCACACTGCACTCCTTCACCAGGGACCCCGCGCGGGCCCAAAGGGACTCCGCCACTCCAGTGCCCATGCCGGAAGCGAAGCAACACCCCGGGCCGGATCCCGCGAAGCACGGGGGGCTCATCGCCCGTCGCCGTGCGCCACCATGCGCTCCGAACAAGCGTGCGCGCAGGTCTCCCGGTGGAGGCCGGGCGGGGGGGAGGCGGAGACGCCAGGGCCACGATCGGCACGTTGGTCGCACACCGCGCGATCGGGTGCGGCCCATGCGTCGCACCTACGCCGCCCTCCGCACTTTGACGAACAGAAGTACGCCTCACAACTCCTTCCCCACAGGGGAGTTGCTGCATACGGTCGCCCCAACCAGCCGTTACCCCTATGCCGAGGAGTAAGTACATGAACCCCAACATCCGTGCCGCAGCCGCCACGGCGGCACTCGTCACCGGACTCCTCGCGGCAGGCGGCGTCGCCGGCGCGGCGGAGAGAACCGACGCCGACAGCCTCTCCGCGCACATTCAGAAGGCCGTCGTCGCCGAACAACAGCTCGACGGGACCACCGGCGGACCGGTCCTGGGCTTCATCGTGAATCCTGCCGCCGCCGAAACCGCGACCTCCTGACCGTAGGGAGGTGCCTACCGTGGACGATCACGGCGAAGACCACGTCAACTGGTGTCCCAGCGGGGACGCCCACCGTCCCGAGTCCCTCGTCCTGGGCGTCAGATCGGGCGAGCACGGCCAGGTCGTCTACCTCGACGAACCGGTGCCCGCGGCGGACGTGCTGTCGAGCATCCCCGCAGGCATCGCACCGAGCCGGATCCTTCGATTCGCCTCGCACTGCACGCCCGCCTGCGCGAACCGGGTGGGAGACGACTGCGGCCTGATCCGGCGCATCCAGACCCTGCCGACCCCGCGTGACAGCGGAGCCGTGCCGCGCTGCCACCTCCGTCCGCGCTGCAAGTGGTGGAACCAGACCGGAGTGGACGCCTGCCACCGCTGCCCCGCCCTCGCCACGCTCCACTCCGCCGACGACCAGCTCGCCACGCTGGTCGCCGACCCGTCCACGACCGTCGAGCAATTGGAGGACTGGATCGCCGAGGCCGAGCGAACCGGGTGAAATGGGGGCGTCGCCAGCAAGGTCCGGCGGGGCCTGCGCGATGCCCCCGCACAAGAGCTGAATCATCGTCGCGCGGCGTGCCATGCTCAGGGCATGACTGACCGCGATGAGCTGGGAGAGGCTCCACCGAGTGGCGAAGGCTGTGGGGACGTGGACGGCACCCCCGTCTTGTCCACCAGCCACTACGTCGTGCCCCGGCGACCCGTGGGGGACGACGGCCAGTCGCTCGCCGTGTCGGTGTCCGCGGTGCAGGAGGTCCTGAACGCTCTGCCCGGCTCCGCCACGTTCCTGATGCCGGTGTACGGGCCCGACAGCGCGGTCGTGGACTTCCGGGTGGTGGCCGCTTCACCCGATGCGGTCGACATCGGCGGCCGCCGGGGCAAGGAGATGGTCGGCCTCAGCGTCCTGGAGACGTACCCGACGGTCGCGGACAGCGACGTGTGGCGCGGGTACCTCGCGGTGCTGGAAGGCGGCGGCCGCTACGATGGGGAGCCGTTCGAGTACGAGGAGGCGCTCGCCGGAATACCGCGCCGGTCGCGCTTCGCCGTGCGTGCGGCGGCCTGCCACGGCGGGCTGATCGTCTCCTGGGTGCGGCTGGACACCGGCGAGCGCGAGCAGCGCCGCCTGGCGGTGATGCAGCGTCTGGGCGGGATGGGGTGGGCCGACTGGGACCTGGTGCTCAACGAGATCACCTGGTCGGACGAGGTCTTCGCGGTCTTCGGCCGTGACCGGGCGCTGGGCCCGATGACGCTGGAGGAGCTTTCCTCCCAGGCGCTCCCGGAGGACCGCCCCGGGGTGGGCGAGACCGTGCGGCAGTTGCTGAGCGGGGGCGACCCCGTCGACCACTCGTTTCGCATCACCACACCCGACGGCGAATTGCGGCACGTACGCATCGTCGCGGAGGCGGAACTCGACGTGGACGACGTACCCGTGGAGGTCCACGGCTTCTTCCAGGACCGCACCGGACTGAACCGGGCCGCGCAGGAAGTGCTGGAGCACCAGCAGGCGGCCTCCGCCCAGCGCAGTCTGCTGGCCGCCGAGAAGGACCTCGCCGCCCGCCTCCAGCACGCCCTGCTCCCGCTGCCGCAGCAGTCCCTGCGCCTGTCAGGACTGACGGTGGACGTGGCGTACCACCCCTTGCAGGAGGGTCTGAACGTGGGGGGCGACTGGTACAGCGCCATCGAACTCCCGGACGGCAGCGCCCTGTTGGTCGTCGGGGACGTCGCGGGGCACGGGCTGGACGCGGTCGCCACCATGGCCCAGTTGCGCTTCACCGCCAAGGCCATGGCCATCACCGGCACGCCCCTGCCCGAGATCCTCACCCGCCTCAACACCCTGCTGCTGCACACCGCCGGGCGGAACTACGGCACCGCCACGATGATCATGGGCCGGTACGATCCCGCCACCGCCCGGCTCACCTGGGTGCAGGCTGGGCACTTGCCGCCGCTGCTGCTGCGCGAGGGCCAGCCCCGCTATCTGCCGGTCCCCCGGGGCATCCTGCTCGGTGCCATGGCGGCGCCCGTCTACGAGGAGGCCACCCTCCAACTGCTGCCCGGCGACCACCTGTTGCTCTTCACCGACGGCCTGGTCGAGGTGCCGGGCCGCGACGTCTACGAGGGCCTCGCCCGCCTCGCCCGCTCCGCCGCGGACCACGCGGGAGACACCCGCATCCTGGACGCGCTGGTCGGTCCCGACTCCCGCCACGACGACACCTGCGCACTGCACGTCGCCCTGTGACCGTGCCGCCGCGGGGGCGAGACCTCCCGCCGCCACGTCAGATCGCCATGGCCTCCTGGGTCCACCGGCTCACCCGGTAGGGAACCCACCAGGCCAGCGGGCCCAGATGGAGGACGAGGCGTTCCCCGGTGAAGTCGTCGAGCGCGTCCCGGGGCACGTCCTGCTGCGGGGCTCCGTAGGCGAGCGCGTCGACGGCGGTGCGGTAGTGCGGCTCGTCCGCGGTGAAGCGCTGGAGGTTGCCCCAGCGGCGGTCGCGGATCTGGAAGAAGCCGGGGCCGTTGCGCCACAGGCACTTGCCCAGGTAGTGGCCACCGCGCCAGGTGGCCAGCGCGGCCTGGGCGTCGGGATGGCCGTGCAGGGTGCGGGGCGGCTGGAGGTGGCTGAGGACGAGCGGGTCTTCGGGGCGGGCGGGGTCCAGGCGCAGGTCCCATTCGACGAGTACGGCACGGGCGGTGAGGTCGCGGACCAGGCTGAGCGCCCGTACGGTGCGGCGGGCGGCGGCGAGGCCGTCGGTCGCGGTGAGGTCGACGGGCTCGGCGAGCCGGACCCGTCGGGCTCCGCTCTCCCAGAGCCGGTCGGCCTCCTCGGCGATGGGGCCGGTCAGTTCGAGGTCGCCCAGGAGCATTCCGGGAAGGGCGCAGGCGACTTCGTCGTAGTCGCGCCAGGCGGTGACGGCGAGGGGGGAGGCTGCTTCGGCGGGGGCGAGGGCTGTGTCCATGGCGGCGGTCTTTCCGTCTCGGGTCGGCGGGCGGGCTCGGTCAGGCCAGTGCGGGGGTGAGGTCCGGTGCCGGGTCCCGCTCGGGGCCCTGGTCCGCGTCCGGTGCCGGGACCGTGTGCCGGTGGCGCATGAAGTCCAGGCGCAGGAGGTCTTCGTTGACGGCTGCCGGGGCGAGGTGGACGTACTGTCCTGCGTCGGTGAAGACCAGGCCGAGGCGCACCCACTCGCTGAGGAGTGCTTCGACGTCGGCCTCGGTGCGGTCGTGGTCCCGTACGCGTGCGGTCGCCTTGCGCAGGAGGGCGGCGGGGGCGTGCGGCTGGTCCAGGAGGCGGAAGAGGGCGATCTCGAAGGGGTCGGTGAGTTCTTTCGTGTGCCAGTCGAAGGCGCGCCGCCTGCTGACCAGGACGATGCGCTCACCGAGGTCGGTGTGGGTGAGGCGGGCGTCCGCGTGGTGCTTCTTCCAGAGGGCGAGGACGTCGTTGAGGGCGGACACGGTGGGTTCGCCGATGCCGCGTTCGGGGGCCTCGAAGACGTACGCCAGGTCGTACAACTCCCGTTCCGGGAGGTCGTAGGTGAAGCGGTAGTGGGCTTCGGGGCGCAGGCCGTCGAAGCCGAGTTCGGGGCGGTTGAAGTACGGGCTGAAGCGTTCGATGGCGATGCGGGCGGAGAGGTCGACGGGCGGGTCGAGGTGTTCGAGGGCGGCGATCTGGCCGATGACGCCGTCGTAGTCCTCGGCGCTCTCGCCGGGGAAGCCGTGGAGGTAGTTCCAGGAGACGGAGAGCCCGGTCTCGGCTCCGTCCCGGAGCATGCGGACGTTCTGGCAGCCGCTGACGCCCTTGTCCATGAGGTCCAGGACGCGGTTGTTGAGGCTCTCGATGCCGGGCTGGACGTAGATGAGGCCCGCGTCGGAGAGGGTGCGCAGCTGGCTGCGGCGCATGTTGGCCTTGATCTCGATGTGCAGGCGCAGGTCGTAGCCGCTGTCGATGATGCGGGGCAGCACGGTGTTGAGGTAGCCCATGTCGAGGATGTTGTCGACGACGTACATGTCGAGGACCTTGTGCGTGCGGGCCAGGTCCATGATCTCGTCGTAGAAGACGTCGGGGCTCTTGCTGCGGAACTGCATGAAGGAGCCGTTGAGTCCGCAGAACGTGCAGTGGTGCTTCTCGCCCCACCAGCAGCCGCGCGCGCCCTCGACGACGAGTTTGGGCTCGACCCAGTTGCGGGCGACGGAGGCGGCGAGGCGTTCGAAGTAGCCGCTGTAGTCGGGCGGCAGGATCGTGGCGGGCGGCAGCGGGCTGGTGGCCATGGCGTTCGGTACGGACTCCCCGTCGTCGGCGCGGCGGCACAGGCCCGAGACCTTGCTCAGGTCGCCGTCCTCGCTGAGCGCGGTGAGCAGCTGGGGGAAGGCCGCCTCGCCCTCGCCGCGTACGACGAAGTCCACGAAGTCGAAGTTGCGGTGCAGGGCGGCGCCCTGTTCGGCGTCGCAGTTGGCACCGCCGATGACGGTCTTGATGTGCGGGGCGAGCCGCTTGACGTGCTTGGCGGCGGCCAGCGCCGCGGTGTTCTGCTGGAAGGTGGAGGTGAAGCCGACGACGTCGGGGTTCTCGGCGACGATGCGGCGGGCGATCTCGTCGACGAACTCCGGTACGACGGCGTGGAGTTCGTGGGACATCTTCATGCGGGCCTTGTTCAGGCGGGTCCGCATCGTCTCGGTGAACTCCTTCTGCCGCCAGGCCGGGTCGTCGTACAGGGCGGAGGAGAACACCCAGTCGCCGCAGCCCATGAAGTAGGAGGAGAGGGCGTAGTACTCGTAGTCGTCGGCGGTGAACTCGGTGCGGGCGGTGATCCAGTCGGTGAATTCGAGGTTGGCGTGCAGGACGGTCGCCGTCGCGCCGGGCACGCGCTCGTCGACGCTGCGTTTGAGTATCCCCAGGGCGAGCGACGGAAGGTCGATGGGCGACCAGGGCATATTGACGAGCAGGACACGCACGGGGAGCACTCCTTGGGGGCGGGGAGGGGTGGAGCCGGTCCGGGGCGCGAACGCCCCGGACCGGTCCTCTGTACGTACGTACGTGAGTGGCGAGTCGCCCACTCCGAGGTGCGGGAGCGGCGAAGTGCCTACTCCTCGTCCTGACCCTCTTCGGTGTTGCGGAAGGGAACCGTGACGGTGATGCCGACGCTCGGCTTGCGGTTCTCCTCGTCACCCGCGAGCGGGTCGTTGTTGATGATGTCCTTCTGCATGGTGGGTCGTCCTCTCCGTGGAGTGGTGCGATGTGCTGTCACCGGCCGGTACGGGCTTGCGCTCCGTGGGACCGGACTCCCCGCGCCGGGCGGCGGGGGATGCTGTGGGGGTGGTGCGCGGACGGCCTCGCGAAGCGCCGTCGCCGCGCGGGGTGCGGGAGCCCCGCAGGGTGCGGTCGAGGAAGAGGACGGCCGTGCGCAGGGCCAGGACGTGGTCGGCGCCGTCGTAGCCGTCGTGACCGGTGTCCAGCCAGAGGAGGTCGTGCTCCTTCTGACGCTTCGTCAACTCCGCCGCGTAGTCGTCGATCTGACCGGGCGGGCACTTCGCGTCGTGCCGGGCCGCGACGATCAGGAGAGGGGCCCGGAGGTCCGGGAGCCAGGTGTGGGGCGAACTGCGCGCGTACGCCTCGGGCAGCTCGTCGGGGGTGCCGCCGAAGAGCCGTTCGTCGAGGGCGCGCAGTGCGGGGGTGGTCGTGGCGTGGGCCCGGGCGAGGTGGGCGACGGGTTTCACGGCCACCCCCGCCTGCCAGAGGCCGGGGCGGACGCCGAGGGCGAGCAGGGTGAGGTAGCCGCCCCACGAAGTGCCCCACAGCGCGAGGGAGTCGGGGTCCGCCCAGCCTCGCTCGACGAGGTCGGCGCGGGCGGCGGCGAGGTCGGCGACCTGGGTGAGGCCGACGCCCTCGGTCATCGCGGCCCGCCAGGCGGGCCCGTACCCGGTGGAGCCCCGGTAGTTGACGCGGGCGACGCCGAACCCGGAGGCGACCAGGGAGTGCACGGTGCCGTCGTAGGCGTCCCGGTCGTGGTCGGCGGGCCCGCCGTGCACGAGGAACACCGTGGGCACGGGACCGCGCGCCCCCTCCGGGAGCGTGACCAGGGTGTGCAGGTCACCGTCCGCGCCCGGGGTCCACACGTCGTACGACACGCCGGGCACGGGGTCCGGCAGGCGCGGCAGGGTGGGCAGCGGGGTGCCCGCACTGGAGGTGGCGCGCGGGGGTTCGGCGGTGCTGGTCCAGAGCGTGTGGAGGTCGCCGCCCGCGTGTTCGACGGCGTCCAGGAGGGTGCCGGGGGCGGTGGGCAGGACGGTGAGGGTGCGGGTGTCGAGGTCGGCGCGGTGCAGGATGCTACGCCCGTGCCGGTCCTGGCGGATCAGTACGCTGCGGCCGTCCGGCCGCCAGCGCGCGGTGATCTCCGTGTCGAAGCCTGCCCAGGCGTGCGTGCGCACGGGCTCGCCCGGCCGCCAGGTGGCGAGGAGGTACCGGCCCGCGTGCTCCCGTACGAGCAGCAGATCACGGCGGCCCGCCGCAGAGGTGAAACCGAGCGACCACAACGCCGCACGTTCTTCGCCGAGTTGGGCGACGCGGGCCCCGTCCGACGTACGGAACACGGTCACGGCGTACGGGGAACGGGCCTGCCCTCCGACCGCGAGGAGGTCTCCTTCGGTGCTGATGCCGGTCAGGCTGGCGTGGTACGGAAGCCGGGTGACCCGGCGTGCGGGCCCGCCGCGCCGCCCGCCGTACACGGTGGTGCCCTCCCCGTCGCCCAGCGCGAGGGCCACGGCCCCACCGGCGCTGACCGCGAGTCCGCGCGCCTGGCCGACGGGAACCCCGCGCAGACCGTCGTGCGTCGGCCCGCCCTCGAAGGGCTGGAACCGCCACCGGCCGAAACCGTGCGTGTCCTCCTCGAACCACCACACGTGGGCGTCGGCGTCGACGGAGCAGTGGAAGGTGCCGCCCGGCCGGTCGGTGACCTGGCGTGCGGTGGCGGTGACGGTGTCCCAGGTGAAGACCTCGCAGCGGCCGTCCGCGTCGGCGGTGAACGCCATGCGGGTGGGGTCGAGGGAGCACACCTCGGGGAGGGCCGCGCGAAAGACGCGGTAGCGGGGAGCGGGGGCGGTCATGAGAGGCTCCCGGTCCCGGCGTCGTCGGCCCCTGCCACGCCGCCGGTACGGCTCTCCGGCTGCCCTGCCGTACCGCCCGTGAGCGCGCGGGAGCGGGACCGGCTGGTGTACGCCGCCAGGGCGAGCAGCGCCGCAGCGCAGCCCAGCGGGGGCCACGCCGCACCCGCCTCGGCCAGCACCCCCGCCGTCGCGGGGCCGAGCGCTGCCGCCCCGCCCGCTCCGGTGGCCAGGACCGCCCCGGCCCTGGCCTGGAGGTGCGCCGGGGCGGCGGCGATGGCCCGGGACTGGAGCACGACGGTGGCCACGGGCATGACCAGGCAGATCCCGCCGAACAGAGCCGCCTGCCACCAGGGCGAACGGGTCGCGGCCAGGGCCCCGGTGAGCGGTACGAGGAGCCAGGTCACCGCCAGCACGCTGCGGGCCGCTCCGATGCGTACGGCGAGCGCGGGGGCGGCCAGCGCTCCCCCGATTCCGGCGGCTCCCGCGACGGCCAGAACCGCTCCGGTGGCGGTGCCGCCGTGCCCGTCCTGCTGAAGGGTGAGCAGAACGCCGAAGTAGAGCGCGGCCAGCACTCCGTTGACGACGGAGGTCCAGACGAGCACGAGGCGCAGGACCGCCGAGTCGGCCACGAGCCGCAGTCCTGCGGCGAGTTCGGCGCGGGGCGAGAACCGGGAGCGGGTGGGAGCCGGGCCGGGCACGGCCGGTGCGGTGGCCTCCGTAGGGGGCTCCGCCGGTTGCGCCTGGCCCTTCCCCGTCGGCCCGGCGGAGCCGCCCGGAGCACGCAGGTCGGCCCGCATCGACCGTACGCAGACGGCCGTCACCGCGTACGACAGGGCGTCGACGGCGAAGGGCCAGGCGCGGCCCAGTTGGTAGAGGGCGCCCCCGAGCACGGGGCCGAGGACGAGGGCCAGCCGCTCCCCGACCTCCAGTCGGGCCACAGTACGGGCGTAGCCCTCCGGCGGGGTGAGCATGGCGACCGTGCCGCGCGCGGCGGCCTCGTACACGGCGGTGGCGAACCGTTCGACCAGCACTCCGGCCAGCACCAGCGCCAGAGGCGGTCGCCCCGTGGCGACCGCGACCGCCACGACCGTCATGGCCACGGCCGCCGCGCACGCGGACCACACCATCACCGGTTTACGGGCTCCACGGTCGGCGGGCACGGCCGCCAGCGGTCCGAGGACCAGGCCCAGGACCGCCGAAACGCCGACCACGACGCCGACCGAGGCGGGCGAATGCCCGAGGGCCAGCAGCAGGAGCGGAAGGACCACGCCGGAGGTCTGGCTGCCGAGGGCGTCGGCGGTGTTCGAGGTCCAGAAGAGGCGCAGGTCGCGTGGCGCGGCACCGCTTCCCGCCGAGCCCGGGACACCGCTTCCCGCCGAGCCCGGGGCACCGGACATCGGCGGTCTCGGGGGGCCGGACATCGGCGGCTCCGGGGAGCTCGGGTCGTGGTCCGCCTGCGCCGCCGAAGCCTCCGCCATTGCCCGCCCCCTTCCGGTTCTCCCACTCGTGCACGGCGGCACTGCCCGGCTCACACGGGCACACCACACCTGTTCACGATTCGTCCAAGAAATTGCAGAAAGAGCGAAGGAACGGAAACGAGCCGGAGCCTAACCACCCGACTTCGAGCCCCACAAGACTGCTGCCACACCTGCCGAGTGACGCCCGGCGGCTCAATTCCGTTTGTGCACAAGGAAGTTGTAGGCGGCCACACCACCATTCGGCGCTTACCGGCGCCGGGCCCTGCGCCGCAGCCCCGCACACCCGGAAGCCGCCTCCTCGCGTCCGGGGAGCATTCGCTCGGGCACACGGGCGTCACGCATTCCCTGACCGGAACCGGACCACTTCATTCCCAGAGGCGAAGGCTCACGCCGGGCGCGTCGCCGTGCGGCCCGGGAACGCCGCTCAGGGCCGAGGCGATGCGCTGACGGAGCCGGACTTGTCGGGACGCCGCACCGAAAGCCCTTTCCCTCGCCATCATTGGCCGGAAGCGATCGTGAAGCTTCCAGCGTTTTCCGGCCGCGCCAGGACGGCGATTCCAGCCGTGCGGCGTTCTTGCCGCGGTTCTTCCCGCCGTTCGTCGACTCCGGGGCACGCACGAAACCCACGGGCCCGTGACCGGGGCCCCACGGCCGGGGCCCCGAGGCCCCGGCCCTCCCTGGCTCAGGGGGCCGCGAGGAATTCGAGCGTGTCGATCACGCGGTTCGAGAAGCCCCACTCGTTGTCGTACCAGGCGACCACCTTGACGTGGCGGCCGTCGACGCGGGTGAGGGCCGAGTCGAAGATCGACGAAGCGGGGTTGCCCGTGATGTCGGACGAGACGAGAGGGTCGTCGGAGTATTCGAGGACTCCGGCCAGCGGGCCTTCCGCCGCCGCCCGGTACGCCGCCAGCACGTCGTCGCGCGTCACGTCGCGGGCGACGGTCGTGTTGAGTTCGACGATCGAGCCCACCGGCACGGGCACGCGGATCGAGTCGCCGGAGAGCTTGCCTTCGAGGTTGGGCAGCACCAGGCCGATCGCCTTGGCGGCGCCCGTCGTGGTCGGCACGATGTTGACGCCTGCGGCGCGGGCGCGGCGGGCGTCGCGGTGCGGGCCGTCCTGGAGGTTCTGCTCCTGGGTATAGGCGTGCACGGTCGTCATGAACCCGTGCTCGATGCCCGCGAGTTGGTCCAGGACGGAGGCCAGCGGGGCGAGCGCGTTGGTGGTGCAGGAGGCGCTGGAGACGACCGTGTGGACGGCCGGGTCGTACGCGTCGGTGTTGACGCCGAACGCGAGCGTGACGTCCGCGCCTTCCGACGGCGCGCTGACCAGTACCTTCTTCGCGCCCGCGTCAAGGTGGGCACGGGCGGCCTTGGCGGAGGTGAAGCGGCCGGTGGCCTCCAGGACGATGTCGACGCCGAGTTCGGCCCACGGCAGCTGCGCCGGTTCGCGCTCGGCCAGCACCCTGATGCGGCGGCCGTCGACGACGAGGGCGTCCCCGTCGACGGTCACCGGGCGCCCGAGCCGTCCGGCGGTGCTGTCGTAGGCGAGCAGCCGGGCCAGAGTGGCGGGCTCCGTCAGGTCGTTGACGGCGACGACCTCCAGGGCGCTGTCGCGCTCCAGCAGGGCGCGCAGCACGTTGCGTCCGATGCGGCCGAATCCGTTGATGGCGATACGCGTCATGAGTGGGGCCTCTTCCCGTGTGTACGAGTGTGTACGAGGTGCTTTGCCCCACCAGACTCGCCCGTGGCAGCCCCCGCCGACAGTGGCGGGAGCGCCATGGTTCACCAGGATTCCGCCAGGTGGGACGCCCGGGTCCGGCGCGCGGATCACCGGCCTCTGGTGAAGGTCCGCCGGTACTCGGTGGGGGTGGTGCCGAGGATGCGCTGGAAGTGCAGGCGCAGGTTCGCGCCGGTGCCGAGCCCGGTGTCGGCTGCTATCTGCTCGACACTGTGCTGGGAGCGCTCCAGCAGTTCGCGTGCCAGGTCGACGCGGGCGCGCATCACCCACTGCATCGGCGTGCAGCCGGTCTCCTCGACGAAGCGCCGGGAGAACGTGCGCGGCGAGACCCCCGCCCGGCGCGCGAGCAGGTCGAGGGTGAGGGGCTCGCCGAGCCGGTGCAGCGCCCATTCGCGGGTGGCGGCGAACCGTTCGCCGAGCGGCTCGGGAACACTCCGCGGTACGTACTGGGCCTGGCCGCCGCTGCGGTACGGGGCGGCGACCAGGCGCCGGGCGGCGTGGTGGGAGGCGGTCACGCCGAGGTCGCCGCGCAGGATGTGCAGGCAGAGGTCGATGCCGGAGGCGGCGCCCGCCGAGGTGAGCACGCTGCCCTCGTCGACGAACAGCACGTTCGGGTCGACGTGGACGCGGGGGTGCCGGGCGGCGAGGGCCCGCGTGTAGTGCCAGTGGGTCGTGGCGCGCCTGCCGTCGAGCAGGCCGGTGGCGGCGAGTGCGAACGCGCCGGTCGAGATGGCGGCGAGCCGGGCGCCCCGGTCGTGGGCGGCGACCAGGGCGCCGACGACGGCGGGCGGCGGATCGTCACGGTCCGGGAACCGGTACCCGGGCACGAACACCACGTCGGCCCACTCCAGCACCTCCAGCCCGTGGGCGACGTGGTACGCGAGACCGTCGCCGCCGGTCACGAGCCCGGGCGCCGCGCCGCACACCCGGACTTCGTACGGCATGCTCACGCGGGTCGTGAACACCTGGGCGGGGATGCCGACGTCGAGCGGCTTGGCGCCTTCGAGGACGAGGACGGCGACGCGGTGAGGTCGGGACGAGGACACGGGAAGAGGCTACGCGGGGCCGTGGCCCGGGCCACCGGCCGGTACCGCGCGGCGACGGGCCACGGGACGCGGCACCCACCGCCCACGGTGCAATCGCTGGACTCCGGGCGGGGCGCCCCGGAAGCACCCTGACCTCACGCACTCTGCTCGCGAGGCCGGGCCGCCCCACGTCACGGAGGTCCACGAGGCAGTGGCGACCGGGCGTGACGTGGAGGTCGGCTTCCTGCGGATGGGTGTGCTCACGTCGGACACCCCGCACGCAGCACCGGAGGGACCGACTCCCCCACCAGAGGGACAGGCACCCCAACCCACCTCTCTTGCAGGGGAGTTCCACCCAGTCCGACCAACAACTTGGGGTGACGACCCATCAGGTCCGGGGCATGATACTCCGTCAGCCCGCGAAGATAGATGCCCCCCACACGCTTATGCCCCGCAGGCCGGATGCTTGCATGGTGTGATGATCGTTTATCCGCAGGAAACAACCGGACAGAAGACGTATGTGGACCGCGTCCTGGAGCGCTGGCAGGAGGACGAGGACACCGAGGCCCTCGTCCAGGGGGAGCAGCGGCTCACCCGGGCCGAGGCACGGCGGCGGCTCTTCGGGCTCGGGCACGCGCTCCGGGCGCAGGGGCTCGCACCCGGGGACGGCGTGGGGCTGTTCCTGGCGAACCGGGTGGACTCCGTCCTGGTGCAGCTCGCGGTTCATCTGATCGGCTGCCGCGTGGTGTTCCTCCCGCCGGAGCCGGGTCCCGGCGAACTGGCCGCGCTGGTCGAGCAGTCCGGAGCGAGCGCCGTGGTCACCGACCCGCTGTTCGCCGAGCGCGCCGCCGACGCCGCCGCGCGCAGCGTCCACTCCCCCGTACTGCTGAGCCTCGGCCCCTGCGCGCAGCCCTGCACCGACCTCCTCTCCGTCGCGGACGGACGGCCCACGACCCGCCCCGACGGGGTGCCCCCGCTGACCGCCGACGAGCCCGTCACCGTGCTCTACACCGGGGGCACCCTGGGCCGCCCCAAGCTCGCCGCGCACAGCCGTCGCCTCTACGACGCGCTGGTGGAACTCGTGGACGACGACGCCCCGGAGGGCTCCGCCGCCACCTTCCTGCGGTCCGCCGACCCGGGTGCGGAGAGGGTGCTCGTGGCCACCCTGCTCACCCACGGAAGCGGCCACCTCACCACGCTCCAGGCCCTGGTGACGGGGGCGACGCTCGTCGTGCTGCCGGAGTTCGACGCGGACGCGGCGCTGACCGTGCTGCGCGAGGAGCGGATCACCGCCACCATGTTCGTACCGCCGATGCTGTCCGCGCTCCTCGACCATCCGGAGTGCCTGCCGGGTGCCCTGCCCGCGCTGCGCAGGATCGCGGTCGGCGGCGCGGCCATCTCTCCCAGCAGGCTGCAACAGGCATTCGAGGTCTTCGGCCCGGTGGTCAGCCAGGGGTACGGCCAGTCCGAGGCGCTCGGCATCACCGTGTTCGGCGCGGACGAACTCGCCTCCGAAGGCCCCGGACGACCGGAACTCTGGCGCAGCTGCGGGCGCGCGATCTCGGACGTGCGGGTCGAGATCCGCGCCGAGAACGGCACGGAGCCGCTGCCGCCCCGGCAGGTCGGCGAGGTGTGCGTGGCGGGCCGTACGGTGATGCTCGGCTACTACCAGGACCCCGCCCGCACGGCGGAGGCCCTGCACGAGGGCTGGCTGCGCACGGGCGACTTGGGCTACCTCGACGCCGACGGCTACCTCTACCTGGTGGACCGGGCCAAGGACATCATCGTCACCGGCAGCACCAGCGACAACGTCTACTCCCGCGTGCTGGAGGACTTCCTCCTCACCCTGCCCGGCGTGCGCGACGCGGCGGCGCTCGGCGTCCCCGACGCGGAGTACGGCGAGGCCGTACAGGTCTTCCTCGCCACCGCCGAGGGCGCGGACGTCGTCCCGGAGGCGGTGGGCGCGGCGGTGACGGCCGAACTGGGCGAACTGTACGCACCGCGCGGAACGGTACTGCTGGACCGCCTCCCGACGACCAAGGTCGGCAAGGTGGACAAGAAGGCCCTGCGCGCGGCATGGGCGAACGGAACCCTGGACGCGCGGTAGCGGCCTCGGGGCCGTGGAGGCGGTGTGGCACGGACCCGTGCGGCCGGAACGCGGGTGGTGCGCTCGGGAGCTACCGTCGTGACCATGACTGACAACTCACCGCGCTCCGTCACCGTCGAGCGCTCCGGTCCCGGCCGGTTCACCGTGACCAACGCCCGAGGGGGCACCCTGAGCTTCGGCATCGGCGGGGACTCCGACTTCACGCCGGTCGAGCTCTTCCTCGCGGCGATCGGCGGCTGCACCGCGGTCGACGTGGAGGCCGCGACGGGTCGGCACACGGAGGCGACCGTGTTCTCCGTCACGACGAGCGGCACCAAGGTCGAGGACGAGGGCGGGAACCGGATGACGGACCTTCAGGTCGCCTTCTCCGTGGCGTTCCCCGACGGCCCTTCCGGGGACCGGGCCAGGGCGATCCTCCCCCGGGCGGTCAAGAGCTCGCACGACCGGATCTGCACGGTCAGCCGCACCGTCGAGGCGGGTACCCCGGTCACCACGAGCGTGCGGGACGCCGCCTCGGGACCCGGCACGGAGTGAGTCCCCCGGCCCGCCCGGAACCGGGTTCCGGGCGGGCCGGGGCTGGCCCGGGAACGCGTCGAGGGCCATGATCGACGCAGTCGAACCGACAGGACGGCAGGAGAAGACCGTGAAGTTCCGGAGTCTGGTGGAACCGCCCGAGCCCATGCGGGGGCTGGAGGTTCCGCCCCAGGTGGTGGAGGCGCTCGGCGGGGGTGCCCGGCCGCCCGTGACGATCACGGTCAACGGCCATTCCTGGCGGAGCCGGGTCGCCGTTCTGCGGGGCCGTCATCTGCTCGGGCTCAGCAACGCCAACCGGCAGGCCGCCGGTGTCGCGACCGGTGACGAGGTCGAGGTCGAACTGGAGCTGGACACCGCACCCCGCGTCGTCGTCGAGCCCGCCGACTTCGGCCAGGCCCTGGACGCCGATCCCGCCGCCCGGGCGGCGTACGACGCGCTCTCGGACAGCCGCAAGCGCGAGCACGTACGGTCCGTCGAGAGCGCGAAGAAGCCGGAGACGCGCCTGCGGCGCATCGAAAAGGCCCTCACCACCCTGCGGGGCTGAGCCCTACCACCCCGGACCAGCGGCTTTCGCCCCCATCTACTCATGTGGGGGTACCGGCACGGCGTGCTTGGATGGGCCTGTGGCCCAGATAATCGATACACCGTTCGTCGGCCGGGCGAACGAACTCACCCGTCTCACCGGCGTGCTGGAGCGGGCCGTGGCCGGCGACCCGCGCGCCGTCCTCGTGGCCGGGGACGCCGGGGTCGGCAAGACCCGCACGTTGACCGTGGTGGCGGCGCGTGCCGCCGCGACGGGCATGACCGTACTGACTGGCCACTGCGTGGACCTCGGCGACGTCGGCCTGCCGTACCTCCCGTTCACGGAGATCCTGGGTGCGGCCGCCGCCGACGAACGGCTCGCCCCGGCCTTCGCCGCGTACCCTGCGGTGGAACGCCTGATGGGCACCGCGGCGGGGGCAGGTCCCGGGCCCGACGCCGGCGGTCGCCTCCAGCTCTTCGAGGGGATCGCCGGGCTCCTCGCGGACCTGACGCTCCTGACTCCGCTCCTCCTGGTCATCGAGGATCTCCACTGGGCGGACCAGTCGTCGCGTGACCTGCTCCGCTTCCTGCTGAGCCGGGGTGTCCTGCAACGGCCCACGCCCAGCGGCCCGCCGCACCGGCTCGCGGTCTTCGCCTCGTACCGTACGGACGACCTGCACCGCCGTCACCCACTGCGGCCCCTGCTCGCCGAGCTGGTCAGGCTGCCCGCCGTCGACCGGCTGGAACTGCGCCCGCTGGCCGACGCGGACGTGGCCCGGCTCGTGCACGCGGGGCGCACCGGACCCGTCTCCGACCGTGCGGTCCGCCGCATCGTCGACCGCGCCGAGGGCAACGCCTTCTACGCCGAGGAGCTGCTCGCCGCGCTGCCAGAGGGCGACGAGGAAGCGGACGCGGCCGCCATGCCCAGCGGCCTGGCCGACGTCCTGCTCATCCGGATCGAGCAGCTGTCCGAGACCGCCCAGCAGGTCCTGCGCACGGCGGCTGTGGCGGGGCGGCGGGTCGGGCACGACCTGCTGCGCGACGCCGTACAACTGCCGCAGCAGGAGCTGGAATCGGCACTGCGCGAGGCGGTGGGTCACCAACTGCTGGTGACCGACGACGCCACGACGTACTCCTTCCGGCACGCCCTCACCCGCGAGGCCGTGTACGCGGATCTGCTGCCCGGCGAACGGGTCAGACTGCACGGGGTGTTCGCTGCGATCCTCGCCGACGAGGGCCGTTCGGCGAACAGCGCTGCGGAGCGCGCCCATCACTCACGCGCGAGCCACGACCTGGCCGACGCGCTGGCGGCCTCCCTCGAAGCCGCCGACCACGCCCAGCACCTCCGTGCGCCCGCCGAAGAACTGCGCCACCTGGAGGCCGCACTCGAACTCCTGGCCGTGGTGGACGCGTCCGCGCATCCCGAGCACAGCGACCCGGTCACGCTCACCCTGCGTGCCTCGGCCGCCGCCGCACACGCCGGGGACCCCCATCGCGCGGTCCAGCTCTCCCGTTCCGCGCTCACGCGGGCCGGCTCGGAGGCCGACTCCGAACTCGCCGCCCGCCTGCGCTACACCCTCGCGGGCAATCTGATCCGGATCGACAATCTGGAGGCCGCGTTCGCGTACAGCAGCGAGGCACTCGGGCTGATCCCGGCCGAGCCGCCCTCGCGCACCTGGGTGTGGGCGGCCGCGACCCACGTCATGGCCGCCCGTTCCATGGGCCGTGACGCGGACGCCGAACGCGTCGCCCGGCAGGCCCTGGACATCGCCGAGCGGCTCCGGCTGGCGGACGCCCAGGCCGATCTGGTGATCTCACTGACCGGCCTTGAGGCGCACAACCGGCGTACTCCGCAGGGTCTCCAGCGGCTCCTCCAAGCCCGTGAGCTGGCCCGCACCGCCGGGAACCTCCAGGTGGAGATGCGGGCGCTGTACAACCTGGCGATCGGTCGCTACGAGTGCGGCGACATGGACCAGTGCCTGTCCTGGGTCGGCGAGGGGCTCGACCGCGCCCGCCGTTCCGGCCTCCTCTCCTCCCCGTACGCCATGGAGTTGCACTATCTCCAGTCCCTGCTGCTCTACACACTGGGGCGCTGGGACGAGTGCGTGGAGAAGGCCACCGGCGACGTCACCCTGCGCACGGCCAACTCCGGGTTGGTGACCGCGCCCGCGCTGTGTGTCGCCCTGGCGCGCGGCGAGTTCGACGTGGCGGTCGGTGGCTCCCGTGCACTGCTCGACGGCCCCCCGGACTGGATGGCCTCGGTCGTCGCGAGGATCGTGCTCATCGACGCCGCGGCGCTGCGTGGTGACACCGAGGACTGTGTACGGCAGTTGAGTGCCGCGGTCGACACGCTCACGGAGGGCGTGCCCACCGACAGGCCCGACGTCTTCGTCCGGCTGGCCGCGCTCGGCCTGTCGGCCGTCGCGGACGCGGCGGAGGAGTCCCGCCTGGCCGGTGACGCGCAGGCCACCGGCCGCTGGACGGACACCGCGGCCGAGCTCGTCGAGCTGGCCAGGACCACGGCGGACCACCAGGACGGCTCCGAGCTGGGACCGGAGGGCCTGGCCTGGCTGGCCCGCGCCCGGGCCGAGGCGGTGCGTGCCGTCACCGGCCCGGACGTCGCCGCCTGGGAGCGGGCCGTGACCGCGTTCGGCTACGGCGAGCCCTACGAACTCGCCCGGTGCCGAAGGCGGCTCGCGGAGGCGCTGCTCACGGCCGGCCGCCGCGACGAGGCGGCCGAGCAGGCCCGTGCGGCCAAGGAGACGGCCGTGCGGCTCGGTGCCGTACCGCTGCGGGAGGCGCTCGACGCCTTGCTACGACGCGGCCGTCTTGCCGACGCACCGGCCGCCGGGGAGCGGATCGCCGACCTGACCGCCCGGGAGAGCGAGGTGCTGCGGCTGCTCGGTCAGGGGCGCACCAACCGTCAGATCGGCGAGGAGTTGTACATCAGTGGCAAGACGGCCAGCGTTCACGTCTCCAACATCCTCGCCAAGCTGGGTGCCGCGAGCCGTACCGAGGCCGTCGGCATCGCCTACCGCGAGGGCCTGATCGAGCCGGAGACCGGCGCGTCGGGCTGAGCGGCCACTGCGCGATGCCCGGTGCGGGGAGGGCCCTGTGGGGCGCGGATTGTTGGAGCACCTCGCAGGCGGTCCCTGCGTAGGCGAACGTCTCGGATGCGATGTCCCACCGCTGCCCGACCCCGGTGGCGAGGGCGTGCTCACCGATCCCTGGGGTTCCCGGGGTGCCGGGACGTCATGGCGGCCGCACGGTTACTGCGCGGTGGCCGCGAGCAGGCGCCGGTAGCGGCCGACCGCGCACGCACCCGTGCCTCACATCCGCGTCCGCGTCCGTGTCCGTGTCCGTGTCCGCATCCGTGTCCGCATCCGTGTCCGTGTCCGTGTCCGCCGAACACTGGCAGACCCCCGCTACTCAGTGATACTTTGTAGTGGTACTCAGCAATACGCAGTACCGCAAGGACCGAGGAGAACTCGTGAGGTCCTGGACGACTTGGCAGTACGTCTCATCACGCATCGACAGCCTCAAGGAGGGCGGACGATGAACTTCTGGGAAACCATCACGGGCAGCGATCTCACCAGGGAGTGGAAGGCGTTCGAAGCACAGGCCGCAGCCCTGCCGGACGACTACCGCGCCGCATGGGAACAGATCAAGGTCAACCTCTTCCCCCACGGGGACTTCACCGGCCGCAGCCTGCTGCCGATCCTCGACAGCGCCCTCGGGCTCCTGGAAGAGACGGCTGCCGACGAGCAGAGCATCCACGACGTCCTCGGCGACGACATCCCGGGCTTCTGCGCGGCGCTCGCCGGTGGCGAAGGCGCCCGCACCTACCGCGACCGGTGGCGCGAGCAGTTGAACAAGAACGTCGCCAAGAAGCTGAGCCGGTTGGGAGGCTGACATGACCATCCAGGACATCATCGAGGGCAAGAAGCAGTGGCGGGCGCACACGGCCCGGGTCAAGGCACTGCCGCCGGATTACCAGATCGTCTACAAGGAGATGCAGAAGTACTTGTTCAAGGTCGGCCCGGTCGACCTGCCCGACGGGCCCCTGCTCCCGGGAATAGTCGACTTCTTCGAGGAGGGCGTCATAGCGGGCAAGGGAGTCATGGAATTCATCGGCCCCGACGTCGCCGCCTTCTGCGACGACCTGATCAAGGACTCACCCACCTACGCGGACGCCTACCAGCAGTCCCTCGGCGGGGACCCCGGCACGGCCGGGAAGTAACACCCGATCAGCATGTTCGGGAAGGGTGGTGACGACCCGGCACCGACGTAGCCCGGCGGGGGCGGGGGGACGGATACGGGCATGCCGTGTCGGCGGTGACCCGATCCGGCCGTGACCGGGGACGCCCCGGCCTCAGCCGGGGCACCCGGATCGCATCCCGTAGCGGTACCGACTGCGGGTTGTCACCGGCCTGCCCGGGTGTCAGCAGGTCCGACTGTGGACGGCCGCGCCCGTCAACAAGCCTCTACCGCTCCCGCCCCGGCGCGACCTGTCCGGTTACCGCCCACCTGGACATTGTCAGGCGGCTCGGCTGACGTCCAGCCGTTCGGCCGACGGCTCGTATCCAGCCGCCCTGTAGGTGGCGACGGCGGCAGCGTTCGAGCTCGGGGTACTGACGAGTGCGCTTGACGCACCCATGTCCCGCAGCGCCGCCGCAGCGGCGACGCTGATCGCCGTCCCGTAGCCGTGACCGCGATGGTCGGCGTGCACGCCCATCGGCTCCAGCAGACCGGGCTTGCCGGGACCGGCCGACCAGACCGTCGCTGCGGCCACCGCGTTGTCCTGGTCGTCGTAGCCGATCAGGCAGCGGGCGTCGGCGTAGACCGGCCCGGCTGCGAGGACGTGCCAGACCTCCTCGGTGAACTTCTGGCCGCCGAACGCCGAGCGGTGCACCGCGGTCCGCACCCCGGCCGTCTGGGGACCGGCCACCTCGATCCGCAGGCCGGAGTCCTTCACCGGCTCGGAGAGGTCGCGTCGCAGCGGCGTCCACGGCTCGTCCGGATTCCAGCCCGCCTCCAGGAGGACCTCGCGGAGCAGGGCGCCGTTGGGGATTTCGAGGCCGATCTCGCCGGGCGGCAGGACCCCGCGCTCCGGATCGTCGAAGTCCGCCAGCAACTGGCGCGCCAGGGCATCGTCCTGTCGCAGGTCCGGCGCGGTCGTCAGGCGCAGCACATCGGGGCCGTCCAGGTATCCGACGGCAATGATCCGTCCGTCCACGCTCCAGGTGCGGACGGACGCGGCCAGCCGCTCAGCGCCCAGTGCCCAGGCCCAGCCGAGGTCTCCCGGATGGAGTTGCAGGGGCGTGTGATCGTCCTGCCATGCGCGGAGGGCATCTACGACCCCGGTCAGCCCGTCAACACCGGGCTCGTCAAGAACGATCGTCATGTCCCGCATCTCACACCGTCAAAGCGACCGGCCGCATCTGGATTTCTGCTCGTCGATCGCCTGGGGTGCCCGGTCGCGCCGCTGGCGCGCGGCGCGACCGGGACGGGGTTCAGCTGATCGGGCCGAAGATCTCGGTGCGGTCGAAGTCGGCGTCCATGCCGTCCAGCACCGCTCCCAATTGCTTCTCCTCGTACCTGAAGTGCGTCTCCATGACCGCCTCGATCCCGTCCAGGTGACGGTGTGCCACCTCCGGGTCGGCCGAGTCGGCCAGTGCCTTCCGCAGTCCGCCGATGAGGTGCTCGATCATGTTGTGGTCCTGCGTCAGCTTCGCGACCACCGGCGCCAAGTCGGGTCGCGCCCGCACCAGTTCAGGGAACAACGAACCGTCCTCGGCGCGGTGGTGGCCGGACAGGGCGGCGCAGAAACCGTGGCAGAAGAGCAGCAGGTCGGTGGCGGCGTCGGCGGGGTGGCCGCCGTCCAGTCCCGTACGGGCCAGCGCCAGCGCGGTGCGCAACGTGCCGTGCACCCGCCGCAGTTCCTCACCCCAGGCGGTGACGCGGTCAGTCGACAAGGACGCCCTCCCGTCGCAGCCAGGCCGCGCACGCGGTCGTCCAGGACGCCGTGTGCGGTTCGCGCGCGATGAACGTGTGCGGCCGGCCGCCGTACTCCACTCCGTCGGCCAGGCCGATGCCGTGGTTGCCGCCCGGGTAGACGTGCAGCTCCACCGGTACCCCGGCGGCCGCCAGTGCCCGGGTCCACTCCAGGGCGTTGGGCAGGCCCGGCGGGTCCTGAGCAGCGGCCCATACGAAGGTCGGGCACACCGACGCGTCCACGTGCTTGGCCGGGGACAGCTCGTCCTTGATGGGCAGCAGGTCACCGAGCAGGCTCTCCACCACCGGCGGCGGCAGGAGGTCGAGGTCGGCCAGCGCGTAGGCCAGGATGGCGAAGTCCGGTCGGGGCGGATCGACGACCCCCTCCTCGATGGACAGGACCCGGCCGGTCATGAGCAGGCCGGCGAGTTGGCCGCCCGCGCTGGAGCCGATGACGCCGACCCGGCCGATGTCGAGGCCGTGGTCGCCGTTGCGGATGTGGTCCAACCCGGCCCGGGCGTCTTCCAGAGGGGCCGGGAACCGGTCCGGCAGCAGCCGGTAGGACAGGACGAAGGCGTGGAATCCGAGGCCCGACAGCCAGCGCGCGTAGCCTTCGCCTTCGTGCGGGGGAAGTTCCCGGAAGCGGCCGCCCGGCAGGACGAGGACGGCGGGTCGGGGGCCGAAGAAGCGGTCCTCGGCGGGGTAGAGCGTGATCTTCTGTGAGATGGGGGTGGTAATGGCCGTAGCCACCTTTCGATATGACGCCTCCATGCCTGACGATCGAACCGCCACCGGCACGCGACGCTGCCCGGCATCATAATCGCGAAGATCGCTGGTGCGCCATCGCACCGCATTCCGGCCGGTTCCGGCCAAGAAGACGTCCGGCCACGGCTGTTGCTGACCGCCGAACCGATCGGCCCCTCCACCTCGGCTCGGCACCGAGGCGATGGAGGCGCATATGACGGGGCGTCATGTCGCTTGTGTGGACGCTGTGTTGCGGGAGTGCAGGACCTCTTGTGAGGTCAAGGGGGATGGGTCAGTCTTTCGGTGTCGGCCGGTCGGCGGCAAGCCGGAATCCACCGCACGTTGGCTTGTCATGCCCCTGTCGCGTGTTCCCCCCGCAGCTGCACCTCGGTGCACCACCCCCATGAGGAGGATCCCTCCGATGTCGATGCGTCCTGCACCTTTCCTCACCGGTTCCGTCGCCCGAAGATGGGCGGTGGCCGGTGCCACCTCCGTCGCCGCCCTCGCGCTCGGCACCGTCTCCGTGCTGCCCGCCGCCGCCGCTCCGGCCGCCGCCGAGGGCCGGATCGAGAACGCCGGCGCCGCCGGGGCCGTTCCCGGCAGCTACATCGTGACGCTCAAGGACTCCGTCGTCGACGCCGAGTCCGCTCAGGGCCAGGCGCTCGCCAAGCGGTACGGCGCCAAGGTCAAGGACACCTACGAGCGGGCCCTCAACGGCTACGCCGTCGAGCTGTCCGAGGCCCAGGCGAAGAAGTTCGCCGCCGACCCCGCGGTCGCCTCGGTCTCCCAGGACCGCGTCTTCACGATCGACGCCACCCAGCCCAACCCGCCCTCCTGGGGCCTGGACCGCATCGACCAGCGGGCTCTGCCGCTCGACCGGAGCTACACCTACCCCGACACCGCGGGCGAGGGCGTGACGGCGTACATCATCGACACCGGTGTACGCATCACCCACAGCGACTTCGGCGGCCGCGCCAGCTACGGCTTCGACGCGATCGACAACGACAACACCGCCCAGGACGGCAACGGCCACGGCACGCACGTCGCGGGCACGGTCGGCGGCACCGCGTACGGCGTCGCCAAGAAGGCGAAGATCGTCGGCGTCCGCGTGCTCAACAACCAGGGCTCCGGCACCACCGCCCAGGTGGTCGCGGGCATCGACTGGGTGACGCGGAACGCCGTGAAGCCGGCGGTCGCCAACATGAGCCTCGGCGGCGGAGTGGACTCCGCACTCGACACCGCCGTACGCAACTCCGTCGCCAGCGGCATCACGTACGCCGTCGCCGCGGGCAATGACAGCGCCAACGCGCAGAACTACTCCCCGGCACGCGTCACCGAGGCGATCACCGTCGGCTCGACGACCAGCACCGACGCCCGCTCCAGCTTCTCCAACTACGGCAGCGTGCTGGACCTGTTCGCCCCGGGATCCTCCATCACCTCGTCGTGGAACACCGGCGACACCGCCACCAACACCATCTCCGGTACGTCGATGGCCTCCCCGCACGTGGCGGGCGCGGCCGCGCTCTACCTGGCGGGCAACAGGACCGCCACTCCGGCGCAGGTCTCCACCGCGCTGACCACCGCCGCCACCCCGAACGTGGTCGGCAACCCGGGCACCGGCTCCCCCAACAGGCTTCTGAACGTGGGGAGTTCGACCACTCCGCCCGGCCCGCGCTTCGAGAACGCCACCGACGTGGCAATCGGCGACAACACCACCGTGGAGTCCCCGGTCACCGTCAGCGGTGTCCCGGGCAACGCTCCGGCGGCCCTGAGCGTCCCGGTCGACATCAAGCACACGTACATCGGTGACCTGAAGGTCGACCTGGTGGCCCCCGACGGCAGCGTCTACAACCTCAAGGCGTTCGGGACGGGCGGCAGCGCCGACAACATCGCCCAGACGTACACCGTCAACGCGTCCTCCGAGGTGGCCAACGGCACCTGGAAGCTGCGGGTCAGCGACAACGCCGCCCAGGACATCGGCAAGATCGACCTCTGGGCCCTCCAGTTCTGATTCCGGCACCGGCCGCCGACGACCGCGCGCCGGACTGACGTACAGCGCATGACCCACAGCACATGACGTACAGCACATGACGTACAGCAGGGGGCGGACGCCATACGGCGCCCGCCCCCTGCCTCACGCGCGCGGGCGTCCGTCAGTCCCCCTCGCGGGGTCGTCGGCGCGGGAGGTGACGGCGTGCCCGGCGGAGGGCTCGGGCGGGGATTCTCCGGCGGCGAGGTGCTCCAGCACCTCGGCGAGTTCCCGGCAGGCGTCCTCCACCGATCGCCGGGTGGCGCGCTGTTCGGCGACCATCGCGGACAGCATGAGCGCCGTCAGCGCGGTCGCACCGTTGAACGCCTGGAGTTTGACCATGACCTCGACGGCGGACAGACCGAGGAAGGCACCCTGCTGCGTATTCGCTTCGAACGTGGTGAGCACGGACGCGAACAGCGCGCACACCATGCTTCCGGCCAGCTGGAATCGCAGTGCCGCCCAGATCAGCAGCGGAAAGACGAGGAAGAGCAGACTCAGTTCACCCAGGACGGCCAGGGGCACGATGATCACGGCCGCAAGGCCCAGGCACAGCATCTCCTTCCAGCGGCCCAGCTCCACCGGTCCGGCCGCTCCCGCCAGCACGAGCAGGAGCGGAGTGACGAGCAGGACGCCCATCGCGTCGCCCACCCACCAGGCCAGCCACACGGACCAGAACTCCCCCGCTCCCAGGGAGCCGGTCACCACTTGCAGCCCGACTCCTGTCGTCGCGCTGATGAGCATGGCGCCGAGCCCACCGAGGAACACCAGGGCCAGTCCGTCCCGCACACGGGAGACACCGACCCTGAATCCGGCCTTGCGCAGCATCAGACAGGCGCAGATCGGGGCGAGGGTGTTGCCCGCCACGGTGACGAGCGCGACGGGGTCGGGCGTGGTGAGGGACGCGATGACGAAGAAGGATCCGGCGGCGATCCCCGGCCAGACCGAGAGGCCGTAGACGAGCAGTGCGGCGACGGCGACGCCGGTGGGCGGCCAGAGGGGGGTGACCGTCGCGCCTTCGACGGTGAGCCCGCCGAGCAGGCCCAGACGCCCGGCCACGTAGTACAGGAAGGCAACGGCCAGCGTCCTGAGAACGGCCTCCGAGGACAGGCGGAATCGCCGGGTCACCAACACAGTAGCCATCAGACACCGCGTCGGCCGTTTCAGCCATGCGAATGCTCCGCCGGTCCCCCAGGAGTACGTCCGCGACCTCCGGGGACGCTCAGCCCCTCGCCCGCCCTTCCGGCGTGCGGTGGCCGCCGCTACCGGGCACCACCGTCGTGGCCGACGATGAGCACGGCGGCGTCGTCCTCGTGCCCCACGGTGTCCGCCAGCCGCATGACGCCGTTCACGAGAGCGTCGATCCCCAGGTCGGCAGCGGCGTAGATCTCGGCCAGCCGCATCACCCGGCGCAGCCCCTCGTCGAGGCTCAGGGACGGTCCCTCCACCACCCCGTCGGTCAGCAGCACGACGACCCCGCCCGTGGTGAGCCGGTGGCAGACCACGGGGTACTCGGCGCCTTCGAGTACGCCGAGCGGGGGGCCGCACTCTCCTTCGTCGGCACCGGACCGTCCGTCGGCAGTGGCCCAGATGTGCGGGATGTGGCCGGCTCGGGCGCATTCCAGGACGCCGGTGGCCGGATCGAGCCGGAGGAAGGTGCACGTGGCGAACAGGTCCGCGCCCAGGGAGACCAAGAGGTCGTTGGTACGTGCAAGCAATTCCCCGGGGTGGTTCGTCACGTGGGCCAGCGCACGGAGCCCCACCCGGACCTGCCCCATGAAGGCCGCGGCCTCGATGTTGTGCCCCTGCACGTCTCCGATGGACAGGCCGATGCGCCCGTCGGGCATGGTGAAGGCGTCGTACCAGTCCCCTCCGACGTTGAGCCCGTGATGGGCGGGCATGTAACCGGCGGCGAGCCGGACGCCAGGGGGGCTCGGCAGGTCCTGAGGCAGCATGCCGCGCTGTAGGGCCACGGCCAGCTCGACCCGGGAACGCTGCGCCTTGGCGAGCTCCCGGGCCTGGGCGGTCAGCGCGCCGAGCCTGGCAAGCAGTTCGTCCCCGTCGTCGGCGGTCTGCGTACGAAACATGCGATCGCCCCGGTTCCGTGAGAACACCTCACGTCGGTCAGTGGCCTTCCGCCGGGCGCACCAGTGGCACGGCCTGGTGACTCACTCTGCCGGGGGACGACCGTGATCGCACCCTGTCGCGGCAGACCTCGCCGCCGCCGGGCCGTCCTGGCACACCCGGCATATCGCGGACGTATCGAGAAGCGCATACACGGGCGCATCAGCGCTCCGGCTTCAGTGGAGACGCGAACACCAGAAGACAGGGCAGCAGAAGGGAAGCGTGGCATGAGCTCGGGTTCCGCACGCGGGGTCGGCAGGCGGCAGTTACTCGGATGGAGCGGGGTGGCGGCCACCGGGGCGATGGTGGGCGGCGCGCAGTTGTCGGGGGCCGGGGCCGGTCATGCCGCCCCGGCCGGCCCGGACGCCGTTCCGCCGGACACGCGGCCCGGCGGCGCCTACGACCGGTACGTGGCGAAGCTGGCGGCGGAGGGCAGGTTCTCCGGTGTGGTGATGCTGGCGCACCGAGGCCGAACGGTGCTGTCGCGGAGCTACGGCATGGCCGACAAGGAGAGAGGTGTCCGCAACCATCCGGGCATCGCGTTCAACCTCTCCTCGGCGGGCAAGCCGTTCGGCCCGGTGGCGGTCCTGCAGTTGGCGCAGCAGGGCAGGCTGCACCTCTGGGACACGGTGGGCACCCACCTGAAGGGCTTCGCCAGGGAGGTCGCCGAGAAGGTGACCATCCACCACCTGCTCTCCGGCACCTCCGGACTGGACAACCCGCCCGAGGACCTGGAACGCGTCTTCCAGAGCCGCGAGGAGGTACGCGAGTACAGCGAGCGGTGGGCCCGGCAGGCGAAGCTGGTGGCCGCCCCCGGCTCACCGACCGAGCACATCGGTGCCGAGATCGCCATTCCCGCGATGATCGTGGAGGCCGTGACGGGGACGACGTACTGGGACTACGTCGAGGAGAACGTCTTCCGGCGCTGCGGCATGACGGGCACGGCGTACTTCACCAGGCCGCAGTGGCTCACCGACCCGCACATCGCGCACTCGTACATGCGCCAGGCGGACGGCAGCCTGGTGGATGCCGTCCGCAACCTGGACAAGGGCAGCCCGGACCCGTACCAGCTGGGCAAGAACCCCGCCCGCACCTTCATCGACGCCCCCGGCGACGGCGGCTTCGCGACCGCCCCCGACCTGGTCAGATTCGCGCAGGCGCTGACCGGAGGAACGGTCCTGGACAGCCACTACGCCGAACTGCTCACCGGCCCGAAGATCCCCCACGGCCCACAGGGCGGCGGCCTGGCGCGCGGGACGGCGGCCCCCGTCGACGCGTCGTTCGGGGCGTACCAGATGCCGGTCGGCATCGTCAACGGCCAATGGCTGAAGGGACGCGCGGGCGTCAACCCCGGCAGCTTCGCGAGCTGGAACATCTACCCGGACACCGGCTGGGTCGGCGTCATCCTGGGCAACCAGGACGGCGCACCCTTCCCCCAGATCATCGAACAGGAGATGCAGGCCGTCCTCGGCCCGGCCCGGCTCCCTTCCCGGTAGGCCCCCACCACGGCCGACCCGGGAGCACCAGAAGAGCGGGGCCGTGTCTCCCGACGGCCCCGCTCCGTACCTCCGCCCGTCTCGTACTCCTAGCGCACCCGGTACACCTGTCCCGTCTGCGCCCCCTCGACCGCGCGGACGTACGCCGTCGCGACGCGTGCCACCGGGACGGCCTCCATGCCGACGAAGAACGGGCCGTACGCGGGAAGGGACTCCTCCACCACGGTGGGACTCACCACGTTGATCCGCTGCGGGGCGATCTCGATCGCGGCGGCCCGCGCGAACGCCTCCACCGCACCGTTGGCCGCCGAAGCAGCGGCGCCCGCCACGATCGGCTCCTCCGTCAGAACACCGCTGACCAAGGTGAACGAACCGTTCGGTGCCACCGCCCCGAGGCCCTGGCGGACCAGCTCCACCTGGCTGAGCGCCTTGCCCCTGAGCGTCGCCGCGAAGTCGTCCGCCGCCAGGTCGGCCAGCGGCTTGAACACGGCGTCGCCCGCCGCCACGGCCACCGCGTCGAGTCGGCCGACCTGCGCGTACAGCCGCGACACGGCAGCCGGATCGGTGACGTCGCAGATCACGTCGCCGCCGGTCCGTCCCACACCGACCACCTCGTGGCCGCGTTCCACGAGCGCCTTGCCCACCGCGGAGCCCAGCGTGCCACCCGCGCCGACCAGAAGAATCCTCACAGCCCACCGTCCCTGTCTGTTGCAAGCGAGAACCGGGCCCGATCACCCGGCAGGTCCGACGCTACGGTCCCTTCCCGTTCGCCGGAAATGCCGTCTGGGCAGCGACTATGCTCCCCAGGCATGGATGTCGAGCTGCGTCACCTCAGAGCCCTGGCGGCCATCGCCGACGCGGGCACCGTCACCGCCGCCGCGGCCGAGCTGCACATGACGCAGCCCGCCCTCTCGCGCACCCTCGCCCAGTTGGAGACCCGTACGGGAGTGCGGCTGGTCGACCGCTCCTCCCGACGGCTGAGCCTCACCTCGGCCGGGGCGACCCTCGTCGGCCACGGGCGCGCCATCCTCGCCCACCTCGACGCGGCACTCGCCGAGGCCCGGGCCGTCGACCGGCCGCTGAGGCTCGGCTACACCTGCGCCGTCCTCGGGCAGCAGACCGTACCCCTGCTGCGTTCCTGGCGGCGCACGCACGCGCGGACGCCGCTGAACGTCGTACGGGAGGACAACAGCACCGCGGGGCTGGCCACCGGCGACACCGATGTGGCGGTACTGCGTACCGTGCCCGCGGATCCGCGCATCCGCACCGAGGCCCTCTACACGGAGGACCGCGTCGCCGCCCTGCCCGACGACCACCCGCTGGCCGCCCGGGACACCGTGAGCCTGGCGGAGCTCACCGCCGGTCCCGCACTGCCGCTGGCCCTGTGGCCGGACACCGGCACGGCGTCCGTGGAACTCTGGCCCCCGGCGCAGCGCCCCGGCGGCACGGTCGAGGTGCGCAACGTCGACGAGTGGCTGAACCTCATCGCCACGGGCGGGGCCTTCGGGGTGGGCGCGGCGGGCACGGCCCAGAGCCACGGTCACCCCGGGGTGCGCTTCGTCCCGCTCGACGACGCCCCCGCCGCCACGGTCTACCTCGCGTACCCGGTCCACCCCACGCACCCGCACACCGAGGAGTTCCTGGCGGCGGTGCGGGAGGTGGTGAGCGTCAGCCCTTCGGGTACGCCCCGCTGACGAGCTTCTCGCGCAGCACCTGCCACTGCGCCGCCATGTCGTGCACCAGGTACAGGTCCCGGCGTCGGGTCCACGGCTGGCCGGACCGCGGGTCGTACGTGTGGGGCATGGAGTGCCCCTCCGGCGCGTACGCCTTCATGCCCCGGTCCCGTGTGGTCTGCACGCACCGCTTGATGTGGTCGCGGAAACCGACCACACCGGCCGTGCCGATGCCGCCGGGCAGGTGTTGCCTGGCCTTGGCGACCTGCGCGGCCACGCCGTCGGTGCTCAGGTAGGTGATCGTGCCGTCCGGCGCGACCACCGGTTCGATCGACGTGACGTGCCGCATCCGGTACTTGGACTCCAGGAAGCGTGCGATCTCCCACTGCGCGTACACCGGCACCGTGCGGTGCCTGCGGATGCGGGCGACGGTGTCGGCCAGCTCCTCGTTGACCGGGCCCGGCTCGGGGCGCACCTTCGTCGGGTCTCCGCCCCCGGCCGGGGGCCGGTTGCCGAAGCCGTACGCGACGAGGAAGTCCAGCTTCCGCAGGGGCGCGGTCTCGGGACGCCAGTCGAAACCGACGTCGTACAGGTGCGGGACGAGGGAGCGCGCGGCGCCCCTGTCGTCGAGTTCGGCGGACAGCACCGGCAGCATGCGGCGGGCCAGCTCGTCGGGGGCGTGTCTGTCGCCGGGGTGCTCCTGTGCGGCGGCCGGGGTCGCGCCGAGCGCTGCGGGCACGGCGATGGCGGCGGCCAGTCCGGCCGCGAAGTCGCGTCGCTGCATGGTGAGGTGAGCCCCTATCTCTGAGTGGTGCCCGTCAGATCTCTGGGGGCGTTCCCCGTCGACCGTTCCTGCTGCGACGGACGTACGGCTGAACACCGTGGGGCGTTCTCGTGGCGGGAACACGGCGCCGGGAACGCGGCGACCGCGACGGCCGCCCGCCGGACCGACAGCCCGCCTGGCCGTAGGGGTCGACGGTGCGCGGCTCAGTCGACCTCGACGTACGTGATGATGAGGATGCTGCCCAGGGCGGTCCCGTAGAACACGATCCGCGGACGACGGCCACGGACGTGCTTTCGGGGGCTCAGGCAACGTCCGTCGCTCCGGCCTCGTCCTCATCGCGTGGGGCGAGCCCCTTGTCGGCCCGCAGGTCTTCCCCGTCCCGGCGCTCGTCGAGGTCGATGCCCTCCGCGGAAAGGGTGCCCCACCACGTACCGGCCCGAGCCCTCGGAAACCCCTGGGGAACGGAAGTTCCCCGGAGCCGGGCAGAGTTCAGGCGACCGCCCAGGCCGCCTCGATCATCGGGAAGATCTCGTCCAGCGCGGCGTCCGGGTCGGCCGCGTCACGGGCCAGCGCGTACGCGTCGATGACGAACCTCGCGATCGTCCGGCAGGCCGTCGCGCTCTGCGTCAGGCCGGAATCGGCGACGAGGGCCGCCGCCAGCGACTCCGCGTGGCGCAGCCGCATCGACTCCTCGTACTCCCGCAGGGCACGTGACGCGTCGATCATGCGGTAGATCGGAACGGTGCCGTCCGCCGTGCAGTGCCGGACCATCTCCTGGATCTCGCGGCGCAGTGCGGGGATGAGCGGTTCGTGCGGTGCGCGGTGGGTGACCGCCTGCGTGAGGCGGCGCTCGAAGTCGTCGTCCTGCTCGAACACCAGGGCCTCTTTCGAGGCGAAGTGGGAGAAGAGCGTGGTGACGGCCACGTCGGCCTCGGCGGCCACGTCGCGGATGCCCACCGTGTCGTACCCACGCTCCAGGAAGAGCCGCAGGGCGGTGTCGGCGATCTTCTGTCGGGTCGCGGCCTTCTTGCGTTCACGGCGTCCGGTCGTCGGCACAGTCATGCCGCTGACACTAGCAAGGACAAAGGAGTAACCGTTCCAAACATAGAACCGTTAGTGTTACGGTCGGCCGCATGAAGAGAGTGAGCTTCGCCGAGTTCGGCGGTCCCGACGTCCTGCACCTCGAAGACGCAGAGGAGCCCCACCCCGGCCCCGGCCAGATACGCGTCGCCGTACGGGCGGCGGGTGTGAACCCCGTCGACTGGAGGGTCCGTGAAGGCCAGTTCCAGGAGGTCCGCCCGGTCGTCCTGCCCGCCGGAGTCGGGCAGGACGCCTCCGGGGTGGTGGACGAGGTCGGCGAGGGCGTCGGAGGAGTCGAGGTCGGCGACCACGTGTTCGGGCGAGGCACGAGCACGTATGCCGAGTTCGCCGTGCTGTCGGCCTGGGCCCCCATACCCGAGGGGCTGACCTTCGAAGAGGCGGCCGGATACCCCTCGGTGGTGGAGACCGCGCTGCGCATCGTCCGCGAGTCCGGCGTGCGGCCCGGCCAGACACTGCTGGTCAGCGGCGCGTCCGGAGGAGTGGGATCGGCGGTGCTACAGATCGCCCGCGACCGGGGCATCACGGTGATCGGCGTGGCAGGAGCCGCGAACCAGGCGTACCTGCGGAGCCTGGGCGCCCTGGCCACGACGTACGGCGAGGGCTGGGTCGAGCGGGTGCGGCGGCTCGGACGGGTCGACGCGGCGCTCGATCTGGCCGGGTCGGGCGTGATCCGCGAGCTGGTCGAACTGACTGGGGATCCCAGCAGGGTGGTCTCCATCGCCGACCTGGGTGCCCCGGAGTTCGGCGCCCGGTTCTCCGGCGTGACCGGAGACGTTCCGCAGGCCCTCGCCGAGGCCGTACGCCTCATCGCGCGGGGAAAGCTGCACATCCCGGTCGAGAAGGCGTACCCGCTCTCCGACGCCTCGGCGGCACACAGCGACAGCCGGGCCGGTCACACGCGCGGACGCCGGGTCATCGTCGTCTGAGCCGTTCCCCGTCCGGTCACGGGGGTTGCGATGAGTTTGACCGGCCCGGAGAGTCTCACCACTGTTATCGCCCCCAGCACCCAGCACCCAGCACCCAGCACCCAGGAGGAACGCGTGGTTCAGCTCTTGAGAGTCCAGAACTTCAATGTCTCAAGTGACGGCATCGGTGCCGGTGAGGACCAGACCCTCGAAAGGCCGTTCGGTCACGTCGACCCCGAGAGGCTGTTCGCCTGGGCCGGTGCCACGGCGAGCTGGCCCATGCGCACCGACCCCGGGGGGAGCCGGGGCCTGGACGACTACCTCACGCGGGACTACGCGCGCAACATCGGCGCCGAGATCATGGGCCGCAACAAGTTCGGTCCTCAGCGCGGGCCCTGGCAGGACCACGAGTGGCAGGGCTGGTGGGGTGACGAGCCCCCGTTCCGTACCCCGGTGTTCGTCCTCACCCACCACGAGCGTCCTTCGCTCACGCTCTCCGACACCACGTTCCACTTCGTCGACGGCGACCCTGCCACGGTCCTCACGCAGGCCCGGGAGGCGGCGCAGGGCAAGGACGTCCGCCTCGGCGGCGGGGCCACCACCATCCGGCAGTTCCTCGACGCCGATCTCGTCGACACCCTGCACGTGGCGGTCTCGCCGATGAAGCTCGGTACGGGAGTGCGTCTCTGGGAGTCCCCCGACGAGCTGCTCGACCGGTTTCACCTCGACGTCGTTCCCAGCCCGAGCGGGGTGAAGCACCATCTGTTCTGGCGGAAGTGACCGGGGTCTCGCCGCCGTGCCCTTCGCCACTGCCCGGACGTGTCGCCACGCTTCGGCGCAGCCGGGATGAGCGCACCGGGGACATCCGTTTCCCCGCTCCTTCGCGGTTCGCGTCGGGCGTACGGATGTCCCCGCCGGTGAGCCCTTGGGGGCCCCTGGGCCGGTCTGGCCCAGGGCACTCCCTCAGGCGGGGAGGAAGACGTCCTCGTGGGCCCCGTCGAGGATGAACCCGTTGTCGAAGCGGACCCGCACGCTCACGCGCGGCGCCCGTTCCTGGAAGGCGGTCCACGCGGGCTCCAGAGAGCCGACCTTCTCTTCGAGCCGCCTCCTGCTCTCCGTGGGCATCTCGCGCCCGAAGTCGTCGAGCAGCGACTTGAGCCGCTCGTACTCGCGCACGTCGTCGCTCTCGTCCTGATGGCCGTCCACCTGCTCGACGGTCCCGCCGGTGCCCGCCGCCAGGGACAGGGCCCCGACGACGACCCCCGACACCTCAACCGAATCGGTCAGCCGGGTGTCCGCTGCCAGCACCACCCGCTGGCCTGCCGTCAGAGTCATCTGCTCCCCATCTCTCCTGCGTCGGCCGCGTCGGTCGTGCCCGCTGCGTCCGCGCGGTGCAGGAACGCCTCGACGAGGCGGTCGGTGAAAGCCTGGTCGACGGGCTCCGCCGTCACCAGGACGCGGTGGTAGACCGGTCCCACGAGCTGGTCGATCTCCGCCGCCGGGTCGAGTCCGAGGGCCAGCTGGCCGCGTTCCACCGCGCGTTCCAGCGGGAGCCGGTCGCGTCGGCGCTGTTCGTCGAGGTATCCGGACCGCAGGGCGGCGGCGAACGCGGGATCGTGCTGGGCGTGCCCGATGAGGGCCTTGAAGACGGCACCCGCGTCGGACCGGGTGAGGAACAGGGCAAGTTGGCGCAGGTGGGCGCGCAGGTCCTGGGCCAGGTCGCCGTGGTCCGGCGGGGTCAGGGCTTCGGCCGCGTCCTGGAGGAAGGCGTCCAGGAGGATGTCGGTCTTGGTCTTCCACCAGCGGTAGACGGTCTGCTTGGCGACGCCCGCCCGGGCGGCGATGCCCTCGATGGTGACGCCGCTGAAACCCTTCTCGACCAAGAGGTCGTCGGCCGCCTCCAGCACTGCCTGGCGGGCCTGTTCGCTGCGGCCGTGCCTGTTGCCGTGGTGGCGTGCCGCCGGTTGCGGCCGGACCGCCTCGGCGCCCGTACGTCCTTGCTCCATGTCTGCCTCCCGAGGTCAGAGTAGGCCAGAACCTCTAGACGCTACGCAACGGTGCGTCTAGCCTGGGTTGATGACACCACCCAGCACCCTCGAAGACCCGCGCGTCGCCTCCGCCCTCGACCGGATGTTCCGGCATGCCGAGCAGGAGTCGCGGAGCGAGGCGGATGCCGGGGGGCCGGACGTGGGGCGGGCCCGCGAGGTGGCCCGGCAGGAACGGGTTGGCATGCGACCGCCCCGGCGGCAGGACTCCCGGCCTGGCCCTCGGTTTGCCGACGGGTCCTGCGCCGAACGGCGGCTGTTGAGCAGACCGAGCCGTGTCACCGACCGGAAAGAATGATCTTCCCCATACGTTGCGCTGGTGAAGATCAGACGTCGTCTCGTCGCCGTGGTGCTGCCCCTCGCGCTGGCCGTACCCGCCCCGGCATTCCATCAGGCCACGGCGGCGGGGCTGCCGAACGCGATCCGACCGGCCGCAACTGTCCCGTTGGCGGCTCCGCCCTCCCTGGGCATGGTGGTCTCCGCGGCCCCGGCGGCGAAGCTGCGGTTCACCCATCGCGCCGGGTGCCCCGTGGCTCCGAAGGACCTACGGCTGGTCCGGATGAACCACTGGGGCTTCGACGGGCGCCTGCACCACGGCGAGCTCATCGTGCACCGGCGTGCCGTTCCGGCCCTCACACACGTGTTCCGCACGATGTTCCAGGCCCGCTTCCCCATCCGGAAGATGCGCGTGATGGCCGAGTACCGAGGCAACGACGAGGCGGCCATGGCGGACGACAACACCTCGGCCTTCAACTGCCGCCGCGTCACCGGCGACCCGTCCAGGCTCTCCCGGCACTCCTACGGCGACGCCCTCGACATCAACACCGTCGAGAACCCCTACGTCGACGCGTACGGCAGGGTCCATCCCTCCGCCGGACGCCGCTACCTGCGCCGCGACCACCCCGCCAAGGGAATGATCCGACGCGGTGACGTCGTCACCCGCGCCATGGCTCACGTCGGCTGGTACTGGGGCGGCCGCTGGAACCAGCCCGACTACCAGCACTTCTCCGCCAACGGCCGGTAGGGCGAGACCTACGACCGGCAACCGCCCGGCCACCGGGCCACCGGGCCCCATGCCCGGCTGGCCCGGCGATCGGGCGATCGGGCGATCGGGCGATCGGGCGATCGGGCCCAAGGGACTACTTTCCCTGGGCCGCACGCCAGTTCTCTTGAGTCATCGCGAACTCGACCGTGCGCAGATCCGTACCGGGCGGGAACCACTCGGCGTCCGCCAGAAACTCACGGACGCGTTGCAGGCCGAGAGCGGTCAGCGTTGCCTGGGAGGCCGTGTTGGCCGCCGCCGCCATGGCATGGATCCGGGCCAGTCCCAGGTCCTGGAAACCATGCCGGAGCAGTTCACGAGATCCCTCGCTGCCGAGTCCCTGCTTCCAGTGGCGCCGCAGAATCTTGGACCCCAGTTGCCCGTCCTTGGCTTCCTGCTCGGCAGGTCCCGGCGACCGCAGGAGCCAGACGCCGACGAACTCTCCCTCCACGAATCCGGTCCAGTACCCCAGCCCCGGAACGCGCTGGGCATCCGCGATGTTTCCGTGCAGCGCTTCCTCCACCTGCTCACGGCTTCGAGCACCGCCCAGGTAGCGCATGACCTCGGGGTCGGAGTCGAGCTCGATCTGGTGTTCCAGATGCTCGACGGACAGCGGGACCAGGTGGACTCGTCCGGATTTCAAGATCGCTTGAGACATGGGGCAGAGCATCGCAGACTCCACGACGCACCCCGACTCCGGGGTCCACGCGGCCGGATCGCCCAGCAGGCATGCCGGTCCCGCGCCCAGGTAGATGCCCAGAGGCCGTTGCTTGCGGCACGGCGTCGGCACCTGCCCGGCGGTACGTCCTGAACCGCACGGAGACAGCCTCCGGCTGCCGACCGGGCGTCCTCACACCACGGAGAGCAGGTCCACCACGAAGACGAGCGTGGAACCCGCCGGGATCAACGGCGAGGGGGACTGCTTGCCGTAGCCGAGTCGCGGGGGAATGACGATCTCGCGCCGACCGCCGACCTTCATCCCTCTGAGCCCCCGGTCCCAGCCCTTGATGACTCTGCCACCGCCCACCGCGAACTTGAACGGCTCGCCCCGGTCCCAGGAGGCGTCGAACTCCCTTCCGGTCTCGAAGGTGACCCCGACGTAGTGGACCCGTACGACCCTGCCCGGCTTCGCCTCGGGCCCGTCCCCGACGACGAGGTCCCGGACGGTCAGTTCCTGCGGAGCGTCACCCTCCGGGAGTTCGATCGTTGGCTTCGTCCTGTCACTCATCGCTGCCTCGTCGCTCTTCGCCGGAATTCCTCGTACGGAACAGCCGGGCGCACGGTCGCTCCATGCGGTGGGTGATCACGCTACCGAGAACGCCGGTCGACGTGCGACAAGACCGGCTCAGGCCGTGAGCGGGGCCACCGGCCCAGGGGTGGCCGCTGCCGCATCAGCGGCCGTGTTCCGGATGGTCCTGACAGGCGTCGTCGCCCTGAACGGGTTGGGCGGGCCCGTGCGCCGGCCCGGCTGGTGTTCCGAATCCCGCCACCGAAACGTTGCGGTGCCGACAGGATGGCCGCATGAGCCAAGAGGACGCGGGGCCGGGCGGACGGCCCGTGACAGTGAGACTGCCGGTCGAGCCGGTGGAGGCCGCGGTCGAGGCCGATGCGCTCGATGCCATGCGGCAGAACGGCATCCTGGGCGTGCGCGGCCCGCTGTTCGGGGTGGCCGCCCAGAACGCGGCGGACGGACGGTGCTGGCGGGTGGTCGCCGAGGTGACCGACGGCTGCCCCCAACAGGCCCGCGACGCACTGAACTCGCTGCTGTGGCGTCAGGCCAAGGACGACGCCCAGGACAGGGAACAGCGACGGGCTCTGCTCGCCTCGGTCGCCCGTCTGGAGAGCGAGCGCGTCGACGAACTCGCTGTGCTCGGCACCCGTTACCGCATCGTGCGGGCCGAGGAGTACGTCGGCCTGGACACGCTCGGCGACATCGAACTGCCGCGCCCCACCGACCCGGAACCCCTCACCCCCGACTGGGCCCGGAGTGCCAGGGTGCCCCGGCCCAGTCGGGGGTGAGGGGCTGGTCCTGGACCCGGACGCCCCCTCACCCCCACCCTGGCTGCCGAACGGCTGTCGCTGCGCGACCTGGCGTACTCCGGCTCCCGGTTCCCCGACTCCGTACTGCACGACTCCCGGCACGCCCTGGAGACCCACCCTGACGTCCTGCTGCTGCCCGCGACGTTCAGGATCGTGGAGCGCAACAGCGCCGGCACCGCGTGGACACCCGGCAGCACCCTGCACGCCACCGCCCACGACGCCCGCAGGACCCTGGACTTCGCCCTGGTCCGGATGGAGCCGCGCCAGCGCGGTCTCCTGCCCATGTACGGCGCGCACGAGACCGACGCACGCACGGTGGTCGCCGAAGGAACCGGCCCCTCGGTACCCGAACTCGCCGTGTACACCGGGGCCGCAGACCGCCTCCGCGCCGAACGGCTCAACCAGATCGAGGTGAACGGAGCCGTCTCCCGGATCGGCCGCATCCGCCGGCTGCTGCGCTGGGGACCCGACGGCCCGGAAGGCCCCCGCCCCTCCGACATCAGCAACCACGCCCCCGAGCGCATCCACCCGCGCCTCGACGAGGACGGCGTCGTCCACCACGACGCGGAGGAAGCCGACGCGTGACCCCGCACGGCCGTACTCCATGATCGACCGCCGCCGGGCGGGTGAGGCTCCGCCGTGCCGGGCTGTGAGAATCAGGGGACGGCAGTTCGTCCGGAGTCGCCGCTGACGCGTACCCGAACTCTCGGGGCAGGACACGCCAGTTCGGCAGCGACGACAAAGAGGAGCGGTGATGAACGCGAGGCCCCAGGGGACATCGGCTTCCCCGTGGTTCCGGCTGATACGAGGCGGTGGTGCCCCGCGCCTTCGTCTCGTCTGTTTCCCCCATGCCGGGGGTGCGGCGAATTTCTTCCGCTCCTGGGCTCCTCTGGTGCCCGATGACGTGGAACTGCTGGCGGTGCGCTACCCGGGGCGTGAGGACCGGATCTTCGACCCGCCGGTCGAGCGGATGGAGGAGCTGGCGGATTCGCTCGCGGATGCCTGCGCGAGCCTGGCGAGCAGTCCCCTGGCGTTCTTCGGCCACAGCATGGGCGCGTCCGTCGCGTTCGAGGTCGCGGTACGCCTGGCGGCGGCGCCCGGCGCGGTCGGGCCCCGTGCGCTGTTCGTCTCCGGCAGAGCGGGGCCGGGCAAGAACCGTTCCCGAGGGCTCGCCGACGCGACCGACGAGAAGCTGGTCGAGGAGCTCGCCGCCATGAGCGGCTCGACCGCGAAGGCCCTCGCCAACAAGGAGCTGCGGGAACTGCTGCTGCCGCAGATACGGGCCGACTACCGCCTCATCGAGCGGTACACGGCAGCGGTACCGTCGCCGCCTCTGGACATTCCCGTCTGCGCCTACTACGGGGACCGGGACGACAGGGTGGACGAGGACGGGGCGAAGGCGTGGTCCGAGGTGACCCGGTCGGCCTTCGTCACACGTTCCTTCCCTGGCGGGCACTTCTATCTTGAGGAGCACATGGCGCCTCTGGTGGCGGACTTGTTCACCCACCTCGGTACGAAGGACTCGGCCTGAGGGGGGTACATTGCGTGACGACCACCGCGGGAGCTCGGGAGTAGCCGGGCTGAGAGGGCGGACGGGAGTTTCTCCCCTTGCCGCCGACCGCATGAACCTGGACCGGGTAATGCCGGCGTAGGAAGGGTGTTGACGATGGATGCTGCCTCCAGGGCGTCACCGGCATCCATATCCATGCCGTACCCGCGGCGTTCGTCACCGAACAGCTCCACACACTCTTCGCCGACGTCCCGGTGGACGCCGTCGTCGCGGCAGCCGTCGCGGACGCCCTGGAGCGGCACCGTCCCCGGTACGTCGTCCTCGCCCCCGTGATGGTCTCGACCAGCGGCCACCGCCTCCTCGCCACCGACGCGGTGGCGGTGCCGCGCGACCGCTCGCAGCGCGACGACTGGCAGACCGCCGTCCGCGCCGCGCAGGAGCACCTGACGGGGGCTCTGCGCGCTGCCGACACCCCGCGGGTCGGCAGCGACCACGGTCCCGTCCACCACTTCCACCCGTACTGGAGCTGATCTGCATGACCACGACCTTCTGCGACGAGCTGTGGACCGACACGGCCGGGATACGTACGGCCATCGACAAGCTGCCGTTCGTCACGGGCCTCGGCGACGGCACCCTGGACCGGGAGAAGTTCGTCCACTACCTGGCCCAGGACGCCCACTACCTGCGCGACTACGCCCGCGCGCTGGCCAGCGCCGCCGCGAAGGCGGACCGGCCGCAGGACATCGCGTTCTTCGCGAAGTCCGCCCACGACGCCGTCGTCGTCGAGAGCTCCCTGCACGAGAGCAACGTCGTCGACGTCGACGCCTGGACACCCTCCCCCACCTGCACCGGATACACCTCCTACCTGCTGTCCGTCGCCCACACCCAGGGCTACCCCGAGCTGGCCGCCGCGGTCCTGCCCTGCTTCTGGATCTACGCGGAGGTGGGCCGGGCGCTCCTCGAACAGGCCGGTGACCTCGCCGCCCACCCGTACGGCGACTGGATCGGCACGTACGCCGACGAGGAGTTCGAAGCCGCCACCGAGCACGCCCGACAGATCGTCAACCGGCTCGCGGACCAGGTCGACCCGGCCACCCGCGCCCGGATGCGCACGGCCTTCACGACCGCGTCCACCTGGGAGTGGATGTTCTGGGACGCCGCCTGGCGGATGGAGTCCTGGCCCTTCGACACCGCTCCCGCCCAGGTTTCGGAGCCCGCGAAGTGACGACCGGCGTCGAACCCACCACCCCGAGACCGGCCCCGGCGAACGAGGCTCCGCTCACCCTCGGCCAGCCCACGCCCAAGGTCCTGACCGGCCTCGACCAGGGCGCCTTCTGGGCCAACCTGGGCGTCAGCCTGCTCGGCTTCAGCGGCATGCTGGTCGTCCTGGACCCGCTGGGCACCGGCAGTCCGACCCTGTCGTTCGCCGCCGCCGTCACCGCGTCCGTCGTCGGCACCCTGATCGGCACCGCCGCCCTCGGCCTCGCCGCCATCACCGGGGCCCGCACCGGCGCGCCCTCGATGGTCCTGCTGCGCGGCCTGTTCGGCGCGAAGGCGTCCTACCTGCCGACCGTCCTCAACGTGCTCCAGATGGTCGGCTGGGCCGTCTTCGAGCTGGTCGTCATCTCCACCGGCCTGAAGATCCTGGCCCGTCAGGTCTTCGGCGACCCGGGACCCGGCTGGCTGTACGTGCTCGTCGCGGGCGCGGTGACGACCGCGCTCACGCTCCGCCCGCTGGGCGCCCTGCGCATCATCCGCCGTTACGTCACCGTCGCCGTCGTCCTGGCCATCCTCTACCTGGGCTGGGACCTGGCGGGGCGCGGCATCCCGATGGAGGGCGGCTCCTGGAAGGACTTCTGGTTCGCGGCCGACAGCGTGATCGCCGTATCGATCTCCTGGCTGCCGTTGGTCGCCGACTACGCGCGGCACTCCCGCAGCGAGAAGGAGGCGTTCGGCGGCCTGGTCGTCGGCCAGACCCTCGCGGGCATCGCGGGCTCGGTCCTCGGCGTGGCCGCCCTCGCCATGATCGCGTTCGACAGCACCGACCCGTACAAGGTCTTCGACCCCTTCACCGCCACCAGCGTCGGCGTGGTCTGCTTCGGTGTCCTGGTGCTGCGCGAGGTCGACCAGTCCTTCGCGAACGTGTACTCCACCGCGGTCTCCGCCCAGAACCTGCTGCCCCGGGCCGACCGCCGCGTCCTGTGCCTGATCAGCGGCAGCCTGGCCACCGGTCTGGCGCTCCTGGTGAACATGGACAGCTACGCCAGCTTCCTCTACCTGATCGGCGCGGTCTTCATCCCGATGTTCGCCGTCCTGGTCGTGGACTTCTTCGTCCTCGGCGGCCACCGCACCTGGGACGTCTCCGAGCAGGCCCCCACCCGCTGGGTCATGCTCGTGCCCTGGGCACTCGGCTTCGCCGCCTACCAGCTGATCGCCCCCACGAAGATCGCGGGCTGGTCCGACTTCTGGGCCTGGCTCCAGGACACCGTGGGTCTCACCGTCCAGCCCTGGATGAGCGCTTCCCTGCTCTCCTTCGCGGTGGCCGCCGTCGCCACCCTCGCGGTGGGCCGAAGGCGTCGGCACGTTTTGAGTGTGCCCGGGTCGCATCCCGGCCCGTGACGAAGCCCGTCCGAGACGCCCGGGTTCCCCCGTGGCTCCGACCACCGGGCCCGGCTCACCTAGGGTGAGGGGAATGGAGATCATTCTGGTGAGTGGGCCCTCGGGGTCGGGGAAGACGACCGTCGCGCGCATCCTGGCCGAGAGCATGCTCTCGCCCAGTGTGCATCTGCACACGGACGACTTCTACGCGGCGATCAAGCAGGGTGCGGTGGCGCCGTACCTGCCGGGGGCACACGCGCAGAACGAGACCGTCACCGGGGTGACCGCCCGGGCGGCCGCCGGATACGCCGCAGGGGGCTATCACACGGTGGTGGACGGGGTGATCGGGCCGTGGTTCCTGGAGGCGTACGAGGAGGCGGCGAAGGCCGCGGGGGTCGGGCTGACGTACGTGGTGCTGCGGCCCGACCGGCAGACCGCGCTCGACCGAGGGACGTCCCGCTCCCAGCACCCGCTCACCGACCGGGAGGTACTCGGCCAGATCTACGACGGTTTCGCCGACCTCGGCCCCCACGAGGACAACGTCCTCGACTCCACCGGACTCACCGCAGAGGAGACGGCGGAGGCGGTACTCGGACTTCGGCGCGACGTCATGGCGGGCCGCGACGCGGAAAGCGGGTGAGGACGGCGATGCCCACACCGGGAACCACGGCCGTCCTGGCACTTCTGCCGGAAGCCGACCCTCTGCTGGACCTCGCCGCCGGGGTGGACGCCCGCGCGGTGCGACCGGGTGTCCCGGCACACGCGGCGCTGCTCTATCCGTGGCTGGCCGCCGGGCGGATCGGTGCGGCGGAGCTGGACCGGCTGCGGAACGCACTGGTGCGGGGCGCGGCGGGAGCAGACCGGATTCCGGTCCTGCTGGCCGAGGCCGAGCGGACCGGTGGGTTCGTCGGCGTCCCGGTGCCCGAACTGCACGCCCTGGCCACCGCCGTGCGCACCGCGTTCCCCGAACAGGTCCCGTACGGGGGCCGGTTCGGGCAGGATCCGCCGGTGCACGTCACCGTGGCACTGGACGCCGACGCCGACACGGCCGCCGACATCGCGCACCGCGTCACCGGCCGCCTGCCGATCCGTACCGAGGTCTCCACCGTGCACGTGGTCACCCTCACGCCCGACGGCTGGCGGGGTCTCGCGAAGCTGCCGCTCACCGGCTGACCGGACAGATCGTCCGAAATCGGGACACGTCGAGAGTGCCCCCGTGTCCGCCGACCGGGTGCGTGAGGCCGCCGGTCACCCACTGTTCCGCGAGGCCCTCCGGATCGCCGACGGCGGTCTCGCCGACCCCCCTTCGGGCTCTTCGCCGGTGTCGCCTCCGCCCGGGCGGCGGACACCTCGCGCTGGACGCGTACGCCAAGGGCCTGACGACGACGGACGGGGACTTGGCACTGCTGCTGGCGCAGACGCCTTGCCCGACGGTCACCGGCCCGGGTGGCCCGGCACGTCCCGAAGGCGTCCGCCCCACCCCGGCCCGGTCAACCGGAATGCCCGTTCCCCGAACGGGTGTTCACAGAGTGAACCCATCGGGTACCCCTTACTCCATGTGGTGATTCGGTGGCACGCTGTTCGTGTTGATCAGGTCAGCTCACACAGCACAGCACAGCACACCGCGTCGCTCCGCGTGCGGGAAGGGCATGGACATGCAGCAGGAAGCTGATCGGGGGAGCCCCTCCTCCGCCTCGGATCCTCGGTACGGGGAGACCGGCGGGCAGCGTCGGGTGCCTCGGCACGTCGCCTGCGTCATGGACGGCAACGGCAGGTGGGCGCAGTCGCGTTCGCAGCCGCGGACCTTCGGGCACAGCGCCGCGGAGGCAGCCGTGATCGACGTCATCGAGGCGGCGCGATCGGCCGGAGTGGGGTGGCTGAGCCTGTACGCGTTCTCCACCGAGAACTGGGGACGGCCGAGCAACGAGGTCGACTTCCTGATGCGGTTGGTGCGGCGCGTGGTGCGCAAGCACGCGTTCTTCCTGCACGCACGGGGCATCCGCTGCCGCTTCCTCGGCGTGAGCGATCCGCGCATTCCCGTCGCACTGGCCCAGGACTTCGACGACTTGATGACGCTGACGGGCGACAACCGGGGCATGACCCTGACCGTGGCCTTCGACCACGGCGGACGCCGGGACATCGTCGAGGCCGCGCGCTCGCTCCTGCGCAGTGGGACCCCGGCCGACGCCGTCACCGAGCAGACTTTCGCGGACCACCTTCCGTATCCGGACACGCCCGACGTGGACCTGGTGATCCGCACCTCCGGCGAGCAGCGCATCTCCAACTTCATGCTCTGGCAGGTCGCCTACGCCGAGTGGGTCTTCCCGCCCGTCCTGTGGCCCGACTTCCGCGCCTCCCACTTCCTCGCATCCCTGCACGCCTACCGGCTGCGCGACCGCCGCTTCGGCGGCGTGCTGCCGAACGAGATCGGAGCGACCCGACCGTGACCCTCCAGGACACACCCCCTTCCGGTACCCGAAGCGGCCCTCCGGCAAGTCCGGACTCGCGGTTCGCCTCGTTCTTCGACGACCCCCGGTGGGCCCTGGCCATGATCCGGGCGACGGTGCTGGAAGCCGCGCACCCGGCGATCGGCGCGGCCCTCATCGAGAACTCCACGTTCGTCGCCCACCCGTGGCGGCGCCTGCGCAACACCTTCCTCAGCATGCAGCGCATGGTCGGGGCCGACGAGCAGACGCGGGAGCGCGAGGCGGCGCGGCTGAACCGCATGCACGCCCGGCTGAAGGGGACCGACGCCAGGAACCGGCCGTACGACGCCATGGACCCCGGTGCGCGCGCCTGGGTGGTGGCCACCCTCTTCGAAAGCTCCGTCACGATGTTCCGGCTGAGCGGGCAGCCCCTGGAGCAGGAGTTCATGGAGGAGCTGTACGCCGAGTTCCAGGACATGCTCGGCGAAATGGGCGACGAGCCCGGCCACCTGCCCGAGACCCTCACCGCGTTCTGGCCGTACTACGACAAGGTGGTGGCCGAGGAGCTGGAGAACACGGAGGCGATGCGCGTCATCCTGTACAAGCTCTTCGACCACCTCCCCGCTCCCCCGCTGCTGAGCGGCCTGCCCACCCTGTGGGCGACGGGCCGGGCCCTGGTCGCCCCCGTCGTCGGGGCGATCGCCGTGGCTTCGCTCCCCGAGCCCTTCCGCCGTCGCGCGGGGCTGCCCGAGATGCCCGGCGCGCACACCCTGATGCAGGGCGCCTACCTGGCCGTCGGGCTGACCCGCTTCCTGCCCGCGCGCTGGATCGCGCCGGAGAACGTCATCAGCCTGCTCTCCCTGACACCCGACAGCGACGACCCGCGCGCCCGCACCGTCGCGGCCCTGCACTCCCGGGTGAAGCGGGCCGGTGCCCTGCTCAGGCTCCTCTCCCCGCTTCCCGACCGGCCGGAACCCACCGGGTACGCGACGCCCACCGGGTACGCGACGCCGCCGACCGCGACCGCGCACCGGCACGACGCGGAGGACTTCTTCCGGCAGGTGCTGGACCAGACCGGCAACGGCTCCCTGGACTGGCCGGATCTCGCCGCCATGGCCCGCGAGCTCGCGAGCCGTCTGGACCTGGACGAACCCGAGGAGACCCGGCTCTACCAGGCGTTCGCGGACTGGTGGCGGGAGCTCCAGGCGGCCCTCGACACCGACGGCGACGGCAGCGTCAGCGCCCAGGAGTACGCCGCCGCCGCGCCCTCCCTCGCCGGGCCCGCGCTCATCAGGGTGGCCGAGGTCCTCTTCGACGTGACCGACAAGGACGGCAGCCAGCACATCGACGCCGACGAGTACCGGGCCCTGTTCCGCACCGCGTTCCACCGCGAGGCCACGGGGGCCGACGGTGCGACGTACACCCGCAGCGCCTTCGTGAAGGAGTTCCTCGCGTTCATGTCGGGCCGTCAGCGCACCACCCCGTTCGACCCGCTGCTCGCCGAGGCGTGAGGCCGGGCAGTCAGCCGTGCGGCCGGGCAGTCAACTTCGCGTCAGCAATGGCCATTTATGGCTGACAGAATGTCCGGCATGTTGAGTTCTGTGAAATCCGCCGCCGCTCTCCGACGGGTGGCCCGTATATCTCTGGATCTGCTGCTGGTCCTGGTAACAGTCGCAGCAGTGCTGTGGCTGGTGGGGCAGATGTGGTCGGTGTTCTGGCCGATCGTCGTGGCCCTCCTCCTCACCACCCTCACCTGGCCGCCCGCGCGCTTCCTGCGTCGGCACGGCTGGCGTCCGGCCCCGGCCGCGGGACTGGTCACGCTGGTCTTCCTGCTGGTCGTCGCGGGCGTCGTGACGGTGATCGCGATGCCGGTGGCGTCCCAGGCGGGGCAGCTCAGCGACAGCGTGGTCGCAGGCATCCAGCAGGTGCGGGAATGGGCCTCGGGGCCGCCGCTGAACATCGGTGACGACCAGATCACCAGCGCGCTCGACGAAGCGGTCAAGCGCATCCAGGACAGTGCGGGCAGTGTGCTCACCGCCTTCGGAACCGGTGTCAGCACCGTGGTCAACGGTCTGGTCACCGCGGTCCTCGCGGTGTTCCTGATGTTCTTCTTCCTCAAGGACGGCTCGCGCTTCCTGCCGTGGCTGGCCCGCCAGCTTCCGGGCCGGGCCGCCACCGACCTCCCGGTCGTGGCCAAGCGGTGCTGGCGCACCCTGGGCACCTTCGTACGGTCGCAGGCCCTGGTGGGGCTCCTGGACGCCGTGTTCATCGGCATCGGCCTGTGGATCCTGGGCGTGCCGCTGGTGCTGCCGCTGGTCGTGCTGACGTTCGTCTCCGCGTTCGTACCGATCGTCGGAGCCCTGTTCGCGGGCTTCGTCTGCGTGCTCATCGCCTGGGTGTCGAACGGCTTCGCGGACGCCCTGATCGTTCTGGCGATCATCGTGGTGGTCCAGCAGCTGGAGGGCAACGTCTTCCAGCCGATGATCCAGAGCCGAGGACTCGGACTGCACGCGGGCGTGGTCCTCATGGTGGTGGTGCTGGGCGGCAACCTGGCCGGTGTGGTGGGCAGCCTGCTGGCGGTGCCCGTCGCCGCGCTGCTGGCCGTCATCTGGAACTACCTCCGCGACCAGCTCGACAGCCCCGCACCCGAGCCTTCGGACGGGACCGTACCGCTTCCCTGAGCGGCGGCGTGTGCCGGGCCGCGTACACACGAAAGACAAAGAGACGTAACACGAGAGCGGAATGCGCGGCCAACTCCCTTTCGTTTCTGCTGACATGACTACCGGAGTAGCGCTCAGCGCGACCGACGCCGAAAACCAGATCGATGCCACCGTGCAGCTCGCGCGCGAGGCCGAGGCCGCCGGACTGAAGTCGGCCTGGTTCGGACAGACCTTCGGTCCGGACTCACCCCAACTCGCGGCGATCGTGGGGCGGGAGGTGACAGGGCTGCACGTGGGCACCTCGGCGATTCCCGTCTTCGGCCGCCACCCGCTCCTGGTCTCCAGCCAGGCCCAGACCGCCCAGGCGGCCACGCACGGCCGGTACCACCTCGGGCTGGCGCTCGGCACCAAGCTGCTGACCGAGAAGGGCTTCGGCATCCCGTACGAACGGCCGATCGCGCGCCTTCGTGAATTCCTCACCGCACTGCGGCAGTTGACCGACACGGGCAACGCCGACTTCCACGGCGAGCTGCTCACCGCCACGACACCGATCTCCGCGCGCGTGCCGGGGGCCGAGGGCGGCGTGCCGTTGCTCGTGGCCGCGATGGGCCCCCAGGCGCTGCGGGTCAGCGGTGAGCTGGCGGACGGGATCCTGCCGTATCTGGCAGGGCCGCGCGCGCTGAGCGAGCACATCGTTCCGGCCGTCACCTCGGCGGCCGAGGCAGCGGGGCGGCCCGCGCCCCGGATCGTCGCCCTGGTGTACGGCGTGGTCACCGACGACGCGGACGCCGTACGGGAGAAGGCCGCCGAGCAGCTCTCGTTCTACGAGCAGTTCCCGTCCTACGCACGGGCCATCGAGCTCTCCGGGGGACAGCGGGCCGTCGACGTCGCGGTGATCGGCGACGAGGAGGAGGTCGCCGCCGAGGTGCGGCGCTACCGGGACGCCGGGGCGACGGAGGTGGTGTTCGCGGGCACGGAGATCGCCGGAGAGGCCGACCGCCGCCGCACCTGGGCACTGCTGGGGGAACTCGCCGGCTGAGGGGCGACGCCACGGCCGGGCGCGTACGCCTTGCGGACAGCCGACGCGCCCGGCCGACGCGCCCGGCCGTCCCGTACACCGGGGCGGCTGTCGCAGTACGGGTCAGCACGGAGCACCGTACGGGCCCGTCCAAACGCCGTAGAAGCAGCGCCGCCCCCGCGGACTTCAGCGCTTCGACTGCCGGTCCGCCGCAGCGGACTCCACAATGCTGCTACGGAAAGTGTGCGAGGCAGCACAGTACGGCCAGGGGGCGGCATTTCGTGCGCCGCAGGATCCAGTTCGTCTGGTACTACCAGATCGTCGAATCGCACAGTTGCGTACGCACCTTGGGCACGTACTTCACCAGGACGGCCTCGCTGGGCCTGCGTTACAACGAGGCCGCGCTGCGGCGGCGTCCGGTGTGAGGCTCGCGTCCGGCGCGGCGGAGGCGTCGGACGACACCGAAGCGTCCGGCTGGAGGAAAGAGGGGGAAGTGCCTTCGGAGGGCGGGGTGTTGGTGCCTCCGGTGCCGCCGGAGGCTGGGGGCGGGCTGGGCGCACGGTGTCCTGTCGGGTGGCTGCCGCTCCCCGGGGAGGGATGCCGGTTGATCCGCCAGCTCCCCCGACCCAGGAAGGGGTTGCCTGACGCTCCGCCCTCCCCGGTCGGCCGGTTGCCGTTGGTCTCGCCCCTGGTCGGCGGCGGAGTGCCTCCGAACCGCCGCGTGACTCCGGGCGGCAGCCCCCTGATGCGGTTCCTCACCCACTGAACCGGCCCGTTGCCGATCCCCCAGAAGGCACGCCCCGCACCCGCTCCGGCCGCGCGCCCTCGTCCCGTCCCCGTCCCCGTCCTCCAGCCATCGCGCCCACTTCATCGCCGTGCGACTCCACCTTCCCCAAGTGTCGTGAGGCCGGGGCGAGTCGTCACGGGGTGCACTCCCCGACGCCGCGAACGCCACGCGCGTACACCCGTGTCCGCCGGACGTCGGACGCCGGACGCCCACCGGGTACCGAACGTCCGCCGGACCTGCTCATGCCCCTCGTCGCGGCGGCACGCGCAGGGATTCCACCGCGAGGCGGGCCGCCGTACCGATGGCCGCGTCGGCCGCGGGCTGGTTCGCGGCCGTGCGGGCGGCGCGGGTGAAGACCGCGACGGCGTAGCGTCCGCCGTCCGGGTACTCGACGACGCCCACCTCGTGGCGGAGCGTCGGCAGCGTGCCCGTCTTGCCCGCCACTCGTACGTCGTCGAAGGGGAAGCCGGACGCCAGCCGGTGCGGCCAGACCTGATGGGCGAGCACGGACCGCAGTTCGGCCGCGCCCTCGGGCGCGCACGCCTCGTCGTGCCAGACGGCGGCGAGCAGCCGGGTCAGCTCGCGCGGGGTGCTGCGGTTCGTGCGCTCGGGGTCCAAGACGCGCAGGCGGGCGGTCAGGCCGGGGTCCACCAGCAGGCGCGCCTGGTCTCCGCCACAGTCCTCGTCGATCGCGGTGAGCAGGTCGCGCCCGGTGTGGACGGCCACGGTGCGGGTCAGCCCGAGTGCGGCCATGGCCCGGTTCACGCCGTCCAGGCCGACCCGGTCGTAGAGCACGTCCGCCGCCGCGTTGTCGCTGACCGTGAGGGCGAGGGCGAGCAGGTCCCGCAGCGACATGCGGACCGGGTCGCGGAGCATGGCCACGCCCGTGCCTCCGGCAGTACGGCCGTGGACCGGGACCTCGACCTGTTCCTTCGGGTCGAGGTGCCCGGCGTCGGCGAGCCGCCGTACCGCCACGGCCAGGCAGAGCTTGTGCGTACTGGCGGTGCTGACCAGGGCGTCGGCGCCGATCCCCACCTCCGCGCCGCTGTCCAGGTCGAGCGCGTGCAGCTGGCCCGTGACGCCCGCGTCCGCGAACACCGCGCGCAGCCGGGCGCGCACCGCGCCGGTCGCCGCCCCGCTCATGGCGCTCCTACCGCTCACAGCGCTCCTACCGCCCATGCCGCTCGTGCCGCTCATACCGCTCATACCGTGAATCCCAGGCGCGGGACCGGCGCCCAGGGGCGCCCTGCCGCGACGGTCTGTGCCACCGGGATCATTCCTCCGTACTCGGCCAACGCCTCTTCCACCACCGCAGCGAACAGTTCCACCGCCGGGTCGCCCTGGCGGCTGCGCAGCCAGGCCGCCGACAACCGCTCCAGGAGCGGTGCCCCGGCAAGCGCGCGCCACACCGCTCCGGCGGGCACCTCGCGCTCGCGCGGGGCGAAGGCGACGGCGGTACCGGACAGCACCATGCCGGTGACGAACGCGGGATCGCGGCCGGCGATCACCGTACCGGGTTCGAAACCGTGCCTGCGGCAGGTGGCGAGGATCTCGTCGTGCAGTGCGGGCCCGGACTGCCGGGGGAAGAGCACCAGGTCACGGCCGGTGAGTTCGGCGAGCGCCAGCTGTCCTGCCGGACCGGTGCTGGTGCTGGTGCTGGTGCTGGTGCTGGTGCTGGTGCCAGTGTCGGTGCCGGTGCCGGTGCCGTCGTCCGGGACGACCACCCCGAGAGGGCGGCACATCACCTCGCCCAGCGCGAGGCCCGCCACGTCCACCGGGTGCCGCAGCACTCCGGCGTCCAGGCTCCCGGCCGCCAGTTCCGCCAACTGCGCCTGGGCGCCCCGTTCCCGCAGTTCGAGGCGGACTCCCGGCGAGCCCTCGCGGAACCCGCCCACCAGCGCGGCGACCACCGCACTGTCCAACTCGGGCGGCACCGCGGCCCGCAGCAGCCCTGCCGCTCCGCTGCGCACCCTGGCCGCCGTCCCCTCCAGGGCGTCGGCCCGCTCCAGCAGCGGCCGGGCCTCGGCGAGCACCAGCCGACCGCCCTCGGTCAGTTCCGCTCCCCGGCTGGTGCGGTCGAAGAGTCTGACCCCGAACTCCTTCTCCAGTCGCTGGATGCGCTGCGACAGCGACGGCTGCGCCATCCCGAGGCGTGCCGCGGCCCGCCCGAAGTGCTGTTCCTCAGCGACCACCACGAAGTACCGCACGTGCTTGATGAGGTCCATGAACAGGCATCATAGTCATTTCGGTATGGAGATCATCGGCATAGGACTGTTGGACGCCGACGCGCTGCGACTGTTTCGATCGCCCCATGTCCGACACGAGACGCGCCGCGAGGCGGCGCCCCTTCCTGCTCCTCGTCCTCGTCCTGGTGCTGGTCGCCGGTGCGGGCACCGCCGCCTGGCGGCTGCTGCTCCAGGGCGAGGAGAAAGACGCGCGGGCCGTGGCCGTCGACGCCTTCCTCGACGCGTGGGCGTCCGGCGACGCACCGGCGGCCGGGCGCGCCACCAGTGACCCGGCCCGGGCCACCGCCCGGCTGACCGCCCACGCCAAGGACCTGCCCGGTGCGCGCTTCGAGCTACGGCGAGGCGAACGGGACGGCGGGCGAAGCAGCGGACGGGACGGCGACCTCTACCCGTTCCGCGTCACCCTGCACCTGAAGGGCGGCGACCGCTTCACGTACGACTCCGTCGCGCCCCTCGTGCGTACGGGCGACGACTGGCGGGTGGCCTGGAGCCCGGCGGTCGTGCACCCACGGCTCACCGACGGCAGCAAGCTCGCGGCGACGACCGAGTCCCGGCGCGCGGAGATCTTGTCCGCCGACGGCACCCCGCTGGACGGGCTCGCCCCGGCCCTGGTCGGCGCGCCGGGCACCAGCGGCCTGCACTACCGCTACGAGAAGCAGTTGGCCGGGCGGGCGGCGTCGGGCGTGGCCATCGTGGGCACCAGCACCGGCCGCACCCTGGCCACCCTGCACACCTCGAAGGGCGACGGTGGCAGTCCCGTACGCACCACTCTCGACAAGTCGACCCAGAAGGCCGCCGAGGCCGCGCTGCGCGGGCTGTCGAAGAACGCGGCGATCGTGGCGGTCCGGCCCAGCACGGGCGAGATCGTGGCCGCCGCCGACAATCCGCCCACCGGCGAGAACCGGGCGCTGCGCGGCCAGTACCCGCCCGGCTCGGACTTCAAGGTGGTCACGGCCGCGGCGCTGATCGGCGGCGGGATGAGCACGAGCACACCCACGCCGTGCCCGAAGTACGTGACCGTCAACGGGCAGAGGTTCGAGAACCAGGATCTGTTCGAGCTTCCCGAGGGGGCCACGTTCGCCGACGACTTCGCCCACTCCTGCAACACGGGCATCATCGCGCAACGCGACCGGCTGACTCCGAGTTCGCTCACGGACACCGCGAAGGCGTTCGGCATCGGGCAGAGCTGGGACGTCGGCGCGGTGACGTTCGACGGCTCGGTGCCGGTGGCCACCAGCGCCAACGACCAGGCCGCGGCGATGATCGGGCAGGGCCGGGTGCAGGCCAGCCCCCTCGTCATGGCCTCGGTGGCGGCGACCGTCAAGGACGGCACGTTCCGGCAGCCGGTGCTCGTGCCCGCCGCCGTGAAGCAGCGGGCGAAGGCCCCGGTGCGGCTGGAGCCCCCGGTCGCCTCCCAACTCCGCACGCTGATGCGGGCGGTGGTGACCGAGGGCTCCGGCAAGGCGCTGCGCGGCATGAGCGGGGAACCCGGCGCGAAGACGGGCACGGCCGAGTACGGCGACGCGACTCCGCCGCGTACGCACGCGTGGTTCATCGGCTACCGGGGCGACCTGGCCTTCGCGGTGCTGATCGAGGACGGCGGCTCGGGCGGCAAGGACGCGGGGCCGGTGGCGGCGGCGTTCCTGAAGGGGGTGGAGGAGCGGCGATGAGGGGGGACGGAACGCCTGGGTGACGTACCGTCAGAACACGCGTGTGCTAGGCGCATTCGCGTCCGCGCAGCCACGGCGCACGCGTCGCCCGGGACACGCGTGCGCGCTCTTCCCCGCCCGTTCAGCGGGCGTTGCCGCGCCGTCCATCCCGGAACCCTACGTTCTGCCTGCCAACCGGCCCCGGAACCTGGAGTGATCGCTCATGGAACGCCGTACCTTCCTGCGCGCCGCCGTCATCGGCTCGTCCGCGACCGCCTTCAGCGGCTCCCTGTGGCTGGGCGCCGCCCACGCCGATCCCGCACAGCCGGGCGCAGGACCGTACGGGTCCTTGGGCGCGGCCGACGCGAACGGCGTGCAACTGCCGTCCGGGTTCCAGAGCCGCGTGGTGGCCCGCTCCGGCCAGAAGGTGGCGGGAACGTCGTACACCTGGCACCCGGCCCCCGACGGCGGCGCCTGCTACGCGGACGGAACGGGGTGGATCTACGTCTCCAACTCGGAGGTCAACCCGTCCGGGGGTGCGGGCGCGATCCGCTTCTCGTCGACCGGTGCGATCACCGGGGCCCACCGCATCCTCTCCTCCACCCGGCAGAACTGCGCGGGCGGCAAGACCCCGTGGAACACGTGGCTGTCCTGTGAGGAGGTCGACCGGGGGTACGTCTTCGAAACGGACCCGTGGGGTGTGAAGGCGGCCGTGCGGAGAGACGCCATGGGCCGGTTCAAGCACGAGGCGGCCGCCGCCGACCCGGATCGCAAGGTCGTCTACCTCACCGAGGACGTCACCGACGGGTGCTTCTACCGCTTCACCCCCACCACCTGGGGCAATCTGGCCTCGGGCCAGCTGGAAGTACTGAAGATGGGCTCCGGCACCAGCGGCCCGGTCACCTGGGCCAAGGTCCCCGACCCGTCCGGCGCGTCCCAGTCCACCCGCTCCCAGGTGTCCGGCGCGAAGCGCTTCAACGGCGGTGAGGGCTGCTACTACGCGGACGGCGTCTGCTACTTCACGACCAAGGGCGACAACCGGGTCTGGCGGTACGACGCCGCCGCTTCCACCCTCGACCTGGTCTACGACGACTCGCTGGTGACCGGCGGGAGCGCCCCGCTGACCGGCGTCGACAACGTCACCGGCAGCGCTTCCGGCGACCTGTTCGTCGCGGAGGACGGCGGCTCCATGGACATCTGCGTGATCACCCGGGAGAACGTGGTGACCCCGTTCCTGCGCCTCACCGGCCAGTCCGGTTCGGAGATCACGGGCCCTGCCTTCTCCCCGGACGGCACCCGCCTCTACTTCTCCAGCCAGCGCGGCACGAGCGGCAGTTCCTCCGGCGGCATCACCTACGAGGTGACGGGCCCCTTCCGCAGCTGACCGACGCCTTCCTGCCCACCTCGCCTTGGCCTGACGGCACCGCGCGGCCCCGATCAGCGTGCATCAGTATGCTGGCGCCGGTCAGGGGGAGGGGAACGCCATGGGACGGCTGCCGGCGGCACAGCGGCGGAGACAACTGGTCGAGGCGGCGATCCGGGTGATGGCCCGGGACGGCGTCGCGAAGACCACGACGCGGTCCGTCGTGGCGGAGGCCGGGGTCTCGCTGAGCGTCTTCCACTACTGCTTCGGCTCCAAGCAGGAGTTGCTGGAGGCGGTGATGGACACCATCTCCGAGCACTCCGAGTCGGACGTCCTGGCCCGGCTGACCCGCAAGTCCACGCTGCGCGAGACGATCCGGGCCGGCTTGCAGGCGTACTGGGACCACGTGCTGGCCCATCCCGGCGAGCACATGCTGACGTACGAACTCACCCAGTACGCCCTGCGGGAGCCCGGCTACGAGCATCTGGCCCGGCGGCAGTACGAGCGCTACCTCAGCGCCCACACCACGGTGCTCCGTCAGCTCCCCGCCCTTCTGGGCGTGGAGCTGACGGTGCCCGAGCCGACAGCCGCCCGGTATCTGGCCGCGCTGACGGACGGGCTCACCCTCACCTTCCTCGTCCTGGGCGACGAGGCGAGGGCCGCCGACGTGCTGGACACCGTCGCGGACCAGATCCTGCTGCTGGTACGGGAGTGATCCGCCGGGTCCTCACGGGGGTCGGCTAGCGGGCGTAGACCGCGGCCTCCCGCAGCGAGTAGCCGTACTTGGTGGCCCGTGCCGTGCCGTGCACCCGGACGTACCGTGCCTGTACGGGGGTGAACACGGCGGTGTCCAGGGCGCCGTCCGCGTTGTCCGTGGACCACACGGTCCGCCAGGCGGTCCCGTCGTCCGAGACCTCGATCCGGTAGCCCCGCGCGGAGGCGGACTCCCAGTCGAGGGAGACCCGGCCGACCGTGCGGGCGGCGCCCAGGTCGATGTTCAGCCACTGGTCGTCGGACCAGTCGCTGGCCCACCTGGTGCCGTTGTCGCCGTCCACGGCCCGCCCGGCGGCGTAGCTGGTGAACGGGTTCCACTCCGTCGAACTGGCGCTCGCCGGGGCACCGGAGGCGAGGTTCGCCCCGGCCTGGTGGCGTTCGGTCGCCCCCCAGGTGGTGAGGTAGGACTCCGCGCCGTTCATCAGGTCCTGCACGGTGTCCTGGCCGCCGCTGAGCCGGATCTGCTCGATCCAGTCGGGCACCGTACCGGCGTGGGCGGCACCGTCGGTGTTGATGTCCCAGACGCGTTCGCCGGTGCGCTGGCGGTCGAGGACGGAGCCGCCGTCGGCGCTGCGGTAGGGGTAGGTGACCGCGTTGGGAGCGTCCGGGCCGACCGGTCCAGGCCAGCCGCCGACGCCGTTCATGTCGGTGCCGTAGCCGAGTCCGACGCCGTACTTCTGGCGCAGCGGCCTGGTGCCCGCGGACTCCTTGGCGAAGCCGTCGGCGCCGGACATGTACGACGCCTTGAAGCCGCCGAGGCGGTAGAGGCGTTCCAGCCAGCTGTCGTCCATCCAGCTGTGGCTGGAGAGCACGCCCGGGTAGGCGGCGGACTCCAGCAGGTCCAGGGTGCGCGAAGCCGCCTTGACGCTCATGTGGTCGAGTTCGAGCATCATGTTGCGTTTCATCAGGCCCTTGACGGCGTACTCGCCGAGGCCGGTGAGTCCTCGGACGTTGCACTTGCCGCCGTTGTCGGCGGGCACCTTGACGCCCGCGGGCAGCAGTTTGGTCACCTCGGCGGGGGCCGGGACGTTGCCGGAGGGGTTGTCCTGCTGCGGTCCCGCGCACTGCTCGGTGCGCCAGAAGGTGCCGGTGGACAGGAACTGGCCGATGTTGACGGCTGTTCCGATGGTGCCGTTGTCCATCCGCACCCCGCAGAGCGCGTTGTCGAACTTGTGGCACAGGAACATGCTGCTGACGCCCAGCTTCTTCAGCTCGTCCAGGCCGCGGTCGATGTCGTCCTTGCCGCACTGGGCGACGTCGAGGATCTGCTTGCAGCCGAAGGGCTCCGAGGTCTCCACGCCGAGCACCACCGCGAGCTTGCCCTGCGCGGCCACCTGGCGGGCCTGGGCGGAGTCGGTGACGATGCGGAAGAAGCCCTTGCCTGGACCGCCGTACAGCTTGTCGACGTACGCCTGCATCTCGTAGGTCTTGCGGGCCTGGAGACGGATGGAGTCCATCTCGTCGCAGCCCCGGTCGCGGGCGTAGATCGAGCACAGCAGGCCGTTGGAGACCAGGTCGTTGACCAGCACCCGCTGGCCGCCGCGCCAGGCGCGCTCCAGCCAGGCGTAGTAGTTCTGCTGGTGGCTGAGGGAGTCGTGGGCGGGCCAGTCCTTGAACGTGGGCCAGCCGACCGGGTCGTGGTGGCCGTCCGCGCCGCCGGTGACGTTCTCGAAGAGGGCGAGCGCGCCGTCGGGGTAGTGCTCGGGGCAGTCCTTGAGGGCGTCGGTGACGCCCGCCTCGGAGAACGGCTTGCCGCAGATGATGCGGCCGCCGAAGCCCTCGTTGGACATCACGTGGTTGTGCGCGTCGACGAAGCCCCGGACCTTGCCCTGGGCGTCGGTGCCCTTGAAGGGTTCGCCGGTGACGTTGAGCTGCGAGTCGGCGGCGGGCCGGGCGGTGGGCTCCCACCACGGCGTGTCGGCACCGGCGGCCGGTGGGGAGGCCATGCCGAGGGCCAGCAGGAGGGTGAGTACAGCGGCGAAGAGGCCGCGTCTGCGAAGGAGGGTCATCCGGGCTGCCTTCGGTCCGGGATGGGCACGCGCACAACTTACCCGCGCGTAGGTCCCGACGAGAATGGCGTGGTCCTGACAGTCAGTCAAGAGTCCGGGACAGATGACCTGTTCGGCGTTTCGCGCCGTCGCGCGGGGACGGCACACAGCGCCCACGACCGTCGAACCGGAACGACACGCGACGCCCACGACCGTCGCACCGGAACGACACGCGACGCCCACGACCGTCGCACCGGAACGGCACACGACGCCCACGAACGGCTCCCGGGCGTCGCGTGCCGTCCGGGAGCGGGCTCGGGCGGGCGGGGTTCACACCCGGCGCAGGACGTGCAGCAGGTACTCCTCGCGGTGCAGCGGGTTGTGGTCGGTGCGCGGCCGGGCCGGGGGCCGTCGCGCGCCCGGCACCGGCCGGTGACGGGCGAAGGAGGACTCCCACAGCCCCTCTCCGCCGGTGAGGCCGGGAAGCCCGCGTTCCAGCACGTCGACGGAGGCCGCCGGGATCTCCCCGGTCAGCAGGCACCCGTACCGCTCGATCCTCGGTGGCGCCGGTACCGCACGCAGCCGGGCCAGCAGCGGCAGGATCTGGCCGAGCGCTCCTGCGGGGACTTCGAGGCGGAACTCGTGCACCGGCTCGTGCACCGTCGTCGTGGCGCTGCGCAGGGCCGTCATGAGGACCAGTGGGGTGAGGCGGCGGAAGTCCGCGGCGGTGCTCGTGACGGAGCAGAAACCGGAGTGCGTGAGCGTGACGGCGCAGTCGCTCACCTGCCAGCCGTACAGGCCCTGTTGGAGGGTCCGGCGGACGGTGTCCTCCACGGCGCGCAGGAACGCGTGGGGCATCGACCCGAGTTCGACACCGAGCCGGTAGTCCACGCCGCTGCCCTCCGGCCCAGGCTCCACGCGCAGTCCGACGGTCGCGACGAAGGGGTTCCCGCCCTCCCCTCTCATTTCGTGTGCCTGTCCGCAGCCGCTGACGCGCTCTTCGTGGAGGGTGGTCGTCGCGGAGAACGAGACGGGGATCGCGTACTCCTCGGCGAGCGTCGTCGCGATGACCTCCTTCTGCACCTCCCCGTACAGCGAGACGGAGACCTCGCGCCGGATCTCGTCGTGCCGCAGCCCGATCAGCGGGTCCTGCTCGGCGAGTTGTACGAGTGCGGTGTGCAGCGCACGGCGGTCACCGGGACGGACCGGCGCGACGACGGTCTCCAGGGTGGGCGGGGCGAAGTTTTGGCCCGCCGTCGTACGCGGGCCGCTCTCGCCCACCGTGTCGCCCACGCGTACGTCGACGAGGCCGAGCAACTGGCCGATCCGACCGGCCGGGACCGTGTCGGAGCGGGCACAGGTGCCCTCGGTGAACACCCGCACCCCGGTCACCCTGCCCTCGCGGGTCTCGCCCCGGCCCTGCCGGAGGGTCACGTGGTCGCGTACCCGCACCGTTCCGTCGAACAGCCTGACGTACGCGGTCCGTTGCCCGGACTCGCCCCGCTCGACCTTGAAGACCGTGCCCGACACCGGCCCTTCGGGGTCTCCCCCGGCGCGCGGCAGCAGTTCCCTGATGCCCTGGGCGAGGGCGTCGATGCCGGCGCCCGTGGCGGCCGAGCCGAAGAACACCGGGTGGATCCGGGCCTGTCGGGTCTGCCGTACGAGTTCCTGGCGCAGCCGGGTGGACGGCAGGGGGTGCGGCAGGGCGTCCAGGTACGCCGCCAGCACGGTGTCGTCCTGTTCGGCGAGGCACTGGCCGAGGCGGTCGGCGAAGGCCGTGTCCGCGTCCGTGTCCCCGTCCGTGTCCCCGTCCCCGTCCGCGTACGGATGGAAGGAGGCGGTGGGCAGGCCCGCGTCACGCACCGCTCCCAGGGGGGCGAGGGCGGGGGTGAGCCGCTCGCCGAGGGAGCGGAGCAGGCCGGTCTCCTCGGCGCCCCTGCGGTCGATCTTGTTGACGAAGATCAGGGTCGGGATGCGCAGCCGTCGCAGGGTGCGCATCAGGACCCGGGTCTGCGCCTGGACGCCCTCGACCGCCGACACCACCAGGACGGCACCGTCGAGTACGCCGAGTACCCGTTCCACCTCGGCGATGAAGTCGGGGTGTCCGGGGGTGTCGATGAGGTTGACCGTACGGCCGTCGAGCGCGAACGACACGACGGCGGACTTGATGGTGATCCCGCGTCGGCGCTCCAGCGCGAGGCTGTCGGTGTGGGTGCTTCCCGCGTCCACGCTGCCGAGCTCGTCGACGACACCGGCGAAGTGCAGGAGCCGTTCGGTCAGGCTCGTCTTGCCCGCGTCCACATGGGCCAGGATGCCCAGGTTGAGGACGTCAGAGGCGGTCGGGGAGGAGACGGGGCGCGTGTGGGTGCGGGCGCCCGTCGATGCGTGCTGCTTCGTGTACACAGACAATCCGGTTCTCTGAAGTGGTGGGAATGACCTTCGGAGGGAACGCGGAGAGTCGGCGCATGTGATGTCTCCTTGCGGGGGGTACGGAGGCGGGTGGTACGGATTGCTTGCCGCACGATGCAGCAGGCGGGCCGGAGGCGCAACCGAATTAGGGTGCGCGGGACCGGGCGGGCGGCGTGACGGGCGCTACCGGCGCGGGGCCGGGGTGCGGGCATCGACCTCGGTGAGCCAGGCGTCGGCGATCAGCCGGTGGCCGAGAGGGCTCGGGTGGACGCCGTCCGGGGCCAGTTCCGCCGCCTCCCGTTCCTGTGCCGCGCGGCGCAGGGCGAGGTCCGCGCGGACCACCTGGGCCCCGTTGTCCCGAGCCGCTCGCAGGACGGCGTCGGTACGGGGCAGCAGGTCGTCGAACCAGTCCTCCTGCTCCGGGGTGACGGGCAGCAGGAAGGGGGTGATGACGACGAGCCGTGCGCCGAGGGTCTCCGTGGTGCCCTTCAGCAGGCGGTCGAGGCACGCTTCGAACTCGTCGACGGGGCTGGGGAGTTGACTGTCGTATCGCCGCCAGGTGTCGTTGATTCCGATCTTGACCGTGACCACGGTGGGCCGGAGAGCGGTGACGTCGGTGGTCCAGCGGGATTCGAGGTCGTACACACGATTGCCGTTGAGTCCCTTGTTGATGATCCGGGGGGCGCGGCCCGGGGCGGAAACGGGACCGGGACCGGCGGTCGCCCGGTCGCGCAGGGTCCGCGCGATCTCGTGGACGTATCCGTCGCCGAGCGAGGTGGCGACTGTCCGGTCGCGGCCCGCGTCGGTGATGGAGTCGCCGATGAACAGGAGCGTGTCGTCCGCGTTGATGTGCATGTCTGCCGTCCTGGTGTCGGGTGAGGGGCGCGTGTGAGAGACGAGGCGATCGTCGCTCTGTCGCGTGCCGGTCGGCTACGGCTGGCGCGTCGGTCGTCGTCCTGCGAGTCGCCGCAGCGTCGCGGCCTCGCGCCCCAGCACGGCGGGATCGTCGCCGGGTACGAACTCCAGCAGCGCCTCGACGCCCCGGCCGTTCAGCAGGCGGAGGGCAGCGGTCCACAGGCCCTCGCGTTCGGCCAGCCGCAGCCTGCTGTTGCCCGGCCACCACGAGAAGGCGTGCACGGCGGTGACCCGGTCGCCGAGCTCGGCGAGTCCGGACAGTGCTTCCTCGTCGGGGACGTCGAGCGGCGGCTGCCAGTAGGTGCGGACGGTGTCCGAGTCCACCTCGTCCAGCAGCCGGACAGTCGAGGCGACGGTGTCGGTGAGCGTCCCCCGGTGGAACTCCGGTGCGAGCTCCAGTCCGTGGTCAGCGGCGATCCGGGCCGCCTCCCGCAGACAGGCCACGGTCGTGTGCCGCTCGTCCGGCGCGGTGGCCTCCGATCCGGTCGTGCCCGCCCAGACCCGTATCCTCGGCGCTCCGAGGATGACCGCGGCCCGGGCGACAGCGGGGAATTCGGTCAGTTCGCCCGGGGTGGCGCGGAAGTACGAACCGTACGAGCAGCAGGCGAGCCCGGACCGGTCGGACACCTCACGGACCGCGCGGACGGTGTCGGGTTCCCCCGGTGGCGCGTGCACGTCCGCTCCCCACTCGACCACCTCCAGGCCCGCGGCCTCGGCGCACCGCGCGACCTCGGCGGCGGGCAGCCGACGGAAGGTGACCGAGCACAGGCCGAGCCTGGTCGCGCCGCTGCCGGTACCGGACGGCGGACGGCTCGGGGCATCGTCCGCCACGCTGCGCCTCTTCTCCCCGGTGACATCCTCGGTGACGTCTTCGGTGAGGTCTTCGGTGACAACCTGCGTGACGTTCTCGGTGACGTCCTCGTCCACTCCACTGCCTTCCTGCCGTTGTCGTGCGACTCGCGTGGGCCACCCGGTGACGGGGCGGACGGATCGGGCCGCCCCGTCACCGGGCGCCGGTCATGCCGCGTTCGGGCCCACGTCCGCAGCCGTGAGGGGGTGCCGGAGAGCGGGAGCCGTCGCGTACTCGTCGGCGCCGATGTCGCGCACGCTGCCCCGCTGGTCCCCGTCGATGTCGTCGGCCACACCCGGGCTCCCCCACGTGGCCGCGCCGATCGCCGGGCTGCCCGACGACAGTCGCAGGACGCCGTCCTGGCCCCGGACGAGCCGGGGATCGGCCCGGGTGAAGCCGCCGGACGGGATGTTGCCGTTGGCGGCGCCGCCCCAGAGCATGTTGGTCTGCCAGGTGAAGCGGGTGGTGGCTCCCATCGCGACGAGGCTGCCGGAGTCGCCGACCAGCAGGTTGTCGGCGACGACCACGTCCTGCGGTGCGTACGTCCGGTTCTCGCCCACGAGCGTCTTGGCGTTGTTCAGCAGGGAGTTGTGCACGATCACCACGCGGTCGCAGGCATCGTTCCCCCTCCTTTCGTCCTCCGTCTCGCCCGAGTTGTGGTCACGGGTGGATCCGCTGCCGATCACCAGAGCGTTGTCCGACATCCCGCTGACGTGGTTGTTGACGATCAGGTGGTCGTTTCCGTAGAGGCGTATGCCGTCCTTGCCGTCGATCAGGTAGTTGCCCTCCACCCGGGTGCGGTTGCCGTGCCGCAGCACGATCCCGCCTCGGCTGTCGCGGACGGTGTTGTACCGGACGGTGTTGTCCGAGGACTTCACCGAGATCGCCTCGGGGTCCCCGTCGCAACGGTCGAACAGGTTGTACTCCACGACGGCTTTGGCACCGGACAGCGCCCGGCCACTGGAGCCGAGCCGGATCGGCTCTCCGCCGTTGTCCCCCGTGAAGCTGTGGTCGGAGAAGTGGTTCTTGAAGATGTGTACGTTCTGGGCCATCTCGGTCTTGCGGGAGCTGTCGGCGAGAGGCCCCTCGACCACGAGGAAGACGCCGAGGGTGGTCTTGCCGTGGAAGTGGTTCCTGTCGATCTTCGTGCTGTCCCCCCGCACGACGACCCAGTCCTTGTCGCCGGTGTCCGCGAACTGGAAGTCGTTGCGGGTCAGTCGGATCGACGAGCAGCTTTCGGGTATCTCCATCCTGGTGCTCTGCCGGAAGGCGAAGCCGCTGATGGTGATGTTGCTCGCGTTGCTGAGGGCGAAGCCGCGTTGACCGCGCAGGACGACACCGCCCCGGCTCTTCGCGACGATGGTGATGGGCGCGGCGGCGGTGCCGTTCTTGCCGGAGACGGTGATCGCACTGCCCGACGGCACGGTGTAGGTGCCGTCGGCGACGACGATCCGGTCACCGGGTGCGGCACTGTTGATCGCGCTCTGGAGTGCGGCCAGGGAGGCCACCGGTATGTCGGCCGCCGATGCGCTCCCCGACAGCGAGGTGGTGAGGGGCACTGCGGTGAGTGCTGCGACCGCTGTGCTTCTGAGGAACGTGCGTCGTTGCATGCTGCCTCCTGGGGCAGTTGAGGATGTGCCGACAGGCCCCGGCCCTCCGGGACACGCGTACGAGCAGCTACGGAGATACGCGTACGAGCAGGTACGGAACGGGTGCGCTCAGCGCGCCTGAGGGCCGACGTCCGCCGGGGTCAACGGCCCGCGCCTCGGTGCCCGACGGGAGTACTCGTCCGCGCCGACGTCCCGGGCCCAGCCGCGTAGCTGCCCGTCGATGTCGCGGGTGACGGGCGGCCGCCGGAGGGTTCCGGCGTTGATCGCCGGGCTGTCGGCGGCCGGTCGCAGGACGCCGCCCGCACCCCTCACCAGCTTCGGGTCGATACGGGTGCCGCCGGTGGCGGGGAGGTTGCCGTCGGCGGCCCCGCCCCACAGGAGGTTCCCCGACCAGGTGAAACGTACGGTGTTCGCCATCGCGACCAGCTGGCCCGAGTCCGCGACGAGCAGGTTGTCGGCGACGGTGACGTCCCTCGGTTCGTGCGGGCGGTGGCTCTCCCCGGAGAGCGTGCCCTGGTTGTTCACCAGGGTGTTGTACGCGATGAGGACCCGGTCGGGGGCGTCGTTGCCCCGGCGCTCCGCGGGCGTCTCGCCGGGCACGTGGTCGCGCGCCGAACCGCTGCCGATCACCAGGGCGCGGCCGGACAGACCGGCGATGTGGTTGTTGACGATCACGTGGTCGTCGCCGTAGATCCGCACGCCTTCCGTGCCGTCGATCAGGTAGTTGCCCTCCACCCGGGTGCGGTTGCCGTGCCGCAGCACGATGCCGCCGAGGCTGTCGCGGACGGTGTTGTACCGGACGGTGTTGTCCGAGGACTTCACCGAGATCGCCTCGGGGTCCCCGTCGCAGCGTTCGAACAGGTTGTACTCCACGACCGCGTGGGCCCCGGACAGCGCACGGGGGCTGACGCCGAGCCGGATCGGCTCGCCGCCGTTGGACCCGGCGAAGCTGTGGTCGGAGAAGTGGTTGCGGTGCACGTGGACGCGCTGGGCCATCTCCGCCTCGCCCGCGCCCTCGATCCCGAGGTAGATGCCGAGCGTGCTCTTGCCGTGGAAGTGGTTGTGGTCGACCTCGCTGTCGTCCGCGCGCACCATCACCCAGTGCAGGCCCTCGATGTCGGCGAGCTGGAAGTCGTTGCGGGTGAGCCTGATGTGCGAGCAGTCCGGGGGGAGGTCCAGGGTGCTGCTCTGGCGGAAGGAGAAGCCGCTGAGGGTGATGTGGTGGGACGCCTGGAGGACGAAGCTCCGCTCGCCGTTCAGCACGACGCCGCCGGGGGTCCGGGCGGCGACGGTCACGGGGGCGTGCCGGGTGCCCCGCTTGTTCCGGATGGTGAGGGGCCGGTCCGAGGGGACGGTGTAGGTGCCGTCGGCCACCACGATCCTCTCCCCCGGGCGGGCCCGGTCGATCGCGGTCTGGAGTTCGTCCAGTGAGCCGACGGTCGCCGGGGCCGCCGTCGCGCTCGCGGTCGGCGGTCCTACGAGGGGGGCGGCGGCCAGTGCCGCACCTGTCGCGGTGCCTATGAGGAACGTGCGTCGTTGCATGATGCCTCCGTGGGCTGGTGGTTCGAGGTCGGGCTCAGCCGTCGGCCCGGTCGGCCGAGGGGTCCAGGAACAGTTCGATGACGGGTACGGGGGTGTCGGGACGCCGGACCGGGATCTGGAGGGTGAGCGTCCCGGCGGGCTGTCCGCCCATCTCGGTGTTGACCGCGGGCCGGTCCGGGTCGATGTGGACCCGGATGATCTCGGACGCGTCGTTCAGCAGCTGGGCGTGGCGCACCCGCCCCGCCAGGCCCGGCAGGTGCAGGTGGCGCGGCGGCCAGGCGAAGAGGTGGACGTAGAGCCGGTCGCCGCGCTGGGTGTACCGGCATTCGGCGGGGGCGGTGTACGGGGACGGGCCGCAGCCTCGGACCGACCTCTCGTGCAGCTCCGTCCACCGGCTGATCTCGCCGAGGACCGAGGCATCGCGGGGGTCGAGGTCGCCGCGCCCGGTGGGGCCCACGTTGAGGAGCAGGTTGCCGCCCTTGGACACACCGTCGACGAGCATCCGTATCAGCAGGTCGGCACTCTTGTGGTCGAGGTTGTCGCGGTCGTAGCCCCAGCTCCCGTTGAGCGTCTGGCACGCCTCCCAGAGCACGGGGCGGCCGTCCTGGGTCATCGGTCCTGAGGGCTGGTACTGCTCGGGGGTGACGAAGTCGCCGGGGAGTCCGGTCCTGTCGTTGACGAGGACGTGCGGCTGGAGTTCGCGGACCGTCTCCAGGAGTTTCGGGGAGTCCCAGTCGTCGGGCCCCTTGCCGCCCCACCAGGTGCGTCCGGCGTACGAGAAGTCGAAGAACAGGTAGTCGACACGGCCGAACGAGGTGAGCAGTTCGCGGACCTGGCCGTGCAGGTAGCGCTGGTAGTCGCGGATGTCCCGGTCGGCGTGCCGGGCCTTGAACTCCTCGTCGTCGCGCTGCGGGTGGGTGCCGTCCACGGGGAAGGACGGGTGGTGCCAGTCGATGAGCGAGTAGTAGAGGCCGACCTTGAGCCCTTCGGCGCGGCACGCCTCGACGAACGGGCCGACGAGATCGTGGCCGTACGGGGTGTTGGTGACCTTGTACGCGGTGAGGGCGCTGTCCCACAGGCAGAAGCCGTCGTGGTGCTTGGCGGTCAGGACGACGTACCGCATGCCCGCCGCCTTGGCCGACCTGGCCCACTGGACCGGGTCGTAGCGGTCCGGGTCGAAGTGGTCGAAGTAGACCTGGTACTGGTCGTCGGTCAGCTTCTCCCGGCTCTTGACCCACTCGTGCCGTGCGGCGAGGGAGTAGAGGCCCCAGTGGACGAACATGCCGAACCGGGCGTGGGTGAACCAGGACGTGTCCGGGGCTTCCGCGTTGGCCGGGGCCTCGGACGGGCGGGCCGACGGAGTGTCGGTGTGCGGGGGCATGGGGGATCGCTCCTTGTCGCAGGGGGTGGTGGAGGTGCGGCGTCAGCCCTTCAGCGCGCCGGAGGACAGACCGCTGACGAAGGAGCGCTGGAAGAACAGGAAGACGATCACGGACGGCAACAGGGCGAGGAGGGCCGCGGCCATCACCACGCCGGGCGTGACGTCCGGGTCGATCCGCAGGGTCCGCAGTGCCAGCGGGAGCGTGTAGGAGGAGGCGTCGACGGAGACGAGGAGGGGCAGCAGGTACTGGTCCCAGATCATGGTGAAGCCGAAGACTCCGATGACGCCCAGGGCGGGCTTGCACATCGGCAGGATGATCTGGAAGAAGATGCGCAGATCACCGGCGCCGTCGATGCGGGCGGCCTCCTCCAGTTCCCGGGGCACGTCCTTCATGAACTCGGTCATCACGAGGATGGAGAATCCCCAGGCGCCCAGCGGGACGATCATTCCGGCCAGGGTGCCGATGAGGTTGACGTGGAGGAGCGGCAGGTCGGAGAGGATCAGGGACAGCGGGAGGGCCAGGATCTCCTCGGGCAGCATCAGCGTCGCCAGGATGGCGACGAGCACCAGTGTCATCCCGGGGAAGACCTTCCTGGCCAGCGCGTATCCGGCCAGGACGGACACGGCGACCTGGAGCAGCAGCCCGAAGCCGACCACGAAGAACGAGTTCAGCAGGTACGCGAGCACGCCCTGGTCGAAGGCGACCGTGAAGTTGTCGAGGGTGACTCCCGAGGGAATGACACTCAGCTGCGTCGGGTCCTTGACATGGCCGAAGGCGCTGACGAGCAGGGCCAGCAGCGGCCCGGCGAAGACGATAAGGACCAGGAGGTAGACGACGGCCTTGAGGGCCCGTCCGCCGGGGCTGCGGCTCTCGGTCAGGCCGAGTGCGGTCTCGGTCGGCGCGCTCATTTGCTTTCCCTCCGCCGCAGCAGTTGGACGACGACGGTCAGGATCAGCGTCGCGACGAACAGGAGGACGGCTCCCGCCGCGCCGACGCCGAGCCGGTTCTGTTCCAGTCCGAGTTTGTAGATGAGGGTCATGACAACCTCGGTGGACCCGTCGGGCCCTCCGTTGGTGAGCAGGAACACCTCGGTGAACACCCGCAGTCCGCGGATCGCAGCGAGGATGAAGAGGATCGAGAACACCGAGCGCAGTCCGGGCACGGTCACGTACCGGATCCGCTGCCACCGGGACGCGCCGTCGACCTTGGCGGCCTCGTACAGACCCCGGTCCACGCCCGTCAGACCGGCGAGGAAGATCATCATGTCGTAGGGGGCGCCCCGCCAGATGCCGGTGAGCATGATGGAGGCCATCGACGTGTCGGGGTCGTTGATGAACCCCGAGGGGCCGAACCCCACCAGTCCGAGCAGGGAGTTGAGCATCCCGTCCTCGGTCGGGTGGTACATGATCCGCCACAGTTCGGCGACGACCGCGATGGGCACCACCACCGGCAGGAACGCGGCGGAGCGTACGAATCCCAGGCGGCGGCTCTGCCCTTCCATCAGGAGCGCCAGGGCGAGGCCGAGGGCCATCGACCCCGCGGTCTGCCCGGCGGCGAGGACGACGGTGTGCCAGGCGGCCTCGCGGAAGCCGGAGGACTGGAGCACCGTGGTGTAGTTCTCGGTGCCGACCCACGTGTTCCCCAGGTAGGGCTGAACCTCCTGGAAGGACATGGTCAGTGCGCTGACCATGGGGATGAACTTGAAGTACAGGAAGAGCAGCAGGGCGGGGGCGAGGAACAGCCAGGGCGTCCACCGCCGTCCCGATCTGCCGCCGTTCCTCCGGCGGCCGACGGCCCCCGCGCCCCGGCGGCCTGCTGTGCGGGTGGCGGGGCCCGGTGCGGGGGGAGCGGCAGGACCGGCCTGGTCGAGGCTCATGACGCGGCGATCCCCTGCTCCTTGAGGATGCCCGCGAGCTGCTTGTCGAGCTCACCGAGCTTGGCCTGGAGGTCCAGGCCGCAGTCGGCCATCAGGGCGTTCACGGTGTCCGCCGTGGCCTGCCGCACCGGGGTCCAGTTCGGGATGGACGGGGCGTAGCGCCCGGAGGCCAGGTACACCTCGGCGTAGGTCTTCCAGCGGGGGTCGGGGCGGACCTGGGAGATGTTCACCGTCTTGTTGACGGGGAGCTGGACGACGAAGCCGGTGTCGCCCTCCATCCCGACCTTCTGGCCCTGGGCGGAGATGGCGAAGTCGACGAAGGCGTCCTGCCCTGCCCTGTTCTCGGAGCCCGCCATCAGGTAGACGGAGCCGCCCTCGGCGAGGACGGTGGCGTCCTTCGGTCCCTTGGGCATCGGCACGACCTCGTACGTGTCCTTGCCGAGGGTCTCGTCGAATCGCGGCAGCAGGTACGGGCCGACGACGAACATGCCGGTCTTGCCCGCCTCGAAGGTCTCGTTCGTCGGCGGGGTGTCCATGGTCACGGAACCCGGCTGGACGGACTTGTCCTTGCAGCCGAGGTCGCGGAACCACCGCATGGCCTCGACGGACGCCTTGCTGGTCATCGCCGGTCTGTACGTGCCCTTGCCGGACTCGGTGATGAAGTCCCCGCCCGCGGCCCACAGGAAGTTGGAGAAGTACCAGGAGGCGTAGCCGCGCTTGGTGGAGAGCGGGGCGGCGAGTCCCGCGGTGTTCTGCTTGCCGTCGCCGTCGGGGTCCTGGGTGGTGAACGCCTTGGCCATCGCGGCGAAGTCGTCCCAGGTGCGCGGGGCGTCGAGCTTCAGCTTCTGCCGCCAGTCCTTGCGGATGAGCAGCGCGGACGCCTGCGCCGAGTACGGCAGTGCGTACTGCTTGCCCTGCACGCTCTTGCCGGAGTCCAGCCCCTGGCCGATCAGGTCCTTGCTGTTCTTGATCTTGCTCAGGTCGATCTCCCGGAGCAGGCCCTGGCTGTGCATCGCCCCGAGCTGCGTCACGTCGTTCATGACGATGTCGGGGAGCTTCTTCTGCGCGGCACGCTGCTGGAGCTTGGTCTCGAAGTCGTCGAAGATGGCCGTGATCTTGACCTTGTGGCCGGTGGCCTTCTCGAAGGCTTGGGCGAGCCTGAGCGTTCCCTGCTCGCCAGGTCCGCCGGGTTTCGTCCTGGTCCAGAGTTCCAGCGTGGCGTGGGGGTCCTGCTTGGCATCCACTCCAGCGGGCCCGGACGTACAGCTGGTGAGGACCAGTGCCGAGGCGAGAAAGCCCGCACCGATCCATCGCGATCTCCGCATGACAACTCCTGTTTCGCCTCTGCCCAGTTGGCCTAGAAAGCGCTTGCTCGGACGGTAACGGTGTCCGAATCAGCGGTCAACAGTCCGATGAATATGAAGTTTCCTGCGGTTCAGCGAGAGGCCAAGTGGACACACTTCCCCGCAAGATCCCAGAAAGCCGACGGCTAGATCCGGGCAGTGACATTCCATAGATCCGATGTATGGTCCGACGGGCCGCCAGTGAACAGACAGAGGAGAGACCCGACATGAACGAACCGGCCACCGCACCGACAGCCCTGCTGGTCATGGAGGAGGAACGCCGGGCGGACGTCTACCCGCCCGAGGTACTGGCCGGGATCGACCGGCTGGTGACCTGGCAGGGGCCGCCCCTCACCCGGCGGCGACTCGACGAGGACCCTTCCGTGCTCAACCGGGTCGACGTCCTGCTCACGGGGTGGGGCGCGCCCGTCCTGGACGCCGCCCTCCTGGCACACGCCCCTCGGCTGCGGGCCGTCCTCGTCGCGGCGGGATCCGTACGGCACCTGACCACGCCCGCCTTCTGGGAGCGCGGCATACCGATCGTCTCCGCGGCCTCGGCCAACGCCGTCCCGGTGGCGGAGTTCGCCCTCGCCCACATCCTCCTCGGGCTGAAGCAGGTGCACCGCATCGCGCGGGACACGGCGAGCAGCCGCCGCTTCGCACACGACCCCGCGGTGCCGGGCGCCTACCGGTCGCGGGTGGGCCTGTTGGGGCTCGGGCACATCGGGCGGCTCGTCGCGGCCCACCTCGCCCGCTTCGACGTCGAGGTCTGGGCCACGGACCCCGTCGCCTCCCCGGAGTCCGCCCGGCAGGCGGGTGTGCGGCTCATCGGTATCGAGGAACTCTTCGCCACCTGCCACGTCGTCAGCCTCCACGCACCGCTGCTGCCCGAGACCAGGGGCACGGTCGGGGCACGGCTGCTGAACTCCCTCGGTCCTGGTGCGACTCTGATCAACACCGCGCGGGGCGCCCTCGTCGACGAGACGGCCGCGGTGGAGGTGCTGCGCGCCAGGCCCGACCTCACCGCCGTACTCGATGTCACCCACCCGGAGCCTCCGGCCCACGACTCGCCACTCTTCGACCTTCCCAACGTCGTCCTGACGCCCCACATCGGCGGCGCCATGGGCGCCGAACGCAACCGCCTCGGCCTGCTCGTGCTCGACGAACTGAGCCGCCTCGTCCGGGGCCTGCCGCTCCAGCACGCCATCGACCCTGCCCACGCCGCCTCACTGGCCTGAGCCGCAGGTCACTCCGTACGACCTGATCCGCAGGACAGGCCCTGGCGGCGACCGTCCGTACGGCGCGGAAGCTGCCACGGGTTGTCGTCGCGCAGGGCGTCCGGGAGCAGCGCGTCCGGGAAGCCCTGCCAGGCGACGGGCCGCAGGAAGCGCCCGACGGCGGCGGTGCCCACGGAGGTCGACGTCGGCGCGGTGGTCGCCGGGTACGGCCCGCCGTGCTGCTGCGCCCAGCTGACGGTGACTCCGGTCGGCCACTCGTTCCACAGCAGCCGGCCCGCCCGCCCGACGAGCGGGGGCAGCACGGAGCGCACCAGCTCGGCCTCGCTCTCCTCGCCCTGCACGGTCGCGGTGAGTCCCGGCTCCAGAACGTCGAGCAGGCGCACCAGCTCGGCCGGGTCGGCGTAGCTGACCACCAGAGACGCAGGGCCGAAGCATTCCTGGCGCACTTCCTCGCCCGCCGCCAGGAACTGCTTGCCGCTGATGCTCAGCAGGGCCGGAGTGCACCCCCTGCCGTCCTGTACGGACTCCACCAGCGTCTCGACACCCGGCACCGCACGGATCCCGGAGAGCACGCGGGTGTAGCCCTCCGCGACGCGCTCGTTCAGCATCGGCTGGGCGGCTACGGCCGAGACGGCCGCCTTCAGCGTGCCGTCGAGGCCGTGGCCCTCCGGCAGGAAGAGCAGGCCGGGCTTGGTGCAGAACTGACCGGCGCCCAGGGTGAACGAGCCCACGTACGCCTTCGCGACGGCCTCACCGCGCGCGGCGAGGGCACCCGGTGTGACGACGACCGGGTTGACGCTGCCGAGTTCGCCGTAGAACGGGATCGGGTACGGGCGGCTGTTCGCGATGTCGAACAGGGCGCGCCCGCCCGGCACCGAGCCGGTGAACGAAGCCGCCGCGATCCGCTCGTCACGCAGTGCCGTGACACCGACGTCGACTCCGTGGACGACCGCGAAGATCCCCTCCGGCGCTCCGGCGGCGACCAGCGCCTCGTACACCAACGAACCTGTCCGGTCGGACAGTCGCGGATGCCCCGGGTGTGCCTTGAGTACGACCGGGCAGCCTGCGGCCAGCGCGGACGCCGTGTCCCCGCCCGCGACGCTGAAGGCGAACGGGAAGTTTCCCGCTGCGAACACCAGCACCGGGCCGATCGGGACGAGGAGCCGTCGGATGTCGGGGCGCGGGCCCATCGGCCACGCGGCGTCCGCGTGGTCGATCGTCGCTCCGAGGACGTGCCCGTCGTCGAGCTCACCGGCGAACAGGCGCAGTTGGAACGTCGTCCTGGCGAGCTCGCCCGTCAGGCGCGGGGCGGACGGCAGGTGCGTCTCGGCGGCCGCCAGCGCGACGAGTTCCCCGGTCGCGTCGTCGAGTGCGTCGGCCACGGCGGTCAGCCAGGCCGCACGCTCGGCGGGGGTCGAGGCGGCTGCCGGTCGGGCCGCCGCCGCAGCACCGGTCAGCACGCGTTCCAAGGTGGCGGAATCGGTGTCCTGGGTCATGGGTCCTTCCTTCGCGAAGCGTGCGCCGCGCCCGTCGCGGCGCACATGTCCTGATGGCGGCCGGGACCGGCCAGCCCGAGGTGGTAGAGGTGCAGCTCACCGGCACCGGCCTCGGCCAGTTCCGTGACGTGGGCGGACAGGTCGGGAACCGGGCTCGCCGCCACCGCGGTCACGTAGCTGCCGACGTCCACGGTGTGCGGGAGCTGCCGTCGGGCCTGTGTGACGGCGTCGGCACCGGCTTTGCCGGGCGCCCAGTTCGGCAGCACCACGGCGTCGACGTCGGCGGCCGTGGCAGGGGTCAGCCCGGGGAGGGCCCCGGTCGCCCAGGGGTCGGGCGAGCCGTGCAGGACGACCCTGGTGCCGGGTCCGATCGCGGCGAGCACACCGCGCCGGAGCCGGTCGGTGCCCCGCTGCCGGGTTTCGAGGATCGTGGTCCTCAGCCTGTCGGGCAGTGCGTCCCCGGTGGCGGAGGGACCGGCGCTGTCCATCAGGCGGCGGACCTCGGTCCGCAGGGCGTCGCGGACGTCTTCGGGAAGCGCACCGGACGCGGCCCAGCCGTCGGCGCAGGCCGTACAGCAGCACACCGACAGCAGCCGTGCGACGGCGGGAGACCAGACCCCGTCGGTCTTCTCGTGCTGGTGCTGGTGCACCGCGCCGAGTTGGCCACAGGCTTCGAGGACCACCGATGCGAGGTCGAGCCCCGCCAGGCACTCCTCGGTCAGCGTCGCCGCGTACGACCGGACCGCCGGCTGCGACGGGCACAGGGCCCAGGGGTAGCTCTCGCCGAAACAGTTGCGTACGGCGTACTGCGGGAACTCCGCGCCCAGCCGGGAGTTGTGGGTGAGCACGATCCACGCGGCGGCGGGCACCCCGGCCGCGTTCAGCACGCGGACGGCGTCTCCGGCACTGTCGTGAGCCGGAGCCCAGTCCGGTACGGCCGGACGCAACGCGGCGGCGCGCCAGGCTCGCTCCCGTACCGGACGGTAGAGCGCGGCGTGCCGGGCGAGCACCGACGTTCCCGTACGGGACCAGGGGGTGGCGGCGCGGGCGCTGTGGTAGGCCACGGCGACGGCCACTTCGTCGATCCGGAGGTCCCGTACCCGGTCCACGAAACCGGGTGCGTCGAGGACGTCCCACGGATAGGCGTAACCGACTACGCGCACCGCTTCACCACCGTGCCGTGTTCGGTTCGAACGAGGGGACGAAGGTGCGCATGTAGGTCACGTCGTCCCGCTTGGTCCTTCCGCACCGGACGTAGTCCTCGTGTGCCCTGGCCAGCGCGTCCGGGTCCAGCTCGATGCCCAGGCCCGGCCCGTCCGGCACGGTCACCGCGCCGCCTCGGAACTCCAGCGCGCCCGGTGCGACGACGTCGACGTCGCGCCACGGCCAGTGGGTGTCGCAGGCGTACGTCAGATGCGGGGTCGCCGCGGCGACGTGCACCATCGCGGCGAGACTGATGCCGAGGTGGCTGTTGGAGTGCATCGAGAGGCCGACGCCGAAGGACTCGCAGGTCTTCGACAGGGCCTGGGTGTCGCGCAGGCCGCCCCAGAAGTGGTGGTCGGAGAGGACGACGCCGACGGCCCCGGCCCGGAACGCCGGTTCGAGGTCCTCGAAGCGCACCACGCACATGTTGGTGGCCAGCGGCATGCTCGCCTGCTCGGCGACCTTCGCCATGCCTTCGATGCCCGGGGTCGGGTCCTCCAGGTATTCGAGGACGCCGTCCAGTTCGCGCGCGACGCGCAGGGAAGTCTCCACCGTCCAGGCCGCGTTCGGGTCGATGCGCAGCGGGTGGCCGGGGAAGGCTTCGGCCAGCGCGCGGATGCCGTCCATCTCCTCGTCGGGGGGCAGCACGCCGCCCTTGAGCTTGATCGACTTGAAACCGTACTGGTCGATCATCCGGCGCGCCTCGCCGACCAGGGCCTGTGGGGTGAGCACCTCGCCCCAGACGTCCTGTTCGGCGCCCGTGTGCGCTCCGTACTTGTAGAAGAGGTACGCGGAGAAGTCGACCTCGTCGCGCACCCGTCCGCCGAGCAGGTCGACCACCGGGCGGCCCAGGCGGTGCCCCTGGGCGTCCAGGCACGCGACCTCGAACAGCGCGTACACGCTGGCGATGGTCTTGCTCACCGAGAAGCCGCCGGTGAGGCCGTGCTCGTCGGCGAACACCGCGCCGCCCAGGACCCGCGTCACGGTGCGGCGCAGTCCCGGCAGGTCGAACACGTCGTGCCCGGTCAGTTCCGGCAGCACCTTCCGCACCTGGTCGAGGAAGGCCAGGTCGCCGTAGGACTCGCCGAGACCGACCACTCCGTCCTCGCAGCGCAGCTCGATCACACCGCGCAACGCGAACGGCTCGTGCACGCCCATCGCGTTGAGCAGCGGCGGGTCCCGGAACGCGACCGGGGTGAGGACGACGTCGACTATCCTCATCGGCGAACACCGTCCAGTGCGTTCGCTGCGCCCGCTGCGTTCGCTGCGCCTGCTGCTTGCGTCGCGCCCGCTGCTTGCGTCGCGCCCGCTGCTTGCGTCGCGTCGATCGCGTCCAGCGCGGTCAGCAGCGCGTAGCCGTCCTTGACGATCTTCTTCAGGCGTTCGACCTGTTCCGCCCCGGGTTCGACGAGTGGTGGCCGGACGCCGCCGACCCTGTCGCCCCGCAGCCGTGCGGCGGCCTTCACCAGCGAGACCGCGAAGCCCGGGGTTTCGTCCCGCAGCGCCACCAGCGGCAGGTAGAACCCCGCGAGCAGCGCGTCGACGACGTGGTCGTCCCCGGCCGCGAGTGCGCCGTGGAAGCGGACAGCGATCTCCGGCGCGAAGCAGTGGACCGCCGACGAATAGCGGCTCACCCCGATCGCCCGGTACGCGCGGGCGGAGACCTCGGCCGTCGGCAGGCCGTTGAAGAACAGGAAGTCCTCGGCCCGAGGCGCATGCGAGCTGCGGATCGAGGTGACGATCCTGGTCATCAGCTCGACGTCGCCGACGCCGTCCTTGAGACCGGCCACGGACGGGATGTCGAGCAGCGCCACCGCGGACCTCGGGGTGAACGCGCCGTTGGAGCGGTGGTAGACGACGACCGGGACGGATGAGTCGTTCACCGCGTAGCGCACGTGGTCGACGAGGCCGGACGGTGATCCGGACACGAGGTAGGGGGGCAGCAGGAGGACGCCGTCGGCGTTCCCTTCCTGTGCCGCCGCGATCCCGGCCCGTGCCGTCGCCGCGCCGCCCCCGGCGCCCACCCAGACCGGCACCCGGCCCGCGACCACGTCGCGTGCCCTGCGCAGGAGTGCGGCCTGTTCGTCGGCCGCCAGCGCGCTGAACTCGCCGGTCCCACAGGCGATGAACAGCGCTCCGGCACCGGCCGCCACATGTCCCTCGACCGTTTCGGCGAACGCGTCCAGGTCCAGGTCCAGTTCGTGGGTGAAGGGGGTGAGGGGAAACGCGAGGAGGCCGTCGAGCTGGATGGGGGTGTGTGCCGTCAACGTGTCGCTCTTTCGCTTTGAAGGGCCGCCGACTCGTTCATATACATGAACGGAGTTCGTCATCACGTGAAAGATTCATGTAGGGGAATGCTGTTCCGGGACGCTAATGTGGTGGGACGTACGTGTCAACGGCTGGATGGAGGAGCGTCTCGTGCCGCAGAAGGTGGGAACCCCCGCCGGGGGGAAGGCAGTTGAACCCGCGGGAGTGAAGTCGGCGCGGCGCGCCATCGATCTGCTGGAGACCTTCGCGGCCAACGGCGCCTGGCTGTCGCTGGCCGATCTCCAGCTGAGTACCGGATTCCCCAGGTCGAGCCTGCACGGGCTGCTCCGCACGCTGCTCGACGCCGGGTGGCTGGAGGTGGACTCCCCCACCGGGCGATACCGCCTGGGGGTCCGGGCGTTGATCTGCGGCACCGCGTATCTCGACCGTGACCCGGTGGTCCCGTACGCGACGGAAGCACTCGAACGCGTCCGCGAGAAGACCGGGTTCACCGCGCACTACGCCCGCCGCGACGGCGCGCAGGTGGTGTATCTGGAGACCCGGGAGTCGGTCAGGTCCACCCATCTGGTGTCCCGGGTCGGCCGGACCCTTCCCGCGCACGCCACCGCCCTCGGGAAGGCGCTGCTCGCCGAGCTGACGCACGACGAGATCGAAGCCCTGCTGCGCGACCCGCTGACCGCACTGACCCCGAACACGATCACCTCGGTCGAAGCCCTCCACGCCGAATGCGCCCTGACGCGGGAACGCGGCTACGGCGCCGAGGTCGAGGAAGGCGGCCTCGGGGTGCGGTGCGTCGCCTCGGTGATCCCCTACCGGATCCCCGCCACCGACGCGATGAGCTGCTCCATGCCCCTCCACCAGGTCACCGACGACGACGCCCGGCGCGTCGGCGAACTGCTCGCCGAGACCACCGCGGAGCTCGGGCAGCGCCTGCGCCGCGCGGGAATCCGCTGATTCCCCAGCCGATTCCCCGAGTGACTCCCGAGTCACTTCCGAGTCGCTCCCGGGTGATTTCTCAGATGACTTCTCAGAGGAGAGGGAACACCGATGGCAGAACAGCGCGTCCTCATCACCGGCTCAGGGGGCATGGTCGGCGGCCTGATGCGCTCGCGGCTCCGCCGTGACGGCCGGATCCTGCGCCTGCTGGACCTGTCCGACCAACCGGCCGCACAGGCCGGTGAAGCGGTCGAGCTGGTCTCCGCCTCGGTCACCGACCCGGCCGCGATGGCCGAGGCGTGCACCGCTGTCGACGCGGTCATCCATCTCGGCGGGCACAGCCGCGAGGCGTCGTGGGAAGAGATCCTCGACGTCAACGTCCACGGCACCAGAACGGTCCTGGAAGCCGCCCGCGCGGCCGGTGTCCCGCGCGTGATCCTGGCATCCAGCAACCACGCCGTCGGTTTCCGGCGGAACGACGAAGCGGGCGACACGGGCCTGGCCGCCGACTCCACCGCCCGCCCCGACACCTTCTACGGCGTGAGCAAGGCTGCCGTCGAAGCACTCGGAAGCCTCTACCACTCGCGCTACGGCATGGACGTCATCGTCGTCCGCATCGGCTCCTGCTACCCGAGCCCGGTCGCCCTCGGGCCGCGCGGCCTGGCCACCTGGCTCTCCCCCGGCGACGCCGCGCGCCTGTTCGAAGCCTGTCTGGCCACCCCGTCGCCCGGCTACCGCCTGATCTGGGGCGTCTCCGACAATACCCGCCGTATCTACTCCCTCGCCGAAGCGGAGGCCCTGGGCTACACGTCCCGGGACGACGCCGAGACGTTCGCGGACCGGATCACCGCCCCCGCCCCCACCGGCCCCGCAGCGGAGTACATCGGCGGCCCCTTCGTCACGACCCCCCTGGGCGAACCCAACTGACCCCCGCAGGGGCGCGAAGACGTCCATTCCGTGGCGGCCCGGCCTCGTGTCGGACATCCTCGGGGGATGGGTGATCGTGCGAACTTCGTCGTCGTCCGCGAGAGCGGTGAGTTCGAGCTGTACCTGTCGCGGTACGGGGCGGTGGGGATGGACCTCGACCTGCTGGCGGGACCGGCGGAGACGCTCGCGATGGTCAGGCGTCTGCGGGTCGACGACTGGTGGCTGGACGACGTGCACTGCCAGGGGGCGGCGCTGATCGACCTCGGCCGGAGGGTGCTGATGCTGTTCGCCTGGGAGGGGCCGAGCACCGTCATGCGGTACCGGGCGGCGACTCTCGCGTTGTTGCGGGAGGTCTGGGCGGGGTGGGAGGTGCGGTGGCTGTACGACGGCCCGGCCGAACTGCGCGGCTACCTGGGGCTGGACCCCGGAAACGTCCGTCTTCGCGAGGGCGGGCTCGCGGTGGGGGAGGTGATCGAGCCCGGTGACGAGGAGTTGGCCGAACCGGAGCCGATGGTGGCGGTGGTGACGGTCGGCACGGACCGCTGCTACCTGGTGGCGAACGCCGGCGACCATCCGGTCTGCGAGGGGCCTGCCCTGCTCGCCCGGCTGGCGGGCGGGCCGGAGCACGGGGTGTGCCGGGTGTCGGCCGAGGCCGGTGTCCATGTCGATCCGGTACGGCGCCGGATGGGCTGGTGGGTGCTCGGGGCGTCGGCGGAGGCGTACGAGATGCCGCAGCGGTGGCCCGGCTGGACGGTGGAGTTCTGGCAGGACCGCTGGGAGGAGCACGTGCGGGTGGCGGGCGGGCGGTTCCAGCCGCCGCCGGTCGATCACGAGCGCGCGGTGGCGGACGTCCGGGTCGCGGTCGCACTCCGGCGGGAGGCAAGGGGCTGAGAGACCCCCGGGTCCGCGTTTCCCCGAGGTGGATACGGTGTCGGAGTGGGGGCGTGCCGTGGTGCGTTCCGCGGCAAGGCGCTGTGTTCCGTGGCGAAGGGGTGGGGATGGCCGAGGTACGTGACGATCTGATCCGTGCGGTGCCCGGGGTGCTGAAGGCCCACGCGGAGCGCCGGGGGGACAGGACCGCCTTCGCGGACGCCCGGCGGGTCGTGACGTACCGGGAGTTGGAGAGCCGGACCGCGCGGCTCGCGGGTCATCTGGCGGGGCTGGGAGTGCGGCCCGGGGAACGGGTGGCGCTCCATCTGGGCAACCGCGTGGAGTGGGTGGAGAGTTGCCTGGCGGTCCTGCGGGCGGGAGCGGTGGGCGTGGCCCTCGACCCCGGTGCCGCCGAGGCCGAGCTGGCGTACTTCCTCGACGACTGCGGCGCGGTCGCGATCGTCACCGAGGAGGCGTCGCTGCCGAGGGTCGCCCGACTGGCCGCCGGGCGGCCCCGGTTGCGTGTGGTCGTGGTGGGCGGGGCCGGTGGGGGGCTTGCGGGCTCGGTCGCGTACGAGGAGCTGATGCGGACGGAACCCGGCCTTCCGGCCCGTGACGACCTCGGTCTGGACGACCCCGCCTGGATCCACTACACGTCGGGCACCACGGGCACCGGCAAGGGCGTCGTCTCCAGCCAGCGCGCCTGGCTGTGGTCGGTGGCCTCGGCGTACGTACCGCTGTGGGGGCTGGGGCCCGAAGACCAACTGCTGTGTCCGCTGCCGTTGTTCCACGCGTACGCGCACTCGCTGTGCGTGCTGGGCGTGGTCGCGGTGGGGGCGGGTGCCTACCTCCTGGAGCGGGGGGCGAGTGTCGCGGAGGCGGTCGCCGAGGGGGAGTTCAGCGTCCTGGCCGGAGTGCCCGCCACGTATCACCTGCTGGTGGACTCGGTGGGCGAGGGCCGACGGCCGTCGGGGCTGCGGCTGTGCGTGACCGCCGGGGCGCCGTGTCCCCCGGCGCTGCGTACGGCCGTGGAAGAGGTGACCGGCGTGCCGTTGCTCGACGGCTACGGCTCCACCGAGACGTGCGGGAAGATCGCGGTCAGGCCCTTCGAGCACCCCGGGAACGACGACTTGGGCAGGCTGCCGGTGCCCGGGGTCGAGATCCGGCTGGCCGATCCCGTGAGCGGCGGGACGGTCGAGGGCGAGGGGGAGATCTGGGTGCGCGGGCCGAGCCTGATGATCGGCTACCACCGTCGGCCCGAGGAGACCGCGCGGGCGTTCCGGGACGGCTGGTACCGCACGGGCGACCTCGGCCGCCGCCTGGACAGCGGCCGTCTGCACGTCACCGGCCGGGTCAAGGAACTGATCATCCGAGGGGGCGAGAACATCAACCCAGTCGAGGTCGAGCAGGTGCTGCTCGGCTTCCCCGGCGTCTCGGACGCGGCCGTCGTCGCCCGGCCGCACGACGCGCTGGGCGAGGTGCCCGTCGCGTTCGTGGTGGCGGGCCCGGACGGGGTCGACACCGCTGGGCTGCGCACGTACTGCCAGGAACGGTTGTCGGGCTTCAAGGTGCCCGACGAGGTGTACGAGGTGGGCGTCGTGCCGCGCACGGCCACCGGGAAGACCGACCGCCCGGCTCTCGTAAGGGAGTTGGCGGACCGGCTGGCCACGGACCGGACGGCCGCCGCGTCCGCGCTGCGCGAGCGGCTGCTGGAGCTGGCGCCGTCCCTGCGGTACGCCGCCGTGCTGCGCGTCGTCCTCGACTGCACGGAGCGGACCTGCGACGGGGGCGCGCTGCCGCTGGAGCCCCGGCTGCCCTTCACCGCGTTCGGGCTCACCTCGCTCGGGGGCGTCCTGCTGCGCGACCGGCTCGGTGCGGCGACCGGTCTCGCCCTGCCCGCGACCCTGGTCTTCGACCGCCCGACGCCTGCCGCCGTGGCCGACTTCCTGGCCGCCGAGCTGTTCGAGAACCCGGAGCAGTCGCCCCGTACGAGCAGCAGCCGAACCATTCCTGACGAGCCGTCGGACGACCCGGTGGCCATCGTCGCCATGGCGTGCCGCTATCCGGGCGGCGGACCGGACGTGACCTCCCCCGAGGAGCTGTGGCGGCTGGTCAACGACGGCGTCGACGCGACCTCCGGCTTCCCCACGGACCGGGGCTGGGCACCGGTGGGGCTCTTCGACCCCGACCCGGACCGGCTCGGCACCTCCGTCACCCGCCGGGGCGGATTCCTGCGCGGCGCGGCCGACTTCGACGCGGCCTTCTTCGGCATGTCCCCGCGCGAGGCGCTGGCCACCGATCCGCAGCAGCGGCTGCTCCTGGAGACCTCCTGGGAGGTCTGCGAGCGGGCGGGCATCGACCCGGCGGCCCTGCGCGGCAGCGACACCGGCGTGTTCGTCGGCATGATGCACGCCGACTACGGCGCGCGCTTCCTGCACCAGGGGGCGCACGAGCTGGAGGCGCACCTCGCACTGGGCTCGGCGGGCAGCGTCGCCTCGGGGCGCATCGCGTACGCCCTGGGCCTGCACGGACCCGCCGTCACGGTCGACACCGCCTGCTCGTCGTCGCTGGTGGCGATGGACGCGGCGGCGCGGGCGCTGCGGTCGGGCACGTGCTCGCTGGCCGTGGCCGGAGGGGTCACGGTGATGTCCACCCCGGCGCCCTTCGTCGCGTTCAGCAGGCTGCGCGGGGTGGCCCCGGACGGGCGGTGCAAGTCGTTCTCCGCATCGGCCGACGGCGCTGCCTGGTCGGAGGGTGTGGGCCTGGTCCTGCTGGAGCGGCTGTCCGACGCCCGGCGCAACGGCCACCCGGTGCTGGCGCTGCTGCGCGGCTCGGCCGTCAACTCCGACGGCGCATCCAACGGGCTGACCGCGCCCAGCGGTCCCGCCCAGCAGGAGGTGATCCGTCAGGCGCTGGCCGACGCCGGTCTCTCCCCCACGGACATCGACGCGGTCGAGACGCACGGCACCGGCACCGCGCTCGGCGACCCCATCGAGGCGCAGGCGCTCCAGGCGGTGTACGGGCGCGAGCGACCCGCCGACCGGCCGTTGTGGCTCGGCGCGCTGAAGTCCAACATCGGGCACACCCAGGCCGCCGCCGGGGTCGGCGGCGTCATCAAGACCGTCCTGGCCATGCGGCACGGGCAGCACGCCCGCATCCTGCACTGCGAGGAGCCTTCGCCCCAGGTGGACTGGTCGTCGGCCGCCGTACGGCTCCTGACGCGGGAGCGGGAGTGGCTCCCGGCGCCCGGCAGCCCGCGCCGGGCCGGGGTCTCCGCGTTCGGCATCGGCGGGACCAACGCCCACGTCATCCTGGAGCAGGCCCCGCCCGGGGAGCCGGTGGTGCCCGCTGCGCGGCAGGACGCCGGGCGGTGGCAGTGGACGCCGCCCCTGCTGCTGTCCGGTGCGGACACCGGGGCCCTGCGCGCACAGGCCCGGCTGATCGCCTCCCTGCTGCGCGAGCGGCCCGAACTGTCCCCCCTGGACGTCGCGTTCTCACTGGCCACGACCCGTGCCGCGCTCCCCCACCGGGCGGCGTTGCCCGGCTCCGACCGCGCGTCGCTGCTGACCGCGCTGGATTCCTGGGCGGGGACCGGCACCGACGGCCCGGCTCCGACCGGTCGGGCGGCCTCGACCGCCGGTCGGCTCGCGCTGCTGTTCTCCGGCCAGGGAGCGCAACGGCCCGGCATGGGACGCGAGTTGCACGGGGCCTTCCCCGTCTTCGCGGCCGTCTTCGACGCCTTGTGCGACCGGTTGGACGCGTACGACGGATGCGGCGGCAGCCGACTGGACCATCCGTTGCGTACGGTGCTGTGGGCGCGGGAGGGCACCCGTGAGGCGGCCCTGCTGGACCGGACGGACGTGGCGCAGGCGGGCCTGTTCGCCTTCGAGGTCGCGCTGTTCCGGCTGCTGGAGTCGTGGGGTGTACGGCCGGACGTCCTGGCCGGACACTCGGTCGGCGAACTGGCGGCGGCCCACGCGGCGGGCATCCTGTCGGAACGGGACGCGGTGGAACTGGTGGCGGCCCGAGGCCGCCTGATGCGCCAACTGCCGGGAACCGGGGCCATGGTGGCGCTGGACGCCACGGAGAACGAGGTGGCGAGGGTGCTGGCGGAGCTTTCCGGCGCGGGGGGCGACGCGAGTCCGGGCGGCGACTCCGGTCCGGCGGGCGTCTCGGATGTACCGGGCGACTCCGGTCCACCGAGCGGTTCCGGGCTTGTGGGCCGTGTTGCCGTCGCCGCCGTGAACGGGCCGCGCTCCGTCGTCGTCTCCGGGGACGAGGCGGCCGTCCTCGCCGTCGCGGACCGGTTCGCCCGGCTCGGTCGCCGCACCACGCGGCTGCGGGTCGGCCATGCCTTCCACTCCCCCTTGATGGAGCCGATGCTTGAGGAATTCGGCCGCGTCGCCCAGCGGTTGGAGTACCGGGCACCCCGCGTCCCGGTGGTGTCGGGCCTCACCGGCCGGCCGGCCGTCGGGGACGAGCTGCGCTCGGCCGCCTACTGGGTGCGTCACGTCCGCGAAACCGTGCGCTTCGGCGACGCGCTGCACCGGCTGGCCCACGACGAGCAGGTCACCGCCTTCGCGGAGATCGGGCCCGGGGCGCCGCTGACCGCGGCGGCCGCCGCCGACACCGGCCTGGTCGACGGCGAGAAGCGGCCGCTGCTCACGGCCTTCGTACGGGCCAAGGAGCCGGAGGCCGCGACTGTTCTGGCCGCTCTCGCCCGGCTCCACGTGCACGGGCTGCCGGTGGACTGGCGGCGGGTGTACGCGGACAGCGGAGCCCGCCGGGTGGAGCTGCCGACCTACCCCTTCCAGCGGCAGCACTCCTGGCTGACCCAGACCGCCGCCGCCCCGGCCGGGGACGACCGCGCCCACCCTCTGCTGGCCCGCCCGACGACCGTGCCCGGCACCCAACAGCTGCTGTGCACCGGGCACTTGTCGGCGGCGTCCCAGCCGTGGCTGCGCGACCACGTCGTCTCCGGGCTGCCGCTCGTGCCCGGTGCCGCGCTGGCCGAGATGGTGCTGTACGCGGGTGAGGCGTGCGGGCTCGACGTCCTGGAGGACCTCGCCCTGCTCGCCCCGCTGGTCCTGCCGCCCGAGGCCGGTGACCGTATCCAGGTCCAAGTGGTCCTCGGCGAGCCGGACGCTTCCGGCCGACGCGCGGCCGACGTCCACTCCCGCCCGGAGGAGACGGGCTCCCTCGGCCCCTGGACGCACCACGCGACCGGACGCCTCGGTCCTGCCGCCGCCCGCCCCGGCCGGGACGCCGACGCCGGTTCGTGGCCGCCCCCGGGCGCGGATCCCGTGGACCTCGACGGGGCCTACGCACGCCTGGCCGCCGCCGGTTACGCGTACGGCCCGGCGTTCCAGGGCGTCACCGCCGCCTGGCGGCGGGACGAGGAACTGTTCGCCGACGTACGGCTGCCCGAGCCGCTGACGGCCGATGCCGGGCGGTACGCCCTCCACCCCGCGCTCCTGGACGCGGCCCTGCACGCCGGAGTCCTCACCGCCCCGCCCGCCGGTACCGCCCGGCTGCCCTTCGCCTGGCGCGGTACGACGGTGTACGCCACCGGCGCGACCGCGTTGCGCGTACGGCTGCGCACCACCGGCCCCGACACGGTCACGGTGGACCTCGCCGACCACACCGGCACACCGGTGGCCCGGGTGGAATCACTGACCACCCGGCCCGTCCCGGAGTCCGCCGACGCCTCGGCCGTGGGACTGGGCGCGGCCGCCGGGCTGTACCGGCTGCGCTGGTCTTCCGTCGCGACAGCGGGGGACGGCCCTGGACCGGTGCCGACCGTGGCCGAGCCGGACGACCTGGGCCTGCGGGCCGAACTGCCCCCTCCGCCCGCCACCCCGCAGGCCGGTCCCGCGACGGTCGTCGTCTCCCTCGCCGCCCCCTCCGAGGCCACCGATCCCGTGGCGGCCACCCGTGCCCTGACCACGCGCGCCCTGGAGTTGTTGCAGGCCGGTCAGACGGCCCCCGGAGCCCGGCTGGTCGTGGTGACCCGCGATGCCCACGCCCCCGTACCCGACCTGCCCGCCGCAGCGGTGTGGGGTCTGCTGCGCGCCGCGCAGGCGGAGTACCCCGGCCGCCTGACGCTCGTCGACACGGACGGCGACCCCGCGTCCCTGCGCCTGCTGCCCGCCGCCCTGGCCACGGGCGAACCCCAACTCGCCCTGGTGGAAGGCGCGGTACGCATCCCCCGCCTCGCCGTCGCCGTCCGTGGTGCCGACAACCGCATCGGTGACGGCTTCGCGGGCGGCACCGTCCTGATCACCGGTGGCACCGGCGCCCTCGGCTCCCTGCTGGCCCTCCATCTGGTGCGCGGGCACAACGTCCGCCACCTCGTCCTCACCGGCCGCCGGGGCCCGCACGCCCCGGGGGCCGGGCGGCTGCGGTCCGCGCTGGAGCGGGCGGGGGCCCGCGTGGACGTGGTCGCGTGCGACGCGGCCGACCGTACTCGACTGGCCGCCGTCACCAAGGAGTACGCACCCCGCCTGACCGCCGTCGTCCATGCCGCCGGAGTCCTGGACGACGGCGTGCTGGAGTCGCTGACGCCCGCACGGCTCGCCACGGTCCTGCGGCCGAAGGCCGACGCGGCCTGGAATCTGCACGAACTGACGAAGGACCTTCCCCTCGCGCGGTTCGTCCTGTTCTCCTCGGCGGCCGCAGTGCTCGGCCAGCCCGGCCAGGCCAACTACGCAGCCGCCAACGCCTTCCTGGACGCCCTCGCGCACCACCGCGCGGCCCTCGGCCTGCCCGCGCTCTCCCTCGCCTGGGGGCCGTGGGAGGACGGGGACGGGATGGCGGCCCGCACCCGGCGCGCCGCCGGGCTCCGGGGCGGCCTTGTGCGGCCGGTCTCCCCCGAACAGGGCCTGGCGATGTTCGACGCCGCGTTGGAGAGCGGCGAGCCGGTGCTCGCCCCGCTGCTGCTCGACCGTTCCCGGCCGCCCGGTCCGGCGGGGCCGCCGATCCCCCCGCCGTTGCGCGCCCTGGTGCGCCCGGCCCGCCCGGCCGTCGGCGGCGCGGCAGCGGGAAGCGGGGGCGACCGGGCCGGGAGCGCGGCCGTGGCCTGGCGGGACCGGCTCGCGGCACTGCCGGAGCCCGATCGTGCGCCCGCCGCGGGGGAGTTGGTCCGTACGGAGATCGCCGTGGTGCTCGGGCACCCGAACGCGGCCGCCGTCGCCGCCGACGCCCCCCTGACCTCGCTGGGGTTCGACTCCCTGACCGGTGTGCTGCTGCGCAACCGGCTGAGCGAGCTCACCGGGCTGCCCCTGCCCCCGACCCTCGTGTTCGACCACCCCAGCGCCGAGCGGCTGGCCGCCCATCTGTACGAGGAGCTGAGCACCGCGCTTCCCGGCCGCGCCCCCGCCGTACCGGGGCCAGGGCCGACGCCCGTACACACGCCGCAGTCCACGCCCGAACCCGCTCCGCACGGCGCGGTACGGCCGCCGCAGACCCTGGCGTCGCTCTACCGGCGCGTGTGCGAGACGGGTGACGTCGTTTCGGCGATGCATCTGCTCGTGACCGCCTCGCTCGCCCTGCCCGCCTTCGACCGCGCTGACAGCGCCCGGCACGCGCTCGCACCTCTGCACCTGGCCGAAGGCGCCGACGCTCCCGCACTCGTGTGCTTCCCCGGCTTCGCCACCCACCTGGGCAGGCCCTGGTACGCGGCGCTCGCCTCCTTCTTCGACGGCGAGCGGGACGTCTTCGAGATCCGGCACCCCGGTGTCGACCGGGGAGACAGCGTCCCGCGCGACTGGGAGACGCTGGTGGAGCTGCACGCCGCCACCCTGCGCGAGCACCTCGGCGGACGACCGTACGTCGTCCTGGGCTATTCGATGGGCGGCTGCCCCGCGCACGCGGTGGCCGTCCGGCTCGCGGAGACCGGCACGCCGCCGTCCGCGCTCGTCCTCGTCGACACCCACCACGTCACCCCGGACCGCGAGGACGAGCCGTGGCTGCTCGCCCTGCCCGCCCGGGCGGCCCTGCGGATGGGCGAGCGGTTCGACGGGGCGGTGGACGACGTCTCCATGGCCGCGCTGGGGGCGTACACCCGGATGGCGCGCGGCTGGCAGCCCGCCCCAACAGGCTTTCCCACCCTGCTGGTTCGGGCCACGGAACCGGTTTCGGTGCCGCGGGCCCCGGGCGGACACGAGGCCCGGGACGGGGGCTGGCGGGCCTCCTGGCCGCAGTCGCACGACGTCGTGGACGTCCCCGGAGACCACTGGAGCGTCAACGAGGAGCACGCGGGTACGACGGCGAGCGCGATCCGCACGTGGCTCGGCACGCGCACGGAGAGCACGGAGCACACGGAGCGCGCGGGCCGCGCGAGCTCTCGCGTGCCGGACCCCGGAGGCGGCTGAGGCGGCTGAGAGGCCGCGTCTGCGGGTGGAGGGGGGCCGGTCGGCCGGGCCGGGGCTCGCGGGACAATGGGCGCATGTCCCGTGAGCACCCGCCCGAGTCCCCTCCGAGTCCGTACCGCGTCGCCGACACGGCCGGGTACCTCGCCGGTCACTGGGCTGTCGAGCGCACCGTCCAGGACCGGCTGCTCGGCATGACGGGCGGGTTCGTGGGGACGGCCTGCTTCCGGAGCGCCGAGGCAGCGGTCGACGGGTCGCCGCCCCACGGGCCCGGCGGGCTGCTGCTGCACGCGCCCGGCGGATTGCTGCTGCACGAGGAGGAGGGCACGCTCCGGTGGGACGGCGGGACGTTCCCTTCGAGCCGCACGCTGCGGCTGCTCCCCCGGGGCGACGGGACGGCGGACGTCGAGTTCGCCGACGGGCGCCCCTTCCACGCCCTCGACCTGCGCGGGGGCTGGTGGAACGCCGTCCACCCGTGTGCCGCGGACCGGTACGAGGGAACCTACGCGGTGCGCTCGGCGGACGAGTGGCACCTGGAGTGGCGGGTCACGGGACCGGCCAAGGAGCACGTGCTGCGGTCGGTCTACCGGCGGCTCGGCGACCGCTGAAGCCGCGCACTGATGCGAGGCTAGGGGCATGGGGAACGTACAGAGAGTGCTGGTCGTGGACGACGACCCGACCGTGTCCGAGGTGGTCACCGGCTATCTGGAGAGGGCCGGGTTCGCGGTGGAACGCGCCGCCGACGGTCCCGGAGCACTGGCCTCGGCCGAGCGGCACCGGCCCGACCTGGTGGTCCTCGACCTGATGCTGCCCGGCATGGACGGCCTCCAGGTCTGCCGGGAGCTGCGGGCCCGAGGGCCCGTTCCGGTGATCATGCTGACTGCCCGCAGCGGCGAGGAGGACCGGATCCTCGGCCTGGAGGTGGGGGCCGACGACTACGTCACGAAGCCGTTCAGCCCCCGTGAACTGGTTCTGCGGGTGACATCGGTGCTGCGTCGTGCCGCCCGCACGCCGCCGCCGGGACCTGCCCTGCGGGCAGCGGGCCTGGAGGTGGATCCGACGGCCCGGCGCGCCGTCAAGGACGGTCGCGAACTGGGCCTCACCCTCAGGGAGTTCGACCTGCTCGCCCACTTCCTGAGGCATCCGGGGCAGGTGTGCGGCCGGGAACTGCTGATGCGTGAGGTGTGGGGGTGGGAGTTCGGCGACCTCTCCACGGTCACCGTCCACGTCCGTCGCCTGCGCAGCAAGATCGAGGAGGATCCCGCCCGGCCCCGGCTCATCCAGACGGTCTGGGGCGCCGGGTACCGCTTCGACCCGCCGACCGAAAGCTGAGATCCGTGCGAGACATCCTGCTCATCGCCCTGTACGCCTTCCTGGGCGCGGCCGGTGCCGGGCTGCTGGGCGCCGCCGTCCTGCACCTGCTGCGGCGTCGCTCGATCGCGGTGTCGCTCACCGTGATGACCGCGGTCGCGGTGTCCGCGATGCTCGCGGGAACCCTCGCCGTCGCCCAGGCCATGTTCCTGTCCGCCCACGACCTCTCCGTGGTCACCCTGGTCGTCGGCATGGCCGCCGTCGTCTCGCTCGTCACCGCGCTTCTGCTCGGCCGCCGCGTCGTCGTCAGCACCCGGCAACTGGCCCTGGCGGCAAGGAGGTTCGGGGACGGCGGCACCTTCACCCCGCCGCCTTCGGACGCCGTGCCCGCCGAACTGGCCGCGCTCAGCGGCGAACTCGCCGCCACGGCCGAGCGGTTGGCCGCGTCGCGGGAGCGCGAACGCGCGCTGGAGGCGTCCCGGCGCGAACTGGTGGCGTGGATCTCGCACGACCTGCGCACACCGCTGGCCGGACTGCGCGCCATGTCCGAGGCCCTGGAGGACGGGGTCGTGCGGGACACCGCCCGCTACCACCGGCAGATCCGCACCGAGGTGGACCGGCTCAACTCCATGGTCGGCGACCTGTTCGAGCTCTCCCGCATCCATGCCGGGGCGCTCACCCTCCAGACGGCCCGGATGTCGGTGTACGACCTCGTCGGCGAAGTCCTCGACGGGGCGAACCCGCTCGCCCGGGAGCACGGGGTGCACCTCGTCGGGGAGCGGGTCGACCCGGTCCCCGTGGAGGTGGACGGCAGGGAAATGACCAGGGTGCTGGCGAACCTCCTGGTCAACGCGATCCGCCACACCCCGGCCGACGGTACGGTCGCGGTCGCCGCCGAGCAGCGGGCCGCTTCCGTGGTCCTGTCCGTCACGGACGGCTGCGGCGGCATCCCGGCGGAGGACCTGCCCCGGGTCTTCGACACCGGCTGGCGCGGCACGGCGGCCAGGACCCCGCCGGCCGGAGCGGGCCTCGGCCTGGCCATCGTGCGCGGCATCGTCGAGGCCCACGCCGGACGCGCGGAGGTCCGCAACGTGCCCGGCGGCTGCCGCTTCGAGGTCACCCTCCCGGCCGCTCCGGCGCAGACCCGGCCCGCTCCCGCCTGAGCGGGCCCGCCCACCGTGCTCAGGCAGGGGTCAGGTCGGCGGCGCCGAAGGAGACGGAGAAGCGCTCGCACCAGATCACCGCGCTGCGGAACGCGGACAGGTCGGTGCCCGCCGGGACGCTGTAGTTCTGGTTGCCCCGGTTGCCCTTGAGCTTGCCCAGCTGCACGGCACCCTCGCCGAGACCCTTCTCCGCGGACCGGGCGTCACGGGGCGACAGGTAGACCCGTACGTCCGGACCCTCCGACGTCGCGAGGTCTTCGAGCCGCAGTACGGACTGCTTGCCGTCGGCGAGGCGGACCGTGCGCGCGGTGCCGCTGGTGGCGTGCTCGTGGCTGACGAAGCTGCCCCGGGCGAGGTCGACCGGTCCTGCGGCACCCGGGGGCGGCGTGCTCGGTGTCCCGGGGGTGGCGGGGGCGCTGGCGGAGGGGAGGGTTTCGTCCACCGTGGTCGTGGTGAACGCCTTCCAGGGCTGAAATGCGTAGAGGGCACCTCCCGCGACCACCACCAGGGCGACGAGGAGGATGACGATCGTGCGGCGGGACAGACCGAGTGCGGGCATGGCTACTCCACGGGACTGTGATGTTCCGGCCGTGAAGGGGCCGGGCCTTCTTCGCCCCCAGTAGACCCGTGGCGGCACCCGGTCGGCGACCCTCGGGGGCCTGCCGTAAGAGACCGGTAACACCTTCGCGCCATCGGCCGGGGCTCACGCGGACGCAGTTCGCGACGCCGCCTCCGCCCGGTACTGCCCCGGGGTGGTGCCGAATTCCCGGCTGAAGGCGTGGGAGAGGGCGTACGGGGTGCCGTAGCCGACGCGGCGGGCGACGGTGGCCAGGGGGTCCGGGGTGTCGCGGAGCAGGGTGGCGGCGAACGTCAGGCGCCACCAGGTGAGGTAGGCCATCGGCGGGCGGCCGACCAGGGCGGTGAAGCGGCGGGCCAGGGTCGCGCGGGAGACGCCCGCCTCGGCGGCCAGGCGGTCGTTGGTCCAGGGGGCGGCCGGGTCCGAGTGCAGTGCTCGCAGGGCGGCGGCGGTCACCGGGTCGCCCAGTACGGCCGGCCAGGTGCCGCCCGTGTCCTGGGCCGCCCAGGAGCGGATCATGTAGACGAGGAGGAGGTCGAGCAGGCTGGGCACCGCGATGCACGAGCCGGGTCCCTGGACGGCCAGCTCGTGGCCCAACAGGTCGACGGCCGCGCGCAGTTCGGGGTGGGTGCCCACGCGGTTCGGCAGGTGGACGACCTCCGGCAGTTCCGCCATGAGCGGGTGTGTGCGACTGCGGTCGAGCCGGTACTTGCCGCACAGCATGTGCACCTCGCCGGAGGCGGCCGGGGAGCGGCGCGCCTCGTCCCCTTCGAACCACCGCTCGAACGGCACCGCCTGTTCCACGGTCGCCGCGTCGACGGGGGCGTCGGCGATCACGTGTCCCGTGCCGTGCGGCAGCAGCACCACGTCGCCCACGCCGAGCGGGAGGGGCGTGCCGCCGTCGGCCAGCAGCCAGCAACTCCCCTCCAGCACCACGTGAAAGCCCGCCCCGTCGTACGGGGCCAGCCGCGTGCACCAGCTTCCGCTCACCCGCACCCGGTTCGAGGAGGGCCGTCCGATGCGTACCGCCGCGACCGCGTCGCTCACCACGTCCATCGGGCGAGAGTATCCGTAGCGCCAATGGTGAGACGCATACGTATTCAGGTGAGCCGATCAGGCATTGAGCAGCTCATCGGGCCCTCCTAGAGTCGAGGGCATGAAGAGCGAGAGCGGTCAGAGCATCATGCTCGGCGAGGTCGAGGTCGTCCGGGTCGTCGAGTGGCAGGGGGCGTTCGCGCCCGCACGCGGTCTGGTCCCCGGGTCCGGCGCCGAGCTGTGGAAGGCCAACGAGGAATGGCTGGCGCCCGGTCACTGGGAACCGGACGACGACAGGGCGGTGATGGCGCTACAGACCTGGGTGCTGCGCAGCGGCGGCCGGACCGTCCTGGTCGACACCGGAGTGGGGAACGGGCGCGAGCGGCCCGGCTCGCCGCAGTTCCACCACTGGCAGGGCGACTTCCTGGGCGGGCTGGCGCGGGCCGGTGTCCGGCCGGAGGACGTCGACGTCGTCGTCAACACCCATGTCCACGCCGACCACGTCGGCTGGAACACCGTGGGTGCCGACGGAGGGTGGGAGCCCACGTTTCCCAACGCCCAGTACCTCGTCCCCGCCGCCGACGACTTCCACTTCGGCCCGGACAACGCGTACGGCAACGGCCGCCAGGAGGCCGACCGGCTGATGTACGAGGACAGCGTCGCGCCCGTCCACCGGGCCGGGCAGGCCGTCCTGTGGGACGGCACCCACCGCATCGACGAGCACCTCACCCTGGAGTCCGCGCCGGGCCACACGCCCGGCTCGTCGGTCCTGCGGCTCGCCTCCGGGAGCGACCGGGCGGTCTTTGTCGGCGATCTTCTGCACAGCCCGGTGCAGATCCTCGCCCCCTCCTGCAACAGTTGCTTCTGCCTGGACGCGGAACAGGCGGCGGCCAGCCGCCACCGGATTCTCGAACGGGCCGCCACGGAGCGGGAGTTGGTCGTCCCCGCGCACTTCGGCGGCGCGGGCGCCGTGGAAGTCCGGCACGAGGGCGGCGGATTCGCCCTCGGCCGATGGGCGGCCTTCGGTACGGAATAGATGGAGGGAGTAGATAGGGAGCAGATCCCGCCGGGGAGGCTGGAGGGTGGGGGCGCCGGTCAGACAGCGGGGGTGCGTGCTGCCGGGCGGCGGCCCAGGGCCGTGTAGATCAGCGCGGCGACGACCATGCCGACCGGCAGGGCGAGGTCGACGCCGCCCAGGGCACGGGCGATCGGTCCCGTGTAGAGGGTGTTGACGCAGAGGGCCGCCGAGGTGAAACCGCCCGCGAGGGCCAGCGTGCCCGCCGGGCTGAATCCGGCGGTGTACCAGTAGGGGCCTTCGCGGGATTCGTCCGTCAGCGACCGGCCGTCGTAGCGGTTGCGCCGCAGCACGATGTCCGTGGCGTAGACGGCCATGGCGGGGCCGAGGAGCACGACGGTGAGCTGGAGGACGTTGCTGACCGTGTCCAGGAATCCGGACGCGAAGAGCCCGTACAGGGTGAGGGCGACGGCCACGACGCCGTCGACGATCACGCTGCGGGCGCGGGGGATGCGGATGCCGACGGCCTGGAGGGCGAGACCCGCGCTGTAGGAGGTCAGGGCGTTGATGGCGATGGTTCCCAGGACCAGGGCGAGCAGGAGGACCGGGCCGAACCAGCCGGGCAGGAGCTGCCGCAGTCCCGCCTGAGGGTCCGTCATGTCGACGGCGGTCGCGGCGAGCGCGCCGAGGGAGCCGACGGCCGCGCCGGGCAGGAAGCCGCCCAGCGCGGTCCAGCCGATGACCGCCTTGGCGGAGGTCGTGCGGGGCAGGTAGCGGGAGAAGTCGGCGCTGGTGGTGTAGGAGAGCGGGGCGGACGCGATGAGGGTGACACCCGCGACCAGGACGGGCCACCGGTCGGCGCCGGTGAGCGGTTCGGCGGGTACGTACGCGAAGTCCGTGTGCCGGAGGACGCCGATCGCGACGACGGCGAAGACGACGGTCAGGGCGAGCGTGATCGGCAGGTACAGCTTCATGATCATGCCGTGGCCGTAGACGCCGATGGTCAGGGTGAGGGCGGCGACGACGACCACCACGACGACCTTGACGGCGGTGTTCGCCGTGATGCCGACCATCTCGACCAGGGCGAAGGCGGCGGTCGCGGCGGCGGCCAGGTTGAGGGCGAAGTAGCAGACGGAGATCAACCAGCCGACGATCGCGTTGTTCACGCGGTTGCCGCGCACTCCGTACATCGCCCGCGTGATGACTTCGCTCGGCGCGCCCGCCACCGGGCCGGATATCGCGAGCAGGCCGGTGAGCAGCCAGAACACGTTGCCCACCACGATCACGGCCAGGGCCTGCCACAGGGCGAGACCCATGAGGACCAGGGCGCCGCCAGTCACCAGGTTCAGATACGTGACGTTGGCCGCGGCCCAGACGGAGAAGAGCCGGCGGGGGTGGCCGTGGCGTTCGTGGTCCGGGACGTGGTCGATGCCGTGGGCCTCGACACGGGCCGCCCGGCCGGGCTGCGGAGGGGCCCCCGGACTCTCGCTGAGGGTGCCGGATTGCGGGTCGGGAATCGTGGACGCCATGGGGCCCCTCCGGTGTGCTGTTATCCCACTGCTTGCTTGTTGGTCGCACACTCAATAGCATCGATTCCATGCCGTCAAGCATCACGAACAAGCGAATCCGCAAGTCTCCAGCGTCCAGACGTACGGAAATCGTTGCGGCGGCCTCCGTCGTCGCACTGGCCGAAGGGCTGGAGCGGATCACGCTCCGGCGGATCGCCGACGAGCTGGCCGTCCGGCCGGGTCTGATCAGCCACTACTTCCCCGTGGTGGAGGACCTGGTGGCCGAGGCGTTCGGCAACGCCGCGGGCTCGGAGCTCGACGAACTCCTGCCCGCCGACCCGGCGGACGCCGCCGCCCCGACGCGGCGGCTGGCCCGGTTCCTGGAGCGGACGGCCGGGGAGGCGTACGACGACGTCAGTCGGCTGTGGCTCAACGCCCGGCACCTCAGCCGCTATCGGCCCACGCTGCGCGAGCGGGTCGCCGTGCAGGAGGACACCTGGCGCGAGCGGCTCGTGGGGGTCGTCCGCGACGGCGTCGCGGCGGGCGAGTTCCGCGCCGAGGACCCGGTGGCGGCCGCCATCCAGATCCTCGTCGTCCTGGACGGCCTCGGGATGCTCGTCAACGGTTCCTCCACCGACCACGACCCGCCCGAGATCGCGCGCCTGCCCATGACGACGGCGGAGCGCGTGCTCGGCCTGCCGGTGGGCGCCCTGTCGGCCGCCGCCTCGGACTGACTGCCCCGCCACCCCCTGGAATCGACCGCCCCGCCGCCCCACGAACCGACCGCCTCCAAGGAGCCCTTGTCGTGCGCACCTCCCTCGTCCTGCTCTCGGCCCGTCTGCTCGACCCGGCCTCGGGCGCGTTCCTGCCGCACACCGCGCTCGCCTCGGCGGACGGACGGATCACCGCCCTCGGGGACGACCGGGACGTCCGCGCCCTGGCCGACGCCTCGACCACGGTGATCGACCTGGGGGGCGCGGTCGTGACGCCCGGTCTGGTCGACGGGCACATCCACCCGGTGTCCGGCGCGGAACTGACCGGTGGCCTGGACCTGTCGGGCTGCGCCGACCTGGAGCAGGTGCGCGAAGCACTCGCGGGCGCGGTACGGGACCTCTCCCCCGGCGCCTGGCTGCACGCCTGGGGGCTCGACCCCAACGTCTTCGGCGAACGCCCCGTCGGCATCACGCCGTTCGACGCGGTGCTCGGCGGCGTCCCCGCGTACCTGCTGCTCTTCGACGCGCACTCCGCACTGGCCAGCCGTCGCGCGCTGGAGCTCGCCGGGGTCGACGGGCCCCGCACCTTCGACCAGGCCACCGCCGCCGTGGTCTGCGACGCCGACGGCAGGCCCACCGGACTGCTCCTTGAGGACGCCGCCTGCGAACTCGTCGAGCGCGTCGCCCCGCAGCCCACGCGCGAGGAGCGCCGCGACCGGCTCGCGGCCGCCCTGCGCGCGATGGCCGCCACCGGACTGACCGGCGGGCACGCGATGGACGCGAACGGCGACAGCCTCGCCTTCTACGCCGAGCTGGACGCAGCGGGTCAACTGCCGCTGCGGCTGCGGGTGGCCCCCTGGTGCCAGCCCGGCACCGACGCGGAGGCGGTACGTGAGCTGATCGGGCGGCAGGGGGCCGGCGGGCGGCTGTGGCGGACCGCTGGTGTCAAGATCTTCATGGACGGCACCATCGACAACGGCACCGCCTGGCTGGAACAGCCGGACTGTCACGGCGAGTCCCGGCACGCCTTCTGGCCGGACCCCGAGGAGTACACCCGGATCGTCGCGGAGCTGCACCGGGCGGGTGTTTCCGTCGCCACCCACGCCATCGGTGACGCGGCCGTACGCCATGTGCTCGACGCCGTCGAGAAGGCGCAGGCCCTGGGCGGCCGTGGGGTACGACACCGGGTCGAGCACATCGAGACCGTCCCGGACGACACCCTGCGCCGGTTCGCCGAGCTGGGGGTCGTGGCGTCCATGCAGCCCACCCACTGCTGCGACTTCACCCGGGCCGACCACACCGACAACTGGTCCCGCCGCCTGGGCGAGCCGCGTGCCTCGGACGCCTGGCGCTGCCGCGACCTGCACGACTCGGGTGCCGTCGTGGTCCTCGGCTCCGACTGGCCCATCGCCCCGTACCCGCCGCTCGGCGTCATGGCCGGGGCCCGCCACCGCAGGCCGACCCGCGACCTCAGCCAGGATCCGCACGGTCCGCAGCAGGCGCTGACCGCGCTGGAGGCGCTGCGCGGCATGACGGTCAACGCGGCGTACGCGGCGGGCGAGGAGAGCGTGGCCGGACGGATCGCCGTCGGGCACCGCGCCGACCTGACGGTCCTCGCCGCCGACCCGCTCACCGTTCCCGCCACCGAACTGGCCGACGTAGACGTGCTGTTGACCGTCCTCGACGGCGTCCCGACGCACCGCGCCGCACATCTGTGACGCGACGGGCGACGGCCCGCACCGCACGGTGCGGGCCGTCGCCCCGCTGCACGAACGGGTGCCTAGAGGCGTGCCGACAGGACCAGACGGCGGCGGAAGTTCCGGTAGCCCGCGCGCTCGAAGGCGGCGGCCATCGGGCGGTTCGCCAGGTCGGTGTCGGCGCGGATCCGCGACGTGTCGGGCTCCGCCGCGAGGATCGCGGTGATCTCGGCGAGGATCTCGTCCACGTGACCGAGGCCCCGGTGCCCGGGGAGGACGCCGAGGTATCCGACCACCGGGCCCGCGAGGTTGCGCGAGGGCAGACCGAACCCGACCGCCTCGCCCGCCGCGTTGCGGGCCACCCGCCACCAGGACCGCTCGCCGGCCATCTGCTCCTGGTAGAACGCCACGTCGTTACGGGCCTGCGCCTCGGCCCCGATCTGCTCGGCCTCCGCCCGGGTGCTCGCGTCGAGGGTGTCCTGGAGCACCTGCCGGAAGAGCTCGACGAAGACCTCGTCGTCGGGCTCGGCCGCGAAGACCAACTGCGGGGAGGCCGCCTCCCGCAGCCCGCCCTGCGGCGTCCACTCGTACCCCAGGCGCTCCACGAACCCCACGAGCCCGGCGGCCCTGGCCGCCTCCTGCCGCCAGGCCAGCGCCTCGGCCACCTCGGGCCTGTCCCGGTAGTCCCCGGGGACGAAGATGTGGAACGCGGGAGCCTCGGCGGCCCCCGCCTCCTTGAACGCCGCATGCGCGGCGGCGAGCAACTCGGCCGCCAGCGCGACCCGTTGCCCGGTCGGGACGCGCGCCTCGTCGACGTACACCGCATCGAGCGCACCGGGCGTGGCCTCCGACGGGAGCCCCCACCACACGGCGACCGCGAGCGGCGCGGTGTCACCGCCGGACGGGTCCTCGGCGATCCAGGTCCACGCGTGACGGTACTGACCGTCGGCGAGCTTGCTCAGATACGTGTGGGCCGACAGGGAGCTGGCCGGATCCGCCACGAGGAGCGGAAGAAGTCGGTCGAGGTCGGCCTCGACGGTGGAACGGAAAGTCGTACGGAACGTCACTGTGCCTCCACGGCGGTCAAGCTGGAGGCGCCACCAGATCAGGTGGGTGGGTCAGTTGATGTCCTGGCGGGCCCGGCAGCTGAACACGGGAGCGGCAGGAACGATCTGGAGCGCCGGATTCGGGGTGTACATCGCGGCCTCCCTTCTCTTGCGTCTGTCCACGTCGGTCGGCCTGTCGGCCGACGCAGGCCACCCTAAACACGCCCCCGATCGAGCGGCAAGCTCTTTTCCGGGGGCGTCCGCTGCCGGAGCGCCGCCCGGCACCGACAGGCGCGGGCGGCGCTGTCACCGCGTCCGGCGGTGTCCGGCACCGCTACTTGATGACCTCGACCTTCTTGTCACCGGCGGAAGCCTCGACCACCGACTTCACCGTGCCCGCCTGCCTGTCGCTCGCCGTGGAGGCGTCGCTGTCGGAGGGGACCACGGCGAAGGCGACCGCGACGGCTGCCACTGCGGCAAGAGCGGCGGCGGCGACGACGTTCTTCATGGGTGTCCTCCCGAAGGTGGTGGCGCGTGGTGAAGGTGTGGTGAATCTATCGCGCAACCCCCTTCCGGGGAATGGGTGTTGGATCACTCGGGACTACTTCTGAAGGGTGGCGAGCCATTCGGTCAGCAGGTGGTTGACCTTCTCGGGGCGTTCCTGCTGGATCCAGTGGCCGCAGCCGTCCAGGAGGTGGGAGGCGGTCAGCGCGGGCAGGGTGGTGGGGTACGCCTGGATGGCGTCGGCCATCCACGTGGTGGAGGCGTCCCTCGTGCCGCCGATGAAAAGGGCGGGCAGCTCGACGGGTGCGTCGCGGTACGGAGCGAGGTCCTCCCAGTCGCGGTCCATGTTGCGGTAGCGGTTGAGGGCGCCGGTGATTCCGGTGCGCTCGAACTCTCCGGCATAGACGTCGAGATCCTCCTCGGTCAGCCAGGCCGGGAGCGGGCCGTTGGGGAAGCGGTCGCGCAACCGGCCGCCCGGGGCGACGAAGTGCGGGTCGGGTTCGTCATCGGCGGGCATCGTGTCGGCGGACAGCGCGGCGTAGAAGCCGGAGAGCCAGCCCCGTACGTCGGGCTCGATCTCCCGCTCGGCGCGGCCCGGCTCCTGGAAGTACGAGACGTAGAACTCCTGCCCGGGTCCGCCGATCCGGTCGAAGACGTCGGTGGGCCGGGGGCCGCCGGGAGGCGCGTACGGGACGCTCAGCAGGGCGACGGCGCGGAACACCTCCGGGTGGAGCAGGGCGGAGACGGAGGCGATGTTGGAGCCCCAGTCGTGGCCGACGACCACCGCGCTCTCCTCGCCGAGGGCGCGCACGACGGCGACGTTGTCCGCCACCAGGTCGAGCATCCGGTAGGCGTCGGTCGCGGCGGGGCGGGAGGAGCGGCCGTAGCCGCGCACGTCGATGGCCACCGCCCGGTACCCGGCTGCGGCGAGGGCCGGAAGCTGGTGACGCCAGGAGTACCAGGACTCGGGGAAGCCGTGCACGAGCAGGACCAGCGGGCCGGTGCCCTGCTCGACCAGGTGCAGGCGCCCGGCCGGGGCCTCGACGGTGCGGTGGCGGAGTTCGGCGGGCGGTGCGGGCGGTGCGGGCTGCATGGGCTTCTCCTCGGTTCGCGGGCGGAAGCGGCTACCCGTCGATCATGACGAGCGACACCCGTCCGGCGCGATCGGCGTTGCCGTTCCGGCAAGCTCGTGGGACGGGGGTGTCGTGGGGCGGGGCACGGAGTGGCGGGCCGCGCTCGCCGTCAGCGCCTGCCGAACAGGAAGCGGGTCGCCCGGGTGCGGCGGACCCCTGGCGATCGAGGCACAGGCGTTCGCTTAACCTTGGACTGTCATCTGACGATGACGACGAACCGCACAACCGAGGACGTGGCAGCAGCGCCATGACCAGGATCCAGCCCTGAGGGGGTCTCGTCGTGGGTCACGTCGTACTCACGGCGCTCGGGCTCTACGCGATCGTCCTGCTGCGCGCCGGGGGGACCTTCGCCGTCGGACGGCTCGCCGGTGCGGGCGCCAGGCGCAGCAGGTTCGCCGACCGGCTGTCCACGCCGAAGTTCCAGCGTGCCGAACGGGCGATTCAGCGGTGGGGCTCACCCGTGGTGGCCGTCTCGTTCCTCACCGTCGGTTTCCAGACCGCCGCCAACTTCCTCGCGGGCACCATGCGCATGCCGCTGACCCGCTACCTTCCGGCGCTCTTCGTGGGCGGAGCGGCCTGGGCTCTGGTGTACGCGTGGGTGGGGATCGGCGCACTGAAGCTGCTGGCGGAGCTGTTCGCCGACAACACGGCCCTCGCCGTGGGCGTGGTCGCCGCCGTCCTCCTCGCGGTGGGAGGCGTCGTGGTGCACCGGCGCCGGGCGCTGCGCGGAACGACTGATGACACGTGAGAGCCGTACGCTGAATCACGTCGTGCGAGCGGGCAGCCGCGTGGGGGCTCGGTAGCATGCCGCGCATGGGCATCAAACTTGAGAACGTCGGCATCGCCGTCCGCGACCTCGAAGCAGCGATCTCCTTCTTCACCGACCTCGGTCTCACGGTCCTCGGCCGTGACACGGTCAGCGGTGCGTGGGCCGACACGGCCGTCGGCCTCGACGGCAATCACGCGAAGATCGCGATGCTTCAGACGCCGGACGGCAACGGCCGCCTTGAGCTCTTCGAGTACATCCACCCCGAAGCGATCGAGACGGAGCCCACGCGTCCCCACGAGATCGGCATGCACCGCGTCGCCTTCTCGGTCGACGACATCGACACGGCCCTCGCGGCAGCCGCGAAGCACGGATGCCGTCCGCTGCGCGGCGTGGCGACCTACGAGGACGTCTACAAGCTCACGTACCTCCGCGGTCCCAGCGGCATCCTCGTGATGCTCGCCGAGGAGCTGAAGAAGACCGACAGCTGAAAGACGGGCACCCCTTGACGTACGCGAGAGACATGACGGAAGCCCGTATCGAGGATGCGGACAACGTCCTGGTCGCGCCTTCGGTGCTGGCGGACGACGACGGGGTCAGGGACTTCTTCGGGTCCGCCGTCACGCCGGAGGAACTGGCCTCCGGCTCGACCGACCTCGCGCGGAAGACCGTCTATCTGTGCGGCGACGTCTCCGGGATCAACCGCCGCCAACTGCGAGCGGCAGCGCGGGTGTTCGTCGTCCGGGAGCTGTCGCACGGTTACCACGAGGGTGTGGACGGACAGTCCTGGCCCTTCGTCGGCGTCGGCCGGATTCCCCTCCGTGTGCACGGCGTCGGCGTGTACTACCGCCGCTTCTTCGGCCTGGACGCCGATTACTTCGGACGCATACGTACGGAGCACACGTTCCAGTCCCTGACGGAGTCCACCAAGCCCGGCACGGCCCGTCGCAGCGGCATCTATCTGACGCCCGTCACCCAGAACGGTGACGAACTGCATTTCCGCCTGCTCCGGTGCTCCACGAATCTCTCGGGGCCGACCGAGGGCTTCGGCCCGACCGACACCCGCATCGTCGCGGACCTCAATCGCGAGGCCGCCGCCGTCTTCAGGGATCAGGCGCCGCTCAATCACGTCCTCGCGCAGATCTACCACAACACCGGTGCCACGGCCGAGCGCAAGCAGACCAAGGCCAGGATCTCGGCGCACGCCGACAAGACCAAGGACATGCCCGGCAACGGCATCATGGCCTTCTGCACCTTCTACGACCGGCTCGACAAGCTCCAGCCACTGGCCGACGACGCCTTCGACTACGGCATGAAGGGGGTCAGCGGCCTGACCAGACTCCACTTTCGCCTCAAAGAACCGACCGGCGAACGGGACCTCAAGCAGGCGACCGGCGAACGGGAAGGGGCCGCGCTTCCCGCGCAGTTCACGGTGACCCTCCACCCCGGCTCCGTGTTCTTCATGCCGCTATCCACCAACCGCCTGTACACGCACGAAATCCGGCCCTCGGCATTGAACGCCGAGTCGCTGCCGACCCGCTTGGGATACGTGGTGCGCTGTTCGAGCGCCGAAGCCGTCCACACGAACGGCCGCACCTTCCTCAAGTCGGCCGGAAAACTGGTGGAGTTGGGGCCACCCACCCAGGACGGCATGGACGAACTGCGCAGGCTGTACGCCGAGGAGAACCGGACCTCGGCGTTCATCGACTACGGCGACGCCTTCCCCTTCAGCATGAACACCGGAGATTACGATGCCCCCCGAATCTAGGCTTCCCGCATCCAGGACGGCGGACGAGGTCCTCTCGTGCGCTCTGCCCATCGAGGGGAATCTCTTTCCGGAGCTTTCCGCTTCGGCTCGTTGGGAGGACGTGGGGAAGGGGCGGCGCGGGGCCACGCTCACCAGGAGCGACGAGGCGGGTGGAGTGCCCCTCGTGCGCACGACCACGCGATACGGCGACCCGGCACAGCGTTTCCGGGCGGTGCACGAACGGCTGGCGCGGCAGATTCAGGAACGTACGGCGGTCTCGGCCGACTTCAACAACGCCCTCATCGAGACCTACACGCAGGCGTACACCACCATGGGCAGTCATTCCGACCAGGCCCTCGATCTGGCGGACGAGTCGTCCATCGCCGTGTTCTCCTGCTACGAGCACCCGGAAGCGAGCCCGCCGAGGAAGCTGGTCTTCGAGTCGAAGGAGCCCGGTGGCGAGAGGTGGGAGATCCCGCTCGCCCACCATGGTGCCGTCGTGTTCTCCGTCGCCTCGAACCGGCGGCTCAGGCACAAGATCGTGCTGGACGGGCCCGGGCGGGCGGTCGACAACCGATGGCTCGGCGTGACCTTCCGGACGTCGAAGACCCTCGTCCGGTTTCGCGACGGACTGGCCCACCTCCCGCAGGGTGCGCGCCTCACGTTGGCAAACGAGGAACAGAGGCAGGAGTTCTACCGGCTGCGGCGCCGCGAGAACCTGGAAAAGGACTTCAGCTATCCCCCGCTGACGTACACGGTCAGCGAAAGCGATCTACTGCCGCCCGTCTGACGACCTCGCACGTGTTCAACTTGCTTACTGCTGACGTAATCTGATGGACAGTCAGGTCAGGTGGCGGAGGGGCGACGGATGTTCGACACCATCGGTACGGACGTCCCCGAGGGGCAGGAGAGGCTGCGCCTGGAGGTCGGGGAGCACGGTCTCGGCACCATCACGCTCTGCCGCCCCGGCAAGCTCAACGCCTGGAGTTGGGAGTCCACCCGTCAACTGGGGCTGCTGGCGGACCGGATCAGGTTCGACGACCGCATTCGTGTGGTGCTGCTGCGCGCCGAGGGGCGGGCCTTCTGTGCGGGCATCGACGTCACGGCGCCCGGCGGTGCGATCACCGGGCGCTCGGCCGCGCAGCGGACCCGCAACTACGCCGAGGGCATCCGGTGGGCGCACGAACGGTTCGCGGCGTTCGCGCGGCTTCCGCAGCCCGTGGTCGCGGCCGTCCAGGGTTACTGCCTGGGCTTCGGGTTCGAGCTGGCGCTGATGGCCGACGTCCGGATCGCCTCGGACGACGCCGTCTTCGCGCTGCCCGAGGCCCGGCTCGGTGTCGCGGTCGACGCGGGCGGCGACCTGCGCATCGCGCGGGACGCGGGAGCGGGCTGGGCGAAGCTGCTCGCACTGACCGGCCGCCGCATCGACGCGGCCACGGCGCAGCGGCTGGGGCTTCTCCAAGAGGTCGTGGGGCAGGGCGAGTTGGAGAATGTGGCGCGCGCCGTGGCCGCCGAGATCGCGGCCAACGCACCGCTGGCCGTGCAGTCCGTGAAGCGCTCCATCGACGCCTACGCGGACGCGGCGATGGCCTCCGCCCTGGACCGGGCCGCCCTGGCCGCCGCCCTCACTCTCACCTCCGAGGACGCGGGCGAGGGATATGCGGCGGGGGCGGCGCGGCGGGCGCCCCGGTTCGAAGGGGCCTGAGCCGCCGGGGCGTCAACCGGGGCGTCAATCGGGGCGTCAATCGGACCTTCCGGACCGGAGCCGCGAGCCCTCACGCCGACCCTTCGTACCGGAACGGGCCGCGTCCGAGCTGCTCGCGCACCGTGACCACGGGCGGGCCGACCACGCCGCGCCGCTGCCAGTTCGCCCCGTCGACGACGAGGGTGTGCCCGGTGATGTAGCGGGCGTACGGGGAGGCGAGGAAGGCCGCCGCCCAGCCCAGCTCGCGCGGCAGCCCGACCCGCAGCGCGGGCTGCCGCGCGCCCAGATCGGGGAGCGCGTCCGGGACCGCGCCAAACTCTGCCGCGCGCAGTCCTTCGCGGATGTCCGCCGTCATGTCCCCGTGCGGCATCAGGCCGGGGACGAGCCCGTTGATCTGGATGCCGTACGGCCCCCACTCGACGGCCAGCGTCTCCACCAGGTTCTTCACCCCGGCCTTGGCCGCCGAGCTGTGCGCGAATCCCGGGCCGCCGGTCCACGCGTACGACGCACCGACGCAGATCACCGACCCCGGCGTCCCGGCCGCCAGGTGCCTCCGCCCGAACTCGCGGGTCATGAACCAGGTCCCGGTCAGCGTGATGTCGACGACCGCCCGCCAGGCGTTCGGCGACATGTCCTCGGCCGGTACGGGGAAGTTGGCGGCCGCACTGTTCACCAGGACGTCCGGAGTGCCGTGCCCGGCGAAGACCTCCGCGATCCGCTCCGGGTCGCGGATGTCGCAGGCCGCCGCCCGCACCGTCCCGCCCAACGGGGCCAACTCCGCCCGCGCACCAGCGAGATGACCCTCGTCGCGGCTGACGAGCAGCAGATCCGCGCCGAGCCGGGCGAACTCCGCCGCGATCGCCTTGCCGAGGCCCGTCCCGCCCCCGGTGACGAGCACGGTCCTTCCCTCGTACGTCGCCGGGGGCAGTGCGCTCGCGCCCTCCGGCGGCGGGGCGGGCAGGCCCTGCCGCGTCGGGCCGCGTCCGGGGACTCCTGGCTCCCTCGCTTCGCTCATTGCGGTATCCGAGCCCATGGCCCGCGAAAAGGGAAGACGCCGGGGCCGCTCCCTTCGTCCTCGGCGACTCCGGGACGCGGCGGCCCCGGCACTCGGTGGCCCCGGCACTCGGTGGTCCCGGCCGTGCCCCGGCAGTCCCGGGCCGTATCGAGGGACCTTCTTCCCTAGTTTTATGCAAAGTCCGAGCAATGAGCTGTGCGGAATTCATCAAAGGCCCGAGAACCGGCAAGGAATGCGGCACGGGACCTTTGGATTCGCCCTCTCCGGGAGAAATGCGCGACGTTCCCCGGCGGATGCACCATGGATTTCGGAAAGACCGCGCCAGGGAAAAGTCCCTGACCGTGCAAGGAGGATCCGTTCATGCGCAAGGCATTCACCGCCTCGGCCGTCGCCGTCGTCACGGCTGCGGCACTCGCCGGGCCCGTCGCCGCGTTCGCCGACGCACCGTCCCCTTCCCCGGCCGTCACCGTGTCGTCACAGCAGGGCGACGACCAGCAGGACGGGCAGAGCCAGCAGGGCCAGCAGGGCTTCGCGTCCGACAAGGCGCAGGTGTCCGTCCAGCTGTCGTCGCCCGGGGACCCGGCCGGATTCCACGCCGGGGAAACCGTCAGCTTGACGGCGAAGACCTCCGGCAATGCCCTGGGCGGCGTCATCGCGAAGTCCCCCGCCTTCGGCAGCACCCACCTCGCGCCGACCGACGCGTCGGGCACCACCTGGACCGGCACGGCGGTCATTTCCCAGAACGCCGGAATAGGCACCCTTCCGGTGCGGGTCGTGGCGAATTTCGGCGACACCGGCGCGGAGACCTCCGCGACCGTGCTCGTCAACACGGAGACGACTCCCGCACCCGACCCCTCTCCCTCCCCCACCCCTCAGCAGACCTCCCTGACCCTGTCGACGGACGGGGCCAGGCCCGGCGACAAGGTCCAGGTGACCATCGACAGCGGCGACCTCCGGGGCGACGCCCGCATCGAGTCCGGCGCCTTCGGCGGCACCGTGGACCTCTCTCCCGAGCCCGGTTCCTCGGGCTGGCACGGTACGGCCACCGTCGCCGCGAACGCCCGGCCCGGCTACTACCGGGTGGACGGTTACGTCGGCAGCCAGAAGATCGACTCCGTGAAGTTCGGGATCGCCGACACCGTCACCGGCCACCGCCAGGCGCACAAGAACCAGCACCAGCACCAGAGCAAGCACCACGCCGTGACGCCCATCCGTGTCGACGGCCGCACGGTTCCGAGGGGCGCCGTCAACGCGGGCGCGTCCGGCGCCCCCGACACCGGTCCCGACGCGGGACTCCTCGCGGGTGCGGCGGGCCTCTCGGCAGCCGTACTGCTCGGCGGCACGGTCCTGTGGCGCCGCCGTCATCACAGCTGACCTCTCGCCGGGTGTCGCTTGCGGGGTCCGCCGTCCGACGCCTGTGCGGGCGTACTCCCCGACGGTCGCGGTCGCCCGGGCGGCCTCGGCCCCTCGCGACCGGCCGCAGGGTGCGGTGGAGCGGCGGGGGGCGACCGTGCTGGACGGGCCCCGGCTGCCGCACGGTCGCTCTGCTGGGTGGCCGTGACAGGACCCGGCCTGTGAACGCTGCCGCCTCAACCGGGTAGTCGCGGTGGGCAGGGCGCACGGGCCCGCAGCCGGGCTCGCCGTCGTCGACGTACTGGCGGAGGGGCGGCTTCCGGACCCCTCCGCGCCGTCACGGGCCTATCGGCAGACGGCCACGTCGTCCGCCGTGCCCGGGAAGGCCGCCGTGCGGGTGTCGTTGAAGTTGGTGACGAAGGCGTCGTGGACGGAGTCCGAGGTGATGCGGACCATCGATTCGTCGTTGTCGCGCAGGGCGGGACCGCTCCAGTTGTGGCTGCCGGTGAAGACGAGCTTCTCGCGGGCGCCCGCGTACATGCCGTCGATCATCAGGTTCTTGGAGTGGACGATGCGGTTCGGGGAGTCCGTCGCGTCACGGGCGTCCTGGTAGCAGCGGGTGGTCAGGCGGGGCTGTCCGTGCAGGGCGTTCCAGGTGCCGGTGTCGGTCTCGCTGTAGACGAGGTCGACCGTGCATCCGGCTGCGGCCAGGGCGCGCAGCTTGTCGGCGACGCCCTGCCGGGTGATCTTGAGCATGGCGGCGCGGATGGCCGTGCGGTGGGTGCCGGTCGAGTCGGTCCACGTACAGGCGACGTTGTCGAGGGTGTTGATGACGGTGTCGCTGTCGTTCGTGGTGCCCGCGCGGGGGAAGAAGTACGCCTTGTAGTCGCCCGCGTTGGCGGTCGTGTAGTCCCAGTTGGCGCGGTCCTGCTTGCCGAGCTTGGTGAAGTAGTCGCTGTACGCGGTGTAGAGGGCCGTGTTGCCCGCGACGCCGACCGCGCTGTTCCAATAGCGGGAGTAGTTGGAGGGGGTGAGGTTGGAGGTCGTCTGGAGGACGACCTGTTGGGCGGTGCCGCCGCCGAGGCTGCTGAAGAGGAGGAACTTGTTGTGGTTGATGCCCGCTCCTGCGGTCGGGCCGAGGCAGGAGCGGCCCTGTGCGCACAGTTTCACGTACGACGGCTTGCTGATGTCGGTGCCGAGCGCCGTCTTGAGCGTGGTGTACGGAACGGTGTCGATGTCCGGGGTACTGAACGACGTCTCGCCGAGGACGACTTGGACGTTGACGCCGCGTACGGTGTGGGCGGCGGCGAGTTCCTGGGCGACGGTCCTGTCCCAGAAGTGGTAAAGCGTCATCCGGATCGTCGAGCCGCTGTCGGCCGAGGCGATCATCGCGCGGGCGCGGTCGCGGATGGCGTTCTGCTGGGCGGCGTCGCCGGTGGGCCGGTTGAAGACGGGTCCCATGGCGGGAACCGCCGCGCCCGCCGCGCCCGCCTGGGAGGCGGGCCCCAGGACGAGCGCGGAGGCGGCGACCGCGAGGGCGGTGGTGAAGGTGGACAGGCGCCGGTGGAGCCGGAGTTGACGGTGGAGACGGGTGCGCACGGGTGTTCCCCCTGGAGACCGTAGGCGTCAGGCATGTGCATGCCATTCTTGGTACGCCACCTTAGGGCCTGGTGCGGCCGGGTTGCCTGGCAGTCCGCAGCTCCACCGGGCGGAGAGCGGCCGCCCGAAGAGCTCGGGCTGAGCGCGTCATGGCTTACGGCAGGGTGAACCCGGGGGGTGCGGCGGGCCCCGTTCATGAGGGTTCTCCGTGGGCTCGGTGATGCTTTTGGGTATCAACTCTTCACCGCTGCCAGTTCCTCGCAGGCTGTGGCCCACCGCACCCGTACAGATCCGGTGCCCGCCGAACGGACAACCTCCATGCATCGTCTTGTTGCTGCCGGACTCACCACTGCCGCCGCCGCAGTGCTCGCCCTCGCCACTCCGGCCTCCGCCGCCCCGGCGGACAAGCCGCAGGTGCTGAGCAGTTGGACGCAGACCAGCGCGTCCAGCTACCAGTCCTGGGCCTCGGCCCGTGCCAACCAGGGGAGTTGGTCGGCGTACGGCTTCGACTGGTCGACCGACTACTGCTCTTCCTCGCCCGACAACCCGTTCGGCTTCCCGTTCCAGAACTCGTGCGCCCGGCACGACTTCGGCTACCGCAACTACAAGGCGGCCGGGACGTTCAGTGCCAACAAGGCACGGCTCGACGATGCCTTCTACGCCGACCTCAAGCGGGTCTGCTCCACGTACTCGGGCGCGAAGAAGGTCTCGTGCGACTCCACGGCCTGGACCTACTACCAGGCCGTCAAGGTCTTCGGCGTGAGCACCGCCGAAAGATCGCTGGTGGGCTGAACCGGGCGCCGGTCCCGCCACGGAACGGGGCGGGACCGTGCGTCAGTCGTTGCCGCCGTCGGAGCCGCCGCCGGACCAGCCGCCCGAGTCCAGGCCGTGGGCCAGCCCGCTGTCGCCGGTGGTGACGTCGGAGTAGAGCTTGGTCAGCTGCTTCGCGAGCTGACGGCCGGGCATGACGCTCTGGACGGCAGAAGGCAGCCCGGCACTTCCTCCGGCGCGCGGAGCCACGGCCTGCGCGGAGGCGAGAAGGGCCGTGCCTTCGCTCGTGGTCAGGGCGGCCAGACGACGACGTGCCGAGGAGCCCCGCACCCCGGGGTACACGGCAGGGGCGATGTCCGCCACCCCCACCAGCACGGCCAGCGCGAGGTCGCGCGGGTCGGCGGGCGGCGTCCCGGGCCCCGAGCGGGCCACCGCGTCGAGACGGTCCAGCACGCCTTGCCTGCGGGCCGCGTCGACGGAGACGACCTCGTGCCGGGTGTACCCGGCCGGGTCGCGACGGCGGCGGGACCTCAGCACCTTCTGGTCGTCCAGCCGGGAGAAGTACTCGGTGACGACGGACTGCGGGGTCAGGCGCAGCCAGTCGTGGAAGGAGGGCGGCGGGGCGGTCCGGGCGAGATCGCGCAGGACGTTGTTGAGGCGGCGGTCCTCGACGGGCCCGGAGTCGAGGATCTCGATGTGGCGGACGCCGAGGGCGATCCGGCCGACCAGGCACAGTTCGGCCAACTCGGCGGCGCGCAGGGCGATCCGGAGTCGGTTATCCGACCGGATCCGCGGATGCCGCCGACCGGTCCCCACCGCGAGCAGAAAGAGTTCGTCCCCCATGGTCATGCGGGTCACCGTAGACGTGGAGGCGCTACGGACGGGAGGCTTCCGCCACGGTTATTCCTTCCCGGACCGGGTTACCACCGTTCTTCGGCGTCGGCCGGGCGCGGCCACGGAGTGGTCTGGCCCGGCGTCCGCGGCTGGGGCCAACGCTGCGTCACTGCCGAGCGCTTCGGGGTCGGCGTCGGCTTCACCGCGGTGAATCGGGCGAAGTCGGTATAGGCACTGATGCCGAAGCTTCGCATGTCGGAGAATACTCGTCGCACACCGGGGCGAGGTCGATGTAGATGCGCCAGCCGGGCACGGTATCTCACGACCGGCCACGACGCGTCCGGCCGCGACACGTCCGCCCACGACGCGTCCGGCCGCCCTGAACTGTCCGGCCACGAACCGTCCGCCTCCGAGAACGTGTCCCCCCTCGTCGCGGAGTGGCGAGGTCGGTCAGGGTGCAGCGGCGGACGTGGACGCGGGCGGTGTCCGTGCTCCCGTTCCGTCCGGGCCCTCGTAGGCCGTACCGGCGGCTCCGCGCCTGCCGGAAGTACGGAGCAGCGGTGTCGCCGTGGCGGCCGGGGCGAGCATCGCGGGAACGGCGGCCGTCGCGATCCAGGAGAGGCCCTGGGCGTAGGACTCCCCTGCCGCGTACAGGAGTTGGGCGGCTTTGTCCTCAGGGAGCCGGCCGGTGGTCTCCAGTGCGGCGGGCAGGTTGTCGGTCGCCGGGTCGCGGACACACCGGCATCAGTCCGGCGAAGAGCGGCGACCTGCCCGTGACGACGACCGTTCCGATGGACGAGTGGACGACGGCTCGGCGGTCGAGATGGAGATCAAGGACCGTCGTGCCGCCCGCGCCCAGGCATGGCAGCGTGGCCTGACCGAGGTGACCACCTGCTGGGTGCGGACATGACGGACTGGGGACGTGACGACTGAAGTCCTCGGAGGTGCGCTACCGACGTCAGTTGTGCCGGATCAGTGACTCCACCAGGCCCGCCCTGGTCTGGGAGTAGTCCAGCACCACGATGCCCAGGCCCCGCCAGCTCTCGGCTTCCGGGCTGTCCACCAGGGCGTGCACCTTCGGGTTCAGGCGGTCGGCGTTCCAGCGGGGCGGCAGACCTGCGGCCGTGCTCACGAAGTTGATGTACTGCTTGCCCGGCTGGGCGGCGGCCTTCCTGAACTGGGCCTCGATCTTGGGGTACTTGGCGAACGGTTCCGCCTGGTAGTCGTCCTGGATGTCGAAGACCGAGGAGTCGCCCCAGCGGAGTCCACCCGGCAGCCCTCCGTTGTCCGCGAGCAGGACGACACGGCCGCGCGCCTGCCCCAGCGAGGGCAGCGAGTCGGCGATCAGGAAGAGGGAGCGCCAGCCCCTGCGGTCGAGGTAGTCCGTGAACCGTTCCCCGAACGCCGCGTCCGAGACTTCCGAGTACTCCTGCTTCACCCGCATCAGCACCGTCTCCGAGGGGTGCGCGGTGAGGAAGTCACGGCAGGCGGTCAGTACGTCGTCGAAGTTGAGGCGCTGGTAGAACGCGCCGTGATGGATCGTGAACGACCCTTCGAAGGCCCTGCACCGGATGTCCAGGAAACGTATCCCCGAGGTCAACTGCTGGGCGATGGTGGTGTTCTGGCACTCCACCCACAGCCCGCCGAACCGCGCGCCCGAGTCGTGCGTGCCGGGAACCGTCAGCGTGCGCAGCGACCGGGCGGAATCGAGTCCGGCCATCCAGTCCTGCGTTCCGAGGACACGGGCCCCGGCGGGCAAGCGGGTCCCACGGGCCCGTACGTCGGCGTGGGCAGGTGCCGCACCCGCGTGGGCCAGGAGCCCGGCGGCGGAGAGGGCGACCGTGCCCTTGAGGAACCCTCGTCGGTCCATGCGCAACTCGTCTCCCTGATGTCGCATCAGCCACAGAGGTGCATCGAAGCACGTCAGACGCTGCGTCAGCCAGGGTGCGATGGACGGAACTTGGAGAGAAGTACCGGCCGTCGGACAATTGCGTCAGTGCGCGTCGGCCCCGCCGTCCTCACTCCTGGCCGATCCCCCGCTCTCACCCCCCGTACGCCTCTGCCTCCTGCCGACCACCACCGTCGCCGCGACCGCGCTGGCCACGAAGGCGACCGCCACCGTCCAGGGCTGGTCGAAGCGGTGGCCGCTGGCGTGGTCGAGTGAGAGCCTGCCGGGCCCCGCGAGCCCGATCGCCGCAGCGGTGAAGCCGAGGAAGGCGGGGTACTCGTAGCCGCCCGACTGTGCGAAGAACCCGGCGGGGGCGTGCACGGCCACCGCTCCGGCCATGGCGCCCGCAGCGGCGGCGCCCGCCGCCGGGGTCGCGAGACCGAGCGCGAGGAGTACGCCGCCGCCCGCCTCGCCGAGCCCGGCGGCGACCGCGCTCTGCCTGCCCGGCGTGAACCCCATGGACTCCATGGCCGCGCCGGTTCCCTTCACCCCGCCTCCGCCGAACCAGCCGAACAGCTTCTGCGTGCCGTGCGCGGTGAGCGCCGCTCCGGTGCCCACACGCAGGGCGAGCAGACCGAGGTCACGGCGGGGGCTCAGGCAGGGGGTCATGGACTCTCCCGGGGAAGGTGGGGCAGCGAGTACGGGCAGCGTGTCCACTCTGTGCCGGGTGCCGCTTCCCGGGGCTGCGGTATTAGGCCAGACGGTTCACCGCCCGTCCCCGGGCCCGGGAGGTCCGGGCAGGGGCCCAGGGAGGTCCGCGCGGGGGCCCGGGAGGTCCGTGGCCGGGGGCCCGGGAGGTCCGGCAGGGGTGTCAGCCGCGTACGTGCAGTCCGAAGCCCGTACGGCCCTCGGGCTCCAGCCCCTCCTTCAGCTGCATCGAGGGAATCTCGTAGTCGCCGAAGTTCTGCCGCCGGAACGCGATCGGCTCGGTCGACTCCAGGGTGAGCAGGCGCTGCTGCCATGCCTTGGCGACGTCCGGGTAGTCCTCGGCGGTCAGCCGGTCGGCGCCGTGCAGCACGAACGGCGCCAGCACCTCGATGCCCGTGTAGTAGAGGATGCCGTGCTGGATGGGGAACAGCAGGTCGTCGATCGGGCCGTTGATCCCGCGCTCCGCGTAGTGCGACTCCGGGCCGCCGATCGTCACCGACAACAGGGCCCGCTTGCCCATGAGGGTGCCCTCGCCGAAGCGCTCGCCGTACTTGGTGGCGCTGTGCTCGCCGACCCCGTACGCGAAGTGGAACGTGAACACCCGGTCCACCCAGCCCTTGAGGATCGCGGGCATCGAGTACCACCACAGCGGGAACTGGAAGATGACCGTGTCCGCCCACAGCAGCTTCTCCTGCTCCGCGCGGACGTCCGCCGTGAGCTCCCCGGCGTCGAAGGCCCGGCCCGAGTCGCGGGCGACCTGAAGCGGCTGCGAGGCGTGCGGGCCGTAGTCCGAGGCGTCCACGACCGCCTTGAAGCCCATGGCGTGCAGGTCGCTCACCCGCACCTCGTGCCCGGCGGCCTCCAGGGTGGTCACGGCGAGGTCCTTCAGCGAGCCGTTGAGCGACTGCGGCTCGGGGTGGGCGTGGACGATGAGCGTCTTCATGGGGACTCCTGTGGTTCGCATGCCGTCGGACGGCTTCGGATGCCTTGGAGTCTGGGCGTTCGGGCGCCCGTTGTTCAGGGGCTCCCCTTCCGTAGGACCGGGCTTCCTGGTATTGGCAGGACCACCCTCGCGGCCTTCGCCGTGGCTGCCGTCGCGGTGATACTGGGGGAATGGACGATCTTGCGGGTTTCCTGCGGACACGGCGTTCCCGGATCGATCCGGCGGCCGTCGGCATATCCACCGACAGTCGCCGCCGGGTCGCGGGGCTGCGCCGCGAAGAGGTCGCGCACCTGTCGGGGGTCAGCGTCGACTATTACGTACGGCTGGAACAGGGGCGCGCGACGCAGCCCTCCGAACAGGTGCTGGACGCGCTCGCCCGCGTGCTCGACCTCGACGAGACCGAGCACGAGCACCTCCACCGGCTCGCCCGGCAGCCCCGGCACCGCGCGAAAGTGCCGGGCGGCCGGGTGCGTCCCGAGGTGCGGCGGACACTCGACCTGGTCGTCGACGCACCCGCGCTGATCATGGACCACCGCCTGGACGTGCTCGCCGGGAACCGTCTCGCCGGACTCCTCTACGGGCGGCCGGTGCAGGGACTGAACACCGCGCGGCACATCTTCCTGGAGGAGGCCGATCGCGGTCTCTACGCGGACTGGGAGAAGTGCACGCTGGATGTCGTCGGGCATCTGCGGCTCGCCGTGGGCAAGTATCCCGACGATCCCCGACTGGCCTCTCTCATCGGCGAGTTGGCGATGGGAAGCGAGCGCTTCCGCCGCCTCTGGGCACGCGCCGACGTACGCGCCCGTACGCACGGGCGCAAGACGTACCGGCATCCGCTGGTCGGTCTGCTGGAGCTGCACCAGGAGAACTTCGCGCTGCCGGACGGGTCGGGGATGGAAATGCTGGTGCTGTCCGCGGCTCCCGGCACCCCCGCGGAGGACGGGCTGCGGCTGCTGGCGGGGCTGGGGGCGGACGTCGCGAACGGTGCTGACCGTACGAACCTCGGTGACGGTGCGGGCAGCGGCGACCCGCGTCCTACGCGGAACTCCCCGGCCCGCCCGCAGTAGTTCACAGGACGGGGACGGGCAGGCCGCGGGCCGGGTCCTTGTCCGCCGCCCCCTCACAGCCCCTGCTCACGCACTCAGCGTCTCGTCGAAGAAGTCGCCGATGTGGACGAGGACCTGCTCCCGGTCCGAACCGGGCAGGCCCATCGCCACATGCGTGCTGAAACCGTCGAGGAGCGCCCTGATCCGGGTGGCGATGCGTTCCGCGTCGACGGCGCGGAGCTCACCACGGGACGCACCCTCGACGAGGAGCGCCACGAGGTCGCGGTGCCAGGACAGTTCGATGTCCAGGAGGCGGCCCCTGGCCTCGTCGTCGAGGGAGCGCGCGCGGTTCCACAGCTCCAGCCAGAGCGTCCAGTGCGGGTCGCGGGGCGCCTGGGGAACGTACAGCCGTACGAAGGCATCGAGCCGGTCCCGTACGGGGACCTGGCGGGCCAGCGCGTGGCGGCGTTCCACGCCGAGTTGTTCCTCGCTCCATTCCAGGGTGCGCAGCAGGAGCTCGTCCTTGGAGCGGAAGTAGTAGAGGAGGTGGCCGCTGCTCATGCCGACCTCCCGCCCGAGACCGGCCATGGTCAGCCGGTCCAGGCCGCCGTCGGCGATGGCGGCCATGGCGGCGGCGAACACCGTCTCGCGCGGCGGCGCGGCCTTGCGGCGGCGCGGGGCGGGTGTGTCCGGTCGGGTGGCAGGGTCGTTCTTCACTCGTACGTTCTACCTGATGGACGCCCGCACGGGTTCTACGACCGGTGGTGGAGCCCGGTCGAGAGCCGGGCCGACACGCTGGAGGCATCTGGAGGCGTGGCGGTCGGAGTCGCCTGGTGCGGCAGCGGCGGGTGGCCCGGGGCGTTGTGGTGCTCACGTTCGACACCGACGGGCACCGGTGGCACGACCGGTTCTGGCTCACCGCACGGGACGGGAAGAGGACCCGCCCCACCCCGGGGTCTTCCCCGGGTCGAGCACCGAAGCGCCGGGCCCCGCTCGTTCGTACCGTTGGGCACAAGCCCGTAGCGCGGAGATCGATCGCCCGGCCTCGACATCGCCACCGTCGCCGGGTGTCGCGGCTCCGGGCCTGGGCGGGACCCCGGGAGGCGTCATGCGCTACGTCATCGAGCTCTACGGCACCTCCGAAAGCGTCCACGGAAGCGTCGCGCGGGAGGGCTGCGAGACCGATCGGGAGTTCCACGGGTGGCTGGAGCTGCTGGCTCTCCTCGAACCGCCTCCGGAGCCGTCGCCCGAAACCGGAGACGGGTCGTCGAGGACCTGAACCCCGGCGGCACCCCTCGCCTGCCGACGTCCGGGATTCGGCTTGCGCCGGGAGCGGCTCCGCCACCATCGTGGGCGTCGAGGCATATGCGGACAGCGCCCGTGCGTACCGGCCCTTGGGGGCGGCGATGACTTCCAGCGACGCGGTGCCCGGCCGCCACCGCTTGCGCACGCCGGACGCTTTCGCCGGTCGCGCGAGTGAACTCGCTCTGCTTCAGGAGGAGTTACGGCGGGCGAGCGAGGGTGAGCCCCGGCTGGTTCTGGTCGACGGGCCGGGCGGCATCGGCAAGACGGCCCTCATCCGCCGCTTTTTAGGCACAGTGACCGGCGGGTGCGTGCTCCGGGCCAGCGGCGCGGAGGGCGAGAGCACGTTGCCGTACGGAGTGCTCGCCCAGTGGGTGGAGCAGGTTCCGCGCCCGCTCCCGGATTCGCTCGGCCCGCTCGCCCGCACCCCCGGATGCCTGCCCACGAGCCCCGAGCCGGTCGCCGCCGGTTTCGGTCTGCTCGATCTGCTCGGCGAGGTGGGTGGGGTTCAGGGACAGAAGCAGGGGCAGGGGCAGGGGTCGGGGCAGAGGTCGGAGTCGGGGCCGGTCGTGCTGGTGCTCGACGACGCCCACTGGGCGGATCAGCCCTCCATGAACGCGCTGGCCTTCGCCCTGCGTCGGCTGCGCTGCGAAAGGGTGCTGACGATCGTCGCCCTGCCCGACCCGGACGTCCCTCAACTTCCGGGTGGGACAAGGCGGTTGCTTGCCGACGTCCGCACCCTGCGGGTCTCGCTGGACGGGCTCAGTCCCGACGAAGTGAGCCTGCTCAGCGCGGAGCTCGGCAGCCAACGGCTCTCTCCTGCCGCGTCCGTACGGCTCCGCGCCCACACCCGGGGCAGCCCCCTGCACGTCCGGGCGCTGCTCGAACAGGTCCCGGCCCCTGTCCTCATGGACGTCACCACCTCGCTGCCCGCGCCCCATTCCTACGCCCTGCTCGTGCTGGCCGGGCTCGCGGGCTGCGGAGCCCCGGCGCGGCGTCTCGTGCAGGCGGTCAGCGTGCTGGGTACGTCCTGCCTGCTGAGCAGCGCCGCCCGGCTGGGCCGCGTACCGCAGCCGCTGCCCGCACTCCAGCGGGCCGTACGGGCCGGACTGCTGCACGAGTCGGCCGTCAGCACGGCTCCGGAAGTCGCCTTCCCGCACCCGCTCGTCCACGCGGCCGTCTACCAGGACCTCGGCCCCGCCCACCGGGCCGCCCTGCACGCACGCGCCGCCGACCTGGTCGGCGACGAGTACGCCCGGCTGCGCCACCGGGTGCTCGCCGCCACGGGCCCGGACGAACACCTCACGGCGGCCCTCGCCGCGTGCGCCCGCCGGGAGGCCGCCGCCGGGCAGTGGGCGGTCGCGGGAACGCACTTGCGCCACGCCTCCCGGCTCTCCACCACCGCCGAGGAGCGCGACCGGCTGGCCGTCGAAGCGGTCGAGGCGCTGCTCCTCGACGGCCGGGTGCGGGAGGCCGCGGATCTCGCCGACGGGTTCCCGGACTCCTCGGACCCCGCCCTGCGCGGCTACGCCCGAGGGTACGTGGCCCGCGTCCAAGGGCACACCTCGCGCGCGCAGGCGCTGCTGGCCGACGCCTGGGAGCAGTGCGAGCGCGACCCCTCCCTGGCCGCCCGCACGGCCGAGCAGCTGAGCCACACCCTGATCACGGCGGGCCGTGCCGCCGACGCCGCCCGGTGGGCGGAGCGCGCCCGGCGGTCGTCCACCGCGCGGGGCCCCGGCGGGATGCTGCGCTACTGCCGCCTCACGGCACTCGGGCTGACCGGGGCCTTCGAGGAGGGCATGGCGTGCTCGGCGGCGCTGCCCGACCCCGCTCTCGTACCTCCGGCCGATGTGGACCTGCTGCTGGGGCGCGGGCAGCTGCACCTGTGGTCGGGCGAACTCGTCGAAGCCCAAAGGGACTTGGCCGGGGCCGTCGCCAACAGCCGTACCGTTCCTGTCCCCTTGCAATTGCTCTCGGCCGCCGGGCTCGCCCAGACCCTGCATCTGCTCGGGGACTGGGACCGGGCGCTGACGCACGCCGAGGCGTCCGCCTCGATCGCCGACGACACCGGGCAGGCATGGCTGGGGCCCGTGCCGCACACGCTCGCCGCGCAGATCCTGGCGGCCCGGGGCGACTGGGACCGGGCGCAGGGGCACGTCAGGTTCGCCTCCGCTGCTCCGGGATGCGCCGAGAGCACCCCGGAATCCGTGTACGCCGCCGTGGCAAGGGGGCACGTGGCCGACGCCAGGGCGGAGCCCCAGTGCGTCGTCGACGCCCTGCGCCCGCTGCTGCGCCTCGCCGGGCACGACGTGGTCAACGAGCCCGGAGTGGTGGTCTGGCAGGAGCTGCTCGCCGACGCGCTGGTCCAGCTCGGCGCGTACGCCGAGGCGGCGGAGGTGCTGGCCGCGTTCGAGGAGCGGGCCCGGGCACGGGGACGCCATGCGGCGCTGTCCGGGGCCGCACGGGTGCGCGGCAATCTGCACGCCGCCCGGCGGGAGCCGCGCCTGGCCGAGGCCGCATTCCTCAGCGCCCACGACCATGCGGCCCGGGTGCCCATTCCGTTCGGCCTCGCCCGCGTGCGGCTCGACCACGGCTCGTTCCTGCGCCGTACCGGCCGCCGCACCGTCGCGGTGGACCGGCTCCAGGCCGCGTACGACACGATGTACGGCCTCCGGGCGCTGCCGTACTGGGCCCGGTGCGTCCGGGAACTCAACGCCTGCGGGCGGACGGTGCCCGAGCACCCCGCGCAACAGCCGTCGGCGGCGGGCGACGGCGTCACCGGCGCTCTCACCCCGCAGGAGCTGGCGGTGGCCCGGCTGGCGTCGCAGGGCCTCACCAATCGCCGGATCGCCAGCGAACTCGCCCTGAGCGTCAAGACCGTCGAGTACCACCTGGGCCACACCTACACGAAGCTCGGCATCGCCTCCCGCATCGGTCTCGTCGGCAAACTCGCGCCGCCCGTTTCTGCGCCCAATCACCTGCCCCCTCCCCCGCATCCCTCGTTCCTGCCGGGCCGCTGAGGTGCGCCAGGGTTTTCCCCGGCCCGGCCCCGGAGGCGCGCGCCTTTGCTCACCCCGTACGGTCGTGCCGGACATCAGGGCGTGACGGGGTTCACCGGGGGGTGGGCAGATGGCTACAACGACATCGCCGGAGGCTACGGAAGGTACGGAAGGTACGGCAGCCGAACTGCCCACGCTGCACCTGAAGTTGCTGGGCGGTTTCGTGCTCACGCACGACGGACACAACGGACCCGACGAAGAGGACGGAGAGGACGACAGGGCGGTCGACGTCCCCGCCAGCGCACAGCAGTTGCTGGCTCTGCTGGGCCTGCGCGGGGCTGCCACCCGTTCCGCCGTCGCGGGAACCCTGTGGCCCGACGTCACCGAGGACCGCGCCCGAGCCTGTCTGCGCACCGCCATGTGGCGGCTCAACGGAGCGGGCGCGGCCCTCTCCGACGCCCGTCCCGGCATGCTCTCCCTCAGCCGTCTCGTACGCATCGACGTCCATGACCTCACCGCCACGGCGCACCACGTCCTGACGGTCTCCGAAGGGCGGGACGGGGCTGCCTGCGAGGCGCTCCTCGGCAGTGGTGAGCTCCTGCCCGGCTGGTGTCAGGACTGGGTGGTCTTCGAGCGCGAGCGGCTGCACCAGCTCCGTCTGCACGCACTCGAAGCCCTGTCCGCCCGGCTGGTGGCCGAGGGGGAGTACGCCCCGGCCCTGGAGGCGGCGTTGGAGAGCATCCGGGTCGACCCGTTGCGGGAGAGCGCCCACCGTGCGGCGGTGTCCGTACACCTCGCCGAGAACAACCTGGCCGAGGCGGTACGGCACTACGAAGCCTTCCGGGTTCTGCTGCGCAGGGAGTTGGGTCTTGAGCCCTCGGGGCAGTTCTTCACGATGGTGCGCAGTGCGATGGAGTGAGGAGGCGGCGGAGAGTCCCGTGGTGACCAGGCGTGACGACCAAGCGTGACGACCAGACGTGACGACCAGAGACGACCAGACGTGACGGCCAAGCGTGGTGACGCACCGGTGACGCACCCGTCACGCGCCTGCGCGAAGGTGGACACGTCCCGTCCACGAGCCGGGAACATCGGGGAGAGGGGCAGCCCGTCATGAGCAACGCCCTGGCCGTCGCCACGGTCACCTCGACGCTCGCCCACGTCCTCGACGAGGCGCTGGCGGCCCCGGACGCGGGGAACGTGCCGGGCGTCCACACGACCACCGTCCGCCCGGACCTCCCGGGGCCTTCGGCCCGTGGCGTCAACGTGTTCCTCTATCAAGTGACGCCCAACGCGGCCTGGGCGGGCGACGCACTGCCCGCCCGGCGCTCGGACGGCACCGCGCTGCTTCCCCCGCAACAGGCCCTGGACCTGCACTATCTGCTGACGTTCTACGGTGACGAGACCGCGCTCGAACCCCAGCGGCTCCTGGGCACCGTGGTACGCACCCTCAGCGCGCGCCCCGTCCTCACCCGTCAGGTCGTACGCCGGGCGGTCCAGCACGCGGTCACTCTCGACCCGGCCTCCTACCTGAAGTTCGCCGACCTGGACGAGCAGGTGGACGTCGTCCGCTTCACCATGCTCCCGCTGAACCTGGAGGAACTCTCCCGGCTCTGGTCGACGTTCTTCCAGGTCTCCTACCGCCTCACGGTCGCCTACCGGGCCTCCGTGGTCCTGCTGACCGGCTCGGTCGACGCGCGCACCGCGTTGCCGGTCAGGGCGCGCAGGGTGGACGTCGCCCCGTTCGGCGCACTGCGGATCTCCCGGGTGGGGGCGGACTCGGGCCCCGACGATCCGGTCACGGCGGGTACGACGCTCCGGGTCGAGGGGGCGCGGCTGCGGGGTGAGCGGGTCACTCGGATTCGTATGTCCGGAAGCATGTCGGGAAGCAGGTCCGGAATCGAGGCGGACGTCCCCGCCGACCAGGTGACGGACGACCGGCTCACGATCGCCCTGCCCGGCGGTGTACGCGCGGGGCTGCGGGGGCTCCAGGTCCTTCACCCCCGGCTGGTCGGCGATCCGCCCGAGGAGAGGGGCTCCGTCGAGTCGAACGTCGCGCCCGTTCTCGTACGTCCTGCCATCGGGCCGGGGGGTGTGACGACGGCGCCCGGTGCGGGAGGGACGACCGTCCTGACTGTGCCGCTCGATCCGCCGGTGGGGCGGCGCCAGCGCGTCGCCCTGCTGCTCGACGGGCTCGGGGCGCAGGCGGGGCGGGCGCACACGTTCGTCGTGCCGTCGCGGCCGGGGCCCCAGGAGGAAGACTCCTCGGTCCAGGTGGTGGCCAAGGGGGTGGCGAGTGGCGACTATCTCGTACGGGTGCAGGTGGACGGGGCGGAGAGCGTGCTCGGTGTCGACGCGGGAGGGGTCTACGACCGGCCCCGGGTGACGTTACCGTGAGGGGGACGGACGCTCCGCTCGGCTGGGTCGAGGCCAACCAGGCGTACCTGGTCGCGGCGCTGAACGTACTGCGGCGGCGGATGCTCGGGGGCGACGACGGCGACGGCAACGGGGGCAACGTCGACGGCCTCGCGGGGCTGGAGGAACTGGAGGATCGGTGCGCGGCGGCCCGCGCGGAGATGCCCGCGCCGCCCGTGCTCGACGACATCGCCACCTCGTTCGACCTCTCGGACTTCGAGCGTGACGTCCTGCTGATGTGCGCGGGAGTGGAACTGGACTCCGCCTTCGCCGGGGCGTGCGCCACGGCACACGGTGATCCCGCACGGCGGTACGTCACCTTCGGCCTCGCCCTGGCCACGCTCCCCGAGGCCCACTGGAGCGCCCTCACGCCCTCCTCGCCCCTGCGCCGCTGGCACCTGGCAGACCTCGTACACCCCGAAGTACCCACCACCAGCCCCCTCCGCGTCGACGAACGCGTACTGCACGCCCTCGCCGGTATGTCCTGCCTCGACGCCCGCCTGACTCCCCTGGTCAGGCCGGTGCACCTCCCTCCGGCTCTGCCGGCCGCGCTCGGGGACGCGGTCGGCAGACTGACCTCGCTGTGGTCGGCGCAGGGGTCCCGTCCGCACGCCCTGCTGTACGGGCCACAGCGCTCCCACCTCCTGGCGGTCGCGGCCACCGCGTGTGCGGCAGGCGGGCTGCGTCCGCTCCGGGTACGGGCCGCAGACCTGCCCACCGCCGCCGCCGAACGGGAACTCCTCTCCCGGCTGCTGGAACGGGAGGCCGCCCTGGGCGGCGTGGCGTGGCTCATCGACCTGGCCGACGCGGACGGGTCCGCCGCCTCCACCGCCTTCGACCTGGCCACGGCGACGGACTCGCCGACCGTCCTCATCGCCCGCGAGCCCCTCGCCGGACCGGACGGACACCTCCCGTCGATCGGCGTGCCGACGCTCGCCGCCCCGGAGGCACGCGCTCTGTGGACGCGGGAGCTCGGTCCCCGCGCCGACCACCTGGACGGCTGGCTCGACCGGGTCGTCGGCCAGTTCGACCTCGGCCTCGACGCGATACGTGCCGCCGCTCTCGCGGTGCCGCCGGAGGCGCCCGACGCCGTCGCGGGCCCGCTCCTGTGGGAGGCGTGCGCCGCCCAGGCCCGGCCCGCGCTCGACGCCCTCACCCAGCGGGTTCCGCCGCGCGCGGGCTGGGACGACCTCGTACTCCCTGCTCCCCAGGAGGAGGTCCTGCGACAGTTGTCCGCCCACGTACGCCACCGCCTGCGGGTCCTGGGCGACTGGGGGTTCGGCGACCGAGGCGGGCGGGGCCTGGGCACCAACGCCCTGTTCGCCGGACCGAGCGGAACGGGCAAGACCCTCGCCGCCGAGGTCCTGGCGCACTCCCTCAGCCTCGACCTGTACCGCATCGACCTGAGCCAGGTCGTCAGCAAGTACATCGGCGAGACCGAGAAGAACCTCCGCTCCGTCTTCGACGCCGCCGAAGCGGGGGGCGCGGTACTGCTCTTCGACGAGGCGGACGCCCTCTTCGGCCGGCGCAGCGAGGTCAAGGACAGCCACGACCGCTACGCCAACATCGAAGTCAGTTACCTGCTCCAGCGCATGGAGACGTACCGGGGCCTCGCGATCCTCACCACGAACCTCAAGGACGCCATCGACCCGGCCTTCCTGCGGCGGCTGCGGTTCGTGGTCCACTTCCCGTTCCCGGGCGAGGAGTTGCGGGCGGCGATCTGGCAACGCGCCTTCCCCCCTTCGACCCCGCTCAAGGACCTCGCCTTCGACCGCCTCGCCGCGCTCACCGTGACCGGCGGCTCCATCGCGAACATCGCCCTGTCGGCGGCCTTCCTCGCCGCTGAGGACGGCTCTCCGGTACGAATGCGCCACATCTTGGCGGCAGCCCGCACGGAGTACGCGAAACTGGAACGGCCGCTCACCGATGCGGAGGTATCCGGATGGACAGACTGAGGACACCGGCCACGACGGCACGGACAACTCCCGCTCCCCCGGCTCCCGTTGGGGTCCTTCAGAGGTGCGGCGGCGTCACGTGCCCGCCGGGAACCTGCGACCACGACGAGCTGCGACGCTCGGCCGACGGTACGGCGCCCGGCGCCGTACCCCCGATCGTGCCCGAGGTACTGCGGTCTCCCGGTATGCCTCTGGACGCCTCGACCCGGGCCTATATGGAGCCGCGCTTCACTCACGACTTCAGCCGGGTACGGGTCGCGCCTTCCTCGTTTGCGGCGCTGTCCATTGCGCCGACGCACAGTCCGTCGGAGAGAGAGGCCGAACGCGTCGCGGCCGACATCACGGCCCGGCCTGTGGGCAATCCTGCGTACGGCCACGATTTCAGCGCCGTACGAGTCCATACGGACAGCAAGGCCGCAGCATCCGCGCGGGCGGTCGGTGCGCGCGCCTACACAGTCGGCAACCATGTCGTGTTCGCCAGCAACCAGTACGCGCCGGGCAGTCCAGGCAGCACACGGTTGCTCGCCCACGAGCTGACACACGTGGTCCAGCAGAGGCACGGCACCTCTCAGCCCCCCGTACAACGCCAGCCCGACCCGTCGGCATCCACCCCGGAGCCGATCGGGACCAGCAGCCCGCCCCTCAACGTGCCGCCGGAGAAGTGGTCGGAGCAGATCGAGATCCAGTACCGCCGACGCGCGGACACCAAGCGGGCCGAGGCTGTTCGGCGGTGCCGCGAAGAGGGCGGCTTTGCGTGCTCGCGGATCTTGACCATCGAGGAGGTACAGACACTCTACGAGCTCGCGCAGTCCGCCGACGCAGACCCGGACAAGGTCCGCTCCCAGATGGGTGCGGCGCTGCCCGCGCTGTCGGGTCCCGCTCGGGAAGTCCTCAAGGGAGCGCGTCATCTGCGTCTGGTCCCCACCCCGGCACCGGCTCCGGCTCGGCCTCCGGGCGCTTGGGTCGGCCCGGCGGCGCTACTCGCGGTATCTGTCATCGCCGTACGCCAGCTCTGGGCTCTCGGGAGGTTCCAGGACGAGCTGCGCTCTCGCGGGTTCATCATCCTTGAGTCGGCACAGGGGATCTGCACCGGCGGCTGTCACCTCCCGGACCCGCACCGGCGCCCCTCACCCGATTTCACACCCCTGCCCGCTTCCCCGGGGTATCCGGGATATCCGGGGTGGGAGAAGTTCCGCCGGTGGCTGCCGCCACACGCCGACTCCGGTGGCACACCGTGGCCCGCAGCCGGTCAACAGGCTGAGCCCACACCGCTTCCCGACCCGGCGACAGAGCGTCGGCGGCGGAACAAGAAATGCTTCGACGACCACCCAGGGGCTTTGTTCTGCGAGGAGCCACCACGGAGCGGCATCGACATGCGCGATGAGATCCTCCAGTCCTTCCTCCAGGACTGGGGCTTCCCCATGGATGCCCTCGGTGAGTGCGCGCCGTTCGGCAAACTCTTCGAAACGGGTGTGATCAACGATTGCGGCCAGGCCCCGGGACGCCGGTATCACTGTGCCGTTTCCGGAGCCTCGCGCCCCGTGACCATCTTCGAGTGCCTGTGCTGCGACCAGGAGGGCATGTCGCACTACCAGTGGAGCGAGCCCCACTGGTCCCTTCGCAGCCTTGACGCAAGGTAGGGGCCAGGAGGGCACCCCGGTCGGGAGCGGGTGACGGTCCGGTGACGTGCGCGTGATGCGGCCCGAGGAACATCGTCCCTGTCCGGCAGCTCCACACACCGGAGAGAGGACGGTCCGCCGTGCCCAGTGCGCTGACATACCCCGGGGTCTACGTCGAGGAGATCCCCAGCGGGGTCCGGACCGTCGTCGGCGTCGCCACGTCGATCACCGCCTTCGTCGGGCGGGCCTCCCGGGGACCCTTGAACGAGCCGGCCACGATCTTCGGGTTCGCCGACTTCGAGCGGCAGTTCGGCGGGCTCGCCGCCGACAGCACGATGAGTTACGCGGTACGGGACTTCTATCTCAACGGCGGGAGTCAGGCGGTCATCGTCCGGGTGGGGCACGTGCGGGCCGCGAATCCGCCGGTGCAGAAGTTCCCCGAGGCGGCCGAGATCTCCCTGTCCACCGGGGCTCCCGCCCCCGACAAAAAGCTGGTCCTGGTCGCCGCCAGCCCCGGGGCCTGGGGCAACAACCTCAAGGTCGTTGTCACCCACCCTCTTCCGGACGACGACCCCAAGGCATTCAACCTCACGGTCGTGGAGACCGATCCGGCGGACCCACAGACCGTCGTCGCCAGCGAGAGCTTCCTGGGCGTGTCCATCGACCCCGCGAGTCCGCGGTTCGTGCCCCACGTCCTGGCGGAGACGTCGCTGCTGGTCCGGGTGCAGAAGGTGAACGACAAGTGGAAGGTCCCGGAGGCCGCCCGTCCTTCGGTCAAGGAGAAGAAGGCGACGGAGGGCAGCGGAGCCGACGGCGATCCGTTGAACGACGACGATCTCAAGGGGAAGCAGGCCGCCGGGACCGGGATCTACGCCCTCGACAAGACCGACCTGTTCAACCTGCTCTGCATCCCGCCGCCGGTCCGTGACGGCAGTACCGGCAAGTCCGTGTACCAGGAGGCGATGCCCTACTGCGTCCGCCGCCGTGCCCTCCTGCTCGTGGACCCGCCCGCCGACTGGACCACGGCGACAGCGGACGAGGCCCGTACCCGGCTGGGCACGCTCGGCCTGACCGGCAGGGCCGCCCGCAACGCCGCCCTCTACTTCCCCCGCCTCCTGGTGGCCGACCCCCTCCGCGACAACCAGACGGTCTCCGTCGTGCCGTGCGGTGCCGTCGCCGGGGTGATGGCCAGGACCGACACCGAGCGCGGCGTGTGGAAGGCCCCGGCCGGGCTGGACGCCGCCGTCGGCGCGGTGCGCGGGCTCACGGTCGAGATGACCGACGACCAGAACGGCCAGCTCAATCCGCTGGGCGTCAACTGCCTGCGTACGTTCCCGCTGTTCGGGCGCGTGGTGTGGGGGGCGCGGACACTGCGCGGGGCGGACCAGGCGGCCGACGAGTACAAGTACGTGCCGGTGCGGCGACTTGCCCTGTACATCGAGGAAACCCTCTTCCGGAACACCAAATGGGTCGTCTTCGAGCCCAACGACGAGCCCCTGTGGTCACAGATCCGGCTGAACGTCGGCGCGTTCCTGCACGACCTCTTCGTCCAGGGCGCGTTCCAGGGAAACACCCCTGCCAAGGCTTACTTCGTCCGGTGCGACAGCCAGACCACCCCACAGAACGACATCGACCGGGGCATCGTGAACATCCTCGTCGGATTCGCGCCGCTGAAGCCCGCCGAGTTCGTGGTCGTCAAGCTCCAGCAGATCGCCGGTCAGATCCAGACGTAGGGAAGTGACATGGCCCAATTCACCGTGAACGAGCGGCGGTTCGACCCGTACAAGAATTTCAAGTTCCGGGTCAAGTGGGACGGCCAGTACGTCGCCGGGGTCAGCAAGGTCAGTCCCCTGAAGCGCACCACCGAGGTGGTGACGCACCGTCAGGGCGGAGACCCGAGCAGCAGCCGCAAGTCCCCCGGGCGGACCGAGTTCGAGGCGATCACCCTGGAGCGCGGCATCAGCCACGACCCCGCCTTCGAGCGGTGGGCCAACAAGGTGTGGAACTTCGGGTCAGGTCTCGGTGCCGAGGTGTCGCTGCTGGACTTCCGCAAGGACATCATCATCGAGGTCTACAACGAAGCGGGTCAGGTCGCCCTCGCGTACAGGGTGTACCGGTGCTGGGTGTCCGAGTTCCAGGCGGTGCCCGATCTCGACGCCAACGCCAACGCCGTGGCCATCCAGCACCTCAAGCTGGAGAACGAGGGCTGGGAGCGCGACTACGAGGTGCCGGAGCCCAGCGAACCCACCTTCACCGAGCCGGGCTGATGAGCACCTCTACGGGCGCCGTCACAGCACGTCTCCTCGACGTCTGGGAGCTCGGCGCGACGCGGCCCGTCACCGGCCGGGCGCTGGCGCTGCTCACCGCGGCGCGGCCCGAAGCGAGCCCGGCCGAACTCGCGGCCCTGAGCATCGGGCGCCGCGACGCCCTGCTGCTGGAGTTGCGTACGCGGGTCTTCGGGGACAGGGTCGTCGGGCTGGCGGGCTGCACCTCGTGCGGGGAACTGCTCGAAGTCGAGTTCTCGGGTTCGGACATCACGATCGCCGAGCCGCCCCCTGGCCCGGCCGAGGGATGTGTGCTGCGGGCCGAACCGTACGAGGTGCGAGTGCGGCTGCTCGACAGCCGCGACCTGGCGGGCATCGCCCACGAGAGCGCCGTCCCCGCCGCCCGGGACGCCCTCCTGCGTGGTTGCGTACTCAGTGCCTCGCTCGACGGCAGGGAGGTACCGACCTCCCAACTACCGGACGGTGTAATGGACTTGGTCGAGCAATGGCTGGCCGCCGCCGACCCCCAGGCCGACATCCGGATCTCGTTGCGCTGCCCCGCCTGTGCGACGGCCTGGCAGCAGAGCTTCGACATCGTCTCCTTCCTCTGGGCGGAGATCGACGCGCTGGCGCGGCGCACTCTGTACGACGTCCATCGCCTCGCCACGGCGTACGGCTGGCGGGAGAGCGACATCCTCGCCATGAGCGAGCCCCGCCGCCGGGTCTATCTGGAACTGGTGGAGACATGAGTGGGGACATGAACGGCTTCGCGGAGCATCAGGCGGCGCGCGTCCTCGATCCGGGCGGATCGATCCGGCCTCGGCTGGCATCGCTGTACGAACCGTTGGCGCACGAACCTCTTTTCGCCGCAGACGAGTTGGCTACCGAGGTCTTCGCATGGTCGGGCCCCGACGGTCGTACGACGACGGAGACGGAAGCGACAGCGCAACCGGGCCCGCCTCGTCCGCGCCCCGCGCGGGCGGCTGCGGACGAACCCATTCCGCGGGATCCGCGAGTTCCGCCCGTGCCGCAAGTCTTTCGGGCCCCTGGGGAAGGCAGGCAGCCCACCGCATACGCAGAAGACTCCGTACGCGCGCCCCTGGCATCGAGGGCCCACGCCCCGGAGCCCGTCCAGCGGAACGCCGCGCCCCGATCAGGCGCGCACGCGGCAACCGCTCCCTCCGACGGCAACCGGCCCGTCGGGCACAGCCGCCGTTCCCCGGGCCGTCCGCCGAGTACGGTCGCGGACGTCCGCGCCCCCGCCCCCGCAGCGGCAGCGGCCGACCGGCCGCCATCACCCTCGTCCGAGGAGGTCGTGGCAAGGGTGACCGCCTCCGGCCCGGACCGCCTCCCCGGCCCCGGCACCGCCCACAGCCCTGCCCCTGCCCCTGCCCCTGCCCCTGCCCCTGCCCCACCGCACGCCCCAACCGGTCACGCGCTGCCACCCCTCACTGGACGTACTGTCGCCCACGGCACCGGCCTCGCGCGGCCCACACCCGACAGCGGGGGCACGGGCGCGGCCACCCGACGCCCAACTCCCCACTCGCTCAAGCCCGTTCCCGTGACCGTCACGCTCGCTACGCACGCGACGCACGCCGCGCACCTCGCGGGCCGCCCCACCCCAGGCCCCGCCACCACCAGCGTCGAGCCCCAACAGCCCGCGCGCCCACCGCGATCCCCACAACCCCCGCAGCCCCCGACGATCAACGTGACCATCGACCACGTCGACGTACGAGCAGCCCCTCCCCCCGCCCCACCCCCGAAGCGGTCCGCACCCGCTGCGGCAGGAGCGCCGGTCATGACCATGAACGACTACCTCACTCGGCGCCGCGAACACGGAGGGCAGTGACGTGACCGAGCCGAACATCGACGTACGCATCGGAGTACGCATCGGACACCTCGTGCTGGACGGCCTGCCGACCGGCCCGGACGGCAGGCCCGACCCGGCGGCGCTCGCGGCAGCCGTCGAGTCCGCCGTGTCCCGGCGTCTCGGCAGCGCGCTCCCGGCGGACGTCGACTCCGCCCTCGTGAGCCACCGGATCGCCCGCTCCGTGCAGAGCGCCGTACGCGAAGGGGGCGGCCGGTGAGCGCCTTCCCCGGGTCTCCCCGGTTGCAGAAGGGCGCGCTCGTCGGCATGGACCCGGCGAATCCCCTGTCCGGCGTGATCGTGTTCCAGTACAACCCGGAGCGGATGACGCGCCGTCTCGCCGCACGGACGGTCGGCGGAGGCGAGGACGCCGGAGGGCGTGCGGAGCCGTTCCGGGTGACAGGACCGCCGGAGGAGGACATCGATCTGAGCGTGGAGATCGACGCCGCCGACCAACTGGAGACGGCCGATCCGCTCGCCGTCTCGTCCGGGATCACCCCGGTCCTGGCGTCCCTGGAGATGCTGCTCTACCCGAAGAGCGCACTGGTGATCGCGAACGCGGTCCTGGCCGCGCTCGGCAACATCGAGATCGTGCCCATGCAGGCCCCGTTGACCGTGTTCGTGTGGGGACCGCAGCGCGTGCTGCCCGTGCGCCTGACCGGGTTCACCATCACCGAGGAGGCGTACGACGCGCGTCTCAACCCGATTCTCGCCAAGGTCGATCTCAGTCTCCACGTCCTCAGTTACGCCGACCTCAAGCGGTCCGATCCCGGCTACTCGATGTTCCTCGCCCACCAGGTGGTCAAGGAGCTCCAGGCCACGGCCCAGGGGGTCCTGGGCGCCTCCGGGCTCCGCGACACGGCCCTGAACCCCCTCTAGAGGCCGCCATGTTCTCCACGACCAGCCGCTATTACGGCATCGAAACCGCCCGCCTCACCCGTCCCGACGGACGGGAGACCGCCTATGCACGCCGACGCTTCCTGCCGCCAGGTCTCCCTGCGACGGCCGGTGCCGAGCACACCGTCACCCAGGGCGAACGTCTCGACAACATCGCCGCCCGCCGTCTCGGTGACCCCGAGCGCTTCTGGCAGCTCTGCGACGCCAACGGAGCGATGCGGCCCGCCGAGTTGACCGCTGAGCCGGGCCGCCGTCTGGTGGTCCCGCTGCCCCTGGGAGCGATCTGATGGCCGACTTCGGGGTGCGGTTGCAGCTGCTGCTCGGGCCCACCGTCGTCCGGCCCGCGCCGTACGAGGTCGTGAACTCCCTGATCGACGTGCAGGTACTGAACTCCAGTGAGCGCGCGGACGCGTTCCGGCTGACCTTCGCTCTCGGCAAGGACGGGTTCTCCGAGTACGGGCTGCTGCGGGAGGGGTACTTCGACCCGCCCGCGCGCGTGAGCGTCGCGGTCCTCATGGCGGGCTCGTTCACCGTGCTCATCAACGGCATCGTCACCGACAACCAGGTCGCGCCGAGCGGTCGGCCCGGCGGGTCCACCCTGGTCGTCACCGGCGACGACCTCAGCTTCGACCTCACCCTCACCGAGCGCAGCAGCACGTTCCCCGACCAGAGCGACTCCGACATCGTCAAGAAGATCCTCGCGGACCACGGCCTGCGGCCCGAGGTCACCACGACCACGGACAAGCCGTCCGAACAGGAAGGGCTGCCGACCTGGCAGGGCAACGACCTGAGCTGCGTCCGGGGTCTCGCCCGCCGCAACGGGTTCGTCTTCTTCGTCGAGCCGACCGTGGTTCCCGGCATCAGCACCGCCTACTGGGGACCGCAGCCGCGCGGCGGCGGGAGCCAGCCCGCGCTCACCACGGGGATGGGACCGGACTCGAACGTCGACGGGGTGATCAGCTTCGACTTCAACGCGGCCGGTCCCGCCACCCCCCAGGTGACGATCCTCGACCCGCGAACCGGTCTGACGATCGACATCCCGGTGCCCTCCGGACTGCTCGCCGCCCTCAGCGGCAGGCCCGCCGCCGCGCTGCGCACCGTGGTCGCCCGGGACGTGGCAGGACTCGATCCCGTACGGGCGGCGCTGCGTGCGCTGACGACGGCGGGCGAGTCGTCCGACGCCGTGACCGGGCAGGGCGAACTGGACGCCGTGCGCTACGGCGGTGTGCTGCGCGCACGCCGTCGGGTGGGCGTGCGCGGTGCGGGCCTCGGCTACGACGGCGAGTACTACGTGAAGGAGGTCACCCATCTGCTCCAGGTGGGTTCCTACCGGCAGGGCTTCGTCCTCACCCGTGAAGGGCTCGGTGCGGCGTTCCCCCGGGTGACGGTGTCATGAACCACAAGCGGGGGGCGATGTCATGAACCACGAATGGGGGGCGATGTCATGAGCGGTGAACGGCCCGCCTACTACGGCAAGTTCCGTGGCGTCGTCACCCACAACGACGGCCCCGAGGGACGGATCCGGGCCACCGTCCCGGATGTGTACGGCAGTGAGGTGAGCCCCTTCGCGCTGCCCTCGGTTCCGTACGCGGGCGACGGCGTGGGGCTCCACCTCATGCCGCCGGTGGGCGCCTCGGTGTGGTTCGAGTTCGAGCAGGGGGACGCGGACCGCCCCGTGTGGAGCGGCTGTTTCTGGGGTCCCGGACAGGCACCGGCGGCGACCCCGGACCACAAGGTCCTCAAGACCGCCCTCGCCACGGTGACGTTCGACGACTCGACGGCCGAGCCGGGCGCCCCGGACACCTCGGGCATCACCATCACGGTGAAAGGGCTGACGATCACCCTCGACAAGGACGGGATCGAGATCAACGCCGGTACGCACGGGGTGATCACCCTCGCGGACGACAAGGTGACGATCAACGGCGACGGATTGGAGGTGACGTGATGGCCGGTTTCCTGTTGCCCGCCGACGCGACCGTGCAGTGCGCCCACGCGGGCGGGGCGTCGCCGGACGCGACCAACCCACGGGTCAAGGTGGCGGGCGCGGCCACCGTCGTCCTGCCCGCCTCCTACAGCGTCAGCCCCGACTGCAAGGCACCACGACCCAACGCTGGCAACGGGCCTTGCGTGAAGGGGAGTTGGACATCGGGCGGGGCGACCCGGGTGAAGTCCACCGGGCGTCCGCTGCTGCTCGACAACGGCTCCGCGACGTGCGTGCCGACCGGGACCGGGCTGACCGTCGTCGCCGTCCAGCGCCGGGTCAGGGGGACGTGATGCGCGACGTCGACCGGGCGTTCCACGCCACCCCTCCCTTCCCGATCGACCCTCCCTTCCACATCGGCCATCCCTTCCGCCTCGACGCCCGTGGCCGCACGGCGGGCGCGAGCGACGCCGAGCACGTGCGGAACCTGATCGCCCAGTTCCTGTTCACCGGCCCCGGCGAGCGCGTCAACCGCCCGGACTTCGGCAGCGGCCTGCTGCGCAGGGCCTTCGAGCCCAACAGCCCCGAGCTGGCGACCGCCGTGCGGTTCACCGCCCAGGCGGGCCTGATGCAGTGGCTGGGCGATCTGATCGAGGTACGGTCCGTCGAGGTGTCGGGCCTGGAATCCGAGTTGCGCGTAGTCGTCGTGTACGCGCTGCGCGACGGCGGAGAGGTCCGCCGCGAGACCCTCGTCCTGGGCGGAACGCCGTGATCCGCCCCCTCGGCCGTGGCGGGGGCCGCCGCGCCGACGTCCGTGCCGCAGGTCTCAACGGGCTCGACTACGTCGAGGTCGGCACGGACCAGCGCACCCTGACCGTCTTCTTCCTCGGCAGGGCCCCGGACCCCATCTCCGAGAACAACGTGCGCATCGCCCACTCGCCGCACTCCGTCCCCGTACACGTCGACGGCATCACCGTCCACCGCAGCGAACTCCCCGACCTCGACGACCACATGGAGGTCCGGGTCACCTCGCCCGGCGACTGGGCGACGTACACCCTGCGTCTCGTCGCGACCGACGAGCAGGACCGGCCCACGGACCGGCCGCTGCCCGGCTTCGATCTCCGCTTCGCCAGCCTGGAGTTCACCTTCAAAGCCTCCTGCCCGAGCGAACTCGACTGCGCGGCACACCCGTTCACCCCTCCCCCCGCGAGCACCGGGCCGGAGATCGACTACCTGGCGAAGGACTACGCGAGCTTCCGGCGGTTGATCCTGGACCGGCTCTCGCTCGTCATGCCCGACTGGCAGGAACGGCACGTTCCCGATGTCGGCATCGTGCTGGCCGAGATCCTGGCGTACGTCGGTGATCACCTCAGCTACTTCCAGGACGCGGTCGCCACCGAGGCGTACCTGGACACCGCGCGGCAGCGCGTCTCGGTGCGCCGCCACGCCAAGCTCGTCGACTACGCACTGCACGAGGGGTGCAACGCCCGCGTTTTCGTCTGTCTGCACACCGAGGTGGACCGGTCGCTCAACCCGAGGCACCTCCAGTTCCTGGCGCTGCGCGACCCCGAACCGTCGATCCCCGATCTGCTCGCGCCGCAGGACGTTCAGCGGCTGCCCGTCGGCGGGTACGAGGTCTTCGAGCCGATGGGGTCAGGCCCCGTCGACGTACGCGTCGCGCACAACGAAATCCCCCTCTACACCTGGGGGGACGAGGACTGCCGCCTGCCCGAAGGAGCCACCGGGGCAACCCTGCTCGACGCGTGGGCCGTCGACGGTTCGTACGTCGCCCCGGACGCGACGCGCGAGCGGCGGCTCGCGCTGCGGGTGGGAGACGTCCTGGTGTTCGAGGAGGTGAAGGGGCCGCACAGCGGCGATCCGGCCGACGCCGACCGTGCGCACCGCCATGCCGTACGGCTCACCGCCGTGGACGCGAGCGTCGTCGACGTGCTGTACGACAGGCCCGTCGTGGAGGTCGCGTGGGCGGCCGAGGACGCGCTGCCCTTTCCGCTGTGCCTGTCGGCACTCGGACGGCCGCCCACGTGCGCGCTCGTCGAGGGCATCGTCGTGGCCCGGGGAAACGTCGTCACCGCCGACCACGGTCGAACGGTGCACCGGGAGGCGCTCGGCACGGTGGCGGCCGAGGAGGAAGAAGCCCGGTGCGAGGGCGTGGGACGGATCGCGGAATCCGCCGTGCGCGCCCGTCCGTTCACACCGTCACTGCGGTCGCTCCCTCTGACGTTCCGTCAGGAGCCCTCTTCGTACGCTCCCGCCGCGCGGCTGGCCGTACAGGATCCGCGAGGTGCCGGGCCGCAGGTCTCGCTCGTCCAGCGCGGTGACGGTGCGCCTCCCGGCGGTTGGCGCTGGACCCCGCGCCCCGACCTGCTGGACAGCGGGCCCCTCGACCGCCATTTCGTCGTGGAGACCGACAACGCGGGGCGTGCGCGGCTGCGGTTCGGCGACGACCACGACGGGCGGCGGCCGGAGGCGGGCACGCGTTTCGTGGCGGGCTACCGGATCGGCAACGGCCCTTCGGGCAACGTGGGCGCCGAGTCGATCTCGCGGCTGCTGCTGCGCGACGGGCGGGCCGAGGACCCGCTCGTCAGGCCCCGCAATCCGCTGCCCGCGAGCGGCGGGACGGCGGCCGAGCCGCTGGACGAGGCGAAGTCCCGCGCGCCCACGGCGTTCCGGTCCCGGCTGCGGCGGGCCGTGACCGCCGACGACTACGCGGCGCTCGCCGCGCTGGAGGACGACACCGGCCGCTCCTCGCAAGTGCAGCGGGCAGCGGCCTCGCTGCGCTGGACCGGCAGCTGGTACGAGGTGCTCACCACCGTCGATCCCATGGGACGGGTCGAGGCCGACGAGGAGCTGCTGCGGCTGGTCGCACGCCGTCTGCGTCCCTTTCGCAGGATCGGCCACGACCTGGTCGTCGCTCCGGCCGTGTACGTGCCGGTGTACCTGGAGCTGAGCGTCTGCGTACGACCCGGGTTCCTCAGCGGTCACGTGCGGGCGGACCTCCTGGACGCGTTCAGCAACCGGGTACTGCCCGGCGGGCGACGGGGCTTCTTCCATCCGGACAGCCTGACCTTCGGGCAGGGGGTGTCGGTGAGCCGTCTGACGTCGGTGGCGCAGGGCGTGAGCGGCGTGGAGAGCGCCGAGGTGTCCCGTCTGGAGGTCCAGTCCGACGGGCCGAACGGGGCCATCGAGGACGGTGTTCTGCGGATGGGCCCCTGCGAGGTGGCCCGGCTCGACAACGATCCGAACGCGCCGGACCGGGGCCGGCTCGTGCTACGGCTGGGAGGCGGACGATGAGCGCACCGTACCGGGCTTCGGACGACTGCTGCGGTGGCTGCGGGGGCTGCCGGGACACCTGCGCGGCACGGCAGCACTCCTCGCCGCCCCACCCGAACCAGCCGGGGCTCGACGCGCTCACGTACCGCGTCGGCACCCACCCGGACTTCTTCGCGACGATGCGCAACCGGCTGGGCGAACTGCTGCCCGCCCTGCGCACCCGCGACCTCGACGACCCGGCGGTCGCGTTCCTGGACGCCTGGGCGGTCGTCGCCGACGTGCTGACCTTCTACCAGGAGCGCATCGCCAACGAGGGCTATCTGCGCACCGCCACCGAGCGGCGCTCACTCCTGGAACTGGCCCGCCTGGTGGGCTACCGGCCGCGCCCGGGAGTCGCCGCCGACGCGTTCCTCGCGTTCACCCTCGAAGCGGGCTACCGGGGGGAGGTCCCGGCGGGCACCCGGGCGCAGAGCAGGCCGACGGGGGGCGGGCCCCCGCAGCCGTACGAGACCGGGAGCCCGCTGCCCGCCCGCGCGGAGTGGAACCTGCTGGCCCCCCGCCTCACCCGCCCCCAGGTCCTGTCGGGGACGGACCGTGGCGACGGCACCTCGGGGCCGTTCCACCTGGACGGCGTCAGGACCGGGCTGCGGCCGAACGATCCGCTGCTGCTCGACCTGGGCGGCAGCGACCAGCGGCTCTACCGCGTGCTCGCGGTGACACCCGATCCGGCCGCCGGACGCACCCGGGCGGACGTCGAGCGATGGATCAGGGACCGGACCCCGGCCGCGCGGCGGCCCAGCGCCGCCGCACTCCTCCAGCACACCCGCCACGCCGTACGCGACGCACTGGAGCGGGGCGAGAAGCAGCCTCGGCCCGGGGTGACGTGGCAGAAGGCGCTCGCGCTGCTGCGCGTTGCCCAAACCCAGGCCGACGTGCCCGTACCGGACGAGTTCCTGACCGGACGCGTGCTGTCCGGACTGCGGTCCGAGCTGGACCGCGCGGCCCAGCGCCGGCACGTACGGCTGCGGGCCTGGCTGGAGGGGTTCGTACCGGAGCTGGAACGTCTGACGTCCGAACTGGACGCCGTACGGGACGAGTTGGCCGATCCGGCAGCCGTGCCGGGCCGGGTGCCGGGCTTCTTCGGTGTGGCGAGGCTGGCCGACGCCCTGGCGAAGCCCCCTTCCCGGCCGCCCGCCGATCCGAGCCGCATGCCGCGTGCACCGCGCGAGAGCTACGCCGCCACCGGTGACGCGCTGCCCCGACTGCTGTCGGCGGTACGCCCGGATCTCGGTGCGGTCCTGTACGGCGCGTGGCGGAAGCTGCCGCGTGGCGAGCCGGTGGGGCAGCGGTTGTTCGCCCTGCGCGTCAGGGCCCGGCTGTTCGGGCACAACGCCCCGCCCCGTACGGCCGAGAAGTTCACCGTCGCCGTACCCCGCACCGACGGGACCGAGCGTCTCCTCACGTACACGGTCAGCATCGGCGGGCACTCCGTGACCGTGCGCGCCAGGACCAACGACACGACCGTCACCCCCTTCGACGCCGTCGCGGAGACGGTGGAGACGACCCTGTCGGGGTTCGGGGAGAGTGTCCGCCCCGTCGCGGTCATCGTCCTCAAGCGGCGGCGGGTGACGGTGACGGCCCGTCTGCGGCCCGGGGACCCGATGGGGGTGGAGTGCGTCGGCAGCGATCCGACGACCGTCGTACGCGTCATCGACGACCCCTCGCCAGAAGCGGTCGCGGGCCGCTCGCCGGAAGTGATCGCGAACCCTTCGACAGAAGCGGTCGCGGACCCCTCGCCCGGCGCGGTCGCCGACCGGCCCGACCTCACGGTCTCCGGGGAGGTCCAGGGGGACTTCCCGCTGCGGGAAGAACCTCGGGTGCTCACGCTCGACGCGGTGTATCCGCAGATACTGCCCGGGAGTTGGGTCGCGGTGCAGCGGGCGGGCGGCGGCGACAGCGGCAGGCCGCCGGAGCCGCTGCTCGCCAAGGTGCTCACCGTCCACGAGGTCACCAGGTCCAACTACGGGGTCGCGTCGGGCGGCACCCAACTGCTGCTCGACCGTGCGTGGACCGGCGGCATCGACTCCCTGGCCGCGCTGCGCGAGGTGACCGTGCACGCGCAGAGCGAGCCGCTCGCTCTCTCCCCCGCACCGCTCGACCCCGTGCGCGAGGCGATCTGCGGCGACCTGATCGAACTGGACGGCCTGTACGACGGGCTGGAGCCGGGACGGCGCGTCATCGTCTCCGGCGAGCGGACCGACGTCCCTGGAGTGGCGGGCCTCCAGGCGGCCGAACTGGCGATGACGGCGGGGGTGGAACAGGTCGTGCCGAGCGATCCGCCCGGCGACTTCACCCGCACCGTGCTGCGGCTCGCCGAACCCCTGGCGTACTGCTACCGGCGCGACACCGCGAAGATCTACGGCAACGTCGCCCACGCCACCCACGGCGAGACCCGTACCGAGGTGCTCGGCAGCGGCGACGCGGGCAGCGCGGGCCAGCGGTTCGCACTGCGGCACGCGCCGCTCACCCATGTGCCCGCCCCGACGGCCACCGGGACCGAGAGCACGCTGCGGACCCGGGTGGCCGAGATCCTGTGGCACGAGGCGGCGGACCTGGCAGGAGCCGGTCCCACCGACCACGGCTACCGCACCGCCACCGACGACGAGCAGCGCACCACCCTGTTGTTCGGCGACGGCCGCCACGGGGCGCGGCTGCCCACGGGCGTCGAGAACGTCTCCGCCCAGTACCGCACCGGAATCGGCCGCGCGGGAAACACGGAGGCCGGGCGCATCAGCCTCCTCGCCACGCGCCCGCTGGGGGTGCGCGAGGTCGTCAATCCGCTGCCCGCCACCGGGGGCGCGGACCGCGAAGGACACGACCAGCTACGGCGCAACGCCCCGCTGGGCGTGACGGCCCTCGACCGGCTGGTCTCCGTACGCGACCACGCGGATTTCGCCCGTACGTTCGCCGGTATCGGCAAGGCTGCTGCCGTACGGCTCTCGGACGGCAGCCGGGAACTGGTGCACGTCACCGTCGCCGGGGTGGACGACATCCCGATCTCCGCGACGTCGGGCCTGTACGGGAGCCTGGTGCGGGCCCTGCACCGGTTCGGCGATCCCGGGGTCGCGGTCCAGGTCGGCGTGCGGGAGCTCCGGCTCCTCGTCATCACCGGTCAGGTGCGCGTCACGGCGGACCACCGGTGGAAGTCCGTCGAGCCGCGCGTACGGGCCGCCCTGCTGCGGACCTTCGGCTTCGAGCGGCGGGAGCTTGCTCAAGACGCCCTGCTCAGCGAGGCGTTGACGGCGATCCAGGCCGTCGAGGGTGTCGACCACGCCGACGTCGACCTCTTCACCGGGGTCGACGAGACCGCTCTCCTGGCGGCTCTCGCCGAGCCCGAGGGGCTGTTCGCAACGCTGACCCGTGAGCAGCGGGTCCGCGCGGCGCCCGCCCGGAGGGACCGCCGTGCCACCGGCCCGGCCTCGCGCATCCGCCCGGCGCAACTGGTCGTGCTCGACCCCCGGGTGCCGGACGCCCTGATCCTCACGGAGCGGACGACATGAGCCTGACGGAGCGGACCAAGAGCCTCAGGGAGCGGACGCCATGACGGAAGACCGCCGTACCGCCGACGAGCTGTACGCCCTGCTGCCCGCCCTCTACCGCGTCGCGGACGCGGAACGCGGCGGTCCGCTGCGCGCGCTGCTCCAGGTCATCGGCGAGCAGGTCCACATCGTCGACGAGGACATCGCCCGGCTCTACGAGAACTGGTTCATCGAGACCTGCGAGCCGTGGGTGGTTCCTTACCTCGGCGACCTGGTCGGCCACCGCCACACGGACGCACCCGGCACGGCTGCCGATCCGGGCACCACCGCGCTCCTCGTGCCGCGCCGCGCGGTCGCCCACGTCGTACGCGACCGCCGCCGCAAGGGCACCCTCGCCCTGCTCGCATCGCTGGCGCGGGACGTCATGGAACGCCCCGCCAGGGCCGTGGAGTTCTACCGGCTGCTGTCGCTCACCCAACCGGTCCACCTGCTCGGGACCAGTGCCGCCGTCCCCGGGACCTGGCTGTCGCGCGGGCGCACCGCCGATCTGCGGCAGGGTGCGGCGCTGGAGCTGCTCGGCGGCCCGTTCGACTCGCTCGCGCACGGGGTGGACGTACGCCGCAGCACCTCGCGCAGGACTCCGGGGCGTTACAACATCCCGGAGACCGGGGTGTTCCTGTGGCGTCTGCGCGCCTTCACGGTGACCGGGACGCCCGCGCTGTGCCTGGAGCGCGAGGACCTGCACCGCTATACCTTCAGCGTGCTCGGGAACGACGCGCCCCTGTTCACCGGCTCCCAGGGCGCGGGCCCCGATCCGATCGGCCGCCGGGCCCTGGAGCGGGACACGGCGGCGTACTACGGGCCGGGCAAGGACTTCGTGATCCGTCTTGGCGACCCCCCGGTGCCGGTCGCCGTCCGCGATGTCACGGCCGCCGATCTGTCCGGGTGGCGCTACCGTCCGCGTCCGGGGACCGTCGCGGTCGACCCCCGGCTGGGGCGGTTCGCCATCGCCCCCGACCTGCGCCGCGCCGCCGACGCGGGAGTGGTGGTCTCCTACCGGTACGGGTTCAGCGCCGACATCGGCGGCGGCGAGTACCACCGCCCCCTGGCGCAGCACCCCGGCGGCGTCACCCACCGCGTCCGGGGCACGGCGGAGCTGCTCCGCCGCCTCGCGCCCTGGCAGGATCCCGCCCAGCGGGACCGGCAGCCGCCGCACGCCGTCGTCGAGATCGACGACAGCCACGTCCACGACCTGCCCCTGCTGCGGATCGGCCTCCGGGCCGGGCACAGCCTGCAACTGCGCGCCGTGAACCGGCGACGCCCGGTGCTCCGCCTCGGTGACCCGACGCCGGGTCCCGACGGGCTGCGGGTCCAGGGGGGCGCGGGCAGCAGCCTCACTCTCGACGGGCTCCTCGTCACCGGCAACTCCGTACGGGTGGAAGGCGAGTTGGCGGAGCTGACGATCCGTCACTGCACGCTGGTGCCCGGCTGGTCCCTCGATCCGGACTGCGAGCCCTGCCGCCCGGCGACACCGAGCCTGACGCTCCTGGACACCGATGCGCGGGTGACGATCGAGCACAGCATCGTCGGCTCGGTCCGGGTGACGCGTGACGCCGTACGGCGAGAGCCGGAACGGTTGTGCGTCAGCGACAGCATCCTTGACGCCACGGCCCCCACGCGCACCGCGCTCAGCGACTTCGCGGACGGGTCCGCGCACGTCACGGCGGTGCTGCGCCGCGTCACCGTCATCGGCGAACTGCACGCGCACACCATCGAACTGGCCGAGGACAGCATCCTCGACGGCCGGGTCCGCGTGGCCCGGCATCAGTCGGGCTGCCTGCGCTTCTGCTCCCTCGTGCCGGAGTCACGGACGCCCCGGCGTCACGCCTGCCAGCCGGACCTGGTGGACGCCGCGACCCAGGGCGATCCGAGCGAACGGGACCGCGAACGGCTGCGCGTCCGCCCCGCCTTCGACAGCAGCCGCTACGGCACACCCGCGTACGCCCGGCTCTCCGCCGCATGCGCCCGCGAGATCACCGAAGGTGCCGAAGACGCCTCGGAGATGGGCGCCTTCCACCACCTCCGTACGGCGCAGCGGACCGCGCTCCTGCGTTCCGGGCTGGACGAGTACACACCGTCCGGCGGCAACACCGGTCTCTTCCGTGCCACGTGACCGAGGCCCTTCAGGACAGCGGAACACCCGAGGAGAGCAACCATGGCAGGCGACTACTCCCAGACCGGATTCGACGCGTTCAAGCACTTCAGCGGCGTGCTCATGCAGCAGGGCCGGGTACAGCTCGACCGCGACTGGAACGAGCAGTCGCTCATCGTCCGGCATCTGCTGCGGTCCCTCGCCCGCGATCTGATCGGACCGCACGGAGGCCCCGGTACCGGATTCGCCGTCGATGTCGCCCGGGACAAGAACGACGACCCGCTGCCCCTCGACTTCACCATCGCACCCGGCCACTACTACGTCGACGGCATCCTCTGCGAGAACGAAGGACCGCGCCCGCCCGAACCGCTGCCGTGCCGGTACTCCACCCAGCCCGACCTGACCACGCCCGCCGGGCTCCAGGCGAACCACAGCTACCTCGTACACCTGGACGTCTGGGAGCGCGAGGTCGTCGCCCTCCAGGACCACGACCTCCGGGACGTGGCACTGGGCGGTGCCGACACGACCGCCAGGAGCCGGGTCGTGTGGCAGGTCCGGGCGCTCGACGTCACGGGCGACGCGGAGTTCCCCAAGAAGTCGGCCGAGGACTACCTGAACGGCAAGCGCCCCGGCCTGAGCACCGGACGCCTCCACGCCACGGCACTCCAGGAGATGGTCTCGCAGGATCCGTGCACGGTGTCCCCGGACGCCCGCTACCGGGGCCCGGAGAACCAGCTGTACCGGGTGGAGATCCACCGCCCCGGAACGGCGTACCCGGCCGGAACGGCGACGTTCAAGTGGTCCCGCGACAACGCCGCCGCGGTGCTCGCCGTGGTCCGCACCGCCGACCGCACGGTGACCGTGGAGAGCCTCGGCCGCGACGACCGGCTGAGCGTCACGGTCGGCGACTGGGTGGAGCTGCTCGACGACGACGCCGTCCTTCGGCGGGCCTCAGAACCCCTGCTGCGCGTCGAGGACGTCGACCCCGTGGACCTCCGGGTGGTGCTCGGCGCGAGCCCCTCCCCCCTCACGCTCACCCGCCACCCGCTGCTGCTCCGCTGGGACCACCGCAAGGCGTCGGGCGTGGAGCTCAGCGACGGCGCCGTACCCCTGCGCGAGGACACCTGGCTCGATCTGGAGGACGGCGTACGGATCCGCTTCGAGGCGGGCGGCACGTACCGCACCGGCGACCACTGGCTGATCCCCGCCCGCACGGCCACTGGCGACGTCATCTGGCCGGGCCCTCCCGACGCGCCCGCCTGGCAGCCTCCGCAAGGGACCCGGCACCACTACGCCCCCTTGCAGCTGATCGCCCTCGACGGCAACGGTCAGCTCGACCCGAACCGGGGGACGTCGTACCGGCGCACGATCGCTCCCGCCGCTAAGGCGTGACGGGCTGCTGCTGGGTGACGCAGTGGATGCCGCCGCCGCCCGCGAAGATCGTACGGGCGTCGACGAGGACGACTTCCCGGTCGGGGAAGAGGCGGCGGAAGAGCGCGGCGGCCTCCTCGTCGCGGGGGTCGTCGAAGGCGCAGAGCACGACGCCGCCGTTGCAGAGGTAGTGGTTGATGTAGGAGTGGTCGAGCCAGTGGCCCTCCTCGTCCTTCAGTCCTGCGGGGGCCGGGACCTCGATCACGGTCAGGGGGCGGCCCTTGGCGTCCGTCTCCGCGCGCAGGAGGTCGGCGATGTGCTCGCACAGCTCGTGGTCGGGGTGGGCGGGGTCGGGCTGGGCGTGCACGAGGACCACGCCGGGGGCGGCGAACGCGGCGACGATGTCGACATGGCCGAGGGTGCCGTAGCCATGGGGAGGGTAATCGGCGGTGAGGCCCCGGGGCAGCCAGATGGCCTTGGTGGTGCCGAGTCGGGCGTGGATCTCCGCCTCGACCTGTTCGCGGGTCCAGCCGGGGTTGCGCTCGGGGCCGAGCTGGACGGTTTCGGTGAGCAGGACGGTGCCCTCTCCGTCGACCTGGAGGCCGCCGCCCTCGTTGACGAGGCGGGAGGGGTGCAGGGGCACGGAAGCGAGGTCGGCGACGTGCGCGGCGATCTGGGAGTCGTGTTCCCAGGAGGCCCACTCCTGCGCGCCCCAGCCGTTGAACACCCAGTCGACGGCTGCCAGTTGACCCGACTCGTCGTCCATGACGAAGGTGGGGCCGATGTCGCGCATCCAGGCGTCGTCGAGTGCGTGCTCGACGAGGTCGACGTCCGGACCGAGCAGGGCGGCGGCGCTGGCGGCCTGGCCGGGGGCCACGACCATGGTGACGGGTTCGAAACGGCGGACCGCGCGGGCCACGGCGGCCCATGCCGCGCGGGACTCGGCGAGTTCGGCGGGGTCGGAGAAGGTGGTGTTGGGGCCGGGCCAGGCCATCCAGGTGCGCTCGTGCGGTTGCCACTCGGCGGGCATACGGAACATGGTCGGGTCCTTATGGGGGAGGTCACTGATGACGAAGGTCAGAGGAAGTACAGGGGTCAGAGGAAGTACAGGCGGTTGAGCGGGACGGAGTCCGAGGGCGCGGAGCGCAGCGGGTCGCCGTCGAGGGTGACCAGACCCGTGCGGTTGTCGACGTCGACGGATCCCGTACGGGAGTTGAGGAGGAGGTCGGCGGGGCCGATGCCCCGGGTGTTCCTGACCGCGACCCTGCGGCGGCGGGTGGGCATGGTGTCGTTGCCCTGGTCGAGGGCCGCCCGGGCGACGAAGGCCACCGAGAGGTCGGCGGGAGCGGCTCCGTGCGCGCCGAACAGCGGGCCGAGCACGAGGGGTTCGCAGGTGTCGGTGGCGGCGTTCGGATCACCCGTGACCCCGTACGCCGGAAAGCCCGACTTCAGCACCAGCTGCGGCTTCGCGCCGAAGGAGTCGGGCCGCCACAGCACCAGGTCGGCCATCTTCCCGACCTCCACGGAGCCGACCTCGTGGGCGAGGCCGTGGGCGATGGCCGGGTTGATGGTGAGCTTGGCCAGGTAGCGCAGGACGCGGGCGTTGTCGTCGTCGCCCTCCGCACCGCGCTCCGCCTTCATCTTGCCGGCGAGCTGGAAGGTACGGCGTACGGTCTCCCCCGCCCGGCCCATGCCCTGAGCGTCGGACGAGGTGATCCCGATGGCCCCGAGGTCGTGCAGGACGTCCTCGGCGCCCATCGTCCCGGCGCGGATCCGGTCGCGGGCCATGGCGGCGTCGCCGGGGAGGTCGGTCTTCAGGTCGTGGACGGAGACGATCATGCCGTAGTGCTCGGCGACGGCGTCGCGGCCGAAGGGGAGGGTGGGGTTGGTGGAGGAGCCGATGACGTTCGGCACGCCCGCCATCTTCAGGACGTTCGGTACGTGTCCGCCGCCGCAGCCCTCGATGTGGAAGGCGTGGATCGTACGGCCTTCCAGGACGCGGAGGGTGTCCTCGACCGACAGGCACTCGTTCAACCCGTCGCTGTGCAGGGCGACTTGGACGTCGTGTTCGTCGGCGACGCGCAGGGCGGTGTCCAGGGCGCGGGTGTGTGCGCCCATGTCCTCGTGGACCTTGAACCCGGACGCTCCGCCTTCGGCGAGGGCCTCGACCAGGGGCGCGCCGTGCGAGGACGAGCCCCGGGCGAGGAAGCCGATGTTGACCGGCCACGCGTCGAAGGCGCTGAAGGCGTGGCGCAGCGCCCAGGGCGAGTTGACGCCGACGCCCCATACCGGGCCGAACTCCTGCCCGATGATCGTGGTCACACCGCTCGCGAGCGACGCCTCCATGATCCGGGGCGAGAGCAGATGCACATGCGTGTCGACGGCCCCCGCGGTGGCGATGAGCCCTTCGCCCGACACGATGGTGGTCCCGGTCCCGACGACGACGTCGACGCCGTCGAGGGTGTCGGGGTTCCCGGCCCTGCCGACGCCGCTGATCCGCCCCTCCCGGATCCCGATCGAGACCTTGCGGATCCCCTGCACGGCATCGATGAGCAGCACGTTGCTGATCACCACGTCACAGGTGTCGCGCACGGCGGCGGCCTTGAGGTGGAGTCCGTCGCGCGCGGTCTTGCCGAACCCGGCGAGGAACTCGTCGCCGGGCAGTTGGGAGTCGGACTCCACGCGCACGACGAGCCCGGAGTCCCCGAGCCGCACCCGGTCCCCGGCCCGGGGGCCGTGCACGGCGGCGTACTCGTAGGGGGTGATGGCGGGAGTGATGGCGGGGGTCATCGGATCGCCTCCGTCGGGTGCGGGGTGGGGTGGGGCGGGTGCGGGGCGGGGTGACTCGGGTGCGGGGCGGGGTGACTCGGGTGCGGGGCGGGGTGACTCGGATGCGTTGTGGGGTGGCTCGGTTGCGCCGCGGGATGGCTCGGATGCGCTGCGGGGAGCGTGGCGCGCCTCATGCCGCCGCCCCGAGGTAGCCGCAGGCCGCCGCCCGGCGCAGCGCCTCCTCCTTCGCCCCCGGTGCGTCGAGCGGCCCGTCCACCAGCCCGGCGAATCCGATCGCGACCCGGTCCCCGCCGATCGGTACGAGACCCACTTCGGCGCTCTCGCCGGGGCCGAAGCGGAAGGAGGACCCGGCGGGAACGGCGAGCCGCATCCCGTACGCGGCGGCCCGGGGGAAGTCGAGCCGGGGGTTCGCCTCGAAGAAGTGGAAGTGGGAGGTGACCGATACCGGCACTGCGGCGGTGTTGCGCACGGTGATCCGCACGACCGGTGCGGGCTCCTCGTACCCCGGCCCCGGCAGCAGCGCTCCGGGGGCCTCGTCGCCGAGCGTCCCGCCGCCGAAGGGATCGCTCACCACGGCGAACCGGGAGCCGTCGTCGAAGACCGCCTCGACGTGGACCTCGGTGACCACGTCGGCGACCCCGGGCAGGACGTCGTCCGGACCGAGCACACTGCGGGCCGCGTCGATCGCCTCCGCGAGCCGCCGCCCGTCGCGCGCGGCCTCGCAGACGGTGTCGGCGACGAGGGCGGTCGCCTCGGGGACGTTGAGCCGCAGCCCACGCGCCCTGCGGGCGCGCGCCAGTTCCGCGGCTCCGAAGAGCAGCAGTCGGTCGCGTTCGGTGGGGGTCAGTCGCACGCCTTCACTCCTCCATGCAGCTATTAGAGCGACACTCTAAGCATGGAAAGCTTCGAGGAAAAGCTTTACTGCCTACCCATGGGGATACATTTTGAGCGGTGCTCAAATAATTGCGGCGGTGGAACGAGGTCGACCGCAGGCCCTCAGTTCCACCGGTACGCGCACATCGGCAGCAGCCGCACCCGGCCTCCGCCGACCCGCACGGCGGCACACGATGGCGCACCTCACACCCCTTCCCTGTCCGATCGGTCAGTTCTGACCGATCGGACAGTTACGGTGGTGGCATGGCACGCCCCGCCTCCGCCATGCGCGGACACATCCTCGACTCCGCCCTGCGCCTGTTCGCCACGAACGGGTTCGGCGGCACGTCCCTGCACGCCATCGCGGCCGACGCCAGCTGCTCCAAGGCGTCGCTGATCTACCACTTCAGTACGAAGGAAGCGATCCTCACCGAGCTCCTGACACCTGCGGGCGAGGGGCTCGCCGCCCTCGACGGACAGCTGAACACCCTGCCCGACGAGGAACGCGTGGCGGCGGCCGTCACCGGATACGTGGACCTCGCCCTGCGCTACCGGCGCGAGGTGAAGATCCTCTTCGAGGACACCCCCGCGATGATCTGCAACCCGGCACTGGGCGACATCGAGGCCCTCGCGGCACGCCTCGCCACCGCGATGAGCGGCGGCTCCGCGGACCCCAGACGCGTCGTCAGCGCGCACATGGTCCTCGGCGCGGTGTTCATCACCTGTGCCAGCGAACTCGACGTGCCCGACGAGGTGCTGCGCGACGAACTGGTCGCCGGCGCCCTGCGGACCCTCGGCCACCGAGCCGGATAGCCGCGTCCGCGCCCGTCGCACGCCGTGCCGGGCGCACCCCCACGTCCGTCCGGCACCGCCCCGCACCCCCTGCGAAGCCCCCCGGCCCCCCGCCGGGCCGAACGCCGTCCGCACCCCGAACGAACCAGGAGTCACACCCTCCGCATGGCATCCCTGCTCTACCGGCTCGGCCGGTTCTCCTTCCGCCGCCGGGGCCGCATAGCCGCCGGCTGGCTGGTCCTGCTCGCCCTGCTCGGCACGCTCGCCCTCGTCTTCCAGGGGCCGACGACCGACAAGTTCACCATGCCCGGCACCGAGTCACAGCGTGCCCTGACCTCGCTCAAGGAGGAGTTCCCCGAGGCCAGCGGCACCACCGGCACGATCGTCGTCGCCGCGCCCAAGGGTGAGCAGCTCACTCCGGCCCGCCTCGCCCCGATCGTGCGGGACGCGGCGGACGTGCCCGGTGTGCTCGGTGCGATCGACCCCTTCCAGGCCAAGTCCCTCTCCCCCGACCTCCGCTACGCCCTGGTCCAGGTGCAGTTCGACAAGGGCACCGAGGAGGTCACCGACGCCGAGCGCGCCGCCTTCGAGAAGGCGGGTGCCTCCGCGAAGGGGCTGACCGTCGAGCACGGCGGCGAGGTGATGACCGCGAAGGTCGTGGTGGGCTCCACCGAGGCGATCGGCGTCGCCGTCGCCGCCGTCGTCCTCGTCGTCACCTTCGGGTCGCTGGTGGCCGCCGGAATGACCCTGCTGAACGCCCTGATCGGCGTCGGCGCCGGCATGGCGGGCCTCTTCGCGCTCAGCAGTGCCGTCGAGCTGACCAGCACCGCGCCCGTCCTCGCGCTGATGCTGGGCCTGGCCGTCGGCATCGACTACTCACTCTTCATCACCTCCCGCTACCGCCAGTACCTCGCCGAGGGCATGGACGGGGAGGAGGCCGTCGGCCGGGCGACCGGTACGGCGGGGTCCGCCGTCGTCTTCGCCGGGGCCACCGTCGTCATCGCGCTGGTCGGCCTCTCCGTCGTCGGCATTCCGTTCCTGAGCGTCATGGGCCTGGCCGCCGCCGGAACCGTACTGATCTCCGTACTCGTCGCGCTCACCCTGCTGCCCGCCGCCCTCGGCTTCATGGGCGAGCGGGTGCTGCCGCGTCGGCTGCGCAAGGGGCGCGCAGCCGCTCCCGGAAGGGAGAAGGCCCAGGAGGAGCCCTTCGGCTTCCGCTGGGGCCGTCTGGTCGCCAAGCTGCGCGTTCCACTCCTGGTCGTCGGCATCGCCGGGCTCGGCGCGCTCGCCCTGCCGGTGCAGGACATGCGGCTCGCGCTGCCCGACGCGGGCACGGCCGCCGTGGACTCCCCCGCCCGCAAGGCGTACGACCTGACGAGCGAGGGGTTCGGCCCCGGGTTCAACGGGCGGCTGCTCGCCGTCGTCTCCTCCGACGACCCGACGCAGACCAAGGAGGCGACCGCGCAGGCCGCCGGGCTGATGCAGAAGACCACGGGCGTACTCGCCGTCGCCCCGCCGCAGTTCAACAAGGACGGCACCACCGCCCTGCTGGCCGTCATCCCGAAGGCCGGTCCGACCGCCGAGGCCACCGAGAACGCGGTGCACGCCGTCCGCGACAAGGTCGAGCAGGTGAAGGGCGCGGACATCGCGCTGACCGGCGTCACCGCGCTGGGCATCGACGTCTCGGAGAAGCTGTCCGACGCGATGCCGGTCTACCTGGGTCTCGTCGTCGGTCTGTCGGTGCTGCTGCTGATGCTGGTGTTCCGCTCGGTGCTGGTGCCGCTGAAGGCCGCGCTGGGCTTCCTGCTCACCGTCGGTGCGACCTTCGGCATCACGGTCGCCATCTTCCAGCAGGGCCACCTCGCGCACCTGGTCGGCATCGACACCCCGGGCCCGCTGGTCAGCTTCCTGCCCATCCTGCTCATCGGCATCCTCTTCGGCCTGGCCATGGACTACGAGGTCTTCCTCGTCTCCCGGATGCGCGAGGACTTCGTGCACGGAACGCCCGCCAGGGACGCCGTGGTGGGCGGCGTCGGCCACAACGCCCGGGTGGTGACGGCCGCCGCACTGATCATGACGGCGGTGTTCGGCGGCTTCGTGCTGCTCGACGACCCGATCATCAAGTCGATCGGCTTCGCACTGGCGGTGGGCGTCGTCGTGGACGCTTTCGTCGTCCGCATGACGCTCGTCCCGGCGGTGATGACCCTGCTCGGCCGCGCCGCCTGGTGGCTGCCGCGTCCGCTCCAGCGGGCCCTGCCCGACCTCGACATCGAGGGCGCGAGCCTGGACGCGGAGTCCGGCGGCGGCAAGCAGGGGCACGACGAGGACGGGCGGGAGCGCGACGCGGCGCGCGTCTGACCCCCGCTCCGTGCGCGTCTGATCCGTACGGTGCGCAACTGCGCCCCGGCGCCCGGTCCACGACCGGGAGCCGGGGCGTCCGCCCTCCCTGACGGAGTCACGGGACCACGGGGTCCGGGCGCTACGCGGGCCCGACCACCGCGCGCAGCCCGTAGTCCAGTTCCGAGCCGTCGACGAGCAGCGCCTCGACCGCCGGTGTGGCGGCGTCGATGTCCGCCACGAGGCCGCCGCCGGAGTAGCGGGGGTAGCCGGACGCGCCGGTCTCGCCCGTGGGTTCGACCACCTCCGACCGGAGGGCCGTCTCCTGCACGGAGAGCCTGGGGCCCTCGATGTGTTCGGGCACCAGGTAGATCGTGAAGCTCTGGGTAGCCATGCCCGCAATGTAAGCCGCCCGGGGCGTCGCGGCATCTCGACGAGTTCACCGCGTCCCGCGGGTGGACAGCCCTGCGGGTCCTCAGGGCGACGCGCTGTCGCCGGACCCCGACAGCGTCCTCAACTGGAGCCACAGCACCAGGCGTTCGTCGGGATCGTCGAGGTCGATCCCGAACTGCCGCCCGGCCTGTCGGAGGCGGTAGCGGCAGGTGTTGGGGTGCACGGAGAGCTCCTTCGCCGCCCGTGCCACGTCGCAGCCCGCGTCCAGCCAGGCCGCGAGGGTGCGGGCGTACTCGGTGCCGTGCCCCGCGTCCGCCGCCCGGACGCGCTGCCAGGATCCCCGTCGCAACTCCGGCCGTTCGCGCAGTACTTCCGCGAGCTGGAGCAGCGTCACCCGGGGGCGCACCTCGTCGACCGTGGCCACCGGCAGCCCGTCGTGCAGCAGCCGCAGCACCAGGTCGGCGTCCGCGCGCGAGTCCGTCACCCCGGCGAGGTCGGCCACCACGCCGCCGAGCGCCGCCCGTACGGGAACCCGGAGCGCGTCCCCGGCCCGGCGCACGACGTGTTCCGCCAAGGGGCGGTGCTGCTGGTCGCCGTCCCCGGCGCCCCGGCCCTCGGCCACCGGGAGCAGGGCGTACACCACCCCGTCCAGGAGCACGCAGGCGTGCCGCCCGCTGCGGGCCTCGCACTGGAGACGTACGACGTCCAGCAGTCGCAGCGCGGTCCACTCGGAGTCCGGCGCGCTTCCCGCACCGCCACCGTCCAGCCGGAACGCGGCGACCCTGAACGGGCCCGTGCCCCAGTGCCGCCTCGCGTCCGAGGGGTCGGTGGTGCCGTCGAGCAGGCGTCGCAGCAGGTCGGTGTTGCGGTGGCGGGCCAGTTCGTGGGCGGCGCGGGCGCGCAGCAGGAGCAGTGCGGCCGTGGAGGCGCCCTGTGTGAGGGTCTTGTCGGCGTCCGGGGCGAGGGCCCCGGTGTCGACGACCCAGACGGAGCCGAGGGGTTCGTCCCCGGCCCGTACCGCGACGGCGAGCCTCGGCAGGTCGTCGGGGGTGAGCGGGGGCAGCCGCACCGGCCCGGATGCGGCGAACACCGACTGGTACTGGGCCGCGTTCTCCAGGCCGCCGGGGACCTGGAGCCCGAGGATGCCCTGCCGCCGGTCCTCGTCGACCGGCTGGCCGGGCACGGTGGAGTAGGCCAGGATCCGCTGGTGCGGGTCTTCGAGCGTGGTCGCACCGCCGGTCGCCGCCGCGATGGCATCGGCCAGGGCGAACAGGTCCGCGAGACTGTCGCTCTGCTCGGGCCGGGCCCCGACCGCCGACGCCAGCGTCAGATGTACGTGGTGCCAGGCCGAGCCGTCCTCGACGGCCAGCAGCGCCGTGCCGCACGCCTCGGCCTCCTCCACCGGGGCCCCTGCGGAGCCCCGTACGACGACCCCGGCCATCCCCGCCGCCGCGGCGGCCCGGACGAGGGGCCCCGCGTCGGCGGCCCGGACGCCGACCGCGAGCAGCAGGGCGCCGGGGGCGGTGGGCAGCGGGGCGTGCGCGTCGTACAGCAGCACCTCGCCGATCCGGACGGCGGACTCCCCCGGCACGGCGAGCAGGTGCAGGGCCGGGCTGCGGACGACGTCGATCAGGTCGCCGAGCGCGATGGCGTCCATGGGAGGTGCTCCTCTTCGGCGAACGTCGCTCGTGTGCCGTCCGCGTCGGCCCAGTCTCACATTGCGGTGTCGTGGCCGACGACGCGGGTGCTGTTCCTGCCGGAGCGGCTGTGCCCGTGCTGTCCGTCCGTCCGGCCGGGGAGTCGTACGGCTGTCAGTCGCACCGCCCGCACAGGTACCCGTTCCGCACGACCGTCAGGCTGACGCCCGTCACCGAGGTGGGCGCGGGTGACCACCGGCCCCGGTGCGAGCGGCGCGACGGCGGGCCGTACGGGGACTGCCAGGCCGGGCGGTCGGCCCGCCCCGGGCCGGTCCCGGCACGGCGGCGGCGTACGGCTGCCGAGTGATGGACGAACTCGACCGTGGGGAAGGGGGAAGGGGCGTGGAGGAGGACGGGCAGGCAGATGGAGGCGACCACCCAGGTGGTTCGTGACACAGAGATACACCGGTTCCAGTGAGAAGACCGCGAAGACCGCAGCGAAAAGGGGCACGGCGCACGGAGTGCGGCGCGCGACGGTTCAGCGCTCGGGGTGTCTCACAGGGTGTACAACGGCGTGTCCTTCGCTGATGGGGCTCCGGCGGGGCGGGAGTGACGTTAACGGCACGCCGGGGTGCGGCTCCAGTGGTTTTCCCGGCGTGCCGTTCCGGCTTCCCTCACCGTCGGTGTCGCAGGGCAGTCGGGTCACCCGGATGTCGTCGTGCTGCACGGCCCGGGCCGAAACCTGACAAACGTCATCGCTTTCTGTGCGCGAGGTCGTACTCAGGGTGGACCGGCGGCCGTCGCGGCACACCGAGGATGGACACACCCGCACCGCACACCCGACACGACGGGATCCGCAGATGCGCAACGCCAGTCAACCCGCCCGCCACAGCGTCCGCCTGACAGCGGTCGCGACGACCGCCCTGCTGTCGCTGTCGCTCGGCGTCCTTCCGGCGACGGCCGCCACTCCGTTACCCGCCCCTGCCGCCGCAGCCGCCGAGGCGACCTCCCCCCTCGACCGGAAGGCCCTGCGCGCCTCCCTCGACGCGATCCACCGAGCGGGCATGTACGGGGCGTACTCCTCGGTCCGGGACGGTTCCGAGCGGTGGCGCGGGGCGACCGGCGTCGCCGACGTCGACACCCGGCGGCCGATGCGCGCGGGCTACGAGCACCGGATAGGCAGCATCACCAAGACCTTCACCTCGGTGGCCGTCCTCCAGCAGGTGGCCAAGGGGCGGGTCGACCTGGACGCCCCGATCGCCGCCCACCTCCCCGACCTGGTGACGGGCGAGCGCGGCCGGAAGGTGACCGTGCGGATGCTGCTCAACCACACGAGCGGCATCGCGGACTACGTCCTGCCCGCCTTCCCCGGGATCCTCGTGAACCCCCGAAAGGCCCTGGACGAGGGTCAGTTCCGCGAACTGGCCCCCGAGAAGCTGGTCCGCCTGGGCCTGGCGGCCCAGCCTCAGGCACCTCGCGGCACGTTCGCGTACTCGAACACGAACTACCTCCTCGCCGGACTGCTGCTGGAGAGGGTCACGGGGCAGGACCCGGAGGCGTACATCACCAAGAACGTCATCCGCAAGGCAGGACTGCGGCACACCTACTTCCCGCGCTCCGCCTACGTCTCCGGGCCGCACGCCAGGATGTACGAATCGATGTACGGCCTCATCGAACCGGCGCGCGACTACAGCGTCTATGACATGTCCTGGGCCGGTACCGCCGGGGCGATGGTCTCCACGACGGACGACCTCAACGACTTCTACCGCCTGCTGCTGAGCGGAAAGCTGCTCGGCGCGGCGGAGCTGCGGGAGATGAAGACGACGGTCGCCACGTCCCCGCCGGGCCAGGAGGAGGGGATGCGGTACGGTCTCGGGCTCTTCCGGCTCAGGATGCCGAGCGGTGGCTGGTACTGGGGCCACAACGGCTCCGTGTTCGGGGCGGAGACGTGGGCGCTGTCCACGGAGGACGGACGCCGCCAGATGTCGCTCGGCTACAACCTGACGAAGTATCAGGAGTTGGGCGACGACGGGATGCCGCTGCCGAACCCGATCGACACGGCACTGGTCGCGCACATGGACGGAGCGCTCAGCGGCGTCCCGGCCAAGCGCACCTCCGGCCCGCTGCGGACGCCTCAACACCTGCCGCTGGGCCTGCGGTTGCGCCCGTAGGGGACACCGCCCTACTCGTCCGTGTGGAAGACCGGTTCCCCTTCGACGAACGTCGTCATGACCCGGGTGGCGTGCACCCGCGTGATCGGCACGTCGAAGGGGTTCTGGTCGACGACGGCCAGGTCGGCGAGCATGCCCGGCTCGATGCGTCCGACGCGGTGGTCCATGCCCTCCTGGCGGGCGGCGTTGACCGTGAAGAGGTCGAACGCCTGCTCCAGGGTGATGGCCTGGGACGCGCCGAAGCTGTCGGCGCCGCCGCCCGGTTCCTGCCGGGTGACGAGCGTCTCGATGGCGGCCCACGGATTCACCGACGGTACGACGCACCAGTCCGACCCCGCCACGACCAGGGCCCCCGCTTCGAGCATCTCCCTTACGGGCCAAGCACGTTGGACTGCCTCCCGGCCGACGGCGGCCTCGATGTCGGAGCAGATCGGGGAGGGCCGCCACAGGTAGGGGGAGACCTCGAACGTCGCGCCGATCTGCGTGGCGCGCACGATGTCGGACTTCGCCACGAAGGTGCAGTGCCCGATGTTGTGCATGTGCGGACTGGGCCCGTTGGCCACGCGGGCGGCCTCGATCGCGCTCAGCGCCGCCCTGACCGCCGCGTCCCCGGCGGCGTGGAACTTGACCGTGATGCCCATCCGGTCGAACCGGGTGACCAGCCGGTCCAGGACGGCCGGTGCGATCGCGAGCATCCCGTACCTGTTGAACTCGGGGTCCCGTCCCGCCACGGTGTCCTTGTACGGCTCCAGCATGGCGGCCGTGTGGCTGTCGGTCGGCACCCCGTCGAGGAAGATCTTCACGCAGTCGGGCGTGAGGTGGGCGCTCGCGTAGTGGTTGCGGCGGGCTATCACGTCCTCGCAGGTCGGGTCGTGGGGCGACCACACCAGGCAGAGCCGTACCCGCTGCCTGATGGCTCCGCGTGCGGCGAGGCGGGTGTAGGCGCGCAGCTCGGCCCGCGCCCCTGCGGTGAAGCCGACCGCGGCTTCGGTGAAGGAGGTGATCCCGTACGAGAGCATCTCGCCGAGGGACCACGCCAGGGCGGACTCGACCTCCGCGTCGGAGGGTTTGGGGGCGTGGGAGGCGAGGTGTTCGGAGGCGGTCTCGCGCTGGATGCCGCTCGGTTCGCCCCGGTGGTCCCGCTCGAAGATGCCGCCCACGGGGTCGGGTGTGCCGGGGCCGACTCCGGCGGCCTGGAGTGCCGCGCTGTTCGCCCAGGTGCTGTGGCCGCTGGTGTCCTCCAGGAGGACGGGGTTGTCGGGGGCGATGGCGTCGAGCTGCTCGCGGTTCGGGGTCGTGCCGAGTGCGTACGCGTCCCACTGCCCGCCGAGCACCCAGCCGCCGGGGACGGCCCGCGCGACGTGCTCGGCGACGATGCGCAGGGTGGTCTCCAGGCTCGAACCCTGCGGGATCTTGCAGCGGCGCTCGCGGATCCCGGCGTAGATCGGGTGCACGTGCAGGTCGTGCAGGCCCGGCAGGACGGTGTCACCGCCCAGGTCGACGACCCGTGTGTCCGGACCGCGCTGGCCCAGGACGTCCGCGTCGGTGCCCACCGTGTCGATGACGCCGTCGCGCACCGCGAGGGCGTGCGCCCAGCCGGACGGTGTCCTGACGTGTCCGCCCAGCAGAATCGTGTCGGCGTACGGATCGGTCATCCCACTCCCTCTCGCTCGCTCTGCGGCTCTGCGACTCTGCGGCTCTGCGGCTCTGCGACTCAGCAACTCAATGGCTCGGCGGCTCCATGGCTCAGCGGCGGTTGATGAATCCCGCGTCCACGGGCAGCGTGACGCCGGTGATGTAGCGGGCCTCGTCCGAGGCCAGCCACAGGACGGCGTTCGACACGTCGACCGCTTCGATCATGCGTACCGGGAGGGCGTTGGGCGCCTGCCGGGCCAGCTTCGGGTCGCTGGCGACGAAGGCGACCATGGCCGGGTCGACGACCATGCGGGTGGCGACCCCTGTGGGGTGCACGGAGTTCACCCTGATGCTGTGCGGGGCGAGGTTGTTGGCGTACGAGCGCATCAGGCCGACCGCGCCGTGCTTGGAGGCGGAGTAGGCCAGCCCGCCGTTGCTGGCGCCGCCCAGGCCGACCAGTCCCGCCGTGGAGTTGACGATCACGATCGAGCCGCCCCGTCCTGCGGCCACCATCGACCGAACAGCCACTTCGATGGTGTGGAAGGTGCCGGTGAGATTGACGTCGATGGCGTCCTGCCACGCCTCGATGCGGTCCTCCACGAGCAGCGGGGCGATCCCGGCGTTGGCGACCACGACGTCGACGTGCCCGAACGCGGCGAGCCCGGCGTCGTACGCCTCCTGGAGCGCTTCACGGTCGCGTACGTCCGCCTGCCGGGCCACGACGTGGCGGCCGTACGCGTGCACTTCCGCCACCGCCTCGCGCAGGTCGTCCGGGGTCGACATCGGGTAGGGCACGGAGCCGACCGACTGGCAGATGTCCACGATGACCAGGTCGGCACCCTCCTCCGCCATCCGTCGGACGTGACTGCGGCCGAGCCCTCCGGCCGCGCCGGTCACGAAGGCCACTTTGCCGTCGAGACGCCCCTTCGGCTGCTGCGTTTTCCCGTACGGCATTCCGAGCCTCCTTCGTCGGCCGACTGCGGTCAATTTCCTTTGCGCGGAGGGGAATTGCCCTCCCCCAAGGGAGTTCCCTTTCTCGTACGCGGGTGAACTCCCCCGGGCGGTGCGCAGTCGGCGGCAGCGTGGCTCAGGCGTGCTCGCCAGGGATCAGGAACAGGTGGACCGACTGGTCCTTGGCACGGAAGCGCTCGTTCTCCGCGCCCTTCTTCGCGCGGTCGGAGACGATCACCACGTGGTCGGCCGAGACCCAGGACACGCCTTCGGGGTTGCCGTAGACCGTGCGCCCCTTGCCGTCCGTGGGGAGGCGGTGGACCGTGCCCTCGTCGACCTCCCACTTCTTGGCGGAGAGGCGGCCCACCCACAGGGCGGACGACGCCTGCGACAGGACGGCGATGCGTCCGTCGCGCACGGACACGCTGGCGTAGTCCTCGAAGGGGAGCGACGCGGGCAGGCTGATGGTGTCCGTGTGGGCCCAGCGCTTGCCCTCGCGCCGGAAGACCTGGATGCGGCCGCCGCCCGGTGTCCTGCCCTTCTTGCCGCCCAGGCAGAGGTTCCCTTCACAGAGGGCCAGCAGGTGCCCGGTGCCCGAGCGCTCCACCCACTCCAGGCCCTCCATGCCCTTGTTGGCGTCCGCGAGGTCGAAGTCGAGCTGCGCCGATCCCAGCGGGCGGAACGTGGCGTCGTACTCGTGGACGCGGGCGCGGAAGCCCTGGGGCTTGACGGGTTCGGCTTCGCTCAGGGTGAAGTAGTGGTCGTGGAGAGCGTCGTGGGCCAGGTCCTCGTAGCCGACGTTCGCCTCCTTCGCGGAACTCCCGGATTTCCGCGCCGCCTTGGGGTTGATGATCTCGTTCTCCGGCGCCTTCGGCGACAGCTCGCTGCCGACCCGGATGAGGGAGGGCAGGTTGTCGCAGACGATCAGGAAGGTGCCGTCGCGGTAGAGGACCCCGCTCGCCTCCAGGCGGGTGCCCGCGCCGTCCCCGATCAGGTCCTGGATCTTGGTTTCCTTGACCAGGCGCAACTCGCCGGGCTTGGCCGTTTCCTTGGTCGGCTTCTCGGTCGGCTTCTCGGTCTGCTTCTCGGTCGGCTTCTTGGTCTGCTTCTTGGTCTGCTTCTTGGCTGCGGTCATGAGGGAAGTACCTCCATCGCGCCCGGGAACGTCGCCCCGCTGGCACCGTTGGGATAGGTCTTGCGGAGTTCGGCGAGCTGCTGGCGTGCGTGGTCGTACCGCATGCGCGTGTAGTGGAAGATCCCGTACGTGAACTGCTTGCCCCGGCTCAGCTCCCACTGGCGGTAGCCGGCCCGGTACACCTCGTCGTTGGTGAACTGCCGCCCCGTGAAGGGCTGTCCGTGCGGACTCGTGGACTCGCCGTACACGGCGGGTGCGATGAGCTGCCACAGGCCGTCGGTACGCCCCGACCCCTCCGCGCCGAGCATCGCGGCGACCCGCTCGGGGCCGAACTCCGCGTCGAGGAGGTGTTCGAGGTGGTCGAGGTAGTACTGGCAGAAGTCGTGGTGCCGCAGCAGGTTGGTGAACAGCGGCAGGTGCGAGGTCTCGTGCGGGGCGTGGGTGATCCGGCAGTACTCGCGGCTCGTCGCGGGCCAGTCGAGCAGGTCCGTGTACTGCCACTGCGTCGCGAAGAAGTCGATGCCGGAGCTGTTGTCGTAGTCCCAGGGGACGAAGGTGAAGTACGGGCGGGCCATGAAGCCCGTCGCGTCGCCGAGCCGCCCCGCGTTGTAGAGGTAGTAGTTCGACGGCGTCGCGAAGTAGTTGTCCCAGCTGCCGAGCAGGACGTTGGCGCCCGCCCAGCGCAGGAAGGCCCGTGCGTTGAAGACCTCCTCGACCGACTCGGCGAAGACGTCGGTCGCGAACCGCCCCTCGCCGCCCGGCAGTTGGACGCCGTTGATGGTACGGATGAGCGTGGCGAGGTCGTCGTAGGTGCTCTTGGCCGGGTCGTCCTCGTTCGTCTTCAGCCGGTACGTGCGGTCGTCCTCCAGGCTGCCCGCGGTGAAGTACTGGCTGCCGCCGTCGCCGCCGTCCTCGGTGGAGCGGTGCTCCAGGGTCGCGCAGCCGACGTCACCGCAGTACGCCTTGTAGAGGTTGCCCTCGGCGTTCTTGCCGAAGTGGTCCTTCAGGAACTTCTTGTCGACCTGCTCGATGACCGAGAAGAGCCCCAGGTAGCGGTCGTTGATCTGGAACGTCGCGTACGTGTGCTGCGCCGCCGGGATGCCCGCCCGCTCCAGCAGCCGCCAGGCGACGGCCTCGCGCATCTGGGAGGGGTCGTTGTACATCGCCTTGAGGTTGACCCGCTCCATGCCGTGGAGCCGGTCCTCGCTCTCGCCGACCTCGAAGTCGATCTTCCAGGAGCGCTTGGGGGCGTGGGCCGTCAGATTGCCGCTGTTGACCATCGAGAACGACGGGGTCGCGAGGAGCACGTCGTCCGGGGCACTGCTCCGCGCCAGGGTCAGCAGGGCCCCCTTCGGCGCCTCCATGGCCTCGTCGGCCGTCAGGACGCCGGGCGGCCAGCCGGTGACCTTGACCTGATACATGTCCTGGGCGAAAAAATCGGTCTTGCTCTCCGCCGCGTCGAGGAGTTCGCCGACGATCCGCCCGATCGGGGTGGGCTTCCCCGCCGCGTCCAGGAGGACCAGGTACCCGTCCGTCAGGTCGCCCGGCGTGTCCCCCTGCTCGGCGTGGAGCAGGTCGTACAGGGAGCTGAACTCGGCCTTCGTACGCAGCGCGGCATCGGCGGGACCGGCCGTCGCGTTGGCCCGTTCGGCGAGGCGTCGGCCCGTGCCCGGCGGCAGTGCGGAGATCGCGACGGTCTGATTCTTGAACGCGTCCCGGAACGTGCCCTTGCTGATGGTCCTGTCCATCACGGCCTCCCTGGGTGAACCTCCCTGTCTACGACCGCCGCCGCAGGACCGCCAGACCTAGAACCGGCCCTTTGTCGGGATAAATCCGGCCTCCTGGTGGAGCGGCCCCGACGTGGGCAGGCTCTCCTCCGTATCCGCGCGACCGCGCGCCACCTGGGAGCTTCCGATGACAGTGGACCGGCACGACCACCCCCTGAGCGACACCGACCGCGACGGCGCTCAGCACTACGAGCAGGCCCTGGACGACCTGCTGTTCTTCCGTCCGGAGGTCGTCGACCGGGCGGCGGACGTCCTGCGCGCCTCGCCCGCCTCCCCCATGGGGCAGGCACTCGCCGCCTATCTGGCCGTACTGGGCACGGAGGAGAAGGACACGGCCGGGGCCCGGGGTCCCTTCGTCCTCTTCCGTACCGCACTCGAAGAATCGGGGACCACCCGGATCACGCCCAGGGAACGGCTGCACCTGGCCGCCGCCGGGGCCTGCCTCGACGGAGACCTGCACGGCGCGGCCCGCCTCCTCGACGAGCTGTCGATCGGCTGGCCGCGCGACGCCCTGGCCCTGCTGGCGGGCCACCAGCTCGACTTCCTGACCGGCGACGCGGGCCGTCTGCGCGACCGGATCGGCGGGGCGCTGAGTGCCTGGGACCAGGACGATCCGCACTACGGGCCGCTGCTCGGGATGTACGCCTTCGGCCTGGAGGAGTCCGGCCACTACGAGCAGGCGGAACAGGCGGGCCTGGACGCGCTCGCCCGCAACCCCCGTGACGTGTGGGGCGTGCACGGCGTGGCGCACAGCTTCGAGATGCGCGGCCGGTTCACCGACGGCATCCGCTTCCTGGACGCACGGACCGCCGACTGGGCGACCGGAAACTTCCTCACCGTGCACAACTGGTGGCACTACGCACTCTTCGCCCTGGAAACCGGTGACACCGCCCGGGTCCTGGACATCTACGACAGCGCCGTCCACCCGCCGGACGCCCCGCCCCTCGCCATGCAGCTCCTCGACGCCTCCGCCCTCCTGTGGCGGCTGTTCCTGGCGGGCCGGGACGTCTCCGCGCGCTGGGAACGGCTCGCGCGGGGCTGGGCGGGGCGGGCGGACGGCGCGCACTACGCGTTCAACGACGTGCACGCCGTGATGGCGTACGTGGGGGCGGGCCGCGTCAAGGACGCCGGGGAACTGGTCGCGGACCGGCGCCGCTGGCTGGCCTCCGCCGAGTGCGGGGACCGTACGGCGCTCTCCAACCACGCCATGACCGCCGGCATCGGCGTCCCGGTCTGCGAAGCGCTCATCGCCTACGGCACGGGCCGCGACGGGGAGGCGGTCGACCTCCTGATGCCCCTGCGGCACCGCCTCGCCGCGTTCGGCGGCAGCCACGCCCAGCGGGACGCCGTACAGAAGACCCTGCTGGAGGCGGCCCTGCGCGCCGGACGGCACGACGTGGCGCGCGCCCTGCTCAGCGAACGCATCGCCCTGCGCCCGACGTGCCCGTACAACTGGCTGGCCCAGGCGCGGCTGGCCGAGCGGCTGGGCCACCACGCGGAGGCCGCCACCGCCCGGCACCGCGCACGGCTCCAGGCGGAGGGCGGCGGCGCGTAGCCGGGACGGCGGAAGGCATGGCCGGTCAGGAAGCGCCGCCGGTCAGGAAGCGTGGCCGGTCAGGGGCGGTAGACCTCGCCCGCTTCCGGCACGGCGGGGGACATCAGCTGGGAGACCGTCACGAAGGTGTACCCCTGCTTGCGGAGTTCGCCGATGATGCCGGGGAGCGCGGGGATCGTTCCGGGGTAGCGCTCGTGCAGCAGGATGATGCCGTCGGGCTTGGTCTGTTCGAGGACGCGCTTCTTGACCACTTCGGGGTCCTTGACGCCGAAGTCCTTCGCGGTGACGCTCCACAGGATCTGGGCGAGGCCCATCTCCTTCAGGACGTCCTTCACCTCGTTGCTGGTGGCGCCGCCCGGCGGGCGCATCAGGGTGGGGGCCTTGCCGGTGGCCTCCTTGATGTCCTTCTGCACCGGCTGGATCTCCGCCCGGATCTCCTCCGGGGTGAGTTCGGTCAGGTTCTTGTGCGACCACGTGTGGTTCGCTATTTCATGGCCTTCCTTGGCCATGCGGGTCACGGTCTGGGGGTACGTGTCGGTGTGGCCCTTGCCCTGGAGGAAGAAGGTCGCCGGGACCTTCTGCTCCTTCAGTACGTCCAGTGCCTTCGGCGTGGGTGCGCTGGGGCCGCCGTCGAAGGTGAGCGCCACGCACTTCGCCTTCGTGCAGTCGACCGGCCCGCTCGCGGCCTTGCCGTCGCCCACGGCGTCGCCCCGGACCTCGGCGGGCGACATGACGCCCGTGAGGCCGCACGAGGTGAGCAGGGGCACGAGAGCGGCGGTCAGGAGCAGGCCCGTCGCGCGGGTGATGCGGGTGCGGTGGTTCATGGTGTTCATCATGGGGGTTCGAGTACGGGCGACTGGCACAGGGGTACGTGCGGCCACAGGTGCCCGGCTCCGCAGGGGGTTGTCTGCGGGCCTTCGGATCGGCCGCCCCCGCACGGCCCGGCCGTGGTCCGGGCCCTGAGGCGATGGTGTTCCGCCGGACTCTCCGACTGCCCTCAGCCCTGGTGAGACGCGGTGAGGCGGGCAAGCGCCGGAGGTCCCCCGACCTGGTGACGGATGCCCCCTTCCGCAGGGCGGGCGGCCCGGCGACGGGTGAGACGTGGTGGTGTCGGCGCACGGCCCCGTTCCGACGCCACCACCCCGCCGCCCCACCCCTTCACGGGCCGGGGGGCACCTCGCGTCCGGGGGTTCGCGTACGCGTACACCCCGGGGCTCGCGTACACATCCTCAGCCGCGCGGAATGACCACGCCCGCCGCGCGGAGCCTCGCCTCGATCAGGTCCGCCATCCGGGCCCCCGCCGGGGACTGGTTGCCGAAGCGGCTGATGAGCCGGTAGCGGGTCGCGGTCTCGGTGCGGGCCTGGAAGCTGGTCACGATCTTCAGCCGCTGGGGATCGGCGAGGTACGCGTCCGCCATCGCGTCGACGAGTTCTTCGAGGCGGGGGTCGTCCGGCTCCCAGTCCACCGCCTCGGCCCCCTGTTTGATCAGCGCGAGGAACGGCGCGTCGTCCAGAGCGAGTTCGAGCGCGTCGAGGTAGTCGTCGAGCCCGTCCGGCGCCAGCGCCCTGGCCAGCACCAGGCCCTCGCGGGACGCCGCCACCTCCTCGCGGGTGAAGCCGCGCCCGGCCATCCGCTCCAGCAGCGCCACCGCCCGGTCGGGCAGCAGGGCCCGGTCGCCCTCGGCCAGGCGGTGCAGCATGTCGCGGCGTTCGGTCAACTCAGTGATCCGCGAGGTGAGTTCCTGCTCCACGGCGACGAGCGCGGTCGCGAACTCCTCGGCGTCGGCGTCGAGCAGGGGCCCGGTCTCGGCCAGTGGCACCCCGGCGGCGGCCAGCGTGCGGACCTGGACGAGACGCAGCAACTCGGCCGATCCGTAACGCCGGTAGCCGGAGCTGTCGCGCTCCGGCTCCGCGACGAGGCCGAGCTTGTGGTAGTGCCGCACCGTCTTCACGGTGACTCCGGCGAAGGTGGCGGCCTGCCCGATCGTAAGTCCGTTGCTCATCGGGACAGCCTGCCCTGCCCACGGGCCGGACGGCCACGCACCCCCACTCGCGAGCAACCGGGTACGGTCAGCCCGCACGACGGGCAGCATCGTCCTCAGCCCCGCCGAACACCTCCGCCACGAGCCGTTCCATCGCCTTCAGGAAGGGTCCGGCCATCGACAGGGCCGCGTCGTCGACGTAGTTCAGCGCGGCCGTCAGGGTCCTGCTGCCGTCCGGTGTGCTGTACATGAGTGCCGCGTGGCCGCCCTGACCGCCGTTGTGGAAGTAGACGGTGCCGCCCCCGTCCAGCTCCTGCACGCGCAGCCCGAGCCCGAAGCCGCTGGCGGCATGGGGCGCGGTCATCTCGGCCAGCAGCGGTGCGGGCACCAACTCCCCCGCCACCAGCGCGGAGATGAAGACATGCAGGTCCCGGGGTGTGGAGATCATGTCGCCGCCCGCAGAGACCCAGGAGGGGTTCTGCCGGGTGACGTCGACCGTGTGCTCGCGGCCGTCGACGTCCTCGTACCGGTAGTAGGCGTGTGCGTACGGTGCGGGGATCTCCGGCGACGCGCCCGGCACCACCGTGCCGGTGAGTCCGAGCGGGCCCAGGATGCGTTCCTGCGTGACCTCGGCGCACGAGAGGCCGGTGAGCTTCTCGACCAGCAGCCGGAGGATGACGTAGTTGGTGTTGGAGTAGCTCCAGCCCTCGCCCGGCGCGAACCGGGGCTGCCGGGACAGCGCGAGGCGGACCAGGTCCTCGGGCGGGTAGGTGGTGAAGCGCTTGTCGACCCATTCCTGGCCGGAGATCGTGGAGGGGATGCCATGGCCGACCGTCCCGTCCTCGTACATCTCGCCGGTGAAGTTGAAGATGCCGCTGGTGTGCTGGAGCAGCATCCGTACGGTGGTCTTGGCGTCGAGGTCGAACTCGGGGAGATGGTCGGCCGCCGGGTCGTCCAGGGCGACCCTGCCCTCCGCCACCAGCTGGAGCACCAGGGCCGCGGTGAAGGTCTTGGTGTTGCTGCCGATGCGGACGTGCCCGTTCACCGGGGGCGCGGCGGGCCCGTCCAGTTCGGCCGCTCCGGCGCTGCCCGCCCAGTCGCCCCGCTCGTCGTGGACGTGCAGCGAGATGCCGGTGATGCCGGATGCGGTGATCTCCTCGATCGCCTTGCGCAGCTCCGGGCGAGTCTCGGAAGGGGTGATGCCCATGATGGTCAGCTCCTCAGCTGGGTGACGGCCGGCGCCGGGGTCGGCGCCGTCCTGCCGTTGCGATGAGCATTCACCCTGACCCGAGGTCAACCTCAAGAGTGACCTGGGTCACAAATACCCCCGCCTCGGGAGAGCTGCGAAGCCACCCTGACGGGGACCGTGGTGACGGGAGAGAGCGGGGCGGTGAGGTCCGACCTACGAGCTGGGGCCTGGGGGCGTGATCGATTCACCGGCGCCGGGCGGACGGACCGGCGGGTTCGGTCAGAAGCGCGTACGGAGCAACCACCCCCGCCCCCGCCCGCGTCCTCACCTGCACAGACGGCAAGCGAACGGGGGACGGTCGTGCGACACCGTGGCAGGAAGTGCAAGCGTTGTGGGCAGCCGGTGGCCGGACCGCTGCGCAGGGTGTGCCGGAGGCAGCCGTGCGGTGGGGACGGCGTGGCCGACGACCTCGCCGACGTCGCGGGCGAGGTGGTCATGTCGGGGCTCGCCGAGGGCGTCGTACGCATGGTGGTCGGTACGGTCGTCCGTGTCGTGCGCGGCGTGCTCCGGGTCGTACTCGACTTCTGACGGCTGGAACCCGTGCGCGCATGCGTGCGTCGTGGGCGGGCGGACCCGCATCGGGTCCGCCCGCCCACGACGGCGTTCAGTAGATGTTCCTGATCAGCACTCGGAACTCAGAATGCGGAATCCCGATCAGAAGTAGTGCTTCCGTCCGCCGAAAGCACGTCCGGTCGCCCCGAGAATCCACAGGACCGCACCGACCACGACGAGGATTCCGCCCACGGTCGTCAGAATCGAGATTCCGGCCAGCACTCCTATCAGGAGCAGGATGACACCAAGAATAATCATCGCGGTTCCCATCTCTTCTCTCTATACAGCGTGCGGCCTGCGATCGGGCGCACGGCAGTAGCCAATTCCGTCCGTTCCACTCCACGGACCGGGCCGGACGAAATACGGGCCCGCCACCGGATCTGCGACGGGTGGGCCGTTGTCCTGCAACCTCCGTGTGCCCCGCTTCTCCGCCTCAATGCACGCGCAATCGAACGGCTTTATTCCGCGAACGCGGCGGGCAGCGCGAACCGCGCTCCGTCGGGGTGCAGGCGCTCGATGCGGTCGGCGTCGTCGGTGAGGAGATCGAGGTGGCTGATGGTGAAGTCTCCGTTGATCAGTTTCTGCTCATCGCCGAAGTACCGGCCGATGACGGTGTCGGGGAGAAAGCCGCGCAGACGGTGGCGCATGTGCCCGGAGTATTCGACGGGAGAGCCCCAGTCGGCCGGGGCCTCGTCGGTGGAGAAGAGGACCCAGTGGTCCACGGGAACCTCCGCGTCGAGGTCCGGCGCCCCTCCGGTGTGGCAGTCCAGGGCGGGCACCGTCAGCCGGTCGGCGTCGAGGGGCTCGTACCAGAGGAGGAGGGGCTTGGCCCGCTTCGCGTCGGCGTTGTCGAAGCAGCAGAGGGCGACGGTGTGGTCGGGGAAGTGGTCGGCGTAGAACCGCAGGAGTTCCGGGTCGAGTACGGGACGCCGGTGCGGCGGCACGTGCCGCAGGGCGGCGGGGATCGCGTGCGGGTCGGCGGCCAGGAGCACCGTGTAGATGTCGTGCTCGAAGACCCGGACCGGCTCGGGCTCCGCGCCCATCCAGGCGATGCCGTCCGCAGCGACGGACACGGGCGCGACGGCGTCGACCATGCGGCGCAGGACGTCGCCGTCGTGCCCGGCGGGCAGGAAGTGCTCGGGTGTGAGCTGGACCGCGGGCAGGTGCAGCAGCATCGCGTTCGGGCCGCCCGCCAGGTTGACGGCGGTGTTCTGGTAACCCAGGACGTGGATGAGGCCGTGCACCGGGTGGTGCCGCCTCCCGCAGTACGTGAAGGTGCCGGAGAACACAGCCTCGCCGCTTGATATGCACATGGCCGCAACGTACCGCCCCTGAACGACGGCGGTACGGGGCCGCCCCGGAAGCCGCCGCCCCGTGCTCCGCGCCTCAGCGCCGGGTCGCGACCACCATGCGGCAGCGCGGGGATCCGTCCTCGCGGCGGCCGAGTTCCTCCAGTGCGTACGTCTCGACGCCGAAACCGGCTGCGGAGAGTTCGGCGGTGATGTCGCCGAGCCGGAAGCCTCGGTAGTACATGACGAAGGGAGGTCGCCAGAGCGCGTTGCGCACCCGCATCACGGCGTCGAAGCCCAGCATGGCGAGGTGGACGCGCGAGCCGGGCACCGCCGGGGCGGGCAGCGGGAAGGCGAACCGGCCACCGGGCCGCAGCACCGCGTGGACCTGGGAGAAGAGCGCGGGGCGCAGGGCGGGCAGGAAGTGGCCGAAGGCGCCGAAGCTCACCACCAGGTCGAAGACCGGGCCGAAGGGGAGGGCGAGCGCGTCGCCGCGAACCCAGTGGACGGGTACGGGAGCCGAGGGGCGGCGCCGGGCCACGTCGAGCATTCCGGCGCTGAGGTCGACCCCGGCCACCCGCTCGCGGCAGACCTCCTCCAGGACTCCGGCCCCCGCACCGGTGCCGCAGCACAGATCGAGTCCCGCGTCGAAGGCGCCGAGACGGCGCAGGAAGTCGGTCACCGGGGCGAGGAACGCGTCGGGCGTACGGAAGGGAGTGTGGTCGAACTTCGGGGCGAGCAGGTCGTAGCCGTGCTCGACGGAGGAGAGCGCCTGGACGGCGAGTTCTCGGAAGGTGGGGCCCTGGGGTGTGAACACCGCGCCCAGCATAGGCGGCGGGCCTCGCACCCGGCGGCGGCAACAGCACCAGCGGCAGCGGCAGCGGCACAAGCCGGTACCGGGCATCCCGCCACCCGTGGTACATTGCCGATGGCACTCGATTTTCGCCCCTCTGCGGCGACGGTGCTCCTCTTCCCGCCGGACGTTCCTTCTCCCGGCAATCGCGCACCTCCCGGATTCCGGGTGCCGCACTTCTCACAGCTCTTCCCCAGGGGTACGTTCCCCTGCCCTGCCCTGCCCCGCTCGGGCCTCTGCCGAGGGTTTCCGCGTCGACGGACCCGACGGACCCGAGCAACGGGCTTCTCACCGGCCGCGGGCCCTGCCGCCCGCCGCGCATCGGCATAGCGCCGCGCGACGTCCGCCGGACTCTCCCCCTCTCCCGTGTTCTCACCCGTAGACGTCCTCGAAAGGACCGCCCCATCATGACCACCACACTCGAAACCCCAACCACCGCTCCGTCTCCGGCCGTTCACGCCGTGGGCATCCTCGACCTCGCCGGAACCGGAGGAAGCCACGGCTTCCTGCGCGGGACGGACCTCGAACCCACCCAGCACGACGTGCAGGTTCCCGCCGCGCTCATCCGCCGACTCGGCCTGCGCAAGGGCGACTTGGTGCACGGCGTCTGCGGCAAGCCGCACACCCTCACCCAGGTCGACTTCGTCAACGACGATCCCCAGTACGCCACTCGGCGCCGTCCTCACTTCCACGACCTCACCCCGCTGCACCCGCGCGAGCGGCTGCACCTGGAGAGCGCGGCGGGCGACCTCGGTCCGCGCGTCGTCGATCTGGTCGCCCCCGTCGGCAAGGGTCAGCGCGGGCTGATCGTCGCGCCGCCGAAGACCGGCAAGACCGTACTGCTCCAGCAGTTGGCCGCGTCGGTCGCCGCCAACCACCCCGAGGCGCACCTCATGGTGGTGCTCCTGGACGAACGGCCCGAGGAGGTCACCGACATGCGCCGCAGCGTGCGCGGCGAGGTGTACGCGTCGACCTTCGACCGGCCCGCTAAGGCGCACATCGCGCTCGCGGAACTGGCCGTGGAACGCGCCAAGCGCCTCGTCGAGGACGGCCAGGACGTCGTGATCCTGCTCGACTCCCTGACCCGGCTGTGCCGGGCGCACAACAACGCCGCCTCCTCCGGCGGCCGTACGCTCAGCGGCGGCGTCGACGCGTCCGCGCTGATCGGCCCGAAGCGCTTCTTCGGCGCGGCCCGGCTCACCGAGGAGGCGGGCTCCCTGACGATCCTGGCCACGGCCCTGGTCGACACGGGTTCGCGCGCCGACGACTACTACTTCGAGGAGCTGAAGAGCACCGGCAACATGGAACTGCGTCTGGACCGCTCCCTCGCGGACCGACGCGTCTTCCCCGCGGTCGACATCACGCCCTCCGGCACCCGCCGCGAGGAACTCCTCATGCCCGCCGCCGAGTTGGCCGCTGTACGCGGTCTGCGCCGGGCCCTCCAGTCGCGCGAGGGGCAGGGCACCCTCGAAACGGTCCTCACCAAACTGCGCCACACCCCCGACAACGCGACCTTCCTCCGCCAGGTCCACGCCACCCTCCCAGCGGCCTGAGCCCCTCCCACGCGGGGGCCGGTCCGACGCAGAAGGGCGGGACCGTCGTGGCGCTCCCGCACCCAGGCCCGGTCGGCGTCCGTGATCGTGATGTCGTCGTGCGGGGGTTCAGTGGGCCGTCCACGCCCACCAGCAGGGGTCGCTCCACGGACACCAGCAGGAGTAGCTCCTCCACGGACTACGCGGTGGTGCGTGCGGCCGCGTTCGCCCTGGACGACGCCACCGAGAGCAGCATGACGACCGTGGCGAGGGCGCACAGGGGGACGGCGATGATCGCGGGCGCCCTGATGCCGCCCAGGGGCACCGCCAGGGCCAGGACGCCGGTGATCGCGCCCGTGGCGTACGCCGTCAGGTACGTCGCCCTCAGCAGGGGGATCGCCGCTGCGTGGCCCGCGTTCCACGCAGCGTCCGAGGACATCGTGGCCCTGGTCCGGATGCCGATCGCGGCGTTGCGTCCCAGGTCGCCGTTCCCCGCCTGCCGGCACAGGAAGTGGATCAGCAGGCCCAGTGTGAGGAGTCCCGCTCCGCACACCCACACCGCGACCGGTTCCACTGCTCGCCCTCCCCGACCTCGTCCCACGCCACGCTCCGCCGCGCCTCTCTCATCGGCACGTGATCATGAGCGTAGTCGCGGACCGGGAGCGTCGACAGGCCGGGGAGCCGCGCCCGGTGCGCGGTCAGTCGCCGAAGACCTCGTCCATGCTCATGGCGTCCTTCTCCGACCTGTCGTCGGCCAGCCACTTCCGGTACGCCACGGCCGCGTGCATCCGGGCCCGCGCCTCGCGGAGTTCGGGGCTGCCCGAGGCGGCGGCCTGGTCGGCCTCCAGGACGGAGGCCACGTACTCGCCGATGTTCATCCCGGCCCGGGAGGCGGAGGCGCGCACCCGCGCGGCCAGTTCCTCGGGCACGCGCGCGTTCAACTGGGTTGTCGCCATAGCGGAATCCTAGCGATCGGCTACCGGCCGGGGAACGGTTCCCGGCCGTCCGGACACCGGCGTACGGGGTATCAGAAAGGCGACCGGACGACGTTCCCGCCGATCGCACGTGGAGGCGACCGTGACACAGCACCCGCAGGACGTGGTGAAGCTCATCCTGGACGACCACCGGCGCATGGAGGAACTGCTGCGCCGCATGCGCAGCGTGGCGGAGGACCGGGCCGGGGCGCTCCGGCTGTTCGCCGCGCTGCTGATCGCGCACGGCGAGGCCGAGGAGGACGAGGTGTACCCCGCCCTCAGGACGTACCGGCGCATCGACGACGCCGAGGTCGAGCACGGCGTCCAGGAGCACAGCGAAGGCAACCGGGCGCTGCTGGCCCTCCTCGAAGTCGAGGAGGTCGGCTCCGGCGACTGGGACGAGAAGCTGGAGAGGCTCGTCGCGGCGGTGACCCATCACACGGACGAGGAGGAGCGCACCCTCCTCAACGGCGCCCGCGAGAACGTCCCCGCCTCCCGCCGCGCCGAACTCGGTGCCGCCTTCCGGCACGCCCGCACGGAACACCTCAAGGCCGACTGCGGCCGCGTGGAGAACGTACGCAAGGTGGTCCAGAACTCCTGAGAGGGGTACGCGAAGCCCCCCGCCGCACGGCAGGTGCCGAGTTCGGACGGGCCGGTGCCGATGCCGGTCTGGCGGTCGCCTACGTCGTACCGGCGTCGGCGGGCCAGGCCACGCAGGTCCTGGCCCGGCTGCTGTTCGCGCCGGACGCGGTGGGGTCGGCGTGGACGGCGGGAGCGCCGGGGCCGGGGGCCTGGGGCCTGGGGCCTGGATGTCGGTCGGCCGGTGGATAGGCTGCACGTTCGGACGATCTTGAAAGAGGTCGGCAGTCGATCCCGGGAGAGGCCCGCCCATGAATTCGCCCGTACGCATCGGCGCTCTCGCTCCCCTCACCCGACCGGGCTGGGTCGAGGCGGGTCAACACCTGCTCGCGGGGCTGGAGTTGGCGGCCCGCGAGGTCAACGCCTCGGGCGGGATCGCGGGACGCCCCCTCGAACTGCTGGTCCGGGACACGGCCGCCGATCCGCAGCAGGCGACGGCGGCCGTGTCCGAGTTGGCGGACCTGGGGGTGGCGGCCCTGACCGGCGAGTACCACAGCGTCGTCGCCCGCGCCGCCGCCACCGGGGCCGCCGCCCTCGGCCTGCCGTTCCTCTGCTCCTCCTCGGTCCTGGACGCGCTCACGGACCGGCCGACGGACCAGGTCGCGCGCCTCTCCCCGCCGCAGTCACGGGGCTGGCGGTCGTACGCGGACTTCCTGCTCGGCGCGGGCCACCGCCGCATCGCCGTGGTGACCCAGCCGAGCGTCTACTGGGCGGCGGGAACCCGCATCCTGCGCGACCGTCTCGCCCCGCACGGCGGCACCGTCACCGAACTCGACACGAGCGGGCTCTCCCCCGACGCGGTGTGCGACGCACTCGTCGAGAACGCCTCAACTGCCCTTCTCCTCCTGGTCGGTCACCCGGAACCGGCACGGGGGATCGTCACGTCCGTACGCCGCGACGCACGCCTCGCCGGGCTCCTGATCGGCGCTCCGGCCGGGCAGCCGGAGTTCGCCGAGCTGGCGGGACTGCCGGGCGGCGACGGCCTCGCGATCCCCTTCCTGCGCTACCTGCCCGAAGAGCTCACGCCACTCGGCGCCCGCGTCGAGAAGGCCCTGCGCGGGCGCTTGGCCGCAGCGCCCTCCTTCGTCGCCTTCGAGGGGTACGACTCGATCGCCGTCCTCGCCGAGGCGCTGCGCACGTACGGCACGGACCGCTCCCGCCTCTCCGCCTCCTGGCCGGCCCTCGCGGTCGAGGGCACGCGCGGGCGGATCAGTTTCTCCCGTACACCGGGCAGCCCGGTGTGGCAGTGGGCCGACGCGCCCGTCCAGATCGCCGACCGGGACCCGGCCGCCCCCGACCGCTTCCGTGTCCTGCGCTCCGGCTGAGGATCCGTACGGGAGGCTGACTCGCGGGCGATGACTTCTCCCCCGGCCGGGAGTCTCCTCTTCGAACGCGCTTGCCGGGCGGCACTTCCACGAACAGGAGCACCTCCCCCATGACCGGTCCCGAACGTACGGCGGAACACGCCCGCAAGACCCCGATCTGGCCGCTCGTCCACGCCGAGCGCGCGGCCCTGGCGGCCGATCTCGCCGACCTGAGCGACGGAGACTGGGCCACGACGTCGCTGTGCACCGAGCTCACGGTGCGCGAGGTGCTGGCCCACCTCGCCTCGGCGGCGACCCTCAACCCCGTGCGGTGGTGGTTGGGGGTGCTCCGCTGCCGGTTCGACTTCGACAAACAGGTGGCGATGCGGCTGGCGGAGCAGCTGGGCGCGACCCCGGCCGAAACCCTGGAAAGGTTCCGCCGGACGATCCCGAGCACGACCAAGCCGCCCCTTCCGGTCCTGGCCATGCTGGGCGAGACCGTCGTGCACGGGGAGGACATCCGCCGCCCGCTGGGCATCGTGCGCGGCTACCCGATCGAGACGCTCACCCTGCTGGCCGACTACTACCGGGGCTCCGACCTGGTGGTCCTCGCCAAGGGCCGCATCGACGGGCTGCGACTCGTCGCGGACGACGGCCCCTTCACGACGGGCTCAGGACCGCTCGTCTCGGGTTCGACCCTGGCCCTGCTCATGGCGATGACGGGCCGCGCACCGTACTGCGACGACCTCTCAGGCGAGGGCGTGAAGACTCTCCGCGAACGCTGCGGCGGGGCGTGAACCCGGAACCCCCGCGCCGGGTCCGTCAGGCGCACCCCGGGCACAGCCCCCGGTACGTGATCGCAGCCTCCGACACCGTGAAGCCGTAGCGCTGGTCGGCGGGAAGCGCGTGCAGGGGGTCGCCGGAGGGGTGGACGTCGCGGATGACGCCGCAGCCCGAGCACACCAAGTGCTGGTGGGGGCGGTGGGCGTTGGGGTCGTAGCGCTTGGCGCGGCCGTCGGTGGAGAGTTCGGTGACCTCGCCGAGGGAGACCATCTCGCCCAGGGTGTTGTAGACGGTGGCGCGCGAGATCTCCGGGAGGCGGCCCACCGCGAGGGCGTGCACCTCGTCGGCGGTGAGGTGGACGTGGTCGCCGTCGAGGACCTCGGCGACGACTCGCCGCTGGGAGGTCATTCTCCAGCCGCGTCCGCGCAGGCGCTGCAGCAGGTCACTCATGACGAACCATCCCGTTGGTGTTGATGAAGTCCCGTGAAGTAGGACGAGTTTAAAGGCCGTTGTCATAGTTTTGACGAAACATGGAACAGGTGAGCTTCTTGACCTGGACCGAGTCCATCATAGGATCGCTTCTTGGCGACGGCCACGGGCCAAGCGACAGGACACCAGGCAGTCCGTACCGGCCACCCGCTCAACGACTTGCTCGACCTGCTCGACTTGTTCAACAACGTGCTGAGACTTGCTGATCTGCCCAGCTTGAGAGGAACCCATGGCTGACAACCACGATGCGATCGTCACCGACCCGAAGCCCGAGGAGTCGCAGGGCGGTTGCCCCGTCGCACACGGACGGGCCGCACACCCCACGCAGGGCGGCGGGAACCGTCAGTGGTGGCCGGAGCGCCTCAACCTGAAGATCCTGGCGAAGAACCCGGCCGTGGCGAACCCGCTCGGTGCGGACTTCGACTACGCGAAGGCGTTCGAGGCGCTCGACCTCGCGGCCGTGAAGCAGGACATCGCCGAGGTGCTGACCACCTCGCAGGACTGGTGGCCCGCCGACTTCGGCAACTACGGCCCGCTGATGATCCGGATGGCCTGGCACAGCGCCGGTACGTACCGCATCAGTGACGGCCGAGGCGGCGCCGGTGCCGGTCAGCAGCGCTTCGCGCCGCTGAACAGCTGGCCGGACAACGCCAGCCTCGACAAGGCCCGCCGTCTGCTGTGGCCGGTGAAGAAGAAGTACGGCCAGTCGATCTCCTGGGCCGACCTGATGGTGCTCACCGGCAACGTCGCCCTGGAGACCATGGGCTTTACGACCTTCGGCTTCGCCGGTGGCCGCGCGGACGTGTGGGAGCCGGAGGAGGACGTCTACTGGGGTCCCGAGACCGAGTGGCTCGGCGGCGACGCCCGCTACACCGGTGACCGCAACCTGGAGAGCCCGCTCGGCGCGGTCCAGATGGGTCTGATCTACGTCAACCCCGAGGGCCCCGACGGCAACCCGGACCCGCTGGCCGCCGCCCGCGACATCCGCGAGACCTTCCGCCGCATGGCGATGAACGACGAGGAGACCGTCGCCCTCATCGCCGGTGGCCACACCTTCGGCAAGACCCACGGCGCGGGCCCCGCGGACAACGTCGGCGACGACCCCGAGGCCGCCCCGATGGAGCAGCTGGGCCTGGGCTGGAAGAGCACGTACGGCACGGGTGTGGGCAAGGACGCCATCACGTCCGGCCTGGAGGTCACCTGGACCACGACGCCCACCCAGTGGGGCAACGGCTTCTTCAAGAACCTCTTCGAGTTCGAGTACGAGCTCTCCAAGAGCCCGGCGGGCGCCCACCAGTGGGTCGCCAAGGACGCCCCGGAGATCATCCCGGACGCCTTCGACGCCGAGAAGAAGCACCGCCCGACGATGCTGACCACGGACCTGTCGCTGCGCTTCGACCCGGTGTACGCGGAGATCTCGCGCCGCTTCTACGAGAACCCGGACCAGTTCGCGGACGCCTTCGCCCGCGCCTGGTACAAGCTGACGCACCGTGACATGGGCCCGGTCTCCCGCTACCTCGGCCCAGAGGTCCCCTCCGAGGTGCTGCTGTGGCAGGACCCGCTGCCGGAGCGCACGGGCGAAATCCTCGACGCGGCCGATATCGCCGCGCTCAAGGAGCAGGTCCTCGGCTCCGGCCTCACCGTCTCGCAGCTGGTCTCCACCGCCTGGGCCTCGGCCGCCTCGTTCCGCGCCAGCGACAAGCGGGGCGGCGCGAACGGCGCCCGCGTCCGCCTGGAGCCGCAGCGCAACTGGGAGGTCAACAACCCGGACGAGCTCGCCCAGGTGCTGCGCACCCTGGAGGGCGTCCAGGAGTCCTTCAACGCCAAGGGCGGCCGTCAGGTCTCGCTGGCCGACCTGATCGTCCTCGCGGGCACCGCGGCGGTCGAGAAGGCAGCCAAGGACGGCGGCGTGGACGTCGAGGTCGGCTTCACGCCGGGCCGCGTCGACGCCTCGCAGGAGCAGACGGACGTCGAGTCGTTCGAGGCGCTTGAGCCCGTCGCCGACGGCTTCCGCAACTACGCGGGCAAGGGCAACCGCCTCCCCGCCGAGTTCCTGCTGCTCGACCGCGCGAACCTGCTCTCGCTGAGCGCCCCGGAGCTGACCGTGCTCGTCGGCGGTCTGCGCGTCCTCGGTGCGAACCAGGGCGGTTCCCAGCACGGTGTCCTCACCGAGCGCGTCGGCACGCTGACGAACGACTTCTTCGTCAACCTGCTGGACCTGGGCACCGAGTGGAAGTCGACCTCCTCCGCGCAGGACCAGTTCGAGGCCCGCGACGCGAGCGGCGCCCTCAAGTGGACCGGTACCCGCGCCGACCTGGTGTTCGGCTCGAACTCCGAGCTGCGTGCCGTGGCCGAGGTGTACGCGAGCGACGACGCGAACGCCAAGTTCGTGAAGGACTTCGCCGCGGCGTGGCAGAAGGTCATGGACCTGGACCGGTTCGACCTCGTCTGAGGCCGGGACTGACGCCGAGGCCGGGACTGACGCCGAGGCCGGGACTGACGCCGAGGCCGACGCCGAGGCCGACGTCTGATCCGTAGCGTCCGAGGGCCGGCCGACACTCCGTCGGCCGGCCCTTCGCCGTACCCCCTGCTCCGGCCCCAGCAGGCCGTACGCGGCGGCAGCGCCTCCCGGTGGGGCGAGGGGCCGGTGGTCAGTTCCCGGCACAGGGCGAGGAAGCGGTCGATGTCGTCGGCGGAGGTGGCCATGCCGGCGCAGAGCGCACCTGGTCGGCCATGACCTGGTTGAGGGCTCCGGTGGCGTTCGCGGTGAATACCACGGTGTATTCGTCGGGCGACGCGCGGAAGAATTCCCGCACGGCCCGCCGGGCTTCTTCGCTCCCGGCGGCGACAGGGCGGGCGGACCGGCGCACCGGAACTCCCTGATCTCGCGCAACCCTTCGGCCCGGCACGGCATCTGACCCTCTGTACGGCTCGTGCCCCGATGGCGCGTGCCCCGGTGAGAGGAACTGCTCCTGATGATGCGTCGCACGCGTGCCCTGATGCTGACCGCCCTGCTGGTGGTGACCGGCACGGCACTGTCGGCCGCACCGGCGTCCGCCGTGATCGGCGGCCAGAAGAGCGCGTACGGGCCGTGGGCGGTGCGCATGCTCGTCGACGGGCAGCCGGTGTGCACGGGGACCGCGGTCAGCGACCAGTGGATCCTCAGCGCCTCGCACTGCTTCTACGAACAGGCGCTGCCGATCGCCGACAAGCGGATCTCGTTCCGCGTCGGCAACCTCGACATGCGCAAGGGCACCACCGTGCGTCCGCTGCCCGGGAAGCGGGAGGGCAGCGCGCAGGCGGACATGCTGCTGATCAAGGTCGCGCCGATGAAGATCCGTACGGCGGCCCTGTCCACCGCCCCGGTCCGTCCAGGCCAGACCGTCCGGCAGTACGGCTGGGGCGCCACCTGCGAAGGCGACGAGAACGCCTGCCAGTCCCCCGTGCTCAAGCAGTCGGACCTGAAGATCGTGCGGTCGAGCGATCCCCGGTGCGCGGGCCACAACCTGCCGGACGGTCCGGACTTCTGCATGGAGAAGGTGACCGGGATTCCCGCCGGGGGCGACTCCGGGGGGCCGATCATGAGCATCGCCCCGCAGGGCAAGGAGGTCCTGCTCGGCGTCTTCAACGGTTCCGACCGGGAGAAGATCGCCGAGGCCGGGGAGGTCTCCCGGCAGCTGGCCTGGATCCGGTCGGTCGTCCGGCGGTAGGCCGTACGCGTACAGGTACCAGCCGTACGCGTACAGGTACAAGGGGGTGCGCCGGGCCCCGTAAGGCCGACGCGCCCCTGTACCTCGGCCGTGCTCTGCGGCAGGCTGGGAGCCGGGCCCGCGCCGCCCGGCTCGTCGGGCCCCCCTCCGGAGGAGGCCGCGATGACGGATCGCAACAACCCCTACCTGGAAGGTCTGTTCGCCCCCGTCAGCGAAGAGATCACGGCGCACGACCTGAACGTCACCGGCCGCATACCGGAGGCCCTGACCGGCCGCTACCTCCGCAACGGCCCCAATCCGCTGAACATCGAGGACCCGGCCGCCCACCACTGGTTCACCGGCGAGGGCATGGTGCACGGGGTGCGGCTGCGCGACGGGCGCGCCGAGTGGTACCGCAACCGGTGGGTGCGCAGCGACGCCGTGGCCGCGCGGCTCGGCGAGAAGGGGCCGCAGGGGCCGCGCCACCTGGACATGGACTCCGCGCCGAACACGCACGTCCTGCGGTTCGCGGGGCGCAATCTGGCCACCGTCGAGGGCGGGGCGCTGCCGTACGAACTGGACCAGGAGCTGAACACCCTGGGCCCGTTCGACTTCCGGGGCACCCTGCCGGGCGGGTTCGCCGCGCACTCGACCGTCGACCCGGCGACCGGCGAGCTGCACGCGGTCGCGTACTGCTGGGCGTATCCGTACGTCCAGTACCTGGTGGCGGGCCTGGACGGGCGGATCAAGCAGCGGGTGGACGTGCCGGTCGAGGGAGGGCCGATGATGCACGACTTCTCCCTCACCGCGTCGTACGTCCTGCTGTACGACCTGCCCGTGGTCTTCGACCGGGAAGGCGTCAGGGGCGGTGACAACTTCCCGTACGTGTGGGACCCGGCCCGGCCGGCGCGCCTCGGGGTACTGCCGCGCGGGGGTCCGGCGGAGGCGGTCCGCTGGCTGGAGCTCGACCCGTGCTTCGTGTTCCATCCGATGGGCGCGTACGAATCGGCCGACGGCCGCACGGTGACGGTTCACCTGGTGCGCTACGACAAGCTCTTCGACCGGAATGCGCGGTTCGGGCCGGACGAGGCTCCGCCGTGCCTGGAGCGGTGGACCGTCGACCTGACGGCCGGGACGGTGCGCCAGGAGCGACTGGACGACCGGCCGGTGGAGTTCCCGCGCATCGACCCGCGCCGTGCCACGCTGGAGCACCGGTACGGGTACGGCGTCCTCCAGCCGGGCGACGGGTACGGGGCGGAGCGCACCCGCCTGCACCTGGCGACGTCGCAGGACCTGATTCCGCAGGAGATGACCCAACTCGGCGTCGGACTGGTCAAGTTCGACCTGGCGACCGGCGCGACGCAGGTGCACACGTTCGACCCGCGTGGTGACGTGGGCGAGGGCGTTTTCGTACCGGCGGAGCGGGGCGCGGCCGAGGACGACGGCTGGCTGCTCGCGTACGTCTTCGAGCCGGAGCGAGACGCGACGGACCTGGTGGTGCTGGACTCCCGGGACCTGACGGCGGAGCCGGTGGCGCGCGTCCACCTGCCGGTACGGGTGCCGGTGGGCTTCCACGGGAACTGGCTCGCGGACGAGGACTGAGGAGCGGAGCGGGCGCAAGGGCGGAGCGGGCCGAGGAGCGGGGCGGGCTGGAGAGGGATGCAGGTCGACGTCAACGTCACGGTGTAAAGAGGCAGTTGGCGGGGAAGAGCCGGGAGGTGTCCGTACTACTCACCAGTACGGCCCGCATCCCGAGGGGGACCACCGCACATGACCCAGCCCGAGCCCGCCGAGCGCGCCGCGATACAGGACTACGACGTCGTCATCGGCGGGGCGAGCCTCGCCGGTTGTGCCGCGGCGATACTGCTCGCCCGCCGCGGCGCGCGCGTCGCCCTCCTTGAGCGCCGCTCGGACCCCGAGGCGTACAAGGTGCTGTGCACGCACTCCATCACGGCCGGAGCCCATCCGGTACTGGCTGAACTCGGCCTCCTCCCGGCGCTGGAGAAGGCGGGTGCGGTCCCCAACAAGGCACGCTGGCACACCCGTTGGGGGTGGATCGAGCCGTGGGGCGCGGAGACGGACGCCAGGCTGCCGTACGGGTACAACGTCCGGCGCAGCACCCTCGACCCGTTGATCAGAGCGCGCGCGGCCCAGACGCCCGGGGTGGATCTGCTGCTCGGCCATCAGGTGACGGGGCTGCTGCGGGAGGGCGCGGGCGGGGACGCGCGGACCGTGGGAGTGCGGGTCTCGACGCGGGACGGCGGCGAGCGGGAGCTCCGGGCCCGGCTGGTGGTCGGGGCGGACGGCAAGGACTCGGCGGTGGCGAAGTTCGCCGGGGTGCCCGCCAAGCCGTACGAGAACGGGCGGTTCGGGTATCTCGCGCACTTCCGGAACCTGCCGTTGCGCGACGGGATCAGCCACGCCTGGTTCCTCGAACCCGACATGGCGTACGCGTTCCCGAACGACGACGGGGTGACGGTCGTGGCCGTGCTCCCGGACAAGAAGCGGCTGCCCGCCTTCCGGGAGGATCTGGAGGGCAGCTTCCTCGACTTCGTGCGCGCGCTGCCCGAGGCGCCTCCCGTCGACTCCGCCGAGCGCGTCACCAAGATCATCGGCACGGTCGACTACCCGTTGCACAGCCGCAGGCCGACCGCTCCGGGGCTCGCGTTCGTCGGGGACGCCGCGCTCACGGCCGATCCCCTGTGGGGCGTGGGGTGCGGGTGGGCGCTCCAGTCCGCGCAGTGGCTGGCGGAGGCGGTCGGTCCGGCCGCCGCCGGGCGGGGCGATCTGGACAAGGCCCTCGCCGTGTACGCGCGGCGGCACGGTCGGCGGCTGCGCGGGCACCAGTTCCTGGCGGCCGACTTCGCGACGGCCCGGCCGTTCAACCCGGTGGAGCGGCTGATGTTCTCGGCCGCCGCGCGCGACACGGCGGTGGCGCGGCACATGCACCTTTTCGCGTCGCGGCTGATCGGTCCGACGCGGTTCCTGAGCCCGGTGGCCGTGGCGAAGGCTTCGGTCGTCAACCTGCGGCACCGGAGGGCCGCCCGGGGTCAGCGCGCCGCCAGGGCGTCCAGTTCGGCGGCGTAGAGCAGGGCGGGGTCGAAGCCCATGCCCGCGAAGTGACCGGCGAGCTCCAGGGACAGGACTCCGTGCATACGGGTCCAGAAGGTCACGGCGAGGTGCAGGGCCGCGGGCGGGGCGGGGTGGCCCGAGGCCCAGTGCCGGTGCTCGGCCAGGTGAGCGCTGAAGGGTGTGGCGGGACCCTTCGGCGTGCGGGCGGTGCACGTGTCGAGGAGCGTCTTCATGATCGCGTCGGAGATGCCCGTGATGTCTTCGGGAGCCTGGTAGCGGGGGACGGGGGTGCCGTAGACGAGGAGGTACCGCTGCGGGTCCGTCAAGGCCCAGTCGCGCAGGGCGTGCGCGAGGGCGGGCAGGTCGGCGCCTGACGCGGCGACCTCCTGGAGGGTGTCGGCGAGGCTGCGGTAGGCACCCCGGATGAGCTCGGTGATGAGTTCGTCGCGGCTGGCGAAGTAGCGGTAGAGGGCGGGGCCGCTCATGCCCATCTGTTTGGCGATGGCGTTGAGGGAGAGGGCCGACGCTCCCGCCGTGGCGATCTGCTGCCAGGCGTGTTCCTTGATCTCCGCGCGCACCTGGGCGCGGTAGCGCTCGCGCGGGGTCTCCGCGTCCGCGTCCGTCTTCACCACGGCCTGCCGCCCTTCTCTTCCCGCATCTCTTCGCACGTCTCTTCGCACATCCAATTTTCGTTAGAAGCTATCACGAAACTGTTGACCCATCACGCCCGGCCCAGTTATAACTTGTAACGAACGCACTGGCTTCTAGCCAACGCGGCAACTTCCTTGCCTTCCGACCGACTTGAGAAGGGGACCTCCATGTCCGCGATCCGCAGCACCCGTGCCGCACTGCTCACCGTCTCGCTCGTCGCCACGGGCGTTCTCGGCAGCGCAGCGGCTCCCGCCGGGGCCACCCCCGCCGACTCCCGTTCGCACACCCCCGCGCCGCTGACCTGCCGGGGCGCGGGCGTCGACCCCGACGCCCGCGTCCGCCACCGCACCGAGACCGTCATCCACGCGCCCCTGCACACCGTCTGGAAGCTCCAGACCGACGTGAAGCGCTGGCCCTCCTGGCAGCCCGGCATCACGGACGTGGACCGCCTCGACCACGGCCCGTTCCGCGCGGGTTCGGCGTTCCGCTGGACGACTCCCGTGCCGCCGAACCCGTCGACTCCCGCCACCAGCCTCGACATCACCTCGACGGTCGAGCAGCTCAAGCGCGGTTCCTGCATCCGCTGGACCGGCCCGGCGGTCGGCGAGGGCCTGCGCATCGACGGCGTGCACGTGTGGAAGTTCACCAAGGTCGGGGGAGGTGTGCGGGTGACCACGGAGGAGACCCACACCGGCGCCGTGGTCGACGCGAACGTTCCGGCCGCGACGGAGATCCTCCGCCAGGGCCTCGAAAAGTGGCTGCACGACCTGAAGTCCGCCGCCGAGTCCGCCGCCCACCACGGCGGCGGCACGCGCTGAGGCCGCCGCCGGGTGCTCGCGTCAGTCCGTCGCGGGGCGGAGCGCGGCGAACGTGCCCCGGAGCCTGGTCCCGTCCGGGAAGGTCCAGTCCGCGGTGACGCGGGCCCGGGTCCCCCCGGGCTCCGCCGCATCGGCGGGGGCTTCCAGGGCGTCCGGGCGGAGCACGCGCGTCACCGACAGGGTCAGCGCGCCCGGCTCACCCGACGCTGCGGACTCTCCTGGAATCCGTACGGTGACAGCGGTGTCGTGCTTGCCTTCCCGTACGTCACCCGGCACGAGTCCGTCGGGGAGGGCGGGTCCCGTGGTCTCGGCGACGACGGTCGGGTCCGGGGTGTCGCTCACGCTCTGCTGCTGGGGCTCGGCGCGGTTCTGGAGGAGGGCCAGCAGCCGGGCGGCGAGGACCGGGTCCTGCGGGCCGTCGTACATCCAGCGCGGCCCCAACACGCCGTGCTCCATCGTGCCGATGAGGGCCTGCTCGGCAGCCCCTTCGAGCGGCACGCCACGGTAGGTGACGGGCACGTGGTACGCGACGGGGCTGTCTCCGGAAGTGTCCGTGACCACCATGAACTCCATGCCGGTGGTGCCTTCGGGGTCGTCCAGCCGGAAGCCTCCCGCCTTGGCGAGCTGCGGGGTCGAAGTGCCCTGGTACCAGGGGCGGGTGGGCAGCCAGGCCGTGAGGACTTCGAGTTTGGTCGGGGTCACTGTGGTGTCGTGAATGGTCGCCATGCGGGGAAGGTACACGGCCGTCGCCTTCGCCTTCCCCGCAGGCTGTGCCCCAGGGCCCCGGGAGGGTCAGGGGGCCATCTCGTACGTGCCCGACAGGGCCTCGACCTGCTGCCAGACGCGGGACAAGCGCTCCTCGTCGACGGCGGGACGGCGGACCGCCGCGAGCGCCCACTCCTGCTGCGCCTCGGTGGCGGAGTCCTTGCCGTACAGCTCCACGGCGTGCGCGGAGAAGTCCCGTACGAGGACGGCGAAGAGCTCGTCGAGGACGTCCTCGTCGAGGCCCTTCAGCTTCGCCTGCTCCAGGATCAGCTGGCCGTGCACGACGAGCGCGAAGAGCTGGCCGACCGAGAGGAGGAGGTCGAGGTCCTTGCTCTGCTCCTTGTCGGGGGCGGCGGTGGTGACGAACTCGCAGAGGGCGTCGGCCTGTTCCCGCAGGCGGGCCACGTTGGGGAGGCTCGCGAACGCGTCGAAGGCGGGACGCCAGTCGTGGAAGCGGATGTCGCCGAGACCGCGCGCCGGGCCCTGCCGGAAGAGGAAGTCGTCGTCGGCCGCGTCGAGACGGGTCGGGACGGCCTCGTACGGGGCCGGGTCCAGCAGGTGGTTCTTCATGAACTTCAGGATCAGGGCGAGGTTGACGTGGACCGTGCCCTCCAGCTTGGGCAGGCCGCGGATCTCGACGGCCGCCTGGGCGAAGTAGTTGTCCTTCTCGAAGCCCTTGGCGGCGATGACGTCCCACATGAGGTCGATGACCTTCTCGCCCTCGGTGGTCACCTTCATCTTCGTCATGGGGTTGAAGAGGAGGTAGCGGCGGTCGTCGGGGCCCGCGGTGCGGAAGTAGTCGACGGCGCGGTCGCTGAAGAGCTTCATGCCGACGAGGCGCACGTACGCGTCGGTCAGCTCGCGGCGCACGTGCGGGAACGCGGTGACGGGGCGGCCGTAGAGGATGCGGTTCGTGGCGTGGGTGACGGCCTCGTACATCGCGTGCTCGCAGATGCCGATGGAGGCGGTGCACAGGTTGAACTTGCCGACGTTGACGGTGTTGAGCGCGGCGTCGAAGGCGGCGCGGCCGGTGTGCAGGACGTCGGCGGCGGTGACCGGGTAGTCCTCCAGGCGGAACTCGCTCACGTACTTCGAGGAGTCGACGACGTTCTTCACCAGGTGGTAGGCGTCGTGGCGGCTGTCGGCGGCGAAGAAGACGTACCCGTCGGGGCCCTCGACGTCGGTGCGCCGTCCGAAGACGGAGACGAGGCCGGCCGCGTTGCCGTTGCCGATGTAGTACTTGGAGCCGGTGGCGCGGAAGCCGCCGTCGGCGGCCGGGGTGAGCAGCATGTCCGTGTTGTAGATGTCCGCGCCGTGCGACTTCTCGGAGAGGCCGAAGGCGAACACCTCGCCCTGGTCGAGGAGCTGCGCCGCGCGGGTGCGGGCCTCGGCGTTGTCGCTCTGCCAGACCGGGCCGAGGCCGAGAACCGTCACCTGCCAGGCGTACCAGTAGTCGAGCCCGTAGAAGCCGAAGATCTCGTTGAGGGCGGCGATGCGGGCGGTGTCCCAGCGCTTGTCGGGGTTGTCCCCGGCGGCCGAGGCTGGGGTGAGGAAGGTCGCGAAGAGCCCCTCCTTCGCGGAGAAGGCGAGGAAGTCCGCCAGCCAGGCCCGGGTGCGGTAGTCCTCGATGAGCCGGCGCTTGCCGCGCGCCTCGAACCAGTCGACGGTGGCCCGCAGCAGCCTGCCGGTCTCGGCGTCGAAGCCCTGCGGGTCGTAGGTCTGCGGGTTGAAGAGGAGGGGGGCGGCCATGAGGGGTGCCTTTCGGGGAGGGCGGCTGGCTTCGTACGGCCTGCGCACGAACTTCGTACGGCCCGCGCACGAAGTCCGTACGGCCCGCGTACGTCGAGGGGCTCTCGCAGTCCGATCTTGCTATGCAACTTGTTGCACAAACAAGGCGGGGCGGCCGGTTGAGACACGGCTCACGGAAACCGCCCGGAGCGGCCGGGCCGACGCCGTACCGCAAGGCCCTCGGGTCAGGACCCTCGGCTCAGACCGTCTTGATCGCACCCCCGTCGATGATGTGGTCCGCTCCGGTGGTGCTGCCCGCGAGGGGCGAGGCGAGGTAGGCCACCAGGGCGGCGACCTCCTCGGGGCGCACCAGCCTGCCGGTGAGCATGCCCGTGGCGGCGGGGAGGGCGGCCAGGAGCTGTTCCTGCTCCAGGCCCATCGACTTGGCGAGTTCGGCTCCGTATCCGTCGGGGCTCTCCCACATGTCGGTACGGACGGGACCGGGCGAGACCGTGTTGACCCGGACGCCCTGCGGGCCGAACTCCTCGGCCAGGGCCTTGCCGAACGCCGTCAGTGCGGCCTTGGCGGTGGTGTACGGGACGGGGCCCGCGTGCGGGGTCCTGGCTCCGTTGGAGGAGATGGTGACGATCGCGCCCCGACGGGTGACGAGGTGGGGCAGTGCGGCCCGGGTGGTGCGGACCGAGGCGAGGAAGTTCAGGTCGAACGCGTCGCTCCACTGCTGGTCGGTGAAGGAGAGGAAGCCGCCCGTCTGCCCGTCCCCCGTGTCGCCGCCGCCGACGTTGTTGACCAGGAGGTCGAGTCCGCCGAGTTCGGCCTCGGCAAGGGCGACGAGACGGGCGGGGCCTTCGGGTTCGGAGAGGTCCACGGGGACGCCGATCGCGCCGGTGGCCTTGAGTTCCGGTGTGATCGTGCGCGCGGCGGCGACCACGCGGACACCCTCCCGCACCAGCGTGGAGACGACGGCGAGGCCGATCCCCCGGCTCGCACCGGTCACGACGGCGGTCTTGTCAGTGAGTTGCAGATCCATGGAGCACACCCCTACACAAAGATGGGTCTCGTTCGATGCGTGAACCATAGAACTTGCGACACTGATGTTGCAAGTATCGAATGAGTGGCGACCTTCCCGTACTCTTCTCGCAGCTCGAAGACGTCGGAGAGAGGGTGACCCGTGGAACGGAAGACTCAGCAACGGCCGTTGCGTGCGGACGCGGAGCGGACCGTACGAGCGATCCTGGAAGCGGCGGAGCGGGTCCTCAGCGCCAACCCGGCGGCCACGATGGAGCAGATCGCGGAGGCGGCGGGTGTCGCCCGGACGACCGTGCACCGCCGGTTCACCAGCCGCGAGGCCCTGGTGGACGCGCTGACGGCCTGGGCCACGCGGCAGTTCCACGAGGCCGTGACGAGCGCGCATCCCGACACCGCTCCCCCGCTCGTCGCCCTCTACCAGGCGACCGCCAACGTCCTGCGGGTCAAGATCGGGTGGGGCTTCGCCATGAGCAGGACCGCCCCGGAGGACCCCGAGGTGGCGCGGGCCCATGCCGACGTGCTGGCCCAGTGCGACCGCCTGTTCCAGCGCGCGCGGGAGGCGGGCGTACTGCGCCGGGACACGGACCTGGCCTGGGCCCGTCGGGTGTACTACGCCTTGATCCACGAGGCCGCGCAGGAGCGCTCGGAAGAGGCGGACGACGTCGACGAGTTGGCCACCCTCGTGGTCGACACGCTGCTGCGCGGCGTGGGCGGACAGGGCGGTTCGCTCAGCGCGTGAGCGAGCCGCCCCGGAAGCCGGGCGGTCAGGCGGTCAGGCGGTCAGGCGGTCAGGCGGTCAGGCGGTCAGGCGGTCAGGCGGTCAGGCGAGGTCAGCGTCAGCGGACCACGTCGAAGACGTTCTTCTGGAGACCGTTGGCGTACGCCTCGTGCTCGACCAGCTTCAGCTTCTGGGTGTCCTTGTCGGTGGTGCTGAACAGACGCTTGCCCGCGCCCAGCAGGAGGGGGAAGACGAGGAGGTGGTAGCGGTCGATCAGACCCGCGTCGGAGAGCGCCCGGTTGAGGGTGGCGCTGCCGTGCACGATGATCGGGCCGCCCTCGGTCTTCTTCAGCGCGGCGACCTCGTCGAGCGAGCGCAGGATCGTCGTCTCGCCCCAGTTCGTCACCAGGTCCTCGTCGGCGAGGGTGGTGGAGACGACGTACTTGGGCATGAGCTTGTACTCGGCGAAGTCCTCCATGTCCGGCCACACCGGGCTGAACGCCTCGTAGCTGGTTCGGCCCAGCAGCATCGCGGTGGACTCCTGCTGCTCCCGGCCCTTGATCTCGAACGCCTCGGGCAGGAACTCCACGTCCTTGAAGGTCCAGCCGGAGTTCCGGTAACCGGGCTCGCCGCCCGGAGCCTCCACCACGCCGTCGAGCGAGACGAAGGCGGTGCTGATCAGTGTGCGCATGCGATGACTCCCCTGGGCGAAGGGCACGTACGTGCCCCTGTGCACGTTGTTTCGAGCACATTGTTGCCCAGGGAACCATCACCCGGGGCGAGTCGGAGCGAACGCCCTCGGCTACTGGTCAGCACGGGTGTCCGCGCGGGCAACGGGGCGCGTGTCACCACGGATCAGGGGTGTGCAGAATGATCTTCATGCCGATAACAACCGCCCCTCAGACGGCAACGGTCGACGATGCTCCGCAGATCAGCCGGATCCTGGCCCGCGCCTTCGTCGACGACCCGATGATGCTCTCGTTCTTCACCGAGGACGCCACGCGCGAAGCGTCGCTCACCCGGTACTTCAGCACCCTCTTCACCCGGCAGTACCTCCTGCACGGCCTCTGCGAACGCACCGCGTCCGCCGCGTCGTTCTGGGTGCCGACGGAGGCCCAGGAGAAGGCGGTTCCGGACGCGGACACCATCGCGGAGCTCCGGAACATCCTCGGCGACCGGGCCGAGGCGTTCGGGGCCGCCGTCGAGACGGCGGCCCGGCTCGCCCCGCAGGAGCCGCACTGGTCCCTCTCGCTCGTCGGGGCCGACCCGGACGCCCGGGGGCAGGGCCACGGGGCGGCGTTGCTGCGCTCGGGCCTGGCGCAGGCGGACGCCGCCGGGCAGCCCGTCTACCTGGAGTCCTCCAAGCCGTCGAACGTGCCCTTCTACGAGCACTTCGGCTTCACCGTGCGCGAGGAGTTCCCGCTGCCGGGCGGCGGCCCGACCCTGTGGGGGATGTGGCGCGAGCCGCACCCGGTGCGGTAGTTCACCTGGCGGAGGTCGCGGCCGTGGTCGTCGTGGTCGTGGCCTCCGCCATGGGCGCCGTGGCCGGAGGCGCCGTGGCCGTACGCGCCTCGGCCGAAGGTGCCTTGGCGAGGGTGCAGACGCCGTCCGCGCACTGGCGTTCCAGCCGCCCCCGCGACACCGACTGTGCCAGGCCGACCAGCCAGCAGGTGGGGCAGCCCCGGAAGGCGATCAGCGCCAGCGGGGCCGCCAGCAGCGCGACCATCCCGACGACGGGCACCAGGGCGATCGAACCGACGATCAGCCCCAGCCCGATCGCACCACGCGCCAGATGGCGGGGTACGGACGCGCTGGCGAAGTCCGGCCCGGACGCGACGGCCCGGGTCTGCGGAAGTTTCCCGGTACTCATGGTCGTACCTCTCCTTCGGGTCGTACCTCTCCTTCGGGTCGTACCTCTCCTTCGGGTCGTACGTCTCCTTCGGTCGCGGCCAGCGAGTGGCGCAGCGCCGCGCGGGCCCGGTGCAGCCGGGACTTCATCGCCGCGCTGCTCAGACCGAGCGCGTGCGCCACGGTCCTGCCCGGCAGCCCCTGGATGTCCCGCATGACCAGGACCTGCCGCTGGTCGAGCGGAAGTTCACCGACCGCTGCCGCGATCCGCGCCACCTCCAGGCGGTGCAGTACGGCGTCCTCGGCGGACGACGCAGCGGGCGCGCCCTCCTGGGCCTCGGCCCGCGCCTCCTCGCTCCGCGAGGCGAGCGTCCGTACGTGCCTGAGGCATTCGTTGCGCACGATCCGGAACATCCACGAGGCGAGCGCACCCGTGGCCCGCAGGGTGCCGATCTTCCGGTACAGGATGATCAGCGCCTCCTGCGCCGCGTCCTCCGCGTCCTGCGGCGAGGCGCACAGTGTCAGCGCGAACTTGCGCACATGGGGCTGCGACTCCAGGACGACGGTGGTGAGTGACATGACGTCGCCGTCCTGGGCGGCCTTGATCAACTGGTCGTCGGGCCAGGCGAAGCGCGGCTTCACGGGCTGCTCCTCATAAAGATGGCGGGCACGGCTGCTCATCCCCGGCTCCTGTAGCGCCGCAGCAGATGCCAACTGCACGCGCCCACGAGCAGGGCGCCGATCACGATGCCGGTCATCACCATGGTGTTCCTCCCGATCCCACCGGCGCGTTCGGCCGGTACACGGACAAGAGGCGGCGAGCCCCGAAAAGGATTCACCCCACGATCCGGTTCCCGCTGCCCGGCTGGGACACCGGCCCGCTGCTCGACACATGGGACCACGTCGTCCGTACGGGAGACGTGTCCGCGCGGCACCGCTTCTTCGCCCGGGTCGAGGCCGTGGCCCGGCGGGCGGGTCGGGGCGGGGCGCTGGACGCGTGGGGCGAGGACCCGCTGCTGATGGCGGCCGCAGGAGCGCTCCCTCCGCGTGCGTTCACCCGGGGATCGCCCGGACGTCATGTACGCGTCGCCCTTCGTTGCGCGGGGGCGCCGATCATGGCGCTGTCGCCGTGGGCTTCCACCATGCGCGAGGTGCTGCGAAGCACGAAGGAAGTGCCTGGGAAGTACCTGGGAAGTACGAGGGAGTTCTCCTGATGAATCCGCGTCCCCTGCGCCGGCCCGCCGTCGCCGTGGTGCTGCCGCTGTCCACCGTGCTCGCGCTCACCACGGTCGTGGGCACCGCCGACGCGGCGGCTCCCGCCCGGCACCGCCCGGACGGCGCGCGGGTCGTGTCGACGGCGACGCTGCCCGACATCCCGCTCGGCGCCTTCAGCAACCGCATGCTGCCCGGCACCGTCCACAACGACCGGGGGGTCGACCTCGGCGGCATCGGCAGCGACCTGTACCCGGCCGAGCGGCGCGGCGAGTACTGGACGGTCACCGACCGGGGCCCCAACGGGCAGATAGAGGTGGGCAAGGAGAAGCGGCGCACCTTCCCGGTGCCGGGGTTCAACCCGGCCATCGTGAAGATCCGCGCCGTGGGCGGGCGCGTCCAGGTGCTGAAGTCGATTCCGCTGACGACGGCGGGCGGCGCTCCCGTCACCGGGCTGCCGAACCGGGCGGACCGCGACGAGGCCCCGTACAACTACGACGCGTCGAAGCCGCTCACGTACAACCCGAACGGTCTGGACACCGAGGGCCTGGTCCGGGACCGGGACGGCAGCTTCTGGCTGGTCGACGAGTACGGGCCCTCGCTCGTCCACGTCTCCCCGCACGGCCGGGTCCTCGCCCGGCACGTGCCCAAGGGGCTGAAGCTGCCCGGGGCCGGATACCCGGTGGTCGAGTCGCTGCCGTCGGTCTTCCTGAAGCGGAAGCTCAACCGTGGTTTCGAGGGTCTGGCGCTGCTGCCGGGCGGCGATCTGGTCATCGGCTTGCAGAGCCCGCTGCTCAACCCGGGCAAGCAGGCAGGGGAGGAGTCGCGCACGACGCGGCTGCTGCGCTTCTCGCCCAAGAAGGCCAAGGTCACGGCCGAGTACGCGTACCGGTTCGACCCGGTCGGAGTCGTCGAGCCCGGTCAGAAGAAGACGTCCGAGCTGAAGCTCTCCGCGCTGGTGGCGCTCGGCGGCGACCGGCTGCTGGTGCAGGAGCGCACGGACAAGTCCACCCGGCTGCACGAGGTGCGGCTGCGGCCCGGGAACGACATCCTCGGCTCGCGGTGGGACTCCGCCGCGAAGCCCTCGCTGGAGGAGCTTCCCGACCCGGCCGCCGCCGGGGTTCCCGTACTGCGCAAGCGTCTGGTCGTCGACCTGAACACGGTCAAGGGCGTACCCGGCAAGATCGAGGGCATCGCGGTCGAGGGCTCGTCGACGCTCGTCCTGCTCAACGACAACGACTTCGGGATGACGGACGGCCCGAAGGCGTTCAACGCGAAGGGCCGACTTGTCGACAGCGGCATCGAGACCACGCTCGTACGGGTGAGGCTGCCGCACCCGGTGCGCTGACGGGTCCGCGGGCCCACGCCGCGCGGCGTGGAACGACACTGCCGCGCGGCGTAAATCGCTTTCTTCCGCATCATCGGGCACGAGAGGATACGAGGACCTAACCAGGAGAAATCCATGTCTTCGTCCCGTATTCGTCTCGACCACCTCATGCAGCCCGACGACCTCGCCAAGGCCGTCGAGATCGGCCACGTCACGCGCAGGACCCACCCGGACCTGCCGCTGTCGATCTACGCGTACACCCGTTCCTGCCAGTACGAACAGGCATGGACCGACGTGACCTCGCGCTGCCGGGGGCTGGTCGTCGACGACGAGACGGGCGAGGTCGCGGCCCTGCCGCTGCCGAAGTTCTTCAACGCGGCCGAGCACGCGCAGGACCGGCCGTACGCGCCGCCGCTGCCCGACGAGCCCTTCGAGGTGTACGACAAGGTCGACGGCAGCCTCGGCATCGTCTTCCACCACTCGGGCCGCTGGCACGTCGCGTCCAAGGGCTCCTTCACGAGTGAGCAGGCGACCTGGGCGGGCCGCCTGCTCGCGGGCAAGGACACCAGCGGACTCGTCCCGGGGACGACGTACCTGATGGAGATCATCTACCCGGAGAACCGCATCGTCGTGAACTACGGCGACCGGCGCGACCTCGTCCTGCTCGCCGCGTACGGCCCGGACGGCACGGAAGTGCCGCTCGCCGAGGCCGCCGGGGCGTGGGAGCCGATCGGCTCCGTCGTCCGGGTCTGGCCCGCGATGCCCCTCGCCGAACTCCTCGCGCTCAGCGCGTCCAACACGCTGCCCGGCGGCGGGACCTCCACCGGCACCGACGCCGAGGGCTTCGTGATCCGCTTCGCGTCCGGTCTGCGCGCCAAGGTCAAGATCGCGGAGTACGTACGGCTGCACAAGGTCCTCACCGGGGTCACCGAGCGGGACATCTGGCGGGGTTACGGAATCCAGCGCTTCCGGGAAGCGGGCCGCTCGCCGCGCCTGGTCGCGCAGGCCGTCGGTTCCCCCATCGAGGAGGCGACCGGCGGCACCCCGCTGGACGACCTGCTGGAACAGGTGCCGGACGAGTTCGACGCGTGGGTACGGGGAGTGATCACCCGGCTGGAGGAGGCCCTTTCCGAGCGGGAACGGGCCATCGACGCGGCGTATGCGACGATCAGCCACCTCGGCGGAGACCGGGCGGCGTTCGCCCGCGCCGCCCAGGCGCTTCGGGACCGCGCGGTGAAGGCGGCCATGTTCCAGCGTCTGGAGGGGAAGCCGACCGACCTGGTGGTGTGGCGCGCCCTGAAGCCGGTGGCCGCCGACCCGTTCAAGACCGATGAGGACAGCTGAACCATGCCCGAAGCAACTGAGCCCGTGACAGCCGCTCCCGACGCGGCCGTGTCCGACACTCCTGTGCCCGACGCTCCTGTGCCCGACGCGGCTGTGTCCGACGCGCCCGCAGCCCCGCTGCCCGTCGTGCACGTGATGACCGGTCTCCCGGCGTCCGGCAAGACCACCGCCGCCCGCGCCCTCCAGGCCGCGTCCGACGGCGGACTGCGCCGGGTCAACCTGGACGACCTGCGCGCCATGCTCGACCTCCCCGCCACCCGCGCGGGCGACCGCAACCGCGACGCGTCGCCCGAGGGCCGGGCGCGCTCCTGGGCCCGTGAGCAGACCGTGCTCGCCGTCCAGGACGAGGCGGTCCGCGCGGCCGTCGACGCCGGTTTCGACGTGGTCGTGGACAACACGCACCTCACCCCGCACATCCCGAAGCGGCTGAAGGCGGCGGTGGCGGGCCACGCCACCTTCGTGGTGCACGACTTCACCGACGTACAGGTGGAGGAGTGCGTACGACGGGACGCCGCCCGCGCGAACCCGGTCGGCGAAGACGTCATCCGCATCCTCGCCGACAAGCACCTCAAGGCCACCAAGGGCGGCTGGCGGCTCACCGCCGACTGGTTCAACGACCAGGTGGAGGTGGCCCCCTACGTCCCGGACCCGGCCCTGCCCTCCGCCGTGATGTGCGACATCGACGGCACGCTCGCGCTGACCGGCGACCGGGGCCCGTACGACTTCACGCGCTGCGGGCTCGACGTGCTGAACCCGTCCGTGCGGGACGCGCTGCTCGCGTTCCGCCAGACGCACGGCGACGCGCTCATCCTGCTGTCGGGCCGGAGCGAGGAGTTCCGGGAGCAGACAGAGGAGTGGCTGAAGCGCAACGACGTACCGTACGACGAGCTGTGGATGCGCGCCGCCAAGGACCAGCGGCGGGACGACGTCGTCAAGGCCGAGCTCTTCGACGCGCACGTGCGCGAGCGGTTCGCGGTACGGGTGTCGCTGGACGACCGGGACCGGGTGGTGGAGCTGTGGCGCCGGATGGGACTGCCCACCTGGCAGGTGAACTACGGCAAGTTCTGACCGGGGCGGGTTCGGCGTGAGCCTGCGGGCGGGCGCGGCCGGCGTGCGCCCGTAGGCGCGCGCGGCCGGTCTGCTCCTGCGGGCGGGCGCGGCCGGTCAGGCGCTCCAGGGCCGGTGCGAGGTCACAGCATGCGGTCGACCAGCCCGTCGACGTAGTCCGGGGTGAGCTCCATGCCGAACAGGACGCGGATGTACATCGGGGCCAGGACGTGGTCCAGCACGCCCAACGCGTCTGGTGCGGGTTCGCCGCGTTCGCGGGAGCGGTCGAGCATGGACTGGAGTTGCCGGGTCCGTTCGTCGCGCAGGTCGTCTCGCGCCTGGAGGCCCTGCTGACCGTTGCTCGACAGGGCGACGGCCAGGCGCACCAGCAACAGCCCGTCGGGTCCGGTGATCTCACGGGCCACGTTGGCCGCGTAGAGGCGCAGGTCCCCGGCCAGGCTCCCGGTGTCGGGCATCGGCGACCGGGCGTTGAGGCGGGTGAGCGCCACGTCGGTGAGCAGGGTTTCCAGGCCGCCCCACCGACGGTAGATGCTGCTGTCGGCCACGCCCGCGCGGGCTGCGACCTCGCCGACGGTGAAGTTGCCGTAGCCGCGCTCGTTGATCAGGTCGGTGACGGCCCGGTGCACCTCCGCGCCGACGCGGGCGCTGCGCCCGCCGGGCCGCCGGGACGGCTGTCGCTCACTCATTCCCCCACCTTAACGCAGTCAGCACTTGCGTTTACGAGGCGACCCTCCCTACAGTCCCCTAACGCAGTCGCTGACTGCTTTAGCGTGCCCGGTGGCTGACGACGTCGGCCGTGGAGAGGCGCGACCAACGAGGGAGAGGGATCCCCATGGCGGCATCGCCCGCGGCCGTAGGCAGTCCACCGAACCGGGCCGTGCTGCTCGCGGTGACCTGCCTGGGCCAGTTCATGGTCCTGCTCGACAACACGATCGTCGGAGCGGCGTTGCCCGACATGCAGCACCGGCTGCACACGCAACTGACCGGTCTGCAATGGATCGTCGACGCGTACGTCCTGCTGGTCGCCATGCTGCTGCTGTCCGGCGGTGTCTTCGCCGACCGGTTCGGCCGCAAGCGGGTGTACCTGACCGGCGTCGCGGTGTTCACCGTCGCGTCGGTGCTGTGCAGCCTCGCACCCTCGGTCGGCTGGCTGGCCGCCGGGCGGGTGCTCCAGGGCATCGGGGCCGCGGCGCTGAGCCCCGCCTCGCTCGCTCTGCTCGTCGCCGCCCATCCCGAGCCGCGAGAGCGCGTCAAGGCGATCGGACTGTGGGCCGGATTCAGCGGAATCGGTCTGGCAGCGGGCCCCGTGGCCGGTGGCGTGCTGACCGAAGCCTTCGGCTGGCCCGCCATCTTCCTGGTCAACCTGCCCATCGGCGGGTTCCTGCTGCTGGTCGGTCTGCGCGGCCTCGAAGAGTCCCGCAATCCGAGCGCCCCCGCGATCGACGTCCCGGGGACGGTGCTGTCCGTTCTGGGGGTGGGGACGCTGACCTTCGGGCTGATCGAGGGAGGCGCCCGAGGCTGGACGTCACCGGTGATCCTGGGCAGTTTCACCGCCTCGGTGATCCTCCTCGCCGCCTTCGTCGCCGTCGAAGCGCGTCGCCGCGCTCCGATGCTGCCGCTGCGGCTGTTCCGGCAGCGCCTGTTCACCGTGTCCAACACCGCCATGGTCGTGGTGGGGTTCGCACTCATGGGTTCGTCGTTCTTCTTCTCCCAGTTCTTCGTGTACGTCCAGGGCAGCTCGGTCCTGCGCGCGGGCCTGCAGACCCTGCCGGTGTCCGTCGCCATGGTGATCGTCAGCCCGTACGCGGGCCGGCTCGCCGCCCGGTACGGCTTCCGCGTCGTGGTGACCACGGGCCTGGCCCTGGCCGGACTGGGACTGCTGGCGCTCGGTACGGTGCACGCCGACACCGGTTACGGGAACGTGTGGTGGCGGCTGGGGGTCGTCGGCATCGGCTTCGCCCTGACCATGTCTCCCCTGACGGGGGCCGCCATCCAGGCAGTCGACCCGCAGGAAGGCGGCCTCGCGTCAGGCATCAGCAGCACCACCCGGCAGATCGGCGCGGTGCTCGGCGTGGCGGTGCTCGGCGCCGTCGTCCGCACCCGGCAATCCGACGGTGCCTCCTTCGAGACCGGCCTCAACAGCGCCTTCCTCGCCGCTGGCGCGGTCACCGTGGCCACCGCCGTGTTCACCGGCCTGTGGCTGGTGAGGTCCCGGCCAGGGGAAGGCTCCGCGACGCCGCGGCGTTCCACCGATCCAGGTGCGCTCACCACCTCGAACGAGGCGTCAACGATCAGCCGTTGACGGCGACGTGCTCCTTCAGCTCAGCCTGCTTCAGGTCAGTCTCTTTCAGCTCAGCGCGCGCACGACCAGTTCGGTGATGCGGGCCTCGGTGGCGGCGTTCATCTCCGTCACGGCGTACGTGGTGGGCCACAGGGTGTCCTCGTCCAGCCGGGCCTGGTCGCTGAAGCCGATCGTCGCGTAGCGGGACTTGAACTTCGCCGCGCTCTGGAAGAAGCACACCATCTTGCCGTCCTTGCAGTAGGCGGGCATCCCGTACCAGAGCTTGGAGGTCAGGTCCGGAGCGACCTTCTTGAGCAGCTGGTGGAAGGCTTCGGCCAGGACCCGGTCGGTGCCGGCCAGTTCGGCGATCTTCGCGACGACGTCCTGCTCCGCCGCCGCTTCCTTGTCCGCCCGCGAGAGGCGGCGCGACTCCGCCTTCAGCTCACGGGCGTGGTCCTTCATCGCGGCGCGCTCCTCCTCGCTGAACCCGTCGAAGGACTTGGCGGCGGTGGCGGGGCGCTGGGCAGACTTGGTCATGGTGACTCCCGTGGAGGTGAGTTGCGGGGTGCGGTCCCGGCGGTGGTGCCGGGCTCCTCGCTGTGGTCACAGCCTCCCTCGTACCGCCGCCGGGCACCTCCGTGGTGGCCACGGAGAGCACTACGGATTGCCTTCTCCGTGTCTCGGCGTCTCGGCACTTCTCCGCCCCGCCCGCACAACCCTCACCTCGCGGCACGCGTCTCCCGTGTGGTACCGCTACGCACCGGACGCACACGGCGTCCGCCGTGAACGGTGACGGGCCCGTGGGCGAGTCGGGCAGGACGATGCAAGGGGGCAAACTCGGATGGTGGGAATGACGCGTGAGCAGGCGGGCCTGCTGACGCAGTGCGCGGTGGTCTTCGAGCCGGGCGATCCGGCGCGGACCGGGCGGCTGGCGTTCTGGTGCCCCGAAGGCGCCGGAGAACTGCCCGAACTGCCCTTCGGCGAGCACGGCGAGGCGGCTTTCGCCGTACCCGACGGGGCATCGGTGGCCGTACGGAAGTTCCCCGTGGTGTGGCTGACCGTCGACGAGGCGCTGCCCGCCCTCACCACGGCCCGTCGGCGCTACGACGAGGAGACGGCGGGCCGTGCGGTGCGTCCCTCGGCCGCGTTCTGGGGGGCGGCCACCGCTCTCGCGCTGCAACTCGTCGCCCGGGAGCGGCTGCTGCCCGGCGTGTCCGACGGCGGTTACGACGCCTGGCGGGCCGGGCCGCTGGACCTGGACGACGTACGGCAGGTGCGGGCGCTGGCCGCCGCCATGCCCGCCGAGGCGCGTGCCCTGCCGGTTCCGGTTCCGCAGGGCGGACCACTGCTGCTGCCGGACACGGCCGATCTCGTACGGGACTTCCTCGCGGCGGTCGCGGACACGCTGCCGCGCACTCCCTCGGCGGCGACGGCCACCGGCCGCGCGGCCTTCGCCGCCGTCGAGCCGCAGCACGTACCGCAATTGCGGGACTGGGCGAGGGAGTTGTCGGCCGGTCTCGATTCCGGGCTACGGATGGCGCTGCGCGTGGACGTCGCGCAGGTGCGGGACGGGAACGCGCCCGTGCCCGCGCAGGACGGGGGCGAACCCGCGCTGCTCCTCGTCCCCCACCTGTCCAGCCTCGCCGACCCGACCCTCTCCGCCGACGCCGCCGAACTCTTCGCCGGGGCCGACGCCGCCGGGTTCGGGCCGCGCGCCCAGGCCGACACCGTCCTCGCCGTGCGCCGGGCGGCCGAAGTGTGGCCCCCGCTGGCGCGGCTGCTGCCGGTGCCCTCCGCGCTCGCTCTCACCGGCCGCGAGCTCCAGGATCTGCTGGGCGACGCCGCTTCGCGGCTGCGTACGCACGGGGTCGAGGTCCAGTGGCCCGAGGACGCGTCCCGTTCCTTGTCCGTACGGGCGGTCGTCGGCGCGGAGCGTACCCCTCCGTCGGATCTGCGGTCCTTCCTCGGCGGTGGCGGTGGCGGTGACGGCACGGTCGACCTGCGCTGGGCCCTGTCCCTCGACGGCGAACCGCTCACCGAGGAGGAGACCGCCGCCGTCGCCTCCGCCCCTCACCCCCTGGCCCGGTTGCGCGGGCGCTGGGTGCTCGTCGACGCCGACACCGCGCGCAAGGCCCGTGACCGCGACCTCAAGCCGCTCACCGCCATCGAGGCGCTCAGCGTCGCCCTCACCGGGTACACCGACATCGCGGGCACGCAGGTGAAGGTCGCGCCGAGCCCGTGGCTGGACGCGTTGCGGCTGCGCCTCGCCGACCCCGACGGCGGCACCGAACCCCTCCGCCCGCCCGCCGCGCTGAACGCCACCCTGCGCGACTACCAGTTGCGCGGGCTGCGCTGGCTGGACCGCATGACCTCGCTCGGCCTCGGCGGCTGTCTCGCCGACGACATGGGCCTCGGCAAGACGGTCCAGCTGATCGCCCTGCACCTGCTGCGCCAGGAGCACCCGGACAGCAGCGGCCCCACCCTGGTGGTCTGCCCCGCCTCCCTCCTCGGCAACTGGCAGCGCGAGATCAACCGCTTCGCCCCGGGCACCCCCGTGCACCGCTACCACGGCCCGGGCCGCACCCTCCAAGGCTCGGGATTCGTCCTCACCACGTACGGGACGATGCGTCTGGACGCCGGGCTGCTCGCCACGCACGGCTGGGGCATGGTCGTCGCCGACGAGGCCCAGCACGTCAAGAACCCGCACTCCGGCACCGCGCAGGCGCTGCGCGCGATCCCCGCCGACGCGAAGATCGCCCTGTCCGGCACCCCCGTCGAGAACAACCTCTCCGAGCTCTGGTCCCTCCTCGACTGGACCACCCCGGGCCTCCTCGGAAGCCATGCGCACTTCCGCCGCCGGTGGATCGCCGCGATCGAGGCGGAGCGCGCGGAGCGGGCCGAGTTCGGGCCGCCGCCCGGGGAGAGCGGTGCGTACGGTTCGACCGCGCAGCGTCTGGCGGAGCTGGTACGCCCCTTCCTGCTGCGCCGCCGCAAGTCCGACCCGGGCATCGCCCCCGAACTGCCGCCCAAGACCGAGACGGACCGCCCCGTCGCCCTCACCGCCGAGCAGCAGGCGCTGTACGAGAAGCAGGTGCGCGACGTCATGGGGCAGATCCGCTCCAGTGACGGCATCGCGCGCAGCGGCCTCGTGCTGAAGCTCCTCACCGGACTCAAGCAGATCTGCAACCACCCGGCCCAGTTCCTCAAGCAGGAGACTCCTGACCGGCTCGCGGGCCGCTCCGGCAAGCTGGAGCTGCTCGACGAGCTCCTGGACACCATCACCGCCGAGGACGGCGCCGCCCTCGTCTTCACCCAGTACGTCACGATGGCGAAGCTCCTGGAACGCCATCTGCGCGAACGCGGCGTACCGACACTGCTGCTGCACGGCGGGACACCGGTGGCGCGCCGCGAGGAGATGGTGCGGCGCTTCCAGGACGGTGAGGTGCCGGTCTTCCTGCTGTCGTTGAAGGCGGCGGGCACCGGCCTCAACCTGACCCGGGCCGACCACGTCGTGCACTACGACCGCTGGTGGAACCCGGCAGTGGAGGCGCAGGCCACCGACCGCGCGTACCGCATCGGCCAGACCCGGCCCGTGCAGGTCCACCGGATGATCGCCGAGGGCACGGTCGAGGACCGCATCGCCGCCCTGCTCGAAGCCAAGAAGGGCCTCGCGGACGCCGTCCTGGGCGGCGGCGAGCAGGCCCTGTCGAACCTGACCAACGACGAACTGGCCAACCTGGTCGAGCTGAGGACCCTGTGATGAGCCACGCACACGACGACCACGCAGCACCCGACGACCACGCGGCACAGGGCACCGCGGCGCGGGGCTTCGCCGCCTTCGCCGCCCGCAGGGGCGGCCGCACCCGGGCCCAGTCCTGGTGGGGCCAGTCCTGGACCGAGGCGGTCGAAGACACCTCGCTCAGTACCGAGGCTTTGAAGTCCGGCCGCGCCTACGCCCGTTCGGGACGGCTGGGCCCCATCACGGTCAGCCCCGGCCGCATCGCCGCTCAGGCGTACGAGGACGACACGGCCTTCGACACCGTGGTGACCTTCACGGAACTGGACGAGGGCGAGTGGGAGCGCCTGTGGGAGCGGACCGCCGAACGGCCCGCCGTGCTGAACGAGCTGCTGGCCGGTGAGCTGCCGCCCGACCTGCTGGAGGCTTCCGAGGACGCACGGGTACGGATCCTCCCGGGCTACGGGGACCTCGAAGCGGAGTGCGACTGCGACGAGTTCGAGGACCCGTGCTCTCATGCCGCCGCGCTCTGCTACCAGGTGTCCTGGCTCCTGGACGCGGAGCCGTCGCTGCTGCTGCTGATCCGGGGGCGCGGCACGCACGAGGCACGGGAGGAGCTGAAGTCGGTCGTGCTGATGCAGGCGATGACCGGCGCGGCCGAGGAGGAGGGCGAGGGGGACGGCGTACCCGAACCGCTCCCGGACGGCACTCCCGCCCAGGATGCCTACGACCGGGCCCCGGCCTCCCTGCCGCCGCTCCCGCCCCTTCCTGGCCCCTCCGCCCGGCGGTCCGGGCCGTTGTCGGGCGTCGGGGCGGACCCCCTGTCTCCGCTCGTCGCCGGGGCCGCTGCCCGGGCCCGTGAACTCCTCGCCCACGTCCACGGTTTCCGTCCCGAACCGCCCGCGCCGCTCGACACCTGGCAGGACACGGTACGGATCGCGGCCACGCACCCCGACCCGCGGGCCGTGGCACGCCTGCGTGAGGCGTGCGGCGCTCCGGAGCGGCTCGACCGGGCGGCGCGGGCCTGGCAGTTGGGCGGCAGCGGCGGGCTCGACGTACTGGAAGAGTCCTGGACCCCGCCGCACCAGGACCTCGCGCGAGCCCGCACGACGCTCGCCGCGGACTGGGCGGAGGACGAACTGCCCGCGATGGAGCTGGCCGACAACCACGTGACGCTCACCGGCCGGGGCCTCCAGCTCCGGTACGGGCGTGACGGGCGCTGGTACCCCTACCGGCAGCAGGGGACCGAGTGGTGGCCGAGCGCGCCCCCGCAGACCGACCCGGCCGCCGCCCTCGCCGACCTGCTGAACGCCTGACGGCGATCATGACGGGTGCGGGCCGCACCGAGCGGCCCGCACCCATGCCCCCGTACCGAGGACGCCCCCATGCGCACCCTGTACGTCGTCACCCACCCCGAAGCCACGCACCACGTCGAAGGCGTCGTCGGCGGCTGGTACGACTCGCCCCTCACTCCCGCCGGATTCCGCGACGCGGACTCCATCGCCCGGGAGCTGCGGTCCCGTGTCCCCTCAGGCACGGAGGTGGAGCTGTACTCCTCCGACCTGCGACGCACCCGGCAGACAGCCGATGCGGTGGCCGCGATGTTTCACGTGAAACCTCACCTGGACCCCCGCCTGCGGGAGAAGTCCTACGGGGAGGCGGGCGGCCGACCGCAGGAATGGCTGGACCGGAGCTTCGTCCCGCCGCCCGCCGTCGGGGAGCGCATGGACCACGACGAGGGCGTGCCCGGTGCCGAGACCAAGGGCGCGTGGGCGCAACGCCTCTACGAGGCCACGGACGCCATCCTGGCCAGCCCCTGCGAGCACCAGATCGTCGTCACGCACGGCGGCTCCATCACCTTCGTCGTGGCGTCCTGGCTCAGGATTCCGCTCGCGTCGGCGGACTACGTCAGCTTCCGCGCACCGTCCGGCAGCATCACCGTGCTCCGCGAGGACGACTACTTCCACAACCGCCAGCTCACCAGCCTGGGCGAAACCGGCCATCTCTCCCCCGGCGCATAGGGCGTAGAACGGGGCGAACAGGGCTGCGAGACAACCTGATCGCGATCCGGAACATCTCCTCTCACAAGTCCGCACCGAGCCGGTGCGGGACGGTGAACGAGGAGCTGACCCCCAGCATGGCTCGACGTCCCAACCGACCCACCCGCCTTCGTGGCCTGCTCAGGCGCCCCCGCCCGGGCAGTCGCCGTGTCGACTACCCCCGCCGGGGGAAGACCGGTTGGCGGCGCTGGGTGCCCTCCTGGCGGCAGACGGGGAGTGGGGCACTGCTCGGACTCGCCGTGTTGGCCGGTTTGTTCGGCGTCGTGTACGCATCGGTCGACATACCGGACGAGAACGCCGAGGCGCGTCAGCAGGGCACCGTCTACTACTGGGCGGACGGCAGCCAGATGGTGAGCGTGGGCACGGTCAACCGGCAGAACGTCACGCTCGCCGAGATACCCGACGCGATGGAGCACGCGGTCATCGCCGCCGAGAACGAGACCTTCTACGACGACTCCGGGGTGTCCCTGAAGGGAATCGCCCGCGCCGCCGTCAGCATCGTCAAGGGCGGTGACACGCAGGGCGGTTCCACCATCACGCAGCAGTACGTGAAGAACACGTACCTCAGCCAGGAGCAGACGGCGACACGCAAGCTGCGGGAGTTCGTCATCTCGCTGAAGCTCAGCAACGAGCGGAGCAAGGAGGAGATCCTCCAGGGGTATCTGAACACCAGTTGGTTCGGGCGCGGCGCCAACGGCATCCAGGCCGCGGCCCAGGCGTACTACGGCGTCCCCGCCAAGGACCTCGACCCCAGCCAGGCCGCGCTGCTCGCGGCGCTGCTCAAGGGGGCGGAGGAGTACGACCCGGCGGGCGGCGGCGGCAACCACGCACGCGCCGTGGAACGTTGGAAGTGGATCCTGGACCGGCAGGTGGAGACCGGGACGATGACGCAGGCCGAGCGGAACACGTACCTGGAGTTCCCCGAGCCCCGCAAGACGGCCAAACCGACCAGCCTCGGCGGCCAGACGGGCTACCTCGTCGACATCGCCAACAAGTACATCAAGAAGCGTTCCGGCCTCACCGACAAGGACCTCGCCCGGGGCGGCTACAAGGTGCACACCACCTTCGACAAGGCCAAGGTGCACCTCCTGGAGAAGTCCGTGCGGACGGTACGGGAACGCGACCTGGACCCCGGCAAGCGCGAGGAGGACAAGCACGTCGAGATCGGCGCGGCCTCCGTGCGCGCCGACGGGGCCGTGGTCGCCGTGTACGGCGGGGCCGACGCGATCACCCGCTTCACCAACAACGCGGACACGGCGGGCGTCCCGGTCGGCTCCGCCTTCAAGCCCTTCGTGGCGGCGGCGGGCCTCCAGCACGGCGACGGGATCACCATGGACAGCGGCTACGACGCGCAGGGCCGTCTGGTCATGATCCCCGCGGGCGGTGGTGCCGTGACCCCGCCGGGCGTCACCCCCGGCGGTGCCGGCGCCTCGGGGCCGACGACCCTGCGCGACGCGCTGGTCGCGTCCGGGAACGCCACCTTCGTGCAGCTCGGCAAGCAGGTCGGGCTGAAGAAGGTGAAGGAGTTCGCGGTCAAGGCGGGGCTGCACGAAGCGAGCCTGGCCCGCCTGGACAAGTCCTTCGTGCTCGGTACGTCCACGCCGAGCGCGGTCAGGATGGCCGACGCGTACACCGCCTTCACCAACGAGGGCATGCGCTCCGACCCGTACTCGGTGACGGAGATGACCAGGGACGGCGAGCCGGTCGAGGACTTCGAGAAGCCCGTTGCGCAGCGCGTGATGAACGCCGAGGTGGCGCGGGAGGTGAACAACACCCTGAGCGTGGTGGCCTGGACGAAGCTGGCGCAGAACCAGCTCTTCAACTCCTCGGGCGGGTTCGCCGCCCCCGGCAACCTCTCGGCGGGGGCGACGGGCCCGAACGACCGGATGCGGTCGGCCTGGTTCATCGGGCACTCCCAGGGGCTGACGACGGCCGTCACCATGTTCCGCACCAAGCCCGACGCCCCCCAGTTGCTGGGGATGCAGGGTGTGGGCGGACCCGGCTCGCAGCACGGCACCGTCTTCCCGGTGCGGATCTGGAGCGCGTACGCCACGGGGAAGTGACCAGCGGCTCCGCTTCCGGTCCGGCTCCACGCGGCCTCCGCCCGGTCCACCTCCGAGGTAGTGCCGGCTCCGCCTCCCTTCCCCCGGCTGCCGGGCTACCGTGCTCCCATGCATCCCACGACGGCCTGGCAGGCCATGGCTCAGCGCCCCGTGAGCTTTCTGACCTCGGTCTGGCCCTGGCGGTCGCTGGCCTATCTGGCCGGAGGTGTCCTCTTCGGGGCGGCCGTCGTCGTGGTCTTCGGTCTGGTACTCGCGGCCGGGCTCGCGCTGCTCCTGGTGCTGGTGGGCGTCGTGGTGCTCGCGGGGCTGGTCCTGGCCTCGACCTGGGTGGCTTCGATGGAACGCCGACGGCTGCGCCTGGTGGACCTCGACCACGTGCCCGACCCGCACCGCCGTCCGGACGCCCCCGGCCTCAGGGCCCGGGTGCGGCACCGGCTCACGGAGCAGGTGACCTGGCGGGAGCTGGCGTTCACGCTGATCTCGGCCACCGCCCTGTGGTGGCTGGACCTGCTGGTGCTGGGCTTCTCCTTCGGGCTGCCCGCGCTGTTCTTCGAGGCGACGGACGCGACCACCTGGCCCTGGACGGTCTTCGGCGCGCTCATCCTGCTGGCGTCTCCGTACACGGTGACCTCCTGGGCGGGCGCGCGGGCCGCCATGACCCGTACCTTCCTCGCCCCCCGCGACCAGGAACTCAGGGAGGAACTCCGGGAGGTACGCGCCTCGCAGGCCCGCTTCCTGGAATCCTTCGACGCGGAACGCATACGCATCGAGCGCGACCTGCACGACGGCGCCCAACAGCATCTCGTCTCCCTCGGCATGACCCTGGGGATGCTCCGCCTCGACACCCCCGCCGACTCCCCGCAGTCCGGCCTGCTCACCGAGGCCGAGACGCAGCTCGCCACCGCGCACCGGGAGTTGCGAGCCCTCATCCGCGGCCTCAACCCGCCCGTCCTCGCCGACCACGGCCTCGTCGCCGCCATCGAGGACTACGCGGGGCGCTTCCCGATCCCGGTGACCGTCGACCTCGCTTTTCCCGAACGGCTGCCCAGGAAGCTGGAGTCGACCCTGTACTACCTGATCAACGAGGCCATGACGAACATCGCCAAGCACAGCGGCGCCACGACCGCATCCGTCCAAGGCCGTTACCATTCCGACGTGTTGATCCTCGACATCACCGACGACGGCCACGGCGGCGTGGACCCCGAGGCGGGCACCGGAGTCACCGGGCTCGCCGACCGGGTCGGCGCGCTCCAGGGCCGGATGCGGGTGTCGAGTCCGGTCGGTGGTCCCACCCTGCTGCACGTGGAGGTCCCTTGTCGCTTCGCCTGATCGTGGCGGAAGACGCCGTTCTGCTGCGCGAGGGCCTGGTCGGCCTGTTGCAGCGGGTCGGGCACGAGGTGGTGGCGTCGGTCGGCGACGCCGACGCCCTGGTCGCGGCCGTGCGCGCCGACCGGCCGGACCTCGTCGTCACCGACGTACGGATGCCTCCGACGCTGACGGACGACGGCCTCAGGGCGGCGGTGGCGCTGCGCGAGGAGTACCCCGGCCTCCCCGTTCTCGTACTGAGCCAGTACGTGGAACGGTCGTACGCGCTGGGTCTGTTGGACTCGGGCGGCGGCACGGGCGTCGGCTATCTCCTCAAGGAGCGGGTGGGCGCGGTCGCCGACTTCATGGGTGCCGTCGACCGGATCGCCGCCGGGGGCACGGTCGTCGACCCCGAGGTCATCCAGCAGCTCGTACGGTTGCGTCAGGACCCCCTGGAACGGCTCAGCCCCCGCGAGCGCGAGGTACTCGGCCTGGTCGCGGAGGGCCGCTCCAACGCCACGCTCGCCTCGCAGCTCTTCATCAGCGAGGCGGCCGTGAACAAGCACATCGGCAACATCTTCACCAAGCTCGACCTCCCGGCGAACACCGAGGGCCACCGGCGGGTGCTGGCGGTCCTGGCGTTCCTCCGGGCCTGACGCGGTCACCGCCTTCCGGGGTTACCGCCTTCCAGGGGTACTGCCTCGCAGGGGTACTGCCTCGCAGGGTCACCGCCTTCCCGGGTCACCGCCTTCCGTGAGCCCCGCTCTTCCCCGGCCCCGGGCGGAACGGCCACCACAGGGCGCGCCCGAGCAGCGCGGCGAGCGCGGGGACCAGTACCAGCGACAGGACGAGCGCGGAGAGCAGGATGCCGAGCGTCATCGCGAAGGCGATCTGGGCGTTGCCCGGGGTGGTGGCGAGCGTGGCGAAGGAGCCCGCCAGCACCATTCCGGCCGTCGCGACGGCGGGCGTCGTGTGCCGCACGGCGCGGGCGACGGCGGCGCGGGCCGGGCCCGGCTGCCGCATCTCCTCCCGTATCCGGTCGGCGATCAGGATGTTGTAGTCGGTGCCGAGGGCCACGACGAACAGGAACAGCACCAGCGGCAGCGTGAAGTCGACACCCGGCTCGCCGAGCGCGCGCTGGAAGAGCAGGGTGGCCGCGCCGAGGGTGGCGGCGAACCCGAGCCCGACGGACAGCATCAGGACCACCGGGGCGAGCAGGCTCCGCAGGAGCAGCAGCAGGATCAGGGTGATCAGCGCGGCGGCGACCGGGAACACGATCCTCAGGTCCTTGTCGACGGCGGTCGCCACGTCCGCGAAGATCGCTGCCGTGCCGCCCACGCGGGCCGTCGTCCCGTCGGGCGCGTGCCGTGCGGCCGTGTCCCGGATCGGGCCCGAGGCCAGGTCGCGGGCCTGCTGGCTCTGCGGGTCCGCGGTCGGGTAGAGGTCGATGCGGGCGGCGCGGCGGTCCTCGCTGAGAACGGTCGGCGCGGTCTTGCCGACGCCTTCGACCTGGGTGAGCGCACGGACGAGGCCGCCGAGCTGTCCGGTGGTGAGGGTGCCGCCGCCGTCGGCGGTGACGAACACGGTGGTGGGGTCGGACACTCCGGCGGGGAGGGCGCGCGCGATCTCCGCGGCGGTGGCCGAGGCGGCGGTCTGTCCGCCGGAGGCGTCCCGGCCATAGTCCATGCGCATGCCGACCAGGCCCGCTGCCAGCGCGCCGAGCAGGGCGATCGAGGCGGCGAGCATCAGCAGCGGACGTCGGGTGACCAGTTCCCCGAAGCGGGCGGAACGGCCGCGCTCGTCCGGGGTGCGTTCCAGGGCCTTGGACGGCCAGAACATCTTGCGTCCGGCCGCCGCGAGGAGCGCGGGCATCAGGGTGAGGCTGCCGAGCAGCATCACCAGGACGGCGACGGCGATGGCCGGTCCCATCGAGCGGAACTGTCCGAAGGTGGCCAGACCCAGCGTCGCGAACGCGGCCACGATGGTGAGCGCCGCCGAGGTGATCGCGGTGCCGACCCGCCCGGAGACCTGTGCGGCTGCCTCGCGGGGTGACTGCCCGGGCCGCTCGCGCAGGTGCTCGCGGAAGCGGAACAGCAGGAAGAGGAGGTAGTCGATGCCGATGCCGAGCAGGACGACGTTGATCAGTCCCGGGGTGCCCGCGTCGAGTTTGCGCCCCGAGAGCAGCGCGGTCCCTGCGACGGCGCCCGCCGCGACGCCTCCGATCATGGCGACCGCGAGCAGCGGCAGCAGGGCGGCCAGCGCGCTGCGGAAGGCCAGGACGTTCAGCAGGACGATGAGCACCGTGACGAGGATTCCGCCGACGGTCGTGGCGACCTCGTGCTCGTCGGTGGTGTCGACGACCTCGGCGAGGCTGCCGGTGAATCCGGTGCGCATCCCCGCCTCGGCGAACCGCGTCCGGGCGTCGTCGCGGAAGGTGCGGTAGACGCCCTGCACGCCGGTGTCCGAAGGGCTGCCCATGAGCTGGGCGGACAGCAGCTGGAAGCTCCGGTCGGGCGCGGTCATCGCCGGGGCGACGGCGGGCGTCTGGGAGCGGTCGGGGACCAGGAACCTGGGGACGTCGTCCTCGACGGGCATGATCACCCGGCGCTGGCCCAGCTTCGCCGACTCGGCCGCGATCCGCTCGTGGTCGGCCACCCCGAGGGCCTTGCCGTCCTCGCGGGCGACGAGCACGGTCACGGTGGTGGCGTCGGGGTTCTCCCCGAACTTCTCCTGCGCGAGGTGCAGCGCCGCCGCCGAGTCGTACGTACGCGGAAGGAAGTCCCCGGTCTGGTGCTGGGTGACGCGGGACATCAGGGTCGGGGTCAGGGCGCTCAGTGCGACCCCGAGCAGCACCCACAGGACGATGACCTTCCAGGGGTTACGGGTGGAGTATCCGGTCAGGGCGCGGATCAAGAGGTCCTCCGGCGGACGGGCTCGCGGGCGGTCGGCGGACGGGGGTTCCCGGCCTGTCTCCAGACCATCAGCCGGGCGGCCCGTGATCGTCGTGACGGCGGACGATCCGGTACGGGGCCCTGGGGCCTGCCCCCGACCTGGACCAGGACCGTGGTCCTGGTCCAGGTCAGGGGCCTGGGGACCGGAGGTTCGTGGCGGCTCGTGCTGTGCAACCCTGTGCCGGGGGCCCGGGAGCCGAGAGGCCGGACGCAGGGAGTACGGACATGGCCAGGAACCGGGGCGAAGACCAGGTCGAGAACGAGGACCAGGTCCAGGTCCAGGTCGAGAACGAGGACCAGGTCCGGGACACGGACACGGACACGGACCAGGTTCAGGACAAGGACCGGGTCCAGGACGCCGAACCGCCCTGGACCCGCAACGACGCCCTCGTGACCGGCGGGGCCTGCGTCATGAACCTGCTCAGTTACGTGTTCTTCGACGACCCCGGCACCACCCACGACGTGAACGCGGCCGGGTTCCTGCTCGTCGCCGTCGGGGCGCTGCCGCTGCTGGCCCGCCGCCGCCACCCGGTCGCCGCGTTCGCCGCCGTGCTGGCGCTCGACGCGACGGCCGCCGTGACCGTCCCGCTGCCCCACCACTTCGGTGCCGTCCTGGTGGTCGCGCTGTACTCGGTCGCCCGGGCCCGCCCCGGCCGCGTCACGGCGCTCGCGGCCCTCGCGACGGTGGCGGTGACGCTGCTCAGCCAGAGCGGCGGGCGGCTGCCGCCGTGGCAGCACGCCGTCTCCCCGCCCCTGACCACCCTGATCGTCGTCGGCACCGCACTGGTGGTGAACCGCTGGCAACGGGAGGTGGCGGCCAACCGGCAGCTCCTCGCCGACCGGGCCGTGGCCGAGGAACGACGCCGCATCGCACGGGAGTTGCACGACATCGTGGCCCACCACATCACCACCATGCAGCTGATGGCGGGCGGTGCGCGCGCCAATCTCGCCCGGCCCGACGTGGCCAGGGACGCCCTGGTCACCCTGGAGTCCTCGGGGCGGCTCGCGCTGCGCGAGATGCGCCAGCTCCTCGACGTACTACGGGCCGACGACGAGCCGGAGACCGGGCCTTCGCTGCCGCAGCCCGGCGTCGACGACCTCGACCGGCTGGTCACCGAGTCCCGGAACGCGGGGCTCCCGACCACGTTCGCCGTCGAAGGGCCGCCCCGTCCGCTGCCGCCGACCGTCGGCCTGACGGTGTTCCGGGTGGTGCAGGAGGCCCTCACCAACACCCGTAAGCACGCGGGGGCTTCGCAGGCGTCCGTACGGCTGACGTACGACCGGGAGAAGATCGCCGTGGAGGTACGGGACGACGGCCGGGGCACGCCCGCGCACGAGGACGCGCCCGCGCCGCACCGGGGCGGCTACGGCCTGGTCGGGATGCGCGAGCGCGTCGCCCTGCACGGCGGCACCCTCACGGCGGGCCCGCGGGCCGCCGGGGGGTTCGCCGTGGTCGCCGAACTCCCCCTGACCGACTGACCCGTTCACCCCGCACGAGAAGGCAGGCCCCCGATGACCGACCCCCTGGCCGCATCCCCCGCCGCATCCCCGGGTGGGCCTCCGGCCGGACCCTCGCGCCCCATCAAGGTCCTGATCGTGGACGACCAGCCGCTGGTCCGCCGAGGTCTCTCGCTGATCCTCTCCCCCGACCCGGCGTTCGAGGTGGTGGGCGAGGCCGAGGACGGCGCGCGGGCCGTCGCGCTCGCCCGCGAACTGGGGCCCGACGTCGTGGTCATGGACATCCGGATGCCCGTACTCGACGGGGTCGGCGCGACCGAACAGCTCGCCGCGACCGTACCCGGCTGCCGTGTCCTGGCGCTCAGCACCTTCGACATGGACGAGTACGTGGTGGGGGCGCTGCGCGCCGGGGCCTACGGGTTCCTGCCCAAGGACAGCTCCCCGGAGGACCTGGCCTCGGCCATCCGCACCGTCCACACGGGCGAGGCGGTCGTCGCGCCGCGTCTGCTCACGCGGCTGATCTCCACGTACGTACGCCATCCCCGCAGCACGCCGCCGCCCCTCACCGGAAGAACCGAACTCACGCCCCGCGAGGTCGAGGTGTGGCACCTGATGGCCACCGGTCTGGACAACACGGAGATCTCCCGCGCCCTGGACCTCAGCCTGTCCACCGTCAAGAACTACATCACCAGCATCTTCGACAAGCTGGCCGTCCGCGACCGCGCCCAGGCGGTCATCGCCGCGTACGAATCGGGCCTGGTCACCGCCGCCCGTACGGGAGACGGTGACGGGGCGCCAGAACGGCGGTGATCCATCGGGGGGTGGGGTCAGGGCGCGGGCACGGGCCCACCCGGACGGAACCGTTCCACGCCCACGCTGTGCCGCACCTTGAGCGGCCGCACGATCACGGCGACCCGCTCCTCCCCGGGCATCGTCCACCCGAACCGTCGCGGCGCAGGTCCTCCTCCTTCACCCGGCCCACCAAGGTGTTGAAGGACAGCTCGCCGTCCCCGCAGTCGACCTTCGAGGCTAACAACGGTGGTCCTCGGGAACGGGCCGGGTGGACCGGCGTGCGAGGTGGACGGTGAGGTCGGCGTCGACGGCGACGGTGGCGGGCAGGACGCTCGCGATCCGGCGGAACACCTGCTCCCGGTCCTGGTCGGGCAGGACGAGGTAGGCCGAGACCGTCGAGAGGTGGCCCAGGTACGCGGCGGCGCTCATCGTCGGGCGGCGCTCGATCACCGTCTGGCGCACCTCGGTGAACCACTCCGACTCCTGGAGCTCCGTCCCCGGCCACTGCATGCCGGATCCCGACGGGGACCCGCCCGGCATCCGAATCTCCGAACTCGCCAGGTACGGGGCCTGCGCCGCGCGTACGGCTTCGTCGACGGCCGGATCGGCGAGGTTGACCGGACTCCCGAAGGACGCGAACACACCGCCCGGCTCCAGGAGTGCGGCCATGCGTGACCACCGCCCCTTCGGGCTCGTCCAGTGCAGCGCCGCCGCCGCGTAGACGAGGTCGTACCGTGTGTCGGTCCGTACGTCCTCGAAGGCGGCGTGCACCGTCCTGACGTCCGCCGGTACGTGCTTGCGCAGCTCGGCGAGCATCTGGGCGTCGGGCTCGGTCGCGGTGACCGCGACGCCGTGCCGCGCGAACAGCCGGGTCGCCTTGCCCGTGCCCGCGCCGATCTCCAGAGCGGTGCGGACCGGCCGTCCCGCGTAGGCCGTCACCAGGTCGAACAGCTCCGTGGGGTACCCCGGCCTGAACCGTTCGTACGCGTCCGCGACGGCGCCGAAGCTCTGTGCGCGATCCGTATCGTCAGTGGTCATGCCGGAAACCTTGGCACGGTCTTGGTCGCTCGTGCCCGCCCATTTCCGGTGGAAGGGCGTGTGCCGCAGGGTGTCGGTGAGTTCGGACGCGGTGTGGTGGTCGAGTTCGCCGGTCAAGATCAGTACCGCGGTGGACGATTGCGGGCAGTATCCCCATGCGCGCGCCGACGCACCGGGTGTCCATCACGAGAGGGCCCCGTTCCCGCCCGGCGGAGGCTCCTTCGAGTGACGCGACGGCCGTGTGCGCCCCGCCGCCGCACCACGGGTGCTTGGCTGGGGTTCATGACCTTCCCGCGAACGCCCGTCGCCCTTGCCCTCGCCCGTATCGCCGCCGTACTGCCGCTGCTCCTCGCCCCGGCCCTGTTCACGGCGGCAGGCCCGGCACACGCCTCACCTCCGGCGTCCGGGGCCTTCGGCGTGGGCCCGTGCGACGGCGTCGAAACGCCTCCGGGCCACGTCTGCGTCCCGGCCCCCAAGCAGTGCTTCGCCGCCCCGTGCCCGCAGTACGCGGTCGTCCAGGCCACCGAGGGGGGCGAAGGGCTGGTGGGTTGAACGGAAGCGGAGCCCCCTGACCGGTGGCTCCGCTTCGTGTCGCGCGCCGGGGCGGCTCAGCGGCCCCGGCCCAGCTCCGCCCGGAACAGGCGGTGGACGTTGCCGCCCAGAACCGCGCGGATGTGGTCCTCCGGCAGGCCCCGCTTCAGCAACATCGCCGTCAGGTAGGGGAGTTCGGCGGGCCCGTCGAGTCCGGGGAGGGAGGCGTCCAGGGGGACGCCCGTGGCGTCGCTGTCGCAGCAGGGCGGTACGACGTCGGCGATGACCTCGCGCAGGAAGTCCGGGCCGATGCCCACGTGATCGATGCCGACCAGGTCGATGACGTACTCGATGTGGTCGACGATCCGCTCGATGGTCTGCTGCTCGGGGTCGGCGGAGAGGAAGTGCGGGACGAAGTTGACGCAGACCACGCCGCCGGTCGCGGCGACGCCCCGGATCTGGTCGTCGGTGAGGTTGCGGTGGTGGTCGCACAGGGCGCGGACGCCCGAGTGGGAGGCGAGGAGGGGGCGGGTGGCGAGTTCGAGGACGTGGGCGACGCAGCTCGCACCGAGGTGGGAGATGTCGAAGACGACGCCCAGGCGCTCCAGTTCGCGCAGGGCCTCCACCCCGGCGGCCGTCAGCCTGCTGCCGGTGGCGTCCTCGCCGCTGCCGTCGGCGAGCGGGGTGCGGCCCCAGTGGGCGATGGAGGCTACGCGTACGCCGAGGCGGTGGAGCGTACGGAAGAGTTCCACGTCGGCGTCGACCCCCGGTGCGCTCTCCAGGGCGAGGACGAGGGCGATGCGGTCCTCGGCGAGGGCGGCGTCGATGTCGTCGCCGTCCAGACAGAGCCGTACGTGGTCGGGGTTGCCCTCGGCGAGGGCGTGCGCGGCCTCGATCATGCGCAGGGTGCGGCGCAGGGCTACCTCGGGGCGGAACTGGTCGTCCACGAAGACGGGGAGGACCTGTATGTTCACGCCGCCTTCCTGGAGTTGGGGGAGCCAGCGCTCGCGGAAGAACTCCGCCCAGCGGTGCGGGGGCCGCTCCACCACGGACATGAGCAGGTCGTTGTGGGTGTCGGCGACCACCGCGTGGCCGTGCAGATCTGCGCTCACTGGCAACTCCTCCGAGGAAAGGTGCCGTTGATGATAGGCGGGGCGGGGGAGGCGCGGTTTGGCCTGGCGGACCACGATGGGCGGAGCTTTTGGTGCAGTCCGACAACGACGCGACCCGCGCACTGTGAACTCGGCTGAACCTCGACCCACATGGCGGGGCGGGGCCTCGTCCGGCGCGTACGCCTCGACGTGTACGTCGATCGCCCCGGAGCGGGCCAGGTCGAGCACCTCGTTCAGCTCGGAGTGCGAACCCCAGTACGGGGCGCGGATGGCCGCGTCGTACGGGACGACGCCGAACCCGACCGGGGCCGCGCCCCCGGAACCGGGCGGCCGTTCCTGACGGGGCCCGCCCGGTTACGGCTTACGGCCGGTCCACGCCACCAGCTTCTCGATGTCCGGGGCGTCCGCGGGAACCTCCACCACCGGGCCGAACGGCACAGGGCCGCCCCTCGGCTCGGCGGGCAGACCGCGCTGGATGGCCTTCGCGCTGAGGGCCACGACCTCGGGGTCCCACGCCGGGTGCTGGCCGGTAGCGGTCGCCAGGTCCCAGGTGTGGACGGTGAATTCACCGCTCCAGACCACCAGCGCCGCCGCTCCGGGAAGGGTGCCGAACGGCAGAGTCAGCGAGCGCCCGAGTATCGCCGGGTCCGCCCAGGCGGCCCGGGCCTCACGGACGGCCTCCTCCCAGACCTTCGCGACCCCGTCGTCCGCGATGTCCTCGACGACGGGGGGTACGGACATGACGTCGCCGCCGTTGCCCGCGAGCGTGATCCGGCGCAGGACGGCGAGGAGGTGCCGGGAGAGCTTCCCGACGGTGTAGTCGTCACAGGGGGTCGGCGCGTCGAACTGGTCGGGGCGTACGGCGGCCAGGGTCTGTCCGGCCAGGGCGACGGCCTTCCACAGGGTCTCGCGGGGGTCGGCGGCGGAGGCGGGCTGCTGAGCGTTCTCGTGTTCGGTCATGAGGACATTCTTGGCGGAGAAGTGGCCATCTCCTGGCCAGTTTGCCGGGAAGAATGGCCCCTATGAGAGACCACGCGCGCCGACCGAAGGCGAACACGGCATGAAGGCGGGCCGACGATGAGGGCCGACCGGCTGGTGGCGACCCTGCTGTTCCTCCAGACCCGGCCGCGCGTCACCGTGGCCGAGGTGGCGGCGGAGCTCGAAGTGTCCGAGCGCACCGCCCGCCGGGATCTGGAGGCCCTGGCCACCGCCGGGGTCCCCGTCTACTCCACGCGCGGCCGGGGCGGTGGCTGGTCCCTGGTCGGCGGGGCCCGTACGGATCTCAGCGGGCTCACCGCAGAGGAGATCCGGCCCCTGTTCCTGCTCGCGGGCCCTGCCGCGACGTCACCCGAACTCCGCACGGCGCTGCGGAAGTTGGTGCGGGCGCTACCCGCGCCCCTGCGGTCGGCCGCCGAGGCCGCCGCGCAGGCCAACGTGCTCGACGCCACCGACTGGGCACGCACCGCCGTCACCACCGACGGGCCCACGCTGGCCGCGCTCCAGCGGGCCGTGGTGGACGGCACCCAGGTCCGGCTGGGGTACGCGAGTCCCGGCAAGCCCGCGTCGGAGCGCACGGTCCATCCGCTGGGCCTGGCCTCCAAGGCGGGCACCGACTACCTGGTGGCCGGCACGGCGGACGGCCTGCGGACCTTCCGGCTCAGCCGGGTCGTCTCCGTCGAGCCGACCGGCGACCTCGTCGTACGGCCGGAGGGCTTCGACCTCGCCACGGCCTGGCGGTCGCTGGCCGGAGCCATGGAGGACCGGATGCACGCGGCGACGGTGCGCGCGCTCGCCGAACCCAGCGCGCTGCCCACCCTGGAACGCCTCATGGGCGCACGGTTGCGGACCACCGGGAAAGGCGCGGACGGCCGCCACGAGATCGAGGTCGACGGGCCGACGCCCGGGGTCGTCGCCTCGCAGCTGGCCGGTCTCGGAGCGCGCGTCGAGATCCTGGAACCGCCGGAGGCCCGTGCGCGACTGGCCGAGCTGGCGGGGGAGCTGGCGCGGATGTACGGCGATCCGGTCACCACGCCCGCCTGACAGCCCGTCACATCCGTTGCGCACCCGCCTTGATGGCCTCGCGGATACGGACGTACGTACCGCAGCGGCAGATGTTGCGGATGCCGTCCAGGTCCGCCTCCGAGATCTCGCGGCCCTCCTCCCGGACCCGGCGGACCAGGGCGACGGCGGCCATGATCTGGCCCGGCTGGCAGTAGCCGCACTGAGCGACGTCCTGGTCGAGCCATGCCTCCTGCATGGGGTGGAGGTCCGCGCCGACGGTGTCGGGGAGGCCCTCGATGGTGGTGACCTCGTCGGTGGGGCGCAGGGCCTTGACGGGGATCGCGCAGGGGTTGGCGGCCTTGCCGTTGAGGTGACTCGTACACGCCTTGCAGACGTTGATGCCGCAGCCGTACTTGGGGCCCGTGATGCCGAGGAGGTCGCGCAGCACCCACAGCAGGCGTTCGTCGTCGGCCGCATCGACAGTGACCTGCTCGCCGTTGACGCGGAAGGTGTGTTCAGGCACGGGGCTCACTTCTTTCAGCAGACAGTGCGAAGACAACAGGCGATGCGCAGAGCGGACGTGACTCAGAGGACATGGTTCAGCCCGTCCGTCGGGGACGCGGGCACGGGCGGCACCGTCGGCTTCGGCTCGAAGGACAGGGTGCCGTGGTTGATCGGGAAGACCGTCGGCATGCTGCCGGTGGCCCGCCCGTACGCGCAGGCGACCGCAGCCGCCGACGCGGCGACGGCCAACTCTCCTGCCCCGCCGGGCTTTTCACTCGTCGGAGGCATCACGACGACCTTGAACTCGGGCGGGGTGTTCCACTGCCGGGTGTAGAAGTAGTTGTCCCAGCTCGCTTCGAGGAAGTGCCCGTCGCGCAGGTGCAGCGACGCCGTCAGGGTCTGGGCGATGCCGTCCATGATCCCGCCCATCATCTGGGCCTCCAGTCCGCGCGGGTTGACGGCGAGGCCCGCGTCGACCGCGCAGACGACCTTGGTGACGCGCGGCCCGGCCACTCCGTCCCGTACCGGACGGCCGACGGTCTCGGGGCGGCAGTCCAGCTCGACGAGCACCGCGCACACCGAGTGGTACTCGTTGTGCAGTGCGATGCCCTGCGCGGTGCCCTCGGGCATCTCGCGCCCCCACTCCCCCACTTCGGCGGCCTTGTCGAGCACCGCACGGACGCGCTCGTCGCGCAGGAAGTCGCGGCGGAACCGCAGCGGGTCCTTGCCCATCTTCGAGGCGAGCGCGTCCACGATCAGCTCCCGGGCGCACACCACGTCGGGCGAGTAAACCCCTCTCATGCTCCCGGTGTTGAAGCCCTTGTCGGTCTCCGCGAGCAGCCTGCTGTACACGCCGAACTGGTACGGCATCGACTGCGACAGCTGGAAGAAGGTCTCGGAGAACCCGATGTCGCCGACCGGCAGCTTCGCGGCGAACGCGGTGATCACCTCGCCGAGCCCGTGCCCGAGGTCGGTGGCCACGCTGGTGTGCCGCTGCTTGTAGCCGAGTACGGAGTTGCCCAGGTACGCGGCGCGCACGCGCGAGGTGGCCATCGGGTGCGCGCGGCCCTGCCGGGAGTCGTCGGCCCGGTGCCACATCAGCTTGACCGGCTTGCCGAACTCCTTGGATATCTCGGCCGCTTCGAGCGCCGCGTCGAAGAACAGCCTGCGCCCGAAGGAGCCGCCGCTCTCCGTGACGTGCACGGTGACCTTGTCGCGCGGCAGCCCGATCCGTTTCGCGATGGCCTGCTGCGCGACGATCGGCGACTTGAGCCCGGACCAGATCTCGGCCCGGTCGGGGCGTACGTCGGCGATGGCGCAGTTGGTCTCCAGGGCGCTGTTGCTGCGGAAGTGGAAGGTGAAGGTGGCCTCCACGGTCGGGGTCACGGCGGGCAGCCCGAGCCAGATCTCGGCGTCCTTCAGTTCCTTGCGCACGGTCTCGTCGGACTTGCCCTCGGCGGTGCCGGGCTTCCACGACACCTTCAGTGCGCGTACGGCGTCGATGCACTGGCCGAAGGTCCTGGCCCGTACGGCGACACCCGTCGACACGACAGCCACATCCGTCACACCGGGCAGGGCGCGTACGGCGTCGAGGTTGGCCACGGCACCCGGCTTGCCGTTGAGCGTCGGCGGGCGGCACACCATGGTCGGCAGGGCGTCCGGAACCTGGAGGTCCATGGCGAACTTCTTGCGCCCGGTGACCGCTTCGAGCGCGTCGATCCGGCTCCGCGGCGTACCGATGACGCTGAATTCGCCGCGCTCCTTCAGCGTCACGGCCACCTTGCGGTCCTCGCCGCTCGCGGCCTTCTCGGCGAGCGCGCCGATCCCGATGGTCCTGCCGAGCGGCCCGGTGACGACCCCGGCCTTGAGGGTCAGCTCACCGACCGCCGCGCCGAGCGCGACCGCCGCCGCTTCCAGCAGCCGTCCACGGGCGACGGCGGCGGCCACCCGGACCGGGGTGAAGGTCGAGATCGTCGTGTTCGAGGCACCGGTGAACTGGTTGAACAGCAGCTCGGGCCGGGCGTCGGCCAGCGTGACCTTCACCTTCTCCAGCGGTACGTCCATCTCCTCGGCGATCAGCATCGCCGTCGAGGTGGTGATGCCCTGCCCGACCTCGGCGCGCGGGAGCGCGAAGGAGACCGTGCCGTCCGTGTTGACCACGATCGTGATGCGGTTCGCCGTGGGGAGCGAGGCGACGGTCAGCAGGTCGTTGAGGTCGAGGATGTCGGTGATGTCGAGGGAGGGAACCGCCTTGGCGCCTACTCCTGCCCCTGCTCCTGCCCCTGCCTCGGCCGAGGCCGCGACCGCCGGTCCGGTGCCCGCCCCCAGTTCCGCGGCGACCGCGAGGGTGGGTGCGGCGAGGACGTACCCGAGGAAGCGGCGCCGACCGATGCCCGGCCGGGACGAACCATCCTCTTCTCCCCCATGCACGCCCAATTCGCCTGCACCCAACGCCATCTGATGCCCCCTCAGTAACTTACGACCCGGTCCCTGAGTGTGCACCGTCGGCCCGCGACGATCAAGGCGGTCGGATCGGTCACGCAGTACCCGCCCCGGTGGGCAGCGCCCGCTTCATGACCTTCCCCATGTCGTTGCGCGGCAGCGCTTCCAGGATGCGTACGGCCCGGGGCCTCTTGTACGCGGCGAGCTGCCCCGCGACGTGGTCCGCGAGCTCCTGCCGCGTCGGCGGGGCGGCCGGGTCCGCGGCCACGATCCACGCCACGACGATCTCGCCGAGGTCGGCGTCCGGCTCCCCGGTGACGGCCGCGTCGGCGACGGCGGGATGCTCAAGGAGCACGTTCTCGATCTCCCCCGCGCCGATCTTGTAGCCACCGCTCTTGATCAGGTCGGTGGACTTGCGGCCCACGATGCGCACGGACCCGTCCGCGTCGAGCGTGGCCATGTCGCCGGTACGGAACCAGTCGCCGTCGAAGGCCGCCGCCGTGGCCTCCGGCCTGCCCAGGTACTCGGTGAACAGCTGCGGACCCTTCACCTGGATCTCCCCGAGCGTCTCCCCGTCGCGCACGTCGACGGGCCGCCCCTCCTCGTCCACGAGCCGCAGTTCGACGCCGCGGAGAGGGGTGCCGACGCTGCCGGGCTGCGGCGGGCCGCCCGGCCGGACGCTCGTGTTCATCAGGGTCTCGGTCATTCCGTACCGCTCGACGACCTGCTGTCCGGTGGCGGAGGTGATCGCCTCGTGGTCACGGCGGGAGAGCGCGGCCGACCCGGAGACGAGGAGGCGGGCCCCGGAGAGGGCGGCGCGCAGGTCCGGGTCGCCGGGGAGTGCCCGGGCGATGCGGTGGTACATGGTCGGCACGCCGAAGAGCATGGTCGCGCCCTTCGCCAGCTCCGTACCGGCGGCCTCGGGGCTGAACCGCCCGAGGTGCCGCAGGCTTCCCCCGCGACGCAGCGGCCCCAGCACCCCGAGCACCAGCCCGTGCACGTGGAACAGCGGCAGCCCGTGCACGAGCACGTCCTCATCCGTCCACTGCCAGGCGTCGGCGAGCGCGTCCAGGGTGGTGCCGATCGCGCGTCGGGGCAGGATCGCGCCCTTCGGAGGCCCGGTGGTGCCGGAGGTGTAGACGACGAGGGCGGGCGCGTCGCCCTCGGGCTCGCCGGGCAGGTCCGGGGTCGGACCCGCTGCTGCCGTCTCCGTCATCGGATGTACGACGGGGAGCCCGGCCAGCGCCTCGGGGAGGGTGTCGCCGGGGGCGGCGAGGACGAGTTGGGGCGCGCTGTCGGTGACGACGTGGGCGAGTTCGCGGGAGCCGCTGTTCGGGTTGAGCGGGACGAGGGGCACTCCGGCGAGGAGCGCGGCGACGGCGCCGACGGCGGACTCCAGGGTGGGCGTGGCCCAGAGCGCGACGCGCCGGGCCCCGGCGATCCGTACGGCGGTGGCCTCGGCGGCTGACCTGAGCGAGGCGTAGTCCAGCGAACGGTCACCGAACTGGAGGGCGGGCGCGTGGCCCGCCTCCGCCAGTGCTGCCGGTTCCAGGGCGGGGAAGAGCACGGTCACGAATGTCTCCTGTTGAGGGGGCTGACGGGACGGCTGTTCCCGATGTCTATCAGGGCCCCCATCGCCTCGACGTACGAACCCCGAACGTCAGGGCCCCTATGCGTCGCCGGGAGGGCACGGACGGGTGGAGGGGGCAGCGAAACGGCGCTGGCGGAACCGACCCGTGCGCCACACTCGTGCTCCGTACGGCACCAGAACGATCACGAGCACGACGGCCGGGGCTCACGGCCCCCGGTCACGGCGGAGCGGAGCACACGTGACAGCACCCACACCGGGCGGCAGCCTGCCCCCGCCACGGCGGGGCACCCCTCATCGGCAGAAGGGGAGCGAGACCTTCGGGCTCGTCGCCCTCATGGCCTTCGGCCTCCTGGTGGTGGCCGGGGCCGTCGCCCTCGTCGTCTGGGGCTTCCGCGCGATGGTCGACCAGCAGCGGGCGGCACCGTACGGGGACGTCCCCGTGGTGAAGCTGACGGACCGCATCCCCTTTGACGACGGGCTGCCGCCCCGCCGGAAGGAGCCGGAGGACGCGAAGGAGCCGAAGGGCTCGGAGGGCATGGACAGGGTGAGGTCCGAGATCCGCGACGGCTTCCTGCCGATGCTCGGCCGTCCGACCGCCGAAGTGGTGATCGACTGTGGCAAGGCCACACTCGGCTCGTCCCCCTTCGAGTGCACCGCGCGCGAGCTGGCCCCCGTGGGGCGCGAGGCACTGACCGCCCGCTACACCGTCGTCATCTCGGACCTGCGAGCGTCCCGCGTCGATCACACGATGGTGGAGACCACCTGGCAGCAGGACGTCCGCCCGAAGAAGGCGCCGGTGCTGCGGAATGCCGTCTACCGGAAGGCGTTCCGCCAGCTCACCGAGGTCCATGAGAACAGTCAGGCGGCGTGCGATCCGGGGATTCCCGAACTGATGCTGCTCGCACCCGGCACCCGCACCACGTACCGCTGCTACGTCAGGCACAAGCACTGGTGGACGACCTACCGCGTTGACATCGGCAAGCGGGGACAGGTCGATCTCACCGCTCTGACCGACGAGGAGGTCACGTCGTGGCCCTCGCCGCCTCCTTCGCCGAAATAGGTGTTCGCCGAAGGAGGCGTTCGCGGGAAGAGGTGCACTCCGGCCGAAGTGCGTGCCGTCACGGAGCGCTGCGCCGTACGCATTCCGCGACCGTGCGGCGCAGGCTGCCCGTCTCCTTCAGGAGGGCACGCTGCACCTCCGCGCCCGTTCCGGTCTTCAGCAGTTGGGACGCGGCGCTACGGGCGTCCTCGGCGTCACCGGCGTCCTCCAGCGCCGGGCCCACATGGGCGAGCAGGGCGTTCACGACGTCGGCGGCGGGCTCCGGGTGCAGGGTCTCGGGGTGGACCAGGCGGTCGGTGAGTCCCGAGCGGGCGGCGCGCCACTGGGCGAGTCGCAGGGCGGCGACGCCGTGCGGGGCGGGTGGTTCGCCCGCTCGGTGGGCGCGGGCGGCCGTTTCGACCAGGCCGCGTGCCAGGGTGGCGAGGAGGACGGTCGTGGAGGCGTCGAGGCAGACGTCCGCCACCCGGATCTCCACGGTGGGGTAGTTGTGGGAGAGGCGGGCGTCGAAGTAGACCATGCCCTCGTCCTTCAGGACTCCGGTCTCCAGGAGGTCCGCCACCTGGCGGTGGTAGCCCTCGGCGGAGCCGAAGACTTCGACGGGGCCCGCGGAAGGCCAGCGGCCCCAGACGCGGTTGCGGTAACTGCTGTAGCCGGTGTCGGAGCCTTGCCAGAAGGGTGAGTTGGCGCTCATCGCGGTGAGGACGGGCAGCCAGGGCCGGATGCGGTCGAGGACCTGCACACCCTCCTCGTCGGACTCCACCGAGACGTGGACGTGGCAGCCGCAGGTCAGTTGCTCCTGCACCGGCATGCCGAACTGCTTCTCGATCCAGCGGTGGCGTTCACCGGAGTTGAGGGACGGGCTGACGGTGAGCGGGGAAGTGGCGAGGGCCACGGCTGCGGCTCCCACCTCCTCCGCGCGCCGCCCGGCCTCCTCGCGCCAGCGCCTGATCTCCGCACCCAGGTCGGCCATCGAGAATCGGGGACGGGTCGCGAACTCCAGCTGTTCGCCGTGGAGTTCCTTCTCGAACACGCCCTCCTCCGCCGGGTCTTCGGCCGGTACGGCCAACACGGCCGAGGACACCGCCCGGGATTCGCCCGACTCGGGATCGACGAGGAGGAGCTCCTCCTCCACTCCCACACTGCGCACTACGCGGCCCTCCAGATCTCGCTGCACCGCACCGGGTGGGCGGCGGAAGCGTTCGAGCCCTGCGGACCGGTGTCCACGGCACGGGCACGCAGTCACCGGTTCCCGGCCCGCCGCCCGGCATGCCTCCCGGCCTCCGCACACCACACGTACGGGCGGGCATGCGGGTGCAGCGGGGTGGTGTCACGCCACCAGGGTTATGGAAAAGCCCGCTTGACTTACCGTCAGCAGCATCACGGGGTGGTCAGCGCGTGCCCCCGGTACGCGCTCGGCAGCGCCGCGCCGACGAACGCCGGAACCGCCGGGAAGGCGGGCTGACGTGATGCCGGGCCTGACGTGATGCCGGGCCTGACGGGGGCCTGAGTGCCGCCGCCCGTTCAGGCGGGCTGTGACGTCGCGGCGATGTCCGCCGCGGCCCGTACGAAAGCGCGGACGCTCTGCGTGTCGTTCCCCTCCAGCCAGACCGGCCCCCGCTCGATCGGTCCCGCGTCGTGCAGGGGCACATAGGCCACGTCCGGCCGGGGGTAGTAGCGCCGGGAGTGTTCTCCGACCGGCAGAACGCCCTTGCCCAGCGCGACCAGCGTGAGCATCTCGGAGAAGGACCCGCCGGACGGCCCTTTCGGAATCGGCCTGCCCGAAGGGGTGTGGTCCGGCGTGCGATCCCGCTTGAACCTCACCGAAGTCACCTCCGGGTACTGCACCACGGGGTGTTCCGCGAGCACTTCGAGGGACACCGACTCCTCGCCCGCGAGCGGATGCCCGGCCGCGACGGCGAGCACGCGCCTCTCGGTCAGCAGCACCGGCCCACAGGCCATTCCGTCGAACGGGTACGAGGCGACGAGCACGTCGATCGAGCCGTCCAGCAGGCTCGCCCGGGAGTTGGACAGCTGGACCTCCCGCACCTCGACCTCGCAGTCGGGGTGACGCTCGCTGAACAAGCCCACCACCTTCAGCAGTGGGGGTGCCGTCCACTCGCCAAGGAACGCGACCCGCAACTGTCCGCTGACACCACGGCTGGCCTCGGTGGCCCTTCGCAGCGCCTCCTCCATTCCGGCGACCAAGGGGACCAGGTCGTCGGCCAACTGCCGCCCGGTCTTCGTGAGTCGAACCGTTCTGCTGGTCCGCTCGAACAGCGAGCCGCCGACCCGCCGCTCAAGCTTCTTGATCACCTGACTGACCCGCCCGGTCGTGACGCACAACCGCTCGGCGGTGCGGCCGAAGTGCAGTTCCTCGGCAAGCGTCAGGAACGTCTCGACCTCCACCCGCTCCAGCATGATCCCCCATCCGTCGAATCGGGCATTCGTTGAATCTGGCTCAACGATCGTATGCCGATCCTGCCTTGATGGCGGACTCTCCCCGGAGGATCGTTAACAGCACCCACCCGGACTCCTCACCGAAGGAAACCCCATGAACAACAGCCTGCTGCGCGTGAAGGCATTCGACCACCTCGTCCTCAACGTCGAGGATGTCGAGCGGTCCCTGGCCTTCTACACCGGGATCCTCGGTCTGGAACCGGTACGCGTCGAACAGTGGCGAGCGGGCGAGGTGCCGTTCCCGTCGGTCAGGGTCACCGGCGACACCATCATCGACCTGTTCAGCCGTCCCCGGGGAAAGTCCAACGTCGACCACATCTGCCTCACCGTGGAACCGCTGGACTGGGAGGAGGTCATCGCGTCCGGGGTCTTCACCGTCCTCGAAGGTCCCGTCGGCCGCTTCGGCGCACGGGGCAACGCCACCTCCGTCTACGTCCAGGACCCGGACGGCAACACCGTGGAACTCCGCTGGTACCCGCAGGACGCCGTGGCTCCGGAATAAGAGATGGCCAGGTCAGCGGCCTGCTCCTATCCTCGGCCCATGACCGCTTCTGCGCCCCGCAGCTACCCCGTCGCCCCTGCGTACCCGGCCAAGCCATCGCCCGGCGACCGCATCGCGATCGTCTCCCCGTCCTCCGGCCTCCCCGGTCTCTACCCGCTCCCCTACGAACTCGGGCTGGACCGCCTCCGCGAGGAGTTCGGGCTGGAGCCGGTAGAGTACCTCGCCACCCGGAGGATGGGCTCGACGCCCCGGGAACGGGCCGACGACCTGCACGCCGCGTTCGCCGACCCGACGGTCAAGGCGGTGATGGCGTCGATCGGCGGCGACGACCAGATCACCGTACTGCCGCTGCTGGACCGGGAGTTGATCCGCGCCAACCCGAAGCCCTTCTTCGGCTTCAGCGACAACACGAACCTCCTCCTCGCCCTCCGCAACCTGGGAGTCGTCACCTACCACGGCGCCTCCGTCATGTGCGAGCTCGGCCGCCCGCACACCATGAACCCCCGCACCGCCGACTCGCTGCGCGCCGCCCTCTTCACCCACGGCCCGTACGAACTCACGCCCGCCGACCACTTCGGCGACGTCAACGGCGACTGGGCGGACCCGGCCACCTTCGACAGCGAGCCGCCGATGCGGCCGGGCGGCGGCTGGACCTGGCACGGTCCCGAGCGCGTGGTCGAGGGCCGGACCTGGGGCGGCAGCCTCGAAGTCCTCTCCTGGATGCTGATGGCCGACCGCGAGATCGAGCACGACCCGGCCGCGTACGAGGGCGGCGTCCTCTTCCTGGAGACCTCCGAGGAACTCCCCTCCGCCGACCACGTCTTCCAGATCCTGCGCAACATGGGCGAACGCGGCCTGCTCGCCCGCTTCCCCGCCCTGCTGATGGGCCGCCCGAAGACCTGGTCGCTCGACCGTCGCAACTCCCGCCAGGAGCAGGAGAGTTACGCGACCGACCAGCGCGAAGCGGTACTGCGCGCCCTCGCCGCGTACGCCCCGGACACGGTCGCCGTCTTCGACGTGGACCTCGGCCACACGGACCCGCAGCTCGTGATCCCCTACGGCGGCGAGGTGCGCGTGGACGGCGTCGAGCGGCGCATCACGGTGACGTACTAGGGAGCGTATTTGGTTGTGATCAAGGGGTGGTTCGTGTGAGGTCCTTGATCCAGATCATCGAGGCGCGAAGGTGGAGGCCGGCGAGGTAGCTCTCGGGAGTCTTGTCGTAGCGGGTGGCGATGCCTCGCCACGCCTTCAGTCTGTTGATCGCGCGCTCGACGGTGTTCCGCTCCTTGTAGAGGTCGGCGTCGTGGCCGACGGGTCGGCCGCCTCCGGAGCCCTTCTTCTTCCGGTTGGCGGCCTGGTCCTTCTTCTCCGGAATGACCGCCTTGATGCGGCGTTTGCGCAGGTGGGCACGGTTGCCGCGGGACGAATACGCCTTGTCCCCGGCGACCGCGTCCGGCCGGGTGCGGGGACGGCCGACGGGCCCGCGCACCCGCACCTTGTTCAGGACGGGGATGAACTGCGGGCTGTCCGCCGCCTGGCCCGCGGTCAGGATGAACGCCAGTGGGCGGCACTTGCGATCGGCAGCGAGGTGGATCTTGCTGGTCTGCCCGCCTCTGGAGCGTCCGAGGAGGGCGGCCTTCAGCCGGAGTCTGCGCCGACGCCGGATGCGTCTTCGTTCTTCCCGCGCGGGATCCCTTTCGGCCTCCTGCCCGCTTTGTCCTTCGAGGCCACCCCCTTTGACCTGGCCTTCTCCTCCTCTGCGGCGGCCTTCTCCAGTGCGGTGACGACATCCTCGTCGAGGTGCATCCCGGCCGCGTCATGGTGGGCCCGGACGGTGGTGGAGTCGATGCTCACCAGGGACAGGTCCCCCTCACCGCGCTTCGCGGCCTCCGCGATCAGGCCCTCCAGCAGGGCCTCGAAGACCCCGGCGTCGCGCCACTGCCGGAAGCGATTGTGGACAGTCGACCAGGCGCCGAACTCCGTCGGCATCTCCCGCCACTGCCCGCCCGTCTTGAACCGCCAGATCACTCCCTCGAACTGCTGCCGCAGCCGCTCGGGGTACGGGCCGTACTCGCCGATCGGCAGGTACGGCTCAATGAACTCCCACTCCACGTCGGTCAGTTGTATTCGCGTCACGTCAGCCGGTCTATCGGACCGAGCCGTGCCACGAAGGCACATCCCACAGATTGATCACGACCCGATACGCGACCTAGGGGTGACGTGCGAGAGCGGTGACGCGGGACGGGGCACGCCGCCGAGCGGTACACCGAAAGGATGACGCGTCCCGGTCACGTCCATCCGTCACGAGTCCATCCGTCACGAGCAGCACGACGTCGATCAGCGGTACGCACAGCAGCAGCACCGCGTTCGCGCACCGGTACCGGAGGGCGGCCCTGCCGGAGCGGCCCCGGCCGTACGGGCGGGCGGCGGTCGTCGACGCCTGGACGTCCTGGCTCACCTTCTTGCTGGCGTACGCGATCAGCGCCGGTCTGGTGCTGTCGGTGGGCGGGCTCGACCGGGGCGCGCCCCTGCTGATCTGGCTCAACCCGCTGGGCAAGGTGCTCGTGTACAGCCTGATCTGGCCGGTGGCGGCGACCGCGTGGCCCCCGAAGGCACCGACAGGAGCACCGACGCCGCAGAAGTGACGTGTGCGACCCCTGCGATACGACTACTCACCGTCACGGGTGATCTTCCGCGTATCCGGGATCGTCGTGTGGAAGCCTGCGACCGCAGCTTCGTTCACCGCACACGACATTTCGGGGGCCCGCCCACATGCGTTTGTCCGCCGCCCTGGTCGCCGCCGTACCCTCCGCGACCGCGCAGCCCACCGGCCACTCCCCCTGCCAGGCAGGCTGAGCCGCCCGCCGTGCCCAGGTCACGACGGGTCCGACTGACCTTCACCGCATGCCTGTTGACCGTACTGGTCACCGGCTGCGGCACACCGGCCCAGCGGGTGGGACTGAGTCCCGACGACACCGTGAAGGCCGCCCAGCAGTTGCTCACCGACCGTTGCCTCACCGACCAGGGCCTCACCCCGCCCCGGCCCGGCACCGCGCCTCCGCCGCCCGACCGGGCCCGCCGGATCTCCGACGCGCTCTTCGGGACCGGCCGGGCCGAACTCTCCCTCACCCTGCCCAGCGGCCAGGTGATCAGCCAGCACTCCGACGGCTGTCTGGCCGCCGCCCAACGCCGGTTGTACGGCGATCAGCGGCGCTGGTTCCTGGTCTCGACCCGTGTCAACAACCTGCGCCCCGCGCCGCCCACCACGGACCGCACCTCCGACGGGAAGCTCCGCGAGGACCACCGGAGGCTCCGCGAGGACGCCTTCGCCCGCGCCCGGACCCTGCTCACCGAGGCGGCTCGGAACCGTACCTGAGCCCCCACCACCTCCAGAAAGGCACGTCCATGCAGCACACCAAACGTCTGGTCACCGTCCTCACCGCCGCCCTGTTCGCCGCGGGCGGCGTCCTCGCCGCCCCGGCCTCCGCCGCCCCCTGCGCCAGCGGCTCCTTCTGCGTCTGGCCGGACGCGGACTTCCGCGGCACGGTCTTCTCCTCCTCCGGCGACGACGAGTGGTGGGAGGCGTGGATCGCGGACAACGACTCCTCATGGGCCAACCACGGGATCTCGGGCCCCGGCGTCAAGGACCACGTCGTCGTCTACGAGGACGCCATCCAGTGGCCGTCCACCGGCGGCGACCGCACCATCTGCCTGGCCCCCGGGCAGGAGGTCGCGCACAACGCGAACGCCAACGACCGAGGGGACTCACACAGGTGGGCCATGCAGTGCTGACCGGCCGAGCACCGATACCGTACGGCCCGAGCCCTCCGGCGCACCTCCGGCGGGCCCGGGCCGTACTGCTTCACCGCATCCCTCGCCCTCTCCTCATCCCTCGCTTTCTCCTCATCCCTCGCCCTCTCCTCACCCCTCGCCGCGGACCACCCGGACGGTGCCGAGGCCCGGGTCCGTCGCGTCGGGGACGTTCATGCCCGCGTCGACACCGGTACGGAGGTAGGCGAGGACGGGCTCGGTGAGGCGTTCGCCGGGGAGGACGACGGGGATCCCGGGCGGGTACGGCGTCATCATCTCGGCAGCGACGCGGCCCACCGCTCCGGCGAGCGGGACGTCCTCGGTGCGGGCGAAGAAGGCGTCCCGGGGCAGTACCGCCTGTCCCATCCGCAGGTCTTCCGGTGCGGGCACCTCGACCCGTACGCCCCCGGTCAGTTCGTCGCGGTGGTCGGCGAGGGAGCGGAGCGCGTCGAGGAGGCGGGCGACGGTGGTGGCGTCGTCGGCGTGCGTGATCTGGGCGCTGATCCGGCGGTGGTCGAAGAGGTGCAGGTCGATGTGGTGGTGTTCGCGCAGCCAGTCGGCGGCGCGGTAGCCCGAGACTCCGAGTTCGCTGAGGTCGATGACCATGGGCAGCGGGTCGAGGTCGGCGGCGGCGTCCTGGCCGCAGAAGTCGGCGGCGTCGTTGACGTGCATGCCGTCGATGGCCTCGACGGACTCCCGTGCGGTGGCGGCGACTTCGAGGGCGTGCGTCATGAGGCGTTCCCCGTGCAGGACCATCTGACGCCGCCAGCCGTCGATGCCCGCGTACAGGAGGACGGAGGGGCTGGTGGTGCCGAGGAGGTCGGCGCGCAGGGCGAGCGCGGCGGGGTCGACGAGGTCGCCCTGGAGGTGGAAGACCGAGCCCTGTTCGAGGCCGCTGCCCATCTTGTGGATGCTGGTGACGCAGATGTCGGCCCCGGCGTCCATCGCCCAGGACGGCAGGTCGGGGTGGAAGGGCAGGTGGGCGCCCCACGCCTCGTCGACGATCAGCGGGCGGGAGCGGCGGTGGCACACCTCGGCGAGCGCCCGCAGGTCGGCTGCGGCCCCGTACGGGGTGGGGCTGGTGACGAGGGCGCCCTTGGCGTCGGGGTGCGCGGCGAACGCCTTCTCGTACGCCTCGGGGGACGGCGGGTGGGCGAGGTGGCGGGTGCGGTCCCACTGTGGGTCGATCCAGACCGGCTCGATGCCGCAGAGGATCAGGCCCGCGACGACGGACTTGTGGGCGTCCCGGCTGACCAGCAGCTTTTCGTGCGGCGCGGCGACGGTCAGCATGGCCGCCTTGACGGAGAGGGAGCTGCCGCAGGTGGAGAAGAAGGTGTGGTCGGCGTGGACGGCGTCGGCCATCAGCTCCTCGGCGCGCTCCAGCACCCGGCCCCGGGTGCGCCGCTCGTCGAGGCCGCCGCTGGCCAGGACGTCGCCGAGGAAGACCGCGTCGCCCAGGACCTTGCGCACTTCCGGGTCGGCGCCGCGTGCCTGTTTGTGGCCCGGCGGAGTGAAGGCCAGCTCGTCGCGGTCGTGGTAGGCGGCGAGGGCTTCGAGTACGGGGGCTTCGGCGTGGTCGAGGGACATCGGGTCTCACTTCCGTGGGGTGCTGTGTCGCGGGGTGTCGCGGCGGGGCCGGTACCGGGTCCCGTACCCGGGGGCGAACCCGGTACCGGGTCCCGTACCGAACCCCTACTGGGTCCCGTACCCCGGCGACCCGCCACTTCCTCGCCTTCGCCCGCCGCCGTCCGGGTGATCCGGTCGCGCCGGAGCCGAACCGGGGGCGCGCTCCGGGACGCAGGGCCAGGTTTGGTGGGGGACGAGACCGGCTACACGCACTCAATGGCGCAAGCGGATTCCGCTGCTGACGTACGTGACCCGCCCGAAGAACTGCCGCCGACGCCAAGGAGCGAAGGACCCTCATGAACGCCTCCACACCCTCCCCCGCCCCCTCCTCCCCCGACCTGGTGCAAGTGGTCCTGAGCGACTGCGCGGCCGACGACGCGACCGCCGTCCTGGGCGCGCTGGGCTCCGGGTTCGCCCCCGGCCGCCCCTCGGACAGCCCCGGGCGGAGTCCGGACACCGGCTCCGACACCTGGACGGAGTCCTTCGCTGCCGCCGAGCCCCCGGCTTCGCTGTCCGGTACGGAACTGAAGGGGGGCGTCACCGCCGAGCTCCAGGGCGCCCCGGTGGCCGTCGGCCGGGTCCGCGAGGCCCTCGCTTCCGCCTTCGCGGTCGAGGAGCGGGGTTCGGCCTCGGGCGACCAGGAGGTGGACCTCCAGCTCCGCCTGACGACACGGGCCGCGTGACGCACGTACGGACGCGACCTCGCCCCTCCCACGACTCACCCACACGGAAAGAGGATCGAGCCATGCCCCGAGGATCGAACGCCAAGCGCGAGAGGCAGTACGAGCACATCAAGGAGAGCGCCGAGAAGCGCGGCGAGAGCGAGAAGCGCGCCGAGGAGATCGCGGCCCGCACCGTGAACAAGGAGCGGGCCAGGAGCGGCGAGTCCAAGACTGCGAGCAAGACCTCGACCCAGGACATCTCGTCGTCCCGGCGGGGCGGCCTGAACTCCCACAAGGGCTCCCAGGGCCCGACCCGCGATCAGCTCTACGAGGAGGCCAAGTCCCGCAACATCAAGGGCCGTTCGAAGATGACGAAGGCCCAGCTGTCCAAGGCCCTGGGCCACTGACCTCCCGCCGCAGCCCTGCCCCCGAAGGGAAGAACACATGACCCGCGCGGCGCTCTTCGACGTCGACGGCACCCTCGCCGACACCAATCACCTCCATGTGGTCACCTGGTGGGAGGCTTTCCGCCAGGCCGGGCACGAGGTTCCGACGCACGACATCCACCACGCGATCGGCCTCGGTTCGGCGGACCTGATCGCGCATCTGCTGGGCGACGACCACGACCCGGACGAGGTCGAGTCGCTGAGTGACGCGCACTCCACCCTGTACGGGACGTACTTCGACCGCCTCCTCGCGCTGTCCGGGGCGCGCGAACTCCTGCACACCCTGCACTCGCGGGGCTGGCGCATCGTCCTGGCGACCTCGGCCGGCGGGCCCGAGCTGAAGGCGCTCCGCCGCGCGATCGACGCGGACGACGTGATCGCGGGCATCGCGAGCGCGGACGACGTGGAGCAGGGCAAGCCCGCCCCCGACCCGGTGCACCGCGCCCTGGAGATCGCCGGATGCGAGGCCGGGGACGCGGTGTTCGTCGGCGACACGGTGTGGGACATGCGGGCGGGCACGAGGGCGGGGGTGCACACGGTGGCCCTGCTCTCGGGCGGAATCCCGCGCGCGGACCTGGTGGAGGCGGGAGCGGCCGAAGTCTACGGGGGACCGGCGGAACTGCTCGCCGAGCTGGACGGAAGCGTGGTGGAACGGATGGAACACCGGACCTGACGGGCCCGGGGACCGGGGCCCGGACCCGTCCACGAACGCCTCGGGACCGGGTTCGGGCGAGACGCCCTTCCAACGGGTCAGTGGGTGAAGGCGCCCGCCGAGGCCGCGAGTACGGCGGTTCTGGCGGCCCGGTCCGGGAGGTGGGGGTCCGGGGCGGAGCGCAGCAGGACCAGGTGGTGGTAGAGCGGGGCGGTGGCGGCGACGAGGAGGGCGCGGGCGTCGGTGGCCGGCGGGAGTTCGCCCCGTACGACCGCCCGCTCGACGACCGCCTCGCACTGCACGTACCGCTCCTCCCAGAAGTCGCGCAGAGCGTCCGCCGCCTGGGCGGAGCGGAAGGAGACGGCGATCAGGGCTGCGGCGATGGACGGCTGCTCGGTGAGGGAGGTCTGCACCTCGTGGTTCAGCGCGGCCAGGTCGCCGAGGAGGGTGCCGGTGTCGGCGGGCCGCCAGTCGTCCTCCGCGCCGAGGCTCAGGACATCGGCGAGCAGTCCGCCGACGTCCTGCCAGCGACGGTAGACCGTGGTGCGGTGCACACCCGCGCGGTCGGCGACCGCGTCCACCGTGAACCCGTCGTAGCCGTGCTCGACCAACTGGGCGCGGACCGCGTCGAGGACGAGCGCACGGGTGCGGGCGGTACGGCCGCCGGGGCGGCGGGCGGGCTCCGCCGGAGTGCTGTGCTCCGGTGCGGACGAGACGGATGCGATGTCTGTTGCGCGGTCTGCTGCGATGTCTGTTGCGCGACGGGGAGGCTCCATGTCATCATCTTAACGCAACTGTTGTCGCACTAATGGAGTCGTCGATGCTCATCCGAAGCGTTCCCCAGACCCCGCGGTCCGTACGTCGTCCCGTACCGGCCGCTCCGTCACCGCATGCTTCGGAGTCCCTCCATGCCTACGCAGATCACCGCTCTCTCCGTCACTAAGTCCTTCAACGGCCGTACCGTCCTTGACGCGGTGACGTGCTCGCTCGCACCCGGCGAACGCACCGGGATCATCGGCGAGAACGGCTCCGGCAAGACCACCCTGCTCCGCCTGTTCGCGGGCGTCGAGCAGCCCGACGAGGGCGAGGTCGTCGTCCGGGCGGAGGGCGGCATCGGCTACCTCTCCCAGGACGAGCAGCTTCCGCCGCTGGCCACGGTCCAGGACGTCATCGACCGCACGCTGGAGGAACTCCGTTCCCTGGAGGCCCGGTTGCGCCGGCTGGAAGCCGCGATGGCCGACGGTGACGAGACCGCAATGGCCGCCTACGGAGCGGCGCTGACCGCCTTCGAACTGCGCGGCGGCTACGACGCCGACGCCCGCGTCGAACGCGCCCTGCACGGTCTCGGCCTGGGCCTGCTCGCCCGAGACCGTACGGCGGGCACCCTGTCCGGCGGCGAACAGGTCCGCCTCCGCCTGGCCTCGCTCCTGGCCGCCGACCCCGAGGTCCTCCTCCTCGACGAGCCCACGAACCACCTCGACGCGGACGCCCTGCACTGGCTGGAGGAGCATCTGCGCGCCCGGCGCGGCACGACGGTCGCGGTCTCGCACGACCGGGTCTTCCTGGAGCGCGTCTCCACGACGCTGCTGGAGGTCGACGCGGACCACCGCAGTGTGGTCCGTTACGGCAACGGCTACTCCGGCTATCTGGCGGAGAAGGCGGCGGCCCGGGTCCGGTGGGTGCGGGCGCACGCACGGTGGCAGGCCGACGTCGACGACGCGCGCGTCTCCCTGGCGACCACCGCGCACCAGGTGGTGCCGGGCCGCGCCATGAAGGACCGCAACAAGATGGCGTACGGCATGGCGGGCAACCGGGTGCAGCAGTCGGAGGCCAGCAGGGTGCGGCAGGCGGAGGAGCGCTTGCGGCGGCTGCTCGCGGACCCGGTGCCGAGGCCGCCGGAACCGCTGCGTTTCGCGCCCGTGCTGCGGTCGGACGGTGTGGAGGGGGTCGTCGTGGAGGCCGAGGGGGTCGGCGTCTCGGGCCGCCTCGCCCCCACGGACCTCAAGCTCGCCGTGGGGGAACGGCTGCTGGTGACCGGTCCCAACGGGGCGGGCAAGACGACGCTGTTGAGGGTCCTGGCGGGTGAACAGCCTCTGACCTCAGGGGCGTTGTCGCGCCGTGGCCGGATCGGGTACCTCCCGCAGGAGCCGCGCTTCAACCGGCCGGAACTGACGCTGCTCGCCGCCTTCGCCCACGGTCGGCCCGGCATGCCGGACGAACACGCGGAGCGGCTGATGGCGCTGGGGCTGTTCGGCGAGGAGCTGTTCGGCGTGCCGGTGAGAAAGCTGTCGACGGGCCAGCGGCAGAGGCTGGCGCTGGCCCGTCTGGTCACCGCACCGCTGGACGTCCTCCTGCTGGACGAACCGACGAATCACCTCTCCCCCGCGCTGGTGGAGGAGCTGGAGACGGCACTCGCGGCGTACGACGGGGCGCTGGTGATCGTCAGCCACGACCGGAAGGTGCGGGAGCGGTGGGAGGGCGCCTGGCTGGAGCTCCGCTGAGGGGAACAGGGGGGGCGGGACCGCCGCCCAAGGGGCCTGGCGAGGCCGGGGTTCAGCGCGTACGCCACTCCGCCGCGAGGAGTTCGTAGGAGCGGACGCGGGCCGCATGGTCGTGGGTGATGGTCGTGATGAGGAGCTCGTCCGCCCCCGTCGCCTCCTGAAGGCGGGCCAAGTCGTCCGCGACCCCACCCGGAGTGCCGACGAAGCGCGTCTCCACCCGGTCCCGGACCAGCCCCCGGTCCCCCTCCACCCAGACATGGGCACGGGCCTCGTCCGGCGTCGGATACGCGATCGCCCCCTCGGCCGTACGAATGCTGCGGACCCAGAGGTCGTACCCCGTGGCCAGCTCGCGCGCCGTGCCCTCGTCCTCGGCGACCACCACGTCCGCCGACACGGTGACGTACGGCTTGTGGAGGGCCTCGGACGGCTGGAACGCGGCCCGGTACCCCTCCGCGGCCTCCAGCACCGTACCCGGGCTGACGTGGTAGTTCGCGGCGAAGCGCAGCCCGTTGCGCCCGGCGACCTCGGCGCTCTGGCCGCCGCTGCTGCCGAGTATCCAGAGCTGGAGGTCGGCGCCTTCGCCCGGCACGGCACGCGCCTCGACGCCGTCGGCGGAGCGGTAGGTACCGGCCAGCAGCGCGAGGATGTCGTCGACCTGCTCGCCGTAGTCCTGCGACTCGGCGTGCGGCTGCTGGAGCAGGGCACGCTGGAGGGCGACCCTGGGCGAGCCGATGAGGTGCTCGAAGGAGAAGCGGGGCGGGATGCGCAGCCCGTTCGGGGTGCGGCCGTCGACGACGGGGGTCGTGGTGGGCGCCGGGGAGGTGGAGGCGGGCGGGCGGCCGCCGGAGCGCCCGAGCCCCAGGTCGAGCCGGCCGGGATGCAGCGCGTCGATCAGGCCGAACTCTTCGACCGTGGACAGGGCGGTGCGGTGGCCGAGCTGGACCGCGCCGGAGCCGAGGCGGATGGTGGAGGTCGCGGCGGCGGTCAGGGCGAGGACGACGGCGGGAGAGGTTCCGGCGACGCCCGGGTTGAGGTGGTGTTCGGCGAACCAGTAGCGGGCGTAACCGAAGCGCTCGGTCTGCCGGGCCAGGTCGATGGAGCGGTGCAGGGCCTCGGCGGCGGTGGAACCGGACACGATCGGCACCAGGTCGAGGACTCCGAGCGGGGTGGCGGGCATGGGTCGTACTCCTCAGGGGTGGGCGGGCACGGAATCGGGCACGGGGACGGACCCGGGAGCGGGCTTGGACACGGGCGTGAGGTCCGCCCCGCCAACCGGCTCCCCCAGCACCGGCCCCCACGCGAACGGCGGATCCGGGATCTCCCGCCGCAGCACCGGCGCGACGTCCGACTGGAAGAGGGCCAGCGAGTCCTTGTGCTGACGGTCCGTCAATCCCGCCGCATCGGCGTGCAGATGGAGCACCGTGTGCCCGAACTGCTCGTGGTAGCGGTGCACCTTCTCGATGATCTGCTGCGGGCTGCCGACGAGCGCCGAACTGCGCTCGACGAAGTCCTCCAGGGTCGTGAACACCGGGTTCAGGCCCTGCCGCCGCTGCACGGCCAGGTTCCCCTCGAAGACCGGCCGGTACGCGGCCAGAGCCTCCTGCGAGGTGCGGGCGGCGTGGAAGCCCGCGCTGCCCGCGCCGACCGCGATCCGGGCCGGGTCGTGCCCGTAGTGCTCCCAGCGCTCGCGGTAGTACCGGATCAACTCGGCATACGGCTCTATGGGGTTGGTGACGTTGGCGGAGAAGAGCGGGTCGCCGTACCGGGCGGCGAGGTCGACGGACTCCTTGCTGGTCGCGCTGCCGTGCCAGACCCGTACCGGCTGCTGGTACGGCCTCGGCCACACCTCCGCCTCCTTCAGCGGCGGCCGGAACCGGGTGTCGGCGGTGACCTTGTCCTCCCTCCAGATTCTCCGGAACACCTCGTAGCTCTCGGCGTTGCGCTCCCACTGGTCCTCTGTGGTGACCTGGAAGAGGTCGCGCTGCGCGGTGCCGTTGCCCTTCCCCACGATCAACTCAAGCCGCCCGCCCGAGAGATGGTCGAGGGTGGCGTAGTCCTCGTACGCGCGCACGGGGTCCAGGAGGCTGAGCGTGGTGACGGCGGTGAACAGCCGGATGCGGGAGGTGAGGGCGGCGATGTGGCTGAGGACGACGGTCGGCGAGGAGGAGATGAAGGGCCGCTCGTGCCGCTCCCCCACCCCGAACCCGTCGAACCCCAACTCCTCGGCGAGCAGCGCGTTGTCGAGCACCTCGCGGAAGCGCTCGTGCGTGGACTTCCGCACCCCCGTCACCGGGTTCGGGGCATGCACGATCAACGTAATCGCGAGGAACTTCACGACGCCACCCGCTCGTTGCGGCTCTCCGCGTCGGGGTGGTGGATCCCCAGGTGGTCGCGCAGGGTCGTCCCCGCGTACTCCGTACGGAAGACGCCGCGCTCCTGGAGCAGCGGAACCACCTTGTCCGCGAAGGGAGCCAGCCCCCCGGGAGTGATGTGCGGGACGAGGATGAAGCCGTCGGAGGCGTCGGCCTGGACGAGTTCGTCGATCTCGGCGGCGACGGTTTCGGGCGTGCCGACGAAGGACTGTCGGTTGCCGGTCTCGATGACGAGGTCACGGATGGACCAGTTGTTGGCCTCGGCCTTCTCACGCCACTCGCGGACGATCGCGAGCGGGTCGCGGTACATGCGGACCTGGGCGCGCCCCCGGGCGACGGTGTGTTCCCCGAGATCCGGCTCGACGTCCGGCAGCGGACCGTCCGGATCGTACGAGGACAGGTCCCGGTTCCAGACGAATTCGAGGTGCTTGAGGGCGGTGGCTCCGCTGACCTGGAGGCGACGGACCTCGCGGGCGGTCTCCTGCGCCTCGGCCTCGGTGTCGCCGAGCACGAAGGTGGCGGCGGGCAGGATGAGGAGCTGGTCGCGGTCCCGGCCGTACCGTACGAGACGGTCCTTGACGTCCCGGTAGAACGCCTGCCCCTCCTTGAGCGTGGCATGGCGGCTGAAGATGGCGTCGGCGCTCGACGCGGCGAACTCGCGCCCCTCCTCCGAGTCCCCCGCCTGGAAGATCACCGGCCGTCCCTGCGGACTGCGCGGGACGTTGAACTGCCCCTGGATGTCGAAGTGTTGCCCCCGGTGCTCGAAGGCCCCGGCCTTGGCTTCGCGCAGGAAGTGCCCCGTCTCCTGGTCGGCGAGGATCTCGTCCCCGTGCCACGAGTCGAACAGCTCGTGAGCGGTGGCGAGGAACTCCTTCGCCCGCGAGTACCGCTCCTCCTGCGGCAGGAAGCCTCCCCGCCGGAAGTTCTCGCCGGTGAAGGCGTCCCAGGAGGTGACCACGTTCCAGGCGGCGCGTCCGGCGGAGAGGTGGTCGAGGGAGGCGAACTGGCGGGCCACCTCGTAGGGCTCGTTGAAGGTGGAGTTGATGGTGCCGGTCAGACCGAGGCGGTCGGTGACGGCGGCGAGCGCGGCGAGGACGGTGAAGGTGTCGGGACGCCCGACTACGTCCAAGTCGTATATCTTCCCGCCCTGTTCACGCAGCCGCAGCCCTTCCGCGAGGAAGAGGAAGTCGAACTTCGCACGCTCGGCGATCTGCGCGAACTCCACGAAGGAGCTGAACTCGATGTGGCTTCCGGCCGAGGGGTCGCTCCACACGGTGGTGTTGTTGACACCGGGGAAGTGGGCCGCGAGGTGGATCTGCTTGAGCGGTTTGCTCATGATCGGGTCCTTCGTGTACGAGGAGAGTCTTGTACGAGGAGAGTGGCGAAGAGGAGGGTGGCGCCGCGCTCAGGCGCTCGCGGTGGCGTAGCGGCTGGCGGGGCGGGGCAGCCCGAGAAGCCCGCGCAGGGTGTCCGCTTCGTACGAGGTCCGGAAGGCCGCACGGCGCTGGAGCTCGGGCACCAGGCTCCGGGTGATGGCGGGGAGGTCGTCGGCCACGACGGCGGGCCGCAGCCGGAACCCCGTCAGCCCTGGCGCCTGCAACTCCTGGAGCAGGTCGGCGAGTTCGGCGGGCGTACCGGCGAAGATCCGGGCATCGCTGGTGTACGGCTCACCGGCGAGCGCGTCCAGCCGCTCCCGCCGGGCCCGGGCGGCGCCCGGCTCGTCGTCCAGGAACACCACCAGGTCCCCGAACACGTGCAGGGTGTCGTCGGCGCGCCCGGCGGCGGCCTGCTCGGCACGGATCTCCGCGAGGACGGCTCGGGCCTGGTCGGCGTCGTGCGGGGTGACGTAACCGACGTCGGCGGAACGCGCGATGAGCCGGTACGGGATGCTCGCGTGGCCCAGCGCGGTGACGATCGGCTGCCCCTGGGGCGGCCGGGGCGTGATGGAGGGTCCCTTGACGCTGAAGTGCTCGCCCTCGAAGTCGACGTAGTGGAGCTTGTCGCGGTCGACGAAACGGCCGGTGGCGACGTCCCGGATCTCGGCGTCGTCCTCCCAGCTGTCCCAGAGACGACGCACGGCCTCGACGTAGTCGGCGGCTTCGTCGAAGAGGCCGCGTACGGCCTCCTGACCTGCGGGGCTGTTGTAGTCGCCGTCCGGGAGGGGATCGATCTTACGGCGGCCGAAGTGGGCGGCCTCGTGGGGCTTGGCGCTGATCTGCACACGGACGCCCGCACGGCCGGTGCTCACGTAGTCGAGGGTGGCGAGGGCCTTGGAGAGGTGGAAGGGCTCGGTGTGGGTGGTGATCGCGGTCGGAACGATGCCGATGTGGCGGGTGCGGGGGGCGATGCGGGCGGCGACGAGGACGGCGTCGAGGCGGCCGCGGACCTGGTCGGTGCGGTCGTCGGGATCGGTGAGGTGGGAGGACTGGAGGCCGAGGCCGTCCTCGATGGTGACGAAGTCGAGGAGGCCGTGCTCGGCTTCGGTGATCAGGTCTTGCCAGTAGGGGGCGGTGAGGAGGGCGTGGGGGCGGGCGTTCTCGGTGCGCCAGGAGGCGGGGTGCCAGCCGGTGCCGTCGAGGGCGACGGCGAGGTGGAGGGGGGCCGGGGTGGTCATGGTGGGCCTCTCTTCGAGGGGCGGGCGGTGTCGGAGGTGGGACGGGGCGGCTCTCCCGTCAGGGGCGCGGAGCTGTGTCACTGCGCGGCTCCTTCAGGGACGCGGGCACTCCCTGCTCGCTGGGGCTGCGGAGCATGCCCTCAGGGGGGCTGCGGAGCATGCCCTGAGGGGCGCGGGGAACTGCGCGACCAGCCAACGACGCACCCGCACGTGTACGGGACAGCCGCGCGGCGAGCGCTTTAGGTGAAGGGGCGGGTCTGGGGAGGCCCGCCGCAGGCGCACCGGGGTGCGGCGCACCTGATGGCGGAGGTAACAGCAGGCGGCACCGGGGCGGGCCCGGAGCGAGGGGGCCGCCCCCTTGCCCGCCCGTTCCGCCCCCGGGGGGCGGCCCCGCCGCCCAAGGGGGCGAGGCGGAAGCGGAGGGCGGAGCCCAAAGGGGGCGAGGCAGGGCGGAGCCAAAGGGGGCGAGGCGGAGCCCAAGGGGTTGAGGGAGGCGGAGCCCAAGGGGGCTGGGCGGGGGCGGAGCCCAAGGGGTCCAGGGAAGCGGAGGCCAAGGGGGTGGGGGAAGCCGTCCACGGGGGCTAGGTGGACGGGGTGCGGACGAGGAGGAAGCGGACGTGTCTGCGAAGGGTGAAGCCGAGGGATTCGTAGAGTCGGATCGCCTGGGTGTTGTGCGCCCCCGTGTGGAGAAAGGGAGTGTCCCCCCGCTCCCTGATGCCCGCCGCCACCGCCCGAACCAACCGGGTCGCCACCCCTCTCCCCCGGTAATCCGGATGCGTGCAGACCGCACTGATCTCCGTCCAGCCCGGCAGCCGGAGCCGCTCGCCCGCCAGGGCGATCAGCCGCCCGTTCTCGTCGCGGAGGCCGAGGTAGGCCCCCAGCTCGACCGTTCGGGGAAGGAAGGGCCCGGGCTGGGTGAGGGCGACGAGTTCGAGCACCTCGGGGACGTCGGCGGCCCCGATCCGTACCGCTTCCGGCGCGTGTTCGGCGCGCAGCGCGGTGTCGACCAGCTGCACCCCCTCGATGCTCTGCTCGATCCCCCACCCGTCGGGCACCTCCAGCACCCCGCTCACGGGGGTGACGGTGTCGGGGGTCCCGACGAGCCGGGCCAGGTCCTCCCAGGCACGCGGATCGGCGGGGTCCTCCAGGGCCGTGAACGGCGAGACGCCCGACGGGTAGCGGGCCGCCCGCCCGAACCGCTCGGCGAAGTGAGCGTGCGGCCCGGTCAACGCGGCCCACGCGGCGTTGTCCAGTACGTGGGAGGAGGTGACAGTGGTGGTCGACATGGCGCTATCCGATCTCCGTAAACGATGACGAACAATCACGAACGAGCACGAACGAGCACGCGGCCGCGTCAGGAGTTGTCGAGCGGCAGACCGGGCGGGTCGATCCGCGACGTGGTGAGCGCCTCGTTGGAGAGGTTCCAGGCGGCGAGCGTCTTGGGGTACTGGCCGTTCTTGATCAGGTGGTTGATCGCCTCGGCGAGCGGCCCGGCCAGCCCGCTCCCCTTCTTCGCGGTGGCCGCGATGAGCCCCTGGAGGGTCCCCCCTGCCCCCGAGAAGGAGCCCGCGCTGCGCGTCGGCTTCGGGGACTTCGCCGTCGACGCGACGTGGTACGAAACGGCCGGGTTCGGCCCGAAGTAGGCGTCGATCTTCCCGCTGGACAGCGCCAGGAACGTGGCGTTGAGGTCCTGGAAGTACTTGACGTTGAGCTGCTTGCCCTCCTTGGCCAGCTTCGCCTTCCACTCCAGGATGATCTTCTCCTGGTTGGTGCCGTTGCTGACGGCGACGGTGCGGCCCGCGAGGTTGCGGTAGTCGTCGTTGAAGTTCCAGGTGCTGCTCTTCTGGACCTCGAAGCTGAGGTTGTCCTTGCGGTACGAGGCGAACTCGTACTTCTTCTTGCGCTCCTCCGTGACGGTGATGTTGGAGACGGCCACGTCGACCTTGCCGCTGTCGACGCCGACGAACATGTTCTCCCAGGTCGAGTTCTTGATCTCGACCTCGACGCCGAGGACCGCGCCGATCAGCCGGGAGAGGTCCGGTTCGACTCCCGTGAGGGTCTTCTGGTCCTCGCCGACGAAGGACAGCGGCGGGAACCCGGCGGGCAGAGCGCCCACCCCCACCGCCAGCTTGCCGCTGTCCGCGATCTTCTTGGGCAGCTTGGCACTGATCGACTTCACCTCGTCCACCTTGATCTCGGTCTCCTTGGCGGCACCGTTGGAGAGGCGGCCGACGGTGAGGGTTCCGGCCTCGGCGTTGTCGGTCTTGGTCGCGGCGCCGCTGTCGCCGCCGCAGGCGGCGAGGGAGACCGCCAGGGCGGCGACGGCCGCGGTGGCGGTGGCACCTCGGAGGAACGTGCTGCGGAGGCTGGGGGTGCGCATGGCTGTCCTTGTCGGGATCGAGTTGCGTGACGTTGCGTGACGTTGCGCGAAAGGGAGAGGGCGGGGAGGAGAAGGAGAGGAACGGGCCGGCACGTCAGAGCACCTTGCTCAGGAAGTCCCTGGTCCTGTCGTGCTCCGGGTGGTCCAACACCTGCGCGGGCGGCCCCTGTTCGACGATGCGCCCGGCGTCCATGAAGACCACCCGGTCGGCGATCTCCCGGGCGAAGCCGATCTCGTGGGTGACGATGACGAGGGTGACGCCGCTGCGGGCGAGGTCCTTGATGACCTCCAGCACCTCGCCGACCAGCTCCGGGTCGAGCGCCGAGGTCGGCTCGTCGAAGAGGATGACTCCGGGCCGCAGGGCGAGGGCGCGGGCGATGGCTACCCGCTGCTGCTGGCCGCCGGACAGTTGCCGGGGGTACGCCGCCGCCTTGTCGGCGAGCCCCACCCGGGTGAGCAGGTCGCGGGCGAGCGCCTGGGCCTCGGGTTTGCTGAGCTTGCCGGTCGCCACCGGGGCCGCGGCCACGTTGTCGAGGACGGTCAGGTGGGGGAAGAGGTTGAAGTTCTGGAAGACGAAGCCGATGCGGCTGCGCTGGGCCAGGATGACCCGCTCGCTCAGCTCCTTGAGCCGTTCGCCGTGCCGCCGCACCCCGATGGGTTCACCGTTCAGGCTGACGTGCCCTGCCTCGGGCTTCTCCAGGTGGTTGATCACTCTCAGCAGGGTGGACTTCCCCGACCCGGAGGGCCCGAGGACGACCGTGACCTCTCCGGGACGTACGGTCAACTCGACTCCGTCCAGCACGTGTTGGGCTCCGAACCACTTGTGAACCCCGTGCACTTCGACGGCGACGGCGACGGCACGCGCCTCAGCCGCATCCGAGGCGTTCGCCGCATCCGAGGCGTTCGCCGTATCCGTGGTGCTCATTTCGCGGTCTCCCTCCGGGCACGCGCCCGCAGTTCGGTCAGGCCGGTCCGCACCTTCTGGAGCGGGGTCGGCGGCAGCGTGCGCAGTGCGCCGCGCGAGTAGTGGCGTTCGACGTAGAACTGGATGACGGAGACGACGCTCGTCAGGATCAGGTACCAGACGGTGGCGACCAGGAGCAGCGGAACGATGTCGCCGGGGTTGGTGCTACCCATGCTCTGCACCGAGCCGAACAGGTCGAGCAGCGAGACGTAGAAGACCAGCGAGGTGGCTTTGACCAGGCCGATCAGCTGGTTGACGTAGTTCGGAACGATGGAGCGCAGGGCCTGCGGGAAGACGATGCGGGCGAACTGGTAGCGCTTGGGCAGACCCAGAGCGGACGCCGCCTCCTGCTGGCCCTGGTCGACCGAGAGCAGCCCGCCGCGGACGACTTCGGCGGCGTACGCGGCCTCGTTGAGGCTGAGCCCGACCACGGCGACGACCATGTCGGTGGCGAGACGGGACTCGTCGAAGGTGAAGAAGGCGGGGCCGAACGGCACGCCCACGCTGAGCGTCTGGTAGAGCGCGCTGAAGTTGTAGAGGAACAGTAGGACGACGATCAGCGGCACCGACCGGAAGAGCCAGGTGTACACCCAGCTGACCGTGCGCAGCACGGGGCTCTGCGAAAGCCTGGCGACGGCCAGCACCACACCCCCGATGAGCCCCAACACCGCGCTGTAGGCGGTGACTTCGAGGGTGATGAGCAGCCCGTCGAGGATGGTGGGGCGCAGGAACCAGTACTGGAAGCGGTCCCACTGGTAGAAGGGATTGGTGATCAGGCCGTGCACGAACTGTGCGGCGAGGACCAGGACGATCGCCGTGGCGATCCAGCGTCCCGGCCGCCGCAGCGGCAGCACGCGCTGTGCCTTCGGGGGCGTCGTCGCGGCCGAGGCCCGCGACGGTTTCGGGGGCTCGGGGGGCTGAGAGGGGGCTGTCGGGCCCGGGGCGGGCGAGTCGGGACGGGGGATCGTCTCGGCGGACGCTGCCGTGCCGGAGGACACAGCGACACCGGGAGAGTCACTCATGGAGGGCTCCAGCGGATTCGGACCCAGGGTGCCGGACCGCACGGCCGCACGACGGGCGGCCGCCGGACCGGGGCACGGCTCGACGGGGCACGGCGTACGGGTGCGTACGGAGGCGGGGGCCGGGAGAGAGAGGAGAGGGAGGGAGGGAGGGAGAACCGTGAAGCCCGGAGCCCGGAGTCCAGCTCCCGACGTCCACGCTCGGGTCCGAACCGTCCTGCGGGAGGACGGTCAGCCCCGGCTGCTCCACTGACGATCAGTCAGAATGCCGACCGCGCAATGCAGTCGTACATGACGATTCGTCAGCAGTCGCCCAAGGCGCGACACGTGGCCGTACACAGTGCGCTGTTGACGCGCAGGAGATCGACGGAGCGGTCCGCGCACAGCGGGACGCGGCCGTGGGAGCGCCATACGGCCAACCCCTCAGCTGCGTCCATCTCGCCCACCGTCACCATTCCGCCCCCGAGGGGCTTCGCTTCCGTCGATGCGCCGCAACTTAGCCACGGCCGGAAACGAAAGTCAACGGCGGCGCCCAGCAGGTGAGATGGCCAGAACGGCCTCCTTGACGGGCTCCGGGGGACCCACTGACACTGGCGGCCGGACGGTCACGATTGTCAGCGCCTCCCGGGCGGAATCGCGGCGTGGCAAGCGTGGTTCCGCGTAGCGCGGGCCCGGATGTGGACGGGTGAACATGCCCAGGAACGGATTGACGAGGCGGCTGCACATCGACCTGCTGCGTGTCTCCAGCGCGTATTAGTGCTCTCGGGCGGGTCCGAGAGTTCACATGTCCGATACGCGACGACACACGGGGACACGTTCGTCCCCAGGGAGAGCCATGCCCGAGACCGTTTCCCGCAGTTCCCGTTCCTGTACGACTGCCTGTACGCCCTCCCGTGCGACGGTCACCACTCCTCCGCCCGCGCCCGCCCCACTCGTACGCGGTCGGATCGGCGTCGACCGCGCGGGCGGCTTCTACCCCGCACCGCACCGCTACGAGCTGTTCCTGAACGAGGGGTGCCCGGACTCGCAGCAGCTGTCGGTCACCGTCGCCCTGCTCGGCCTGGAGCGCTCCGTGCACGTCACCACACTGTCCGCTTCCCCCGCCGAGGCTCCCGAAGCGTACGCCGCACTGCTCAGCGCGTACGAGGCCACGGTGCACCCCTTCGCGGGCCCGCCGACCGCGCCCGCGCTGGTCGACCGGTGGAGCGGTCGTCTGGTCAGCAACCACACCCCGGACATCCTCGACGACCTGGCGGGGCCGCTGTCGGAACCGGCCTCCTGAACGAGTCCTTCCACCGGGCGACCAGGCCGTGGACTCAGGGACATGCGAAGGCGACGCTCACGCATGTTCTCCGCCCCCGCCGCCCTGTTGACTGACCGGCATGACGAAGAAGCGCACGGCACACACAGCACAAGGAACGGCTCTCGGGGCGGCGACCGTGGCGTCCGGCCTGGTGGCGGGCGTCTGGTACGCGTTCGCCTGTGGAGTGATGCCCGCTCTGGCGCGTACCGAGGACCGTGTCTACGTGGAGGTCATGCAGCAGATCAACGTCGTGATCGAGAACCCGGTGTTCTTCGCGGGGTTCTTCGGGGCGCTGATCCTGATCGCGGTGTGCGCCTGGCAGCAGCGCGGGAAGCCCGCCGGGCGGTGGGTGCTCGCCGCCCTCGTGCTGTACGTGCTGGTGGTCGGTGTGACCTCCGGGGCGAACGTGCCCCTCAACAACGAGCTCGCCGCCGCCGGGGCCCCGGCCGGGATCGCCGATCCGGGGGCCGTGCGCGAACGCTTCGAGGACCCCTGGGTGCTGTGGAACATCGTCCGCGGTGTCCTCGGCACCGCGGCCGTGTACTGCCTGTGGCACGCCACCACCCGCCTGCGCGCCGCACGCCCGGACTCGGCGGCCCTTCCGCACGCCCGGACCACCCGCATCTGAGTACCCGGCACCGTGCGTCTGAGTATCCGCACCGATCCCGCGCCGGGCCGCTGCCGGTGGAATACGGTCATGACCTCAACAACCGCACCGGCCGCCGACGCCCCCGCCGCGCACCGCCCGCACCTGCGCCACGTGACCGTCGCCGGTTCCGCGCTCGCGGTGGCGTTGGTCCCGTTGGTGGTCGGGGTCCTGGTGGCCAAGGGGATGGCCGCCGACCCGCACTCCTCGGTCAACGCCCTGATCACCGGCGGCGGCCAGCGCGCCGGGCTCCCCCGCTCGGAGTGGAGACGCCGCCGTCACGCCACGGTGCACCGGATCAGGACGGCCCGCCGGGGCGCCGCCCGGTGCTGCGCGCACGTCTGCGGGCGGCGTGGCCGGTCGGTCTGAGGGGCGAGGGGCGCAGCCCGCTGCTCAGCCGCCGCTGACGAGGACGGCCCGGAGGGGTTCGGCGGTGGCGCTCACCTCACTCCTCCGGAACCGGCCGACGGGACCGCAATCCAGTGGCGGACTCGACTGCCACCAGTGAGGATCCCCCCATGCACCCCTTCCTGGAGACCGGCCGGCTCGTCCTGCGGGCGTTCACCGAGGCCGACGCCGACGAGCTGTTCGCGCTGGACAACGACCCCGAGGTCATGCGCTTCATCAACGGCGGCAGTCCGACCACCCTCGACTCGATCCGGACCCGGACCCTGCCCCGGCTCCTCCACGAGTACCCGGGCTTCGGAACCCGGGGCTACTGGGCCACGGAGGAGCGGGCCACCGGAACCTTCCTCGGCTGGTTCGAGTTCTGCCCGGTCGACGACCGCACCCCCACCGTGGTGGAGCTCGGCTACCGGCTGAACCGAGCTGCCTGGGGCCGCGGTTACGCCACCGAGGGCTCGCGCGCCTTGATCGCCAGGGGCTTCACGGAGCTGGGGGTGGAACGGGTGACGGCCAACACCATGGCGGTCAACACGAGGTCCCGGAACGTGATGGAGAAGTCGGGCCTCACCTTCCTGCGCCACTTCACCGGCGACTGGCCGGACGCGATCGAGGGCTCCGAACACGGCGAGGTGGAGTACGACCTCACGCGCGCCGCATGGGAGAAGCGATGCTAGGAACCGCTCCTCGTCGGCTACCTGGCGGCGCCCGCTTCCTGGTGCGAGACACGGTCGGCCTCTCTCTGGGGGTGCGGATGTGCGGGGGCTCGCCGCACTCGCGCGTCATACGGTACTGAGTGCCCATCAGCTGCGGCACTCAGTGCTGCCGTTCACTCGCTGCCCCCTGTCAGTCGCGCCCTTCCGTCACTCGCGGCCCTCCGTCAGCGCGGACTCGACCTGCTGGACCACCCGCCACAGCGGGGCGCCCTTGCGCGCGACCATCACGATCACCTCGCCCTCGTCCGGCTCCCCGGACGCCACGGCTTTGCCGCCCGCCCACACCTCGCGGACCGTACCCAGCGCGTGGTCGACGGCCGCGTCGGCGTCGCCTTCGCCGCCCGTGCGCAGCCAGGTCCGCAGGGCGTTGTTGTGGGCGGCGACCACCGCCGCCGCGACCACTTCGGCACGCAGCGCGCCGTCGGACGTACCGTCCCAGCGGGTGCGGAGGTAGGCGGCCAGGGTGCGTTCGTACCGGCGCACGACGGAGAGTTCGTACGTGCGCAAACCGGGGACCTCACGCGTCAACCGGTAGCGCTGGACGGAGAATTCCGGCTTCGCGGCGTACATGCGCATGACCAGGTGGGCGGCGTCGCACACCGCGCCCACGGGTTCCGCGTCACCGGCGGCCTCCAGAAAGGCCGTCATGTCGGCGAGGCAGCGGTCGTGGTCGGGGAAGACCGCGTCCTCCTTGGAGGGGAAGTAGCGGAAGAAGGACCGCCGTCCGACCCCGGCGCGCGCGACGATGTCGTCCACGGTGGTCCGTTCGAAGCCGTGCTCCAGGAAGAGCGCGAAGGCGGACTCCGCGAGGACTTCGCGCATGGGCGTCTTGGGCGCGTCAACCGGCCCCGCTGAGGCAGCACTTTCGGGGGCCTCTCCCGCTGGCTTGCGCCGCCTACGCACCTCGGTCATGCGGGGAACGTAACACCGGAACCCTCAAATGTGGCACTCAATGCATTTACAGAGGGTACTCAGTGCCATATGTTCGAGACATCCATCGTGCGCGTTCTGCAATCGCTTCGTGTGCGCGACCCGCATGTGTCCCGTATGTGACCGTCTGTGTAAGGAGACTCGGCGTGAGCTTGAGGATCGTTGTCTGTGTGAAGTACGTGCCCGACGCCACTGGCGACCGGCACTTCGCCGATGACCTGACGGTCGACCGGGACGATGTCGACGGTCTGCTGTCGGAGCTGGACGAGTACGCGGTCGAGCAGGCGCTGCAGATCGCGGACGAGGCCGATGACGCGGAGATCACCGTGCTGACGGTGGGTCCCGAGGACGCGAAGGACGCGCTGCGCAAGGCGTTGTCGATGGGTGCGGACAAGGCGGTGCACGTCGAGGACGACGATCTGCACGGCTCCGACGTGATGGCGACGTCGCTGGTGCTCGCGAAGGCGATCGAGAAGACGGGTTACGACCTGGTGATCGCCGGTATGGCGTCCACCGACGGCACGATGGGTGTGCTCCCGGCGATCCTGGCCGAGCGCCTGGGTGTCCCGCAGGTCACCCTGCTGTCCGAGGTCAAGGTCGCCGACGGCAAGGTGACTGGCCGCCGGGACGGCGACGCGGCCTCCGAGCAGCTCGAAGCCTCCCTCCCGGCCGTGGTGTCGGTGACCGACCAGTCCGGTGAGGCCCGCTACCCCTCGTTCAAGGGGATCATGGCGGCGAAGAAGAAGCCGGTGGAGTCCCTGGACCTGGACGACCTGGACCTGGAGGCCGAGCTGGTGGGCCTGGCAGGCTCCTGGACCGCAGTCGACGCGGCGGACAAGCGTCCCGAGCGCACCGCGGGCACGATCGTCAAGGACGAGGGCGAGGGCGGCAAGCAGCTCGCCGCGTTCCTCGCGGGCCAGAAGTTCATCTGAGCCCGCGCCCGCCCCTTCTCGTCTTCTTCCCTTCGTCTTCGCAGGAGCTTTCCCATGGCTGAAGTTCTCGTCTATGTCGACCACGTGGACGGTGCCGTCCGCAAGCCCACCCTGGAACTGCTGACTCTCGCCCGGCGGATCGGTGAGCCGGTCGCGGTGTTCCTGGGGGCCGGTGGCGACGCCGCCGCCCCCGTCCTCGGGGAGCACGGGGCGACCCGGGTGCTGAGCGTGGACGCCCCGGAGTTCGGTGACTACCTGGTGGTGCCGAAGGTCGACGCCCTCCAGGCCGCGTTCGCCGCGGTGTCGCCGGTGGCCGTGCTGGTGCCGTCCTCGGCGGAGGGCAAGGAGATCGCGGCCCGTCTCGCGGTGCGGATCCAGTCCGGCCTCATCACCGACGCCGTCGACCTCGAAGCCGGACCGGAGGGCCCGGTGGCCACGCAGGCCGCGTTCGCCGCGTCCTACACCACCAAGTCCCGGGTCTCGCGGGGTGTCCCGGTCATCACCGTCAAGCCGAACTCGGCCCCGGTCGAGGCCGCCCCCGCCGCCGGTGCGGTCGAGGCCCTGACGGTGTCGTTCTCCGACGCGGCCACCGGTACGAAGGTCGTGTCCCGCACCCCCCGGGAGTCCACCGGGCGTCCGGAGCTGACCGAGGCCGCGATCGTGGTCTCCGGCGGCCGGGGCGTCAACGGCGCGGAGAACTTCTCCGTCATCGAGAAGCTCGCCGACTCCCTCGGCGCGGCCGTCGGCGCCTCCCGCGCCGCCGTGGACGCGGGCTGGTACCCGCACTCCAACCAGGTCGGCCAGACCGGCAAGAGTGTCTCCCCGCAGCTGTACATCGCCTCCGGCATCTCCGGCGCGATCCAGCACCGGGCCGGTATGCAGACCTCGAAGACCATCGTCGCGATCAACAAGGACGCCGAAGCCCCGATCTTCGACCTCGTCGACTACGGCGTCGTCGGCGACCTCTTCAACGTCGTCCCCCAGCTCACCGAAGAGGTCACCTCCCGCAAGGGCTGATCCGGCAGACGGGTCACGTCCCGTCCAACGAAACGCGACCCGTCCGACGGGACGTTGCCCGTCCAACCGAACGTGATCCGTCCGACGGGTCCGCAGCACCCGCTTCCCGGGGGCCCGTGGTGATCGTCGCCACGGGCCCCCGGTGGTCACGGGCTCTCGGCCACGGGCTCCCCTGCGGCCTTCTCCAGCAGCGTGAAGGACTTCGGCGGGCCGCCCGGCTGCGGCTTGCCCTCCTTGCTGCCGACGATCCGATAGCCGGAGTCGAGGTAGTACGAGGTCAGGCGTTCGTTTCCGGCCAGGCAGTCCAGCCGTACCCACGCGCGGCCCTTCTCGGCGACCCGGCGCTCCGCCGCCCGCAGCAACTGCCCGCCCGCCCCCGGAGCGACCCTGTCGTGGTCGACCATCAGCCGGTGCACGTACCCGGCGTTCGGGGGCTGCGGACCCCAGGCGTCCTCGTCCTCCCACCACAGTTCCCAGGCCCCGACCACGCGCCCGTCGGACTCGGCCACCCAGACCTCGCCGCGCTCCATGATCCTGCGGAAGTGGTCCCCGTCCAGCTCACCGGGACGCCACTGGCCGGTGATGCCCTGGGCGAGCATCCAGCGGGCGGCGTCGTCGCGCAGCCGGACGAGGTCGGCGAGGTCGGTGTCGGCGGCGAGCCGAAGGCGAAGATCATTCACCCGGGGATAATCGCACGAACGACAATGCCGCTAAGGGGCGCGGGGAACTGCGCGGCCGCCGAAGGCGGCACGGGGGTCCGGGGGCGGAGCCCCCGGCCGTAACCCCAGCTCCCCCACATCGCGCACTCAGTCGCTGAACCGCGCCGGAGCCAGCCGCGTCCGGTCGACCCGCACGTCGAAGACGTCACCGCGCGCGTAGTGGCCGACCGGGTCGAAGTTCTGCCGCTCGGCCCGGACCACGGCGGGGTCGATGTCGGCGGTGACCAGCATCTCCTTCCCGGAGACGGGTGCGACGATCCACTCCCCGTCCGGGCCCGCGATGGCCGAACCTCCGTCGCAGTGGGAGATCCGGTCGGCCAGACGGTCCCGGAAGGGGAAGTCGGCGGGGATGTCCTCGTACGAGAAGAGCGCCCCGGCGGCGAGCGAGTAGACCCGCCCCTCCTGGGCGATGAACCGGGTGATGTCCGTGGTGTTGCGGGTGGAGCCCGGCCAGACCGACACGTGGAGGTCCTCGCCCTGGGCGTAGAGGGAGTGCCGGGCCAACGGCATCCAGTTCTCCCAGCAGTTGAGGCCGCCGACCCGGATGTCGTCGACCTGGTGCACGCGCAGTCCGTGGCCGTCGCCGGTCCCCCACACCAGGCGTTCCTCGTACGTGGGCATGAGTTTGCGGTGGGCGCTGACGATGCCGGACGTCGGGGAGATCGCGAGCAGCGTGCAGTACACGGTGCCGTGTACGCGTTCCGTGATGCCGAGGTAGGTGAAGACGGCCAGGTCGCGGACGGCTTCGGTGATCCTGGCGAGATGGGGTCCGGTCAGCTCGACCGCCGCGTCGAGATAGGCGGCGTACGCCCGCTTCTGCTCGGGGTCGCCGAAGCGCGCGCCGTCGGTGTGCTTCAGCCAGAACGGATAGCCCGACAGGAAGGTCTCGGGGAACGCGACCAGGCCGACGTCGTCCGCCGCCGCCTTCTCCAGGTACTCCACCACCTTCGACGTACCGGCGGTGGGATCGAGCCAGGGGCAACGGAGTTGAGCGGCAGCGACGCGCATGGCGCGATCCTCGCACCGCGGAGACCGCTCCTTCAAGAGGTCCTGAAACCCTTCCGAGACCGCACGGAACGCGAGCTGAAGGCGCACTGAATGCGGGCTGCCGCACGCTCTGCTCCATGACGACCTCCACCACCTCACCCCCGCCCCCACCTCCGGCCCCGGCCGTACGCCCCCTCGCCGTCGAAGCCAGGGAACTGCGCAAGTCGTACGGGGACCGGACCGTGCTCGACGGGATCGACCTGACCGTGCCCACCGGCAGCGTCTTCGCGCTGCTCGGCCCGAACGGAGCGGGCAAGACCACCGCCGTCAAGATCCTCTCGACCCTCATCGGCGGCGAGGCCGAAACCCTGCGGGTCGGCGGGCACGACGTGGCCGCCGACCCGCAGGCCGTACGCACCCGGATCGGAGTCACCGGGCAGTTCTCCGCCGTCGACGGGCTGATCACCGGGGAGGAGAACATGATGCTCATGGCGGATCTGCACCACTTGCCGCGCCGCGAGGGCCGCCGGGTCACCACCGAACTCCTCGCGCGCTTCGACCTCACGGAGGCGGCGAAGCGGCCCGCCGTCGGATACTCCGGCGGCATGAGGCGGCGGCTCGACATCGCCATGACGCTGGTCGGTGGCCCGCGCATCATCTTCCTCGACGAGCCGACCACCGGTCTCGACCCGCGCAGCCGTCACCGTACCTGGGAGATCGTCCGGGAGCTGGTCGCCGATGGCGTGACCGTCTTCCTCACCACGCAGTATCTGGAGGAGGCCGATCAACTCGCCGACCGGATCGCCGTGTTGAGCGAGGGGAAGATCGCGGCCGAGGGGACGGCGGAGGAGCTGAAGCGACTCGTTCCCGGAGGGCACGTACGGGTCAGGTTCGCCGGTCCCGGGGCCTACGGGGCCGCGGTGCGGGAGCTGCCGGAGGCCACCCGCGAGGACGAGGGGCAGGCGCTCCAGGTTCCGTACGACGGCAGTCCGCGCGCGCTGCGTTCGCTGCTCGACCGGCTGGACGCGGCCGGTGTCGAGGCGGACGGGCTGACCGTGCACACACCCGACCTCGACGACGTGTTCTTCGCGCTGACCGGCGGGACCGACGGCTCCCACGCCGACCATTCACGCACCACCACCGACCCGGTCGGCCCGGCCAGCCCGCTCAGCCCGCTCAGCCCGACCAACCCGATCAGCCCGACCAAGGAGTCCGCCCGATGAGCAGCACCCTCTCCCTGGTCGCCCGCGACTCGTCCACCATGCTGCGACGCAACCTCCTGCACGCGCGCCGCTACCCTTCCCTCACCCTGAACATCCTGCTCATGCCCATCGTCCTGCTGCTGCTCTTCGTGTACGTCTTCGGCGACGTGATGAGCGCGGGCATCGCGGGCGGCGGCGCCGACCGGTCCGACTACATCGCCTATCTCGTACCGGGCATCCTGCTGATGACCCTCGGCGCGACCCCGGCCGGTACGGCGGTGTCCGTGTCCATGGACATGACCGAGGGGATCATCGACCGGTTCCGCACGATGGCGATCCATCGCGGGTCCGTGCTGATCGGGCACGTCCTCGGCAGCGTGATCCAGTCGATCGCCAGCGTGGTCCTCGTCGGGGGCGTCGCCGTGGCCATCGGCTTCCGGGCCACGGACGCCTCGGCGCTGGAGTGGCTGGCGGCGTTCGGGCTGCTCGTACTGGTCGCGACGGCGTTCACCTGGATCGCGGTCGGCATGGGGATGGCGAGCCCGAACCCGGAGGCGGCCAGCAACAACGCCCTTCCTCTGATGATCCTTCCGCTCATCTCCAGCGCTGTCGTCCCGGTCCAGACGATGCCGGGGTGGTTCCAGCCGATCGCCGAGTACCAGCCGTTCACGCCCGCCATCGAGACCCTGCGGGGGCTGCTGCTGGGCACGGAGATCGGGCACAGCGGGTGGCTCGCGGTGGCGTGGTGCGTGGGGCTGACCGTGCTCGGCTACTTCTGGTCGACGTCACTGTTCCGGCGCGGCCCGAAGTAGCCTCGGCCGAAGCGGGCCCGCTCACCCTTGCGGTCGCACAGACACCAACTCCCGCGCAGCTGCCACCAGTTCGTCCCGCCCCAGGGCGGCGTACTCCGACACCGCGTCGGCGTACGCCGCCCCGTCGGCGTCCCCGGCCGCCCGCCGGGCCCGCTCCGCCGACATCGTCGGCTGGAACTCGCGCAGCACCCGCAGCCGTTCCGCGAGCGCGATCATGCGTACGGCGCGGAGGGCGAGGGCATCGCCGGAGGCCAGGGCGTCCTCAGAGGCCAGAGCGCCGTCAGAGGCGAGGGCGCAGCCGGAAGCGAGATCCGCCACGCCCAGCGCGTGCAGCATCGTTCCGCACATCCTCATCTCCAGGGGCGAGCGGGACAAGTCGCCGAGCAGCGCCCGCAGTTGCCGCCGTACCCGGTCGCGGACCTCCGCGACCTCGCCGGTCCGGCCCGCGTACGCGTGCGCCGTCACCGCCGCCGACTGGACCTGGAGCGCCCAGGGGTCGAGCCAGTGGTCGCCGCCGGGGTAGAGCGAACCGGATGCCGCGTCACCGGAGACCAGGGCCCCCGCCGCCGAAGCCCCGCCCGCCGCGGTCTCCGCCAGCCGCCCCACCGCCCTGCGCCACAGTCTCAGCCCCTCCTCCGTGCACCCCCGCGCGAGCGCGATCTCGGCCCGCCCGCCGACCTCCGGACTGTAGAAGGCGTCCTGCTGCGCGACGGGCCCGGCGTCCGCCCGCCCGAGCCAGTACTCGGCCTCGTCGGCCTCGCCGCGCTGGAGACAGGCCAGGGCCAGGCCCTGCCGGACGCCGATGTAGTCGTACGCGTTGCCGAGGCCCGGCAGCACCCCGAGGGCCGCCCTGAGGTGCGCGTACGCGGCCTCGCCCTCGCCCACCTGCAAGCACAGCTCGCTGCGCCGCGAGTGGCACATGAGCTGGAGCGGCGGGTTGTCGACCGGGGCCAGTGCGGTGATCGCCCGGTGGACCGAGGCCATCGCCCGGTCCGTGTCGTACGCGTACTCCCAGACGTACGTCGCCACACACTCGGCGACCCCCGCGACGAGCGGGTTCGGGTCGGCGCACAGGGCGTTCAGCACCTCGTGTCCTGGCGGCCGCGAATCGGGGACCGCGCTCAGCACGACTGCGACGGCCCGCAGCAGTGTGTCCGGCGGGGCGGGCGGCAGCCTGCGCAGCGTCACCAGATGGCGTACGAGCTGCGCGCCGAAGCCCATGAACAGGCCCGCCGTACACAGCACGGCGGCGGCCCGCGCCACCTCGACGTGCTCGGGGTCGGGACGGTAGTGGGAGAGCGGCGGACCGGTCTCGGCGCCGAGGGCGGCCAGTCGGGGGTAGTTGGCGTCGGTCGCCCACAGGGCGGCGAGCACGGCGGTCAGCGCGGCGACGGCAGGGCCGTCGTCGTGGGCGAGTGCGTGCCGCAGTGCCGGTACGAGGTTGTCCTGCTCGGCCCTGACCCGGTCCCAGGAGGCCAGCACGTCCGCGCCGAACAGCACGTCGTGGTGCGCCACCCCGAAGTCCCGCGCCCAGCGCAGGAACCGGCCGAGTGCCTCCTCGTCGCCGCCCGCCTCCACGCACCGCGCGGTGCTGAACTCCCGTACGGCCTCCAGCATCCGGAACCGCACCCCGGCCGGGGTGTCGGCGACGGTGAGCAGCGACTGCCCGGCGAGCTGTTCCAGGAGGTGCAGCGGATCCTCGCCGAGAACCGCCTGCGCCGCCTCGCCGGTGAAGCCGCCGGGGAACACCGACAGCATGCGCATGGCCGCCCTGGCCTCTTCGGGCAGGAGGTTCCAGCTCCACTCCACGACGGCGTGCAGCGTGCGGTGCCGCTCAGGGGCGTCCCGCGCGCTGCCCCTGAGCAGGGCGAACCGGTCTTCGAGGCGGTGCGCGATCTCCCGTACGGACAGAGCCTTGGCCCGTGCGGCGGCCAGTTCCACGGCGAGCGGAAGCCCGTCGAGGTGGCGGCAGAGTGCGGCGACCTCGTCCGGCGGCAGCTCCACGCCGGGCCGGGCGGCCCGGGCCCGCTGCCCGAACAGTTCGACGCAGGTGTCGAGGCCGAGTTCGGGCAGCGCGTACAGCGCTTCGGAGGTGAGGCCGAGCGGTGCCCGGCTGGTGGCGAGCACCCGCAGGTCCTTCGCGGCGGAGACCAGGGCGTGCACGAGGTCGGCGACGCCTTCGACGACCTGCTCGCAGTTGTCGAGGACGAGCAGGGCGGGCCCCGGGCCGAGGGCGGCCAGGATGGCGGGGACGGGGTGTCCGGGGCCCTGCCTCTTGCGGACGCCGTCGCCCGCGCCGAGTGCGGAGGCCACCGACGTGGCGACCGCGGTGGCCACGTCGGCGTCCGCCGTGACGGCGACGAGCGGCACGACGTGCACGACGGGCTGTGCGGCCCGGCGGCTGACCGCGTGGGCCAGCCGGGTCTTGCCGAGCCCGCCGGGACCCACGACCGTGACGACCCGCGCCCGCTCTCCCAGTCGTTCCACCGCCGTGATGTCCTCGTCGCGGCCGAGGAGGGGGTTGGGCTCGTGCGGCACGCCGTACCGTGCGACGGGCTGATCAGCGAGCAGCAACTCCTTCTGTACGGCGCGTAGTTGAGCTCCGGGTTCCGTTCCGAGGGTCTCGCGCAGGGTGCGGCGGTACGTCTCGTAGCGGGCGAGCGCGGCGGGCGGGCCTGTCGTCGCGGCCTCGCCGCGCAGGAGTTCGGCGAGGACCTCCTCGTCGCGGGGCCTTCGCGCGGCGGCCTCGGCCAGGGGTCCGACGGCCTCCGGATGCCGTCCGAGGCGAGCGAGGGCGAGCGCTCGCGTCCGTACGAGCGTGTCGCGGACGGGAGCGCGTGCGGTGCGCAGGGCGGCCACCGGGTCGCGTGAGTCGCCGACCGCGTGGCCCGTCTCCCACAGGGCGAGGCCCGCTTCGGCGGCGGCCAGCGCCGCCGCATGGTCACCGGCCCCGGCCCGTTCGGCGCTCGCGGCGGCATGCAGGAGCAGTGCGGAGCTGTCGACCTGTTCCTCGGTGAGGCCGAGCCGGTATCCGGTGGGCGTGCTCACGAGGAGGTCGGCACCCCACTGGGCCCGCGCCCGGGACACCAGGACCTGGAGCGCCTTCCCCGGCCGCTCGGGCAACCCGCCGTCCGGCCACAGCCCCCGTACGAGCCGCTCCGTGCCGGACCCGGCGCGCAGGTCTCCCGCGAGGAGGGCGAGGAGGGCGCGCAGCCGGGGTGCGGTGACCTCCTGCCCGCGGCAGGCGACGCGCGGCAGCAGGGTCAGCTCGATGGTCATCCGGGCAGCGTAACGAAGGCTGAACGCAGGCCGTGCGACAGGGACTTCAGTCACCCGGCCGTACGCTTGACATTCCGCCCTGGGGGTCGCCGCGCACACCGCACTCGCCCCGGGGCGGCGAGGAGGTCGTTCTGCTGCGGGACCTGGAGCGCCCCGGGGCGGACCTCCGTGACAGGGCCGTGCCTCGGCGGCTCAGCCGATCTGTTGCGGCGTGACCGTCAGCCAGTTCTTGTCGGCCGTCGGCTGCTGGCCGAGTTCCTTCTGCCGTGCGACACCCGCGGCCTTCATGCCGTTCAGCTCTTTCATATAGCTGTCCTTGCGGTTGACCCACACCCGCAGGCCGCCCTTGGCCACGTCCGTCGAACGCAGCAGCATCGGGCCGTCGCTCTTGGGAGTGTCGCCCGCCGCCAGGACCGGCTTGCGCCACGGGTCGACGTAGGTGCTGATCGCGGCGGGCTTGCCCTCGTACCAGGTGGCCGGAGCCCACAGGGTGGGTGTCAGCTCCAGCTTGCCGAGCTTCGCCGCGTCGTAGCGCCCCGCCGCGATCTCCTTGCGCGTGCTGGTCACTTCGCCGGTCCTGCGGTCCTTGAGGAGGGTCGATACGCCGAGTACGTTCTCGGGCTTCACCGCGTAACCGTGCTTCGGGTCGGCGAGGACCATGCGTACGAGGTCCTCGTGCGCGGCGCTCACCACGTACACCTCGATGCCGTGCTTCGTGAGGCTGCGGTACAGCTCCTGCATGCCCGGGGAGAACTCGGGCTTCTTCGCCCCGCCCGGCAACGGCTTGTCGTACGCGAGGAGCTCGTCGACGTACCCCTTGAGCTGCTTCAGCGTGAAGCCGGAGAAGATCTGGGCGGCCCACGGGTAGGAGACCTGGTCGTCGATCTCGCAGAGCCGGGCGTAGTACTCGGCGAGGGTCTCCTGGTGGGCGGCGGTGTCCTCGAAGGGGATGATCTTCAGGGAGGGGTCCATGGTGTCGCGGGTCAGGACCCCCTTCATCTCCAGGAAGGGGAGGAGGGACTCTTCGAGGTCGTTGCGGTACGAGGTGTTGTCCGCGTCGAAGACCGCGTACGCGCCCCGGTGCTCCTGGGCGGCGATCAGCGCGGCCAGCTTCTTCGCGACGGGCGCGGGCCAGTGCTTCAGCTCGGACACCACGGCGCGCTGCTCGGCCTGCGCGCCGTCGGAGGCCGCCGCCGCCTGCGTGTCGGGCCACAGGCTTCCTGCGGCGAACACGGCGCCGGTGAGGGCTCCGGCCGCACCGAGCAGGACGGGCTTCTTGCGCTTCGGGGGAGTGTTCACGGCGGGCCACACTAGGCTGACCTGCGCTTCTTTCCCATGATCGACGTCATGGAGTGGGCGGGCGGGGCGGGGGTAGGCGCAGGGCCCCGGTCCGAAAGCTCCGTCCCGAAGGCTCCGAGCCGGAAGGCCCCCGCCCCACCGGGTCACTCGCCGCCGTCACCACCCGTCAACGTCCACCACAGGAACGTGTACTTCAGGGCGTACACGGCGGCGGTCTGCGCGTTGTCGTTCGCGCCCGCGTGGCCGCCGCCCGAGGTCTCGTGGAAGTACACCTCGTGCCCCTGCTCACGCAGCCGTGCGGCGGCCTTGCGGGCGTGGCCCGGGTGGACGCGGTCGTCGCTGGTGGCGGTCAGGATCAGCACGGGAGGGTACGTCCGGTCCTCCCGGAAGCCGTGGTACGGGGACATGTCCGCCAGGTGCGGGCGGTCCGCCGGGTCGTCGGGGTCGCCGTACTCGGCCATCCAGGAAGCGCCCGCGAGGAGGCGGTGGTAGCGGAGCATGTCCAGCAGCGGCCAGCCGATGACGACGGCGCCGAAGAGGTCCGGGTAGCGGGCGAGCATCGCCCCGGCGAGGAGACCGCCGTTGCTGCGGCCCTCGACGCCGAGCCGGCCGGGTGTGGTGAGGCCCCGTTCGACGAGGTCGCGGGCGACGGCGGCGAAGTCCTCGAAGGCCCTGGGCCGTTCGGCCTTGAGCGCGGCCCGGTGCCAGTCGGGGCCGTACTCGCCGCCGCCCCGGACGCCCGCGAGCACGTACCGTCCCCCGCGCGCGAGCCAGCCGCGCCCGTGCAGGGCGCTGTAGCCGGGGAGGAGGGCGTGCTCGAAGCCGCCGTAGCCGTGGAGGAGTGTGGGGGCGGGCTCGTCGTGGTCGGGTCCGGTCACGAAGTACGGCACTCGGGTCCCGTCGTCGGACACGGCGAAGTACTGCCGTACGGAAAGCCCCTCGGTGTCGAAGAGCGCCGGGGCCCGCTTGAGCACTTCGCTCCCGCCGGTGGCCGCTTCCCCCCGGTGCAGCGTCGGCGGCTGGAGGAAGCCGTCCGTTTCCAGGAAGTACTCGTCGGAGTCCTCGTCGGTGGCGACGACTCCCGCCGAGGCCAGCGGCGGCACCGCACCGAGGGGCTGCCGTTCCCAACTCCCGCCCCCTTCCACGGGTGTCAGCACCTCCATGCTCGTCGAGACGTCGGTGAGGGTCTCCAGGATCAGGTGGTCGCGCGTCCAGGAGTACCCGGCGAGTGCGGCCTGCGGGGTCGGGCTGAACAGCACCACCGGCTCGCGCCCGCCCGCGAGGAAGGCGTCGAAGCCGAAGACGAGGAGCGAACCGGCGGGCTGCCCCAGCCATTCGGACTTCGGCTCGACCACGAGCCACTGCCGGTGGGCGTACGCGTCGGCGTCACCCGGCACCTCGATCCGGACCCACTGCCCGTCCGGCCCCCGTACATGGCTGTCCGCGTTCCAGAAGTCACGCTGTACGTGGAGGAAGTCGCGGGCGAACCCCTCGGTCGGGTCGTGCCAAGCGCTCACGGAGAGGTCCTGGGCCTCCACTTCGTACACCAGCTCGGCCTGCTCGACGGGCGTCCCGCGCCGCCAGCGCCGTACGGTGCGCGGATAGCCGGAGTCGGTGAGCGTGCCGGTGCCGGGTCCCAGGTCGATACCGAGGTAGACGGTGTCGTCGTCGATCCAGCCGATCCGGGTCTTACCCTCGGGCACCCGGAACCCGTCCGGCACGAACTCCTTGGTCTCCAGGTCGAATTCCCGGACGACCACGGCATCCGTGCCGGACGGCGACAGCCTGACCAGCGCCCGCCGGAAGTCCGGGTACCGCACGGGCGCGCCCGCCCAGACCCAGTCCGTGTCCTCCGCCTCGGCGAGGGCGTCGACGTCGAGGAGGACCTCCCACGTCGGCTCGTCGGTGCGGTACTCGTCGAGCGTCGTACGCCGCCACACTCCGCGTACGTGGTCGGCGTCGCGGCGGAAGTTGTAGAGGTGGGGGCCGCGCCGGGTGACGTGGGGGATGCGCCGGGAGTCGTCCAGGACCTGCCGCAGCCCCTCCGCCAGTTCGCCGCCGCCGGGCGTGCCCAGCGCCTGCTCGGTCTCGGTGGTGCGCTTGCGCACCCAGTCGAGCGCTTCGGGGCCTTCGATGTCTTCGAGCCAGAGGTACGGGTCTTCAGTGATCACAGGGTGAGTATGCCGACCCGTTTGTTGTCCGCGGACAACACCATGCGGGTCCCCCAACTGCCCACCGTCACGCCCGTCGTGCTGCGGCGCGGCGGCCCACGGCGGCCACCACCAGGCCGCCGAGCTGGCCCGTCCCCTGCCCCGCCCCGGCGACGGTCCGGCTGGGCGATCCGTTGCGCTGACGATCGTCCGCAAACTCGTCCTAAAGTCCGAGCGGTTCGACCACTCCTGCGGCTGGTTCGGCCTGGACCGGCCGTCACTGACCCACCGCCTCAAGGCACGGGCGTCGCCGTCCTCGGCTTCGTCGCGGCCCCGGACACCTCTGGGGCGCCGATCGCACTCGCCCCGTTCACGGACGCGATCGGGGCCGTCTTCGCGACCGCCCAGATCACCGGTTCCACCATCCCGGCCCTCGCCGCCGACCCGGGTACGGCCACCGTGGCGGACGCGGCGCGCGTCCCTGGCAAGCGGGGGCGCACTCTCGGGCTAGGTGTGCGCCGCACTGCTGCTGGCCCTGGCGGCGACGGCGTACACGCCGAGGACGCGGACGGCCGGGCACACGGCCGCACCGGAACCTCGGCGCGGGGCCCCCGTACCCCCGGGGTAGATTCCTCGACAAATCCCCGTCCGCCGACGCCGCACGCCCGAGGACCCTCATGCCGACCGTGACGCTCTCCGTCGAACCGACCTCGTCCGCCCCCGCATTGACCCTGCGCCCGTGGCGGCACGACGACGCGCCGGACCTCGTCACGGCCCACCGGGACCCCCTGCTGCGCCGCTGGCTCGTCCACCACCTGGACGACGAGGCGCAGGCGCTCGGCTGGATCGACGCCCAGTCCGAGGGCCGGTCGGCGGGCACCCGCCTCAGCTTCGCCGTCCTGGAGAACACGGCACCGGGAGAGCCCCCTGCCCGCCCGCTCGGTCACATCGCGCTCAAGCGAACGGGCACCCCCGACAGCCCCTCCGCCGAGGTGGGCTACTGGACGTCGGCCGCTGCCAGGGGCCGGGGCATCGCACCCCGCGCCCTGGCGGCAGTGTCCGACTGGGCCCTCGGCCCGCACAGCACCCTGCCGGTGACGCGCCTGGAACTCCTGCACTCCGTACCGAACGAGCCCTCGTGCCGAGTCGCGGAGAAGTGCGGCTACGCCCTGGAGGCGGTGCTCGCCCCGCTGCCGCCCGCGTACCCCCACAAGGGCCACCTGCACGCCCGGCTGCGCTGAGAAGCCGCCCGCACGCCCTACTTGATCACGCCCGTCATGCTCACCGGCTCTCGTCCAAGCCTTCCAGGACCCAGCGATCCAGTGCCGCACCGGCTGATCCTGACGGACGACGGCCTGGGCGAGGAGGGGACGTCCGTGCCCCTTTGCCTGCGCCAGCCCGGCGATGGCCGACCCGGGAGTTCGCCGCCGGCAATCCGGAGAGACTCGCCGAACGCCTCGTCGCACGCACGGGCCCGGACGTCCCCGACGTGTACGTGCAGGAGCTGCGTCCGGGGAACGCGCGAGGGCTCGTTGGAGTGGATAAGTAAGGTAATGCTCGCACCCACACCGGACGCGGGTGCGCGCTGATCGGACGTCGGGGGAAGACCGCACGTACGGCGGTCAGTGGCACCCGACGCGCATGACCAACCAGAAACCACGAGCCACACATGACCCAGACCGCACCCGCTACCGCCTCCGCCCCACCTGTCACACCACCCGCCGCCTCCGCACCCGCCCGCCGCCTGATCGGTGTGGACGTGGCGCGCGCGGTGGCCATTCTCGCCATGTTCGCCGCGCACGTCGGCCCCGACGCCGAACTGCGCGGAGCGCGCCTGCTCATGGTCGCGGCCGACGGCCGGGCCCCGGCCGTCTTCACCCTGATAGCCGGGTTCTCGCTGGCCCTCGCGAACGGCGGCCGCCAGCCGCGCCGCACGCCCGGCGGCTTCCGGGCCGTCGCGGTGCGCTGCACGGTACTGGCGCTGCTGGGCCTCGCCCTCGCCGCGCCGGGCCGGGGGATACTCGGCATCCTGACCTTCTACGCGGCCTACTTCCTGGCCGCAGAGCCCTTCACCCGGCTCCGCCCCCGGGCGCTCACCGTCCTCGCGGCGACAGGCATCGTCCTGGGCCCGGTCCTCTCGTACGTGCTCGGCCCGCTGGCCGGTTACCGCGTCTCCGGGCGCGGCGGAATCCCCCGGCCCGAGGACCTGACCAGTTTCTCCGGCGTCGTGGACCTCCTCGACAAGACGCTGCTCAGCGGCGCGTACCCGTTCCTCACGTACTTCCCGTACGTCGTCGTGGGTCTCGCGCTGGGCAGGCTCGTGGACGTGCACCGCCGCAAGCCCGCCGTCAAGCTGGCGGTCTGGGGAACGGTGACCGCCGTCGTCGGGTACGGGACCTCCTGGCTCCTGGTGGATCACGGCGGCGGCCGACAGGCCATCCTCGAGGCCATCGCCCGCCACCACGCCTGGGCGCTGGACCGGGAGGACCCGGTGGTGTCCGTACTCGCCCGCCAGTTCGGCGCGATCCCCTCGACCGACTGGCACTGGCTGCTGCTCTCCGGGCCCTACAGCCAGACGCCCTTCGAGACGCTGGGCAACGTGGGTGTCGGAGCGGCTCTGATCGGGCTGTGCCTGCTGGCCGTCCGGGTCCGCACGGTGGCCACGGTCCTGCGCCCGTTGGCCGTGGTGGGCACCATGGCGCTGTCCGTGTACACCCTCCACGCCATCGCGCTCTTCAGCTTCGCCCACGGTGTGACCGGCTGGGTTCCGCTGATGTGGTTCTGCGTGGCGGCGCTGGTCGGCTGCTGGGTCTGGGAGCGCTGCTTCGCCACGACCGCGCTGCGGTACGGCCCGCTGGAGTCGGCGCTGCGGGCACTGACCCGCGCGACGGCCCGCAAGGACTGACCGCCCGGCGGCCGGTCCCCGCCGACCGTCCGTTCCTCAGCCGACGGGGACCGGCTGCCGCACCAGATACACGTCCACCGGGTCCTCCGTCTCCAGCGTGAACCCGAAGCGCTCGTACAGGCGCCGGGCGGGACTCCCCCGGAGCACGTTCAGCCGGACGACATGGCCCTCGCGGTCGGTCCGCTCCAGCAGTTCGCGCAGCAGCGAGGTACCGATGCCGGTGCCCTGGAGGTGCGGCTCCAGGTAGAAGTGCTCCAGCCAGTGGCCGTCGTCGGCCGGGCGCAGCGCCAGACATCCGGCGAGCGTTCCGGCCACCTCGACGACCCAGGTGTGCTCCGGTTCGTACGCGTCGCGCATCCGCTGCCGTACCCGGTCCGGGTCGTACACGCCGAGCCGCTCCAGGTCCGGCCGCATCACCACGGCCCGCACCTCGACCAGCGCTTCGAGGTCTCCCGCCGTCGCCTGCCGTATCTCCCAGTCCGCCATGATCGTCAGGTTAACGGGCCGCCTGGAGCGGCCTGCGGCATTTTCACGGGTACAGGGTGCGCAGGGCGAGCACGGTCAGCCAGCCGCAGCCGACGACGAGCGCGACCCGCTGGAGCAGCCCGCCGAAACCGGCCATGCGCGGGGACCCGCTGAACGCGGCACTCGACCACCCCATCGCTCCCGCGAAGAGGACGCCGGAGGCGATCGAGTACGCCGTCCACCCCGCCGAACCGTGGGGCGCGTACACGAAGCAGGCCGCGATCAGGCCGAGGAACGCGGCCATGGAGAACGCGTCGTGCAGGGTCCCGACCCGGGTGGGACGTTCGATCCGATCGGGAGAGCCCGGCGGATATCCGCGTACCGGATCGGCCCGGAAGATCCCCGCCCCCAGCAGGCCGACCGCCCATAGGCCGATCAGTACGGCCCCCCAGCGCGAAGGCCCTTCCCGCCAGAGCCCCACGGCGAAGGCCGAGGACAACAGGACCGCACAGCCAAGGAAGTTGACGACCTGGACCCAGCCCGTACGGCCGATGCTGAGCGAACTGACCGGATGGCGAAGGGAGTTGTAGTCCGGACGCAGCGCACCCGTCAGCAAGTACACGGCGGTGAAGAGGGGGCCGCTGGCCACCCCGCAGAGAAGCAGCAGGTCATCGCTCATTGCGTCAACTTAGATTGACCCGCGCTCCCTCGTCAACCTCTATTGACGAAGGGGTGCCCCCTTGAAGACACCCCCCGGGGCCGTCATGCTGTGGCGACCCGGCGGGCCCGTCGGTGGCCCTTCGAGGGGTGGAGCAGCATGGCAACGCGTATCGGCAGGTCCGCTGGGGGCGCATGCCTGGCCCTGGTGCTGGCCGTCACCCTCGCGCCGGAGTCGACCGCCGTCGGCAGGGGACCGGACGCGCCGGGCAGGGGCGTACCCGGCACGAAAGCCTTCGAGGCCGTGGCGCAGCGCGTACTGGAGCACCGGACGGCGCACCTCGTGGAGGGGGCCGACCCCGCGGACGTACCACTGCCGCAGGAGGGGGAAGTGCGGGTCTCCTCGGATCAGGTACGTGAAGAGACCGCGATCGGGGCTGAGTTGACGGAGCGTCGGACGGCACTCGCCGATGCTCGGGAGGCGTACGAGGGCGCGTCCACCCGGGTGGCGGTGGAGTCGGTGTCCGTCACGCGCGGCCGAGTCGTCGTGGTCGCGGTCGAGGACACCGAGCTGTCCTACCGACAGTCCGGCGGGGGCGAACCGCCCCTCACCGCGTTCCGGTCGGAGCACCGACTCACCTTCACCCCCGCCCCCGGCAGCGGCTGGCAGCTCACCGGGGTGCAGACGCTGGGCGACGGCCCGCACGCGGTGAACCAGCCGGAGGGTTGAGGGAATCCGGCCGGTGTCACCGCCGCGCGACGCGAAGGCCGGCGCCGCGCAGAGGGCTGCACCCCGCATCAGCCAGCACCACGCGAAGGTCAGCCCGCCGTCCAGGGGCGGAGCTTCTCCGGGTTCCGCATCGCCCAGAAGCGTGTGATCCGGTCACCCTCGACGTCGAACGCGATCACCGTCGACGTGACCCCTTCCTGCTGGACGACCAGCCCCGGCTGACCGTTCACCGTCCGCTCCAGCAGTCGCAGGCCCGGTACCAGGTCCAGCATGGCGACCAGGTAGCGGGCGATCCGCTCGCTGCCCCCGGTGGGCGGTGCCGCGTTGACCACTCCGCCGCCGTCGGCGAGGCCCATGGCGTCCGGGTCGAGAAGGTTGATCAGGGCGGCTATGTCCTTCTCCTCCCACGCCTGCTTGAACTGCCGTACGAGTGAAGCCTGTTGCGCGGCCGGGGTGATCGTCGCCCGCGACACGTCGACCCGGCGGCGGGCGGAAGTGGCGAGCTGGCGGCAGGCGGCCGGGGAGCGGCCGACGATCTCCGCCACCTCGGCGAAGGAGTAGCGGAACACGTCGTGCAGGACGAACACGACGCGTTCGGCCGGGGTCATCGCGTCGAGCACGACGAGGAGGGCCATGTTGACCGACTCGTCGAGCGTGACCCGGTCGGCCGGGTCGACCGGCCTGCGGCCCCCGCTTCCGTCGGCCCACTCCGCGTGGTCCGGCAGCGGCTCCGGCAGCCACTCGCCCACGTAACTCTCGCGCCGTACCCGCGCCGAGCCGAGCAGGTCGAGGCAGATGCGGCTCGCGACCGTGGTGAGCCAGCCGCCCGGGGACTCGATGGCGTCCTGCTGCGCGCGGCTCATGGCGTACCAGCGGGTGTACGCCTCCTGCACGACGTCCTCGGCGTCGGCCAGCGAGCCCAGCAGGCGGTAGGCGAGGTTGATGAGCCTGCGGCGCTCGCTGACGATCGCGCTCAGGGTCGGGTCGAGAGCCTCGGGCGGCGTGTGCATGGGGTGCTGCTCCCTCGATCGCGCGGGTCGGTGCGGGGACGGTGGCGAGAGTCTCCACTCCTACGACGGAGCAGGCCCCCGGAATGTGAGGCCGTCGCGGCAGCCGGAATTCCCTGGGGTCCGCGCCTCACATTCCTTGAAGCTGTCTCGTCGTAAGGGCTGGGACGGAACGCACGGCGTCCCGGGCAGCGCTCCCGCACCGCGACGGTGCGAGAGCCCCAGCGCATCGAGGAGATCACGATGGAATCCCGTATCGACTTCATGTCCAACCCCGTCGGATCCAAGGCTCTCAAGGGCCTCGTCTCCGCGGGCATGGCCATCGCCCACCAGATACCGGCCGCCACAAGGGAGTTGGTCGCGCTCCGGATCAGCCAGATCAACGGCTGCGGCTACTGCGTCGACATGCACACCAAGGACGCCGCGCACGCCGGGGAGAGTTCCGTACGGATCAATCTGGTGGCGGTCTGGCGCGAGGCCCCGGTGTTCACCGAGGCGGAGCGGGCCGCCCTGGAGCTGGCGGAGCAGGGCACCCGGATCGCCGACGCGGCCGGTGGCGTACCGGACGACGTGTGGGCGAACGCCGCCAAGCACTACACCGAGGACGAGCTCTGCGCGCTGATCGCGGCCATCGCCGTCCTCAACGCGCTGAACCGGGTGAACGTCATCACGCAGAACCCTGCGGGCGACTACCGGCCGGGGCAGTACGCCTGAGGCCCGCACGCCTCGCCTGACGGACGGTGCGCCGGGCGCGGACCTCGTACGCGGTGCCTGCTCGTACGCGGTGCCTGCTCGTACGCGGTGCCTACTCGTACGCGGTGCCTAGCTGACCTTGTACATCGGGTTCGGCAGCTTGAAGGTGCGATCCGCGTAGCCGCCGGTGAAGTCCGAGTCCTGGTCGCCGATGCTGGCGACCAGGTCGTAGCCCCGGGACTCTATGTACTTGCGGGTGGCGGCCTTGTACTGGGCGCCGTCGCACTTCCACGCGTCGCCCGAGCCGCACGCCTCCTTCAGGTACGCGGGCGGGTTCACCTTGTCCTTGAGGAAGAGGTGGGTGCGGTCGAGCGGGGTCTTGACGCCGACCTTGGCGAGGTTCTTCGCGAACGGGGCCCGCACGTCCTCGGCGGAGCCGGTGAGGAAGAAGACCTCGACGCCCTTGCTCTTCGCGTAGTTGACGAGCTCGGGCATGCCGTAGACGGGCCCACGGTCGGCCTTGCTCACGTAGTCCGTGAAGGTCTTGGTGCCGTAGGTGAAGTTCGTCGCCTTCTCGTAGTCGTACGTCAGGAGCATGGTGTCGTCGACGTCGAGGACCACGGCGGGCTTCTTGCCGTGCCGCACGCCCTTCTTGCCCGCTTCGGCGAGGTGCTTCTTGGCGGCCTTCTCGACCTGGTGCACGTCGTGCGCGTAGGGGCTGTTCGCGGAGGCGCTCCAGGTGCCGTCGGCGTTCTTCGTCCCGCCGTAGTAGCGGTCGATCTGGGTGACCAGGTCGGCGATGTTCTGCGGCTCGTGGGCACCCGGGCGGCTCTTCGCGGCGGCGGGCTGCTGCTGTTGCGGCGCGTTGTCGGCGCTCGCCACGCCCGTCCCGTAGACGGCCCCTCCCGCGAGGGCGAGGGTGGCGGTCAGTCCGGCGATACGGGTGTTCCAACGCGTCATGACTCGATCTCCGTTGATGAGAGTTGAAGAGAGTTGAAAGGGGTGGATGAGGGTTGATGGCGAGGGGCGACGGCGGAACGACGAAGGTCGTTGCAGGTCGCGCCCTGTCTACGCGCATCACATGACCGACCTCAAGGTTCTTTGCACAGCCATTGCTTTACCTTTTCCTTGCCAACGCAATGCGCGGCGCGGCACGGCTGGCTTCCGGCCTCGCTCAGCACACCACCGGAGCCTCCACCAGCAGCCTGGTACGGACCGAGCGGTAGCCCAACGCCCGGTTCACGGCCGCCATCGACAGGTTCTCCCGGTGGACGGTCGAGGTGACGGTGAGCACTCCGGGGAAGCACTCGCTCATCCGGACGGCCTGCGCCGCCTTCACCCAGCGGGCCAGCCCGTGGCCCCGGTGCCCGGGGGCGACGGCGGTGTCGTGCTGATCGGCCGCCGGGCCGCCGCCCGGCGGAACGGTGGCCACCGTCACGGCGACGACCACCCCAGTGGCCGGGCCCACGGCCGCGCACACCATCAGCCGGTCGCCGCCCTCCGTCATCCGCGCCTCCCACTCCCGTACCGCGGCGGCGTCCCAGGTCCTGGCGGCCAGCTGCATCGCGGCTCCCGGAGCGTCCATGACGTGCCCCATCACCCGCCCGAAGGAAGCGACCAGCGGCTCCGGAGCCACACCGAGCCAGTGCACCACCCGATATCCCCGAGCCCGTACCCCCGGAGGCGGACACTCCGCCAACTCCCGGCAGCGACGCACCACCCGGTCCTCCGCCAACGGCTGCTCCTGCAACTCCAGGGGCAGAAGCACACGCATCCCGGGTACGGTGCGGGCGAACGGCTCCCCCGGCGGCCCGCCGAGCACGGTGGCCTGCACTCGGGCCGTTCCGGCCCCGGCCGCACCCCGCATCGCGTGGGCGAGCAGGGCGGATCCGAGACCACGGCGGCGGGCGGAGGGCGCCACGAACAGCCGCAGAAATGCGGTGTCCTCCTGATGTGGCTGCGGCTTCAGCTCAGCGACCGCCCGCATCGCGCCCCCGCCCCTTCCACTTCTCACGGCCCAGCGCATCGCGGGCGGATCTTCAGCGAGAAGCAGCTCGGCGAGCACGGCGGGGCTCGCCGAGCTGCCTGACGACTCGCGGTTCCCTTCGCTGAACACGGAACACCAGGCAGCAAGGTCGCCGGGGACCGCGCGCTGCGGCACGAACGGCTCGACCACGGCAATCGCATCGGTGCTGTCAACGGTTTCACTCGCATCAGTCACCGCAGAACCCTGCCACGCTCCAGCGTACGGCGCGATCTTCCTGCGCCGCGTCGAACGCGCCCGGCGCGAGCTGGCGATCGGACGCGCAGGAGATGGGCCGCCAACTCCCTTCCAGGGCTGACGACTTCTGCGTCAACTCACAGCCCTTGAACGGCGCGCACCGGGAGAGCGAGACGGCTCCCGAGCTGGCCGACGAGCTCTTCGTCACGACCCGACAGCGCCACTGGCAACAGGCCCTCCTGGAAGGGCTGTTCGCGGTGGTGTCCCGTCAGGTCGGCACGCACGAGCGGGTACCGGTGGTGCGGATGCGGGTGCGGATGCGGATGCGGGTGGATGCATCGGGCCGCGCACGGCGCCCTGAGACGTCCTGGCCCATCACCCTTGCCCCCTCACCCCTGGCGCATCAACAAGCACCCCTGCCGGAACCGCTGCCCCTCCCCCGGCTGCCGCAGCATCCGCGCCACCTCGACGAATCCGGCCTCGGCGGCCAGCCCCGCGAGTGCGTCGACCGGCCACCGGTAGGCCGTGGTCACCTTGTGGTCGAACGGCGTCACGGGGTCCCCCTCCGCCTCGAAGAAGCCGAGTAGAAGATGCCCGCCTCCTTCGATGACACGCCGGAACTCCGCGAAGTACGCGGGCAGTTGCTCCGGCGGTACGTGGATGAGCGAGTACCACGAGAGAATCCCGCGCAACGCCCCGTCCGCCACGCCCAAGGCGTCGAGGGCCTCCATGGATCCGACCTCGAACCGCAGTTCCGGGTACGCCTCCCGGGCGATCCCGATCATCGCGGGCGACAGGTCCACGCCGAACACGTCGAGCCCGAGGTCCCGCAGATGCGCGGTCACCGCCCCGGGCCCGCAGCCCAGTTCGGCGACGGCCCCGCCCCGTACGAACTCGGCGAAGGCGGCGAGCACCGCCCGGTCCAGCGGGGAGCCGTCGAGCGCGTCACGGAAGAGATCGGCGTAGAGGGTGGCGACGGAGTCGTAGGCGTCGGCGGTCGTGGCGAGGTACGCAGTCTGTTCGGTCACGGGGACCGACCCTAAAGCCTCCGACCCCCGGACAGCTATGCCCTTCCCACCCCTCACCCCTCAGCCCGCCGCCCCCTTCCGCGCCCGGAAGGCCGCCGCCTTGGTCCTGTTCTGGCAGGCCGTCGAGCAGAATTGCCGTACCCCATTGCGCGAGGTGTCCGTATAGACCCGGTCACAGCGTTCCGCCTGGCACACGCCGAGCCGCTCCGCCAGCCCTCCGCCCACCGCCAGTGCCAGCGCGGTCGCGCAGCTCGCGCCGACGCCCGACGCGAAGGAGTCGTTCGCTCCGTGGAAGTGCAGCTGCCAGTCGCCGCCCGCACCCCGGTCCAGCCTCGGACGGGCGCTCGTGGCGTGCAGCAGCGCGTTCACCACGTCGGCCGCGACGTCCAACTCCCCTGCCTGGACCGCCTCGAAGACCTCCCGCATGCGCCGCGCCGTCTCCGCGAGGAGCTCCGCCTGCGTACCGTCCGCCGTGCGCGCGAGGGCCGATGTCCCGTCCTGCGGCACGGCCGCCTCGATGGCCGCCCACCTCTCCGTCCCACCGGGCGCGGCATACGGACGACCCCGCGCCTCGCCGTCGGTGAGGGCGTTCACGAGCGCCACGGCATGCTCCAGCCGCGCCACCACGTGACTGTCGAACATCACTTGACCAGTCACCCCTTCCGGCATAACTTCTCTTCTCGTACCTGACGTTACTTGATTCGACAGTCACGCGCGAGCGCCCCCGTACGCGCCCCCACCCGCGCTGTCGTCAGCGAAGGGAACCAGATGCCACACCCCGAACCGGCACGAGACCACCTGCCGCGCACCGTATGGCTGTTGGTGACGGCCCGCGCGATCAATCGCCTCGGCGCCTTCTCCCTCCCCTTCCTCACCGTCCTGATCAGTACCGAGTACGGCGCGGGCGCGGCGACCGCCGGACTGCTGTCCGCCGCGTTCGGCCTCGCGACGATCCCGTCCCGGCTGGCCGGCGGCCGCCTCTCCGCCCGCATCGGCCGCCGCCGCACCATCGTGCTCGGCCTGACCGGCTGCGGCCTCGCCCAGCTCGGCGTCGCCGCAGCCGGGTCCCTGGCCACCGTGGCCGTGTTCGCGATCCTCCTCGGGCTGGCCTTCGAGCTGTACGAAGCCCCGAGCCAGGCCATGATCGCCGACGCCGTGCCCCCTGCCCTGCGGGTACGCGCGTACGGCCTGCTGAACGCCGCACTCGCGGTGGGCGGCACCGGTGCCGGGCTGATCGCCGCGGGTCTGGGCCGGTGGGACCTGCGCTGGCTCTTCGTCGCCGACGCGCTCACCTGCCTGATCTGCGCCCTGGTCCTGCACCTCGTCCTGCCCGCCGACCACCTCCGGCCGAAAACCGGGAGCGCCGGGAACCGGGGAGCCCTCGTGCACCCGTGGCGCGACCGGACCCTGTGGGCGATGTTCGTCCCCGGCACGGTCTTCGCCCTCGTCGCGATGCAGGTCATGATGGCGCTGCCGCTCACGCTCGACCGGCGCGGCTTCGAACCCGCCGACGCCGGGCTCCTGTTCACCACCTCGGCGCTGACCATCGTCGCCGCCCAGCCCGCCCTGCGCCTGCGCCGCCTGGCCGCGATGTCGTCGTCCCGGGCCCTGGCACTCGGTTACGTCCTGATGGCGTGCGGTCTCGCCTGGTACGCCGTCGCCCGCGACCTGCCCTCCTTCGTGCTCGCCACCGTCGCGTGGGGTCTGGGGGACGCGTTGGTCATGGGGCGCGTGTTCACGGTGGTGGCGGGCATCGCACCGCCGCACGGCACCGACCGCTATCTCGCCGCGTACGGAGTCAGCTGGGGCATCGCCACCGTCGTAGCTCCCGTCGTCGCGACGCAGCTCCTCACCCATGCGGGCGTGACGCTCACCTGGGCGGTCCCGGCCGTACTGTGCGCGGCGCTCGCGGCCGTACAACTCCTCGTCGTACAACCCCTGATCGCAGACTCACCAACCGAAGGGCGGCCCCGGGAAGCCGCCCGGAGCCGCCCTTCGGAGCATGCGGAGAATCAGAACGAACCGCGGCCGATCAGAAGTTGATCATGTGCCCGGCGAGCCCGTGCACCGCTTCCTTGACCGCTTCACCCAGCGTCGGGTGCGCGTGCACGTTGCGCGCGACCTCGTGGACGGTGAGGTCCCACTGCTGAGCCAGCGTCAGCTCGGGCAGCAGCTCGGTGACGTCGGGGCCGATCAGGTGGGCTCCGATGATCTCACCGTGCGTGTTGTCGCTGATGAGCTTCACGAAGCCCGTCACGTCGCCGAGCCCGTGCGCCTTGCCGTTGGCGGTGAAGGGGAACTTCGCGACCTTGACGTCGAAGCCCTTCTCCCTGGCCTGCGCCTCGGTCCAGCCGAAGCTGGCGATCTGCGGCTGCGAGTAGGTGGCGCGCGGGATCATCGGGTAGTCGAGTTCCATCGTCTCGGCGTCCGCGATCGTCTCGGCGGCGATGACCCCCATGGCCTCGGCGGTGTGCGCGAGCATCAGCTTGGCCGTGACGTCGCCGATGGCGTAGATGTTCGGCACGGAGGTGCGGCAGCGGCCGTCGACGTCGATGGCCCCGCGCTCGGTGACGGCGACGCCGGTCGCCTCCAGCCCGTACCCGGTGACGTTCGGCGCGAAGCCGATCGCCTGGAGGACCTTGTCGGCCTCCAGTACCTTCTGCGCACCGTCCTTGCCGGTGACCGTCACCTTGACCTGGGCACCGGACTCGTCGATCGTCTCGACGCGAGTGGAGGTGAGCACCTCGATGCCCAACTTCCGGTACTGCTTCGCCAGTTCGGCGGAGACGTCCGCGTCTTCCAGCGGCGCGATCCGGTCCAGGAACTCGACGACGGTGACCTTCACGCCGTAGTTGTGCAGGACGTACGCGAACTCGATGCCGATGGCGCCCGCACCCGCGATGACGACCGACTGCGGTACGTCCTCGGCGAGGATCTGCTCCTCGTACGTCACGACGCGCTCGCTGCGCGCGGTGCCGGGCAGCAGCTTCGGTGTCGCACCGGTCGCGATGACGCAGTTCTCGAACGAGATCTGCCGCGTGGTGCCGTCGGACCCGGCGACCTGGAGGGTGTTCGCGTCGAGGAAGGTGCCCCGGCCGTCGATCTCCGTGATGCCGTTCTTCTTCATCAGGAAGTGAACGCCCTTGACCCGGCCGTCCGCGACGCGGCGGCTGCGCCGGAACGCCTCGCCGTAGTCGAAGGACACCTCGCCGTCGACCTTGATCCCGAAGGTCTTGGCCTCACGGGTGAAGATGTGTGCCAACTCGGCATTGCGCAGGAGCGCCTTGGTCGGGATGCAGCCGACGTTCAGACACACGCCGCCCCAGTACTTCTCCTCCACCACCGCGACCTTCTTGCCCAGCTGGGCGGCGCGGACAGCGGCGACGTAGCCACCGGGCCCCGCGCCGAGGACGACGACGTCGAAGCGCTCTTGCATGGAAGTTCCCCTCTGATCAACCAATGAGTGACTCACCGCGTTACGTCCAACCACCGTGCCACGGAGATCATTCCGCGGCGTCGCGGCCACGTCACACGGTAGCGGCACCCCGGACACCGTCCGCAGCCGTGGCCGACGTCGCACGACGAGCCAGGTGCCGCCAGGGCTGCGGCGCACTAGCCTGGAGGTTCCACGGCGGCGACGGGGGCGAGGGACGATGTCCTGGGCGACGTACAGATGCCAGTGCGGCGACGCACGCTTCCAGCACGGCGATCCCCTCTTCGCGGGGCCCTGCCGGACCTGCGACTGCGTCGCGTTCACCAACCCGCCACCGCTGCCGCTCCCGCCCGAGCCGCCGCCGGAGCCGGAGCTCAAGCCGCACCCCTCCTGCCCTACCCAGGAACCGGGCTGCAACGGGATGCACCCCACCATCGGCTGGTAAGAGGGCGGGCACCGAGCGGCGTGCGCCCCGTCCCGTGCGGCGAAGGCCGTCCGCCGCCCCGCTTCACCCGGTACGCGGCTTCACCACGACGACTTGGTGATCCCCGGCAGGAACCCCGCATGCGCCTGCTCGCGCATCCGCACCCGGGAGAGCCCGAACTTCCGCAGATGGCCGCGGGGCCTGCCGTCCACGCCGTCCCGGTTACGGACCCGGGTGGCGCTCGCGTCGCGCGGCTGGCGGCGCAGCTCCTCCACGGCCGCCTCGCGTTGCGCCTCGCTGGTGCCCGGGGCACGTAGGAGGGCTTTCAGCTCGGCGCGTCGGGCGGCGTGGCGCGCGACGGTGGCCCGGCGCTGCTCGTTCTTCGCGATCTTGCTCTTCTTCGCCATCAGGCGCCTCTCCGAAGGACCGACCCCTGGTCGGGGCCGGCGCGAAGGAACACTATTGAAAATGGTTCCCGTTTTCAGTATGGTAGCGCCATGGCTCGCAACGACGTACGCCCGATCATCAAGCTCCGCTCGACGGCAGGCACCGGCTTCACCTACGTGACCAGGAAGAACCGCCGCAACACCCCCGACCGCCTGGCCCTGCGCAAGTACGACCCGAAGGTCACGCGGCACGTCGACTTCCGCGAGGAACGCTGACTCCGCTCACCAGCCGGTTCGCGCACCGGCACCCGTACACGAACCCCTCGGAAGGACTCCTCATGAAGCACGGAATCCACCCCGCCTACGGCCCCGTCGTCTTCCGCGACACGGCAGTCGGCACCACCTTCCTCACCCGCTCCACGGCCACCAGCACGAAGACGGTGGAGTGGGAGGACGGCAACACCTATCCGGTGGTCGACGTCGAGATCTCCTCGGTGAGCCACCCCTTCTACACGGGCACCGCGCGCGTCCTGGACACCGCCGGACGCGTGGAGCAGTTCGAGCGTCGCTACGGCCGACGCGGGAACCGCTGATGGAACCCTCGCCCGAGGGAATCCCCGGCCCGCCCCCACTGGCGGTCGTGCTCGTCGGCGGGCTCCACTCGGACGCCCGCCGACGGGTGGTCGACCGCCTCCTGCGGGCCGTACCCAGCAGCGTCGCACTGCATCACGACCTCTCGGAGGCGGCCCGTGCGCAGACGTCGGGGGCGGTGCTGCGCACGGTGCGCGACGCCACGGGCGAGTTGTCCCGCGGCGACACCCCGCTGGTCAACGACTGCGCGTGCTGTGCACTGCGTGCGGACCTCCTGCCCGAGCTGCGGCGCATCGCCGCGCTCGGGCTGACCCGGCTCGCGATCGTGGAGCTGTGGGACTCGGTGGAGCCCCGGGCGATGGCGGAGGTCGTCTCGGTGCACGGCGGTGACACCCTGACGCTGACCGGAGTGGTGACCGCCGTCGACCCCGCCCTCGTACTCCCCTACCTGGGCAACGGGGACGACCTCGCGGAAGCGGGTCTCGCCGTCGCTCCGTCCGACCGGCGGGCGGTCGGCGACACGTGGGCGCGGCAACTGGAGTACGCGTCCGTGCTCGCCCTCGTCGACGAGGGCCACGCCGACGCGGAGGACCGGGCACTGCTCGCGCAACTCCACCCGACGGTCCGTCACGTCGGCGCGGATTCGGCGGAGTTGGTGCGCTCGGCCTTCGCGGGGTTCGACGTGGAGGCGGCTGCCACGGCACAGCATCCGGCCTGCGCCCGGCTCCCCCAGGACGCGGAGGAGTCCGGAGTGGGCACCCTGGTCTGGCACCGGCACCGCCCGTTCCACCCCGGCAGACTCTTCGACGCGCTGGAGGAGCTGTGCTGCGGGGCCGTACGCAGCCGGGGGCGCTTCTGGCTCGCCGACCGGCCGGACACCCTTCTCGCGTGGGACTGCGCGGGAGGTGCGCTGTGCGTGGAGGCGTCGGGCCCGTGGCTGGCGGCGCTGCCGGATGCGGCGTGGGATCTGGAGTCACCGATGCGCAGGGCGGCCGCGGCGCTGGACTGGCACCCGGAACACGGGGACTGCTGCCAGCACTTGGTGTTCACGTCGCCCGGGCTGGACAGGGAGGGGCTGGAGCGGTTGCTCGACTCCTGCCTGCTGACGGACGCGGAGTACGCGGAGGGGCGACGCGGCTGGGAGCGACTCCCGGCGGCCTTCGACGTGTTTCTCGCCCCTGCCTCGTAGAACAACGCCCGGAACCCGTGCCGGGCAGCCCGTCACACCAGTTCGGCCAGGAAGCGGCGGCCGAGTCCGAGCCCCCCTCCCGGGTGCGGGGGGGGGGGTGCGACCCGCATGCGCTTGATCCCGGCGGCCTGGGCCCCGGGCAAGAAGTGAACTGCCGTACCTGGTGAATCTGCGCCGTGTCCGTACGCTGACCCTGGTCAGGGATGCGGTCAGGGACTTCTTGAAAAGATGCCGCGATGTGCCGTCCGCGCGATGATTTCTGCCCCTCCCCGGGGTCTACCTTCCAGAACCACACACGCACACATCGCACACGCTTTCGAACGACACGACCTGGAGTCCACCATGACCGCAGCAGAGACCCACACCCTGTCCGTGGCCGGGGCCACCCTGACGTATGACGTCCGCCCCGGTTCCGGCGAGGGCGGGACCCTGTTCCTGCTCGGCTCGCCCATGAGTGCCGCCGGATTCGTCTCGCTGGCCGCGCATTTCACGGACCGTACGGTGATCACGTACGACCCCCGGGGCGTCGACCGCAGCAAGCGCACCGACGGAGCCACGGAGACCACCCCCGAGGAGCACGCCGAGGACCTGCGTGCGGTGATCGAAGCGGTCGGGGCGGAGACGATCGACGTCTTCGCGAGCAGCGGCGGTGCGGTCAACGCGCTGGCCCTGGTCGCCCGCCACCCCGACCTGATCCGCACGCTGGTCGCGCACGAGCCGCCGATCGCCGAGGTCCTGCCGGACCGGGAGATCGCGCTGGAGATCTTCGCGGACATGCGGGCGACGTACTTGCGCGACGGGCTCGGGGCCGGGATGGCGAAGTTCATCGCGGCGGTGATGCACAAGGGCCCGTTCCCGGCGAACTGGCTGGACCAGCCCGCCCCCGACCCTGCCGCATTCGGCCTGCCCACCGAGGACGACGGCACGCGCGACGACGCGCTGCTGGGCCAGAACATGCGCCACTGCACGAGCCACCGCCCCGACTTCCCCGCGCTGCGGGCGGCGTCCACGCGGCTCGTGATCGGGGCGGGACGGGAGTCGGAGAACGAGATGACGGCACGGGCGGCGGTGGCCCTGGCGGAGGAACTGGGCCTGGCGCCGACGTGGTTCCCGAGCCACCACGGGGGCTTCCTGGGCGGGGAGTTCGGGCAGCAGGGCGAGCCGGAGGAGTTCGCGAAGACGCTGCACCTGACCCTGTCCGACCCGTCCGGCGCCTGAGAACGCACGGGGACACGCCGTCCACCCCGTCCGGCGCTGGAGGGCGGGCGGGGCGCGCCATCAAGCCCGTCCGGCACTTGAGGACGCGCGGGGCACCAATCCAGCCCGTCCGGCATTGGAGGACGGGCTGGCGTACCCAATCCAGCCCGTCCGGCGCTTGAGGACGCGCGGGCGAGGGGCGTGCAGGGGGCGAGGGGCGTAGCCCCCTCAGTGACCGCAACCAGACTCGCCCCCGCAGTCCCCACCCCTCATCTCCGCACCTTCCGCTGGTCAGCGCCCCGAGGGCCAACTAGCGTCCCCCCATGAACGACTCCACGCACGACTCCGCGAACGACCCCACAGACGCCCCCACGCCCGACTTCGCCCCCTGGTCCCCCACCTTCCTCGCCGACCCCTACCCCGCCTACGCCACCCTCCGCGCCCGTGGCCGCGTCCACTGGTTCGAGCCGACCCGCCAGTGGCTCGTCCCCCACCACGCCGACGTCTCGGCCCTGCTGCGCGACCGTCGCCTCGGCCGTACGTACCAACACCGCTTCACGCACGAGGAGTTCGGCCGCACCGCGCCGCCCCCGGAGCACGAGCCCTTCCACGTCCTCAACGACAACGGCATGCTCGACCTCGAAGCGCCGGACCACACCCGCATCCGCCGCCTGGTCTCGAAAGCCTTCACCCCTCGCACCGTCACCCAACTCATCCCGTACGTCGACCAGTTGGCCTCCGACCTGGTGGCGGCCCTCGTAGTGAACGGTGGCGGCGACCTCCTCTCCTCCGTCGCCGAACCCCTCCCCGTAGCGGTGATCGCGCAGATGCTGGGCATCCCCGAGTCGGACCGGGCCCCCCTCCGCCCCTGGTCGGCGGACATCTGCGGCATGTACGAGCTGAACCCCTCACCCGAGACCGCCGAACGAGCGGTCCGCGCCTCGCTCGAATTCACCGCCTACCTGCGGGAGTTGATCGGCATCCGCCGCCGCACCCCCGGCGACGATCTCCTCTCCGGGCTCATCGCCGCCCACGAGGACGGGGAACGCCTCACCGAACAGGAGGTGATCTCCACCTGCGTCCTGCTCCTCAACGCGGGCCACGAGGCCACCGTGAACGCGACCACCAACGGCTGGCACGCCCTCTTCCGCCACCCGGAACAACTCGCCCTGCTCCGGGCGAATCCGCAGGACCTCGTCCCCCAAGCCGTCGAAGAGCTGATGCGCTACGACACCCCGCTCCAGCTCTTCGAGCGGTGGGTGCTCGACGACATCGAGGTCGACGGCGTCACGATCGAACGAGGCGCGGAGGTCGCGCTGCTCTTCGGGTCGGCCAATCACGACCCGGCCGTCTTCGCCCACCCCGAACGACTCGACCTGACCAGGGCGGAGAACCCCCACATCTCCTTCAGTGCGGGCATCCACTACTGCATCGGCGCACCCCTGGCCCGTATCGAACTCGCCGCATCCATGCGGGCGTTGCTGGACCAGGCCCCGAACCTGCGCCTGGCCGCCGAACCCGAGCGAAGGCCGAACTTCGTGATGCGCGGACTGCGGGAGCTGCTCGTCGAGGCGTGAGGCGGCGCACACAGGCACCCCGGGTTATGAGAGTTGACTCTCACATAATGTGAGAGGACACTCTCACGTCATGGATACCGGAAATCGGCTGGGCGACATCGACATCACCGATCCGCAGGCGATGCGCGCACTGGCGCACCCCGTACGGCTGGCCATCCTCGACCACCTCCGGCGGCACGGCCCCGCGACGGCGACGCAACTCGCCCCCGACGTGGGGGCGACACCATCGGTGACCAGTTGGCACCTGCGGCATCTCGCGGGTTTCGGTCTCGTGCGCGACGCCGCGCCGGGCACGGACCGACGGCAACGACGGTGGGAGGCGGCGGCACGCGGGTTCCGGTTCGAAGCGCCCGAGGACCCCGAGGACGTGGCGGGGCAGGCGGCCGCCCGAGCCCTGACCCGGGAGATGTTCGCGCGCCGTGCGGATCTGCCGAGCAGATGGGTGGCCGAGGTCGAGCCTCTGCTGAGCCCGTTGTGGCAGGGTGCCGCCAGGCTGGCCGACACCCGGATCGTCGTCTCGGCGGAGGAGCTCGCGGCGATCCAGGACGGCATCGAGCAGGTCCTCGCGCCGTACGTGACGCGTGGTCCTGCCGAGCGCCCGTCCGGCAGCCGTGGCGTACGGCTGCTGCGCTACGCACTGCCGGAACACGCTGCCGAACACCACGCACCACCCGGCGACGGCGCCGAGGAACACGGAACCGGAGCCGGAACCGGACATCCGGGAGGCTCCCTGTGACCATCGCCCCGCCGGCGGAAACGGCGGAACCCTCGTTACCACCGTCCCTCGGGCGCGACCGCCGCTTCCGCCGGTTCTGGGCAGGGCAGTCGATATCCGAGTTCGGCGACCGGATCTCCGAACTGGCACTGCCGCTGATCGCCGTCACCGCACTGGGCGCGTCCGCCAACCAGGTGGCCTGGCTGACCGCACTCGTCTGGACGCCGCACCTGCTCGCGATCATCTGGGGAGCCTGGGTCGACCGGCAGACCCGCAAGCGCCGCCTGATGGTCGCCGCCGATCTGGTGCGCGGCGCGGTGCTGCTCAGTCTCCCCGTGGCGTACCTGCTCGACGCGGTGAGCCTTGGTCAGCTCTACGTGGTGGCCGTGTTGACCGGTACCGCCGCAGTGGTCTTCAGCACCGCCTATCCGCCCTTCTTCGTCCAGCTCGTGCCCCGCTCCTCCTACGTCGAGGCGAACAGCAGGCTCAGTGCCAGCCGGTCGGCGTCGCACGTGATCGGCCCCGCGGTCGGCGGCGGACTCGTGCAGGCATTGACCGCGCCGGTCGCCGTGGTGGTCGACGCGCTGTCGTACGTGGCATCCGCCTTCCTGATCGGCCACATCCCGCTCGTCGAAGCGCCCGCCGAGGCCGATGCGGCAGCGGCTACCTCCCTGTTGCGGCGTGCCCGGGAGGGGATGGCCTTCGTCTGGCAGCACCCCGTCCTGCGGGCGGCGCTCTGCTGCGCGGCGACCGTCAACTTCTTCACGTTCGTCGCGGGCAGCGGGCTGATGGTGCTGTTCGCCAGCCGCACTCTGGGGCTGTCCGCCGGGGCGATCGGGCTGGCCCTGGGGATCGGTTCGACCGGTGCGCTCCTCGGTGCGGTCGTCGCCCCGGGGGTTTCGCGGCGCATCGGACTGGGACGCAGCATCGTGGTGGGGGCCGTGCTGTTCCCGGCGCCCCTCGCCGTCGCCGCCTGTGCGGGCGGCCCGCTGTGGGTACGCGCCGGGGTGCTCGCCCTGGCCGAATTCCTCTCCGGGGTCGGCGTCATGCTATTCGACGTCAATCTCAACTCCCTCCAGACCAGCGTCATCCCGGACGGTCTGCGCAGCCGGGTGGCGGGCGCCTTCAGCACCGTCAACTACGGCATGCGCCCTCTCGGGGCCGTCGTCGGCGGGCTCCTCGCCACCGGCTTCGGGCTGCGGACGACGCTGCTCGTCGGCGCCGTCGGGGGAACGCTGTCCCTGCTCTGGCTGCTGCCCTCACCGATACCGCGCGTCCGCAGCCTGGCGGCGAAGCCCCCGCCCGACACGGCCTCCGCCACCGCTAACTCCACCACGGCCAAGGAATAACCCGTACAGGCAGGGGACTTGGACCCACACATGACCTCTACTTCCTCTTCCCCTTCCTCTCCGTCTTCGTCTTCCTCGTTCGATCCGCGTGCCCTGCTCGCGGAAAGCCGCATCGGCGTACTCGCCACGATCAAGGCCGACGGACGGCCCCAGCTCTCGCCCGTCCAGCCCTTCTACGATCCGGAGACCGGCATCCTGTACGTCTCCATGACCGAGGGGCGCGCGAAGACGGCGAACCTGCGCCGTGATCCGCGCGCCACCCTGGAGGTCACCAGCCCCGACGGGGCTTCGTGGGCCACTGCCGAGGGGGTCGCGAAGCTCACCGGCCCGGGGACCGACCCGCAGGGGCCTGAGGTGGAGGCCCTGGTGGACTACTACCGTCGGGCCGCCGGGGAACACCCGGACTGGGACGAGTACCGGGCCGTGATGGTCGCCGACCGGCGGGTGCTGATGTCGGTGCCGGTCGACCACGTGTACGGGGCGGCCCTCCGCTGAAGTCAGCCAGGTCCTGGCCGCTCGTCACCGGGCGGCCAGGGCCCGCTCTCACGCCATCGCCAACAGCGCCTCCCAGGCCATCGCCGCCTCCGGGTGGCGGCCCAGGAGGACAGCGCCGGACGGGGCTTCTGCCGTCTCCCACGGACCCTCGCAGCCCAGCAGGGCCGCCATCGCGTCACACGTCGACGGGTACGCCGTGAGCAGAGTGGCACGTCCCGCAGTGGGAGTCCGGGACCCGGGCAGGGCGGGTGCGGACTGCTCCTGCCAGGGCGGGGTCCAGGTGTCGAGTGCCGCGAGGCGGCCGGGGAAGACGCGCCCGGCCTCGCGGGTGAGGCGTGCGGCGAGGTCCGCGCCGTCCGCGCGCAGGGTGGTGATCAGGGTCGGCAGCCACGGCAGGAGCACGCTGTCGGGGAGGCGGGCGAAGGCGTTCGACACCGCTTCCACGACGAAGTCCACCAACTGCGGCACCGGTTCCAGGGCGTGCAGCAGACCGCTGAGGTAGCGGGGATAGGCGGGCAGGACGAGCGGGTTGGCCAGGAGCTCGTCGCAGCGGGTGCGCAGCTCGGTGCGGGTGAGCAGGCCGAGCCGGACCTGGGCGGCCCAGAGCAGGGCCGTGCGGGACTGTTCCCCAGGGTGCGACTGGGCGACGGCCAGTTCCAGTTGGGTGCGGTCACAGCCGAGGGAGAGGGCGAGGCCCTCCATGCTGAAGAGGAAGCCGAGCATCGCCGCGACCTGCCGCGCTGTGGCGTCCTCGTCGGCGAAGGCCGTGGGCAGCAGCGTGCAGTAGTGCGCGTAACCGGTCTTGACGAACGACTCGATCCACTGCGGGAGCGAGGGTTCCGCGGTGCGGTAGTACGCGAGCAAGCGGCGGACCCTGCGCAGTACGTCGGGTGCGCCGTCGACGGTGCGCTCCGAGGCGAGGACTTCCAGGGCGCGGGCGCCGAGTTCGTCGGCGAGGCGGCGGCTGCGGAGGTACAGCGTGGCCTCCTCGACCGCCTGGAGGACGGTCGCGGTGGTGGCCTGCGGGTCGTACGCGGCGCGGCGCAGCCGCTGTTCCAGGACCTGTTCGAGGCTGACGCCCTCGTAGCCCAGCTCGATCAGGGCTCGCTGGTGGGTGCCGAGGGCGAGGTCCCAGGACTCCTGGAGGGACTCCTCCCCGAGCTTGCGTTCGCCCATGATGGGGCGGGCCGCGCCGTGCGGCAGGAGTCGGCGCAGCATCCACAGCACGTCGGAGCACTGCTTGAGCGCGGGTGTGGCCGACAGGTCCAGCAACGCCCTTCTCACTCCGCGCTGTTCGAGGTTCAGGGCGAGCGGGGCGAGCCGGTCGTGGACGTCGCGGGCGAGGGGTGGCAGCGCTTCGTAGCCGACCCGGCCGACGCGGTCCCCGCCGAGCATGATCTCGACGAGGCGGCGGACGTCGCGCCTGCCGGGCACGCTGTCCTTCTCGATGCAGGTGACGGCCGCGTCCTGGAAGTCGTACGGGGTGGGTCTGGCGCGTTCGCGCATCCGGGCGAGCAGGATCGACGTCTCGTACACGGCGATGGCGTCGGCGGTCGAGGCGAGGTACCCGGCCTTGCGGGCGGCGCGGACGATCTCCACGGACCAGCCGAGGAGTTCGGCCTCGTCGACGGAGTCGATGACGGGTGCGCGTCGCAGGAAGCCGGAGAGCTTGTCGGTGGGTTCCGGGTCCGGGACGACGGCGGCTGCCGCGCGGGAACGGGTGGGCTTCTTGGCGCCTTCCTGCCCGGTGAGCCGGTAGGGGGCGACCTTGGTGCGTTTGAGGTTCTTGGCCCACTGGGTCGCGGCGATCGACACCGATCCGGCGGCGAGGCCGAACTGCGCCTCGATCGCCGCGTGGCTGGACGGGATCAGTCCGTACTGCCAGGTGCTGCCGCTGGGCGGGGTGATCTCGAAGGTGTCGGTGCCGTGCAGCCCGAACTCGGCGACCCGGCTGGCGGCGTGGAACGCGCCGCAGACGTACAGGCAGTCCTCGGGGTCGGTGCCGGTGGCGGCGAGGTGGGCACGCATGCGGGTCCACATGTACCGTTCGCGGTCCTCGTCGATCCGCACGCGCCCGACGTCGCCCGGGGCGAGCCTGCGGAAGAGGCTGCCGATGAGGAACATGACCTGGCGGTACGTCTCGTGGTCGACGTCGGCCTCACCGAGCGGCTGCTCGACGTAGAGGTTCCACCATTCCGACCAGTGCCGGGTCCTGCCGTGCCGCAGGAGGTGTTCCTCCAGTTCGGCGAAGCGCGGGCGCAGGTCGCCGATCTCGACGCCGACCGCGTCGCCGTGGAGCGCGGCCTCCTCCTCGGCGGGCGGGGCGTCGGGGTCGGCGGGCTCCGCCGATGGGTCCTCGCGCGGCTGCCACTGGAAGACGTGGTCGGAGGAGCGGTCGACCAGGACGAGTTCGACACCGGGAGTGTCGAGTGCGTACGCGATGGCCTGGTACTCGGCGGACGCTTCGGTGATCGGGGCGACGATCGACAGGGGCGCCCACTCGGCGGGGAAGTCCTTGACTTCGGCGGCGAACGCCTGGACGGCCACCGGGAGGCGGCAGTTGCGCAACTCGGTGAGGAGCGGCGTCATGTCCTCGCAGAGTTCCAGGTAGACGACCTTGGGCTGCTTCTCGCGCAGCCGTCGGGCCATCGCCGTGGCGGAGGCGGGCGAGTGGTGGCAGACCGGGAAGATCTCCAGGGGTTCCCGGGCCGCCCGGTCGACGTCGTCGACGAGGCCGAGGAGTATGCCCTGGAGCGCGTCCGGCCCGTCGGCGAACTCCCGTGCCGCGTCCTGGAGTTGAGAACGCAGCGCGTCGAAGTCCGCTCCCGCGTCGCTCTTCGTGGCCTGCTGCACCGCAGGCGGCGCAGCCGAGGCCCGCTGCACGGCGGCGGTCACGACAGGGTCGCGATCGCGTCGCGGCCGCCTTCGAGGAACTCCGGCCAGGAGCCGCCCTCCTGCTTGCTGCGCGGCTCGACGACGCCGTGCAGGTACTTGTTGAGGATCGCCAGGTCCTCCGGCTCGCGCCGGGCGAGGGAGCCGACGAGGGAGGAGGCGAGGGTGCGGGCGGTGAGGGTGCGGTCGCCGAAGAAGTTGCTGTGCAGGATGGAGTCCTCCAGGACGCCGATCTGTTCGGCGGTGGACAGGGCCGACTCCAGTTTCTCGTCGTCGCTGCCCGCTGCCGCAGCGGAGGCGCGCAGGTCGGCGAAGCTCTGGAGGAGTACGTCCAGGAGGGTGGGCGGCACGTCGAGTTCGATCTGGTGGCGGCGCAGCAGTTCCTCGGTGCGGAAGCGGACGATGTCGGCCTCGCTCTTCTTGTTCGTCACGACGGGGATGCGGACGAAGTTGAAGCGGCGTTTGAGGGCGGAGGACAGGTCGTTGACGCCCCGGTCACGGCTGTTGGCGGTGGCGATGACGGAGAAGCCGGGCTGGGCGAAGACGATGCTGTCGTCGCTGTCGCTGTCGAGTTCGGGGACCGAGATGTACTTCTCGGAGAGGATGGAGATCAGCGCGTCCTGGACGTCGCTGGTGGAGCGGGTGAGTTCCTCGAAGCGGCCGATGCGGCCGGACTCCATCGCAGTCATGATCGGCGAGGGGATCATCGACTCCCGGGACTGTCCCTTGGCGATGACCATCGACACGTTCCACGCGTACTTGATGTGGTCCTCGGTGGTCCCGGCCGTGCCCTGCACCACGAGGGTGGAGTTGCGGCTGATCGCGGCGGCCAGCAGTTCGGCGAGCCAGCTCTTTCCGGTGCCCGGGTCCCCGATGAGGAGCAGACCCCGGTCCGAGGCGAGGGTGACGATGGCGCGCTCCACGATGGAACGCTCGCCGAACCACTTCTGGGATATCTCCCGGTCCAGTCCGTCGGCCCGCTCGGAGCCCAGTACGAACAGCCGGACCAGCTTGGGCGACAGCCGCCAGGAGAACGGCTTGTGACCGTCGTCGACGGACTCCAGCCAGTCCAGTTCCTCGGCGTACTTGATCTCGGCGGGGGCGCGCAGCAGGTCGGACATATCAGGGCCTTTCAGTAGGAACAGCTCGGGATGAGGGTGTGCGGAAGCGCAGGAAGGCAGTGGTGCTGATGCGGAAGAGCGCGCTCCTGGAAGGAGATGCAGGCCCGGCCGCTCAGCCCAGGAAGTTCTTCAGTTCCTGGACGAGCTTGCGTATGTGGCCGGAGAGGACCGGCGTGCCGAGCGCCTTGAAGCGCTCGCGGAACCAGGGGTTGACCTCCTGGCGGCCCGAGCTGGTGACCGATCCGACCGGGATGAACTTCACTCCCGAGCGGTGGACGGCCTCGATGCCCTCGAACAGGGGCTGGGACCGGTCGAACTCGTAGAAGTCCGAGATCCACACCATCACGGTGTCCTTGGGGTCGGTGATCTTCGGGCGGGCCATCGCCATGGCGACGGGTCCGTCGTTCCCGCCGCCGAGGTTGGTGCGCAGCAGCGCCTCGAAGGGGTCGTGCACCCAGGGGGTGAGGTCGATGGCCCGGGTGTCGTACGCGATCAGGTGGACGTCCACCTTGGGCAGTCCGGCGAAGATGGACGCCAGGATGGTGCAGTTGACCATCGAGTCGACCATCGAGCCGGACTGGTCGACGACCACCACGAGGCGTTGCGGTGTCGTCTTGCGGGCGGTCTGCTTGTAGAAGAGGCGGTCGACGTAGAGCCGTTCCTCCTCGGGGCTCCAGTTGGTGAGGTTCTTCCAGATGGTGCGGTCGAGGTCGAGGTTGCGGTAGACCCGCTTGGGCGGGACGGACCGGTCGAGCGCGCCGACGGTGGACTTCTCCACCTGGGTGCGGAGCACTTCAGCGACCTCGTCGACGAACCGCCGGATGAGCTTCTTGGCGTTGGCCAGGGCGACGCCGGAGAGGTTGTTCTTGTCGCGCAGCAGTTGCTCGACGAGCGACATGCTCGGGTTCAGCTGCGCGGCGAGCACGGGATCGGCGAGGACTTCGCGCAGACGCATGCGCGAGACCAGTTCGGCTTCGATGTCCCCGAGTTCGGGCCCGATCCCGGGGATGAGCCGACCGAAATCGGGCAGTCGACCGCCGCCTCCCCCGCTGGTACGACTCAGGCCACGGCCTCCGCCACCGGGGAGGCCCGACCCGCCGCCGGACCGGCCGCCGCGCAGTTCGCCGGGGCGGCAGCCGAGAGCGCGCTCCAGCCAGCCCGCGTCGGACTGCCAGTTCGCCAGTTCTCCGGCGGAGACGTTGCCGGACGTGGGGGCGAAGACGTTCAGCAGCACCTTGGAGACGAGCGCCGCCCGCCGCACCTCGGCGGCCCGGTCGCGCTCCGCCTCCTCGTCGCCACCTTCCTCGGGGACCATCAGCCCGTCGAATTCGGCGGCCAGTTCGGGGTTGCGCTGGACGAGGGTGTCGACGGAGGCGCGGGGGTCGAGCAGTGCGGTGGGCAGGCCGAGGTCCTCGACGACGGCGAGGCTCGCCGACTCCAGGTTCGGCTGCTCCTCGGCGTCGAAGAGCCGGGAGAGGAGCCGCCAGTACTGGACCTGCCTGCGGCTGTCGTACGCGGCGGGTTCGAGGGCGGGGCCGCTCCGGGCGTCAGTGGTTCCGGTCATTTCCGCAGCAGCCTTCCCGCTCGCTCCCGCAGTACGGCCGCCGCGTCGGTGGCCGCTTTCTCCGCCTTCGCTCCCGCCTTGTCGGCGGTCCCTCCGGCCCACGCCCCGGCGTGCACGCCGACGGGCTTCTTGCGGACAGCGGTCTCCACGGCGAGCGGCTGGAGCCGGAACTCCCCGGCGTCCCAGCGCAGCAGCCCGATGCAGGCCCGCGACGCGGCGACCGCCTTGGGGGTGAGCGGTCCTGCGGTGGGAATCCGGTCGAGGTCCACTCCCAGGCGCTGCCCCGCGACGACGAACTCCAGCGCGTCGCCGCCCGCATCGCCGTCGCTGTCTGTCTCCGCGCCGTACCCCTCCAGGAACACGGGGACGGCGAGGCGCGCCGGGTGCCGGTCCAGGGGTGCGGTGCGCGGGGCGGTCGCGGTGGGCAGGGCAATGCGTGCGGTGGTGAGCGGGTCGGCGGGCTCGCCTGTCCGCGCCCGTGCGTCGTCCCAGAGGAGGTCGCCCTCGGCGGTGACCGGCATGTCGGTGAGGTCCATGGAGCGGCCGTCGCCTGCGGCGGTCAACAACGACAGGTGTGGGCGCAGTAGTTGCCACAGTCCCGCGCCGACGACGGTGTCCGGCTTCGGGGCCGACACACTGGCCCGCACGAGCCGCGACGGCGACCCGTCGGCGGGCTCGAACACGGCGTGCACCTGTGCCTGTACGGCGGTGGCGTGCTCCTGGAGGTCGACGCCGAGCGGCAGCAGACGCCCGGTGACCACCTGGGTGGCGGCCGGTGCGGCGGCTCCGGGAACGGTCAGGAGCAGGGCCCGCGTCCACAGGTCGGCCCAGCGGCGCACCGGGAACTCCTCCAGGGTCGCTCCCGGGCAGGACGCGGCGAGTTCGTTGGCGAAGCCGTCGAGCAGCGCCGCCAGCCGTCGCAGCGGAGGCTCGGCGAGCAGTGCGGAGATGACGGGTGCCGCAGCCGAGACGGCCTCGTGGTCCAGCCCGCGCCAGCCCGTACGGGCCAGGTCGGCGAGCCAGGAGCGGGCGGCGGCCGGCACGTTCGCCACGGGCACGACGTCCGAGCCACTTCGGTCGACAGCTTCTTCCCCCTCCCCTTCCCTCGCCCCGTCCCGGCCGGTGGCCGCGTCGACACGGGCGATGAGCGCATCGTGCACGGACCCGAGGAGCGCGCTGCGGGCTGCGGCGAGCGCGACGAAGTCGTCCTCGCCGCCTGCCCCGCCCGCCGCTCTCTCGGCGGCCTCGGCGACGCGCGCGGCCAGCGGTGTCCCGGAGACGGCCTGGGCGAGGGCCGCCGTGCCTGCGGCCTGGGCGGCGCCGGGACGCAGCAGTCCCTCCACCAGTACGCGGTCGAAGGCGTCGACGGCGGCCAGCGCTTCGTCGAGTCCTTCGATGTCCTCGGTCAGCAGATCCGCACGCATCACGCCACCGCCCGGGTCGGCGGGAACCAGTGCATCTCGGGCAACGGGGCGTTGACCGACGCGAGTTCGAGGTAGGCGAGGTGGCGGAGGAAGCGGCTGAAGACGGAGGCGGCGGCGGACGACTCGCCCAGGGAGGGGCGGGTGGTGGTCATGGCCGTGGTGAGGTCGGCGGCGACGGCTTCCGCCGTGGAGATCTCGATGCGGAGGTAGCGGGCGACGCGGTCGGCGCCGTACTGCACGACGGCTTCGTTGATGAGCGCGCGAAGGTGGTTGCAGAAGCTGCTGCGGAGGCCGCCGCAAGGGCGGTTGTTGTTGGTGCTGCAGGTGTAGGCGTAGCTCTTGGCCGCGACCGAGGAGACGTATACCCGCTGGATGTCGGAGCCGCTGGAGACGACGCCCTGGAGGCGGCCGTCGGCCAGCTCCACGAAGGGGACCTTGGCGAGTTTGCGGGGGCGGGCGGGGGTGAGGAGGCGGGTGGTGCTCGACCTCTCGCGGTCGGGCGGAATGGTGTCTGACGACACGCCAACTCCTTTGCTCCGAGGCACGCCTCGGGGGTCGTTCCGCCTGGTCGGCGGGACATGTAACGAACATAGACGCGACCACTGACAATGGAGGTTGGGGCGAGGTGGGCCGACCCCTTGGCGTGGGTGGTGGCCCTGGCGGGGTGCCGTGGGGCGCGGGCCGGTGGATGGTGCGGGTTCCGCTGCGCGGGGCTGGTCCTCTACCCTCCCCCAGCACTCGTGCAGGGGGCACCCTTCTTCCACCGTTCCCCGGACCCCCCTTCGGGAGCAAAAGCAGCCCGGGCGGGGAGATTCAGCCCGTCCAGCGTTTGAGAACGCGCAGGCGCAGCCCGTGCAGGGGGCAAGGGGCGTGGCCCCAGGCGGTAACAGCAACCACCCCCTCGCCCCGCAGGGTTTAGGTGAAGGGGCGGGGCTGGGGTGGCCCGCCGCAGGCGCACCAGGCGGAGCTCCCGTACTGGTGCCACAAGTGGCACGGCTCGGCGCAGTCGGCGGAGCAGTTCTCCCGTACCGCCGCCGCTGCGGCGCCCGGCGTGCTCCTCTCCGTACTCCCGCCGCAAAGCTGGTTCGAGCACAACGACACCGACGCGACCCGGCAGGACTGTCCGCACCCGAACCTGGTGGCGGCGGTGAACACCCTCCTCGTGGACGTGACGGAGGCCCTGGAGCAGTTCCGGCACGTCGACGGCTTCGTGGGGGCCGCCCCCTAATACCACTACGGCGACAAGGCCGCCGACGTGTACTGCGCGGCGCGCGAAACGGCGGTGCGGGGCGCGGCCTGACGGCCGTACGCCCAGGTCAGACGCCCGACACCCGTGCCACCCCGGCCAGGTCCGGCCACACCAGGGCGGCCGAGCCCCAGGTCAGTCCGGCGCCGAACGAGGTGAGCAGTACCCGTGCTCCCGGGCGGAGTTCGTCGCGGGCCGCCGCGTCGGCGAGGGCGAGGGGGATGGAGGCGGCTCCGGTGTTGCCGACGCGGGCGATGTTCGAGATCCGCCGTTCGGCGGGGACGCCCAGGCGGTCGCCGACGGCGCCGAGGATGCGGGCGTTGGCCTGGTGTCCGACGAAGTGGTCGACGTCCTCCGTCCGCCAGCCGACGTTGTCGAGCACGGCCCGCGAGGAAGCGGTCATCCGCAGGACCGCGTGCTGGAAGACCTCGCGTCCGTCCATCCGGAAGTGCCGGTCGCCGGGGCCGAAGCGCTCGGGCTCGGAGCGTTCCAGCGCGCCGCCTCCGGCGACCTCGATGAGGCCGTGCCCGGTGCCGTCGCTGCCGAGGTCGAAGCCCAGGACGCTGCCGGACTCTCCGCGTTCGCCGCGTCCCAGGATCACGGCCCCTGCGCCGTCGGCGAACACGACTCCGGCGCTGCGGTCGTCCGGTGCGATCAGCGTCGAGTAGACCTCCGTCGCGACGAGCAGAACCCGTTCGGCGATTCCGCAGGCGAGTACTCCGGTCGCGGTGGCCAGGGCGTACACGAATCCGCTGCACGCGGCGGAGACGTCCCAGGCGGCGACAGGGCCGAGGCCGAGGCGGGCGGCGAGTTCCGGGGCCATCGCGGGCATCGGCCGGTCGGGGGTGGAGGTCGCCAGGACGACCGCGTCGATACGGGGGTTCCCGGCGGCGTCCAGTGCGCGTACGGCGGCCCGGAGGGCGAGGTCGCCGGTGGAGGTGCCCGGGTCGGCCCAGTGCCGTTCGGCGATGCCGGTGCGCCGCCGTACCCAGGCGTCGTCGACCTCCCAGGCGGACGGCAGCGCGTCGTTGGGCACCGTGCGGGGCGGGACCCAGCCCGCGAGTCCTTCGACGACCGCCGTCGCGCCCTCCTTCGGCCGCATGGATTCCGCTTCCGGGTTGAAGAGTTCGCCTGACACCCGCACCTCGCCAGTTCACCCATGGGTTGACATCGGGACGAATGCCACGTTACGCCCCCACATCCCTGCCTCGCCGCCCCCGCAGCCGGACCGTCGTGTCCTGCGGCAACCGGCCCGACCCGTCCGGCGCACCGCCGACCACCGGCACTTCGGCGCCGGTCAGGGAGTGCGGACGGAGCCCCCGGCAGGAGGCGTCGCCGCCTGCGCGTTCTCGGCTGCGTACGCGGCCCGGATGCGGTGCTTGGCGATCTTGCCGTTGGGGTCGCGCGGCAGATCGGAGACGAGGTCGAGGGTGCGGGGGACCTTGAAGCCCGCGAGGGTGGTGCGCAGGGACTCGCGCAGATGGTCGGGGTCGAGTGCGGTGTCCGGTTCCGGTTGGACGAGGGCGTGGAGGCGTTCGCCGAACTCGGGGTCGGGTATGCCGAAGACCGCGCAGTCCAGGACGCCGGGACGGCCCAGCAGAGCGGCCTCGATCTCGGCCGGGTAGATGTTGACCCCGCCGGAGATGACCATGTCGACGGCGCGGTCGCAGATGTAGAGGTAGCCGTCGTCGTCGAGGTAGCCCATGTCGCCGACCGAGACGAGCCCGTCGAGGCCCGCCTCCTCGCGGGCCTCCGGACGGCCCTGGTAGGTGAAGTCCGTGTGCGCGGGCTGGCGTACGTACAGGACACCGACCTCACCGGGTGCGCAGTCCTTGCCGTTCTCGTCGACGACCCGGATCTGCGCGTCGCCCAGCGGTCGGCCGACGCTGCCGGGCCGCTCCAGGGCCTCGACGGAGTCGATGACGGTGATGTACCCGGTCTCACTGGAGGCGTACGTCTCGTGCACGATCGGGCCGAGCCAGTCGATGAGGGCCTTCTTCACCTCCGGTGCGCAGGGCGCTCCGGTGGAGCCGACGAAGCGCAGCGAGGAGAGGTCGTACCGCTCGCGCACCTCGCGCGGAAGCTTCAACAGCCTTACGTACATGGTCGGTACGCAGTAGAGAGCGTCGATGCGGTGGCGTTCGACCAGGGCGAGGGTCTGCTCGGCGTCGAAGCGCGGGGCGATGACGAACAGGTCGGCGGCGAGGGCAGCGTACTGGGCGAACATGCTCGGGGCGCTGTGGTAGAGCGGGGCCGTCATCAGGGCGCGGCATCCGGGCCGTAGTCCGTAGACCTGCCCGAGGACGGTGAGGGTGCGGTTGCGGAAGTCGTCTATCTCCTCGACGGGCACGGGAGCGCGGACGACGCCCTTGGGGCGTCCCGTGGTGCCGGAGGTGTAGGCCATGTGACCGCCGGGGGACACCAACGGCCCTTCGTAGTCGGCCTGTTGGGCGAGCCAAGGCTCGTAGGCGAGGAACGGCTCCGCAGGGCGGTCTCCTACCGCGAGGACGGTGAGGCCCTCGGGAAGCGCGTCGCGTGCCGCAGCCAGCAGGTCCGTGTTGCCGAGGACGGCTTCGGCGCCGCAGTCCTCGATGATGTAGGCGAGTTCGGTGGGGGTGAAGTGCCAGTTCAGGGGGCAGAAGTGGAAGCCGCCGAGGCGGCAGGCGAGCATGACGTCGACGTACGCGGCGTCGTTGCGCAGCAGCACCGCGACGACGTCGCCCGCGCGCAGTCCGAGCGCGTAGAGTCCGCCCGCCAACTTCCTTGCCCTGGACTCAAGTTCATGGGGCGCGGTCTCGCTGCCCTCGAAGCTGACGGTGGCGGTCATGGATGTCCTCTCGTCTCGTCCTGCACGTCCCGCTCGCCCTGCTGGTCCGGCTTGCCTGCCTGTCCGGCCCCGCTCGTGCGGCCCTGCTCGTGCGGCCTCCGGCCGTCATCGTGTCATGCACCCTGGGACTTGCACCTCAGCCCTGCCACCTCCCGTTTCGCCCGGCCCGGCAGGCCCGGGCCGCGTATCAACGCGGCCCGCCGTGCGGCGAGGTCGGGGCGGGTGCGGAGGAGCTCCAGAACACGGCCGGTGAGGCGTAAGAAGCGTACGGCCTGCCCCTGACACCCCGGCTGGCTACCCTGTGGCACGCCCCACCTGCTGCCGACTCCGGAGGCCCTCGCATGACCAGCAAGTTCACCGAGCTCTCGATCGACTGCGCCGACCCCGTCGGACTCGCCCGGTTCTGGTGCGCGGTCCTCGGCTACGAAGTGCAGGCCAAGGAGGGCGAGGACGAGTACATCTCGATCGGCTCGTCCGAGGTGCCCGAGGGGATCGACCGGCCGGGTCCCGTACCGCCGACGCTGGCGTTCGTCCGCGTGCCCGAGAGCAAGACCGTCAAGAACAGGCTCCACATCGACGTCAACCCCACCGACACCAGCCAGGACGAAGAGGTCCGCCGCCTGCTCGGGCTCGGCGCCCGCCCCGCCGACGTCGGCCAGACGGGCGAGGAGAGCTGGGTGACGCTCGCAGATCCGGAGGGCAACGAATTCTGCGTACTGGCGACGCGCCGCCCCTGAGAGCCTCAACCAGCCGTGGGAGCGGGCCTGTTCACTCCGGGCCCGCACCACTCCCCTCGGCCTTGTTCCGCCTTACTTCGGAGCCCGTTACGAGCCCCTGCGGCAGATAGCCGGACGTGACGCCCAGCGCCCACCCCTGGAGCTGAACGGCCAATGGGGCCAGGGAGATTGTGGCCAGCGGAAGCAGGCTACGGACGGGCGCGTCGGCAGGGGCGTCCTCGGAGAGCCGTACCAGACGGTCCGTCAGAGCGGCCTCTAAGAGGCGCCGATCGCCCTCCAGGAGCACGCGCAGCGGCCGCTGGTTCGGGGTCGAAACGGCGGCTGCATCCAACTCAGCTGCTGCGGAGGCTCGTTCAGTGGCGTCGGGCTTGCGCGGAGTGACGGAGGGCCAGTCGCGGGGGAGGTGGCCGGTGGCCTCGGTGAGGTAGAGGCACATCCGTTGGAGGCCGCACAGGCCAGAACTCCCGTACGTCGCCGAGTACCAGTACCCGAACGCCCGCCCTTCGACGTCCTCCAGCGCCGGGGCGATGCGCTGCTCGTCGACTCCGTGACACGCGACGTCCCGCACGACGCCTCCCTCCCCTGTTCCTGCCGGGCACCCGCCGGGTCCGCCGGGCCCCCAGCCCAGCCGGGCCCGTCATGGCACGCCACGTCGTGTCACCCGGCACGCCAGCTGTCACGTCATCAGAACGCCTCCCGGCAATCCCTCTCCCGAGTGAAGGGCCACCTACGGGTGAATCGAACGCCGGATCACAGCCCGCGCGCTCAGCACTCGCCCGCCCCACGCCACGGGCTCGAACATGCACGCGACGATTCGTCTCGGCGCCCCCGTAACGGGTCCTTGATCAGGAGAGTTTCCCGGCTGCCGAATCCGTTCGCTTCACCTCAGGAGGACCCGTGCATTCCGTTCGCTCCCGCACCCGGCGTCACTTTGCGTTCGAGAATCCTCCCGTTTCCGTCGTCCGCCCACGGCAGCAGGTTGACTCCGTCAGGGCACTGCCACTGGGCTCCTCCTCACGCCGTTCACCGAGGTGGGCCGCATGAGCAAATCCGAAGGAGCCCGCCCCCGCACCCCCGGCCCGACCCACCACGGCCCGACCCACCACGGCCCGGTCACCGGCCCGAACCCCTCCCCCACCGTTCCGCCGCCCCGGCCCGAGCGGTCGCGCCCCACCGTGCCGCCGGAGCTGGACTACAACGGGCGACGCCACCGCAGGGCCATGGAGGACGCCACCCTCCTCGACATGGCCCGGCGCATTCCGACCGCGCTGGCGCAGACCGCCAGGCTGGCCTGGTCGGTGGATCGCCGCATGGTGCTCACCGTGCTGGTCTGCCAGGTGCTGTCCGGGATCGGTACGGCGATCATGCTGACCGCCGTGGCCAAGGCCCTTCCCCACCTCTTCACGGCGTCGAGCCCCGCTGCCGCACTCGACTCGGCATGGCCCGCGCTGGTCGTCGCGGGAGTGGCGCAGGCGGCGGGTTCGGCGGCCTGGATCGCCGCCGACTGGGCCACCCGCCGCCTCAACCCCCAGGTGGCCTCCGCCGCCGACCTCACCATCGTCGACCTCCACATGCGGGCCGAGTTGAGCGCGTACGACCAGGAAGGCTTCAAGGACCGCAGCCAGGCCGCCGAGATCGGGGCGGCCCGGGCGGTGGACCTCGCGGACGACGCGAAGACCTTCACCAACGGTCTCGTCCAATTGGTCTCCGCCGCCTCGGTGTTGACCTTGCTCCACCCTGTCCTGCTGATCGTCCTGCTCCTCTCGGTCGTGCCGAAGGGCCTCGGCGGGGTGATCGCGGCGCGGATCGACTACCGGGTTCACGACCGTACGATTTCCGCCCGTACCGTGCGCGGAATGATGCGGTGGTGGCTGACCACCGCCGAACTCGCCGACGAACTGCGCGCGAACACCATGCGGGAATACCTGCATTTCTGGTACCGCACCATGTGCGACCGGGTCGAGGGGCGGGAACTGGAAGGCGCGGGGCCCTACCTCCGCATCACCGCGCTCGCCGCCGCCCTCTCCGGATTCTTCGTCCTCGGGATGTGGGCTTCGCTCGCGGCACTCGTCCTCAGCGGCCACATGGCGCTCGCCGTCGCCGGAACCGCGATCGTCGCGTCGCAGACGTCCGGCCGGGCGCTGAACTCGATCATTCGCTACGGGACGGTGATGTTCCACCACGGCCTCTATCTCAGCGATTACCACGAGTTCCTGGACGAAGTAAGGAACTCGACCACGGACCGAGGCACTTCCCTCGTCCACCGCCCCCCGCACACCATCCGCCTCGACGACGTCGGATTCACCTACCCCCACAAGGAAGTGCCCGCCCTGCACCCCCTTTCCCTCACTCTCCGACGCGGCGAGGTCATCGCGATCGTCGGCGAGAACGGGGCGGGCAAATCCACCCTCGTCCGTCTGATCACCGGCCTGACCCTGCCCACCTCGGGCCGCCTCCTCTGGGACACGACGGACCTCGCGGAGGCGGACGCGGAGTCGGTGTGGCAACACGTTGGCCTGGTCCCCCAGAAGAACGGTCACTGGCCGCTCGCCGCACGGGAGAACATCACGCTCGGCCAACAGCGCGAAGAGGACGACACCCGCGTGTGGGAATCGGCGGAGTCCGTCGGCATGGCCGAAACCCTGCGCGCGCTTCCTGACGAACTGAACACGCTTCTGGCCCGCTCGGTGTGGGGCGGCCACGAACTGTCCGGCGGCCAGTGGCAGCGCCTCGCCTGTGCCCGGGCCCTCTACCGGAGCCCCGGCGTCCTCGTCCTCGACGAACCCACCAGCGAGATGGATCCCCGGGGCGAGCACGAGATCTTCCGCGCGCTGCGGGAGACGGCCCACGACCGGATCACGCTGGTGGTGACGCACCGCCTGGACAACGTACGGATGGCGGACCGCGTGATCGTCCTCGACAAGGGCCGCATCCGCGAGGAGGGCACGTTCGACGACCTGGTCACGAGGGAGGGCAGCCTGCTGGGCGAGCTGTACGCCCTGTCCAAGGACCGCTGACCGACCGGGGGCCCGTCCCATCCGCGCCTGGGGCGGCCCCTCGTCGCAGCCCGATCGCCTCGGGCGGGGGTTGCTGGGGGGCCGTCGCTCCAGGTCGTCGTACTCGGGGCCGGATACACGCTCGCCCGGCCCCTGCTGCGCTTCGCCCGGTCTGTACGGCTCCAACAGGGTTGGAGCGCACGGGAGTTGCGGTGGCCGCTGCCCGACGATGTCCGCGCTTCGCCCAGGAGCTGGACCGTTGCGTCGGCTCGCTCTGAGCGATGGGGGGCGTTCAGGCGTCGTCGGTCCGCTCCGGGATCCCCTGCCCGAGAAACGCCGCGACCGTGCTGACGAAGTGGCGCGGATCGTCGAGCCACGGATAGTGGGCGGCTCCCGGCTGGACCGCCAGCTCCGCGCGCGGGAACAGCTTCGCGACCTCGGCGGCGACCTGCGGGCGCGGTCCGCCGTCGAGTTCTCCGGCCAGTACGAGCACGGGCACGTCCAAGGCGGCGAGTACCGCCCTGGTCGGCGCAGGGGCGAACGCGCCGTCCGTCGCATACGCGTCCGCCGCCGACTCGTTGCTCTGCTCGACGTCCGACGCCGCGTGCGCCCGCGCTGCCCCGTCCCAACGTCCGTAGAAGAAGGGGAGCGCCGCCTCGAACTCCTCGTCGGTCACCGTCCCCGACCACACCGCGTCGTACGCCGCGCGCCCCTGTCCGTACCACGGCTCCGCCGCCCGCAGTTCGGCCGCCTCCCTGCGCTGCTGCCCGGTGAAGTCGATGCCGAGGGCACGGGCACGGGCCGTGACGAAGGTCAGGGTGCGGATGCGGTGCGGGTACCGGGCCGCGTACAGGAGGGCGAGGTCGCCGCTCGCGGAGTGCGAGAGGACGTCGACGCGGTCGAGACCGAGGTGCTCGCGCCATGCCTCGACGTCGTCGACCTGTCGGTCGCAGCGGTACGTCGTCGGGTCGGCCGGGATTGCGGAGGCACCGGTTCCGCGCAGGTCGAGGAGGTGCAGCTGCCGGTGGTCCGAGAGTCCGCCGAGGTCTCCGAGGTAGGCGGAGGCGCGCATCGGCCCGCCGGGCAGGCAGAGCAGGGGCGTGCCCTCACCCCGTACGTGGAAGGCGAGTCGCGTACCGTCGGGCGCGGTGAAATGAGGCATGGCGTCATCCTCACCGGGCCGGCCAGGCACGGCAAAACGTTTGCCCGTACGTGAGCAGGGGCCTGCGGAGTCGCCGCCGTACGCGAGCAGTGCTCAGCGGAACCCCGCTCAGCCGAACCCCGCTCGGCCGAACCCCGCTCAGCCCAGCACGAACGGCAGCCGCTCCCCCAGTCCGCCCAGCTCCGCCCGCTCCTGCTCCGTCGGCGCGCGCCGTCCCGTGCCCACCAGCAGCGCGTCCTCGTCGGTGAAGGACGCGGGGAACGCCGCCCCCGCGATCCGCTCCAGCATCGACCTCGACCTCGCGAGCCCCTCGGCGGGCGGCCGGGCCGCACTCGCCGGGAGGTGGGCGACGAGGTCGAGGTGGTGGAGCGTCCACTCCATGACGTACGTGGAGAGGTAGTCGTCGGCGGTGAGCACCTCGCCTCGGGTGCCGACGCATGACGCCCGGTCGACGAGCTCTCCGGCCCGCCCTGCCGCCGAACCGATGTCGTCCAGGTGGAACTTGAGCAGGGCGGGGTCCTGGTACGCGGCGGCCAGCCGGACCGTGAGGGCGTCGAGCGGGTCCTCGCCGGTCGGCGGGGTGCCGGTGACGTCCCAGTAGGTCAGCTCGTTGCGGGTCGGCTCGCCGGTGGCGGGAGTCGCCAGGGTGATCAGCACGTCCTGCGCGTCGATGATCAGGTGACAGACGAGGTCCTGTACCAGCCATCCCTCGCAGCCGGACGGCCGTGCGAAGTCCCCGTCGGCGAGGTCGGCGACCGTGGCGCGCAGCGCTGCCCAAGTGTACGAGAAGAGATCCACGCGGGCACGCTAGTGGGACGTCGCGGGGGTGGACAACCCGGCAAGGTCCCGATGCCTGCCGGTCGGCTGTCGTTCGGGTCCTGGACGGTATCGGAGTGCAACCGCACTGGCGGTCCTTGGAGTTGGGCTGCGGCACCGGGTCCGTCGTACGGGAAACGGCCCGGCGCTCCCCCGACGGGCGAGCGGTGGTCCCCGGTCTGGCCACCGGGTTGCTGCGGATGCTGCCCGCGAGCCCTGAGATCGCCGCCGTGTGGGGTGCCGCCTTCGACCGGCTCCACCGTGAGGCCGTCGCCACCGAACTGGTGCCGGTCGACGGAGTCCTCGAAGCCCTGGACGCGCTGCGAGCCCTCGGACTGCCCGTGTGCGTGGCGTCGAGTGGCGGCCACGGAAAGCCGCCCCCGGCCTCTTCCTCCACGCGGCCCGGACATGGTGGTCTTTGACGACATGCGCAAACTGCCGGTGCTGCTCGACGGGGCCGTGGCTCGGCCCCGACTCCGGCCGACCGGCGCGCGGATACGCGTGCGTACCCGCTCCCGCCCCGGGTAGCGTCTCAGCAGCGACACCGTCTCAGCAGTGACGAGGAGGCAAGCCCGTGACCGCACAACCGGACCACCACCGTCCCGGTCGGTCCGCATCCGGGCCGCCCATGGGCACCCTGCACGAACTGCGTGCGGCTCTACGGGCCCACAGTTCGGCCGATCTGGACAGGTTCGAGACGGAGCTCGACGAGGCCGACCTCGACGACCTGGCCCAGGTCCGCGAGCTCATCCAGGCGTACCGGCACCGCGTCCTGCTGCGGCTCGACCCCGACGGCGTGGCCGCGCTGGCCCGGCCCAACGAGGACGTCGCCGCCGAGCTGCGCCGCAAGCTGGGCGAGGCCGGTAGCCGGTGACTCTGGCCTTCTACAGCGACAGTGCCGAGAAGGCCCGGATCGACCTCGCCCCGCGCGAACGGGCCGCCGTCGAGGCGGTCAGGGCGTCCCTGGAGACCGATCCGCAGCGGGGACGGCCCGTACCGGACGCCGGTGAGGATTCCGATTCGTACGTCGTCGAGCTGCTGCCCGAGGCGACCGGCGGGCGCGGCATCTCGGTCGTGCACCGGTACAGCGGGGAACTGGACGCCGTACTGATCACCTGGCTTGTGGCAGGGCCGTGAGCCAGGTGTCGTGAGCCCGGGGTCGTGAGTCCGGGGTCGTGAGCCCGGGGTCGTGAGTCCGGGTTCCGGTTGGTTCGCCTTGGTTCGCCCAGGCGGACCCCTCAACTTCCGCGCAGTTCACGGCGCATGAGAACCCGGGGGTGACCGGCCAGTACCGAGGTGGTGTCGGCGGCATGAGTGAAGCCCGCACGCTCGAAGTTCTTGCGGAGCCCCGCGTACGCCATCGTCAGGTCGACCCGGGCGTCGCCGTTGTCGAGCGGGTACGCCTCGATCACCGGAGCCCCCTGGGCGCGGGCGAACTCGACGGCCCCCGCGATGAGCGCGTGCGTCAGACCCTTCTTGCGGTGGCCGGGGCGCACCCGTACGCACCACAGCGACCAGACCGGCAGGTCGTCCACGTGCGGAATCTTGCGGCTGTGCGCGAAGGTCGTGTCGGCGCGCGGTGCGACGGCCGCCCAGCCGACCGGCTCCGCGTCGCCACCGCCGGCGGTGTCGTACGCGAGGACTCCCGGCGGGGGCTCCTTGCGGCACAGCCCGGCGACGTACTCGCCTCGGGCGGGACCGACGAGGGAGTTGTTGAGCTGGGACGGGATGCGGTAGCTCAGGCACCAACAGACGTTGGCGGTCGGGGACTTCGGGCCGACCAGCGTGCGGACGTCCTCGAAGACCGTGGCGGGGCGGATCTCGATGGTCATGGATCCATCGTGGCACGGGGGTCTGACAATCCCGGCCCTCCGGGGAGAGGCCCGCGACGGTGCCGATGACCAGGGTCGCGCCGAAACCACCGAGTACCGCCCAGGTTCGGGTTGCTCGGGATGGACGGTGGTGGTCCGGCTGCACCCGCCTCGGACGGACACCGGGACGGCACGGCGTTCCATCCGCTCCGTACGACCGTCGACGACGTGATTCGTCGGGTCGCCCAGGGTGAGCTTCGGGGCGGAGAAGGCACCGTGCTGGGCGTCGCTCGCGGCCGGGCGGGAACAGAGCATCAACCCCTCGGGAGAGACTGCCGGGACGCGCAGACCACTGGGCTTACGTCTCCGGAGGGGAGCGGCGCGGGGACAGTCTCGTCAGCAGCTCCTCGGTGACCCGCACTCCGGTCAGCCGCTCGGTGAGCGCGAAGACGGCTGCCTTCTGGTCGACGTCGACGGTGAACCCGCCCACCAGGTCGTCGACCTCCGTGAGGTCGAAGCCGACCTCCGCCAGTACGTCGTTCAGCGCGTCGGGGGTCGAACCGGAGCGGTCCGTGGGCCACTCGAAGGCGGTGCGGAGCCGACCGTCCTCGTACCAGTGGAAGTGGTCCGTGGGCAGGTCGGTGTCGGTCGTGTGCGAGACGGCCCGCGAACCGGCGGAGAGCGCTTCCAGGGCGTGGGGTCGTATGCCCGTACGGCCGTCATGGAGATGCAGGGCGAGGGCCCAGTCCCCGCCCTCCCCCGGCACGCCGAGCACCCCCGTGGGGGACGGGTCCCGCTGCCGGTCGGCCAGTTCGGCGGGCGTCACGCCCCGTACGAACGTCAGGGTGTAGCCGCCCGCCAGCGCGCGGGCGAACGCGGAGGCGGGGTCGCGTATCCAGCGGTAGTCGGCGGCGGTGGCGGGACTCGCGCGACTCGTACGGAAGTTCATGCGAACAGACTGCCACCGCCCACTGACAATGGGTGCTCAGGGTGCGATCGGCAGCTGACGCTTGTGCTCGGTGGCCCGGTAGCGGCGCACGATGATGTCGTACGCGGCGGCATCGACCGGCTTGCCCTCCAGGAAGTCGTCGATCTGGTCGTACGTGACCCCGAGCGCGTCCTCGTCGGCCTTGCCGGGGTCCAGCGTCTCCAGGTCGGCGGTCGGCACCTTGCTGACCAGCTCGGCGGGCGCGCCGAGCTCCGCACCCACGGCCCGCACGCGCCGCTTGGTCAGGCCGGTCAACGGCACCACGTCGGCCGCGCCGTCGCCGAACTTCGTGAAGAAGCCGGAGACCGCCTCGGCGGCGTGGTCGGTGCCCACGACGAGGCCGCTCCGGGCGCCCGCGACCGCGAACTGGGCGATCATGCGCTGTCTGGCCTTGATGTTGCCGTGCACGAAGTCCTGCTGGTGGGCGTCGCGGAAGACGGTGCCTCCGGCCAGCAGTGCGTCCAACGACGCGTCACTCGCGCCCTTCACGTCCACCGTGAGCACTTCGTCGGCCTGGATGAACTCCAGCGCGCGCTGGGCGTCCTTCTCGTCGGCCTGCGTGCCGTACGGCAACCGCATCGCGTAGAAGGTGGCGTCCCCGCCGCCCTCCCGCACCCGCTCGACGGCGAGCTGGCAGAGGCGGCCCGCGGTCGTGGAGTCCACGCCGCCGCTGATGCCCAGCACCAGAGAGCGCAGACCGGTGGAGGTCAGCTGGTCCGCGAGGAAGGCGACCCGCTTCTCGATCTCCTGCGGCGCGTCGAAGGACGCGCCGACGTGCAGATCCCGGGCGATTTCCTGCTGCACGGACGTGGGCGCCTGCTCGGTCACGGTTGCTCCTCGGTCGGAGGTGGCTGGGGGACAGACAGCACTCTAAGCGACGCCAACGCCCTCCTGATCAGGGCATACGGGCTGCCACCTCAGTGTTCGACCAGTCCGCCGACCGGAACCGGGGCGACGTGGCCGGACGACGGGGCATCCCGCTCCAGGGCGAGGCCGACGTCCACGAGGGAGGAGCGGATGAGCCGGGGCACGGCCGCGAGCGGCGTCCAGACGGACTCGGCGGTCTCGCCGTTCGGTTCGGGGCGGAGGTGGCCGCCGGTGACGCGGACCCGGTAGAAGACGCCGACGTTGTGGAGGGCGGGGAGGCCGGGGGTGCGGCGTTCCGCCGCGGGGACGGTGCGGGAGTCAACACCCAGCAGGCGTTCGACTGCGGCGTCGAGGCCGGTCTCCTCGGCGACCTCGCGGATCACGGCGTCGAACGGGTCCTCGCCGCCCTCGACCCGGCCGCCGGGGAGGGTCCAGGTCTGTTGGCCGTCCGGCTTCACGGCGTGGGCGAGGACTACCCGACCGCCCTCGATGCACACGGCGTACGCCGCCAGTCGCAGGTCCATGGGGTCAAGCTAGCCCGCCGGGCGGCACCCGGGTGCGCCTGCGGCGGGTTGTCCCGGCCCCGCCCCTCCGCCTCAACCCTGCGGGGCGTGGGTGGGCTGATGTCACTACCGGATCCGCAGACGGGCAACGGTCACGCCCTCGCCAGCACCACCGCCGCGTTGTGCCCCCCGAATCCGAAGGACGTGCTCAGGGCGATCGACGAGGCGTGGGCCCGCTCCGCGCCCATGACGACGTCGATGTCCAGGGCCTTGTCCAGCTCGGTCAGTCCCGCCGTCGGCGGCACCACGTCCTCCCGCAGCGCGAGCACCGTGAGGGCCGCCTCGATCACCCCTGCCGCGCCCATCGTGTGGCCGAGGGAACCCTTCGCGGACGTGACCGGCGGGCGGTGCGGGAAGACGCGCCGCAGCAGCGCCCCCTCCACCTCGTCGTTGCGCGGCGTCGACGTCCCGTGCGCGTTGATGTGGTCGACGTCCTCGGGGAGGAGTCCGGCGTCGGCCAGTGCCGCGCGGACCGCCCGTTCCGCGCCCCGGCCCTCCGGGTGCGGGGCCACCAGGTGGTGCGCGTCCGTGGAGGCTCCGTAACCGATGAGGCGCGCCAGGGGCCGGGCACCGCGCGCGGCCGCGTGTTCGGGGCGCTCCAGGATCAGCGTGCCCGCGCCCTCCGCGATCACGAAGCCGTCGCGGGCCGCGTCGAAGGGCCGCGAGGAGTGGTTGGACAGCGCGCCGAGCTGGGTGAAGCCCGTGACGACGAGGCGGGTCAGCGGGAACTCCGCACCGCAGACGACCGCGATGTCGCACTGCCCGGTGGCCAGGAGGTCGCGGGCGGTGCCGAGCGCGGTGGTGCCGGAGGCGCAGGCCGTGGAGAGGGCTGTCGTCGGGCCCGTGATCCCGAAGCGCAGGGCGATGTTCGCGCCCGCCATGTTGATCAGGTATCCGGTGAGGAAGTACGCGGAGACGCTGCCGGGGCCACGGTCGGCGAGCCGGGCGGCGGCCGTCTGCTCGGAGTGCACCCCTCCGGTGCCGTGTCCGGTGACGACCGCGACCCGGGAGCCGTCCCAGGCCGAGGGGTCCAGGTCGGCGTGTTCCAGGGCCTGCGCGGTCGCGGCGAGGCCGAGGCGGGCGACGGGGTCGAGGGACGCCGAGCCGCGTTGGCGCAGGACGGGGTGGTCCAGGGCCGGAACCCGGCAGGTGAGGGAGACGGGGAGGTCGTGGAGGCGCGGGTCGGGCGCGGCGGTGGGACGGCCCTCGCGGACCGCGGCCCAGGTGGTGTCCCGGTCGGGCCCCGCGGCGGTGACCAGTCCGATGCCGGTCACGACCGGGGCGAACGCGGGCTTCACGCGCGCGCCCTCCGTTCGTCGACGCGGGAGACGAACTCGCCGAGCGTGAGGTCGCGGAGGTCCTCTTCACCGAGCTTGACGCCCAGTTCGTCCTGGAGGGTGATGGCCATCTCGACCACCATGAGGGAGTCGATCAGGAGGTCGGTCATCGGCGTCAGTTCCCGCACGGCGGCGGGGTCGGCCTCGAACTTCTCGACGAGAAGGCCCGTGACGATTTCCAGGGTGCCTCGGGTGTCCTGGGTGTCCAGCTGCGCAGACGTGCTCATGTCGCCCTCCCATGGGGTTATTTGAGTTGTTCCAGCACTGTCCGGCACTGTATCGACAAGTTTCGGGCGACCCGTCGACATACTGAGCAAATTCCCTTTTTCAGGGTTTTGCACAGTAAGGGCAGTGAGGTGGTTCGGCCGTGCAGGAGTCGGTAGGCGAAATCAGCGACAACGCGTTGCGGGGGCTGACGTCCTGGCTCGCCGACTCGTACTTCCGGGTGGAGACCTCCGGAATCGAGAACGTTCCGGAATCGGGGCCGGTGATACTGGTCGCCAATCATTCCGGAGCGTGGGCGCTGGACGGTTTCATCCTGAATGAGGTGCTGGACCGCGAGCTGGAGCGGCAGGTCGACATCATGGCGTCCAGCCTGGTGTTCAGGTTTCCGGTCCTCGCCTCGACCGCGCGAAAGGCCGGGATCTTCGACAACGACCCGACGGTGGGACTGAGTCGGCTGGAAAGCGGAAAGGCCGTCGGGCTGTTCCCCGAGGGATTCGCGGGGGTCCGCAAGCCGTTCCGGCAGCGGTACCGGCTGCGTACGTTCAGTACGGGATTCGCCGTGACCGCGATGCGGGCGGGAGCACCGGTCGTACCCGTGTCGATCGTCGGCGCGGAAGAGGCGTATCCGAAACTCGGCGAGGTCGACTTCCTGGCGCGGCTGACCGGGCTGCCCTATTTCCCGGTCACCACGCTGCTGCCGTTGCCGTCGAAATGGCTGATCTCCTTCGGGGAGCCGATTCCGGTTCCCGTACGGTCGGATTCCTTCGCCGAACGAGCGGCGGCGGCCCGGCTGTTGTGCGACGAGGCGCAGGCGACGGTGCAGAAGATGGTGGACCGGGACAGGGCCAGGCGGGCTTCTCCGTTCCACTGAGGCGGTTCCACTGAGGCGGTTCCACTGAGCCCAGGAGGAGCCGAGGGGGAGACCGTACGCACCCCCACGGTCCGCACCGGCTCCTCAGTTGGCCAGCCAGCGCGCCGCGTTCTGGACGTCGGCCGCCGCGCGGCGGCAACGCTCCGCGTGGGCCAGCAGGAGCATGCGGGAGCGCTCGCCGACGGCGTCGTGGTTCCACCCGCTGTCGTGGGCCAGGTCGACGAGGCGCTGGGCGTGCTGTTCGAGACTGAGGGCGCTTTCCCTGGTCAGCGCCGCGTAGTGGGCGGGGGCGCGGCCCTGGGCGGCGGTGGGGCGGGGTTCGGCCGCCGGAACGTCCGAGGAGGCGTCCGCCCCGGTGAGGGCGACGGTGAGCTTCGCCGGGTCCAGGGTCCTCGGCAGGTCGTCCGGGTCGAGACGCGGTTCCCGTACGACCGGCTGGATGAGGTCGGTGAGCGCCACGACCAGCGCGCGGGCGGTGCTCGCGGCCAGCTCCGCTGCTTCGCACTGCCCCGGCGTGGCGCACAGCGACGGCGCGGGGGTGCCGGGGCGGGCCTCCCCCTCTGCGGCCGCGAGGTCGTGCAGCCAGGAAGTGGCGCACAGGATGTCCGTTCCGGCCTCGATCGACACGTCGTGCCACCGGAAGGGCGTCGTCACCTGATAGGAGGTCGCCGACCTGGGGGGATAGCGGCGCAGCGCCTCGTTCACGGCGGTCTCCGCGCGCTGCGACGCGGGCATCGCGGGCTGGACGGTGAGCAGGGCGAGGGCCTGGAGCGCGGTGTGCGTGGTGGCCTGGGTGAGCAGGTCGAGGGTGTGCTCCACTGCGGCGGCGGCCTGCTGGGCAGTGGGGCTGCCCAGTGTCGGAGCGGGGGAGCTGCCCGTGTCCCGCGCGGTGTCGGTCGCCGCGCTCGCGAGGCCGCCCAGACCGCCGAGACCGCCGAGTCCTCCCGCGCCGTCGCCCTCGCGCAGGTACGAGGACACGCGGCGGCGCAGTGCGGCGGCCCGGTCGGCGTACTCGTTGGCGTCCTCGGCCGTGTTCGCCACCGCCAGCAGGTCGCTGAGGAGGGTGTCCTCCGCCGCCGCGTCGCCCAGGACGACCCGGCGGGCGAGGCGCTGCACGACCGCGCACCAGTCCTCCCGGGCGACGGTGGCGTCGGCGTGCCGGGCGGCGACGAGGTGCGCGGCCTCCTGCGCGGCGACCGCGTGCACGTCGCGCAGGAGGGACGGCGGTACGGACACGGCCGCGTGCGGTGCGACGGGGTGGCGTCGGCCCTCGAGGGTGAGCCGGTCGGCGCGGCCCAGCGCCCCTGCCTCGTGGGCGTGTGCGATCAGGTCCGTGGCGTCGTCGGCGTCGAGCGGTGCGAGGTAGGCGCCGAACGGTGTGTGCAGCCGGACCGGGCGGCCCGATCGGCTGCGCTTGAGCTGGGTCAGGAGCTGGCGGGTGAGACTCTCCCGGGTGAACGGGGTCAGGCCCAGCGCGCGGGCGGGCGCGTCGATCCACGGAATCCGCTGGGCGGCCAGGGCAACACCGAACAGCGCGTTCTCCAGCGGCCTCGCGGTGGCTGGCTCGCGGGACTCGGTCGGGTCGTCGAGGACGGTCATCGGGCGGCCTTTCGTGGCGTGCGGGGCGTGCGGGGCATGCGGGGCATGCGGGGCATGCGGGGCATGCGGGGCATGCGGGGTGTACATGCCGTATGTGGCATATGTGGCGTGCGGGGGGGGCCGCTGGTCCGTCCTACCTGTCGAGGAGCAGGTACGGCTGGTTGCCGACGATCTCGCCGTCGTAGTCCGTGATCAGCGAGTTGACGTGCTCGCGGTGCTGGGGCATCGCGTTGCGAAGCGTGCCGGAGTACGACTGGGGCGCGTGGGACAGCGGGTAGTCGTACGTGTCGTCCAGCCAGGCCAGTTCGACCCACTGCTCCGGGATGTCGTTCGGGGAGGAGGGGCCTCGGCCGTCGAGGTGGGGGATGACGTCGTACTTGTTGACGAGGCTGATGACCTGGGTGCGGGGGTCGGCGGGACGCTTGTTGTCGATGGGCGAGCCGACGGTGACGATGTGGGTGAGCCGGTACGTGGAGACCAGGTCGAGGTCCGTGGCGAGGTTCATCGCGGTGATCCCGCCGAGGCTGTGCCCGACCACCATCAGGTCCGAGCCGACCGGGACGCCCGCACGCAGCAGCAGGTGCTTCGCGGCGCGCGCGTACGTCGTGTCGGTGCGCAGTGCCGCGTCGAAGGCGCCGACGATGTCCTGGGTGGTGCTGTTGCGCAGCAGGCCGAAACTGGTACCGGGCAGCAGCAGGACGTGCCGTACGGAGCCGTCGGTGCACTGGATGCGGCGCAGCAGGACGAGACCGTGGTTACCGAGGGCGGCGATGTCGTCGATGTAGCTGACGATCTCGTTGCTGGAGCGGGTGAGGCAGCGCTCCAGGATGGCGTCGGGCTCGGCGCGTTCGGCGCGGCCGGGGCCGGGGTTGAGGTGGCGGATCAGTCCGGCGGGGAGCCCGAGGAACGGTTCCGTGGTGGGGACGCCGCCCGCCAGGGTCACCCAGGCGAAGCCGTCGTTGCCGGGGTTCTCGTCGAGCAGGGCGATCAGCGCGAACAGCTCCATGGCGACGGGGCTGACCGTGGTCAGGGCGCGTGTGACGCCCATGAGGTCGACCAGTCGGCGTGCGGCGCGGATCGCGTCGAGGCGGCGGCCCGCGACGAGTGCGTCGGTGAGGTCCTTGGCCAGGGGCGCAGCGAGGTTGGGGTGCTCGATGGCGGCGGCCTCGATGCGCAGGGCGAAGGCGTCGACGGCCATGGCGACGGGGGTCGGCCTGAGCCGAACGACGGCGGCGGCCGAGCGGGCGGCCTCGCCGAAGAGCCCGCCGTTGGCGATGAAGCCGAGCCCGGAGGGGTTGGTGAGCGCCTTGGCGGTGGAGGCCACGGTGCCGAGCGCCCACAGGGGCCGCTTGAGCGCGTTGAGACCGACCCGCCAGCTGGAGGCGGCGGCGGTCATCTCCGCTCCGGCCTGCTTGGCGGCGAGTGCGGCCTCGGCGAGCAACACCGAGGCGGCGATGAGGAGTTCGGGGTCGGTGCGGCCGGACGGCGCGGCGGGAACTTCCGGCACGCCCGACGCCCCCTGGGCCTCCTGCACCTCCTGCACGGCGGGCGCGGCGGCACCGCTCGCGTGCCGCCGCTCAGGGCGCCTTGCCTTCCCCTTGCGCCGTACGTCGGTGTCTTTACTGGCCGTACGGGTTGCCATCGCGGCCGCCTCGTTTCCCTGTCGCGGTGCCTGTACGCCCGCGCCGCGCCCGTGCACGGACTTCTTCGTACGGAGGGGATTCGTACGGGTGGGCGTGGTGCGCTGTTCCGTTCGTTCCTACACACACCCAACCCACTCCACAGGAGCCACGCACGCCCGGCAACGAGACGACACCCGTTCGGGGCACAGCCCCCGAACGGCGGGCTGCCCGGCCCCAGGAGTTTCACACGGCGGAAATCCCCTGGCCGTCACCTGGCGCCGCCCGTAGCCTTCGAGGCTCTGATCAGCCGTTCTTCCGGCGGCGTACGAGAGCGAGGGGGCGAGGCTCCGTGAACGACGACCGGCCGACGACAACCCTGTGGCGCCCGACCGGGCCCGTGGAGCTGGAGCTCGTGAGGAAGCTCGGCTGGCGGGCGTGGCCCCCGCGGCTGCCGGAGCAGCCGATCTTCTACCCGGTGCTCAACGAGGACTACGCGATCCGCATCGCGCGGGACTGGAACGTCAAGCACGACGGCGCGGGCTTCGTGACGCGTTTCGAGGTCGAGTCGGAGTTCCTGCGCCGGTATCCGGTCCAGCAGGCGGGGGGTCGGACGATCCTCGAACTGTGGGTACCTGCGGAGGAGTTGGCGGAGTTCAACGCGCACGTGGTCGGGGAGATCACGGTCGTCCACGAGTTCCGCTGAGCGGGCTCCGGGAGTGCGCGGCCCGCGCGGTGGAGACAGGTGGAGACAGTGGGACACCCTGCCCATACGGATGAACTCCCGTGCGGGCAGGGTGCGTTGGGGGAAGGGTGAGCGGAGGGGACGGGGGTGGTTAGGGGAGGTTGTGGACGTGGGGGCCGACCGCGTTGGACCAGGCGTTGCCAGCGGTGGCGTCCCAGTTGGTGGACCAGGTCATCGCGCCGCGCAGGCCGGGGTAGGTCTTCGTGGGCTTGAAGGCGCCGCAGCCGGTGCCCTTGGCGAGGCAGTCGAGGGCGTTGTTGACGATGGCCGGGGAGACGTAGCCGCTGCCCGCGCCTCGGGTCGAGGCGGGGACGCCGAGGCCGACCTGGGAGGCGTCGAGGCCGCCTTCCAGCTGGATGCAGGCGAGTGCGGTGAGGAAGTCGACGGAGCCCTGACTGTAGACCTTGCCGTCGCAGCCCAGCATCGAACCACTGTTGTAGTACTGCATGTTGACGACGGTGAGGATGTCCTTCACGGCGAGTGCGGTCTTGAAGTACTCGGTGCCGGTGGACTGCATGTCGATGGTCTGCGGGGCCATGGTGAGGACCATGTTCGGGCCCGCCTTGGCGGAGAGCTGGCGCAGGGCCTTGGTCAGGTAGGTGGAGTTGATGCCGTGTTCGAGGTCGATGTCGACGCCGTTGAAGCCGTACTCCTGCATGAGCGCGTACGCGCTGTTGGCGAAGGCGGTGGCGGAGGCGTCACTGTTGACGGTGACGTTGCCCTTCTCGCCGCCCACCGAGATGATCACCGACTTTCCGGCCTGCTTCTTCGCAGCGACGTCCGCCTTGAAGTCGGCGACATTGGTATAGCCCACTGCCGGGTCGAGGTTGAAGACGATCTGGCCCGGCGTGGTCGTGGAGTCGGCGAAGGACACGGCGATGATGTCGTACTGCGCCTGCACGTCGCGGAGCTTCTGGACGGTCGCGCCGTTGTTGAAGTTCTGCCAGTAGCCGGTGAGGGCGTGCTTGGGGACGTTGGGGTTGGGGTTGGTGTCACCCTTCGACGTACGGCCGCTGACCGTGGCCGACTTGGGGGATTCGCCTGCCGTGTTCAGCGCGGTCACCTGGAAGTCGTAGGAGGTGTCGGCGGTCAGGCCGGTGACGGTCGCCGAGGTGCCGGTCGCCGACTGGATCTTCGTGCCGCCCCGGTAGATGTTGTACGAGGTGGCGTTCGTGGCACCGGACCAGGACAGGGCGAGGGAGGTGGCGGTGGGCGAACCGACGGTCAGACCTGTGGGGGCGGCCGGGATGCCGGGCTCGGGGTCGGGGCCGCCGCCTCCGTCGGGGCCGAAGACGGAGAGGTCGTCGACGAAGTAGGCGGCCTGGCCGTACCAGCCGTGGGTGTAGACGGTGACGGACTTGGTGTTCGGGCCCGCCTTGAAGGTGGTGGTGAGCTGCTTCCAGTCGGTGGAGCCCGGCGACCAGGTCGACACGTCGGTGGTGCCGGTCCCGCTCGCGCCGAGGTAGGCGTAGCCGCCCTGGGTCCAGGCGGAGAGGGTGTACGTCGCACCGGGCTTGACGGTGACGGCCTGCGAGCAGCGGGCGTGATCCTGTCCGGCGGGGGTGGCCTTGAGGGCGGAGGCACCGCCGTGCACGGGCGTGGAGACCGACGTTCCGGCCGTACAGGTCCAGTTGGCGAGTCCGGCCTCGAATCCGGCGTTCTTGGCGACGTTGAGGTCGGCGGCCTGGGCGGTGGGCGCGGTGGCCATGCCGACGGCGGCGAGGGCGGAGGCGGTGAGTGCGGCCGTGAGAACGGAACGGCGTCGTCTGGCGGGCGTGCGGGGGGTGCGGGGTGCGCGTTGGCGGTCCACGAGCTGCCTCCGGGGGAAGAGGTGTGGGGAGGGGGTGTAGATACGGTGGCCACCGTTGGGGCAGCAATCTGGTCCAGACCAATGAGGTTGTCAAGACCTTTGGCAGAGAAGGGGAGTTGAATGTGCGGACACCTCTCCTCAACGAGCCCGTCCGACCCTCTCCGACGCTGCTTGCGCTCGCCCCCGTCCGGCCCCTCCGACGCTGCTTCCGTTTGCCTCCGTCCGGCCCTCTCCGACGCTGTTTGCGCTCGCCCCCGTCCGGTCCCCTCCTTCCTCGCCCCGCCCCCTCTCCCGGCCCCGTTCTTCAGAGGTGCCGCCCCAAAAACTCCCCGAAGCCCGCGCGGTCCATCGGGCCCGCCTCGACCGCCACGGCCTCCCCGTCCCGGATCAGTACGAACGTGGGCGCCCCGGCGACCCCGTACCGCTTCACCGGCAGCGGACAGCGCGTGATGTCGGCCTTGACGACGGTCAGGCGCCCCGCGTACTTCTCCGCCACCTCCCCCGCCACCACGTCCATCTCCTTGCACACCTGCACCGCCTTGGGCCACGTTCCGCTGAAGTACGCGAGCACGGGGCCCGCCACCCTCGCCACGACGAAATCGAACTCGTCGCTCTCCCTCGGCTGATGGATCCTGCTCGCCACCGACACTCCTCTTCCGGTACGGACCCGAACACGGATGTGTGTACGGATATGTGCGCAAGCCCCCATCATGTCCTGCCCGGGGTGGTCGACCGTCCGGGGCCGCGCCTCCCGCCCCGTTAGGGGCGCGGGGAACTGCGCGGCCAGCCACGACGTGCCTGCACGTGGGCGGGACTGCCGCGCGGCGAGCGCTTTAGGTGAAGGGGCGGGGAGGGGCAGCCCGCCGCAGGCGCACTGGGGTGCGGCGCACCCATCGGCGGAGGTAACGGCGGGGGCACCGGGGTGGGCCCCTTGCGAGGGGTGCGCCGGTAGCGGGGTGGGGCGGGGGTGCTCCGGGGTGGGCCCGGAGCGAGAGGGGCCGCCCCCTTGCCCGCCCGTTCCGCCCCCGGGGGGCGGCCCCGCCGCCCAAGGAGGCTAGGCGGAAGCGCAGCCCAAGGGGGCGAGGCAAGGCGGAGGCCGAAGGGGCGAGGCGGAAGCGGAGGCCGAAGGGGCTCGGCGGGAGTGGGGCTCAAGGGGGCTCGGTGGGAGCGGGGGTCGGAGGGGATGCACGTCGGTGGTTGCCGCGGTCTGGAGCACCGAGATTCTGCGGCGCGGCGGCAAGGAGCGGGCCGCCCGGCTCGGGGGCGTACTCGTGCGGTACGAATGTCTGCTGTGCCCCCTGTGTCTGCCGTGCCCTCCGAGAGTGGCCGCTCCGAGCCCACCACCCGCGTGTTCGTCGCCCTCGCCCCTCCCGACCCGGCGAAGGACGAGCTGGCGCGGGCGCTGGGTCCCGCGTACGCCGCGTACCCGCGCATGCGGTGGAACCGCATCGAGGACTGGCACCTCACCCTCGCCTTCCTCGGCGAGCAGCCCGTCTCGGCGGTGCCCCTGCTCGGCCCGCCGCTCGCGGACCTGGCGGCGTCCCGTTCCCCGCTCTCCTTCGCCCTGACCGGCGGCGGGCACTTCGACGAGCGGGTGCTGTGGAGCGGGATCGAGGGCGACCTCGATGCTTTGCAGTTGCTGGCCGGGGAGGTGCGGGCGCTGGTCAAGGGGTGCGGGGTCGCGTTCGAGGAGCGCCGGTTGCGGCCCCATCTGACCCTGGCCCGCGCCCGCCGGGACGACCCGAGGGCGGCGGCGGAGGCCGCCGCGACCCTCGCCAACTTCGCGGGGCGGCGCTGGCGGGCGGCGCGGCTGCATTTGGTGGCCAGCAACGTGGGGCGCGGGCCGGGGCCGATCCGGTACCGGGACGTGGAGTCCTGGCCTTTCACGGGACCCGGTTCGGGCACGGGCTGAGCGGGTCGGGCCCGCCCTGGGCCGAGCAGAGCCGAGCGGGTCGGGCCCGCCCTGGGCCGGGCAGGGCGGACCCCCGTTCAGTCGCCCTTGATCACCTTGTCCGCGTCCACCTTGTCGCCCGCCGAGTCCTCCGTGACCGAGTCCGGTATCGGCTTGTCCTCGCGGAGGGACTGCCAGAGCGTCGCCGACTGGTCCTTGAGCGGTATGACGCGGTACTTGTCCTTCGCGTCGTAGTCGATCGGCAGCGTGATCATCTTCATGTCCTTCGAACCGATGCCGCCCAGCGCGTTGCCGAAGGACAGCAGGGACGGGACGGAGCCGAGGCCCGAGTCGGTGGTGACGGTGCGGGTGGCGGCGTCCGCGAGGTTGTACATCTTCTTCGGGTTGCTGAACACGCCAACGTCCTTGACCTGCTCCATCAGCGCCTTGACGAATGCCTGCTGGAGCTGGATGCGGCCCAGGTCGCTGCTGTCGCCGACGGTCTTGCGGGTGCGGACCAGGCCGAGGGACTGCTCACCGTTCAGCCGGTGGGTGCCCTTCGGCAGGTCCAGCTTGCTCTTCGGGTCCTTGATGTCCCTGGTGGTGGTGATCTCGACGCCGCCGAGTTCGTCGATGATCTGCTTGAAGCCGCTGAAGTCGACTTCCAGGTAGTGGTCCATGCGGATGTTGGCGAGCCGTTCCACCGTCTTCACGGCGCAGACGGGACCGCCGATCTCGTACGCCGTGTTGAACACCTGCCGCGTCGCTTCCGGCCGCAGCTTGTCGTTGCGGCCCTTGCACTCGGGGCGGGTCACCAGGGTGTCGCGGGGTATGGAGACGACGCTCGCCTTCTCGTGGCCCGCGTGGACGTGCACGACCATCGTGATGTCGGCGCGGGCGCTGCCCACGTCCTTGCCGTACGCGCCGTTGGAGCCGCTGCGCGAGTCGGAGCCGAGGACGAGGATGTCCATCGAGCCGTCGTCGACGTCAGAGGGGCGGTTCGTGCCGAGCTCCGCCTCGATGTCGACCTGCCTGAGATTGCCGTCGAGGCTGAAGTACACCCAGGCCAGACCGCTGCCACCGAGCACCACGAGGGCGGCCAGGACCCACTTCAGGGTGCGGAACCGGCCGGGCGGCCTGCGCCTGCCGCGCCGGTTCGCGGCCCGGCCCCGGCCGCCGCCCGCCTGGGCGCGGCGGGCGGCGGCGCGGCCCTGGTAGGGCTCGGCCGGCTCTTCGTCGTAACGGTCCTGGTACCCGGAGGGCTGCGTGCTCCGGCCGGCGGACTGCTTCCTTCGGCCTCCGCCCGCAGCGGCCCTAGTGTTCTTCCCTCTGTTCCCCATGCGCTTACCAGCCCCTCACCGCTTGCCTCGCACCCCCTGCCATCACGGAATCTGGGGACGGAAAAATCGACAATTTACACGCACCTGCCGTCAGGCGCTGCACGGTCAGACCTTCGGAGGTGTCGAAAGGTTGTACGGCACTTTCATTTTCCTTTGCGATCACTTGCCTTGTCCGTGACCAGCCACTTCATCCCATTCGTCGTCCGCGTCGTCCGGGTCGTCCCGCACAGCCCACGTCCGGAACCCCTACCGCGACCCCGCCTGCCGCCGCTCGGCCCTGTGCCGGGCCGCCTCGTGCGCCTCGCGCAGCAGCCGGGACACCGTGTCCGACGTACGCGCGGCGGGATTGACGACGCAGACCCAGCCGATCTCCCCGTACACGGGATGCGGCAGCACCAGGTCGGCGGCCGTGTGGTCGCGGGGCAGGGCGAGGCTCCGGGGCTCCTCCCCCGTGAGCTCGCGGAACGTCGTGCGGCCGACGTGCACGTTGACCCGCCAGCGGCCGGGAGTCGACAGCGCGGAGGCCGTGTCGCCCGGATAGTCCTTCGTGACGATCGTGGCGTACGGCTGGACGTGCTGCGGCACCTGGCCGTCGGGCGCGTAGTAAAAGAACGCGTCGCCCCACGCCTGCTCGGGAACGTCGTCGCCCTCGCGGGGCGCGAGGACGAGTGCGCCGGGGAGGGCCCGCACGGTGGCCAGGACCTGTTCCATACTCATGCTCATGTCGGTGGTCATGGTTCAAGTGTTGACTTCATGTGCTTGTGTGGGGTTGAGGGGGAGGTCCGGGTGAGCGGTCACGACCTGCGTACGGTCGATGTGGCGGCCGCGACCGGCTACTCCGTGCAGCAGGTACGGAACCTGGAGCGGCTCGGCGTGATCCCCCCGGCCGTCCGGTCCGCCAACAACTACCGGCATTACGGGCCTGTCCACGTCCAGGCCCTCCGCGCCTACCGGGCGCTCGCCCTGGCCGCCGGGCCCGTCGCCGCCCGGCGGCTGCTCGCCGCCATTCGGTCGGGGACGCTCGCCGACGCCGCCGCCGCGATCGGCGAAGTCCACACTGGGCTCGCCCACGAGCGGGCCGAGGCACTGCGGGCCCGGGAGGCGCTCCGGGCGATCCGGGCCGAGTTGACTTCGTACGAGTCGACTTCGTACGGGACGGCCACGTCGACGACGTACGAGACGGCCGAGTCGGGGGACGACGAGCGCGACTCGATGACCATCACCGAACTCGCCGGGGCACTCCGCGTACGCCCCTCGACCCTGCGGTTCTGGGAGCAGGAGGGCCTCGTACGGCCGGAGCGCGTGACCTCGCTGCGCGCCCGGCGGTACGGGCTGCCCGCGATCAGGGCCGCCCGCATCGTGGCCGCCCTGCGCGGCGCCGGTTACGGCGTTCCCGCCGTACGGGAGGTGATGGACTCGCTCGGCCGACTCGAAGGGCCGGGCTCGGCCACGTATCTCCTGGACCGACGTCTCCACGACATCGCGGGCCGGACCGTGGCCCTGCTGCGTGCGGGGGCCGATCTGGCCGCCGTGATCGAGGCCCGCTGAGACCGGAGCGGGCGCTCACGCGGAGGGGGCGTTGACGTGCACCGACCCGCAGTCCACACGCCTCCCCCGGGAGCCGGGGCCGCCAAGATCGGGCAGAAGTTACTTATCGGTATGCAGTGACTTCACAGGCCCTCGGCAGTACAACTCGCACCTCTCCGCACGAGAGTCACGAGAGTGAGGAACCTCCCCATGAGCGAATTCACCTCGCAAGCCGGGCCGAAGCCCCGACAGACCGGCCCGGAGCCCCTGCCCACCGATCCGGAACCCCGGCCCACCGGACGGTTGTCCCGCCGCCTCTTCCTCGCCGGCACGGGCGGCGCCCTCACCACGGCCGCCCTCGCCACTCCCCTCGCCCACGCGGAACCCCGCCGCGCCGCCCTCGCCAACGGGGAACGCGTCCCCGCACTGGTGATCGGCACCGGGTATGGTGGCTCCGTCACCGCCCTGCGCCTGGCCCTCGCCGGGGTCGACGTCCACATGGTCGAGATGGGCATGGCCTGGGACACCCCGGGCCCGGATGGCAACATCTTCGCCAACACCACCAAACCGGACTACCGCTCCTTCTGGCTGCGCACCAGGACCAAGCAGCCTCTGAGCAACTTCCTCGGCTTCCCCCTCGACAAGGACGTCCCGCGCCACACCGGCATCCTGGACGCCGAGGACTTCAGCGGCATCACGGTCTACCAGGGCCGGGGCGTCGGCGGCGGTTCCCTGGTGAACGGTGGCATGGCCGTCACCCCGCGCCGCGAGAGATTCAGCGCCGTGCTCCCGTCCGTCGACGCCGAGGAGATGTACGGCACTTACTACCCGCGTGCCAACGCGGGACTCGGCGTCACCGAGGTCGACCCCCGGTGGTGGGAGTCGGCGGAGTGCTACCAGTACGCCCGGGTGGGCCGCAAGCACGCCGAGCGCTCCGGCTTCCCGTTCGTCTTCGTACCGAACGTGTACGACTGGGAGTACATGAAGCAGGAACTGGCGGGCTCCGTACCGAAGTCGGCCCTCGTCGGCGAGGTGCTGTACGGCAACAACCACGGCAAGAAGTCCCTCCAGAAGACCTACCTCGCCCAGGCGAAGGCCACCGGGCGGGTCGCCATCTCACCGCTGCACAGGGTGACTTCGGTGACTCCGGCGCCCGCCGGGACCCCCGGCTACACGGTCCTCGTCGAGCAGCTCGACACCACGGGCGCGGTGACCGCGACCAAGTCCGTCACCGCCGACCGGGTCTTCTTCGCTGCGGGCAGCGTCGGCACGTCCAAGCTCCTCACCCGGCTGAAGGCGACCGGCGCACTCCCCCGCCTGAACGACGAGATCGGCAAGGGCTGGGGCGACAACGGCAACGTGATGTGCGGGCGCGCCAACCACATGTGGGACGCCACCGGGAAGCTCCAGGCGTCCATGCCGACGGCGGGCATCGACAACTGGGAAGCGGGCGGCGCGTTCGCCGAGGTCGCCCCGCTGCCGACCGGCATCGAGACGTACGCCTCCTTCTACCTCTCCATCACCAAGAACCCGCACCGCGCGCAGTTCAGCTGGAACGCCGCCGCCGGACGGGTCGACCTCGACTGGCAGACCGCCTGGAAGCAGCCATCCATCGATGCGGCGAAGACCATCTTCGACAAGATCAACAAGAAGGAGGGCACGATCTACCGCACCGACCTGTTCGGCCTGTACAAGATCTGGGGCGACCACCTCACCTACCACCCGCTCGGCGGCGCGATCCTGAACAAGGCCACCGACAACTACGGCCGTCTGCACGGCCATCCGGGTCTGTACGTGATGGACGGGGCGCTCATCCCCGGCAACACGAGCGTCAACCCGTTCGTCACGATCACCGCGCTCGCGGAGCGGAACATCGAGCGGATCATCGCTGACGATCTGTAAGTCGCGCTGCCGTGCGGCTCATTGAGCCCGTCACCGCGACGGATGCGCTCCTCGCGGTGGCGGGCGGCACGGCGGCGGGACCTGGTGCGGCTGTGCTCCGCGCGGCACTTCGGCCGCGCACCCACCGGAATCCTTCGTGCAGCAGGGTGATCGAGAAGGCGAGCCCGAGGCCGACCGCGACGCCGAGCAGCGGCTCCTCCTCGAAGGCCGCACCGCCCAGGTGGCCGAGCCCGGCCGAGTACACGGCCCAGGTCGAGGCGGCGACGGCGTCGTAGCGGGTGAAGGAGCGGCGCGGGAAGCCGGTCGCCCCGGTGGTGAGCGTGGCGGCGGTACGGCCGCCGGGGATGTAGCGGGCGACCACGAGGACGAGTCCGCCGCGCTCCTTGAGCAGGGCGTCCACCCTCCCGTATGCCCTGTGGGTACGGGAGTCAGGCTTGAGCCGCGCGAAGATCCTGTTTCCGGAGGCGCGGCCTATCGCGTATGAGATGTGGTCCCCGGTGAACGCGCCGAGCGCGGCGACGAGGATCACCAGGGGCAGCGAGGGGTCGCCGACGGAGGCCGCGAAGACCCCGAGGGTGATGACCAGGGTCTCGCTGGGGACGACGGGGAAGAACCCGTCGAGGGCGGCGATGCCGAAGAGCACCACGTACACCCAGGGGGTGGTGACGAATCCTTCGACTGCGTGGACGATGGCGTCATTCATGGTCGCCACCCTAGGAACGGGCCGGTGGCGGGGGCCGTGGACTTTGGTCCGGCGGTGACCCCGACTTTCGTCGGGGTCCGGCCATGCCCCGGGCGGCCGCCGCCACCAGCCGCCCCTGCGGCACAATCCTCCCTGTGAAGATCTCCGCGCGCGCACTGAACCGGGCCACCCTCGGCCGCCAACACCTCCTGAACCGCGTGACGTTGAGCGTCCCGGACGCGGTCAGGAGCGTCGTCGCCCTCCAGGCCCAGCACGCGCCTTCGCCGTATCTCGCACTGTGGAACCGGATCGCGGACTTCGATCCGGCGGAGCTGGACACGGCGTTCACGACGGGGGCGGTCGTCAAGGCGACGCTGATGCGGATCACGCTGCACGCGGTGGCGGCGGCGGACTACCGGCCGTTCCGGGCGGCGGTGCATCCGACACTGTACGGGTCGGGGCTGGGGTCGCGGTTCTCCGACACGGGGCTGACTCCCGCCGACGCCCGTGAACTGGCGGCGGAATTGCTGGTGTTCACGAAGGAACCGCGCAGTTCCGCCGACGTGCAGGAGTGGCTCGCCGAGCGGGTGGGCGCGGAGCGGAAGGACGGTGCGTGGCGGGGGGTGCTCGTGTACGCGCCGCTGCACCACGTGCCGACCGGCGGGCCGTGGTCGTACGGTGCGCGGCCGTCGTTCGTCACGGCGGGGGCGGAGGCGGTGCCGGACGGCCGGGAGGTGAACGTACCGGCATTGCGCCAGTTGGTGCTGCGCTGTCTGGAGGGGTTCGGTCCGGCGTCGGTGGCGGACGTGGCGCAATTCTCGCTGGTGGGCCGGACGCCGATCAGGGAGGTGCTGCGGGGGCTCGACGGTGAGGTCGAGGAACTCCAAGGGCCGGACGGGACACCCCTGTTCGACCTTCCGGGAGCGCTGCGGCCGGACGCGGACGCGGTGGCCCCGGTGCGGCTGATGGCCATGTGGGACAGCACGCTGCTCGCGTACGCGGACCGGAGCCGGATGATCCCGCCGGAGTACCGGAAGGTGGTGATCCGCACCAACGGGGACGTGCTGCCGACGCTGCTGGTGGACGGGTACGTCGCCGGTGTGTGGCGGCTGGTGGAGGGCGGTGTGGAGGTCACGGCCTTCCGCGACCTGGCGTCCGGGCAGTGGGAGGAGGTCGCCGCGGAGGCGGGGGCGCTGGGCTCGCTGTTGGCGGAGCGGGACCCCCGGACGTACAGCCGCTATCACCACTGGTGGGCGAAGCTTCCCGCCGGAGACGTCAGGTTGTTCCCGACCGGGTGCTCCTGAAACGGTCGCCCCTGAAACGGTTGCTCCTGCGGGGAGTTGCTGCCCCCGCACCTCCGCCAGCGCACCGCGTCCTCCGCCGGAGCCCCCTTCGGCTTCGTGAGGCTGGCCCGCCGCAGTTCCGGGAGGGCCACCCTCGCCCATGGAGACGCTGAGGAAATCGCGGCCCGGTCCAGGCCCTCCGGCAACCATCCGTAAGCGCCTCGACGTCTGATTCCCGCCAGTCCCGCCCCGCTCGCCGGGCGAGGCTGGCCCCATGAACACGTACACACCTCTCCCCATTCCGCCCGCCGCCCTCCGCGAACTCCGCGAGCGCGACGATTCCGGGCAGCCCCCGCAGCCGTACACAGCGGGCGTCGACAGCGCGTTCCCCGACAGCGCGTTCCCCGACTGCGTGGGCAGCCTGCTGCGCTGCTGCCTGCGCGCCGCCGAGCCCGGTGACAGGGTCGCCCTCGTCTCGTACGCCCCGCTCCGCCGCTGGGCGGCGGAGACCGGCGCGACCCCGGGGGCGTACGTCGAAACCGGTCCGGTCTTCGTCCACGCGGACGCCTGTGACGTCCGCGACGGTGACAGTGACAGTGACGGTACGGGGACGACGACCGGGCCCCAGCCGCCGCGCACGCCGGGCTACCCCTTCGCCCGCCCCGGGGCCCAGCGCCTGCTGCGGCGCTACGACGCGCGCGGGCACATCGTCGGCGGCGAGCGCTTCGAGGTCCCCCCGGGTACGGAATCCGTGGCGGCCAAGGCCCTCGACGCCGCGCTCGACGCCGCCTTCGCCGCACCGGAAGTGGCCCTGGTCCACGTGCGGGCGGTGGAGTACGGCTGCTTCCAGTTCGAGGTGCGGCGGCCGTAGGAGGAGGGGGCGGGGCTACGCGGGCAGGGTGTACTCGAAGGTGTACGGGACGGATTTCTCGCCGTGCGGGGCGACGAAGGTGCCCTTTCCGGTGAGCCCCGTCAGCGCACCCGTGCCCGAGCCGGGGACGACCTCGAAGGTGCAGTGCACGGTGCCGTCCTCGCCGAAGCGGCCGCGCTCCTCGACCACGAAGACGCCCTCGTGGCCGTCCAGTTGGCCGGAGATGTACTCCATGCCGTTGAAGGAGCCAGTCGTCTCCGTGGCGTAGGCGCACGTGTACTCGCAGCGGGTGTCGGCCGCTGCGATGCCGCCGGTGAAGGTGTTGACGACGGAGGCATGGGAGACCCGGGGGCTCGCCCCGGCTTCGGTGACGTCCTTCTCGTCCCAGCTGGCGTAGGTGAAGTGGCCCGAGACGGTGGTCGAAATGGCAGGGGTGGCAGGGGCCGGAGTGGCAGTGCCGGTCGTGTCGGACATGGGGTCCCCCTGGGGATCGGTGTGGAGTGCGGGGCGGCTCCCTCGCTCTGCACACCATCCTTCCGGCCATACCTGACACCTTCTGTCAGGTACGGGTGACAATGGCGGGCATGCGTGCCGATCGCCTGCTCTCCCTGCTCCTGCTGCTCCAGAGCCGGGGCCGCATGACCGCGCCCCAACTCGCTGCCGAACTTGAGGTGTCGGTACGCACCGTCTACCGCGACGTCGAAGCGCTCGGCGCGTCCGGTGTGCCCGTGCGGGCGGACCGGGGGCCCGACGGCGGGTACGAGCTGATGGCCGGGTACCGCACCCGGCTGACCGGCCTGACCCCCGCCGAGGCGGAGTCCCTGTTCCTGGCGGGCGCTCCCGGCCCGGCGCGCGACCTGGGGCTCGGCGCGGTACTGGCCACCGCCCGGCTCAAGCTCCAGGCCGCGCTGCCCGCCGAACTGGCCGAGCGTACACGGGTGTTGGAGGACCGGTTCCATCTCGACGCACCGACGTGGTTCCGGGAGGCCGACCCCGTTCCGTACCTCTCAGAGGTCTCGCACGCCGTGTGGGAGCAGCGGACGCTGGCTGTGGAGTACCGGCGCTGGAAGGGTGAAGTGCGGCGCGTGCTGGACCCGTTGGGGCTCGTGCTGAAAGGTGGAATCTGGTACTTGGTGGCGCGGGCGGAGGGTGCGGAGGACTCCGAGGGGTCGGTACGGACGTATCGGGTGGCCCGGTTCCTGTCCGTACGGGCCACGGGCGAGGTCTTCGAGCGGCCCGCCGGTTTCGCCCTGGCGGCGCACTGGGAGGAGTCCTCGCGGCGCGTGGAGGCCATGCGGTTCCAGGGCGTCGCGGACCTGCGGCTCTCCCCGGCGGCGCAGAAGCTGCTGCCCGCACTGTTCGGAACGGAGGGGGCCAAGGCCCTCGCGGGGGCGGGGGAGGCGGACGCCGAGGGGTGGGTGCGGGTGGAGATGCGGGTCGAGCCGACGGCCGTGGCGGTCGGCGACCTGCTCAAACTGCGTGACGAGGCAGAGGTGTTGGGGCCGCCCGAGCTGCGGAGGGCGGTCGCGGAGACGGTGGCGGCGCTGGCGGCCCGCTATGCGGCGTCGACGTGAGGGGGCCGGGGGCGCGGGGCTCGGGGCACCGCGCCAGCCCGTCAGCTCGGTCGTACCGCCTGCGACACCTCCGCCAGGAGCTTCTCCGGGTCCGCACCCCATCGCGAGCTGACCACCAGGTCGCGTGCCGGGTCCACCCAGAGGAGATGGGCGCCACCGTTGCCGCGTGCGCAGCGGCCGGTCGAAGGGGCTGCGGGCCAGACGGTGCGGTCGTCGTTCAGCCACCAGGACAGGCCGTAGTTCGGCTTGACCCGACAGGGCGTCCAGAGCTCCTCGATCCAGCGGCGGGACAGGAGCCGCTTGCCGCCCCAACTTCCTTGCCCCAGTACGAGTTGGCCGATCCGGGCCAGGTCGAGGGCGCTGATCCACAGGCCGCCGCCCCAGTGGGCGCCGCCGGACACGACGGGCACGCGCGTGCCGTCGACATCGGCGAAGGAGTTCGCGTAACCGTGCCAGGACCAGGTGTCCGAGGCCCCGATCGGGTCCATGACCCGGGTGCGGAGCACGTCGGGGAGGGACCGGCCGAGGAGGACGGTGAGGGCGAGGGCGGCGAGGTTCACACGGACGTCGTTGTACGCCCAGCCTTCGCCGGGCGGGCCGCCCGGGGACTCGGTGCCCTCCCGGGTGCTCTGGGCGTCGACCGAGGTGGGCTTGGACCAGAGCTCGCCCTCCCACTGGCTGGTCTGGTCGAGGAGGTGCCGCCAGGTGACGGCGCGCCCGTGGGCGTCCGCGAACTGGGGCAGGTCGACGGAGCGGGAGACGGGTTCGTCGAGGCGGAGGAGTCCGTCGTCGTACGCGATGCCCGCCGTCAGGGAGAGGACGCTCTTGGTCGCGCTGTACGCCATCTCGACCCGTGCGGGTCCGCCCCATTCGGCGATGACCGTGCCGTGGTGCAGGACGACGCCGCTGGGGCCCTGACCGTCGAGGAGCGGGCCGAGGACTTCGCGGTGGGAGGTGTCGGAGACCTGGGCCTCCAGATAGGAGGCCATGTCCTCGATGCCGGGGACGGGGCGGGCCGACTGGGCGTGGGTGGCGAGGGCGAGGGCTTCGGCGTCGACGCCTTGCCAGGGGTCGGGGGTGGGGGCGTTGTGTGGTGATGGCCCGTCCGTGATCCTCGTCCCCGTTCCCGTGAACTGCTCCCCCGTGTGCATGGTGCCCCGCTCTCTGGTGCCGTGTCCGTCCTGTGCATGATCAATTGCGTCGAGACGGTACCCGACGGGGTCCGTGCGTTGGAGGCACCTGGTCCGGGTGTGGCTGCCGCTGCTGCGTGGCCTGCCTTTCGAGGTGTGCGGGTGCGTGGGTGGCTGGGCGCGCCCACGCGGCGGAGCCGCACATCGAAACAGCCCCGCGCCCCGGATGCCTGCTCCGCAGCATCCGTACGGCGTCCGCGGGAAGAGCGCGGTGAGGCCCCCGACGACACCGCCCCGATGTGTCTCGTACGTCCGGGCGTCGAGCAGCAGCGCCTCGGCCACCTCCCACCCCGTCTCCTCCCGGAAGGCCCGCACCAGCGCCTCGACGGGCTGCTCCCCCGGCCGGTTCCGCCGCCCGGCAGGTGCCACTCGCCGCCGCCGTCACGGTGTCCTCAGCAGGAAGCTCGCGGAGGCCCGCACCAGTCCGTTGACCTGGATGTCGATCACGTGTTCGCCCGGGTAGTAGACGCGCGTGGTGATCTCCCTGACCGCGTGCTGCTTGCGCAGGGTCCGGCGCTCGCCGGGGGCGAGTTCGACGGTGGCGAGCTTGAAGACCTTCGGGATGGTCCGGCCGCCCTTGCGGACGTGGTGGACGACGTAGTCGACGGTGAGGGTGTGCGGGCTGTCGTCGGTGTTGCGGATGTCGAAGTCGAGGGCGAGGGTCTCACCGACGGTCAACTCCGTTACGGAGAGGGCGAGTCGGGGGATCTGCGCGTGTTCGCCACCGGTGGCGCCGAGGAGGGCGAGGGCCTGTTGGTTGCCCTGCTTCACCAGGGTGCGCAGTCCGTGCCGTACGGTCCAGGCAGTCTCCGGGGTGGGGCTCTCCTCCGTCCATCGCAGCGCCGTGGCGAGGACGAGGTCCGGGTGGTCCCTGGCGATGTCGTTGAGGTTGTTCGCGACCGACTTGCGTACGTACGAGGAGGGGTCACTGCGCAGGACTTCCAGGACGGCCAGGACCGGGCGGGGGTCCGCGACGAAGCCGGTGAGGGTGCGGGCCCAGGGCAGACGGGGGCGGATTCCCTCGCTGGCGAGCCGCCGGACGTGGTGGCTGGGGCTGTGCGCCCAGTCCGTGACGCGCTTCATGGTGAGGTCGTGGTGGCGTTCGACGAGGGGGCGGACCGCGTACTCGCCGGTGTGCCGCCGGGTGATCTCGTGCAGGGCGTCCAGGGAGACGGTCGGGTGGTCGAGTCCGTACTCCTCGACGAAGCGCGCGACCGGCATCAGGTGCCAGCTGTTGTTGAACATCCCCTGCCCGTCGGCGAGTTCGTCCCCGAGGAGGGCCACGAGGACGGCGACCGCTTCGGGGTACGGGCCTGGCAGGCGGCTGCGCAGCCCCTCGGCCAGGACTCCCACCCGGTCCTTCAACTCCAGTCCCCGGACCCGGACTTCAGCCTCCCCGACATACCCTTCGAGGTCGAAATCCGGGCGGACTCCCTGGACGAGGACGCCGAGGCGGCGGGCCCCCGCTCCGTCGAAGTGCCGCTTCAGCCCGTACTCGCCCGCCATGCCGCTCCCCTGCTCCGCCGTCCCGCGTCTCCCGGTCACACCTCGCACCAGTATCGCGGGCCGTCGCCGAACACGCCGTCCGCCGCGCTTCACGAGCCTCCGGCAACGCTCTCCAAGTACTGGTCCACGAGAGCCACTTGGCGCTCCGGGGTGAACTCGTCCGGCGCGAACAGGGCCTGCACCACCAGTCCCAGCACGAAGCCCTGCGCCGCGGCCGCCACGTCCTCCGCCACCGGCCCCCGAGGCAGCTCTCCCGACTCCTGGGCCGCCCGCACGTGCACGGCGATCCGCTCGCGCGAGCGGCGGTAGCGCTGCGCGTGCTCGGCGGCCAGTTCCGGATCGGCGAGGGCCACGTCCCAGGAGCCGACCCAGATCCGGTTGCTCGCCGCGCCCTCGGCGTCGAGCGGCAGGATGTCGAGCAGTACGGCACGCAGCATGACCAGTCCGGTACCCGCCCCCGCGCGGCCCGCCGCCGGGCGCGGCCGGTCGAGGGAGCGCTTGTCGAGCACCTCCAGGGCGTGCTGGAGCAGGGCCCGCTTGCTCGGGAAGTAGTGCGTGAGCAGGCCCGTGGTCGCGCCCATCTCCTGGGCGACGGCCCGCAGCGTGAGGCCGCCGAAGCCGCGCTCGGCCAGCACCTGCCACACCGCCCGGGAGACGTCGGCGCGGCGGGCTTCGTGGTCTCCCCTGGCGGGCGTCATGGGTGGTCTCCCCTGGCGGGCGTCACGGGTGGTCTCCTCGGGCGGGTGTCATGCGCCACAGTGTACGTACCCAACGTTCGTTACGTATCGTGGGTGCGCCCGCCCGAACGCCCGGACACCTCGCTTCCGGCCCACCCCCGAAGGATCCGCCGTGTACGCCGTACCGCTGACCGACCGCGCTGAACTCCGCCCGCTGGAGCCCTGGCAGGCGCCCGAGTTCCTGGCCCACATCGACCGCGCCCGGGACCTGGTCGACCCGTGGATTCCGTGGGCCTCGTTCTCCACCGACCTGGAGTCGGCCCGAGCCACCCTGCAGCGGTACGCCGACAAGCAGGCGGCCGACGCCGGCCGGATCTTCGGGATCTGGCTGGACGGCACGCTGGTGGGCGGGGTGATGTTCGTACGCTTCGACGCCCCGCTCGGCACCGCGGAGATCGGCGTGTGGTCGGAGCCCTCCGCCGAGGGCCGGGGCCTGATCGGCGCGGCCGTGCGCAGCCTTCTGGCGTACGCCTTCGAAGAGCGGAACCTGCACCGTGTGGAGTGGTGGAACAGCACGGTCAACGTCCGCAGCCGGGCGGTGGCGCAGCGCGCGGGCATGCACCTGGACGGAACGCTGCGCGAGCACACCGCATACCGGGGCGTCCGCCTGGACATGGAGGTGTGGTCGCTGCTGGCCCACGAGTGGAAGGGCCGGGAAGCCTAGGGCCGGGAAGCCTAGGGCCGGGAAGTCTAGGGCCGGGAAGTCTAGGGCCGGGAGGTCTAGGGCCGGGAGGTCTAGGGCCCGGTGCTCGGTGACCTCCTCGGGGTGCAGCCGCCTCTCCTTCGGTACGTTCTCCCACGCGAGCCCCTTGAGCCAGGGCCCGCCGTGCCCCGGGCAGGTCGGCCGCTCCTCACCCACCGGCCACGGCAAAGGCCCGCCCACCGAGGAGTCCGCCACGGCCGGCGGACCGGCGTCGGTCGGTACCGGGGCGGTGTTCAGAGTGCCGCCAGCGGGCCGCCCGGGACGAAGGCGTGTTCCGCGAAGCGTTCGGCCATGCGGCGGTGGGTGGCGGCGTCCGGGTGGATCTGGTCGGGGAGGGGCAGTTCGGCGTGGTCCTTCTCCCCGTAGAGGCCGCGGCCGTCGAGGTGGTGGAGGTGCGGGTCGGTGGCCGCGCGCTGCTCGACGATGCGGGCGAGTTCGGCCCGTACGACGTTGAGCGTCAGCTTGCCCGCCGCGACCTCGGCCGGGTCGCCCGCGGCCTTGAACTGGAGGCGGCCCTCGCCCATCGTCGCGAAGTCCGGGGCACTGGGGCCCGGGGTGTCCTCGTGGATCGGGCACAGGACGGGGGAGACGACCAGGAGGGGCGTGGTGGGGTGGCCCTCGCGGATCGTGTCGAGGAAGCCGTGCACGGCCGGGCCCAGCGCGCGCAGGCGCATCGCGTCGGTGTTGACGAGGTTGATGCCGAGCTTCACGCTGATCAGGTCGGCGGGGGTGTCGCGCATCGCACGTGCGGTGAACGGGTCGAGCAGGGCGCTGCCGCTGAAGCCGAGGTTGATCAGCTCGACACCGCCGTGGGAGGCGGCCAGGGCGGGCCACGTGGTCGACGGGCTCTCGGCGTCGGAGCCGTGGCTGATCGAACTGCCGTGGTGCAGCCACACTCGGCGGCCCCGGGGCACGGGTGCGGGCTCGACGGGGGCGTCCGTGCGCAGGGCGACGAGTTGGGTGATCTCGTTGTACGGCAGCCAGATCTCGACGTCCTTCTCCGTGCCGGCGAGGCCGTCGAAGCGGACGGTGCCGACGGGGCCCGGGATCGTCTCGGCGGTGCCCGTCGTCATGTCGACCAGCAGGGTGTTGCCGCCGGTGGTGCTCGCACGTCCGGCGAGGCGGCCGTCGACCAGCAGGTCGTAGATGCCGTCGGGGCGTTCCGGGGCGCCCTTGTACGCGTTCTTGGTGCGCAGGGTGTCCAGCTCGACGACGGTGGCGCGGGTGCGCAGGGCGAGCCGCACGCCGGTGGGCTGGGCCTCCGCCATGGTGAGCTGGGCGTCGGGGATCTGCGCGCGGGCCGCCGCCGGGAGCCGGTGCGGCAGCAGGCCGTGCGCGGTGCGCTCCAGGTCGAGGGCACCGCGCACAAGAGCGGCGGTGAGAGGGGTGTCGATCAGCCCCGGGTCCTGGGTGGGGGCGTCGGAGCCGTGGCCGGAACGGTGATCGGGGTCGTGCGGAGTACTCATGCCCCCACCCTGCCAAAAGGGGTGGGCGGTTCGCACATCCGTTCCCGTGCCGCGTCTCAGTGGTCCTCTCTCGCTGTCGTGGCGGCCACCCCGTTTTCCTCCTGCCCGCCCCTCACCAGGCACCTCGTGCGTGATCCAAAAACCGGAGGGTTAGCATATGAGCACCGCCTAGCTCGAAAGAGAAGAAGCCTGTGACTGCTGTCAACGACGACTCGTTCACCCACTGGAAGCACCGCGAGGAGATCGCGGAGTCGATGATCCCCGTGATCGGGAAGCTGCACCGGGAGCGTGACGTCACGGTCCTGATCCACAGCCGCTCCCTGGTGAACAAGTCGGTGGTGAGCATTCTCAAGACCCACCGGTTCGCCCGCCAGATAGCAGGCGAGGAGCTCTCGATCACCGAGACCCTGCCCTTCCTCCAGGCGCTGACCACCCTCGACCTGGGCCCCTCGCAGATCGACATCGGCCTGCTCGCCGAGGCGCACCGCGCCGACGACCGAGGTCTGTCGGTCGAGGAGTTCACCGCCGAGGCCGTCGCCGGTGCGACCGGTGCGAACAAGATCGAGCGCTGCGAGTCCCGCGACGTCGTGCTGTACGGCTTCGGCCGCATCGGACGCCTGCTGGCCCGCCTCCTCATCGAGAAGGCCGGTTCGGGCAACGGTCTGCGGCTGCGCGCCATCGTCGTCCGCAAGGGCAAGGGCCAGGACATCGTGAAGCGCGCCTCGCTGCTGCGCCGCGACTCGATCCACGGCCAGTTCCAGGGCACGATCACCGTCGACGAGGACAACGACACGATCATCGCCAACGGCAACGTGATCAAAGTGATCTACTCCGACGACCCGACCCTGGTCGACTACACGGAGTACGGCATCAAGGACGCCATCCTCATCGACAACACCGGCCGCTGGCGCGACCGCGAGGGCCTGTCGAACCACCTGCGTCCGGGCATCTCCAAGGTCGTCCTGACCGCCCCCGGCAAGGGCGACGTCCCGAACATCGTGCACGGCGTCAACCACGACACCATCAAGCCGGACGACCAGATCATCTCCTGCGCGTCCTGCACCACCAACGCGATCGTGCCGCCGCTGAAGGCCATGGCCGACGAGTACGGCGTGCTGCGCGGTCACGTCGAGACCGTCCACTCCTTCACCAACGACCAGAACCTGCTGGACAACTACCACGGCTCCGACCGCCGCGGCCGGTCCGCGCCGCTCAACATGGTCATCACGGAGACGGGCGCGGCGTCCGCCGTCGCGAAGGCGCTCCCGGACCTGAAGGCCCGGATCACCGGCTCCTCGATCCGCGTTCCGGTCCCGAACGTCTCGATCGCGATCCTCAACCTGCGCCTCGCCCGCGAGACCACCCGCGAGGAGGTCCTCGACCACCTGCGCGACGTGTCCCTGAACTCGCCGCTGAAGCGCCAGATCGACTTCATCAGCGCGCCGGACGCGGTCTCCAGCGACTTCGTCGGCTCGCGCCACTCGTCGATCATCGACGCGGGCGCGCTGAAGGTCGAGGGCGACGACGCGATCCTCTACCTCTGGTACGACAACGAGTTCGGCTACTCCTGCCAGGTCATCCGGGTCGTCCAGCACGTCTCGGGCGTCGAGTACCCGACCTTCCCGGCGCCGGTCGCCTGACGCACCTTCTAGGATCCGCGACTTCGTTGACAGTGAAGGCGCTTCATTGACACCGGATTGGCAAATCCGCGGTTCCATTGACAACGGCTACGTTCAGTAGCGGTCCTCTCTGGGCCTTTTTCGATCGCCGCGAATCTGCAACCCCCGCTCTCCGTACTGTCTCAAGCATGGCAGTGCGGAGAGCGGGCGGTGCCCGTCGTACGCGAAAAGTTCCTTCGGTCTCGATCCGGTACGACGATGGACTGGTACGCGAAGTCCCGGTCCGACAGCTCAGATTGACCGATTTTGCCGAGTCCAAGCCGTGGCGGGCTGTTCGCTCGGTCCACGGAATGGCCCACTACTCGGGCAAGTACTCATCGGCGACGACGGGTGGGCACGTGCTCTATGAGAGCCGCCTGGAGCTGGCCCGGTTGCTGCTTGCGGACTTCGATCCGGAAGTCCGAGGGATCTATGCACAGCCGTGTCGGCTGGCGGCCCGGGTCGGTGACCGGACTCGCCACCATGTTCCGGACTTTCTGCTGGTCATGCGTTCGGGGACCGTGCGAGTGGTGAACGTCAAGCCGGCGAGCCGCTTGAAGGATCCGAAGATCGTGGAGGCCCTGGCATGGCCTGGCGAGCTGTTCCGACAACACGGCTGGGACTACGAAATCTGGTCCGGGGCGGTTCGGGTGCTGCTGGAGAACGTGCGCTTCCTGGCTGCCTATCGGCGTCCCGGTGTGGTGCCCGAAACCGAGACAGAGCAGGCATGGCAACGGCTGGTCGACGGCGAGGAACTCGCCTTGGCTGAGCGCCAGTTAGCCCAAGGGAGGCCCACCGAGGAGGTGAGGCCCGCAGTCATGGCTCTGTTGTGGTCTGGGCGGTTGACGACAGATCTGTCGCGTCCGTTGTCGGGCGAGTCGGTGCTGCGGAGGTGCCCATGAGCACGTGGACGACGCCCTTGAGGCCAGGGTTACCGATCAGCTTCGACGGTGAACAGTTCACGGTCGCCGAGGTTGAGGGCCGCCGGATTCTCCTCCAGCCGGCATCTTCAGGCGTCGGTGTCCCGAAGTGGCGGCAGGTCGACATCTCTGTGCTGTTGACGCATCCCACCACTGAGATTCTTACTCCGGCCCCGCAGGGCGAACTTGCTGACGCGGCTGCCCTGAGTGGTCTCAGCGACAAAGATGACGGCGAGCTGACCCTGCAGTTCCGACATGTCCAGGAGGTTCGCACCGGCTATCAACTCGGCAGCGAGGAACTGGCTCTGCCGGGCGAACCACGACCCGACTACGCGCCCGGAACCCCGAAGATGCATCGGTACGCGGCCAAGGCGGCAGAACTGGGAGTTTCCGAAACCACGATCCGCAACTGGGTGCGTCAGGTGAATAGCTCCGGCCCGGCCGGCCTGGTTCGCGACCGCCTCCAAAAGAGCGTGCTTGACAAGGTCGATCCTCGGTGGCTGGAGAAGACCCGGTCAGTTTTGAAGGGTCATGAGAAGTCCTCCCGGCCGGTGAGGAGCCTGATCCTGATCGAGGTCGAGGAGCGTTTGGTCAAGGAGTACGGGGAAGGCACAGTCCCGCTTCCGGCTCGCACGACGGGCTACGAGGCACTGCGGGTGCTTACCAAAGGCACGAACGCTTTCGAAGGCAGCACGAAGGGGAAGAGGTCGATCGCGGACGGCCCGAAGGGGACTTACGGTCGGCTGCGGGCTACACGACCGGGCGAGTATGTGGTGTTGGACACCAATTGCCTGGATGTCTTCGCGATGGAGCCGGTGACCTGCCGGTGGGTGCGGTGTGAACTCACGGTCGCCATGGATCTCTATAGCCGGTGCATCACCGGGCTCCGACTCACCCCGGTGTCGACGAAGTCGACGGACGTGGCGGGGGTGTTGTTCGAGACGGTTCGTCCGCGGGAAGTTTCGGATGGCGGGGGTGAGCCGCTTCCGTACTGCGGGGTTCCCTCCACCGTGGTGGTCGATGCTGACAAGCTGGTCGACCGGGACGGGCAGCCATTGCTGCCCACTGTCGCGGCCGAGACAATCATCTATGACCACGGCAAGGTATATCTGTCGAACCACATCGAGAGCGTCTGCGCGAAGCTGGACATCTCGCTGCAGCCGGCGCGGCCAAAGACACCGACCGACAAGCCGATCGAGCGCTGGTTCCGGACTCTCAACCAGGGAGTGCTGGCTGCGTTGCCCGGCTACAAGGGCTCGGACGTGCATAGCCGTGGTGAGCAGGTCGAGGACGAGGCGTTCTTCTTCATCGATGAACTCGAAGCGATTATCCGTGAGTGGATCACTCTGGTGTATCACCGGCGCCACCACCGCGGCCTGCGGATTCCGGAGGTCCCTGGGCTTCAGCTCAGTCCGCTGGACATGTTCGAGCACGGAGTCACTCGGGCGGGCCCGTTGAGAATCCCGGCCCGCCCCAATCTGGCCCTGGAGTTCCTGGAGGAAGAACGTGTCCCGATCCACCACTACGGTGTCGAGATCGAAGGGATGCGTTACAACGGGGACGGGCTGAATGGCCACCGCAATCGGCCCAGTCCGTTTCGTGGGGTGAATGCGGGCAAGTGGCCGATCGCAGTGGACCGCGGAGATATGCGGAAGGTGTACTTCCAAGACCCCGAGACGCAGAAGTGGCACACGCTCGACTGGGAACATGCAGCCGCACTGGACGGCCCGTTCAGCCGGGAAGCGCTGGTCTACGCTCGCCAGCTTGCCAAAAAGACGCACCGTTTCCCGGACACCAAACGCGCGCTGGTCGAACTTCTCGAACGGTGGGGCGTCGGACTGGCCACAGACCGCACCGAGCGACGGATGGCCCTGCGCCTGTCCCAGGAACGGCTACGGCTGGTGGGCGAGGACGACGAACCGCGGGACGCCAAGGACGAGGTCGTCTCGCTGCCGTCGGTGCAACGTATTGCCGCCCTGAGTTCGTCCGCCCGTATTACAGCAGGAGACGAGCCCGGCGACCTTGACCTGAACACCGTCGAAGCGGAGAACGAGGATCTCGGCGGGGACGACGACGAGGACGAGGAGTGCGACGCCGCTTTCCCCGGCGACGAGTCCGCTCCCATGGATGAGGACGACTATTACGCTGACGTCTGGGACAGCCGTTGAACGCGCGGAACGGCGCCGAGCCGTTCGAGGGCGATGACCGCCAATACAGCCCCACTCGACTGCCGGGCTGGCTGCAGGAGGTCAACGGGCCGGACCGGGCCCAGCCAGAGCAGTACACCAGGGCCCAACTGGCCGACCTCTCGCCGCGAGCGCTCTTGAGGCACAACGACAACCGGGCGGTCTGGCACGCCAACATCGGGCCAATCGAAACTCCGCAACTCCTCCAACTGCACGACGAATTAGACGAGATCATTGAGGCGAACCGGCAGGACGGGGACAAGACGAAACCAGCTGCATTGCTGGACGCCTACCCCGGACTCGGAAAGAGCACTGCGGTCCGCGCATACGGCCGGAAGCTGTTCCGCAATCAGATCACCTTGCGAGGAGAGACCACCCCCAGTGGACACCGCAGGGTCCCGGTCATCTACATCGCGCTGAGCGGGAACACCCAAATCCGCGGCCTGAACGCCGCGATCTGTCGCTTCTACGAACTGCCGGCCACCGGAGACGCCGACACCCTGGCCGAGCGCGCAGTGGACGCTGTGCTGTCCCTGAGGACCGTCGCTTTCATCATCGACGATATCCATTTCCTTGCCGGTGCGAATACCAACTCGGTGCGAATGTCTAACCAGTTGAAGCACCTGGCGAACGTCTTCCCCGTTACCCTGATCTATGTTGGCGTCGGGGTCCGGCAACGAGGGATCCTTCACGAAGGCTCTTCCGGGAAGAAGAACGAACTCGCCCAGTTCGGACGCCGCACTACATCCCTCACGCTTCTCCCTTTCCAGATCGACGACGAGGAGGGACGCCGACAGTGGCGAACCCTACTCAAGACGATCGAGAAGCAACTCGTCCTGGCCGATAAATACCCCGGCATGCTCGCCCGGGACCTGTCCGACTACCTCTATGCCCGATCCACCGGACACTTCGCCTCCCTGATGTCATTGATCAACCGAGGCTGTCTGCGGGCGATCCGCACCGGGCACGAACGCCTCGACAAAGATCTGATGGACCACGTGAAGAACGACGCCGCCGCAGAGGAGGCCCGCCAGGAACTCGAAGCCGCCATCGAGGCCGGCCTGCTCACCAGCCACCCCAGCGAGCCGCCCGACCACCGCAGGCAGACGGCATGACGCAGTGGACGGACGGGCGGATTCCACTCTGGGTACCTCCTGTTGAGGGCGAGGCCCTCGACAGTTGGATCGAGGCATACGCTCGTCGGCTGCGGACAGAATTTCCTCAGTTCGTACGTTTCCTCGGCCTGCCCGGCGCCCGCGGCAACCTCATGGTCCGCTGCCTGACAGAGCATGAACGGCAAGTGCTATCGAAGCGCACGGGGCTCAGCCCAGACAGTCTCACGGCGATGACACTCGAGCCCTGGGACGGTCTGGCTGTCACTCTCGACCGCCCGACGCGCCGTCTCAACCGGCCACCGCACTGGCGGCACACCGGCAACACGACCCGCTACTGTCCCCGCTGCCTCGATGAAACCGCAGGACGCTGGCAGATCACCTGGCGGCTGCCGTGGTCGTTCGCCTGCACCCGCCACGGCGTGCTGTTGCTCGACCGCTGTCCCGAATGCAGGCAAGTACCCCTGGTCCACGGGCGACGGCGATTGCGGGAAGTTCCGGCGGCAAGCTGCCTCTACGGCACGGGGTCCGCCCGTGCTGTTCGCTGCGGCTTCTACCTTCCGCACGCTCCTACCCCCACCCTTCCCCGAGGCTCCTCGATTCTTGCCACCCAGGAGGAAGTCAACTCTGATGTCCTCCAAAGCAGCGAACACTACGAAACAGCCCTGCAGCGCGGCCTGGAATTGTCTGCGCTTGCCCGCTCAGCCCTACGAGGAATCAGGAGCACACTGAATTCGGCTCCTGCCGTTGTCCGCGAAGTGCTCGCGGAGTGCGGAGGCGACTTGCCTGAATTTCCTAGCCTCCAGGGCGGGGGCGATGCTCATAATGCCGCTGTCGGCACCGCAATTGCCAACATTGCAGTGCATCGTGAACGCGATGACAGCGATGCTGTCTTCGCCTGGTTGATGACGAGTAGTCGTTCCCACCGGCAGCGCACAAAACATCCGACAGCCTGGCTTGCGGACTGGGCGCCAGTCGGCCCAAAGGTGACCTCGCGCGCTCTGGTTGCAGTGGCCCATGAACTCAGTTGGACGGCCCGTCTGCGTTACGGCACCACCACAGACTCCCCGGCTTGGCCGACCCTTACCGAAGAAGATGTGCAGCGTCGGGCCTCCAAACTGCCTGCGATGCTCTGGCCCGCTTGGACCATGCGTATACTGCCCCGACTGCCTGCCCCACTCTTTCGGCTTTCGGGACTGCGCCGGGCATGCGCCACACTGCTCTTGACGCCCGGAACAATGTGGACCTACCCGCAAGCAGCTCAGCTGCTGGGAAACCCGCGTACGTTCAGCAACAAGGACGCGCTCAACACAGCACTTGAGAAACAGCGATCCGATGAGCTTGCCTCGCTCATCGTCTTGTTGGCCCGCGCATTGGATGCTAACCCGGTTCCTATTGACTATCACCGCCGACGGGCCATCTTCTCCGAGAATACGATCACTTTCGACCTGAATAGATTCCAAGAATACTCGCGACGACGCGGTCTGAGAATCGGACCAGTGCAGATTGAGAGACTGCGGTGGCACCTCCTCAAACTGCTTCTCGGCGCCGATCCTGGGACATCGTCCCGAACCCCAACCTGGAATGCGAACCTCGCACATCAAATCACCATCGAGCTCAAAGATTTCGTCCTCCAGCAGGCAACCGAAAACCTCAGATCCCACGGCATCGATGAACCTGTGCTCTGGCAGCCACCATCCTCCTGGCTCAGCGAGGTTGAATTCCCGGGCGCAGATCCCGATCGCATTAACAACGTCGAGCTCGCCGAGATGATGACGCTGGGACGCACCCTCACAGAGATCGCTGCCATCCTGGGTATCGGCGAGGACCATGTCCTGCTGCATCTTGAGGCAACCGGAATTAGTGCCGCCCTCCCGTCTGTGTCACGCTCACCTGCCCCAGGCCGCAACATTCCGCGCCAAGGACCGCTCTCACCTCCGAAACTGAGGCAGCTCTATCAAGAGCAGAGGATCTCCCCCTGCCAGATTGCGCAGCTTGCAGGATGCAGTCACACGACCGTCCGGAGAGCCCTCAACGAGGCCAAGATCACCTCCCGTTCCACCTCCGGCATTCCTCCCATCGTCCCCGCCTTGGTGACTCGCGAGTGGCTGGTGAAGGAGTACGCATCGAAGGGGCGCAGTTGCGGCGATATTGCGCGAGAACTCGGCGTTCACAAGGACTGCGTTTCGAAGCAACTAGGACGTTGGGGGATCCCTCGCTGGCCCAAGGGACTCTGCTCGAACCCTTTTGCCCCGCTGAACGTCGTGCTCTCGCCTGAAATGCAGCGTGTCAGCAGGACAAGAAACTGCCTCTCGCGGTTGCGCAACCTCCTTCAGATGCCAGGACACTCCAGCCTGACGACTGCGGCAGCGGCACTCGGAGTCCCTATGCCCACCCTGCGCCACCAACTGCGCACCGTAGAACGGACTCTGGAGTTCACTGTGATCGCGCGAACCAGCCCTCTATCCGTCTCACCGGCAGGAGTCACTTTCCTCGATGAGGCACGACATCTCATCAGCCTTCTGGAGAGCGGATCAGCACTGTCTGGCCGGACTCCAGCGAGTGCCCCTGCTACTTACAGTGACCGCCAGACCGGCGAGATGGACCAGAACTGAGCGCCCCGGGCCGACGCAACCGTTGCGCATCTGGCCCGGATTTCAGCGTTCCCACAGGAACCAGTGTCAATGATCATGGGAAACCTACACACCTGAGGGGTGGGACGTTCCCGTGCGGGAACGTCCCACCCCTCACGCCCCTGTACGGCAGGCCAGGCCATCGGCCGGAAGCCTGCCCGTGGTCAGGCAGACCGTGACGCTCTTGTCCGCACCCGGCACGCCCGAGCCCGGCGCCCGCTCCGTACGCCCGGCCTCGTATGCCTGCCCGCTACTCGACGTGCCGGGTGAACGCCCACACCCCGAGCCCGAGGCAGCTGAACGCCGCGCCCAGCAGACAGACGGCTCCCCAGCCCGCCACCGCGTAGAGGGACGTCGCGGCGAGGGCGCCGGTGGCACTGCCGATCGAGTAGAAGACCATGTAACCGCCGATCAGACGGCTGCCCGCGTCCGGTCGCAGCGCGTGGATCAGGGCCTGGTTGGTGACGTGGACCGCCTGGACGGCGAGGTCGAGGAGTATCACCCCGAGGGCGAGGGCCCAGAGCGAACTGCGGGCCAGAGCCAGAGGCAGCCACGAGACGGCGAGCAGCGCCAGGGCGATGCCGGTGGTCCGCGTGGAGAGTCCCCGGTCGTTCAGGCGGCCCGCGGCGGTCGCGGCCAGGGCGCCGACCACGCCGATCAGCCCGAGTGCCCCGATCGCGCTGTGGGAGAAGTGGTACGGGGCTTCGCTGAGCGGCAGCGCCACGCTGCTCCACAGCGTGCTGAAGGCGGCGAAGATCAGCAGGCCGAACAGGGCCCGGAGACGGAGCAGGCGCTCGGTGGCGAACAGCGTGAGGGTGGAGCGGAGGAGCTGCCCGTAACGGAGGTTCGTCGATGTCGCGTTACGCGGATTCACGCGTGCCGCTTTGCTGCTGCGCGGCAGCACGCGGTACAGGACCAGGGCCAGCAGCGCGGTGAGCGCCGCCGAGACCACGTAGACGGAGCGCCAGCCCGCGAGATCCGCCAGGAGGCCGGACACGGTGCGGGCGAGCAGGATTCCGACGACCACGCCACTGGTGACCTGGCCGACGACCCGTCCGCGCCGGGCGGGGGCGGCCAGTGACGCCGCGAAGGCCACGAGGGTCTGCGTGACGACGGCGAGGAGCCCCGTCGCCGCCAGGCCCACGAGGAAGACGGCCGCCGTGCGGGCGACGGCCACCAACGCCAAGGCCCCCACCAGGAGCAGGAGTTGGGCCACGACGAGCCGTCTGCGGTCGGCGATGTCACCCAGCGGTACGAGGAAGAAGAGCCCGAGCCCGTAGCCGACGTGCGTGAGCGTGACCACGCCGCCGACGAACGCGGGGCTCAGGGCGAGGTCGCGCCCCATGGTCACGAGGAGCGGCTGGGACAGGTAGACATTGGCCACGGCCGCCCCGCAGGCGACGGCGAACAGGGCGACGACCCCCCGGGACAGGACGAACCCCGCTCCCTCCGGGCCTTGTTCGCCGGTCTGTCGTATCGCGCCCCGCCGGTCGCCAAGCATCAGCACTCCCCACCCATCTGGTTTCAACTTGCTACCACCATCGACGATGAGGACAGTAACCTCCTCTGGTAGCATGTTGCAACCACTTCGAGACCGAGAGACCGATCGAGAGACCGAGGGACGGACGCCATGGTCACCAGGACGCGCTTCGACGACAGCGAATGCCCCGTCGCCCGGTCGGTGGACGCCATCGGGGACTGGTGGTCCCTGCTGATCGTGCGGGACGCCTTCGACGGCAGCCGCCGCTTCGGGGAGTTCCAGCGCGGTCTTGGCGTCGCGAAGAACATCCTCACCGCCCGACTGCGTACCCTCGTCGCGGGCGGCGTCCTGGAATCCGTACCCGCGTCGGACGGCAGCGCCTATCGCGAATACGTACTGACCCCGAAGGGCGAAGCGCTGTTCCCGGTCGTCGTGGCGCTGCGTCAGTGGGGCGAGCAGAACTCCTTCGCCCCCGGCGAGCCGCACTCCCAACTGGTCGACCGCGAGCGGGGAAAGCCCCTGCGCCCACTGGAAGTACTGTCCTCGGACGGACGGCGGCTGAACCCCGAAGACACCACGGTCCACAAGGTCCGGTAGGAAACGCCGGGACGGAATCCCGCCGCCGCGCGTTCCCTCCTCGGTCGTGGGAAAGTCCACTTCCCCACGGGAGCCCGACGGGGTCTCGGGGGCGGGCGGCTGCGATACGTTCGGACGATGCGCTCCTCCCTCTCTCCGCAGTTCAGGCGCGGGTTCGTCACTCTGACCGCAGGCGCGGTCACCGCCCTCGCCGTGGCCTCTCCGGCGGCGGCGAAGGACGACAAGCCGCCGACCCCGCCCGCTCAGATGTCAGCGGTCGGCGGGGAGCGACTCGCCAAGCCAGGGCCGCAGGCCGGAACGGGGGCGCCCGCGCTGCCGAAGGGACTTTCGGCCCTGTCCTGGATCGTCTCGGACGCCGACAGCGGCGACGTCCTCGCCGCGTCGAACGCGCACTGGCCGCTGCCTCCCGCGAGCACCCTGAAGATGCTCTTCGCGGCCACCGTGCTGCCCACCGTCCCGCACGGCCTCAGCCACAAGGTCACCGACGAGGAACTCACCGGGATGGGCGCGGGAAGCAGCGCGGTCGGCATAGTTCCCGGGCAGCAGTACACGACGGACGACCTGTGGCGGGGCGTGTTCCTGCGCTCGGGCAACGACGCCGTGCACGTGCTCTCCTCGATGAACGGCGGCGTCGACAAGACCGTCGCGGACATGCAGAAGCGGGCCGACGCACTGGGCGCGAAGGACACGCACGTACGCAGCCCCGACGGTTACGACGCGGAGGGCCAGGTCTCGTCGGCGTACGATCTGACGCTGTTCCTGCGCGAGGGCCTGAAGAACGCGGACTTCAAGGAGTACTGCTCGACGGCCGAGGCGAAGTTCCCCGGCGGCCCGTCGACGAAGGGCAAGCCGTTCGCGATCTCGAACACCAACCGGATGCTGTCGGGCATCGGTGGCGTCGAGAAGTACCCCGGCCTGATCGGCGGCAAGAACGGCTACACCTCGCACGCGGGCAACACCCTCGCCGAGGCGGCGACGCGCGACGGCCGCACGCTGCTGGTGACGGTGATGAACCCTCAGGAGAAGAAGCACGACGAGGTGTACGCCGAGATGCGCGATCTCCTCGACTGGGGGTTCAAGGCGGCGGGGCACACCACCCCCGTCGGCAGCCTCAACCAGCGGCCCCCGGCCGGGGGCGGCACGTCGCCGAGGACCACGACGGCGGCCGGAACCGGACCGACGGCGTCCGGGGACGGGGGTTCGTCGGGCGCGCTGGCCTGGACGGGCGTCGCACTGGCGGTCGTCGCTGCGGGCGGCGGCATCGCGTTCGCCCTGAAGAAGCAGCGGGCGAACGAGAGTTGATCCGCAGACCTCTTACCCGCGGACCTCTCACCCGCGGGCCCCTCACCTGCGGGCGCCACACCCGCAGGCCCCTCGCCCGTCGCCGCTCACCCCTCGGCGGGCGGGTGGGCGGCCGGTAGCTCCACGGTGACGAGGATGCCTCCCGTGGGGCGCGGGGCGAGGGTGAGCGTTCCGTCGTGGGCGTGGGTGATGGTCTTGGCGATCGCCAGACCGAGCCCGACGCCCCCGTGTCTGCCGCCCCGTTGGCGCTCGGTGCCGCGCTGGAACGGTTCGGTGAGTGTCGGGATCAGCTCGGGATCGAGCACCTCGCCCGTGTTCTCGACGGTGAGCACCACGCTCCGGGAGCGGACGGCCGTGGTGACCCACACGGTGCCCTGCGCGGTCAGGTTGTGCACGATCGCGTTCTGCACCAGGTTCGTGGTCAGTTGCAGGAGCAACGCGTGCGAGCCGAACGCGCGGGAGATGTCGCCGCCGGTCTCCAGGGTGACGCCGTGTGCCTCCGCGAGCAGGAGGAGCGTTTCGGCGGCTTCTTCCGCCAGGAGTGACAGGTCGACGGGTTCGCGGGTGAAGGAGCGCTGCTCGGCCCGGCTGAGCAGGAGCAGCGCCTCGGTGAGGTCGATCGCCCGGGTGTTGACGGTGTGGAGCCGGTCGATGATCTCGCCGGTGTCGTGGTCCGGATCGGCACGGGCCACCTCCAGGAGCGCCTTCGAGACCGCCAGCGGGGTGCGCAGCTCGTGCGAGGCGTTGGCCGCGAACCTCCGCTGCGCGGCGACGTGCGCTTCGAGCCGTTCCAGCATGCCGTCGAAGGCGTCGGCGAGTTCCCGGAACTCGTCCTTGCGGCCCTCCAGCCGGATGCGGTGGGCGAGTTCCCCGCTCGCGGCCGTACGGGTGGCGTGGGTGATGCGGGTCAGGGGGGCGAGCATGCGCCCGGCGAGGAGCCAGCCGCCCACCAGCCCGAACACCAGCAGGAACGCCATGACGGCGGTCGCCCTCGGCGCGAAGACCTCCAGCAGGACGGACCGGATGGGGAAGACACCGCCGTTGAGCCTGTCACCGTCATCGGGCTCGTAGAGCATCGCGCGGTCGGGGACGTACCTCAGGAGGAACACCCACACCGCCGCCATCAGCAGGACGCCCGCCAGCATGAGGAATCCGGCATAGCTGAGGGTGAGCTTGACCCGGACGCTCATACCGGGCCGCCTATCCACGGTCTCCCCCCTCACGTCCGCCGCCCGGTGCCGCCTCGATGCGGTAGCCGACGCCCGGCACGGTGGCGATGATCCACGGCTCGCCGAGCCGTTTGCGCAGGGCCGAAACCGTGATGCGTACGGCATTGGTGAACGGGTCGGCGTTCTCGTCCCACGCCCGTTCCAGGAGCTCTTCGGCGCTGACCACTCCGCCCTCGGCCGAGACCAGGACTTCGAGTACGGCGAACTGCTTCCGGGTGAGGGCGACATAGCGGTCGTCGCGGTAGACCTCCCTGCGGAACGGGTCCAGACGCAGGCCCGCGAGCAGCCGCACGGGGGGTCTGCTGTGGCCGCGCCTGCGGTCGAGTGCCCTGAGCCTGAGCACGAGTTCCTGGAGCGCGAAGGGCTTCGTGAGGTAGTCGTCGGCGCCGAGTTCGAACCCGGACGCCTTGTCGTCGAGGCGGTCGGCGGCGGTGAGCATCAGGATGGGCATCCCGCTGCCGGAGGCGACGATGCGGGTGGCGATCTCGTCGCCGGAGGGGCCGGGGACGTCCCGGTCGAGCACGGCGATGTCGTACGCGTTGACGCTCAGCAGTTCCAGAGCGGTGTCGCCGTCGCCCGCGAGGTCGGCGGCGATCGCCTCCAGGCGCAGGGCGTCGCGGATGGCTTCCGCCAGATAGGGCTCGTCCTCGACGATCAGCACTCGCATGCTCCGAGGCTACGAGCCGACGCCTATCGTCGGCGTATCGAAAACCGGATACGCGTCCGCAACACCGTGCCGCCTTGGCTGGTTGCATGACACGAACTCCACCATCGGCCCCGCCCTCGGCCACCCCGTCAGCGATACGGGCGACCCGGACGCCGCCCCGCCGTCGCGTTCCCCGGCTCCTCGTCGTCGTCCTGCTGGTCGGCCTGGCGGTGCTCGCCGCGCTCCTTGCCCGCCGGGCCGCCAAGTCCGCGCTCTCGTCGGCCGCACCGAACCCGCCCGACCTCCACAGCGAGGGCCCCGGACCGGTCGGCGGGGCCGACGGCGTCGTTCCCGGTGGTACGACGGTCTTCGACGGAGCGGTCCCGGCCGTAGCCAATCTCGACGCGGACCTGCTCGACGCGCTCCGCCGGGCGGCGAGGGCCGCCTCGGGCGACGGGGTCGTGTTCCAGGTGAACAGCGGCTGGCGGTCCCCGAGGTACCAGAACCAACTGCTCCGCGAGGCGGTCTCGACGTACGGGACCGCCGCCGAGGCCGCCCGCTGGGTGGCCACCGCGAAGACCTCCCCCCACGTGTCGGGGGAGGCCGTCGACCTGGGGCGCTCCGCCGCGACGGCATGGCTGTCCGAACACGGCGCCGCCTACGGGCTGTGCCGCATCTACCAGAACGAGCCCTGGCACTACGAACTGCGCACCGAGGCGATCGACCACGGTTGCCCGCGCAGGTACGCCGACCCCACAGAAGACCCGAGGATGCGGCAGTGAGCACGACCGAACGAACTCGGACGACGACGCGGGCGGACGCGGCGGACAGTGCGGGACCCGGTGCGGGACCCCGTGCCGGACCCCGGCGCACGGACCTGCCCCGGGCCCTCCGCACCGTCCTCCGCCCCGGCCCCTGGAAGCGCGGCCGGGTGCTCGCGGCGCTGGCGCTGCTGCTGGGCCTGTTCCTGCTGCTGCACGCACGGATCCCGAACCGGGCCGGGAACCTCGGCAGCCTCGTCGAGACCTTTCTCCCCTGGTTCGGCCTGTTCGTGCCGGTGCTGCTGCTCGCGGCGCTCCTGCGCCGTTCCGCCGTCGCGGTGGCCGCGCTGCTCCTGCCGGTGACGGTGTGGCTGAGCCTCTTCGGCGGGCTGCTCGGCGACAGGTCGGGGCCGGTGTCTCCCTCGGCCGGTGACCTCACCGTGGCGAGCCACAACGTGGGCGCGGCGAACCCCGACCCGGTCGGCACCGCCCGCGCCCTGGCCGCATCCGGCGCGGACGTACTGGCGCTGGAGGAACTCGCCGAGCAGGTCAGGGGCACGTACGAGAAGGAGCTGGCGAAGGCGTACCGGTACCGCGCGGTCCTGGGCACGGTCGGGCTGTGGAGCAGGCTGCCGCTGTCGGACGTCCGGCCGGTCGACATCAGGACGGACGTCGGTCCGCTGGGCGACGCCAAGTCCGCCGCCGACAAGCTGCCCGACAACCGGGCGCTGCGCGCCACGGTGGCCACCGGTCGCGGGCCCCTCGCCGTGTACGTGGCCCATCTGGGTTCCGTACGGGTCAATCCCCGGGCGGGTTTCCGGACGGAGACGCGGGACCGGAACGCGGCCGCGCTCGCCGAGGCCGTCGCCGCCGAGCGGGTCGGGCGGGTGCTGGTGCTCGGCGACCTGAACGGCACCACGGACGACCGCGCGCTCGCCGGTCTCACCTCGCGGCTGCGCTCGGCGCAGAAGGCGGCCGGGGACGGCTTCGGCTTCACCTGGCCCGCGTCGTTCCCGGTGGCGCGGATCGACCAGATCCTGGTGCGCGGGGTGGAGCCGAGGAGCGCGCGGGTGCTGCCCGCCACCGGAAGCGACCACTTGCCGGTGGCCGCCGCGATCGGCTGGTAGTCGGGTCCATCTGGTCAGCCATCGGAGCGACACGGTCGGCCAGCCGCTTTGACTTCCGCCGGGAACGGGAAGGGCCGCAGCTCAGCCTCTTGCTGCTCAACCCCTTGCTGGTTCAACCCCCTGCCGGTTCAGCCCCTTGCCGCGTACCCCGACGGAGGTCCGATGCGCCGCGCTCCCCGCCCGCGCCCGATCCTGCTCCCCGCCGCCGTTTCCACGGCCGTTTCCACCGCCCTCCTCGCCGCCACCCTCCTCGTCGCCGCCCCGCCCGCCGCCGCGTACAACGTCGTGGGTCCCGGCTGGCAGGGACCCGACATCACGTGGCGCATCGTGGAGTACAGCGGCAAGGACTCGCTCCGGGGCAAACAGCACCAGGTGGAGCGGGTCATCGGGAGTGCGATGCGGGAGTGGGAGAAGGCCAGCCGGAACATCCGCTTCCGGAAGGTCGACGGCGGGCCCGCGGACATCGAGATCCGCTTCGCCACCCGCCACACCGACCACCTCGCCTCGCGTTCCGGCGCCTCCTCCGGCTCCCCCTTCGACGGGCCCGGAGGCATCGCGGCGTTCGCGTTCTTCCCGCCGCGCGGCGACCTGTACTTCGACGACGAGGAGGAGTGGGACGTCGGGGTGCCCGAGCGGCGCCGGGCCCTGCGCCCCGCCCCCGGAAGCCGGGGCCTCGACCTCTTCCAGTCCGCGCTGCACGAGGTCGGCCACAGCCTCGGCTTCGGGCACAGCGACGATCCCCAATCCGTCATGCAGCCCGCCGTGACGGGCCGCCACGTCCTCGGTCAGGACGACGTCCGCGCGGTGCGGGACCTGTACGACCACCGGCCCGACGCGGGGGCGGCACGCAGAGGACTGCCGGTCGACTACTCCGCAGGCTCCGCCGATGGCACCGGCTCGGCCAGCAGCCCCGCCCTCCGGAGCACGCCGACCACCGACGGCGTCTCCTGTTCCGGCCGCCCGATCCCGCTGAGGAACGTGCCCACGGCCTCTTCCGTGAGGGCCCCTGACACGGCGTCGCTCACCAGTTTCGCGCAGACGGCCGGGTCGATCTCGGCGTCCGGATCGGTGAACTCGTCGTCCAGCCAGGATGCGAGGTCCTGAACCACCTCGCCCGTCGTGAACAGGCGGCTCATCCCGCAGTCGAGCCCGTCGTCCTGGAGGCTCCCGGGGTAGGGGGCACGGCCCCAGGCCCCGTTCTCGTACCAGTACACGCAGCCGATCTCGTACGAGGCGATCAGGTCGCGCAGCAGCTCGAACGGCAGCCAGGCGGGCGCCCCGGCCAGCACGTCGATCGCGGGCTCGTGCCACTTGACGCCGCTCGACTCGTCCTCCCCGTAGAGGACGTACCGCCCGTCGCCCACCGCGCGCAGGGCCCACCAGGTCGACCCGGCGTCGTCGTACCGCAGGCTGTCCGCGCGTCCCGGGGACATCCAGAACCCGGTGCGGTGCACCTCGGACTCCTCCTCCCGCTCCCGGGTGGTAAGCAGCCCCGCCAGCACCCCCCAGCGGGCCCAGAGGACGGGGGCGGGCGGGAGGTCTTCCGGGCGGCCTGGGCGGTGCGCGGAGGGCACGGCGGTGGTCACTTCGGCGGCGCCCTCGGTGGTCTCTTCGATGCTCATGCGGTTTCCCCGTGAGGTGGTGGGATCGGTGTGGCGACGGGCCCGGGACCGATACGGGCGACGGGCCCGGGACCGATGTGGGCGATGGGCCCGGGATCGATGTGGGCGATGGGCCCGGGATCGATGTGGGCGATGGTACGACCACGCCTGACCACGCTTCACCGGCCCTCCATCTCCTGCACCCGAAGCCCCCGTTCGCAGAGCTTCGTGGGTTTCCTCCAGCGAACCCGGGTACTCGGGGTGCGCACCGCACTCCCCCGCACTACCCGGACACCAAGGGGAGTTGCAGGTCCCATTCACACTCGTTCACGCTTGGAGGAGTTTGCTGTGAAGGCGAAGTTAGTGGTGTCGGCGGTGGCGTGCGCGGCTCTGATCGTCGGAGTATCCGGGTGCGCGGACGCCGACGCCCCGGGCTCGGCGGGTTCGGACAAGAAGACCTTCGACGGGCAGTCCCCCGACCAGATCGCCGATGCGTCGGTCACGGCGACGAAGAAGGCGGATTCGGTACGCATCCGGACCGAGGCCACCGCGAACGGGCGGTCGGCGGCCTCCGACTACGTGGTCGACACCCAGGGCAACTGCCAGGGCACCAACACCCAGCAGGACGCCAAGGCGGAGCTGCGGCGCGTCGACTCGGTCACGTACCTCAAGGGCAACCAGCAGTACTGGGAGGCCCTCCTCAAGCAGCAGGGCTCCGGTGCGAAGGGCAAGAAGGCGGCGGCCACCTTCCAGGACAAGTGGGTGAAGCTGCCCCCGGCCGAGGCGAAGGCCACCCAGGCCGGTTGCGACAAGGACGCGGTGATCGCCCTGCTCGACCGGGACAAGTCCGAGCGCAAGGGCATGACCCGCGCCAAGGACACCGAGCTCGACGGCAAGGACTCCGCCGTGCTCCAGAAGAAGACCGCGCAGGGCGAGACGATCACGATGTACGTGGCGGCGGAAGGGGAGCCGTACGTCCTGAAGGTCGAGCAGAAGGGCGGTAAGGCGCCGATGACGACGACCTTCTCCGACTACGGCAAGCCGGTGGACGCGAAGGCTCCGCCCGCCGGTGAGGTCGTGGACCCCCAGAAGCAGCAGGGCGGGACGGCGGCTTCGTAGCCAGCGACGGCGTCAGACACTTCGGGTCCGGGGCGGGCACGCCCCGGACCCTGTCCCGTACGCCGCACAGCCTGCCCGGTCGACGACGACCGACGGAAGCGTTCAGCCCTGCCGCCCTGGCGGACGCGTTCAGGGCGACACCGACCGCGCCGGGCGTCAAGGCAACGACGACCGCACCGTCCGGGAGCCGACCGCGTGCGCCGGTGACCAGCGCGCGGGCCTCATCCGCGCCACCGTCCACGGCGACGACGAACCTGCCGTACACCTCCCGGAGTGCCGGGGTGGGCGAACGGCTCACGGCCGCAGGGGCTGAGCCCGTCGTGGCGCGGGTGGAGGTGCGGGGCGTGGCTTCCGGCGTCGTGACCTTCCACACCGAGTGCGGAACCGTGCACCACGCACCCCTGCCGGAGGGCGGTGCGGGTGTCGTGGAGTGGCGTACGAGTGCGGAGGAGGCCGGGTTCGTACGGGTGGAGGTGCGGCATCCGGACGGGCGGATGGCGGCGCTCACCAACCCGGTGGTGCTGAGCGCATGAGGTACGCGGACTCCCGGGGCCGAACTCCTCGGCGGGGCAGGCGCGTTGATTCCGAACCGGCCCGGGACGGCGGGACGGTGGGACGGTGGAGGGGAAGCAGTGGGAGAGGGGAGGTCAGGCGGTGGTCGATGCCGTCAGGGCGAGGGGTTGGCGGACCACGATCGCGTTCAGGCGGATGCGGTACGGCGCGATGTCCGTGAGGGACAGCGCGCCGACGCCCGCCTTGTCGAGGCCCACGCTCACGTCGATGCAGAAGGCGATCCCGTACAGGTCCTCGCCGCCCTGGAGCGCGAAGAAGAGGTCGCGGTAGTAGCCGGTGCGGTCAGGGGCCTCCTCGTAGTACGCGAGTCCCGGCGCGCCCTCCTGCGCGGCGAGCCCGGTGAAGGCGGACTCCAACTCCCGCTCGACCGTGGGCCAGAACGACGCGTCGGCGAACTCCGGCGGGAGGGCCTGCCGTACGGCCTCCTTGAGGGAGAGGGCCATCACCGCGACGGGTGCGGTCTCCTGGAGACCCCAGCCCCGCACGAGCTTCACGGTCGAGCTGTCGGGGATCGCGGCGGCGGCCTCCCGGATGTGGCCGAAGTCGAAGTTGACGGTCGCGGGCGCGATGGCGGCCTGGAAGAGGCGGTCCATGGCCTCGGCCTGGCCCAGGTGTTCGGGGGCGACGTCCATGACGGTCCTGAAGGTTGCGGTCATCCCTGTCGTTCTCCTCGTGAAGGCACTTCATAGGGTGGTCGGAGCGGGGCCAGTATGCCCCGCCCCCCGCCTCCACCCCCGCGCCCCGCGCCCCCTCAGGCCCCCAGCGCCTCCCGCAGCCTCTCCAGCCCCACCCCGATCTCCTTCGGCGTGTGCGTCGTGAACGACATCCGCAGCGTCGCCGCGTCCGGACGCCCCGCGTAGAAGGGCGCCCCCGGCACGTACGCCACCTTGTGCTCGACCGCCTTCGGCAGCAGCGCCGCCGCGTCGAGGCCGTCGGGCAGCCGGGCCCACAGGAACATCCCGCCCTCGGGGTGGTTCCACGTACTGCCCGCCGGGAGGGCCGACGCGAGGCCCGCGAGAAGCGCGTCCCTGCGCACCCGGTACGCGTCGCGCACGATTTCCAGGTGCAGGTCCAGATCGCTGTCGGCGAGGTAGCGGGCGGCCGCCGCCTGGTCGAGGGTGGAGGTGTGCAGGTCGGCGGCCTGCTTGGCGATCACGCAGGCGCGCCGGAGTGCCTCGGGCCCGCGCAGCCAGCCGAGCCGCAGGCCGGGAGCCATCACCTTGGAGAAGCTGCTGAGGAGGACAGTGCGGTCCTCGCCGCCAGGACAGCCGGAGATCCACGGCACGCTCTCGCCGCCGAACCGCAGTTCGCCGTACGGATCGTCCTCGACCACCCACAGCCCGCGCCGCGCGGCGATCTCGGCGACGGCGCGGCGGCGGGCGAGCGGGAGCGTACGGCCGGTGGGGTTCTGGAAGTTGGGGACGAGGTAGAGGAGCTTGGGGTTCTCGGCGGCGACGAGCGCGTCCAGGGCGTCGGGGAGGATGCCGTCCTCGTCGGTGGGGACCGGCACGGTACGGACGCCCGCGAGGCCGAAGCACTGGAGGGCGGCGAGGTAGGTCGGGTCCTCGACGAGGACGGTGTCGCCGGGCTCCAGCAGGGCGGAGGCCAGCAGCGAGAGGCCCTGTTGCGAGCCCGTGGTGATCAGGAGGTCCCCGGCCTCGGTGGGCAGGCCGCGCGTGGTGAGCCGGGCGGCCACCGAGGCGCGCAGGGCCGGGTCGCCCTCGGTGGTCGAGTACTGGAGGACCCGGTGCGGGGACTCGCTCAGCACCGCGTCGTACGCCCGGCGGATGCCCTCGGAGTCGAAGAGTTCGGGCGCGGGGAGGCCGCCCGCGAAGCTGATGACCTCGGGGGCTTCGGTGAGCGCCAGGATCTCCCGGACGGGCGAGCCGCCGACGGACGCGGTCCGGGAGGAGAGGGCGGGAACGGGCGCGGGGGCGGGGACGCTGCTGCCGCTGCGGGCTGTGGTGGTCATGTCCACGGACTCTACGAAGCCCGACTGCCGTGTCCCAGAGGGGGCCCGGGGATTTCGGCGTACCGGCCCCGGGAAGCACGGCCCGACCCCGGCCCCCGCACGCGCCTGCCCTGCGCCTGACGTGCGCTTGCCGTACGCGTGACGTGCGTGTGACGTGCGCGGACACGCTTTATGATCAGCCCCTCTCCCCCACCCGGCCCCCACTTGGAGCAGCAGTGAAGACAGGCGATCACATCGTCCAGGAACTCCCGTGGAAGTGGGGCGTCCAGGGAAAGATCTTCGTCATCGGCGGCCTCGGCTACCTCTTCGACGCGTACGACATCGCCCTCAACGGCTTCCTGATGCCCCTGGTCGGCAAGGAGTTCGACCTCACCCTCGCCCAGCGCGGCCTGGTCGCGACCGCGAACCTCGTCGGCATGGCGGTCGGCGCGATCGCCTGGGGGTCGGTGGCCGACCGGATCGGCCGCAAGAAGGCGTTCAGCGTGACGCTGCTGATCTTCGCGGTGTTCTCGGTGCTCGGCGCGCTCTCGCCGACGTACTGGATCTTCCTGGTCCTGCGCTTCCTCGCCGGGATCGGCCTCGGCGGCTGCATCCCCGTGGACTACGCGCTGGTCAGCGAGTTCTCGCCGCGCAAGTACCGGGGGCGGATCCTCACCGCGCTCGACCTGTGGTGGCCGATCGGCGTCACCCTGTGCGGGCTCGTCTCGACGGCGATGCTGCCGCTGGACGGGAACTGGCGCTGGATGCTCTTCACGATGACGCTGCCCGCGCTGCTGCTGTTCTGGGTGCGGCGCGGGGTTCCCGAGTCGCCGGTCTACCTGTCGGGGAAGGGGCGCGAGACCCAGGCGCGGGCGGTCATCGACGACCTCGTGGCCCGTACCGGCGCGCCCGTCGAGCCGTACGGGATCCCGGATGCGCCGACCGCTCCCCGTACCCGCGGACTCGCCGCGGCGGCCGAACAGCTGCGCCTGATCTGGTCGTTCAGCCCGCGCGTCACCTCGGCGGTCTGGGCGATGTTCGCGACGGTCCTGCTGGTCTACTACGCGGCGCTGAGCTGGATGCCGTCGATCCTCAAGGCGGAGGGGCAGGCCGACACGGCGGCCTTCACCGGCACGACGCTGATGGCCGGGCTCGGCATCCTGGGCGTGCTCGTGTCCACCGCCCTGGTGGACGTCGTCGGGCGGAAGTGGCTGATCGGCGTGAGCGCGCCGCTGGCCACGGCGGCGCTGGTGGTCTTCGCGCTCGTACGGGACCAGGGAACCGCCGCACTGGTGGCGATCGGCGCGTTCGGCTTCCTGATCCAGCTGGCGATCCCGGCGCTGTACGCGTACGCCTCCGAGCTCTATCCGACCTCGCTGCGGGCCAGCGGCTTCGGCTGGGCGTCCTCGGTGAGCCGCTCGCTGACCGGGTTCGCGCCGCTGCTGTTCGGGTCGGTGCTGTGGCCGGTGCTCGGACTGCCGTGGACCTTCGGCGTCCTCGCCGTGGCCGTGCTGCTGGCGATGGGGTGGATGGCGGTGGCGGCCCCGGAGACGAAGGGGCGGGCGCTGGAGGGCGAGCTAGCCGGGGTGTGACTCTCGAAGGCGGGGCGCGGAACGGGACGGCGGCCCGCCCCCTCCCCCGATGGTGAGGACGGACCGTCGTGGCCCTGTCGGGTACGCCGGGTCGCGTCGACCGGGGGCGTACCGCCGTGGATGAAGTTACGGACGGTACGGCCGCGCGGCGTCCCACGAGGGGTTGATCTCCGTCTCCACCGAACGTGGCAGTTCCGGCCCCTCCTACAACCTCCGTGGTATGCCGCCCGGTTGACGTGCCCCCACAACGGCCCGATTACGCTGCGACGATGCACCGGTTCCGCCCTCCTCGCGCCGACCTCCTGCTCGCCCTCGCGCAGACCACCGTGGCCGTGCTGCTCGGGCAGGAGTCCGTCGCGCAGGGGCGGCCCGCGCTCGACCTCCTCGGGTACGCGCTGATCGGTCTGGTCAACCTGCCGGGCGCGTTCCGCACCCGGGCGCCGGTCGCCGTCTGCCTTCTCGTGCACGCGGCGTGGATCGTCTTCATCACGGCCGGGTACTGGCCGGTCGCCAACAGCTTCGGCCCCATGCTCGCCGTCTACACCGTCGCGTCGCTGCGCCCGCTGCGGGCGTCCGCGGCCTGCACCGTGCTGATGGGTGCGATATGGGTGTACGCCGGTCTCCTCGACCCCCGCTCGTCGATGCCCGCCGTCGTCGCGCAGGCCCTGGTGTGGCCCGCGGCGCTGTGGCGGTTCGGGGTGGTGGCTCGCAGGTCGGCGAAGCTGGCGCGCAGGCTGCGGGCGGAGCAGGAGGAGCGGGCCCGCCGGGAGGTCGGCGAGGAACGCGGGCGGATCGCACGGGAGTTGCACGACGTCGTCGCCCACCACATGTCGGTGATCTCCGTGCAGTCGGGGCTCGCGCAGTTCGTCTTCGAGTCCGACCCACCGACCGCGCGCGCCGCGCTGGCCACCATCGCGGGCACCAGCGCGGAGGCCATGGAGGAGATGCGCCGGATGCTGCGGCTGCTGCGCGCACCGGACGAACGGGACGGCGTCGGCGTGCCGGACGCCCCGATGCCGGGGCTCGCGCGGCTCGCGGAGATGGTCGAGCGGGTACGGGCCGGAGGCGTGCCGGTGGAGCTGCGGGTGTCCGGGGCGGAGCGTCCGCTGGCGCCCGGGGTGGAGCTGTGCGCGTACCGGGTGGTGCAGGAGGCGCTCACGAACGTACTGAAGCACGCGCCGGGAGCGCCCACCGTCGTGGAACTGCGGTACGGCGTCCACCAGGTGACGGTGTCGGTCACGAACGCGGATCCGGCCACCGGAGAAGGGGCAATTCCAGCCAGAGTACCGAGCGGAACCGGCCACGGCTTGATCGGAATGCGGGAGCGGGCGAAGCTCTACGGCGGAACGATCAGCATCGGCCCGCACGGCGGCGCAGGCGGTTACGAGGTCCGCCTCGACCTGCCTACCTCGCCCCGGGCCGTACGACCGGAGGACGACCGGACCCGATGAGTGCTCAGGAGGCGACGAGGGTCCTCGTCGTCGACGACCAGTTCCTGATCCGCGCCGGGCTGGTGGGACTGCTGCGTGCCGCCCCCGGCTTCGACGTCGTGGGCGAGGCCGCCGACGGCGCGGAGGCCGTCGAACTCGCCGCCGCACTGCGCCCGGACGTCGTCCTCATGGACATCCGGATGCCCGGGATGAGCGGCATCGTGGCGACGGCCAGGATCCTGGCGGAGGCCGGGGACCCGCCGCCCCGGATCCTCATCCTGACGACCTTCGATCTCGACGAGTACGTGTACGGGGCGCTGCGCGCGGGCGCTTCCGGCTTCCTCCTGAAGGACTCGGGGCCCGAACGGCTGCTGGCGGCGGTGAACGCGGTGCGGGGCGGGGACTCGCTCTTCGCGCCGAGCGTCACCCGGCGGCTGGTCGAGTCCTTCGCCGTACGAACGGAGAACCACGAGACCCAGGCCGCCCTGCCCCCTGAACTACCGCCGGATCTGGACCAGTTGACGGGCCGCGAGGTGGAGGTGCTGCGGATGGCCGCGCGCGGACTGTCGAACGCGGACATCGCGGAGCTGCTGTTCATCAGCGGCGCGACGGTCAAGACGCACCTCAACCGGGCGATGACGAAACTGAACCTGGCAAGCCGGGCGCAGGTGGTGGTGATGGCGTACGAGACGGGGCTGGTGCGGCCGGGCGGTGCGTGACCGTCTCCCCCGGCTCTCAGTGCGTCTCGGACGTCGGCTCCGTCCCGCGTCCGGTGAAGTGCTCCAGGGTGCCGGTGATCTGGAGCAGCCGCTCCAGGGCCGGCGTACGGGCGTCTAGGTGCAGACGGGCTCCGGCGGCGGCGGTGGCGCGGTGGACCATGAGCAGGACCGACAGGCCCATGGAGTCGACCGCCGCCACGTCGGCGCAGTCCAGCCGGAGTTCGCGCAGCCCGGGGCGGTCGGCGAGCTGTTCGCGTACGGCGGTCAGGAGGCGGTCGGCGTGGTCGTAGTCGAGGTCGCCGTGCAGTTCGAGGCGTACGGTTCCGTCGTCTCGGGGAACGGCCTGCACGTGCAGCGGATGCGGACGGATCCGGCGGGTCGGCGGGATCGGGCGCGGGGGCATCGTCGTCATGCGGGCTTTCCGGGGCCGGAGGTGATGGGGGGAACGGCAGCGCTCGTCACATGGCCTTGAGGGCGTCCGTGGCGAGGGTCAGGAAGCGGCCGGCGCGAGGGAAGTCCCGCAGTTCCCCGCCGAGGATGTCGAGTGCGGGGCACAGGGAGTCGGCGGGGACGCCGCGCGCAACGAGGATGCCCGCGGTCCACCGGAGGAAGCCGGTGAAGAGATCGGGGTCGTCGGTGTAGAGCGCGGTGGCGAGGAAGCTCACGATGTGGGCGAGGTCCTCCGCGGTGTGCTCGCGCTGCCGCTCGGTGTACGCGCGCATGTCCGGGTGGCGCTCTTCGAGGCCGACGAAGGCGGCCTTGACCAGTTCGGCATGGGTGCGGGCGACCATCGTGTACTCCTGGTCGGCCAGGTGCGGGAGGTCGTCCAGGGGCTGGTGCGCGTGCGGCGGGCCCGGCAGCCGGTCGGCGTCGAGGAGGTCGGCGGCGGAGCGGGCGTCGGGGGCCCAGGCGTCGGCTCCGAGCAGGCGCGCGTACCGGCCGTCCGGCCCGAAGGCCGCCCCGCCGACCAGTACGGGCACGCCCGTGGCCTGGCAGGCGGTGATGGTGGCGTGGGCGGTGGGCAGCCGGGTGGCGATGGAGCTGGAGAGGGCCACCACCTGGGTGGCCGACCGGTGCAGATGGCCGATCAGGTGCGGGGTGGGGACCTGCGCGCCGAGGTAGTCGACCTGCCAGCCGCGCAGTTTCAGCACTTCGGCGAGTATGCGGGCGGGCAGGGCGTGCCACTCGCCGTCGACGCAGGCGACCGCGATGCGGCCCTTGGCGGGGGCGGACGCGGGGGTTCCGGACGCGGGGGCTCCGGACGGGGTGCGCCGGGCTGCCGTGCGCCGCACCGCCGTGTGCTGGGCGAGAGCGGCGACCGCGCGGTCGTTGATGGCGGTGGCGGTGTGCTCCTGGGCCACGGTCATGCGGTTGGCGGCCCATTCGACACCGACCTTCGCCTGTACGGGGGCGATGACCTCCAGCAGCACGTCCTCGGCGGGCAGCCCGTCGTCGAGGGCGTCCAGGACGGTGTCGGTGGCCTCGTACTCGTCGCCCGCGCCGACGGCTTCCCACAACCGGTCGGCGTAGACGGCCGGGGCGCGGGAATCGGCGTGGCCGGGCGGCGCGGCGGGGCCCGTACCGGGGAAGCCGGCGCCTGCGAGGGTGCCGGGGCCGCTGGGGCGGTCGGGAGCTGTGTGCGGGCTCATGCGCTGAGCCTGCCCCGAGAACGCCCGTTCACCGGACCTCACCGGACTTCACCGGACTTCACCGGACGGACCTCTCCCGCCGTCGAACCGCTCGCGGCGCCGAGATGACCAGGACCGCCATGTCGTCGTGGCGACCGCCGCCCACCCACTGCGACGCCAGCATCTGCACCCGCTCGACGACGGCCGTCGCGGGCATGCCCGCGCAGTCGGCCAGCGCCGCCTTCAGCCGGTCCTCACCGAACATGGCGTCGCCCAGCGGTCCGCCCCGCGCCTCGGTGATGCCGTCCGTGTAGAGCACGCAGCTCTCGCCAGGAGCCAGCGTCGCCTGCACCGTCCGCGTCGGCACCCGGGGCATCGCCCCGACCAGCGTGCCGCTCGTGTCGGCCTCCTCGACCCGCCCGTCGGCCCGTACGAGCAGGGGCGCGGCGTGTCCGGCGCTGCTGAGCCGCAGCCGTACGCGATCCTCGTCGCGCACCGCCGAGGCCAGCACCAGGGTGGCGAAGCGGGCGTGGTGGGAGTTGAGCAGCGCCCCGTTGAGGAGGTCGATGACGCGCTGGTGGTCGTCGGCCAGCGGGAGCAGGGCGTGCAGGGTGTTGCGGATCTTGCCGGTGAGCACGGCCGCGTCGAGGCCCTTGCCGCACACGTCGCCGAGCACCGCGAGGGACGCCTCGCCGTCGGCGGCGGCCGGGTGGACGTCGTAGAAGTCGCCGCCGACCCGCTCGGTGTCCTGCGACGGCCGGTAGCCACCGGCGAACTCCATGCCCGCGACCTGGTGCAGGACCGGCGGGAGCAGTTCCCGCATCAGGGTCTCGGTGATGGCGGACTGCTCCGCGTACAGCCGGGCGGCCGACATCGAGGCCCCGGCGCGCGACGCGAACAGCCGGGCGAAGACCTCCTCCTCCTCGCTGAACGCGCTGGACTCCCGCTCCCCGGCACGCCGCAGCAGGATGAGCGCGCCCGCCGGGACCCCGTGTCCCGGCAGCGGCGTCACGACGATCGAACCGACCTCGCCGAAACCGTCCGGAACCACCCAGTCGGGGGCGGCGGCCGGGTCGATCCACCGCGAGGGAACCGGCGGGAAGCCCTGCAGCGCCTCGCCGAGCCCCGGCACGTCGTGCGGGTCGGCGGTCCTGAGCGAGCGCACCGGGCTGCCGCCCCTGACGCACGCCACGGCGGGCAGCCGGTGCCCGCTGGCCGGGGCGACCACGAGAGCCGCGTCGGCCAGGTGCTCGGCGGCGAGCTGGGCGGTGGCGTCCATGCAGCGGTCCAGGTTGAGGGAGGAGAGCAGCCGGTCGGACGCCCGGGTGAGGAAGGCGGTGCGCTCGCGCTCCAGCCGCAGGGCCTCCCGGGCGAGCACCTGGTCGGTGTCGTCGACGAGCCACCACACGACGGTGCCTTCGTCGTCCGGCCGGGCGGGGTGCGCTTCGAAGGTACGGTCGCCGACCGGACCGCGTGCCGTCTCCGACCGCGTTGCGGTACGGCGCTGCCGGTGCGCGCGCAGGAGCCAGTCCGGAACCACTTCCGCGAGGGGACGCCCCGCGCACGGGCCCTTGGCCGTTGTCGCTGTGGCAGTCGCAGTCGCTGCTGCTGCCGTCGCTGCCGCTGCCGCTGTCGCGAAGAGGGCCTCGGCGGCTTCGTTGGCATGGCGGACCGTGTCCCGTCCGTCCACCACGAGTGCCGGATACGGCGCCGCGTGCCACGCCCGGCCGTCACCGCGAGAACCGTCTGGTCCGGTCGCGCGTGCCTGTTGGACACCCGCCTGCTGGGCACCCGCCTGCTGGGCACCCGCCTGCTGCGTAGTTGCTTGCCTGGAAGAAAGCGCCAAACGTAGAAGGCCCGCTGTGCGGGCCCCTCACCCCATCGAGTAGAGGAAGATTCCGAGGCCGAGAAAGGTTGCCTCACGACAACACTCCTCCATCGGCAACCTTTCTGGCAACCCGCCTCCTGTGAGGACTGGTGTCGACATGTGAAGGACTTCGGCCGATGATTCCTGATACCTCCCCCCCTTGCGGTCGACCGCACCTGTCACCCCGTCAGCATCATCTCGGCCTCCCCGCACGGACGTTGCCCCCTCACTCGTCCCCGTACTTCATCCCGATGCCGAGGGTGCTGCGCTCCGGGAGGAGTCCGGTGGCGACGATGTCGAGCACCAGGGGCAGGAGGAGTTCGGACAGGCGTGCGACCTCGTCGGGCGCGAGCGCGTTCCAGGGCGCGACGGCGAGTTCGTCGGTGAGGTGCTCGACGGCGGTGCGGACCCGGAGACCTTCGGCCGTGGCGGTGCCGTCGCCTTCCAGCAGACCACGCGCGGCGAGCCCTCGACCCGCCCCCGCCCACTCCTCCTCGCTCCACTGCCTGCTGCCGAACACCTCAGCGGGTGCGGCACCGACGGCCGCGTGCGAGACCAGCGCCTCGGCCGGTCCGATGCCGTGGGCCTGGAGGGCGGCGAGGTGGCCGTCGCCCCGGTGTTCGCGCAGGACGGTGGCGGCCTGCCAGAGGACCAGGTGCGGCGCGTCGGGCCAGGGCAGTGCGGCGTTGGCCGCGGCCATGGGCCGCCCGGCCGTGTCCGCCGCCTCGGCCGCGCGACGTGCGAGCTCCGCCGCCTCCCGGAGGTCCGGCGAACCGATCCGGTCGCCGAACAGCCTGCGCAGGGCCCGGTCCACGGCTTCGCTGCGGGCCACGAGCACCTGCTCGGGCGTCGCGATCCGCCAGGCCGGGGCGGCGTACCGCTCCACCATGCGCGGACTGAAGCTGTAGAAGAGCGCGTTCACCAGGCCGGGGCCCACCGCGCCGAGCGGCGCGGCGCGGTAGGCGAAATAGGCGGGCCAGCGCTCGTCGACGGCGTACCCGAGGCGTTCGGCCGCCTCGAAGGACTCCGCCGCGTAGTAGACGGTGGCGTGCACGGGCTCCAGCAGTTGCCACATCTGCCGGGCGGTGCTCGGACGGTGCGTCATCTCGGTTCTCCTTCGCTGCCACGGACTCACTGCTCTGCGAACGGCACCAACTTGCCACCGCCTAGATACAGTTCACCTCCCCGCCCCCATCTTGTCAATGCCTACTTGTCACTGCCAAGATCCAGGGGATAGCATCCACCCATGGCAGCAACACACACCTCGTACCACCACGGAGACCTGCGCCAGGCAGTCCTCCGCGCCGCCCTGGAGGTCATCGCGGGCGAAGGAGTCACCGGGATCAGCCTCCGTGACCTCGCCCGCCGCGCCGAGGTCTCGCACGCGGCACCCGCCCATCACTTCAAGGACAAGGCCGGCCTGCTCACCGCCATCGCGACCGAGGGCTTCGACCTGCTGGCCGCCGCGCTGGGCGAGGTCCCGGCGGACGCCCCGCACCGGCTGCGCGAAATGGGCGCACGGTACGTGGAGTTCGCCCTCTCCCACCCGGCGCACTTCGAGGTGATGTTCCAGCCCCGGCTGCTCCACGACGACGCTCCGGAACTCGTCGCCGCCAAGGCGCGCGCGTACGCTCCTCTGCGCTCCGGCGTCGAGGACCTCCCCGAATCCGGGCGCAACCCCGACGCCCGACGGGCGGGACTCGCCGCCTGGTCACTGGCCCACGGTTTCGCGACGCTGCAACTCGGCGGCAGCCTCCCGGAGCTGGACGCCGACCCGGCGACGACCTTCCGCAGCCTCGTCGCCGACGCCCCGCAGTTCCCGTAGCCCTCGCCCCACACTTCCCCGGAGAGCCGCCATGCCCGAACAATCCGCCACGTCGTGGTTCTCCGCGCGCACCGTCTACCGGCACCGCGATCTGAACACCTACGAGGAACGCATCACGCTCTGGCACGTCACCGACTCCGACGCCGCCATGGCCGCGGCCGAGCAGGAGGCCGCCGAGTACTGCGAGGGCCTCGACGGCACGGAGTACCTCGGCTTCGTCCAGACCTTCGCGCTCTTCAGCGACGAGGGTGCCCCCGGCATCGGCAGCGAGGTCTTCTCCCTGATGCGGGACAGCGAACTCGCCCCGGACGCCTATCTGGACAGGCACTTCGACACGGGCGGCGAACGCGCCGCGACGACGCTCGCGGCGAGGGACGGCTCGGAAGGGTGACGCACCGCACCTCCGGCACTCTCAACTTATAACCCACGGGGGGACTTGCCGCAAGGCCCCGATCATGACGCAGAATCGCCCATCTGACCTACCGAGAGACGGGGATTTCCTTGAGCGACACGATCGACGCGCACGACGTGATCATCGCGGGCGGCGGACCGACCGGTCTGATGCTGGCCGCCGAACTGCGCCTGCACGACGTACGGGTGGTCGTGCTGGAGCGGCTCACCGAGCCGACCACGCAGTCCCGGGGCCAGGGCCTGCACGCACGCAGCGTCGAGGTGATGGCTCAGCGCGGCCTGCTGGACGCCTTCCTCGCGGAGAGCGAGAAGTTCCAGGTGGGCGGCCTCTTCGGGGGGATCACCAAGCCGTGGCCCGAACAGCTGGACACGGCGCACCCGTTCGGCGTGGCCAGCCCTCAGCCAACCACCGAGAAGATACTCAACGCGCACGCCCTCGCTGTCGGCGTCGAGATACGACGCGGCTGCACGGTCACCGGTTTCGACCAGGACGCCGACGGAGTGACCGTCGAGCTCGCGGACGGTACGAAGCTGCGCTCGCGCTATCTCGTCGGGGCCGACGGCGGTCGCAGTACGGTGCGCAAGCTGGCCGGAATCGACTTCCCCGGCCTGGCCGCCACGGTGGAGACGATGCTGGGCGAGATGGAGCTGACCGCCGACGCGGAGACGGTCGCCGCAGCCGTCGCCGAAGTCAACAAGACGCAGCTGCGGTTCGCCGTCAGCCCCAGCGAGAACGGGCTGTGGCGCATCGTCGTGCCTGCCGACGGCGTGGCGGAGGACCGGACGGCCGAGCCGACGCTCGACGAGATGAAGAAACAGCTCCGGGCGTTCGCGGGCACCGACTTCGGTGTGCACTCGCCGCGTTGGCTGTCACGGTTCGGCGATGCCACCCGGCAGGCCGAGCGCTACCGGGACGGCCGCGTGTTCCTGGCGGGCGACGCCGCGCACATCCACCCGCCGACCGGCGGGCAGGGCCTGAACCTGGGCGTGCAGGACGCGTTCAACCTGGGCTGGAAGCTGGCCGCTGCGGTCAACGGGTGGGCGCCCGAGGCCCTCTTGGACACGTACGAGACCGAACGTCACCCGGTGGGCGCGCGCGTGCTCGACAACACCCGCGCGCAGATCACGCTACTCGGGGCCGACCCGGGGGCGACGGCGCTGCGCGAGATCTTCACGAAGCTGATGGACTTCGAAGAGGTGAACCGCTACATCACCGGCATGATCACGGCGGTCGACGTCCGCTACGACTTCGGCGAGGGCCACGCGCTGCTCGGCAGCCGGATGCGGGACCTGCGGCTGAAGCAGGGCACCTTGTACGACCTGATGCACACCGGCCGTGGCCTGCTGCTCGACCGTACGGACGGCCGGCTGTCGGTGGAGGGCTGGGCGGACCGGGTCGACCACGTCGTGGACGCGAGCGAGGAACTGGACGCACCGGCGGTGCTGCTGCGGCCGGACGGGCACGTGGCGTGGGTCGGCTCGTCCCCAGCGGACCTGCGCACGGCGCTGGAACGGTGGTTCGGTGCCACTGCCGCCTGACCTGTGAGGCTCCGCCGCGCGTACGCTCCCTTGCTCTTCGGGGCTGCGAAGCATGCCCCTTCAGGGGCGCGGGGAACTGCGCGCCCAGCCCCAACGCACCCGCACGTCCGACCCCCAAGCCTCGCGAGTTCAGGTGAAGGATGGGGTCTCCCCTGCTCGAACGAAGTTGAGAGCTTGGGGAAGGGTCTGGGGCGGCCCGCCGCAGGCGCACCGGGGTCCGGCGCACCTGATGGCGGAGGTAACGGCGGGCGGCTCCGGGGTGGGCCCGGAGCGAGGGTGCCGCCCCCTTGCCCGCCCGTTCCGCCCCCCGGGGGGCGGCCCCGCCACCCAAGGAGGCTAGGCGAAGGCGGAGGCCCCGCCGCCCAAGGGGGCTGGGGAAGCGGAGGGTGGTGCAGCCTCTGGGGTGTTGGGCGGAGCCCAAGGGGGCCAGGCGGTACCGCCCAGGGGGCTCACCGGAGGAGGCGGGGGCGCGGGTTGCTGCGAGGGCGGGATCGGCGGGGCGCTCTGCCCGCCCCGCGCGACGAGCCCCGCGTGGACGGCGTCGAGGACCAGGTCCAGGAGGCGCTCCGACTTTCGGCACAGAAGCGGGCGTCCGGCTCCGTCACCTGCCCCGGCGGCCCAGTTCGCGTGCGGCGCGCTTCAGGCCGGGGTCGCGGAGACGCGTCACGTCGGCCTCGGCGTAGACGGGTTCGCGGTGCGTGGGCGGGATTCCCGCACCGTCGTACGTCGTGCCGCGCGCGGTGAGGAACTTCTCGTTGGGGACCGTCAGCACCCATCCGTTCGGCAGATCCCGCTCCATGACGTCGGAGAAGACGCCCTGGGTGGGTTCGCCGATGCGGATCGGGGCCGGGGTGCGGGACATCAGGGCCTGGGTGAACGACTCGCCCGCGCTGATCGTGAGCGGGCCGCCGAGCACGGCGACGGGACCGGTGAACCTCGGCCCCTTCGCCGGGTGGACCCTGATGGCCTGGGGGGCCGTCCAACTGCCCTCATCAGCAGGGTCGTTGCGGGCGACCTTCGTGTACGCGGTGTACGTACGGTCCGTGAGCCGCGCGGCGACCTTGATGCCGAGGGCGTCCGAGCCGCCCCCGTTGGCGCGGAGGTCGACGACGAGGCCGCGCATGCCTCGCACCCGCTCGGCGGTGAAGATCTCGGCCAGTGCCCGGTCGAGCACCTCGGCGTCCGCATCCGCGTCCCAGTCCTTCCCGTATCCGGAGAAACCGGTGATACGGAGGTACCCGACACCGCGTTCCTTCAGATCGGCGTACTGGATCTTCCCTCCGGCGAACTGTTCTATCTCGGAGGCGAGTTGAGGCTTGCTGGCAGCCTCCACCCGGGCCAGGAACTTCTTCACGTCCTCGGGGTAAGGGGTGCCGGGCCGCATGTTCATGGTGCCGCGTTTGCCCGCGACGTCGCGGAGTTGGGTGTGCATGTCGTGCAGCGGCTCGATCATCTTGCTCAGGATCTCGAAGAGGCGGTCGCTGCTGGTGTTCTTGTGCACCTGGGGCCTGTACGTGGCGCGCATCGCGTCCCAGTCGACGCCCTTCGCCCGGAAGAAGGGATAGTTCTCCCGCAGGGTCGCCCAGAACACGTCGAAAGTGTGCACGGGGTCGGTGGAAGGCGTGCGCGTGCAGTCCGCCGGGAGCGCGGCGATGCGTTCCAGACGCCGTTCGCCGACCGAACCGGCGGACGCCAGGCGGATGTTGTCCTTCCCTGCCGTACGGAGTGTGAGCCCTCGCACCCCGGCCTCGTCACGGAACGGCACGCCACCCCCGGCCGGGGCCCGCCCGGCGGTGAGGCGGAGCCCTCCCGGCAGGCAGTCGGCGGCCGAGAACTCGTAACTCCGCAGCACTCCATGACGTACCGTCACATACTCCTGGTAGCCGTCACCGCGCCAGACCCCTTCCAGCGAGGCACCGTCCGTACCGCCCTTCGGGCTCGGCGCGCCCTGCGCCACCGCCCCCGTCGACACCACGGCCAGCACCACTGCCGCCGCCGCACACCATCGCCCCGTCGTACTTCCGAACATGCTTCGGCCCCCTCGTTCCACGGCACTTTCCTGACGTCTGTCCTGATCAGGCTCGCGCACGGTGCGGGTCGCCCACCATCCGGCGGGCTCCCTTCCGGAGCCGGGGGCTATCCCCACCTCGGTGGCCGGGGAGTCGTACGGGGCTCGCACAGGGTGCTCGGACTCCGCTCGCGCCCCCTGTCGCCGCCGCGCGTCCGGGCCCGCGACCTGCCCGGTCGGGGTTTCCGTCGGGCGCGGCGGGGCAGGCGGCCCGGCAGCCCGTGCTCGTACGACCCGCCCGCCGGTATAGCGTCGGCAGCACGGCACCCCACGCCATGGCACCCGTACCGCCTGCACCGCCCGAGAGGAACCACCGTACCCATGACCACCGAGATCAGCCCCGACAACCTCACCGGACTCCTGGACCTGGCCCGCCGGGACTACCGGGAACTCGCGGAACGGGGCCTCTCCCTCGACCTCACCCGGGGCAAGCCCTCCCCCGAGCAACTCGACCTCTCCGAGGACCTGTTCGGCCTGCCGGGCGGCCGGTACACGTCCGCCGACGGGACGGACGTACGGAACTACGGGGGTCTGCAGGGGCTGCCCGAGCTGCGGGAGATCTTCGCGGAGGTGCTCCAGGTCCCGGCGGCACAGCTCGTCGCGGCCGGGAACTCCAGCCTGGAGCTGATGCACGACGCCATCGTGCACGCGCTGCTCAGCGTGCTGCCCGGCGCGACGTCGCGGTGGGTGGACCAGGAGCGGATCGCGTTCCTGTGCCCGGTGCCCGGGTACGACCGGCACTTCGCGCTCTGCGAGCGGTTCGGCATCGACATGATTCCGGTGCCGATGACCGAGAGCGGGCCCGACATGGAGGCCGTCGAGCGGCTCGTCGCCGAGGACCCGGCGGTCAAGGGCATCTGGTGCGTTCCGAAGTACAGCAACCCGGACGGGGTCTGCTACAGCGACGAGACCGTCGAGCGGCTCGCGACGATGGCGACCGCCGCCCCCGACTTCCGGATCTTCTGGGACAACGCGTACGCGGCCCACCACCTCACCGACCGGCCCGTCGAGATCGCCGACCTGCTCGGCGCGTGCGAGCGGGCGGGCAACGCGGACCGGGCGTTCGTCTTCGGGTCCACCTCGAAGATCACCGCCGCCGGTGCCGGTGTGGCCTTCTTCGGAGCGTCCGCCGCGAACCTGAAGTGGCTCCTCTCCAACAACCAGAAGCGGTCGATCGGCCCGGACAAGGTGAACCAGCTCCGGCACGTCCTCTTCCTGCGCGACGCGGCCGGGCTGCGCGCCCACATGGAGCGCCATCGCGCCCTGCTCCAGCCGAAGTTCGAGGCCGTGGCCCGCATCCTGGAGGCCGGTCTCGGCGGCACCGGGCTCGCCACCTGGACCGCCCCCGAGGGCGGGTACTTCGTCACGCTCCAGGTGCCGGACGGGTGCGCGAAGGAGGTCGTGCGGCAGGCAGCGTCGGCCGGAATCGCGCTGACCCCGGCAGGGGCCACCCACCCGTACGGCGACGACCCGCGCGACGCGGTCATCCGCATCGCGCCGAGCTACCCGAACCTCGCGGAGCTGGAGCAGGCCGTCGAGGGACTCGCGGTGTGCGTGCGGTTGGTGGGGTACGAGAAGCAGGCCGTCCGAGGCTGAGGCCGGGAAGGGAGCCGGGAAGGGGCTTCTCGCCCGGCCCGGAGCCCCGGTCTCACCCTGGCTGACTCGCGGCGGGCGTCGGGCCGGCGCTCGCTGCGGGCACCGACGTGCACGCGAGGACGAAGACGTCCAGGTTGCCTTCGCCCACCGTGGCTTCGTGGCCGCGCAGCCGCCACGCGCCCGTGCATTCGGCTTCGTCGGGGATCGCCTTCTCCGGTGCGATCCCCTTCTCGATCTTCGCGTTGCGCAGCAGGAGGCCCTGGATGCGGCCCTTGCTCTCGGCGCGGGACCGCAGGACGTCGACGCGGTCGGGGTTCTCCAGGTCCGACCGTCCGGTCGGCTGCCGGGTGCCGTCGTACCCGGACCTGTCCACCGTGCATCCGGCCAGCGCCGTCACCGCCGCCGCGACCGCCGCCACGGAAAGAGCCACGCCGGTTCCCCGTATCCCCCGTATCCCCATGGAAGGGGAAGGTAGCAGGGGCGCACCGAACGCCCCAGTGCCTCAGCCCCGCCCCTTGCCCGCGGAAGCTCCCGGCAGCGTCGCGCGGAGCGGCCGGGAGCAGGGGGCCGAAATCGAGGGAGTCAGGAACCCCCTGGTCAGCCCTGGATCTGGTACGTCGGGCCCCCGTCGATCTTGAACGAGGCGGGCGTGGAGGCCCCGGCCGCGCAGGTGCGGTCGGTGGCGGTGGTCCGGTGGCCGTCCACGCTGGTGAAGGTGAGGGTCGAGGCATCGGCGTCATACGTGCCCTCGAAGGTCGCGCCGGACGCCTTCGCGATCCGGTACGTGCCGTCCTCCGCGAAGGAGACGGTGTCGGTCTTGTCGGCCTGCGCGTAGGAGGCGCCGGCGAAGTCGGTGGCGGCCGCGCCGCACCCGGCGGGGTGGGCGGGAACGGCGGATGCGGCCTGGGCGGCCGAGACGGGCAGGGCGGCGGCGAGGACCGTGCCGAGGGCGGCGGCGATCAGGGCGGTGCGGCGCATGGGGACTCCGTACATCGTTCACAGGGGGTGGGTGACCCCGCGCTCCCACGAGGGAGGCGGAGTGCCTTCCGGCCCTGAGCACCCTGCCGAGACCGCCCGCCCGCCGCATCCGACACGCGCCCCGCGCCCGCGCTTCTCCCCCGTACGGCCCCGTAAGGCCCCGGTGGCGGCGGCCTGGAAGGCCATTTCCTTACTGGCGTTCCACTCTGGCCAGCACGGCGGGATACACCGCTCCCGGCCCGAAGCGCCGACGGGCCCGGTCCGCGGCCTCCTCCACCGCGCGGGCGCGTTCGTCGCCGGGGTTCAGGGAGAGCTGGCGGTAGGCGCCGTCGGCCGGTGACAGGCCGTCGGCGCGCAGGGCGAAGGCCCGGACTCTGGCGCGTTGCAGTCCCAGACCGGCCAGCAGTGCCAGGGCGTCCGCGGTGAGGGCGGCGGAGTGTCCTGTGGGTTCGGCCGGAACGCGGGTGCGGGTGGTGGACGTGCGGTCGGCGTAGCGGACGGTGAGGGTGAGACGGCTGGTGACCTGGTGCTCGCCGCGCAGTCGCTGTCCGATGCGCTCGGCGAGTTCCAGTACGGCCCGGTGGTGCTGGGCCGGGTCCAGGCAGTCCCGGTCGAGTACGAGATCCGCCGTCAGATGGGCCGCCGGTTCCTTGGGCACCACCGGGCGGGGGTCCTGGCCCCGGGCGCGTTCGGCCAGCAGCCTCGCCTGGGCGACACCGAGGAGTCGTTGCAGGGTCCTCGCGGGGACGTCGGCGACCTGGCCGATGGTGTGCAGGCCGTACTTGGTGAGGACGTCCGCCGTGCTGCGGCCGACGCCCGGCAGGGCGGCGACCGGGCGGGGGCGCAGCCAGGCGGCGGCGCGTTCCCCGGTGACCTGGGTGGTGTCTCCGGGCGCCGACATGTCCGCCGCCATGGAGGCCAGCATGCGGTTGGGCGCGAGACCGGCGCTGGTGTCGATGCCGTGGTGGGCCTTCAGCCGCATCATCGCCAACTGGACGACGTCGTACGGCGACAGGCCGAAGTACCGCAGCGCCGACGTCAGGTCGAGCTGTACGGCTTGGGGCGGGACCGCGTGAACGTGGGGCGTGATGCCCGACAGCAGCTCGACGACGTCGTCGAGCCGGTCCTCACCGAGCGCGGCGTGCAGGTGGAGGTGGGCGATGTACCGCTGAGGTGCGGTCCGGGGTGTGGCCCGCGTGGTCGTGGAGGTGCTCATCCCGCGCTCCCCGGGCTCGTGTAGCCGAACTTCTTCAGGTCCGCCGAGCGGCTCCCGGCGGGCTGGAGGTCGGCGTACGGGTGCAGGCGGGCGCCGGCGGTGCCGTCGGTCAGGGTGCGCCGGGGCTGGGCGGGGGTCGGATGCGGGCGGTCGGCCCCGAGGAGGGTGAGGGCCGCCTCCGGGCCGTTGTCGCGGCGGGCGGCGGCGATCTTGTCCAGGTCCCAGGCCATGGTGCCGACGACCGTGCGGCGGGTGCCTCGGACCTGGACCGTGCCGCGGACCAGGAGTAGCCCGCTGTGGAAGACGGTGTACGCGCAGGCCGCGTGGGAGTCCTCGAAGAAGGCCAGGTCGACCAGGCCCGCGCCGTCCTCCAGGGTGACGAAGATGATCCGCTTGCCGCTGGCGATCGGCGGGGTCTGCGTGGAGGCCCGTACGCCCGCGACGAGGACCTGCTGCCCGGCGCGCAGCCCGGCCAGGTGCGTCGCGTCGGTGGCGCCGATCTCGCGCAGCAGCCGGTGGTGGTGCTCCATCAGGTGCCGGGAGACGTCGATGCCGAGCGTGTTCAGTTCCGCGCCCAGGGCCTCGCGTCCGGTCAGCTCCGGCAGGCCGCTCGGCTCCTCCCCGCCGACGGCTCTCGCGTCGAGGGAGAGCTGTCCGTCGCCCGCGGACCGGGTGCGGGACTGCCGGTGGAGTTCGGCGATCTGGAGCATCAGGTCGCGTCGGGTGAGGCGGCCGTCGTGGAGGCAGCCCAGGGCGCCGGTCTGCGCGAGGCGTTCGGCGACCGGGCGGCTGGGCCGGGCCCGCTGCCAGAAGTCCGACAGGGATGCGTACGGCTGGCCCTTCTCGATCCGTACGCACTCCTCCTCGCTCATTCCCCGTACGGCGTTCAGGGCGAGCCGCACGCCCCACCGCTCGCCGTCGGTCCGCTCGCCGTCGGTCCGCTCCACGGTGTGCTTCGCCCTGGAGTGGTTGACGTCGAGGGGCAGGACGGCGACCCCGTTGCGGCGGGCGTCGGCGACCAGGACGCGCTTGGGCCACATGCCGGGGTCGTGTTCGAGGAGCCCGGCGAGGAGGAAGGCCGGGTGGTGGGCCTTGAGCCAGGCGCTCTGGAGGGCGGGTACGGCGAAGGCGACCGCGTGCGCGCGGCAGAAGCCGTACGCGCCGAACGCCTCGACGGTCTTCCACACCTCGTCGCGCACGGCGGCGGCGTAACCGCGTGCGCGCGCCTCACGGTGGAACCAGTCCTTGATCCGGGGCAGCCGGTTCTTGTCGCCGAGGGCACGGCGGGCGATCTCGGCCATGGCGCGGTCGCAGCCGGTGAGCACCGACAGGGTCTCGATGATCTGCTCGTGCCAGATGGTCACGCCGTAGGTGTCGGCGAGCACCGGTTCCAGGTCCGGGTGGGCGTACGACGGCGTGCCGCCGTGGCGGGCGGCGATGTACCGCTCGGGCATGCCTCCGGCGACCGGTCCGGGGCGGAAGAGGCTGATGTCGGCGATGACGTCCTGCGGGTCGCGGGGCTGGAGGCGGGAGAGCAGGTCCTGCTGGCCCGGCGACTCCAGCTGGAACATGCCCAGGGTGTTGCTGTCCTGGATGAGCTTGAACGCGAAGACGTCGTCGAGCGGCACCTGCGACGGGTCGTCCAGGTCGACGCGGTCGCCGGTGACGCGTTCGATCTCGGTGACCGCGTGAGCCATCGAGGACAGCATCCGTACGCCCAGGACGTCGAGCTTGATGTTGCCCAGCGCCTCGATCTCCTCCTTCGCCGCCATCGCCATCGGATAGTCGCCCTGGGGGGTGGGCTGCACCGGCAGCCGGTCCAGGAGGGTCGCGTCGCTGATGACCACGCCGCAGGGGTGCATGGCCATGCCGTGCACCAGGGAGTCGAGCCCCTCGGCGAGTTCCCACAGCGGCCCGTACCGGTGGGCCTCGGCCGACAGCCGCTTCAGTTCCGGCAGTTCGGCGAGTGCGCCGGTGATGTCGCAGGCCCGCAGGTGGGGGAAGCTCTTGGCGATCCGGTCGACCTCGGCCGGTGCGATGCCCAGGGCCAGTCCCGTGTCGCGCAGGGCGCGGCGGGCCCGGTAGGTCTCGGGCATGGCGGTGACGGCCACTCGCTCCTTGCCGAAGCGGTCGAAGATCGCGTCGTAGCATTCGAGTCTTCTGCCGGACTCCACGTCGATGTCGATGTCGGGGAGCGACCCCCGGCGCACGCTCAGGAAGCGTTCGAACAGCAGACGGTGTTCGAGGGGGTTGGCGGTGGCGATGCCCAGCGCGTGGCAGACCAGCGACCCGGCGCCCGAGCCGCGGGCCGCGACCCGGATGCCCTTCCCCCGGATGTCGGCCACGACCTGGCCGACGGCGAGGAAGTACGAGTCGTAGCGCAGCCGGGAGATCACGGCCAGCTCCTCGTCGAGGCGCTCGCGGGCGACGGGGTCGCGGTCCAGGCCGCGTCGGGCCAGGCCCGCCTCGCTGCGGTGGCGCAGCAGCCGCGCGGCGCCGTCCGGTCCCGGGCGGGCTCCCAGCAGCCGGGGCTCGGGAAAGTGCGGTGTGCCGAGGCCCAGGTCGGCCTTGGTGTCCACCGCGCACCCGGCGGCCGTGGCGGCGGTGTCCGCCATCAGGCGCTCCGCCCGTCGGGGCGATGCCTCCGCGGATTCGGCGATCATGTGCGCGATGCGTGTCATCGCTCCTCCGTCCTTGAGCCAGCGCTGTCCGCTGTCCAGGTGGCGCCGGTCGATGGGCCGCAGCAGGCGTGCGGCGTCCAGGACGTCGGCGAGCCGGTGCTGCTCGGGGTCGGCGTAGCGGACCGCGTTCGACAGCACGGCCGTGGTGCGGGTGCGGTCGGCCAGGGCCAGCGTGCGGGCGGCCAGCCGGAGTGATCCAGGACCGGTGCCGGAACGTTTCTGCGCGACGGCTTCCAGGCGTACGCCCTCTCCGAAGATCTCCCGCCACGGGGCCAGCAGCTTCCTCGCCACGTCCTCCCTGCCCATGGACAGCGCCCGGACCGGCTCCGAGAGGGGGCCGAGCAGCACGGTCAGGCCGGGGCCGCCGTACGCGCGCAGCGCTTCCCACGGCACGACCGGCGCTCCGTTCGGGGCAGGGAAGTGGCCGTGGGCAGACGTTGCGGCATGCGCAGGGGCAGGGGCATGCGCATGGGCGGCCGAGGTGATGCGGCACAGCCGCGCCCACCCCGTCCGGTCCTGCGCCAGCAGGACGAAGCGCAGGGGCGGCTCGACCACGTGCGCACCGCCGCGCACCGGCGTACGGCGTCGCCGCGCGGAGGGCAGAGGCGCGAGGGCCTCCACCGCGAGGTCGATGCCGAAGAGCGGCCTGACCCCTTCGGCGGCGCAGGCCCGCGCGAACCGGACGGAGCCGGTGACCGTGTCCCGATCGGTGAGCGCGAGCGCCGGGACGCCCCGCTCAGCCGCCCGCCGGGCCAGTTGCTCGGGCTGGGAGGCGCCGTAGCGCATCGAGTAACCGGACGCGACGTGCAGGTGCGCGAAGCCCGCCATGCCGCACCTCCATCACTTTGCCCCCTTCTGTCCATCCGCCCGAGAGTCTTAATCGTACGTTCGTTCGATAACTGTAGCCCAGAGTTCGAACGCGCGATCGTTTTCGCTCTGTCGGTGATCACGGCGGAAGGAGTGCTGGGTGCAGGACGGAGCCCCGACACGGCAAAGCCATCGCGCCAACCCTCCCAGCGAGCTTCACTGCTCGGAGAGTTGTGCGATGGCTGCCCCGTGACCTGGGGTTATGAGGGGATCGCGATCAGCGGTCCGCGATGCGCTTCGACCTTTCGGCGGCCTCCTGGAGAGCCGCCCGCCGGTTCTCCACGAGCAGCCGGGTGGCGGCGGCGTGCTCGGCCGCCGCCGGGTCGGGGCGGGACGCGGCCTTCGCCAGGCCGGGTTCGACCGCCTCGCCAAGGTCGGCCAGGGCCCGGCTCAGGCTCAGCTCGCAGAACCCCGGCCGGTCGCCCGCGAAGACGGCCCGTACGTCCATCCGGGTGTCGGGGATCGCGGCCAGCCAGGAACGCACCCCGGCCTCAAGTCCGGCCCGCCCGTTCCACGCCGAGTCGAGGGGCACGTCCCGGGAGACGGCGTCGTCGGTGTATGAGGCGAGCCAGCCCTCCGCGTCCGCCCTGCTGATCGCGGCGAGGCAGTCACGGACGAGCTGTTCGTTGGCGTGCAGGCAGCTTCGGCCCCGGCGGGGCCGCCAGCCCCGCCCGCCAGGAGACACCCATGGCGGCTCCCGCCCCCAGGCCCGGCTCGACCCGCGCCCGCTCACCGACCCCCTCACCCAGGTCCCGTACAACAGCGCGACCCAGTACCACCTCCGCTACGGGACCGGCTCCACCCCGGAGCGCTTCGGCACCGCCTGCGCCTGACAGACCTTCGACGCGGGCGAGCGGGTCGCCCGGCTGACCGGCGTCACGGCCGAGTACCGGATCGGCGGGCGGCACGTCTGCCAGCCCCGGTCAGCGTACCGGCTCGCGCGGAAGCGATTCTTCACCCGGAGGCGGTACTTGGGGACGCGCTGGAGACGGAAGCGGCAGCTCCAGCACCGTCCCCGAGTGAAGCGTGAGGCGTACGGGGCGGAAGTCGACGGCGTCGAGCGGCAGGGCGTCCGTCCCGGACGACCGGGCGAAGCGCGGGTGTGCCCCGCCGCTGACCTGAAGCCGTATCCGGTGCCCGACGGCGAAGCGGTACGCCGTGGAGCTCATGGCCACGTCGACGGCGGCAGGCGCGTCCCCTTCCGTGCGTACGGCCGCGATGCCGTCGCACACGTTCACGGAACGCCCGTCCGCGTCGACGTCGCACAGCCGCGCGAAGAGGTCGGCGTGCCCGGTGTCGGTGGAGACGCGGACCCGCGCGAAGACCGCGCCGAGCACGTCGACGGCCCCGGTCAGCACCGGCCCGTCGAAAGTGAGGACGTCGTCGCGGGCTTCGAGGGCCTTCTGGTCGCGGGAGCCCCCACCGGGAGAGAGCAGCGGCCCGCCCACGGACGGGGTCGGGTCACTGGGGTCGTAGCGGAAGGAGACGAGGGGTTCGTCGCCCGTGGGGGCCTCCCCCAGGAGCCGCCCGCACGCGTCCGGGAACCACGAGCCGACCCGTATCCCTTCGCCCGGCCACCCGTCCAGGTCCAGCCACTCCCCGTCACCTCCACGGTGGATACGCACCGCACTGGGACGCAGAGTTGACGGATCGTCACAGAGGTGGGCCCGCAGCCAGGCGAGCGTTTCGGTGAAGACATCCGTCCACCCCTGCTGGAGGGCGGAGGTGTGGGTCCACGGGCCGACGAGCAGCGCGGCGTCGCAGCCCGCCTTCCGCAGCCGGGCGTACTGCGCGAGGGTCTGGTCGGCGAAGACGTCGTGCCAGCCCGCGACGAGGCTGGTCGGTACGGTGGCCCGCTCGGCCGCCTCGGCGAGATCGGCCCCGCTCCAGTACGGGTCGGCGGGGTCGGAGTGGGTCATCGCGTCGTCCAGCCAGGGGACCTGGCCGAGGGCGGGTTCGTAGGCCCGTCGGAGGGGGCGGGCGGAGACGATGCGGCGGACGTGGCGTTGGAGGCGCAGGGTGGCCCGCAGGAAGGGCACGACTCCCCGGTGCTGGTTCTCCACGCCCATGCTCGACGCCAAGGGACTCTCCAGGTGGAGGATGCCGTCGGTGTGGAAGAAGGCGTGGGGGTCGTGGAGGCCCACCTGGACAGCCATGGCCTTGAGCTCGGGCGGCGGGTCGAGGGCCAGGGCCCACTGGACGTACCCGAGATAGCTGGGTCCGGCCGTCCCCAACACCCCGTTGAACCAGTCCTGTTGGCGCAGCCAGGCGACGGTGGCCTGCCCGTCGGCGGGTTCGTTGCGCCAGTAGTGGAAGGTGCCGCCGGACCCGCCCGTCCCCCGGCAGCTCTGTACGACCACGTGGAAGCCCTGCTCGGCGAAGAGCACGCCGTACAGGGGCGACCAGGGAATCCCGCGTCCGTACGGCGAGCGGACGAGCAGGGTCGGGAACTCGCCCTCACCCCGGGGGAAGTAGTGGTCCGTCACCAGAGTCACGCCGTCGGTGGCCGGGACGGCGATTCCCGCCTCGAACCCGACCTCGTACCGGGCGGCGGGCAGCTTGCGCCAGGTGGCACGCATCAGCCGTGAGGCCAAGGGCACCTTCCCGCCCGTGGCGCTCCCGCTCTTCTCACGCGTCAGACCCATGGAACATCCCTCCCCTTATTTTCCGTACGTTGTACGAGAATAGCGGATGCTTGGATGGACCCCACCACGCCCACCCGAAGAACCGAGGAACCGAGGCCCCATGCCCCGCGCCGCCGACAAGCCGTCCCCGCCCCCGGTGGACCCGGAACAGCTCTGGCTGGGCAAGGGCGCCAACCGCTCCGGCAGGGGCCGCAAACCCGCCTTCACCAGGGAGGCGATCACGGCGGCGGCCGTGGCGCTCGCGGACGCGGAGGGCCTGGAGGCGGTGACGATGCGCAGGGTGGCGGCGGAGGTCGGCGCGGGCGTCATGTCGCTCTACAGCTACGCCCCCGACAAGGAGACCCTGCTGGAGCTGATGGTCGACCACGTCACCGCCGAACTCACCCCGCCCCCCGCCCCGGCCGGCTCCTGGCGCGCGGACCTCAAGACCGTCGCCCACCTCCAGCGCGCCCACATGCTCCGCCACCGCTGGCTCCCGGCGGCCCTGAGCACGCGCCGTTCCCTGGGCCCGAACGCCCTCGCCTTCCTGGAGCACGTCCTGGCCGCGCTGCGCCCGACGGGCCTGGACGGCGGGGCCAGGCTGGAGGTCTTCAGCCAGCTCACGGGCTTCGTCTCGGCGTACCTGGCCCACGAGCTGACCAGCGCGCAGGCGGCGGGCGACCCGGCCCGGCTGGCGGCGGAGGTCCGCTATCTGACGGCGGTGGCGTCGGACGGGCGGCATCCGGAACTGGCGGAAGCACTGGGCGCACCGGCCCGCTCGCTGTCGCCGGACGCGATGTTCGCGCGGTTCCTGGACCGACTGGTGGACGGGCTGGACACGGACTGACCGATGAGTTCCCGGGATGCGGCGGGTCCTATGGACGGACACAGTGACCGCAACGCCCGACGACCCACGGAGAAGCCATGAAGAACGACGTCTGGCCGATGGTGCACGCGGAACGCGCGGCCCTCGTCGAGGACCTGTCCCGGCTGACACCCGAGCAGTGGGACGCGCCCTCGCTCTGCGAGGGGTGGACCGTGCACGACGTGGCGGCCCACCTGGTGGACACGTGGACGACGACGCGCCTCGGCTTCGTCGCCGCCATGGTCCGCGCACGCTTCGACTTCGACCGGCAGAACGCGGTCGGCGTCGCGCGCGAGCGGGGCGCCTCCCCGCAGGAGACCTTGGAGCGGCTGCGGCGGGCGGCGTCCCGGACGTCGACTCCCCCGGCACCGCTCGACACGCGCCTGGTCGAGGAGGTCGTGCACGGCGAGGACGTACGCCGCCCGCTCGGCCTCACCCACACCTACGCGCCCGAGGCCGTCGCCCGCGCCCTGCGCCTCCAGACCCGTACCTCCGCCTCCATGGGCGGGGCCAAGGAGCTGGCGTCACGCGTACGGCTGTCCGCGACGGACGCCGACCTGACGATCGGGGAGGGCCCGGAAGTCACCGGAACGGCGCTCGCCCTGCTGCTCGGCGTCTCCGGCCGGACGCCCGCACCGGCCGAACTGAGCGGCCCGGGAGTGGCGATGCTGACGAAGGACTCCTGACGGCACTCGCCGCCGAATCGGGCCCTGATTCCGGAAGCCAGTCCCTCTCAGTCCCTTTCGAGGGCCCGGAAGAGGACTGACCTGCGAGGATGCCGGAGGGACCGAAGGAGGGACCGAACGAGAAGCCAACACTCCCCAACTCTCTTACGAAGAAAGCCCCTTCGGATAGTCGGACCGGCCTCACCCCCTCAACGCCAGCCCCTCCACCTCACCTCCTCGGCTTCTCCCACACCCATAGGTGAAGGGGCGGGGAGGGGCAGCCCGCCGCAGGCGCACCCCGCTATCGCGCGACGGCGCGGGAAAGCAGGCCACGCGACGGCAGCCGCCGAGGAGAGCCCAGCGAATGAGCGAACGAAGGAGCGGGACCGCTCGCTACTTCCGGGCGATGGTGATGATCTCCGTACTCGTCGGGGCCAGCGGACCCCGCGCCCAGTCCCCGTACTGGCCCTCGATCACGAAGCCCGCCCCGTCGAGGAAGTCGTTCAGGGTCCCGGGGTCGAGGAAGCGGAGCCGGGAGCTGCCGAGCCGCAGCACGGTGCCGTCCGGAGTGGCGGTCGTGCTGCGGAAGTCCACGACGACACCGCCGCCGGTCGGGGGCTCGCGTACGGCAGCCAGCTCGTGCCAGCACCGCAGGGGCCGGGCGGGAGCCCCGTCGACTCCCGGGAGGTCGACCCGGACGTCCGAGTCGGCCGGATTCCACTTCTCCCACGCGCGCGCCTGCGGATGCCGCGTCTCGAAGACGAAGCGCCCACCCGCGCGCAGAGCGGCGTGCACCGCACCGAGCGTGTCGCGCACCTCTTCGTCGGTGACGAGGCACTGGAAGGCGTGCCCGGTCATCGTCGCCAGGTCGAACCCGGTGCCGCAGAGCCTGGCCGCGTCCGCCGCGACTCCCTCCACCCACGCGATGCGCCCGTCCGGCCCTGGGGACTCGCCGCGCGCCCGCTCCAGCGCCGCACGATCCGGGTCGAGGCCCGCGAAGCGGCCCCCGTGCCCCCGCGCGCGGGCCAGGCGCAACAGGGAGCCGGTGCCGCAGCCGACATCGAGGACGGAATCGGCCGCCATCACGAGCGGGTGGTAGAAGCCGTCGTCGGAGCGGTGGTCGGGATCCCAGGGGTTCAGCACGTCGTAGAGCAGTGCCTCGTCGGCATCCGTGAAGGCACGGCCCTGTGGTGTCTCGCCCACGGGATCAGCCCTTTCCCGGAACGCATCCCAGCAGCTCGGGCAGTGCGCCCATGTCGTCGAAGACCACCGTGCCCGGTCCCGCCAACCGTTCGGCCCTCGTCAGCCCTCCGCAGTATCCGAAGGCCCGCATCCCCGCCGCGCGGGCCGCCTGGACTCCGTACGGACTGTCCTCGATCACCGCGCACCGCTCCGGCGGCACGCCCAGCGAGCGGGCCGCGTGCAGGAAGAGGTCGGGGGCGGGCTTGCCGAGTGCGACGTCGGTGGCGCTGAAGATGCGGGAGTCGTCGAAGTGGTGGGCGAGGGAGGTGAGTCCGAGGCTGCGGCGGATGTCCTGGTGACGGCCGTTGGAGGCGACGCAGAAGGGGGTCGCGCCGAGACGGGTCAGGACGTCCGCAATGCCGTCGACGGCGACCAACTCGGCCTCGAAGGCCGCCAGATAGAGGTGCTCGTACGCATCCAGCCACCCCGCCTCCAGCCGACGTCCGAGGCGTTCCTCGATGGCAGCGGTGTAGACCTCGTGCGACGAACCGACGAACTTCTCCAGGATCTCGGCCTCGCTGAACGGGCAGCCCAGATCGGCGGTGATCCGGGCGTCGACCTGCACGCAGAGGCGCTCGCTGTCGACGAGAACGCCGTCGCAGTCGAAGATCACCAGCTCGACGGGGTGTTGCGGATCGCCGGAACCGAAGTCCCTCTCGTCCCTCGCGCGCACAGTCATGTGCCGAAGGGTAGGCCGACCCCCGACCACCCTCGCAAGCGGATTCGAACGGACCGAAGGACAGAAGCCGCGTCGGCCCGGTTCCATGCCCATTCCATGCCCATTCAGTGGGCGTCCGGTCACACCCCCAGCAGGGACTCCCCAACGACGGCGACGAATATGCGATATTCACCGCACCGAGGCCGAGGACCGGTCCGCCTGACAGGCTCTGGACTGCCCGGCGCACGTGGTCCGACCCCGCCCGGTTCGGCGGACCGGGCGGAGGCGAAGGAGGGGAGCATGTCCACCAGGGCCTACGTCACGTACCCGGGCACATGTCCCGACTGCGGAGCGGACGCCGAGTGGCGCGGCGCGCAGCTTCTGCTGGACGGTGCCGACGCCCTGTGCTGGGACTCGGACCTCCAGTGCCCGGCGTGCGGGCTCGCCCTGACCGCATGCGGCGGTGATGAACTCCCGCTTGGCGTAAGGGAGTTGTTGCTCACCGCGCACGGCCGGGCGACTGTCCGGGTGGGCCCGGAGGCCCGGAGTGCCGTCGTCATGCGCGTGCTGCGTGCTTCCCTCACCCTCGACCTGGTGTCCGTACGGAGCGTGCTGGCCGAGGTCCGGCGAGGAACGTACGTATGCACCCTTCCCGAGGCGGAGTTGCTGGCGCGGTGGATGCGGGCGGCGGGGGTGGAGGCGGTTGCCGAGTGGCTTGCGGACGTACGAACGTGAGGGCATGTACGTCTGGTACACCTCGTACGGGTCCAACACGCATGCGGCGCGGCTCGCCTGCTACCTCGCGGGCGGGCGGCCCGAAGGGACGGAGCACAGCTACCCGGGGTGCCGCGATCCCCGGCCGCCCCTCGCCTCGGTTCCCGTCGAGCTGGGCGGGGTGCTGTACTTCGCGACCGAGTCCGTGGTGTGGACGGGCGGGCGGGCGTTCTACGACCCCGACGCCCCGGGGCGGGTGCTGGCGCGGGCGTACCTCGTGAGCGCGGAGCAGTTCTGCGACATCGCCGCGCAGGAGATGTACCGGGAGCCGGGGCCGGGTGCGGACCTGGATCTGGGGCGGGTCGTGCGGGAGGGGCGGGTGGTGCTCGGGCCCGGGCGGTACGAGACGCTCGTCTGTGCGGGGAGCAGGGGCGGGTGGCCGTTGCTCACCTTCACCGCGCCGTGGGGTGTCGGCGACGTCCCGTCGAACAGGCCCGCCCCCGCCTACCTCGCCCACCTGTACGCGGGACTCGCGGAGACCGGGGCCTGGGCACCGGACCACCTCGCCGCGTACCTCGCGCGCTCCCCGGGGGCCGCCGGGCACTGGAGTGCGGACCAGATCGCGGCGTTGGCCCGTACCGGACCGGGGTGAGGGCCCCTCACCCCTTCCACAGGGTGCCCTTGGGTGGACGTCACCGGGTGCGCTCCCAGCCCCACCGCTGCGTAGGCACCTTCTGCGGGCCGGTTCCGGCGGGACCGGCCGGAGTGACGGCCACGGCGTGCGGTTCCACTCCGCGTGCGGCGGTGGAGGGCGGGGACGCGTTGTTCAACGCCACCGCATTCGCGGACCTGTTGAAGGGCGTCGGCGCGATGTGACCGAGGGGGCGGGAACGCATGCCCGGGTTTGGCAGGATGCTCACCATGATCATCCCTCTCGAACAGCCGACGACTCCCCCCGCCCCCGTCCAGGCCCTGATCGTGGTCGACGTGCAGGTCGCCTTCGTCACCGGGGAGGGCGCGGTGCCCGATGCGGCGCGCGTGCTGGACCGTACCGGCCTCCTGCTGCAAGCGGCGCGAGCGGCAGGTGCCCTCGTCGTGCACCTTCAGAACGACGGTCCGCCCGGCGCGGACGACGAGACCGGGACACCGGGCTGGGAGCTCCGCTTCCCGCCGGTGGAGGGCGAGTTGGTGCTGCGCAAGACGGTCGACGACGGCTTCGAGGAGTACCCGCTCGCCGAACGGCTGAAGGAGGCGGGGGTACGGAGCCTGGTCCTCTGCGGCGTGCAGTCGGAGATGTGCGTGAGCGCGACCGCGCGCACCGCCCTGGAGTCGGGTTTCCGCGTGGTGCTGCCGCACGACGCACACGCCACGTACGGCATCCCTGCCGCACCGGGCATCAGCGAGGCCGTCCCGGCGGCGATGGTCTCCCGGGTCGCGGAGTGGGCGCTGGGCGACGAGGTGGAGGTGGTGGCGGCTGCGGAGGGCGTGACGTTCGAGCCGAACCCGTAGCGCCACGCCCCGGTGGGGCCAGCCACGCCCCGGCGGCGCTAGAGCTTGATCCATTCGCTGGAGGTGGTCACCTCGTCCAGGATGTCCGCGACCGGGTCGACGCCCAGACCCGCTCCGGTCGGCACGTCCAGGTGGCCGTCCGCGAGTTCGAAGGGGGCGGTGATGTCCGTGGCGAAGTAGCGGCGGGAGCCGGACGTGTCGCCGGGGAGGGTGAAGCCGGGGAGGGCGGCGAGGGCCACGTTCGCGGCGCGGCCGAGGCCCGTTTCCAGCATTCCGCCGCACCAGACGGGGACGCCGTGGGCGACGCACAGGTCGTGGATGGCCTTGGCCTCCAGATAGCCGCCGACCCGGCCGGGCTTGATGTTGATGATCGATGCCGCGCCCAGGGTGATCGCCGCCGCCGCGTCCTCGGCGGACTCGATGGACTCGTCCAGGCAGACGGGGGTGGCGAGTTGGCGGGCGAGGGCCGCGTGCTGGACCAGGTCGTCGTCGGCCAGGGGCTGCTCGACGAGCAGGAGGTCGAAGGCGTCCAGCTTGGCGAGGTGGCGGGCGTCGGCCAGGGTGTAGGCGGCGTTGGCGTCGACCTGGAGGAGGAGGTCGTCGCCGAAGCGTTCGCGGACGGCGCGCACGGGGGCCAGGTCCCAGCCGGGTTCGATCTTCAGCTTGATGCGGACGTAGCCCTCGCCGATGAACCCCTCGACGGAGTCCAGGAGTTCGGGGATCGAGTTCATGATGCCGACGGAGACACCGCAGGGGACACGGGTGCGGTCCGCGCCGAGGTAGGAGCCGAACGACTGGCCCGACGCGCGCAGTTGGGCGTCCAGGACGGCCGTCTCCAGTGCCGCCTTGGCCATCTTGTGGCCCTTGAAGGGCTTCGTCGCACGCTTGACAGCGAAGGCGTCGGCCGCCTCGGGGAGTGCGGGGATCAGGAAGCGGCGCAGTACGTCGGCCGCCCCGTCGACGTACTCGGAGCAGTAGCGGGGCTCCGACATCGCGACGCACTCGCCCCAGCCCTCGCTCTCCGGCGTGACGACGCGCACGAGCAGGACGTCGCGGGCGGTCTCGACGCCGAAGGACGTACGGAAGGGGGCGCGCAGCGGCATGGCGATGCGGCGGAGTTCGATTCCGGTGATTTTCATGGGAGTTGGCTCCTGGTTCCCTGGTGCGGGGCGGGGCGGCTGGCTCTCTGGCGCGGGGCGGGAGTGGGCGGGCGCGCTAGCGCGGGGCGGGAGTGGGCGGGCGCGCTAGCGCGAGGTGAGAGTGGCGCGCTCGACGACGTAGCACGTCCGGTCGTGGAAGCCCGTGACGCGGGCGCCGTCGGCGAGCAGTCCGCCGAGCACCTCGCGCAGGGCGAGCCGCCACTCCTTGGCGGCGGCCGGGTCGGTGCGGCGCAGGCCCTCGATGTCGGGCGGTATCTCGACGAGGAGGGTGGCCGCGCCGAGGTCCCGGCCGGGGGCGGGGAGGCCGTCGCGGACCGAGAGGACGGTCACCGCGTCGGCGGGTACGGTCACGGCCGGGGCCGGGTGCGCGGCGAGGTCCCAGGACATGAGGGCGCGGTCGGACTCGTCGCCTCCGTTGATGGCGTCGGCCATCTCCCCGTAGAAGCAGGGCAGGTACTCGACGGGGCGCGCGCCCAGCTTGGAGAGGTTGAAGTGGGCGTTGCGGCGCACGAGCGGGTCGTACGTCCAGGTGATGCGGGTCAGCCCGCGGGCCAGGGACCATTCCCGCTGGTGGAGTTTGAGGGCGAGGCCCGCCGCGCGGCCGGGGAGGGCACCGGTGACGTGCGAGTGGAGGGTCTGACCCGAGGGGGCGGCGAAGAAGCCCACGGACGCGCCGATCAGGGTGCCGTGCTCGTAGGCGCCCGCGACGTAGTTGCCGGAGTGCGAGAAGGCGCGCATCAGCTCGGGGTTCACCGGGGAGTCGCCGGGGGCGGCACCCCACACCTTCTCGAACAGGGCGGCCACCGCGTCGAACGCGTCGAGCTCGTGGAGTTCGCGGATGTCGACAGGGGTGTCCACGGGAGTGTCCCCGGGAGGGTTCACGGGGCTGTTCAGCGGACTGTTCATCGGACCGCCTCCGTCTCCGCGCCCACGACGTGCCGCACGAGTGCCGCCAACAGTCGTGTACGGGAGACGAGTTCGGCGGCGCGGACGTGTTCGTGGTCGGCGTGTGCTCCGCCGCCGACCGCGCCGAGCCCGTCCAGGGTCGGGCAGCCGATCCCGGCGGTGAAGTTCCCGTCGGACGCGCCGCCGACGGCCGTCGATGTCAGCTCACCAATGCCGAGGGTGCGGGCCAACTCGCGTGCGGTGGCGAAGAGTTCGGCGGACGAGGTCTCCTCAAGCGGAGGCCGGTTGGGGCCGCCCCGTACCTCCACCTCGGCTCCCGGCAGGGTGGCCCTCAGGGCGCGCAGCGCCGCATCCGCCTTGTCCTGCGCGGCGAGCGTCGGCACCCGTACGTCCACGTTGACGGTGGCGGTCGCGGGGACGGTGTTGGTCGTCGAACCCGCGGCGACGACCGTGGGCGTCACCGTGGTGCGCCACCCCTCGGACTCCCCGGCGTTGATCTCGGCGGCGACGGCGTCCAGCGCGAGGATCAGGTGGGCCGCCTCGACGGCCGCGTTGACGCCCTTCTCGGGTTCGAGGCCCGAGTGCGCCGCCTTTCCGTGCGCCACCAGTTCGTATCCGGAGGTGCCCTTGCGGCCGGTCTTCAGCGCTCCGCCGTCCGCCGACGCCTCCAGTACGAAGGTGGCGGCGCAGCCGCGTGCGACCTCTTCGATCAGCGCGCGCGAGGCGGTCGAGCCGACCTCCTCGTCCCCGGTGATCAGTACGCAGATCCCGTCGAGGGAGGGCAGCGAGGCCAGGGCGTGGAAGGTCATCACCAGGCCCGCCTTCATGTCGAAGACGCCGGGACCGCGCACGATGCCGTCGGTGACGGACCACGGGTGGGTGGTCAGAGAGCCCATCGGCCACACCGTGTCGTGGTGGCCGAGCAGCAGGACGCGCGGGGTGCCGAACGTCCACCGCAGGTGCGTCACGCCGTCGACGACGATCCGCTCGGGTTCGGCCCCGAGGTACCTGGCCCCCTGCGCGGCGACGACGTCCGCACTGCGGGCGACGGCTTCGAGGTCGGCCGAGAAGGACTCGCAGACGACCAGTTCCTCCAAGTCGGCGAGCATCTGGGCGAGTTGACCGCCCTCCGGTGTCACGGCCTGACTCTCGGGCAGGTCACTCGTCGGTTCCGCGTTCACCTTCGGCTCCTCACAGGCGGCAGGGCAAGCTTCATGGGAGCCACGCTAAGGGAGACCGCGGGTGCGGGGTTTGTACGGGAGGACCAAAGGTCGGCCCTCTCGTGGTCGTCCTGCACAAACGGCAGAGGGGGTCGGGTTACCGGGGGCCGCCAGAAACACCCAGGGACAGTTGAGTACCCGTACTCACGTGCCGCCCACCGGACGGTCACATGATGTGCACATGAAGCAAACGCCCGGCACCCGCCGCTCCTACCTCGTCGCCGCAACCGCCCTGTGCGCACTGGCCCTCACCGCCTGCGGCACCACCACGTCCGACGGCAGCGGCCAGACGGCGAAGCCCCAGCCCGCGAAGGCGGTCGGCGCCGCAGCGGCTCAGAAGCCGGATTCCGAGCCCGGCCCTGCGGAGTCCGAGGCTGCGCTCGCCTACATGATGTTCCTGAACAAGGTCGCCGAACCCTGCTTCCCCGACCTCCCCAAGGAACCGCCGATCCCCGAGGAGGAGGGCGCGGAAGGCGAAAAGGGTGCGGCAGGTGACAAGGGCGCGGCAGGTAACAAGGGCGCGGCAGGTGAAAAGGGTGCGGAGGCCGACACTCCGCCGACGTCCCCCCGTCTGCTGCCGCCCATCCCCAGCGGGCCGCCCTCGCCCGACGAGCTGAACCCCGGCTCCTACCAGGAGACCGAGGAGGACAAGAAGGCGGAGGCGAAGAAGGAGGCCGGGCTCCAGTGCGTCACCAAGGCGCACGTCGAGCGCATCACCAAGGCGGTCAAGGGCCTCAAGGACCCCGCCGAGGTGAAGCAGGCCCTGGTCAAGAGCGGCTACCTGGGCACCCACGTCGAGTCCAGCGCCGTGCCCGCCGCCGGGGCGGGCTTCAGCGTGGACATGCGCATGATGGGCAGCACCACCTGCCTCACCGGCACCGTCTCGGGTGCGGCCCCGTCCGTCCGGCCCCGCGAGGTACTGGACCCGGAAGCCCCCTGCCCCCGCCCGTGATCCGGAGGCTCCTGCCCCCACCCGTGACCCGGCGGCACCGCACGCGTCAGCCGCGTACCGGCTCGGCTCAGCCCCGTACCGGACCCGTCGACGCCCGGATGACCAGCTCCGGGTCGAACAGCAGCTCCCCGGTGGGCACTTCGCGGTTGCTCACCAGGGCCAGCACGCTCCGGCTGACCTCCAGCGCCAGCCGGTCGGCGGGCTGGCGGACCGTCGTCAGGGCCGGGTCGGTGAACTCGGTGATCGAGGACCCGTCGTACCCGACGACCGAGACGTCGTCCGGCACGGACAACCCCTGCCGCCGCACCCCCCGGACCGCGCCCAGCGCCATGTAGTCGCTCGCCGCGACGATCGCCGTCGCTCCCTGCGCCACCAGCGAGGCGGCGGCGGCCTGCCCGCCCTCCACGGTGTACGACTGCCGGACCACCCACTTCTCGCCGTCGTCCGCGCCCCGCCGGGCCAGCGCGTCCACGAAGCCCCGCACCCTGCGGTCGGCCGGACGGTTGCCTGAGGGGCCCGACGCCATGCCGATGCGGCGGTGGCCGAGCCGGTGCAGGTGGTCGACGGCCAGTTCGGCGGCGATCGTGTCGTCCGTGGAGAAGACCGGCACCGGCACGCCGTCGGCGAACTCGCCGTTGACGCCGACGTACGGAACGCGCCGCTGACGCAGCAGCTCGTAGCTGTCGGTGTCGGCGCCCTCCACGGTGTTGGACGCGGACAGGAACACGACCGCCGCGACCCCCTTGTCGACGAGGGCGGTGAGGAAGTCCAGCTCCTGCACGCCTCCCGGGAACACCGGGCACAGGACCGTCTTCAGGCCCTGCGGGGCGAGCGCCGACTCGATGCGTTCGGCGACGTCCGCGAAGAACGGGTTCGACACGAACTCCGTTACCACCGCGACCAGTTGGCCTTGCGTCTGCCGTTCGTAGCCGAGTTCGGCCATGGCCTGCTCGACGGCTTCCCTGGTCTTGCGGGACACGCCCTGACGCCGGTTGATGACCCGGCTGACGGTGGCCTCGCTGACCCGTGCGCGGGCTGCGACGTCGGTGATCCCGACCTTCATCGAGGTCCTTCCGTAGGTGCCGTACGGGGCTGGGCGAGCGAGGCCAGACCGCCGCGCGGGACGGCCAGCAGGCACGGCCCCTCCGGCAGGTGCGTCAGAGGATCATTCATCATACGGCCGTCAGGTCCCTGCACCCGAGCCCGCACCGGACCCGCTCCCCCGACCACCTCCACCGTCAGCCGGTCCCGGTCCGAGCCGTTGACCAGGTGGAAGGTGCGGTACGCGGTGAAGTCGAGCGTCACCACCCGGTCGCCGTGCACGCTCACCCAGCACTCGTCGCCCCGCGCCGCCGACACCACCGGGTACAGCTCGTCCGGCCGCCCCGGCTCGACCCGCCCGTCGAGGAGCAGTTCCCGGTGGCGCCGCCACTGGCCGAGCCAGAACCGTACGACCTCCAGCTGTTCCTGCGGGACCTGGTCCAGCCGTACCGAGATCTGCGGTACGCAGTGCAGCGCGCCGATCAGCTGCCGGGCGACCGTCTGCGCGCTGGCCCCGTGCGACCACATCACCATGTCGGAGTGGACGACCGCGCCCACCGCGAGCAGCGAGGTGTCCAGGGTGCGGACCCGATTGGCGACCGCGTCGGCGGGACAGTCGAAGGAGCGGAGCATGTTCCCGTACGGGGTCATGCCGGGGCCCGCGTACGGCTGGCGCAGCTCGATCAGCACGTCGGGGCGCACGGCCTCCAGCTCGCGCCGCAGCCCGGCGAGGAGTTCCGTCATGGCGAGGCCCACGTCTCCCTTGCCGTCGCCCGCGTACACGAGGGCCTGGTCGAGGAAGTCGATCTTCAGGCCGTCGAGTGCGTTGTCCCGTACGAGACGTACGCACAGGTCGATGACGTGGCGGCGCACCTCGGCCCGCCGGGGGTCGAGTACGAACGCTCCCGGCACGGTCGCCCGGGCGGGGGCGGCGGTGGCCCAGGCGCCGAAGCAGTCGGCCTCCGGGCCCAGGAGCAGGGGGGCGACCCAGACGAGGTGGGCGAGGCCCTGGGCGCGGACCCTCGCGACGTGGGCGGGGAGGGCGGGGAACTTGGCGGGGTCGGGCTCCCAGTCGCCGCAGCCCGCGTAGCCGCGCCCGTTGCCGTACCGCTGCCAGCCGTCGTCGAGGATCAGCGCGCCGCAGCCGAGGTCGGCGGCGAGGGCGGCCTGTGTCTCGACGGCGGCGGCGGTGACGTCCTGGTTGAAGGCGTACCAGGTGGAGTAGACGGGGCGCCGGGCCGTGTCGGGCACCGGCATCGGCGGGTGGGTGGTGGCGAACCAGTCGCGCAGCGGGCGCAGGGCGGCGGCGACGGAGGGCGCGCGGGGCACGAGGAGGAGGCGGTGCGGGGCGGTGGATGCCTGCCTGCGGAGGTGGACGACATGGGTGTCGTTCTCCTCGGAGACCCCGAAGCGGACGGTGGTCTCGGTGGCCGGGTCGGCGGCGGCGAAGGTGAGGAGGGTCGCGCCGGAGGGCTCGTAGAGGCAGCCGGCGGCGGGCCCGTTGACGAGGCTGACACGGGCGCGGCCCTCCCAGTCGGCGACGAGGGTGCGCCGCCAGGCGGCCTGCGGGTGCCAGTAGCCGACGGCGTCGCCCAGCGGCACGGAGAGCCGGATCTCGACGGGCGAGCCCGGTGCCCGTACCTCCAACATGTGGGTGCCGCTGGGGAGTTGGATCAGGGTCCAGCGGGGCCGGGGGCCTCCGTCGGTGGCGAGCACCGCGATCGACACGTCGTCGAGGAGGGGCTCGAAGGGGGCGGAGGGCTCGTGGGCGGTGGTCACTGCGGCTTCGTCGATCGTGTGCATGGTGGTCATTCCTTCACGGCTTGGTCGTCCTGCACGGCGCGGTCATTCCTGCACGGCGCGCTCACTCCTCCACGGCGCGGTCACTCCTTCACGGCGCCCGCGAGCAGGCCGGAGACGAAGTGGCGCTGGAGGGCGAGGAACACCACGGCCATGGGGACGGCCGCGATGGCGGTACCGGCGAGGATGGCGCCGTAGTCGGTCTCGTCGAGCCCCTGGAGGGAGGCGAGCGCCACCGGGATGGTGAACGAGGTGCTCGCGCGCAGCACGATGAGCGGCCAGACGAAGTCGTTCCACTGGTAGAGGAAGAGGAAGATCGCGAGGGCGGCGAGGGCCGGGCGCATCGGCGGCAGCGCGACGCGCAGGAAGAGCCGGAACTCGCCGCAGCCGTCGATCCGCCCCGAGTCGAGGAGCTCCTTCGGCAGTCCGGACATGGACTGACGCATCAGGAAGATGCCGAAGGGCAGCGCCAGGTTGGGGAGGACGACCGCCTGGTACGTGTTCAGCCAGTGCAGCTCGGCCATCGTACGGAACAGGGGTACGAGGGTGATCTGCGCCGGGACGATCAGCCCGAGCATGAGCAGCCCGAACAGGGCCTCGCGGCCGCGGAAGCGATAGGTGGCGAAGCCGTATCCGGCGAGGGTGCAGACCGCTCCGGCGAGGAGGGTGTACACGGTGGCGATGCCGAGGGAGTTGAGGATGACCTGCCCGAAGTGGGCTTCCTGCTGAAGGGTGTTGAGGTTGTCGAGGAAGCTGGTGCCGGGGAGCAGGGGCGGCGGGCTGTCGAAGATCTCGTCGGAGCTGTGGGTGGCGGCGACCAGCACCCAGTAGAGGGGGATCGCCACGACGGCGAGGGCGATGGCGAGGCCGGAGGTCAGCAAGATGCTGCGACCGGGGTGACGGTTCGTCATGACGTGCTCCCCTTGTCTCCCAGCAGGCGGAACTGGAGCAGGCCGAGGAGCCCGATCAGCACGGTGAGCGCGTACGCGAGGGCGGAGGCGTACCCGAAGTCGAAGTAGGAGAAGGCGTTGCGGTAGAGGTAGACGCCGATGGTGAGGGTGGCGTTGTCGGGGCCGCCGCCGGTGAGGACCATCGGCTCGTCGAAGAGCTGGAGGGTGCCGATGGTGGAGAGCACGGTGGTGAGGAGGAGCGCCGGTCGCAGCCCCGGCAGGGTGACGTGCCGGAAGGCGGCGAAGGCTCCCGCGCCGTCGACGGATGCCGCGTCGTACAGCTCCTTCGGTACGTTCTGGAGCCTGGCGAGCAGGATGACGGCGTTGTAGCCGGTGTAGTGCCAGGTCAGGGCGAGGCCCAGGGAGATCTGCGCCCAGAGGCCGTCGGTGAGCCAGGGCACGGGGCCGATGCCGAGGCCGCTGAGGAGCCAGTTGACGAGTCCGTACTCCTTGTTGAGGAGGACGGAGAAGGCGATGCCGTACGCGACGAGGCCGGTCACCATCGGCAGGAAGAAGCCGAGCCGGAAGACGGAACGCCCGCGCAGGAGCGTCGAGTTGAGGGCGACGGCGAGTCCCGTGGCGAGGGCGAGCATCAGCGGTACCTGGACGGCGAGGATGACGCCGGTGTTGCGCAGCGCGGTCCAGAAGAGGGGGTCGTCGAGGAGGCGGAGGTAGTTGTCCGCGCCGACGAAGGTGTCCGCTCCGGCGACCTTGCGGTGCAGGCTCATCACGAAGGACCAGCCGATGGGGTACAGCTTGAAGGCCGCGAAGAGCAGCAGGGCGGGCAGGACGAAGAGGTACGGGGCCGGGCTGGGGCGGCGCCTGCGGCGGGCGGCCGGGGCGCCGCTCCGCCGGGCACCGGTCGCCGCCACCGGTGGTGCGAGGGTCACTTGGCGGCCTTCCGGCCCGTCTGGCGGGCGAGGTCGGCGGCGGCTTCGGCGAGCACCTTCGCGGGTTCCGCACCCTTGAGGAGCACCTTGGACTGGGCGTCGGTGACGAGCTTGAGGGCGCGCGCGTAGTCGGAGGTGTAGTTGACCGCCGGGGACTGGGCCTTGAGGGCGGCGAGGAAGACCTCGCCCTTGCGCTGGCCGCTGAAGAACGTCGAGGGCTCGTGGAAGACGTTGTCGTCGTACGCCTTCATCAGGGCGGGGGCGATGCCCTTGCCCCGGTAGATCTTCACCTGGGACGCGGGGCGGGTGAGGGCGAACTCGACGAACGCCCAGGCGGCGGACTGGTGTTGGCTGCTTCCGGAGACGGCGAGGTGGGTGGAGTTGACGGTGGCGGCGGTGGTGCCGCCGCGCCGCACGGCCGGCGGCAGCCGCACCTTCCACTTGCCGGACTCGGCGGGGACCTGCTCCTCGATGATGCCGCCGAACCAGGTGGGGTAGGGGACGACGGCGTTGGTGCCCTTCTTCAGGGAGCTCATCAGGGCGTTCCAGCCGCCCGCGAGGTCGCTGACCAGGCCCGCGTCGTTCATGGTCTTGATGAGGGTCAGCGCGCGGACGGCCTCGGGCGAGTCGAGGGTGATGCGGCCTTCGAGGTCGAAGTAGAAGGCGCCCTGGAGCTGGAGGAGCGTCTGGAAGAAGTTGGCGGCGTCGGGCTGGGAGGCGGGCTTGTCGATGCCGAGGAGGTGCGCGCCGGTCTTGGCCTTGATCTTCTTTCCGGCCTCGATGGTCTCGTCCCAGGTCTGGAGTGCGTCGGCGTCGACCCCGGTCTTCTCGAAGAGGTCGGCACGGTAGTAGAAACCGGCCGAATTCGCTTCCCAGGGGAGGGCGTTGACCTTCTTCCCGTCGGGGCTGACGGTGCCCCAGAGGCCGGCGGCGAAGGCGTCCTTGTGCGTGGCCGCGCCGAGCGGGGCGAGGTCGGCGAGGCCGCCGGGAAAGCGTTCGACGTAGCCGGGCAGGTAGTCGACGCCGATGTGCAGGACGTCGGCGAGCCCCTGGCCCCCGGCGGCCATTCCGGCGGTGATCTTGTCCCAGATGGCGGGGTTGCCGATGTCCTCGACGGTGACCTCGATGCCGGGGTGGGTCTTGTTGAACTCCGGCACGAGAGCCTTGAGTTCGGCGGCGGGACCCTGCCAGGACCAGACGGAGATCTTGCCCTTCTTCGGGTCGCCCTTGGCGCCGGAGCCGCTCCCTCCGTCGAGTCCGCCCGCCCCGTCGCCCGAGCAACCGGTCAGGCCGAGGGAGCCGAAGGCCGCGAGTCCGGCGGCCATCGCGCCGCCGCCCAGACGCAGGACGCTCCTGCGCTCCAACCGGCCCTGCGGAGAACGGCCCTGCGGAGAACGATCCTGCGGTGCGGTGCTGTTGTTCGTTTCGACGTCGGCCATGGTGGCCCCTCCCCAGTTTCGACCGTCGCATGTCGTGACGGGTCGCCGTCGTGCGGCGACGGAGCCGGACACTACAAGCGACATCGGCCTACTTGCAATGCATCGCTGAAAACTTTCAGCTTGGCCGTCGTTCAACTACTGTCAGATTCATTGCAATCGGCCGGGACGGGTTGCTAGCGTGCGGCTGCCCCGGGCCTTCCGTGCCCGGCAAGGTCCCGGGCCGCCCCCGCCCGGACTCCACCCCGAATCCGGGAGAGAACCCGATGACGCGTTCCCGCATGACGCTGCTGTCCGCCGTCGCGCTGCTCGCCGCGCTCGCCCCGCTCACACCGCTGGGCCCTCTCGGCGGGAAGTCCGCGACCGCCGCCGAGGCACCCCGCCAAGAGCCCCTCACGGTCCGGGACCCCGGCTTCGAACTCGGCGGCTCCGCCTGGCAGTTCACCCCCGGCACCGGCACGGCCACCAACAACCCGCACAGCGGGAAGCGGCTCGCCTACCTCGACGCGGGCAGCGGAAGGAAGGTCTCCCAGACGGTCACGGCGACCGGCCGGGGCGCGTACGTCGTCTCGGCGTGGATCGCCACCGGCGGCCCCGGCGGGAAGTACGTCCTGCGGATCAACGGCACGGTCGTCGTCTCCCAGGCGCTCCCCGCCGCCGCCAACTACCGCCGCCACACGCTCGGCAGCGTCGACCTGTCGCCCGGCGACCGCCTGGAGATCGCCTTCGAGTCCGGCGATGGCTGGGTCAACGCCGACGACGTGATGGTCTCCCCCGCCGCACCCGCCAGACCCAAGGTCACCTCCAGCGACCCCCGGGTCGCCGAGATGTTCGCCTGGGCCACGAAGAAGGCCAACAGCTGGGTCCACCTGCCCGGCACCGAAGGCCCCCTCAACGCCGACGAACGCCAGACCGGCGGCACCGGAAGCGCCCTCTACGGCCCGTCCTACTGGGCCGGTTACGCCAACCGCAGCGGCTACTACTCGCGCGACATGGCCCACCAGCTCGCGGGCGCGGGCGTGCTGGGCCTGCACGCCGAGAACAAGGCGATGCTGCGCGCCTTCGCCGCCTCGGCCACCCCCGAGCACCGGTACTACCCCGTCTGGGCCCTCAACTTCGACAACCGCACGCCCCTGTCCATCGACTACCGCAATCCCGGGCTCTTCGTCCGCGAGGTGCCCGCCGTCTTCGAACTCGTACAGAAGGCGGAGGAGGCGTACCGCTGGAGCGGCGACCGCGCCTACCTCGACGACCCGGCGCTGTGGGACTTCTACCGGCACGCCACCGAGGAGTTCGTCACGCTGCACGACGGCCAGAAGGACAACGGCCCCCGCGCCGAGGTCGCCGAGGGCACCGGCAAGGGCATCTTCCAGGGCGTCGCCAGCTACAACGAACAGAGCGACGAACCCCTCGCCGAGTCCGGCGACGCCATCGGCTCCCAGTACCGGGCCTACCGGGCGGTGGCCTCACTGGCGCGCGCGAAGGGCGACAAGAAGACGGCGGCCCGCTTCGACCGCAAGGCCCGCGACCTCAAGTCGTACTTCAACACCGCCTGGAGCGGCGGCGGTTCGGGCGCGGACATGGTGCGCGGTTACACCACCGACGGGCGTGCGCTGACCGGCTGGGGCAAGGAGAACAGCTGGTTCATGCCGATGAAGGGGATCGTCGCTCCGGGCGAGCGCCGCGAGGCGTACCTCGACTACATCGACGCCCAGTCCTCGGGACCCGACCGCCCCACCAACATCGAAGCACTCACCTACCTCCCCGACACCTTCTTCGCCAACGACCGCCCGGACACCGCCTGGAAGTGGATGCAGCACGTCTACGCGCAGAAGGACGTGCAGCACGTCAACACCCGCCAGGGCACCAACGGCGACTACCCCGAGGTCTCCTTCTCCCTCGTCGGCCAGACCGTCGAAGGTCTGATGGGCGTCGCCCCGAACGCCCCCGCCCGCACCCTCACCACCCACTCCGGCCTCCCCTCCGGCATGCAGTGGCTGGCCGTCGAGGACCTGCGCGTCGGCGACTCCGCCTTCACCCTCCGCCACGACACCGCCCGCCGCTCCACCCTCACCCACACCACGGGCGCCACCCCTTACACCTGGGAGGCCCGCTTCCGCGGCACGCACCGCACGCTTAAGGTCGACGGCATGGTCAAGCCCGCCCGTACCGAAGTGATCGACGGAGTGACGTACAGCAGCGTCCGTACCCGGGTCGCCCCGGGCCGCACAGTGACCGTCGAGGTCCGATGACGTCCCCCTCCGCCTTCCCCGGGGGTGCCGAGCTGTTCCGGCTCGGCCCCTCCGTGGCGCACCTCAACCACGGTTCCTTCGGGGCCGTCCCGACGCCCGTCGCGGAGACCCACCGGCGGCTCCTCGACGAGGCCGCCGCCGACCCCGACGCCTTCTTCCTCAGCGCGCCGGACCGGACAGCCGAGGCGAGGACCCGGATCGCCCACCACCTGGGCACCGACCCCGAGGGTGCGGCGCTCGTCACCAACGCCACCGAGGCGGCGAACCTCGCGCTCGACAGCCTGCGCTGGGGGCCGGACGACGAGATCCTGGTCACCGACCACGGCTACGGCACGGTCGTGGCCGCCGCCGCCCGCCGAGCCCGCGTCGTGACCGTCCCGCTCGACCCGTCGCTCCCCGACGAGGAAGCGGTACGCAAGGCGGTCCTGGCCGGGGTCACTCCCCGCACCCGGGTCGCCGTACTCGACCACATCAGCTCCCCCACGGCACGCTTCATCGCGACTCCCGCGCTCCTCGCCGACCTGCGCGAACGCGGCGTGACCACCCTCGTCGACGGCGCACACGCCCCGGGTGCGCTCGCCGAACCCCTTGCCGGGGAACCCGACTTCTGGTTCGGGAACCTGCACAAGTGGGGCTACGCGCCACCGGGCAGCGCCCTGCTGACGGTGGCGGCCCCCTTCCGCGCGCACGTCCCCGCGCCCATCCCCTCCTGGGAGGAGGAACGCGGCTTCCCGCGCTCGCTGGAGTACCGTGCCACGGTCGACTACACCGGCTGGCTGGCCGCCCCCGAGGGCCTCGAACTCCTGGCACGGCTGGGCCCCGCACGCGTCCGCCGTCACAACAGCACGCTCGTGTCGTACGGGGCCGAGCTCCTCGCCCGCATCCCCGGCGTGGTCCCGCTGCCGTACGACGACCGCCTGCCGATGCGCTCCCTGCGGCTGCCTCCCGGGTTCGCCAGGACGTCGCAGGAGTCGACCGCACTCCGCGAGGAGATCGCGGGCCGCCTGGGCTTCCGCGTCCTGATCTGGCCCTGGCCGGGCGGCGGCGGAATCCGCATCAGTGGCCAGATCTACAACACTCCGAAGGAGTACGAAACCCTGGCATCGGCCCTGGGCACACTCCTCGGCACCCCCTGATCTCAGGACGCCGGGGCCTCGGCCTCCGATCGGGCTCGGCCGGTCGAGCACGGAGGTCACCGAGGAGCTCTCCCTTTCCGTCGCCCCGGCCACGTCGCACCGCTTCGCTGAGCGCGGACCCCTCTCGCCGCAACTCGGCACGGCCACCTCTTGACCCTGCATGGTCCAGACCAATAGCGTCCGCACATGCGACGAAGACTCCTGAAAGGGTCGGCTCTCATAGCCGCCGCCTGCGTCACTTCGCTCCTCGCCACACTGGCCCCCTCCGCCGCTGCCGCCCCGGCAGCGACGGAGGATTCGGCTGCCGCCTCCGCCCAGCAGGCGGGGCACGGCGACAAGCCGGCCCTCCGCCGGGTCGGCTACTTCACCCAGTGGGGCGTCTACGGCCGCGACTACCAGGTCCAGGACCTGGACACCAGCGGCACCGCAGCCCGCCTCACCCACCTCAACTACGCCTTCGGCAACGTCGACAAGGGCGGCAAGTGCTTCCTCACGCCCGTCCCGGGCGAGAGCGACCCGTGGGCCGACTACCAGCGCCCGCTGGACGCCGCGACCTCCGTCGACGGCACGGCCGACACCGACACCCAGGCCCTGGCCGGGAACTTCAACCAGATCAAGGAGCTGAAGGCCAAGCACAAGGGCCTCAAGGCCCTTGTCTCCCTCGGCGGTTGGAGCTGGTCGACGCACTTCTCCGACGCCGCCCTCACCCCCGCTTCCCGCAAGGCCCTCGTCTCCTCCTGCATCGACCTCTACATCAAGGGCAACCTGCCCAAGGACGGGGCACGCGGCGGCGACGGAGCGGCCGACGGGGTCTTCGACGGCATCGACATCGACTGGGAGTGGCCGGGTTCCGCCGGTGACACCGACACCGTCTACCGGCCCGAGGACAAGCAGAACTTCACCGCCCTGGTGAAGGAGTTCCGCAACCAGCTCGACGCGTACGGCAAGCAGAAGCGCAAGCACTACGAGCTGTCCGCGTTCGTGCCGACCGCCGACGAGAAGATCGACGCGGGCTTCGAGGTCCGCAAGATCATGAAGGACTTCGACTTCGTCAACCTCCAGGGCTACGACTTCCACGTCAGCGGCGAGAAGAAGACCGCCCAGCAGTCGGCACTCTTCGCCCGGAACGACTTCAGCGTGCACGGCACGGTGGAGTCCTGGCTGAAGCGCGGCGCCCCCGCCCGCAAGCTGGTCGTCGGCATGCCGTTCTACGGTCAGGGCTGGACCGGCGTCACCGGCGGCGGCAACGGCCTCGGCAAGCCCGCGACCGGCCCCGCCCCCGCCAAGTGGGCAGCGGGTTACGCGGACTACAAGGAGCTCAAGCCCCTCGTGCAGCAGGGCAAGTTCGAGGTCCACCGCGACCTGCTCGCCGGACACGCCTGGCTGTTCGACGGCACGACCCTGTGGACGTACGACGACCCGCTGGTCCTCGCCACGAAGGGCGCGTACGTACGGGCCCGGGGGCTCGGCGGCGTGATGGCCTGGTCGCTGGACGCGGACACCGAGGACGGCGAGCTGTACCGGGCACTGGACCGGAGCCTCGGCCGACGCTGACCGCCTTCAGCAGGCGCAACTCGTCCACCACGGGCGGCCCGCACCAGGGCCGCCCGTTCGTCGTGCCCGCACCAGGACCGAAGCCCGGCAGACGGCACGCCCCACCCTGAACTAGTGTGTCTGGTGCAACTGGTTCGCCCTGCCCGCCAGGCAGGCGCGTCGTAAGAGGGAACCCGGTGGGAATCCGGGACTGCCCCGCAGCGGTGAGTGGGAACGACAGCCGTCATACGCACTGGGTCCTGACGGACCTGGGAAGCGACGGCCGGTAGGTGTCTGCCAGACGGATCGGCAGGCGTGCCCGCGAGTCCGAAGACCTGCCCGTCGCCCGTACGTGACCCATCGCGTACGGACAATCCCGGTGACCTCGTGGGCGGGTCGGCGTACACATCAGGCGGAGGACCGCACCCGTAACGGGTGCCGTCCGGTCTCCGCCCGATCTCGTCATCCCTTCGCGCCCGTGTCGTCCTCCGGGATTCTCAGGAGTCATCTCGCGAAGGAGATTTCCGTGACAAGTTCCGTGACCGATTCCGCGACAAGTTCCGTGACACCTTCCGTGGCGTCGAGTTCCACGACCTCGAAGTCCGCAGCCGGGGCAGCACGGGCCACCGTGTACGGCTATCCCCGCCAGGGCCGGAACCGCGAACTCAAGAAGGCGATCGAGGGCTACTGGAAGGGCAAGGTCACCGCCGACGCCCTGAAGGAGACCGCCCGGGCCCTGCGCCGCACGAACTGGGAGCAGTTGGCCGAGGCGGGCCTCCACGAGGTGCCCACCGGCGACTTCTCGTACTACGACCACGTCCTGGACACCAGCGTCATGGTCGGCGCGATCCCCGCCCGCCACCGCGAGGCCGTCGCCACCGGCTCCCTCGACGGCTACTTCGCCATGGCACGCGGAAACCAGGACGTCGCACCGCTCGAAATGACCAAGTGGTTCGACACCAACTACCACTACCTGGTACCCGAGCTGGGGCCGGACACCGTCTTCACGGCAGACTCCACCAAGCAGGTCGGCGAGCTCGCCGAAGCCCTCGGTCTCGGCCTCACCGCACGCCCGGTACTGGTCGGCCCCATCACGTACCTCCTCCTGGCGAAGCCCGCCCCGGGGGTGGCCGCCGACTTCGAACCGCTCACCCTCCTCGACCGCCTCCTCCCCGTGTACGCCGAAGTCCTCGCGGACCTGCGGGCCGCCGGGGCCGAGTGGGTGCAGCTCGACGAGCCCGCCCTGGTCCAGGACCGCACCCCTGCCGAACTGAACGCCACCGCCCGCGCGTACCGCGACCTCGGTTCGCTCACCGACCGGCCGCAACTCCTCCTCGCCTCCTACTTCGACCGTCTCGGTGACGCGCTGCCCGTCCTCGCCAAGGCACCGGTCGAGGGCCTCGCGCTCGACTTCACGGAGTCCGCCGCCGCCAACCTCGACGCGCTGGCCGCCGTCGGCGGCCTGCCCGGCAAGCGCCTGGTCGCGGGCGTCGTCGACGGCCGCAACATCTGGATCAACGACTTCGAGAAGTCCCTCACCACCCTGGGCACCCTCCTCGGCCTCGCCGACCGCGTCGACGTGGCCGCCTCCTGCTCCCTCCTGCACGTTCCCCTCGACGCTTCCGCCGAGCGCGACGTCAACCGGGAGATCCGGCGCTGGCTGGCCTTCGCCCGGCAGAAGACGACGGAGATCGTCACGCTCGCCAGGGGACTCACCCAGGGAACGTCCGCCATCGCCGCCGAACTGGCCGCGAACCGGGCCGACTTGGCCTCCCGTGCCAACTCCCCCATCACCCGCGACCCGGCCGTCCGGGCCCGCGTGGACGCCGTCACCGACGCGGACGGCCGCCGCTCCGCCCCGTACGAGCAGCGGACGGCAGCCCAGCGCACCCACCTGAACCTCCCGCTCCTCCCCACCACCACCATCGGGTCCTTCCCCCAGACCACGGAACTCCGCACCGCCCGCGCCGACCTGCGCGCCGGACGGATCGACACGGCGGGCTACGAGGAGCGGATCGCGTCCGAGATCCGCGATGTCCTCGCCTTCCAGGAGAAGGCCGGAATCGACGTCCTGGTGCACGGCGAGCCCGAGCGCAACGACATGGTGCAGTACTTCGCCGAACAGCTCACCGGCTACCTGGCGACCCAGCACGGCTGGGTCCAGTCGTACGGCACCCGCTACGTCCGGCCGCCCGTCCTCGCGGGCGACATCTCGCGCCCCGAGCCGATGACCGTACGCTGGACGTCGTACGCGAACTCGCTCACGGACCGACCGGTGAAGGGCATGCTGACCGGCCCGGTGACGATGCTCGCCTGGTCCTTCGTACGGGACGACCAGCCGCTCGGCGACACCGCACGCCAGGTCGCGCTCGCCCTGCGCGACGAGGTCAACGACCTGGAGGCGGCCGGGACTTCCGTCATCCAGGTCGACGAACCCGCCCTGCGCGAAACGCTCCCGCTGCGCGCCGCCGACCACGCCTCCTACCTCGGCTGGGCGACGGAGTCCTTCCGCCTCACGACCAGCGGCGTACGCCCGGACACCCAGATCCACACCCACATGTGCTACGCCGAGTTCGGTGACATCGTGCAGGCCATCGACGACCTCGACGCGGACGTGATCAGCCTGGAGGCGGCCCGCTCGCACATGCAGGTGGCCCGCGAACTCGCCGAGCACGGCTACCCCCGCGAGGCGGGTCCCGGCGTCTACGACATCCACTCCCCGCGCATCCCCTCCGCCGAGGAGGCGGCGGCCCTGCTCCGCAAGGGACTTGAGGCGATCCCGCCCCAGCGGCTGTGGGTCAATCCGGACTGCGGCCTGAAGACCCGGGGCTGGCCGGAGACGCGCGCGTCGCTGGAGAACCTGGTGACGGCGGCTCGTACCGTACGGGGTGAACTGAACTAATTCGTGGGCGAGTCGGCCGGAGGGGACTGCGGGTGGTCACGCCCCCTCCGGCCGACGCTTCCCGTCCGTGCCCAAGTCCGCCCGCCCCAGCACTTCGGCGCATCCCCGCCGGGCCCCGGGGCTCAGCAGCTCCCCGAACCGGTGGAAGAGAACGAGGAGTTGAGGCCCGTGACGTTCCCGGAACGCGGCATCGACCCGTGCGATGTCGAGTTCGTTGGCGGCGGTGAGTTCCGCGAAGTCCCGCTTCTCCTGGAGGGCGGGGACCCGGCTGAGACCGGTGAAGCGGTCCGTGAAGCGCATGCCGGGATCGGCGAACACCGGATACACGGCCTGCCGGTCACAGCTCGCGTAGAAGTAGACGACGGCCTCGGCCTCGGAACCGGCCGCGTCCCTCAGCCGTACCCGCTGATCGAGCGGGAGCAGGGCGGCGGCGAAGCCGTCGGTGCCGTACGCCGCATGGCACAGGCCCGCGATCCGGAGCGCGGGCCGAGCCCCCCACTCGGCAAGCTGCCCCCGTACGCGGTCGAGGTGGGCGAGGAGGGTGCCGCCGGGGTGGGGAAGAGTGGCCGCACCCTGCTCGTGCAGGAGTCGGCACACGGCACGTTCGGCGTCGTGTCTCATCGGCAGCTTCCCTCCCGGACATCACCACGTCACGGCTCGCGCACGAATCGGTCGGCACCCGACCGGCCCCGCCCACCGTCTAGAACAGTCCGCGGAACCGGCCGGGTTGCCGCCTCGGGCCCTGCGAGAAATCGTCCCTCGCCCCCAACCCCCAGTCAATCCTAGGGTTTCCTCACCACCTCCCAAGCTGTAGCTTCACCTTCCATGACCCTCGACGACCTCCGCGTCTTCGTCGCCGTGTGCCGCACCGGCAGTCTCAGCGCCGTCGCCCGCGAGCTGTCCTGCACGCAGTCCGCGGTGAGCCAGCACGTCAAGCGCCTGGAGCGCGAAACCGGCCTCGCCCTCCTGGAACGCCTTCCGCGCGGGGTGGAGCCCACACCGGCGGGCAGGCTCCTGAACGCCGCGGCGGCGGGCAGCCTGGGCGACATCGATCACGCCGTACGCCGACTGCGCGAACTGGCGCGCGGCGAGGGCGGTTCGATACGGATCACCACCGGCGGGACCACGGTCCGGCACTTCATGTCCGAGGCCGTGGTCGACTTTCGCCAGCAATTCCCCGGTGTCAGACTTGAGTTCAGGACGGCTACCTCCAGCCGGGACTGCTTCGACGCGCTCCTCGCGGGCGGCCTCGACCTGGCCTGGATCACCTTGGGGGAGCCCGTCCGGAGCATCGAGCAGCGTCCCGTAGTCGCTCTCCCCTGGGTGCTGGCCGTCGCCACGGACGACCCCATCGCCGCCAAGTCCACGGTGACCACAGCCGACTTGAAGGACATCCGCCTGATCGCCCTGCCCGAGAACACCACTTCCCGCTCCCGCCTGGACGCCTGGTTCACGACGTCCGGCATCGAGCCCGTCTCGGACACCAGCGTCGCCGACTGGGACACCGCGATCCTGCTCGCCGAACTCGGCCTGGGCCACGCCGTCGTCCCCGACCTCCCCGCCTGGCACGGCCCCGCCCACCCCCGGCTGCGTCTGATCCCGCTCCCCGAGCTGCCTCCGCTCCGCACGGGCTGGGCGGTCCGCCGCTGGGAGGCGCTGCCCCCACTGGCGCGGGCCTTCGCGGACACGGTGGAGGAGAGCTGCGCACGCACCTTCCCCACCGGGCCCGACCGCGCGTCATGAGGGTCAGTCCCCCCTGATCTCCGCGTGCGCCAAGAGGAACTCCGTCGCCCGCGCGATGGTCTCCGCCGAGGTGGCGTACACCGCCCCGGACTCCTCCTCCGACCGGTCCGCCCCGGTGGCCGCGTACCACCACGCATGGGCGTCCGGGTCGTGATGAATGACGGCGCTGCCCCCCGCGTACGCGAGCGGAACGGACTCCCCGGCGGACCTCTTCACCACCGCGTGCGGCCACTTCAGTCGAGCCGACTGCCGCTTCAACCCGCCCCAGGCCGAACCCAGTTGGACGTACGTTGCCCCACTCCGCCCCGCTGCCGTCGCCGCGCTCTCCGCCAGCCGGTCGACGGACTGCTTGGCCTCGTACAGCGCACGCAGCATCGCCAGCTGCACGTCGGGCGCGGCCATGAGCACGGGATCGAACTCCTTCCCGGCGGCCCGGTAGGCGGCGGCGCGCGTCGAGATGCCCCGCGCGAGCGCACGGACGGCGTCGAGCACCTTGTCGTCCATGGCCAGCGAGTCGTCCAGGGTGGGATCGACCCAGGCGGGCTCGACCTGGGCCGCGAGGGCGGCCCAGAAGTCGGGGTCGTTCTTGTCGGGGGTCGGGACAGCCACGATGTCATCCATACGACAAGCCTAACTGTCATGGCACCCCATCGACAAGTCTTCCTGTCGGACCCCGAGACAGGTTATGCCCCCGTTCCGCTTGACCTTGACACGGTGACAAGGTCTTCACTGTGGTCGAGGAGGTGGTCCCGATGACCATGGCGGAACAGGAATCACAGACCGCACAGACCACACACGACATCAAGGTCGAGCGGGCGCTCCGCGCACTGCTGGACGACCGTGCCTCGGTGCGGCTGCGGGCGACGATGGCCGTCGGCACGGCCCCCGACCCCCGCTTCGTCGGCACGCTCGTCGAGCGCTGCGCGGTCGAGCCCGACTTCCAGGTCCGCGAGATGCTGACCTGGGCACTGACCCGCCACTCGCCCACCCTGACCCTCCCCGCACTCGTCGGCGCACTCCGCTGTGAGGCCGCGCAGGCACGCAGCCAGTCCCTGCACACCCTCTCCAAGATCGGGGACCGTACGGCGTGGCCCGCGATCTCCCGGGCGCTGCTGTCCGACGCCGACGACGAGGTCGCGCGCAGTGCGTGGCGGGCGGCGGTCGTGCTCGTGCCGGAGGACGAGAAGCCCGGACTGGCCGCAGTACTGTCGACACAGCTCGGGCGGGGCCCGCACGCGACGCAGCTGAGCCTGAGCCGGGCGCTGGTGGACCTCGGCGAGGTGATCGTGCCGGTCCTGCACGCGGCGGGCTCGCCTGCCGACCCCGCCGTACGTGCACACGCGCTCGCCACGGAGCGGCTGCTGCGGGACCCGGAGGCCGGGTTCGAGTCCGCGATCGAGGAGGCCAAGCGGGTGGCGATGCTGGGCCCGGGCCGTACGGAGGAATAAGAACAGTGCTGATCGGTGAGGTGGCGCGGAGGTCCGGGGTCAGCGCCCGCATGCTCCGGCACTACGAGTCGCTCGGCCTGGTGCGCCCCTCGGAGCGCAGTGCCGCGGGCTACCGGGAGTACTCCGGCGAAGACATCCGGCGGGTCTTCCACATCGAGAGCCTGCGGTCGCTGGGGCTGTCGCTGCGGGACGTCGGCCGTGCCCTGGACGACCCGGCCTTCACCCCGTCCGACCTCGTCGCCGACCTCATCCGCCAGACCCGCGCACGCATCGCCGCCGAGACCGAGCTGCTCAACCGGCTGAGCCGGATCGACGCCGCGGAACCGGCGGGCTGGGAGGACGTCCTCCAGACCACGGCGATGCTCCAGGCCCTCGGTTCGACGAACCCCGCCAGACGCCAGAGCGCCGCGCTCTCCTCCACCGAGGAGGTGCCGGTGCCGGTGGAGGCTCTGGTCGAGGCATTGCTCAGCGAGCCGGAACCGAATGTGGCGGGCGCTCTGCGCTGGGCCCTGGCACGGTCGGGCCGGAGCGTGTCGGCCCTGCTGGAAGAGGGGCTCGGCGCGACGTCGGCCAGGGTGCGCAAGCGTGCCGTGCAGGCTCTCGCCGCGATCCCGGACCGCGAGGTGACCGATGTACTGAGGAGCGCCCTCACGCACCCCGATCTCGCGGTCCGGGGGACCGCCGCGCTCGCACTCGGGACGCGGGGCGTGACCGACGCGGTCCCGATCCTGCTCGACATGGTCGTCCGGGGCATGAACGACGTGGACGCGGCCGACGCGCTCAGCGCCCTCGCGACCCACACCGCCGAGGAGGACGCCCCCTCCCTGACGGACGCACCCTCCCCGGCGGACCACATCGCCACGGGCTTCGTCGACCGCTTGGCCCGCACCGCCAAGAACCCGCCCGCCCGCAGACGCCTCACCCAGGCCCTCGCGGACATCCCGGGCCCCACGGCATCCCGCGCCCTCGCGGACCTGTCCACGGACGACGACCCGGGCGTGGCTCTCACCGCGAAGTACCTGCTGAGCCTGCGAAGCAGCCCTCCCTCCAGGGGCGCGGGGAACTGCGCGAGCAACCACGACGCACCGCACGCATCCGAGACAGCCGCGCGGCGAGCGCTTGAGGTGAAGGGGCGGGGTAGGGGACTCATCCCGCCGAAGGCGGGCCAGGGGTCCGGGGGCGGAGCCCCCGGCAGTGATCCCAGCCCCCACCAGAGCTGACGGGTCACACCGCGCCCTCGACGGCCGAGGTCCGGCCGGGCCGGTGGACGCCCGGTTCGGTGCGCAGGCTGAGGACCATGGTGAGGCCGCCGCCGGGAGTGTCCTCCGCGCTGAGCGTGCCGTCCATCGCCTCGACGAAGCCCCGCGCGACCGCGAGGCCCAGGCCGACTCCGGCGCCGCGCGGGCTGTCCCCGTACCGCTGGAAAGCCTCGAAGATACGGTCCTTGGCCTCGTCGGGGACGCCGGGGCCCCGGTCGGTCACGCGGAGTTCGACGCGGTCGGCGAGGGCGCTGGCCGCGACGAGCACCGGGGTGTCGTCGGGGCTGTACTTGACGGCGTTCTCGACGACGTTGGCGACGACCCTCTCCAGCAGGCCCTTGTCGACCCGGACCATGGGGAGGCTCTCCGGAACGTCCAGGAGGACGCTGCCGTCGGGGATGCCGACGAGCGCCATGGGGACGACCTCGTCGAGGTCGACGGTGCGGATCAGCGGGGTGACGGTGCCGGTCTGGAGGCGGGACATGTCGAGGAGGTTGCCGACCAGGTGGTCGAGGCGGTCGGCGCCCGCTTCGATGCCCGCGAGGAGTTCCGCCTCGTCCGCCGCCGAGAAGGCGACGTCGTCGGAGCGCAGGGAGGTGACGGCGGCCTTGATGGCGGCGAGCGGGGTGCGCAGGTCGTGACTGACGGCGGCGAGGAGTGAGGTGCGGATCTTGTTGTCCTGGGCCTGGCGGCGGGCGTCCTCGGCCTGGCCGACCAGGCGTTGACGGTCCAGTACGACGACGGCCTGGGCGGCGAAAGCGCCCAGGACGCGCCGGTCCTCGGCCGGGAGGACCCGCCCGGAGAGGGCGAGCGCGAGGTGGTCGCCGACGGGCATTTCGACGTCGGCGGCCTCGGGGCGTTCGGCGGGGGCGGGGCCCGTGCTGCCGACGCAGGTCCAGGGCTCGACGTCGCTCTCCCGTTCCAGGAGGGCCACGGACTCCATGCCGAAGGTCTCCCGGACGCGTTCCAGCAGGGCGTCGAGTGTCGTCTCGCCGCGCAGGACGCTGCCCGCGAGGAAGGAGAGGATCTCCGACTCGGTGCGCAGCCGGGCCGCTTGGTGGGTGCGGCGGGCGGCGAGGTCGACGACGGAGGCGACCGCGAAGGCGATCGTGACGAAGACGGCGAGGGCGACGATGTTCTTGGGGTCGCTGATGGTCAGCTTCCCGATGGGCGGGGTGAAGAACCAGTTCAGGAGGAGGGTGCCGACGACCGCCGAGGCGAGCGCGGGCAGCAGTCCGCCGAGCAGCGCGGCGGCGATCGTCACGGTCAGGTACAGCAACATGTCGTTGGCGAGGCCGACTTCGGGCGCGAAGTCGCTGAGGAGGAGGGTGAGGAGGGCCGGTCCGCCGAGGCCGGTGAGCCAGCCCCAGAGGGTGCGGTGGCGGCCGAGGCGGGCGCCTCGCGCGGTGGGCAGGGGTCGGTGGCGGCCTGCCCCTGCCTCGTCGTGGGTGACGATGTGCACGTCGAGGTCGGGGCCGGATTCGCGGGCGACGGTGGAGCTGACGCCGGGCCCCAGCACGTACTGCCAGGTCCTTCGGCGGCTGACCCCCAGCACGATCTGGGTGGCGTTGACGCCGCGTGCGAACTCCAGCAGGGAGGCCGGAACGTCGTCGCCGATCACGTGGTGGAAGGTGCCGCCGAGTTCCTCCACCAGGGTGCGCTGGACGGCGAGTTCCTTGGGTGAGGCGGCGGTGAGGCCGTCGCTGCGGCCGATGTAGACGGCCAGGACCTCGCCGCCCGCGCCCTTCTCGGCGAGGCGGACGGCACGCCGGACGAGGGTGCGGCCCTCGGGGCCGCCGGTGAGGCCGACGACGATGCGTTCGCGGGAACCCCAGATCGTCGAGACCTGGTGGTCGGTCCGGTACTCCTGGAGGTACTCGTCGACCCGGTCGGCGGTCCACAGGAGCGCCAACTCCCGCAGGGCGGTGAGGTTTCCGGGCCGGAAGTAGTGGGAGAGCGCGGCGTCGATCCTGTCGGGCCGGTAGATGTTGCCGTGCGCCATGCGGCGGCGCAGGGCCTGCGGTGACATGTCGACCAGTTCGATCTGGTCGGCGCGGCGGACCACCTCGTCGGGGACGGTCTCGCGCTGGCGCACTCCTGTTATCGACTCGACGACGTCGCCGAGGGACTCCAGGTGCTGGATGTTGACGGCGGAGACGACGTCGATGCCGGCGGCGAGGAGTTCCTCGACGTCCTGCCAGCGCTTGGCGTTGCGGCAGCCGGGGACGTTGGTGTGGGCGAGTTCGTCGACGAGGGCGACGGCGGGGCGGCGGCTGAGGACCTCGTCGACGTCCATCTCGGTGAACACCGCGCCCCGGTGGGTGAGTTCGCGCCGCTCGACCTGTTCGAGGCCGTGCAGCATCGTCTCCGTACGGGCGCGGTTGTGGTGTTCGACGAAGGCGACGACGCAGTCGGTGCCGCGCTCGACCCTGCGGTGGGCTTCGGAGAGCATCGCGTACGTCTTGCCGACGCCGGGTGCCGCACCGAGGTAGATCCTGAGTTTGCCGCGCGTGCCGCGTCCCATGACTTTGGTGTGTCTCTCATGCCTCGAAGCGGTAGCCCATGCCGGGTTCGGTGATGAGGTACCGGGGGTGGGAGGGGTCGGGCTCCAGCTTGCGCCGGAGCTGGGCCATGTAGACCCGGAGGTAGTTGGTGTTGCGGGCGTGGGCGGGGCCCCAGACGTCCTGGAGGAGGCGGCGCTGGGAGATGAGCCTGCCCGGATTGCAGATCAGTATTTCGAGGAGCTGCCACTCGGTGGGCGTGAGCCGTACGTCGTGTCCGTCCCGGCTCACCTTCTTGGCGACCAGGTTCACGGAGAAGTCGCCGGTGTCGACGACGGCCGCCTCCTCGGGTGCCTCGCGGCCCGGATGCGTACGACGGAGGGACGCGCGGAGCCGGGCGAGCAGCTCGTCCATGCTGAACGGCTTGGTGAGGTAGTCGTCGGCTCCCGCTTCGAATGCCTCTATCTTCTCGGGCGAACTGCGGCGGGCGGAGAGGACGAGGACGGGTGCCTTGGTCCAGGCGCGCAGTGCCTTGATCACGTCTATGCCGTCCATGTCCGGCAGTCCGAGGTCCAGGAGGATCGCGTCCGGTTGGCGCGCCGCCGCGATGCGGAGCGCGCTGGCGCCGTCGGGGGCGGCGTCGACCCCGAACTCCCGCGCCTGGAGGTTGATCACGAGGGCCCGGACGAGCTGTGGGTCGTCCTCCACCACCAGCACCCGGCTCATCGGTGTGCGACCTTCCTGTCGATACGGTGGCAGTGGGCGGGACCCCGTGCGAACGGGATCCCGCCCACTGCCGCGCGGTGCGGTTGTTAAGCCCATCAGCCCTTGGCCACAAGGGACTTGAGGGCGAGGTTGAGCTTGAGGACGTTGACGCGGGGCTCGCCGAGGAAGCCGAGGGTGCGGTTGTCCGTGTTGTCGGCGACGAGCTTGTCGACGGCTGCGACGTCGAGCTTGTTCTTCTCCGCGACCCGGTGGGACTGGAGGGCGGCGTAGGCCGGGGAGATGTGCGGGTCCAGGCCGGAGCCGGAGGAGGTGACCGCCTCGGCGGGGATGTCGGACGGCTTGACCGTGTAGCCGCTCACCGAGTTGTCCTGGATGACGGCCTGCCGGGCGGAGAGCACCTTGTAGCAGAGGGTGCCCTGCTCGTCCTCGGTCGTGTAGTCGGACAGCTTGGCCGGGCACCTGCCGTCCACCGCACCGCTGTCGCCGGAGAGGTTGGTCGCGCCGGAGAGGATCAGCTTGTACTGGGTGTTGACGCTGTTGGCACCCAGACCGTTGGAGGGACGCGGCTGGAACCAGCGCAGGTCCGCCTTCGGGGATTCCTCCGGGTCGTCCGGGTTCTTCAGCGGCAGGTTGTAGCTCTGGCCGATCAGCTCGGAGCCGACGGCCTTGCCGGTCGCGGGGTCCTTGATCTCGGAACCGTTGGCCTTGTCGGAGAAGGCGGCCTGGGCGATGCCGGTGACCGCGAGCGGGTAGATCACACCGCACACGATCGTCAGGACGATCAGCGCGCGCAGGCCCGCCAGCAGCAACCGGCCAGTGTTTCCTACGGAGTTGTTCATGACGTGATCAGCACGCTTTCTGGTTAACGCAGCCCGGGGATGAGGGAGAGGAGCAGGTCAATGATCTTGATGCCGATGAACGGGGCGACCAGGCCCCCGATTCCGTAGATCCCGATGTTGCGGCGGAGCATCCGGTCCGCGCTCATCGGCCGGTACTGGACGCCCTTCAGGGCGAGCGGGACCAGCGCGATGATGATCAGCGCGTTGAAGATGACCGCGGCGAGGATCGCGGACTGCGGGGAGGACAGGCCCATGACGTTGAGCTTGTCCAGGCCCGGGTAGACCACGGCGAACATCGCGGGGATGATCGCGAAGTACTTCGCGACGTCGTTGGCGATCGAGAATGTCGTCAACGCGCCCCGGGTGATGAGGAGTTGCTTGCCGATCTCGACGATCTCGATGAGCTTGGTCGGATTGGAGTCCAGGTCCACCATGTTCCCGGCCTCCTTCGCGGCCGAGGTCCCGGTGTTCATCGCCACGCCGACGTCCGCCTGAGCCAGGGCGGGAGCGTCGTTGGTGCCGTCTCCCGTCATCGCGACCAGCTTGCCCCCGGCCTGCTCCCGCTTGATCAGCGCCATCTTGTCCTCGGGAGTGGCCTCGGCGAGGAAGTCGTCCACGCCTGCCTCTTCGGCGATGGCCTTGGCGGTCAGCGGGTTGTCACCCGTGATCATGACCGTCTTGATGCCCATCCGGCGGAGCTCGTCGAACCGCTCGCGCATGCCTTCCTTGACGACGTCCTTGAGGTGGATGACACCGAGGACGCGCGCGCCGTCAGCGTCTTCCACAGCCACCAGCAGCGGCGTGCCACCAGCCTGGGAAATCCGGTCGGTGAGTTCCTGCGCGTCGTCGGCGACACGGCCGCCCTGCTCCTTCACCCAGGCCGCGACCGATCCGGTCGCGCCCTTGCGCACCTTGCGTCCGTCCACGTCCACACCCGACATCCGGGTCTGGGCGGTGAACGCCACCCACTCGGCTCCGACCAGCTCGCCCTGGTGACGCTCGCGCAGCCCGTACTTCTCCTTCGCCAGTACGACGATGGAACGGCCCTCGGGAGTCTCGTCGGAGAGCGAGGAGAGCTGGGCGGCGTCCGCCACCTCGGCCTCGGTCACTCCTCGTACGGGCAGGAACTCCGCCGCCTGGCGGTTGCCGAGGGTGATGGTGCCGGTCTTGTCGAGCAGCAGTGTCGACACGTCGCCCGCCGCTTCGACCGCCCGCCCGGACATGGCCAGGACGTTGCGCTGGACCAGCCGGTCCATGCCCGCGATGCCGATCGCGGAGAGCAGCGCCCCGATGGTGGTCGGGATGAGGCAGACGAGAAGCGCGACCAGCACGATCATCGACTGCGCGGCGCCGGCGTACGTGGCGAACGGCTGGAGGGTGACGACGGCCAGCAGGAAGACGATGGTGAGGGACGCGAGCAGGATGTTCAGCGCGATCTCGTTGGGCGTCTTCTGCCGGGCCGCACCCTCGACCAGGTTGATCATCCGGTCGATGAAGGTCTCGCCCGGCTTCGTCGTGATCTTGATGACGACACGGTCGGAGAGGACCTTCGTGCCGCCGGTGACGGCACAGCGGTCGCCGCCCGACTCGCGGATGACGGGGGCGGACTCGCCGGTGATGGCGGACTCGTCGACCGAGGCGACGCCCTCGACCACGTCTCCGTCACCGGGGATGACGTCCCCCGCCTCGCAGACGACCAGGTCGCCGATGCGCAGGTCGGTGCCGGGCACGCGCTCCTCGTGCGACCCGTTCATCCTGCGGGCGACGGTGTCGGTCTTGGCCTTGCGCAGGGTGTCGGCCTGCGCCTTGCCGCGCCCCTCGGCGACGGCTTCGGCGAGGTTGGCGAAGATCGTGGTCAGCCAGAGCCAGGCGGTGATCGCCCAGCCGAACCAGTCACCGGGATTCATGATCGCGAAGACCGTGGTCAGTACCGACCCGATCTCGACCACGAACATCACCGGGGACTTGATCATCACCCGGGGGTCGAGCTTGCGGATCGCGTCGGGGAAGGACTTCAGGAGCTGCTTCGGGTCGAAGAGGCCCCCGCCCACCCTGCCGCTCTCGGGCTTGTGACCAGTGGGAACATCCGGGTGCGGGGCCCGGGTCACAGTAGGTGTGCTCATGATGCGAGCCCTTCGGCAAGCGGTCCCAGCGCGAGCGCGGGGAAGTAGGTGAGACCGGTGATGATCATGATGGTGCCGACCAGCAGGCCCGTGAACAGCGGCTTCTGCGTACGCAGCGTGCCCGCCGTCTCCGGTACCGGGGTCTGCTCCGCCAGCGATCCGGCCAGCGCGAGGACGAAGACCATCGGCAGGAAGCGGCCCAGCAGCATCGCGATCCCGATGGTGGAGTTGAACCAGGTGGTGTCGGCACTGAGGCCGCCGAAGGCGGAGCCGTTGTTGTTCGCGCCGGAGGTGTAGGCGTAGAGGATCTCGGAGAAGCCGTGCGCCCCGGAGTTCAGCATCGAATCGCTGGGACCGTCCACCGCCATCGCGACGGCGGTGAATCCGAGGACCAGGGCGGGCGTGATGAGGATGTAGCAGGCGGCGAACTTGATCTGCCGGGTGCCGATCTTCTTGCCCAGGTACTCCGGGGTGCGGCCGACCATGAGACCGGCGATGAACACCGCGATGACCGCCATGATCAGCATGCCGTACAGGCCGGAGCCGACGCCGCCGGGGGCGATCTCGCCGAGCTGCATGCCCAGGAGGTTGATCCCGCCGCCGAGGCCGGTGTTGGAGGAGTGGAAGGAGTTGACCGCGCCGGTCGACGTCAGCGTCGTGGCGACGGAGAAGATCGCCGAGCCGCCGATCCCGAACCGGGTCTCCTTGCCTTCCATCGCGCCACCGGCCAGGTCGAACGCCGGTCCGTGGTGCGCGGACTCCGTCCACAGCATCAGCGCGGTGAACCCGATCCAGATGGTCGCCATCGTCGCGAGGATCGCGTAACCCTGCTTGACCGAGCCGACCATCTTGCCGAAGGTGCGGGTCAGGGCGAACGGGATCACCAGGATCAGGAAGACCTCGAAGAGGTTGGAGAACGCGTCGGGGTTCTCGAAGGGATGGGCGGAGTTGGCGTTGAAGTAACCGCCACCGTTGGTGCCCAGTTCCTTGATGACCTCCTGCGAGGCGACCGCACCGCCGTTCCACTGCTGCGTGCCGCCCGTGAACTGCCCGACCTCGTGAATGCCGGAGAAGTTCTGGATCGCCCCGCAGGCGACGAGGACGAGTGCGCCGATCACGGAGATCGGGAGCAGGATGCGGACCGTGCCGCGCACCAGGTCGGCCCAGAAGTTGCCCAGTTCCCCGGTGCGGGAGCGGGCGAAGCCCCGTACCAGGGCGGCGGCGACGGCCATGCCGACGGCCGCGGACACGAAGTTCTGCACCGCGAGCCCGCCGGTCTGCACGACGTGGCCCATGGCCTGCTCGCCGGAGTACGACTGCCAGTTGGTGTTCGCGACGAAGGACGCGGCGGTGTTGAACGCCTGGTCCGGGTCGATCGAGGAGAAGCCGAGGGAGCCGGGCAGGCTGCCCTGCACCCGCTGCATCAGGTAGAGGAAGAGCACGCTGACCAGCGAGAAGCCGAGGACACCGCGCAGGTAGGCGGGCCACCGCATTTCCGTGGACGGGTTGGCGCCGATCGCCTTGTAGATCCACTTCTCCACCCGCAGATGCTTCGGGGAGGAGTAGACACCGGCCATGTAGTCGCCGAGCGGGCGGTACGCGAGCGCCAACGCGGCGATCAGCGCGAGGAGTTGGAGGACTCCGGCAAACACAGGAGACATAACGGGCTCAGAACCTCTCCGGGTACACAAGGGCGAGGATCAGATAACCCAGCAGGGAGACGGCTACGACGAGCCCGACGATGTTCTCGGCAGTCACAGCTTCGTCACCCCCTTGGCGACGAGTGCCACCAACGCGAAAACCGCGAGCGTGGTCACGACGAAGGCCAGATCGGCCATCGCAGACTCCTGAATGAGTGGGTGGGTAGAGGCAGGTCTCACGACCCGGGCCGTGCGGCCTGCGCCGTACGTCCCAGGAAGAGATAAGCCCCTCCTGAGCGCCCTTTGACCTGCGTTAACGCGCCCCTGACGCCCACAGTGCTCCTCTTGACGCGTCCCCTACGGGTCTTGACGCGCCCCATACGGGCCAGCCGACGCGCTCACGCCCGCAGCGGCACCGGCAGCCGGACCAGCACCCGCACCCGCACCCGCACCCGCACCCGCACCCCTCAACGACACCACCATCGTGAGCCCGCCCCCCGGCGTGTCCTCCGGGAGCAGCGTGCCTCCCATGGCCTCGGTCAGCCCCCGTGCCAGCGCGAGCCCCAGCCCCACCCCCTTGGTGTTGTCGGTGTCGCCCAGGCGCTGGAAGGGGACGAAGACCCGGTCCCGGTCCTTGGGAGGCAGCCCGGGGCCCCGGTCGGTGACGCGCAGTTCCACCCGGTCGGCGAGGCGGCTCGCGGAGAGGCGTACGGGGCGGTCGGGCGGGGAGTGACGGACGGCGTTGGCGACGAGGTGGGCGATCACCCGTTCCAGCAGCGGCGGATCGCTGAGCACCTCCGGTGCCGACGCCAGGTCCGTGGCCACGACCTGGGACGGGTCCGTGAGCAGACCGTCCAGCGCGCCGGGCAGCACCTCCCCGAACGCGGTCGGCCGCAGGGCCAGCGTGAGCGCGCCCGCCTGGAGCCTGCTCATGTCGAGGAGGTTGTCGATGAGGCGGCCGAGTCGGGCCATGGACTCCTCGGCGGTGGCGAGCAGCTCCTCGCGTTCCTCCGCGGTGAAGTCGACGCCGGGGCTGCGCAGCGAGCCGACGGCCGCCCAGCCCGCGGCCAACGGGGTCCGCAGGTCGTGGCTGACGGCGGCCAGGAGCGCGGTGCGCATCCGGTCCGCGGCCTTGATGGGTTCCGCCTCGGCCGCCGCCTCGGCGAGCCGGTCCCGCTCGACGGCGGCGGCGACGTGCGCCGCGAAGGCGGTGAGGACGCGGCGCTCCGCCGCGTCGAGCGTACGGCCGTACAGGACGAGCAACAGGCCCTCACCGACCGGCACTTGAGTGATCGCGCCACAGTCCCGCACCGCCCGTCCCCCGGCCGGCGGCACACCCGCCTCCACCAGCTCGGCCGACGCCACCCCGAACGTCTCCCGCGCCCGCGTCAGCAGCGCCTCGATGGCCCGGTCGCCCCGGACGATGCTCCCGGCCAGTGCCGACATCGTCTCGGCCTCCGCCGTCGCCCGCGCCGCCCGCCGCGACAGCCGCAGCGAGCGGTCCGCCATGACCGCAGCCGTACCGGCCACCACCACGAACCCGGCGAGCGCCAGCAGATTGTCCGGCTCCGCGACCGTGAACCGCCCCCTCGGCGGTATGAACCAGTAGTTGAGCAGCAGCGACGCGGTGACGGCCCCGACCACCGCCGAGACGACCCCGCCGATGCACGCGACGCCCAGCACCGTCACCAGGTACAGCAGCGCCTCACTCGTGAGGTTCAGCGTCCCCCGGAACCGGTCGAGGAGGAAGGTCAGCAGTAAGGGCAGGACCAGCCCGGCGACCGGCCCCGCGACCAGCCGGGACGTCGGCAGGGTCCGGCGGCGCGAGGGCAGCAGCCTGCCGCCCCCGGCGCGCTCGTGGGCGACCATGCGTACGTCGATGTCGACGTCCGCGCAGAGCGCGACCGTGGTGTCGCCGATGCCCCGGCCGGTGAGGAACCGCTCCAGCCTGCCCCTCCTGCTGGTGCCCAGCACCACCTGCGTGGCGTTCTCCGCCCGCGCGAACTCAACCAGCGCGGACGGCACCCGGCCCCCGACGACCGAGTGGTACGTACCGCCCAGGCGCTCCACGAGCTGCCGCTGCCTGGCCAGCGCGCCGTGCGAGGAACCCGCCGCGAGGCCGTCGCTGCGTACGACGTGGACGGCGAGCAGCGCCCCGTGCGCGGCCCGGTCGGCGATCCTGGCCGCACGGCGGATCAGGGTCTCGCCCTCGGAGCCGCCGGGGAGCGCGACGACGACGCGCTCCCGGGCCCGCCACGCGTCGGGCGTACGGCGTCCCCACGCGTCGGGCGTACGGCGTGCCCACGCATCGGGCGTACGGCGTTCGGCGCGCAACTTCTCGTCGACGCGGTCGGCCAGCCACAGCAGGGCGAGTTCGCGCAGGGCGGCGAGGTTGTCCTCGCGGAAGTAGTGGCCGAGGGCCGCGTCGATGCGCTCGGGCGGGTGGATGTCGCCGTGGGCCATGCGGCGGCGCAGCGCGTCCGGGGGCATGTCGACGAGTTCGATCTGATCGGCGCGGCGCACGAAGTCGTCGGGGACGGTGTCGTGCTGCGGCGTGCCGGTGATCTTCTCGACGACGTCCTTGAGGGACTCCAGGTGCTGGATGTTCAACGTCGTGACGACGTCCGTCCCGGCGGCCAGGAACTCCTCCACGACCCGCCAGTGCGCGGGCCTGGAGCCGTCCGCCTCGGCGGGGTGGGCGAGCTCGTCCACCAGGACCTCGCGCGGCTGCCGGGCGAGCACGTCGTCCAGGGCGACGTACTCCAGCACGGCCGCCCCGTCGCCCTCCGGCATCCCGAGGAGCGCGTCGAGGAGCGCCTCGGTGTGCGGGCGGCCGTGGCAGCGTACGGAGCCGATCACCACATCGGTGCCGCGCCCGGCCCTGCGCCGGGCCTCGTCGAGCATCCGGTACGTCTTGCCGACGCCGGGGGCGGCACCGAGGTAGACCTTCAACCTGCCGCGCCTGCCGGGCACTTGAGTCAGCCGCTGCCCTTCCCCCACCCCTGCGGCGTCGGTGTTCAGAACTTGTCCGGGTGGAGCCGGGCGAGGACCAGGTACCCCACGAGGGCGAAGGCGACGACGATCCCGACGATGTTCTCCACGGTCATTTGCTTCTCAACTTCCCTGCGAGAAAGCCCACTTGGACCAGGACGACGATGTGAAAGGTGCGGTACGGGCCATGGGAACCCGCAGGCGTCCAGAGCCTCATCCTCCAGCGCGCCGTACCACCCCGGCGGCGGCCTTGACGCAGCGCTGACGCCGTTCCGCCGTATCCCTACGCGTCCCTGGCACCGCGCACCGCCGCCCGCCCGCTCCCCGTATGGGACGCGCCAATTCCGCGCCCCGCAGGGCGATTCGCCCTTGCCGGAACCTTAGATTCCCCCACGGGCCGCGCCCGCTGTCCGCCTCGTGGGCGCGGTCGGGCCCACGACGGAACCTCCCCCTCCCCAGAAGGCCAGCCCCGCGATGCTTCCCACCGCTCCCCCGCAAGCACCTCCGGGCCCCCGCACCCCGCCGCACGCGCCGGCCCCCGTACCGCGTCACAGCAGCCGCACCCGCCTCCTCGACCCCGTACTCCTCCTCAAAGCCCTCCCCGAGGCCCTGCGCAAACTGCATCCGCGCACCCTCGTCCGCAACCCGGTGCTCTTCGTCGTCGGGGTCGGCTCGGTCCTCACCACTCTCTCCGCGCTGATCCACCCGTCCGTCTTCGCCTGGGTGATCAGCGGCTGGCTCTGGCTGACGGTGGTCTTCGCGCAGCTCGCGGAGGCCGTCGCCGAGGGCCGGGGCAAGGCGCAGGCCGCGTCGCTGCGCAAGGCCCGCACGGACACGACGGCCCTGCGCCTGCGGCACTGGCAGTACGGCACGGACCTCGACCGCGCCGAGAGCAGGGGCGAGACCGAGCGGGTCGCCGCGACCGACCTCCAGCTGTTCGACTTCGTGGTGGTCCGCGCGGGCGAGATCGTCCCGGCGGACGGCGACGTGGTCGACGGCGTCGCGGCGGTCGACGAATCGGCGGTGACCGGCGAATCCGCCCCCGTCATACGGGAGTCGGGCGGCGACCGCTCGGGCGTGACCGGCGGCACGAAGGTCCTCTCCGACCGCATCGTCGTGCGCGTCACCTCCCGCCCGGGACACTCCTTCCTGGACCGGATGATCGCCCTGGTCGAGGGCGCGTCCCGGCAGAAGACCCCGAACGAGATCGCCCTCAACATCCTCCTCGCCGCCCTCACCGTCACCTTCGTGCTCGTCGTCGTCGCCCTCGCCCCGATGGCGGGCTACGCGGACGCCGCCCAGTCCACGACCGTCCTGGTCGCCCTCCTCGTCACGCTCATCCCGACCACCATCGGGGCGCTGCTCTCCGCGATCGGCATCGCGGGCATGGACCGGCTGGTCCAGCGCAACGTCCTGGCCATGTCCGGCCGGGCGGTGGAGGCGGCGGGCGACGTCGACACCCTCCTCCTCGACAAGACCGGCACCATCACCCTCGGCAACCGCGAGGCCGCCGCCTTCGTGCCCCTGCCCGGCGTCACGGAAGCGGCGCTCGCCGACGCCGCCCAGTTGGCCTCGCTCGCCGACGAGACCCCGGAGGGCCGCTCGGTCGTCGTCCTGGCCAAGCAGCGGTACGGGCTGCGGGAGCCCGCCGAGGGGGAGTTGGGGAACGTACGGTTCGTGGAGTTCAGCGCGCGGACGCGGCTGAGCGGCATCGACATGCGCCGCCCCGACGGCTCCGCGACGTCGATCCGCAAGGGGGCGTCCGCGCAGGTCGTGGAGTGGGTGCGGATGTACGGGGGTGCGGTCCCGCCCGAAGCGCTGCACTGGTCGGACACCGTCGCGGCGGGTGGCGGGACCCCGCTCCTGGTGGCGGTGCACGATGCGTACGGTCCGCGCGTGCTCGGCATCGTGCACCTCAAGGACGTCGTCAAGGAAGGCATCCGGGAGCGCTTCGCGCAACTGCGCCGGATGGGGATCCGTACGGTGATGATCACGGGCGACAACCCGCTGACGGCCCGTGCCATCGCTGAGGAAGCGGGTGTCGACGACTTCCTCGCCGAGGCCACTCCCGAGGACAAGTTGGCGCTGATCAAGCGGGAGCAGGCCGGGGGCAAGCTGGTCGCGATGACGGGAGACGGCACCAACGACGCTCCCGCCCTGGCTCAGGCGGACGTCGGCGTGGCGATGAACACCGGGACCTCGGCCGCGAAGGAGGCCGGGAACATGGTGGACCTGGACTCCAACCCGACCAAGCTCGTCGAGATCGTCGAGATCGGCAAGCAACTCCTCATCACCCGGGGCGCGTTGACGACCTTCTCCATCACGAACGACGTCGCGAAGTACTTCGCGATCATCCCCGCGATGTTCACCGCCGCCCATCCGGGTCTCGACGCCCTCAACATCATGGGCCTGCACAGCCCCACCTCGGCCATCGCCTCCGCCATCATCTTCAACGCGCTGATCATCATCGCGCTGATCCCCCTCGCGCTGCGCGGGGTCCGCTACACCCCGGCCTCCGCGCACGACCTGCTGCGTCGCAACCTCACGATCTACGGACTCGGCGGCCTGATCCTCCCCTTCGTCGGCATCAAGGCCATCGACCTGCTGATCTCACGGATCCCGGGGCTCGGCTGAGGCGGCGCGACCTCCTTCCCGCTATTCTTTCTTGCTAAGTACTGGTAGTCAGCGTTACGCTGTACTGGTACTCAGCAACACTGAATAGCATCGCTCGCATCGGAAAGGAGGTGTTCCATGACCAAGCTGGAAACGGAAATGCTCAAGGGCACGCTGGAGGGAATCGTTCTCGCGATCCTGTCCGGGCGGCCCGCGTACGGCTACGAGATCACGGCGGAGCTGCGGGAGCAGGGCTTCTCCGACATCGCCGAGGGCACGATCTACGCGCTGCTCGTCAGGGTCGAGAAGCGCGGCCTCGTCGACGTACAGAAGGTTCCGTCCGAGAAGGGGCCGCCGCGCAAGGTGTTCTCCCTCAACGCACAAGGACGGGAGTACCTCGCGGAGTTCTGGAGGACCTGGAGCTTCCTCACGGAACGACTCGCTCAGCTCCGCGAAGGGGGCGCATGACCATGGCAGACGTCGAAGGCACCGCGCAAGGCACCGCGAAAGGCACCGTCGAAAGCACCGGGTTCCTCGCGAAGGTGATCGGGCCCAAGAAGCGCTGGAAGGCGTACAAGGTGCGCGCCAAGGAGCTTCCCGAGCCCTACCGCGCGGCGGTCGGGGCGATCGAGCGGCACCTGATGCACTTCGTGCCGACGGACGGCGAGAACAACGCGGCCATGTTCGAGGACCTCGCGGACCTCTTCGAGGGAGCGGCGACGAACGGGACGCCGATCAGCGAGATCGTCGGGGACGACCCGGCAGGGTTCGTCGAAGACTTCTCCCGGAACTACACGGACGGCGGCTACGTGCCCGCCCGCGCCCGCACGCAGCTGGCCGAAGCGCTCGCGGAGGCGGCGGGAGGGGCGGCGGGGAAATAGGTCGCCTGCGGCAGACAGCCTGTCCCCGGCCCGGCCCCGGGCTGCCCCTCGGCCCGGCCCCGAAGTGCCCCTTGCCGTCTTCTACAGTCGTCGCATGCGCGCCGATCGACTGGTCTCCCTCGTCCTCCTCCTGCGCCAGCGCGGCCGCATGTCCGCGACCGCGCTGGCCCACGAGCTGGAGGTGTCCACGCGCACCGTGCTGCGCGACATCGAGGCGCTGTCCGCAGCCGGAGTCCCGGTCCACGCCGAACGCGGTCGGCACGGCGGATTCGCCCTGCTCCCCGGCTTCCGTACGGAACTCACCGGACTCAACCACGACGAGGCCCTCGCCCTGCTGGTCGCCGGATCGCGGCGCGGGGCGCAGGTGTTCGGCCTGGGCTCGGCACTCGCTTCGGCCATGCTCAAGGTGGTCGACGCCCTCCCCGAGAACCAGCGCGACACCGCCATCACCGTGGCCGAACGCCTCCTCGTCGACCCCGAGACCGACCTGCTCTCCCGTCGGCTCGACACCGAAGACCTCCCCGCCGCCGTCGCATCCCCCATCCGCCACGCCGTCCTCACCGGCCACAAGGTGCGCATCCGGTACGCGGCGGTGGACCAGCCCCCGAAATGGCGCACGGTGGACCCGGTCGGCCTGGTCACCGTGCGGGACCAGGGCTACCTGCTGGCCATCCGCTCCGGCGAGGACCGCACCTACCGTCTGTCCCGTATCCTGGCCGCCGAGGCCCTCCCGGAACCCGCTGAACGCCCCGACCACGTCGACCTGGACCGCGCCTGGCGGGACCGCAGCACCGGCTTCCGTACCGGCGGCGACCAGGTCACCGCGCTGGTCCGGCTCCCCCCGTCCCGCCGGAAGGACCTCACGGCCACCGCCCTGACCGTCCTCTCCGAACGAACCGACCCCGAAGGCCGCCTCCTCCTGGAGGTCACCTTCCAGGACGCCCGCCACGCCGAATGGGCCCTCTGGCAACTCGCCCCCCACGCGGAACTCCTCACTCCGCCATGGCTCCGCACCGTCCTGCGCACCCGCGCCACCACGTCCGCCACCACCTACGAAGCCTGAACCCCGCACAGCGCCTAGGGTGGGAAACGTACGAAACGCCCTGGTCAAGGAGGCGGTGGGGCATGAAGCGTGGGAGCGGCTGGCAGGTGCGCCGCGTATACGATCCGCCCGAGCCGGGGGACGGCCGGCGCGTGCTGGTGGACAGGCTGTGGCCACGCGGGGTGTCCAAGGAGCGGGCGGCGGTCGACGAGTGGCTGAAGGACGCGACGCCTTCGAACGGGCTGCGTTCCGCCCTGCACGCGGGGGAGCTGGACTTCGCGGAGTTCCGGGACCGCTATCGCGCGGAGCTGGCGGAGCCGGGGCCCGCGCAGGCAGTCGAGCGGCTTCTTGAGATGGCGCGCGCAGGAACCGTCACGCTGGTCACCGCCGTGCAGGACCCCGGACGAAGTCACGTACCGGTCCTGGTCGAGCTGCTGGAGCAGCGGCAGGGGTGAGCGGGCCCCCGTCCCCGGGACGGGGGCCGATGTCATCGACGATCAAGAGGGCAGCAGAATGGGACGATGGATCATCACTTCGTCGGCATCCCGGAGTTGACCGGCGTTCCCCGTGTCGCGGTCGTCATCGACGTCATGCGTGCCTTCACCGTCGCCGCCTGGGCCTTCTCGCGCGGCGCCGAGAAGATCGTGCTGGCCTCGACGCTGGACGAGGCACTCGCCCTCAAGGAGAGCCGTCCGGGCTGGCTGGCCCTGAAGGACGGGGCTCCGGCCGCGGGCTTCGACGCGGTGAACTCGCCCGCTCAGCTGAGGTCGCGCGACTTCACCGGGCGCACGCTGGTGCAGAAGACGACGGCGGGAACCGTGGGCGCCCTGGCCGTCGCGGACACGCCGCTGGTCCTGTGCGCGAGCTTCGTCGTGGCAGGGCCGACCGCGCGGTTCCTCCGGGAGCGTGATCGCGGCCCGGTGACGTTCGTCGTCACGGGCGAGGAGGGGCGGGCCGAGGAGGACCTGGCCTGCGCTCAGTACATAGGTCGGCGCGTGGATGAGGGTGAGGGTGAGGGTGAGGTCGACGCGGAACCGTACGTCCGACGGGCGAGGAACTCCCGGGCGGCGGCCGAGCTCCGTGACGGGGTGCGGAGCGGGAGCCATCCGGACGACGTCGAACTCTGCCTGGAAGTCGACAGGTTCGCCTTCGCCATGGTGGCCCGCCGCGAGGACGCGTTGATGGTGCTCCGCCCCGTCTCCGAGCCCGTAAGCCCGCTCCACACCCGTTGAACGGTCACGGCGAGAAGGTGAATTCGAGCAGGAAGGCCGCGATCAGCGCCCACACGCCGATGCCCACCAGCCAGATCCAGCCGACGAGCAGACCCGTGGCGATCAGCGCCGCGGCGAGGACCAGCAGGACGACGATGACGGGCCTCAAGTGGGACGCCAGCGTCCGGTGGTTGACGTGCATGAGCGCACCGTAGCGGGACTCTCGCGCGCGCGGACCGGACCTGACGGATTCCCTGCGTCACGTCGACCCACCGGACCTCAGTCGTCGAGCGCCTGGTAGAGGGTGGTCCAGAAGTCGTGGATGGCCCGCGCCGAGTCCGGAGTGCTCATCCCGGTCTGGGTGAGCAGGATGCCGACGAGCCCGTTGCGCGGGTCGGCGTACGTACTGGTGCCCGCGCCGCCGTCCCAGCCGAACTGGCCGACGGGCGCGTAGTCGCCCCGATAGGTGCGCACCGCCATCCCGAAGCCCCAGCCGCCGTGCTGCCCCTGACCGTGCGACAGGTGGACGAGGTCGCGGGCCAAGGACTCCCGGGCGGCGAGCTGTGCGGCCGGGAGGCGGTTGGTGGTCATCAGCTCGACGGCGGCCCGGGACAGAATCCGCTCGCCGTGGTGCGTGCCGTGGTTGAGCAGCATCCGGAAGTACGCGTCGTAGTCGTCGGCGGTCGAGTCGAGTCCGCCGCCGCTCGAAGGGAAGGCCGGGGGCTTGCTGTGGTGTCCGCCCTCGGCCGGGTCCTCCACGGTGAACTCGCCGGTCTGCGGGTCGGGGGCGTACAGCGGCGGCAGCCGGTGGATCTTGTCGGCGGGCACGTGGAACCCGGTGTCCTTCATCCCCAGCGGACCGAAGATCCGCTCCCGCAGGAACGACTCGAACGGCTGGCCGGTGACCCGCGCCACGAGTACGCCGAGCACGTCGTCGGAGACGTTGTACAGCCACCGCTCGCCGGGCTGGTGCATCAGCGGAAGCGTGCCCAGGCGGCGCATCCACTCGTCCGGCTCCACGGCCGGAAGCATCCACCCGTTCTCGCCGTAGACCTTCCGCTCGAAGTACGCGGCCATCACCGGGGAGCCCATCGCCGTCGTGTCGAGACCGAGCCCGCAGGTGGAGGTGAGCAGGTCCCGCACGGTGATCGGGCGCCGGGCCGCGACGGTGTCGTCCAGCGGACCGTCGGACCGCTTGAGCACCTGCCGGTCGGCCAGTTCCGGCAGCCACGGGTCCACCAGGTCGTCGAGGCGCAGCCTGCACTCGTCGAGCAGGACCATCGTCGCGGCGACCGCGACCGGCTTGGACGTCGAGGCCATCCGGAAGATAGTGTCCCGGCCCATCGGTGCGCCGCCTTCGTGCCGCATCGTCCCTATCGCCTCGACGTGCGTCTCCCCGCCCCGGCCGACCAGGGCCACGAGACCGGGGATCTTCTTGGACTCCACGTGCCGTTCCAGCACTTCGCGCAGCCTGCGCAGCCCTGATGCGGTGAAGCCGCCCTCGTTGGTGCTCCCTGTGCCCATCACGAAACTCCTTGCGTAGGTGTCCGATGTACGTGGTGCAGGTCGAGCGAACCGAGCTAGTCGGTGACGCTGAGTACTGGTACACCGTAACGCTGACTACCGGTACTTAGCAAGAAGGAATAGCAAGGAAACGCACCCGCGCCGGTTCGCGACAACGGCCGGGCGGCGTGGCGGACGGGCCGCCCCGGCAGGACCCCGGCCGACCGGGCGGAGCACACCCCCAAGTAAGGTGAGCCTTACATCGAATTCGCGCCACACGGCCCGCACGTCCCATCGGCGCCCGTGCGATGTCGACCACCTCACGAACGCACCTCACGAACAGCACCTGCCGAACAGCACCCGTCGAACAGCACCTGTCGAACACCACCTGGGGAACCCTCCGTGCCTGATGCAGCAACGCCCGTCGTCGCCCCCGTCCCGTCCCCCGGCGGCAGCGCCGCGTCGCCGCACGGCTGGCGGGAGTTGCGCTCGGGCGCGGAACTGACCGAGCTGCTCGGCATCCCGCACCCGATCGTCATCGACAAGGTGCACGACGAACTCACCGCCGACGACCTGGGGATACTCGCCCGCTCCCCGTTCTGCGTGCTGTCCACCTCCGACGCGGAAGGCAACTGCGACACCTCGCCCCGGGGCGACGCGTCCGGATTCGTCCACGTCCTGGACGCGCGGACGCTCGTCCTCCCCGACCGGCCGGGAAACCGCCGCAGCGACAGCTTCCGCAACGTCCTCTCCAACCCTCACGTGGGCCTGCTCCACCTGGTGCCGGGCAGCGCCGACGTCCTCCGGGTCAACGGCCGCGCACGCATCCTCACGGACGCGCCGTTCTTCGACGAGCTGACGGTGAAGGGACAGCGCCCGCTGCTCGCGCTCGTCGTGGAGATAGACGAGATATTCCGGCACTGCTCGAACTCGCTGCGCCGGTCGGGCCTGTGGCAGCCGGAGACGTGGGCTCAGGAAGCACCCCGCGACTGAGAGCTCCGCGACTGAGAGCCCCGCACCGGAAGATCTCCCGGCCGAACGACCCCGCCGCCGAACACCCCGCCGCTTCAGCGGGCGACCCGTCGCACTCGGGCGACCCGGCACAACCGGATCGTCGTACTCGACTACGCGGAGCCAGGGGAGCCAGCGGAGTCGATGGAGCGCCCGCGCGCCCCGAAGGCGTCCGGCGTGCTGCCGCGCAGCACGGGTTCCGCGGGGAGCAGGAGGCCGGTGGTCGGGGTCGTGGCGGGGTGTTCCACGGCGCTGATCAGGCGGTCGACGAGGGCGTGGGCGATCGCGGGCAGGGGCAGGCGCACGCTGGTGAGGGTGGGCTGGAGGAAGGTGCACAGCGGGATGTCGTTGAAGCCGGTGACGGCGATGCCGGTGCCGACGGTGTGGCCTGCGGCGCGGACGGCCTGATAGGCGGTCAGTGCGAGCCAGTCGGAGGGACAGACGAGGGCCGTGGGGTGGTCGGGACCGGTCAGCAGGCGCTGTACGGCCAGGGTCAGCGCGACGGGGTCGTCGTCGGGCACCCCGACCTCGAAGGCCCCGTCGGGGGCGTCGGCCGCCGCCTGGAGGAATCCGGCTCTGCGGTCGGCCAGCCAGGGCAGGGAGGCTGCGGAGTTGACGTAGCAGAGGCGGCGGTGGCCCTGGCCGATCAGCCGCCGTACCAGCTCGCCGGTGGCGGCGGTGGAGTCGATGTCCACCCAGTTCTGCGGGCGGCCGGGGGCGGTGCGGCCGAAGGCGGCGAAGGGGAAGCCCGCCTCGGTGAGCACGTCGACGCGGGGGTCGTCGTGGACGACGTCGGAGAGGACGAACCCGTCGACCTGGCGGGCGGCGATCAGACCGTGGAAGGACTTGGCGACCGAGGCGGCGCTCTGCCGGGGGTCGGAGCGGAAGAGCAGGATGCGGTGGCCGACGGCGTCCGCGGCGCTCACCAGGGCCTGGAGGAAGCCGCCCATCAGGGGGTTGGGGTCGGCGGGATTGTCGTCGGGGGCGGGGTAGCCGATGACCTTGCGGGTGCCGGTGCGCAGGCTGCGGGCCGACTGGTCGGGCTGGTACCCGAGTGCGTCGATGGCGGCGGTGACCTTGGCGAGGGTGCTGGGGCGCAGCCGCCCGGGGGCGTTGAGGGCGTTGGAGACGGTCTGGCGGGAGACTCCGGCGGCGCGCGCGACGTCCTCGATGGTCACCTGTCGAGCGGTCATCGTTCCTCTGGCTGGTCGGGGGGGGCGGGCGGGTCCGGGGGTGGCGGGTGGCCGCCCCCGGACCCGTACGTCACCGCTCGCGGGTCAGGGTGAGCAGGCCGCCGGTCGGTACGGTCACCGGGTTCGGGCCTGCGAGAAGGTCGAGCACGGTTTCGGACAGGATGTCACCTCGGCAGTCCCGGACGAGGGCCAGGACCCGTTCGGGCCCGGTGGCGGTCAGCAGGACCACGGGGTCGGGGTCCGCGTTGGCGACGAGGACGGTACGGGGGCCTGGCCGTTCGGGGAGTGCGACGGGCAGCGGGGCGTAACGGGCGACCACGGTGGCACGGGCGTCGTGGGCGCGGACCTGGGGGTAGCCGAGTTCGGGCCGGGAGGGCTCCAGGGACCCGAGTTGCAGTACGTCGACGTGGGTGCGGAAGACGCGGGTCCAGAACCGTACGACCGCCAGTTGGTCCGGGCTCTGCGCGGCGAGGTCGATGGAGATCTGCGGCACCGAGAACAGGGCGTTGATCAGGTGGACGGCGACGTTCTCCGGCGTCTCCGCCGGGTGCCACATGATCATGTCGGCGTGGACGGCGAGCGGTCCCGAGGTGAGGCGGCAGTCGACGGTGCGCTGGCGGTTCTCGGCGGGGCTGAGCGGGCAGTCGGTGGCGCGGATCATGGCGGCGTACGGCCACAGGCCCGGGCTGACGTACGGCTGGCGCAGCTCGACGATCACGTCGGGGCAGGTACGGCGCAGCCGGGCGTCGAGGTCGGCGAGGAGCTGACGCACCCCTTCGTGAACGGCGGTGTGGTCGGCGCCCGTCGGGGCGGGCGGCGGGTCCTTGACGGCGAACCGGTCGATGAAGTCGAGCTTCAGGCCGTCCACGCCCCACTGCTCGACCGCCTTCGAGATCTTCTCGATCAGGTGGCCGCGGACCGCGGGGTGGCGCGGGTCGAGCACGGCCGCGTCGACCTCGGGTTCCTCGCGCAGGAGCATGCCCTTGAAGCGGTCCCAGGCGTCGTCGTGCCGACCGATGTACGGCACCGCGTACCAGAGGAGTTCGGCGAGTCCCAGCCGGTGCACCTCGGCGACGTGGGCGGCGGGGTCGGGGAACGCCTCCGGGTTGGCGTCCCAGTCGCCGCAGTGGCCGTAGCCTCGGGTGCGGTCGGCGGTCTGCCAGCCGTCGTCGACGATGATGCTCGCGCAGCCGAGGTCCGCGGCGAGGGCGGCCTGGCGTTCGACGGCGGCGGCGTCGACGTGCTGGTGCAGGCTGTACCAGGTGGAGTAGGCGGGCAGCCGGGCGGCGGGTGCGACCCCGGGGTGCCGCAGTCCCTCGCCCCACCAGGCGGCGACGTCCTGGACGGTGGCCGCGAAGTGACGCCCCGTCAGATCGATACGGAGCCTCAACGGCCTCCCGTACGAGTCCAGTTGCTGTTCCGCGGTGAACGCGAACTCACCACTCTCCTCCACCACCCCACCACCGACCCGCACGGGCGCGGAGGTCTCCCCCAGCGCGGCGGTGCACAGCGCTCGGTCGCCCGCGCCGACCAGGCTGGCGACGGGAGCGCCGAGGGCGAGGGAGACCGTGCGGGGCAGGGTCCAGGACGGCGGCAGCCAGCAGGGGGCACTGGTGTCGGGAGTCCAGTAGGCGGTGGCTCCCACACAGGGGACCCGCCATTCGGCGTGCACGGTGAGGGAGGTGGCGGGTGCGGTCGGCGCCTCGGCCGCGACCGTGACCTCGATCAGGACCGCGCCTTCGCCGTCGGGGGTGACGGTGGTCTCCAACTGCTCGCGAGTACCGCCCGAAAGGCGCAGGTGTACGACGAGGGGGTCGCCGGTGGAGTGGAACAGGCCGGTGTGCAGCGGCAGTTGACCACCGGGATCCCCGGCGCCCGACGCACCCCCGTCCGGCAGGCCCGGCCGCCAGGCCGGAACGGGCCATGGCGTGACGCCCTCGGGCTCGACGCCGTCCGAGGCGGCCGGGGGCGGTGCGGCGGACCGTGATTCAGCGGACTCTGATCCGGGGGACTCTGGTCCGAGGGACCCTGGTCCGGGGGACCCTGGTCCGGGGGACTCTGATTCAGCGGGCACGGGTCTCACTCCTTCGTGGCCCCGGCCAGCAGGCCGGAGATGAACTGGCGTTGCAGGAAGAGGAAGAGGACCATCACGGGGATGGCGGCGATGGCGCTGGCCAGCAGCACATGCGCGTAGTTCGTGGTGGACAGCCCGTTCAGGGTGGCCATGGCCACCGGCAGTGTGTACATCTCCGGGCTGCGCAGCGCGATCAGCGGCCAGACGAACTGGTTCCACGCACCGAGGAACACGAACAGCGCGAGCGCCGCGATGACCGGCCGGTTGACCGGGACGACGATCCGCCACAGCACGCGTAGTTCGCCCGCGCCGTCGACGCGTGCCGCGTCCAGGAGTTCGTCGGGCATCGAGCGCAGCGCCTGGCGCATCAGGAAGATGCCGAACGGAGTGACCAGGCCGGGCAGTACGACGGACTGGTAGGAGTCGATCAGGCCGATGTCCATCATCATCTGGAAGATCGGGATCAGCATCACCGTGTCGGGAATGACCAGGGTGCTGAGCAGGAGCACGAAGAGCAGATTGCGCCCCCGGAACTCGAACTTGGCGAAGGCGTAACCCGCCAGCACCGAGACGACGACCGCACCGAAAGTCTGGACACCCGCCACCAGCACGCTGTTGAACAGCACCCGGGTGAGGCCGATGGACTCCTCAAGTCCCCGCAGGTTCTCCATCAGGTGACCGCCGGGCAGCAGCTTGGGCGGCCAGGAGAAGATGTCCTTGTCGTCCTGGGTCGCGGCGATCGCGAGCCAGTAGAACGGACCGACGCAGAGCCCGAAGGCGCCCGCGAGCATCAGCGTGAGCAGAGGGCTCCGGCGCTTCCTGACGGACCTGATCACATAGGGAGTGGCCACGTCAGGCGTGGTCGCGTCGGGTTTCGTCACGCCAGGCGTGCCCGTGCCGGTCTGGGTCGCGGAAGTCGTCGTGCGCAGCGGTTTCATCGGCGTTCCCCGATCAGACGGACCTGGAGGATGCCGAGTACGGACACGATCAGCGCGAGCGCGTAGGCGAGGGCCGACGCGTAGCCGAAGTCGAAGAACTTGAAGCCGTTGTTGTAGAGGTACATGGTGACCGTCAGGGTGGCGTTGTCGGGGCCGCCGCCGGTGAGGACGTACGGCTCGTCGAAGAGCTGGAGGGTGCCGATGGTGGAGAGCACCACGGTGAGCAGCAGGATCGGGCGCAGCTGGGGCAGCGTGATGGAGACGAAGCGGCGGATCGGGCCCGCGCCGTCGACCTTCGCGGCTTCGTACAGTTCGGTGGGGACTCCCTGGAGTCCGGCCAGGTACATCACCGCGTTGTAGCCGGTGTAGTGCCAGGTCAGGACGAGGACGATGGCGACGCGGGCCCAGGAGGGGCTGCCCAGCCAGTCCACCCGGTCGACGCCGAACAGGGACAGCAGCCAGTTCAGCAGCCCCGCGTCGTGGTTGAGGATCACCGAGAACATCACGCCTGCGGCGACCAGCCCGGTCAGCGAGGGCATGAAGACCCCCAGCCGCCACAGCGGGCGCAGCCAGACCTTGGAGGAGTCGAGGCCCAGGGCGATGAGCAGCGCGAGGCCGAGCATCAGCGGCACCTGGACGACCAGGATCAGCGCGGTGTTCTCCAGGGCGGTCCAGAACAGCGGATCTTCCAGCAGGCGACGGTAGTTGGCGAGCCCCGCGAATTGGCGCCCGGCACCGTTGCCCGTGGTGAGACTGATCCAGAACGAGGCGACGATCGGGTACGCCTTGAAGAGCGCGAAGCCCAGCACGGCGGGCATGATCAGCAGATACGGGACGGAGCGCCGGGTCAGCACCCGGCGACGGCCCGGACGGGCCCGGCCGGTGGGCGGGGGTTTCCGGCGACCCGCCGGCGCGGTGGCGGCGGGGACGCGTTCGGTCGGTGCGAGGGACATGCTCAGACCGCCTGCTGCCGACCGGTCTGCTGGGCGAGCTGCGCGGCGGCGGCCTTGAGGGCGGTGGCCGGGTCGGCGCCCTTCAGCAGCACCTGGCTCTGGGCGTCGGTGGCGAGTTTGAGTGCGCGGGAGTAGTCGCCGGTGAAGTTGGTGGCCCCGGAATTCCCGCGGACCGATTCGACGAAGGACCCCAGTACCTTCTGGCCGCCGTAGAAGGGGTGCGGGGCGCTGAACTTCGGATCGGCGTACGCCCCGGTGAGGGCGGGGAAGACACCGCCGGAGGCGAACATCTTGTTGATCTCGGCGGGCTTGGTGAGGGCGTACTCGACGAACCGCCAGGCCGCCTTGCGGCGTTGGCTGGAGGAGGCGACGGCCAGATAGGTGGAGTTGACGAGGGCGCTGCGCCCGCCGCCGGGGACGGCAGCGGGCGGCTGCATCACCCGCCACTTGCCCTTCTGCGCGGGGAACTTGGTGGCCAGGTACTCGACGGCCCAGGCGGGGTTCGGGTTGGTGGCGATCTTGCCCTGGCCGAGCAGGCGCTTCTCGGTACCCTCGCCCGCGAGGTCGGCGATCAGCCCTGCGTCGTTGAGACGCTTGATGAGGGTGAGGGCCTGGACGGCGGCCGGGGAAGCGAGGGTGATCCTGCCGTCGCCGTCGAAGTAGAAGGCGCCCTGGAGCTGCATCAGGTTCTGGAAGAAGTCCATGTCCTGGGTGGCGCCCGGCTTGTCGATGCCGAGGAGATAGGCACCGCTGGCGGAGCGGATCTTCGGTCCGGCGGCGATCAGGTCGTCCCAGTTCTGGATGGATTCGGGGTCGACGCGGGCCTTGTCGAAGTAGTCCTTCCGGTAGAACAGCCCCAGCGGATTGACCTCCCAGGGCAGGGCGTGGGCGGCCTTGTCCTTGCCGATGACGGACGGCCACAGGCCCTTCACGAAAGCGTCCTTGTGCTTGTCGGCGCCGAGCGCGGACAGGTCGGCGAGGCCCTCCGGGAACTTCTCCAGGTAGCCGGGCAGGTAGTCGACGCCTATGTGCAGTACGTCGGCGAGGCCCTTGCCGCCGGAGGCGAGACCGACCGTGATCTTGTCCCAGATGGCCGGTTCGCCGACGTCCTGGACGTCGACCTTGATGCCGGGGTTGTCCCGCTCGAAGTCGGGAACGACGCCGCGCAGCGCCTCGGCGGCAGTGGTCCAGCTCCAGACGGTGATCGTGCCGGTGTCGCCGTCACCACCCGCCGCGCTGCCCGCGCCGTTGTCGCCGCAGGCGGTCAGGCCGAACCCGGCGGCGGACGCGGTGGCGAGCTGAAGCAGTCGGCGACGGCTCAGGGAGTGGGACATGTCGGCTCCTGGTGAAGGTGGGTGGTGGGGTCGGGGTGCGGGGTGCGGCCGGTGACCGCGACGGGCGCGGACGTGCCGTGGGAGAGGGTGCGGAGCACTTCGGTCAGTAAGTCCGCGGCGGTGCTCGGCGTGCAGACGTGCGGGGACAGCCGGATCCACTCGTCGCGGCGGGTGGTGACCACCCCTGCCGTTTCGAGGGCCCGGTGGACGCTGACGGGGTCGTGCCCCGGCAGTCGGAAGGAGGCGATTCCTCCGCGCTCGTACGGGTCGAGGCCGTCGAGGAGTACGTCGCCGCCGACCCGCCGCACCCGGTCGAGCAGCTCGGCGAGGGTGGCGCGGATACGGGCCCCGGCGGCGGCCGGGCCGCCCTGTTCGGCCAGGTCGTCGAGGGCCGCACCGAGTGCTGCGGCGGCCGTGAGGTCGGGGTTGGTGGCGAGGTGGGCGGCTGCCCCGGGGAGCGGCGGCGCCGGATGCCGGTCCGCGAAGGGCTCCGTCACACCTGCCCAGCCACCGAGCCCGGTGCCCAGCTGCCCTTCGCACCGGTCGCGGATCATCAGCAGGGCCGCGCCCCAGCCCGCCCGCAGCCACTTCTGGCCACCGCTGACGAGGACGTCGACGGCGTCCGACTCCAGCGGTACGGCACCCAGGCCCTGGATGGCGTCGACGATCAACAGCCGGTCGGGGCCGAGGACTTCCTTGAGTGCGGCGAGCGGTGCCAGGTGTCCGGTGAGCGAGTCGACGGCGCTGACGGTGACGGCGGTCACCTCGGGAGTGAGGTGGCCGCGCAGCAGGTCGGGGGTGAGGTGGCGGCCGTCGGCCGAGGCGATGAGGCGCACGGCGGGGCCGCCGCGCCCGGCGAAGCGCAGCCACGGGTAGAGGTTGGCGGGGAACTCGGCACGCGGCACCAGCAGGGTGCCGGGACCCCGGAGGGCCGCGGCCACCGCGAACAGGCCGTTGCTGGTGGACGGGACGAGGGCGATCTCGTGCGGACGGGCGTCGAGCAGTCGCGCCGCCGATACCCGGGCCGCGTCGCCGAGCGCGAACAGCCGGTCGAGGTCGGCGGGTTCGAGCCGGGTGGCGAGAGCGGTCGCGGCGGTGCGTGCGGCGGCTGCGGGAGGCGAGAGCGGGCCGACCCTGGCGTGATCGAGGTAGCCGGCTCCCGGCACAGCCGGGTTTGGCGAATGGATTTGATCGTTCAAATTTCTTCCCAAGCGATAGTGCACAATGGGTACTTGCTGATTTGAAGGTTCACATTAGGGAGGCGTTCACCCTCCGGCAAGAGTTTCGGCACACCCAGACCGCACGTCCCGCACCACGCACCACGCACCACGCACCACGCACCACGCACCACGCAGGCACCACTCCCCCCACCCACAAGGAGCCCCCGTGGCATCCCGTATCTCTCTCCTCCTCCCACGACGCGCGACCGCAGTCCTCGCCGCCTCGTCCGCGCTCCTCCTCGGCCTCCTCGCCCCGACCACCACCGCTGTGGCGGACGGCGGTACGACGCGGCCCCCCGCCCTCACCGGCGCGCAGCTCGCCGCCTCGTGGACCGCCCCGCTGTCGACCCGGGACCGGTACGTCGTCGACGCCGAAGGCGACCGGTTCAAGCTCAAGTCCGGCAACTGGGCCGGAGCGCAGGGCACTTGGCAGGGCAGCGGGGACGTCGGCGACGTCAACAACCACCAGGCCAAGCAGATGTCGCACAACATCCCGCTCGGCCTGGACCGCACGCCGATGGCCCAGATCCTGGCCGACTTCCACGCCCTGGGCCTGAACAGCATCCGACTGCCGTTCGCCAACGCGATGATCCGCGACACCAGCACCGTCCCGGACTCGGCCGTCACCGCCAACCCGCAGCTGAAGGGCAAGACGCCGCTCCAGGTGCTCGACGCCGTCGTCGCGGCCCTGACCACCGAGGGCTTCGCCGTCATCCTCAACAACCACACCACCAGCTACCGCTTCTGCTGCGGCCTGGACGGCAACGAGCGCTGGAACAGCGGCCAGTCGACCCAGCAGTGGGTCGACGACTGGGTGTTCCTGGCAAAGCGCTACCGGGCCGACAAGCGGGTCGTCGGAGCCGACCTGCGCAACGAGGTCCGCCGCGACACCTGGAACGACGCCAACTGGGGCTGGGGCAACGACCACGACCTCCACAAAGCCCTGGACGCTGCCGGGAACAAGATCCTCCAGGCCAACCCGGACCTGCTCGTCATCATGGAGGGCATCAACTGGCAGGGCATACCCACCGATGTGACCCCCCACAGCCGTCCGAAGCTCACCCCGGTCGCCACCCTGTCCAACACGCTGATCCGCTCCGACAAGCTCGTCTACGCGGCCCACTTCTACGGCTACACCGGCCCCAACCACACCGGCGCCACCGGCACGGGCGAAACGCACGACCCGCGCTACGAGGAGTTCACCCCCGCCCAGCTGGCCCAAGTCGTCGACGACCAGGCCCTGTTCGTCACCACGTCCGGCCAGCACTTCACCGCACCCGTGTGGATCAGCGAGTTCGGTGCCGGAGGCCGAGGGGAAGTCGACGCCCCGGAACGCGCCTGGTTCGCCCGCTTCACCGACATCCTGGTGAAGAACGACACCGACTTCGCCATCTGGCCCCTGGTCGGCTGGACCGACGCGAGCGGCACGCCGCAGGACACCTGGGCCATGGTCAACTACAGCGCGAACGGCACCCGGCTCGGCGTCATGGACGCCGGTGACTGGCGCGCCACCGACTGGAACAAGCTCGTCAACGCCCCCGGCCGCACCGGTCGGATCGCCCCGGCCCCGCGCTGGAACATGCTCAACCTGGACCACGCGGACCACAACGTCTCCGCCACCATGCTCGCCCGGCCGGACTGGTCCCCGGGCAACCGCAAGGGCAACTGCCCGGACAGCCAGCGCCTGACCGGACTCGCCCGGAGCAGCGGCCGGAGCCTGTGCACCGACGCAGGACAGCCCGCGAAGGCGGACGGCCCCTGGACCGTCGTCGCCGACGAGCGGTACGTGACCGGCGACTGGGCGAGCGGCTACAACAAGCTCCAGTGCCCCGACCGCAGCTTCGCCGTCGGCTACAGCATGAGCGGCAACGCCATGGTGTCCCTCCTGTGCGCACCCGCCACCGCCGCCCTCCCCACCACCGGCCGCGCCCTCTGGTTCGACCGGGGCGACAACCGGCCCACGACCGGCGGCTCGACCGCCAGCGACTGGGCTTCCGGCCGCTACAAGGGCCAGTGCAACGACAACGAGTACCTCGCGGGCGTCGCCTTCACCTGGAAGTGGAACCACGGCGGCGTCCCCGACGCGCTGCTGTGCCGCCCGCTCGCCTGACCACCTGACCGCCTCAGCGCCCGATTCACTCCGGCCGGGCCGAACGACCGACTGACACCGACTGACCTCGGCCGGTCGGCCCGGGCACGCGCACCCACCCGTTGAACGCCACGACAGGACGAGCTGGCCGACAGTTCACGTGGGCCAGTTCTTCCCCGACGAGCCCGGGCTGGCCGTCCCGTACGACATCGCACTCGACGGCATCGGGCCGAGCCCTACGGCTCGATGCCGTCGAGACGGGTGATGTCGACGGTTGCCGCCCCGGGAACGGCGCGATGTGGCGTCTCCCGGCAGCGGCGGGCCGCCCGGCACGGCGTGCGTGCCGGGCGACGGGCGAGGGCGGTGCGGTCTGCGGGGGCATGGTCGTGGCGCTTCTCTCGGGACGGGCCCTGCCCGTCAAGGGGCGCTTGCCGAACCACTGGGCGAAGGCGGCCGAGGGAACGACCGATCACACCGGGCGAACGCCCCGGTCACTCCGCACCGGCGTCTCCGCACCGGCCTCTGCTCACGGGCCGCTACCAGGCGTACGCCCGACCGGGCCTGTTCTCGCGGTCGGGCGCTGGGCCGTCATCGTTTCATCACGGTACGGAGAACAGCACGTCATACGCTTCGAGCACCCTGGCGCCGACACCCCGCTGTACCCCTCCTTCATGCCCAGCCCGGAGAAGAGCGCACCCCCCATGGCACGAGTCCTGCTCATCGAAGACGACCCCGCCGTCCAGAAGGGCGTCACCCTCGCCCTCAGACGCCGGGGCCACGACACCGAGGTCGCGGGCAGCGGCGAAACCGGACTCCTGGCCCTGGACCGCTACCGGCCCGACCTCGTCCTGCTCGACCTGATGCTGCCGCAGATGAGCGGCCTGGAGGTCTGCCGCCGCATCCGGGAGAGCCGACAGGTGCCGATCATCATCCTCTCCGCCCGAGGCGACGAACTCGACATGGTCGTCGGTCTGGAGGCGGGCGCGGACGACTACATCGTCAAACCGGCGAGCGGGGAGATCCTGGAGGCCCGGATGAAGGCGGTCCTGCGCCGCGTCGCCCCGGCCCAGGAGAGCGACCGGCCCGTGGCGGGGGCGGAGGACTTCGCGGCCCTCACGATCGACCGCACCTCCCTGGTGGTCGCCAAGAACGGCACCGAACTCGCCCTCGCCCCCTCCGAACTGAAACTGCTGCTCTTCCTGAGCGCCGCCCCCGGCCAGGTCTACAGCCGCCAGCAACTCCTGGAGCAAGTCTGGGAGCACTCGTTCTACGGCGACGTGCGCCTCGTCGACGCCTGCGTGATGAGGCTGCGCGCCAAGATCGAGGACGACCCCCGTGCCCCGGGGTACATCCAGACCGTCCGAGGTTTCGGCTACCGCTTCGGACCCCTCGGGTGAGCTCCCCGCCACCGCCCCGCACCCGGACCGCCCCCCGGAAGCGTTCACGGCTGCGGCTTCCGCACGGTCTGCGGGCCCGTCTCGTGGGTGCCTTCCTGCTGGCCACCGCCTTCGGCGCGCTCCTCACCGCCGGGCTCACCTTCCAGCAGGCCCGCTCGGCGATCCTGCAACGCACCCAGGGCTCCGCCGTCGCCGACCTGCGCGGTCAGCTCGACTCGCTGGCTCCCGGCCTCGCCTTCCCCCCGACCACGAAGGACCTGCGCGATCTCGCCCTGCAACTCGACCAGGTCGGCGGCCACCGGTCGTGGCGCGCGGCCGTCTCCTACCAGGACGCGCCGCTCGTCTCGGCCGCCCCGGGCCCGGCCGTGCCCGCCCCCCTGCGGAGCGAGGTGACGCGCGAGGGCGCGGCGGCGTACCAGCGCGTCGAGCACGACGGCCGGCCCTGGCTGGCCCTCGGCATGCCCGTCCTCTACGCACAGGACACCGCCCGTACCACCGGGGCCTCCCCCGCCGCCGGCCGCCCGGGGCCGTCCGGCCTCACCGTGTACGTGTCCTTCCCCCTCGACGACGACCGGGCCGACATCGCCGCCCTGGTCACCGCCGCCCAGGCCGGAGCGGCCCCCGCACTCGCCCTCGCCCTGGTGCCCGCGCTGTACGCCGCAGGTCGGATCCTGCGCCCGGTGCGGCGGCTGCGCGGCGGCGCGGAACGCCTCGCCGCCGGTGAACTCGGCACCCGCCTCCCTGCCCACGGCAGCGACGAACTCGCCTCCCTCACCCGCTCCTTCAACACCATGGCCGAGACCCTGGAGCGGGACGACGCCGAGCTGCGCCGGATGGAAGCGGGCGCACGCCGCTTCGCCTCCGACGTCGCCCATGAACTGCGCACGCCTCTCGCCGCGATGGCCGCCGTCACCGAGGTCCTGGACGAGGACGCCGCATCGGGCGTCCTGCCGGAGGACACCGCCGACGCCGTCCGGCTCATCAGCGAGGAGACCCGTACCCTCGCCCGGATGGTCGAGGACCTCATGGAGGTCTCGCGCTTCGACGCCAAGGCGGCCCCGCTCCACCTGGAGGACGTGGACCTGCGCACGCTGGTGACCAAGACCCTCCAGTTGCGGGGCTGGGCCGAGGACTCCCGCGTGCGGACCGACCTCAAGGGTGCGCTTCCCGTACGCGTGGACCCCCGCCGCATCGACGTCATCCTGGGCAACCTGATCGGCAACGCCCTGCGCCACGGCCGCCCACCGGTCACCCTCACCGCGCGGCCGCACGCGGGGAGCACCGTGATCACCGTCACCGACCACGGATCCGGCATCCCCGCCGACGTACTCCCGCACGTCTTCGAACGCTTCTACAAGGCCGACGCCGCGCGCACCCGCTCCGCGGGCAGCGGTCTCGGCCTCGCCATCGCCCGGGAGAACGCCCTGCTGCACCACGCCACCCTCGTCGCGGGCAACACCGCCCGGGGCGGGGCCGTCTTCACCCTCACTCTGCCCCCTGCCCCCGAGGAGCAGCCATGAACAGCCGAAGCCCCCGGCCCACCGCCGCAGCCCCCGGCCGCAGGACCCCCGGCAGGCTGGGTGCGGGGGTGGGCGCGGGGTGCCTGCTCGCCGTCGTGCTCACGGGGTGCGGCATCAGCGCCACCCCGCCGGTCGCCGCCGGGGCCCCCGCCTCGGGCATTCCGCAGCCGGGCACCGAAGCGCGCTCCGTACGCCTGTACTTCTCCGGGCCGAACGGCATCCGGGCCGTGACCCGCCCCACCGACCGGCCGCTCAGCCCGCAGCACGCCCTGGACCTCCTGCTCGAAGGCCCCACGCCCGCCGAACGCCAGCGCGGCCTCGTCACCCGGATTCCCCCCATGGGCGGCCAGCTCACCGCCACCGCAGGGACCGGGTCGGTGGACGTCTTCGTGCCCGTCTCCGTCAGCACCGGCGACCTCGACATCAACGCCGTCAGCCAGATCGCCTGCACCGCCGCCCACGCCCAGGTCCCCGGCGCGAAGGGCCCCACACAGATCGACATCCGCATCCACGAGAGCCTGGTGCGGTCGCCCACTCCCTGGACGGTGCGGTGCGGGCCGAACAACAACGCCGTGCCGGTCAGCACCAACTGACAGGAACTCGCGCCCCCACCAGGCCGTCGCCGCGGACTCAGCGCGCGTTCCCCCGAGGTTTCAGCGGTACGTTCGGCAGTTCCGGCGCGGGCAGCGGAGCGCCGTCGTAGCCCTTGACCTCGCCGAACCGGTCACCCGTCGCCCAGTCGGCGCGGGCCCGGGCGATGTCCTCCGTGGTACGGCCCACGAAGTTCCACCACATGATGATCTGCTCGCCGAACGGCGTGCCGCCCAGCAGGATCGTGCGGGCGGTGTCGTCCGATGCGTTGGTCAGGGTCAGGGTGGGGGTTCCCGGGGGCAGGTGGCCGAGTTCGGAGCGGGCGAGGAGGGTGCCGCAGAAGGTGACCGGGCCCTGGTCGACGAGGAGGCCGTGTTCGAAGGCGGGGTCCAGGGGGAGAGTGAGGGTGCTGTGGGCGGGGAGGAGGATCTCGGCGCCGAGGAGAGGGGTGAAGGTCGGGACGGGGGAGATGGATCCTGCCAACGAGCCGAGGAACACGCGGATTTCGGCTCCGTCGACGTGGACCGGGGCCGGGGCGTAGTGGTGGAAGTCGGGGGGCGTGTCGCGGTGGGACTCCGGGAGGGCGACCCAGAGCTGGACGCCGTGCAGGGTGGTGGTGTCCGGGGTGGAGACCTCGGAGTGGCTGATGCCCCGGCCGCCCGTCATGAGGTTCAGTTCGCCGGGGCGTACGAAGGCGTGCGTGCCGAGGCTGTCGCGGTGTTCGATCTCGCCGGTGAAGAGCCAGGAGACGGTCGAGAGGCCGGTGTGGGGGTGGGGTGCCACGTCCATGCCGCCGGACGTGGCCACGTCGTCGGGGCCGTAGTGGTCGGCGAAGCACCAGGCGCCGATCAGGGAGCGGGCGCGCTGCGGGAGCGTACGACGTACCGTCATGGCCCTCGGGCCGCCGAGCGGGACGTCCCGAGGGGTGAGGACGTCGACCTTGGGGGCTGCGGGCTTGGGGGCCGCGGGACCCTCGCCGTCGGACCCGGTCTCGCACAGGATCGCTGCGGGGTCCTTCTCGGCGTTGCTCATGACGTGCCCCTCGTGGGTGGTTCCGCTTTCAACAGTGGGTTCGATGGTACGGGGGCCGTCCCGGTGGTCGGCTAGTCGGTGGGCTGGTTGAGGGTGCCGAGGGGTTTGACGTGGCCGGCCGCCCTGAAGCCCCAGTCGAGGAGGGCGCGGGCCTCGCGGTAGACCGTCAGGCCGTTGCCCTGCTGGGGGTTGAGGACGGTGACGATCAGTGTGCGGTCGCCGCGTTTGGCGGCGGCGATCAGGGTGTTGCCCGCATTGCTGGTGTAGCCGTTCTTGATGCCCGCGATGCCCCGGTAGCGGCCGATGCCGTTGGCCCCGGTGAGCAGGCGGTTGGTGTTCTGGATGGGGTAGGAGGAGAGGTGGCTGCCGTCGGAGCGGGTCCGGTCGGGGAAGCGGGCGTTCGCGGTGGCGGCGAACTGGGCGAACTGCTTGTTCTTCAGCCCGGCACGGCCGAAGAGTGCCAGGTCGTACGCCGTCGAGTACTGGCCGGGGGCGTCGTAGCCGTCGGCCGAGACGACCCGCGTGTCGCGGGCGCCCAGGGCGCGCGCCGTGGACTGCATCTGGGTGACGGTCGACTTCCAGCCGCCGTTCATGGCGGCCAGTACGTGTACGGCGTCGTTGCCGGAGCGCAGGAAGGTGCCGCGCCACAGGTCCGCCGCCCGGTAGGTGCGGCCCGCCTTCACTCCCACCACGCTGCTGCCCTCGCCGACACCCGCCAGGTCCTTCTTGCTGACCTTGCGCAGCGCCGTGCCGGGCACGCGGGGCAGGGCGGTCAGCGCGAAGAGGGTCTTGAGGGTGCTGGCCGGGGGCAGCTTCGCGTGCGGGTTGTGCGCGGCCAGCACCTGGCCGGTACGGGCGTCCGCGACGATCCAGGCACGCGCGGACACCTTCTTGGCGAGGGCGGCCCGGGAGGGGACGGCCGCCGCGAGCCCGGGACTGCCGGAGCCGGGACTGCCGGAGGCCGGGGCCGCTGCTGCCCGCGTCGTCAGTAACCCGGACTGCGCGGGCAGCAGGAGCAGCAACGCGACACCACCGATGACGGCGCGGCTGACGACTCGACAGGAGACGGCCGAGGCCGATGAAGTGACGGTCATTCAGTCACGGTAGGGAACACCAGTGGCACTGAACGACCTGTATTACGCCACCTGGGCGACAGGGCCGAAAGCCGACAAAACACGGCGGCGGGGCCTCCCGTTGTGCGGACGGGAACTCACCGAGGGGTCCGGCTCCGCCCACGGTGCGGGCACCGTCTACCGTGCGGGAGGAGCCCCCACTATGCGCGCACGAGGTCTCAACTACGACACCGGTTTCCTGCCGGGCGCGGAGCTGTCCCGCCCGGTCTTCACCGTCGACGCGGTCCGGCGCGACATGACCGTGCTCGCGGGTGAGCTGCACTGCGATGCCGTACGGATCTCGGGCCGCGAGCCCGAGCGGCTGAGCACCGCCGCCCGGCTCGCCGCCGAGGCCGGGCTTGAGGTCTGGTTCGCCCCCTTCCCCGTCGACCTGCCCGCCGACGACCTGCTCCCCTTCTTCGCCGACTGCGCCCGCCGGGCCGAGGAGGTGCGGAAGACGGGCGCGGAGGTGGTGTTCGTCGCCGGGTGCGAGCTGAGCGCGTTCGGCGAGGGCTTCCTGCCGGGCGGCAGTTACGGCGAACGGCTCCGGAGCATGGCCGAGGCCGACATGGAGTGGTGGATGTCGCTGGGGCCCGTGCAGGAGCGGCTCAACGAGTTCCTGAGCCGGGTCGCCGCCACGGTGCGTGCGCACTTCGGGGGGCGGATCACGTACGCGTCCGGGCCCTGGGAGTCCGTCGACTGGGCCCCCTTCGACGTGGTAGGCGTCGACGCCTACCGGGCTTCGTACAACGCGGAGAACTTCCGCGCCGAGGTGCGCGCCCATCACGCGCACGGCAAACCGGTGGCCGTCACGGAGTTCGGCACCTGCGCCTACCGGGGTGCGGCCGACCGGGGCGGCATGGCCTGGCAGGTCCCGGCCGACGCCGTGCCCGACGAGGGTGAACAGGCCCGGTACTTCGGCGAGTTGTCCGACGTCTTCGAGGAGGAGGGGATCGACACCGCCCTCTGGTTCACGTTCGCGAGCTATGCGAGGACCGGCGCGGACGCCCTCGGCTCGTACGGCGTGGTACGTGTCCTGCGCGAGGACGACGACGGCGAGTGGGAACCGAGGGAGGTCTTCCGGACGATGGCGGCCAGGTACGACAAGAACGACTGACCAGGGCCCCTACTGACGCACCGTCACCCGACCCTGCTTCGGCGCCGCTCGTGACGGACGATCTCGAAAGCGGTGCGGAGCGGGGGCGGAAAGTGCGTGTCCTCACGTGCGTGTCCTCAGGGGACTTCGCGCGTTCTTCCCTGTGTGCTGCGGCTGGCTGGCCGCAGAAGTAACCAGGAGGAACCCCCCATGAACAAGCTCAACAAGGCCGTTGCCGTCACCATGGTCGCCGGTGGGATGATCGCCGCCGGTGCGGGCGCCGCCGCCGCGCACAGCGGCTCCGACGCCAACGGCAAGGCCACCAACTCCCCCGGCGTCGTCTCCGGCAACCTGGTCCAGGCACCGATCCACGTCCCGGTGAACGCCACGGGCAACACCGTCAACGTCATCGGCGCGCTGAACCCGGCCTTCGGCAACGAGTCGTCCAACAGCTGACCAAGTGTGGCATAGCTAGCACGTCTCACACTTCGGACACGTCTGGCACAGCTGACACAGAGGGCCTCCCGAATCCACCGGGAGGCCCTCTGTTCGTCTGTTGTTCGTCTGTGACGGAGGTCGGCAGGTCGCTTGGGTCAGCCGGTCACGACCTCCGTCTCGTAGAAGCACAAGTGGCCCTTGATCTGGGCGACTTCGGGCTTCGGGTCCTGGTAGGCCCACACCAGGTCCGCCGCTCCCGGCACCGACCAGTACGACGCGTCGCCCTTGAAGGGGCAGTGGGTCGAGGTGTCGGAGGGGGTGAGGAGTTCGGTGCGTACGTCGTCGGGCGGGAGGTAGTAGCGGACGGGCAGGCCCGTTTCGTGCAGGAGGAGCGGGCGGCGGCTCTCCGCGAGGGTCTGTCCGTCCCGTACGACACGGACGTGCGTCGTGCCCTGCTCGACGGTGATGCGGTGACCTTGAGGCCGCCGGCCCTGCGATCCCTGGCCCTGGGGCCCCTTGCCGTGAGGTGTCGTCATACCTGTGTCAGCCGAGCGAGAGGCTGTTTTCTTCCCTGAGCGGGCCTACGAAGGCGACGGCGTCCATGGCGTGCAGGTCGGCCGGGTCGAGCGGGGCGTACCACCAGCTGCCGGGGGCCCTCAGGTCCGGGACGCCCGGGTGGGCGGCGAGCGGCGCGGCGGGGAAGAAGGCGCGGGCCGGGCTCGCGTCCGCCAGCGCCTGCTGGAAGGTCTCGCCGTCGGGCTGGGCGGCGTCCGAGGGATCGGCCCAGGAGGGCGCGCACGCCGCTGCCGCCTCCGGGGTGGAGTCCGCCGCCACGAAGGCGTACCGGTCGCCGATCGCGGAAGCGGCGACCAGGGCTCCGGCGCCCCACCAGCGCTGCTCCCCCAGGAAGTTCATGCCGCACCGGGTGCGCTGGAGGTGCGTGTTGTGGGCGAAGACCAGGCTGGGGCTTCGCTGGGCGGCCGCGAGAGCGAGGAGGTTCTCGGCCATCATCGCGTCCCGGATGCCGAGCATGACCGCGATCCGGTCGGGCACGGTGGAGGCCATCGCCGCGTGGTAGCGCAGGAGCCCTCGTGCGGTGCGGGCCTGCGTGTACGCGCGGTCGAAAGCGGTGGCGGCGGTGACGTCCCCGGCGGGCTCCCGGGTGACGGCCGTGACGACCCCGGCGGGCTCCCGGGTGACGGCCCGCTGCGGGCGGAGCGTCGGGAGTTCCGTCTCGTACACCGCCAGTACGTCGGCGGCGGCGACCCGCAGCGCCCCCGCACGCTCGGTGCCGCCGATCGAACGCGCCGGGTCCTTCAGCGCTTCCGCGTCGGCCCACGGAGCGTCGTCGCCGAGGAGTTCGCGCAGCTCGTCGGCGTCGTACGGTACGCGATGGGCGGGGAGGCGGGCGGCCAGGTGGGCGTGGGCGGCGAGCAGGGCGGCGCGGGGGCTCGGGGTCAGGCCGATGTCGAGCGGCCCGTCGAAGCCGTGGAACCGCACCTGCTCGGCGGGCGGGAGCCCGGTGTTGTACTCCCGCAGGCGGACCACGAGGTCGCGGTTGGCCGCGAGGCCGCCGAAGCGGTGGGTGATGCCGGTGGCGAGGACCTCGTCGAGGTCTCCTGCGCCGGTGGTCACGTGGTCGTCGACGACCGCAGCGGCCAGGCAGTCGCTCTCGATCGCGATCGCTCGGTAGCCGTGGTGGCGTACGAGGTGGAAGAAGAGGTCGTTGCGCAGCTCCAGGAACTGTTCCGCCCCGTGGGTGGGCTCGCCGAGGCCGAGGAGGAGCGGCGAGCGAGGAAAGGAGGCGAGCAACTGGTCTGCGGCGAAAGCGAGTTGCTCCGCGTCGTCGCCGAAGTGGAGGCCGAGGGAGTGGAGGGGTGCGGGCATGGGGGTTCCCTTCAGGGATGCCGAGAGGGAGCGGGGGCGGCGGCTTCGGGGCACCGCTTCTGCCTTCTACCGTATCCTTGAAGGTTCGGTTGAGACTTTTCACCGCAACTGCAAGGTACACACCCCCTCAACCTTCAAACAGAGGTCACGCCCGGGCGACAATGGACCCATGAACCCCGGAGCACTGCGTCCCGTCGATCTCGCCCGTGAGCACGGCCTGTCCACCCAGGCCGTGCGCAACTACGAGGACGAGGGCATCCTGCCGCCCGCCGAGCGCAGCGCTTCCGGCTACCGGCGCTACACCCCCGTGCACACCCAGGCCCTGCGGGCGTTCCTCGCCCTGCGCCCCGGGTACGGGCACGGCGTCGCCGCCGAGATCCTGCGGTCCGCCGGTCGCGGCGACACCGGCACCCTCTTCCGCCTCGTGGACCGGGCGCACGCCGACCTCCTGCACGAGCGCGACACCCTTGCGGAGGTGACCGCCGCACTGGGCACGCTGACCACCGACCCGGGCCCGACCCCTGACTCGTACGCCCGCACCGACCCGACCGTCGGCATGCTCGCCCGTCAACTCGGCCTGCATCCGGCCTCGTTGCGCAAGTGGGAGGCCGCCGGAATCCTCCACCCGCGCCGCGATCCGGCGACCGGGCACCGCCGCTATCCGCCCGAGGCCGTACGTGACGCGTACGTCGCCCGGCAGCTGCGACGGGGCGGCTTCCCGCTCGACCGGATCAGGACGTTCACGGAGCAGTTGCGCGGGGCGGGCGACGCCGGTGCGCTCGGCGAGGTCCTCGCCGAGTGGCACGGCCGCCTGCACCGCCGGAGTCGGGCGATGCTGGCGGCCGGACGCCACCTCGACGCGTACCTCGACCTGGTCCCGGCCCCGGCGGCCCCTACCGAGGGCTAGTACCAGAGCTGATACGGCTGGCCGCCGTTGCAGCCGAAGGTGCGCAGGCCCTCGTGGCTGTGGTCCAGGCACCGGCCGGTGGCCTCGTTCAGCAGCTCGATGCCGCCCTGCCAGCCGCGCCGCTTCCACCGCTGGTAGGGCTCGGCGCCGTTGCCGCAGTCGAAGGTGCGCAGCCCCTCCTCGTTGCTGTCGTCCAGGCAACGGCCGGTGGCGACGTTCTTCAGGACCCGGAAGTCACCGCCCTTGTCGTAGACCGTCCACCGCTGGTGGGGGTTGTCGGCACCGCACGGCAGGGCCCGGAGGTTGTACTCAGAGTCGTCGAGACAGGACCCGGTGGCCCGGTTCTTGAAGATCTGTACCTTGACCTTGACCTCCACCTGTTCCGCCCGCTGCGACTGGCTGCCGTCCTCCGCCGTCGCGCTCGCACCGGGAAGCGCGGCGAGCACCAGCGCGGCAACCGTGGTCGCCGCCGCCGCGAACCTCGCGGGCCTCAGCCCCTTTCGGATCTCCTTCTGAACTCCCATGCTGTGGTTACCCATTCGACCGATCGCCTTCTTCGTCACGCTGTGTCCCTTCGGGTGGTGCAGGTTTCTCCTGCCCCACCACCGTCGCCGCCCGCGCTCTCGCGCCGGTCACTTCCGGGTCACCCGTACGGTGGGAGCACGCGTGCTTTCCACCCCCGGACACTCACTCTGCGTCGTACGCTCGTCACGATGCGCACACGGTACGAATTCAAGCTGCTGGGCCCGCTGGAAGTGCGCCGGGACGGCGTCCCGGTACCGCTCGGCGCGGCCAAGCTCCGGGTCCTGCTGGTGGCCCTGCTCCTGGAGGCCGGACGGGTCGTGACCGTCGACGCCCTCACGGAGCGGCTCTGGGGTGAGGAACCCCCCGGCCGGGCCCGGAACACCGTGCAGAACTACGTTCTGCGACTGCGCCGCGCCCTGGGACCGGGAGCCGTACTCACGCACCCGCAGGGGTACTTGATCCAGGCGGGCCCCGACGAGCTCGATCTGCTGCAGTTCGGGGCGCTGGTCCGCGAGGGGCGGACCGCGCTGGGCGAAGGGGCTCCGGAGCGTGCGGCGGTGCTGCTCGGGAAGGCGCGGGAGCTGTGGCGGGGGGAGCCGCTGTCCGACCTGCCCGCCGAACCGGTCCGCGACATCGTGCCTTGCCTGGTGGAACAGCGCCTGGACGCCGAGGAGTTGTGGATCGAGGCGGAGCTCACGCTCGGAAGGTCCGCCGCCGTGCTGCCGCAGCTGCGGACGCTGGTAGGCGCGCACCCGCTGCGGGAGCGCTTCTGGGCGCAGCGGATGCTGGCGCTCTACCGGTGCGGGCGGCAGGGCGAGGCGCTGGAGTGCTACCGCGAGGTGACGGCACTGCTGGCGGAGGAGCTGGGGGTGGACCCCGGGGCCGAACTGCGGTTGCTGCACGGCAGGTTGCTGGCTGCGGATGCGGGGCTGGGAGCGGGGCAGGGTGCAGGGCTGAGTGCGGGGCTGGGTGTGGCGGAGCCGGGCGGCCGGGGCTCGCCGGAGCCCGACCCGGACCCGGACCTTGAGCCGGACCCTGAGCGGCCTCCGGGTGCCCGGCCGAGCCCTCGGCCCGCGCCGGAGCCGCCCGCCACCCCCGCCCGTACCGGCGACCTCCCCGCCGAGACCACCACCTTCATCGGGCGGGAGCGCCAAGTGGCCGACGCCCAGAGGCTGTTGGAGACCTCCCGACTGGTGTGCCTGACCGGGGTCGGTGGTGTCGGCAAGACGCGTCTCGCGCTCCGGGTCGCCGCCGAGGCCGCCCACGGCTCCCCCGAGCTCTTCCCGGACGGGGTCTGGCTCGCCGATCTCGCCCCGCTCACCGAACCCGCCCTCCTCGACCGCGCGGTGGCCGCCGCCCTCGACCTGCGGGACCAGTCCGCGCGCCCGGCCGCCGACGCGGTGGTCGCGCATCTGAGGGGCCGACGCCTCCTCCTCGTACTCGACAACTGCGAGCACCTCGTCGGGGCCGTCGCGGCGCTCGTCCTGCGGCTGCTGCGGGCGGCGCCCGGCGTACGCGTGCTGGCCACCAGCCGGGAACGGCTCGGTGTGCCGGGCGAACACGTGCTGCTCGTACCGTCGTTGACGCTGCCCCGGACGGGCGGGAAAGCGGATCCTCGCCAAGCAGGAGGAGAGGCGGAGTCGGACTCGGACTCGGAGTCCGAGTCCGAGTCCGAGGCGTTCCGGCTTCTGGTCGAGCGGGCCGGGGCCGCCGCACCCGCCTTCCGGGTCACCGCGCGCAACCGGGGTGCGCTCGCCCAGCTCTGCCACCGGCTGGACGGCATTCCGCTGGCCGTGGAGCTGGCCGCCGTACGGCTGGGGACGATGGCCGCCGAGGAGGTGCGGGACAGGCTCGACGACCGGTTCCGGCTGCTGTCCGTACCGCACACGCGGGCCGCGCCCACGCGCTACCAGCAGACCCTGCGCGGGGTGGTCGACTGGAGCCACGACCTGTGCACGGCTGGGGAGCAGCTGCTGTGGGCGCGGCTCTCGGTGTTCTCCGGCGGCTTCGACCTGGAGGCGGCGGAGGCGGTGTGCGGGGAGGAAGCGGATGACGACGAGAAGGGGACAGGAGCCACGGCCTTCGGCGACACCGCTCGCGCGGACATGCCCGATGTCGCTGGCGCACAGACGCCGGACATCGCTGGCGCACAGACGCCGGACATCGCTGGCGCACAGGCGCCGGACATCGCTGGCGCGGACCTGCCCGACACTGCCCGCACGAACACGCCCGCCACTGCCCGCACGAACACGCCCGACATCGCCCGCGCGGACGTGCTCGACCTGCTGACCGGGTTGGTCGACAAGTCGATCGTCCTGGTCGAGCCGGACCACGACGGGGCCTCCCCCAGGGCCCGCTACCGACTCCTGGAGACCCTCCGCCAGTACGGGCTCCAGCGGCTGCACGACCGGGACGCGACCACCGCCCTGCGTGTCCGGCACTGCGCGCACTACCGCCGCCTCACCGCCCGCGCCGCCGACCTCTGGTGCGGGCCCGACGAGGCGGACTGGCTGTCGCGGCTCGACCGTGAACTGGCCAACGTCCGCGCGGCCCTGGACTTCTGTGCGACCCGCCCCGGCTGGGCTGCCACCGGTCTGGAGATCGCCGTGAACCTCACCCGTACGCGCACCTGGTTCTTCTGCAGCACGCTGGGCGAGGGCCGCCACTGGCTGGAGCGGCTGCACGGCCAAGCGGAGCTCGTACCACCGCAGTTGGAGGTCGCGGCGGCGGCGATGAAGGCGTGGATCGCCATGTGTCAGGGTGACGCGGAGGCAACGCAGACGTTCATGACCCGGTGCCGGGCACTCGCGAATCCGGCCGCCGCACCGGCCGTGTTCATCGAGGGCGCGCACGCCATGCTGGTGGCGGGGGACCCGGCGTCGATCGGCCTGCTCGCGCGGGCCAGGTCAGGGTTCCTGGCGGTCGGGCAGACCGGGGACGCCCACATGTGCACGATGCTGTGGGCGATGGCCGCTGCCATCCTGGGCGACCGGGAGACCGCGTTCCGCGCCCGTGACGTGTACGTGGCGGAGACCGGGCGGGCGGCGGCGGAGTACGCGCGGACCTGGGCCCTGTGGTGCGCGGGACTCGCCGAGGAGCGGCACGGCGATCCGGCGCTGGCCGTCGCGCCGATGCGGGAGGCGCTCGTACGGCAGCACGCGCTCGGGGACCGATGGGGTCCGGTGTGGGACCTGGAGACCCTCGCCTGGGCGGCGACGGCGACGGGGCACCACCGCAGGGCGGCCGGACTGCTGGGGGCCGCGCACGGATTGCGGCAGGTCACGGGGGTTTCGCTGAGGGGCCTGCGGCCGTTCCACGACGTACATCTGGAGACGGTGGAACGGGTGCGGGAGGCGCTGGGCGAGGAGGAGTACGGACGGCAGTGGGACAGGGGGACGCGGGCGGAGAACTGTGTGGCGCTGGCACTGGAGCTGACGGAGTCATTGGTGAGGGTGTGACAGGGGGCGCTGCGATTGCGGGTGGTGGGCTGGTGGCTGAGTGTGATCGGAGGGCCGCCCCGCAGGACCAGGCCGCGCCCCATGTCTCACGTCCCGCGTCTCACGCCCCACGTCTCTCGGTCGTACCACCGGAAGGAACCCACCCCATGGGCCACACCGCCACCCTCTCCGCCGCCGTCACCGTCGCGCTGTGCGGGGTCCTCACGCTGGGCCCCGCTGCGGTCGCCTCGCCCGAGGCGCGTACCGCTCCGGCAGCCGCGTCGACGACCGCCGTCCCCGCCCTCTCCCCGTCCGTGACGCAGCTGGGCGACCAGGACCGGGAGAAGCTCGCATCCACCTTCCAGACCGTCAGCAAGTTCGGTACGGCGTCGCAGCAGACGGGCAAGCTGGCCGGGATGGTGGTCAAGGGCGAGAAGGACAAGACGAAGCTGGACAAGGCGCGCAAGGACTCCGACAAGGGCCTCGACAACCTGCTGGCGATCATCCCCGGAGGCTCGCCCGCCAACTACGCGGGCCGCGCGGCCCTCTCCCCGGCGGACGCTTCCACGGCCGCCGCGTTTGCCGCTCGTGAGGGGATGAAGGCGGCGGTCGCACTGATCAAGGCCGACACGAAGGCGCTGGTCGAGGCCGCGCTCAAGGCGGATGTCAGCGGGTTCATGAAGGTCGGCGGAACGCTTGTCGTCCACTTGGGCCAACTGGCCACGAGCATCTTCCTGGAGATGGGCCTCGGCGCGGTCAAGGACATCCTGCCGCAGCCCCCGAAGGTCTCGGGCTTCCCCAGCATCCCCGGCTTCCCGGGGGCGGAGGCGACGACCCGTCACTGAGTCGGAGCAGTGCGGGGGGGAGGTCTTCAGTACCGAACGGCGCACCACGGACCTCCTCCTCCCCTCCTCGCCCCTCCCCGTACCAACCTGGTCCAGACCTCTTGACGGCTGGTCTGGACCTATCTAGCGTGTGGGCGCACCACACCCCCCTTGCGTCTCCCGGTTCCCCCACCCAGGAGGTCCAGCATGTCCCCCCGCGCCCGCACGTCACTCCCCCGCCTCCCTCGCCTGCCCCGCCTGCCTCGCCTCCTGACGGCCGCCCTCGCCGCGGCCGCTGTCATCCCCCTCACCAGCGCCGCCGCCTCGCCCACCACGGCCACCGCCGCTCCTGCCGCCGACACCTGTCCGGTGAAGTCCAAGCCCGCCGGAAAGGTGCTCCAGGGGTACTGGGAGAACTGGGACGGCGCCGCCAACGGCGTCCACCCGCCGTTCGGTTGGACGCCGATCACCGACCCCCGCATACCCCAGCACGGCTACAACGTCATCAACGCCGCGTTCCCCGTGATCCGCAACGACGGCACCGTCCTCTGGGAGGACGGCATGGACGCGACGGTGAAGGTCTCCACGCCTGCCGAAATGTGCCAGGCCAAGGCGAACGGCCTGACGCTCCTGATGTCGATAGGCGGGGCCGCCGCCGGAATCGACCTCAACTCCACGGCCGTGGCGGACAAGTTCATCGCGACGATCGTCCCGATCCTCAAGAAGTACAACTTCGACGGCATCGACATCGACATCGAGACGGGCCTGGTCGGCAGCGGACAGATCACCAAACCCTCTGCCTCCCAGGCCAACCTGATGCGCATCATCGACGGCGTCCTCGCCCAAATGCCGTCCAACTTCGGCCTCACGATGGCCCCCGAGACCGCGTACGTCACCGGCGGCAGCGTCACGTACGGCTCGATCTGGGGCGCGTACCTCCCGATCATCAAGAAGTACGCCGACAACGGTCGCCTCTGGTGGCTCAACATGCAGTACTACAACGGCAGCATGTACGGCTGCTCCGGCGACTCCTACTCCGCCGGCACGGTCCAGGGCTTCGTGAAGCAGACCGACTGCCTCAACAAGGGCCTGGTCATCCAGGGCACGACCATCAAGGTCCCGTACGACAAGCAGGTCCCGGGCCTCCCGGCCCAACCGGGCGCGGGCGGCGGCTACATGAGCCCCTCGCTAGTCTCCCAAGCCTGGCGGAATTACAACAACCAGCTCAAGGGCCTCATGACCTGGTCCCTCAACTGGGACGGCTCCAAGAACTGGACCTTCGGCAACAACGTCAAGACCCTCCAGGGCCGCTGACCCGCCCCGGCCCGACACGCTTCTCACGCACCACCGCTGCCGTGCCCCCACACGACAGCATCCCACCGTGGGCCGTTCCCCTTCCCCCCTTGCGGAACGGCCCACGACGCCATGCCCACTGCTGTCGGGCGACCACATTTCCGTGCGCCAACGGCCGGTTCCCTGTCTCCCCGGGAGCCTCCGACGCGTCCGTTTTGGGTAGATCTCCGAGTCCCCGGGGGACAAGCGGGGGACAGCGCGTTACGCAGCCTCAGCGTCTTTCCCCGGGGTCTCGTCACGGGGGACGAGAGTGAGGTGCGATCCCTCCTGCTGGCCCTCCGCGGTGGGCGTTTGCCGTGGCACGAGGGCGACGGGTGCATCCGCTTCGGCTTGGGCGAACTGAGGCATCAAGCTGGTGTAGGTCTGAGCCGTCAGGACGTAGGAGCTGTGCCCGAGGAGTATCTGGATCGCCTTCATGGAGAGACCTGCGGCGAGGCTGAGCGAGGCCGCGCAGTGTCGTAGGTCGTGAAGGCGGATGGGCGGCAGGCCGAGCCGCTTGATGAGGGCTTCGAAGATCTGGCTGATGTTGTCGGGGTGGTAGGGGCGCCCGTCTTCGTAGGTGAAGACGTATCCGGTGTTCTGCCAGATGCCGAGTGGTTCGCGTTCCTTGCGCAGTTCTTGCTGGGTGGATCGCCAGGCGAGCAGCAGGTCCTTGGTTACTGCGTCGAGGGTGATGGTGCGTTTTCCGCTGCGGCTCTTGGGAGTGTCGGTCCACACTCCTTGCCCGTGTCCGGTGACGAGCTGTTCGGAGATGCGGATGGTGCCGGCTTCGAGGTTGGTCTCGCTCCAGCGCAGGCCCGCTGTTTCGCCTCGGCGCGTCCCGCGGAAGATCATGAGGTGGAACATGGTGTAGAGGCGGTGGGTGACGGCCCCGTCGAGGAACTGTCCGATCTGGTCGGGGGTCCACACCATGACGGGCCCTGGTCTGGTGCCTGTTTCCTGCCAGTGGATGACTCGCTCGCGTGTCCACACCAGCGGTTCGGGCTTGCGGTAGGTGGGAAGGGAGACGTTCTTCGTCCAGTTCTGTGAGATGAGCCGTTCGGCGACTGCGTCTTTCAGTGCACCGGCCAGCATGTCCTTGATCTTGCGCTGGGTTCCGGGGCCGGTCTCGCGTCGCGGTCTGGCCATCGCCTCTCGCCGTGCGGCCTTCGCTTCGTTCCACCGGGCACGGAGCTCTGGGGGCCTGGGACGCGTCGCGGCGCGCCATGCGTCGTGGGCGACCTGGCACGCCAACGTGGCCTCGTCGGCGAGTTGCCGGTTGATGGCCCTCTCCTCGTTCTCCCGCCAGACCTGTTGGAACATCGCCTGTATGTGCTTGTCGCGTAGCTCCCGCATCTGAAGGTTGCCGATGGCGGGAATGACGAGGCTGTCGATATAGGCGCGGTAGTCGGTTCTGGATCGCTGCTTGAGGTCGAGCCGCTTGTCGAGCCATCGGTGGAGGTACTGGCTCACGGTTTCCCGGGAGTCGACGTCGATGCCGTCCTGTGAGAGGTCCCAGAGCCGTTGTGCTGCTTTGGTGGCCAGCGTGCGGGTGACGAAGCCGCCTTTGCGTGGGCGCCTGCGTTCGCCGCTGGGGCTGTCGGGGAGCTTGACGTAGTAATACCAGCTGCCGTGGTCGCGCTTCTCGAGTTCAGGGCAGGAGGAGCCGAGTTCCCGAACCTTGACGTTGCCGGCGGCGTCGAGGACAGGATGACCTTCGTCGTCGAGTTTGGGTGTCGTGCACTTGCACCGTCGGTAGATGGATCCGTCGAAGGCCATGGGGTTCCTCACGTGGGTCGGGCTGTCCGTATGCGTCTTGATCTTTCTGTAGCGAAGGAGGCGCTTCCTTGACCGCCGTATGCTTCTGGCCAGGTGGCGCGGGGAAGAAGGATGTGCCCACCTATGTCTGCTTCTTCTGGTGTCCGTCGTTCGGGTTCCGGTTCTCACGGGATGACCCTGGATGAGGTGCTGGCGCTGCCGGTGAGCGTGAGCGTGTCGGTGGCCGCTCGGGCGTTTGGGATCGGCCCGGACAAGGCGTATGCGTTGATCAAGGCGGGGTCGTTCCCGGCGATGACGGTGCCGGTCGGTGACACGTTGAAGGTGGCGACGGTGACGATCTGGAAGGCGCTCGGCATCACACCTCAGCCGTGACATGTTGGCACCTATTGCGTGGTTCGGGATACCGGCCCGATCGCCTTTCACCTGGCAATACAGCCCTATTCGCCCCCATGGCGGACGGTCGCATCCAGAGGCCGCCTGGTGACGCACGCCACGAACCCTGCACACCCAACGGAGATCAGAAGAGCTCTGACCTGCAATTTTCACAACTCTCTAACAGGCTGGCACCCCTCTTGGAGTGTTGACCCCTAACGAAAACCCGTACCCTGACCTATTGAGGAGCTAAGCGGTCGCTAAGCGGCAGGCAACCGCGCTCCCCGACGGAGGGACTGTCCATGGGGGCTCGGCTGACGGGCTACGCGAGCACGGGTGGCCTTCACCCGCAGGAAGCCAAGGGGTTGCGTATCGCCTCTTCGCTGCTGCTGGACGAGGAGGCGCCGCCCAAGGGTGAGGTCGTGCGCACTCTGAATGCCAAGGGGTTCCGCACTTCTCGCGGAAGCGAGTGGCGGACCAACGTCCTCATGCGCACGCTCCTCCATCCCGGTATGGCGGGCCTTGATGATGACGGCAACCCGATCGAGGGGCACGAGGAGTCGGTCCTCACCGTCGACGAGCGCAACCAGCTCGTCGCGAAGTACGGGCCGCCCGCAGACAACGAGAAGGAGGGGGCTGCTCCGCGTCCGGCGTATGACTACCTACTGACCAACGGGCTGTCGGGGTGCGGGGTGTGCTCCTGCGGGATGGTCGGCGCCCGGGTGACCGGCGACGGCGACCCGAGTTACCGGTGCCCGCCTCCGAGGGACGGGCACGCGTCGTGCGGGCGGATTCGCATGACGGCCGACCGCCTGGAAACAGCGGTGGGCGAGCAGGTGGTTGCCGAGCTGCTGCGCCCCGGTGTTCGCGAGCAACTGGCCCAGTTGCAGCAGGACATCAAGGACGAGGTGTCACGTCTTCGCCTCCATGTGGAGAGTGCCGCGAAGAGGTTCGCCGAGCTGGGCGATCTGTACGGGCGGGGCCTGCTGGTGAAGGCGGCGTTCTTGGCCGCGCAGCAGGCGACGAAGCAGGACCTCAAGGAATCTCGTGTCCGCCTGCGCCTGTTGGAGCAGGTCGACGGTTTGGACCTTGGCGGGGTGACGGACGTGGTGGCGTGGTGGAACAGTGCCCCGCAGTTGTCGCGTCGCGCCCTGGTCGGGCTCGTGGCCGAGGTTGTGTACGTGCTGCCGTCCGGGCACGGGCCGCACGATCCGCACGAGCGCATCAACATCGTCTGGCGTACGGCCAGCTGAGCATCTTCACCTGTACCACCATTTCACCCTGACCGCCGCTTTCGGTTCGACCGGCACGGCCGGGCCGTCGGCATGCCTTCATAGAACTGGATCTAGTCTTGACCGCGCCGTCTCTGCGCCCCCTGTCCGCGACGACCTGGGCTTGGGTGCACGACCGCACCGCCTGGGGTTACAGCAACTGCGGGCTGATCGCCTCCGAAGGTGAAGCCCTTCTGGTGGACACCCAGTTCACCCTGGAGGAGACCCGCGCACTCCTGGCCGCGATAGACCTGGATGTCCCCGGTGCGGCGGTCACCAGGGTGGTGAACTCGCACGGGAACGGCGACCACACCTGGGGCAACCAGCTCATACCCAGGGCCGAGTTCATTACCTCGAAGGCATCAGCCGAGAACCTGTGCCAGGAGATGAACCCCGCCCAGCTCACCGCCTTGAGCCGGTCCCCCGCCACCACCCCTGTCGCGGCGTACGCGGCCGAGCACTTCGGCATGTTCGACTTCTCGGGCATCACTGTGCAGCCGCCGACCCGCACGTTCACCGGGCACACCACCGTCCAGGTCGGCGGCGTGCAGGTAGAGCTCCTGGACCTGGGGGCCGGGCACAGTCACGGGGATGTGGCCGTGCACGTCCCGGACGACGGGGTGGTCTTCACTGGAGACGCGGTGTTCAACGGGGCGCACATGGTGGTGTGGTCGGATTCGCTGCGTGCCTGCGTCACGGCGTGCGACACCCTCCTGGGCACCGGCGCCCAGGTCTTCGTGCCGGGGCACGGGCGCATCACCGAACGGTCCGGGGTGATCGAGATCCGTGACCTGCTGGCGCGCGTCCTGGACGCGTCCGTGGAACTCGCTACGGCCGGCGTCGGGCTGGGTGAGGCCGCGTACCGGGTGCGGGAAGCTCACGGGGGGACGCTGGCGCACCCGGAGCGGCTTTTCACGGCTGTCGCCGCTGCGTACCAGGACGCGGGAGTCGAGGGCGTTCCCGCAGGGACACTTCCCCTTGTGGAGGGGATGGCGGCGCTGGCCAGCGCCTGAGCAGCTGGGGCTGGTGTGCGGGCTCCCCCTTGCGGGCGGGAGCCCGCAATGCCGTCCGAGAGGGCTCGGTTCAGACCCGCCTGGGCAGGGGCGCGGTGACCGGGTAGGGCGTCCGGGACGGCGGCACGTCGAGGCCGTCGGCGCACTCTTCCGCCGGGATGACGAACATGAGGCGCTGCGAGCGGGCACCCATGGGTTCGTACGCGCGGAAGACGACTTCGAACTCCTCCTCGCCGTGCCCGGGGAGGTAGAGCTTGCGGCGGTGCCCGTCGGGGTGGGTGACGGTCGTCAGGTCCTGGCACAGGCGTCGCGCTGAGGCGGTGTCGCGGGCTTTGACGTCCGCCAGGAGGGTTTGGAGTTCTTGGTCCTCGGGGTGGGCTTCGGCGCGCAGGCGCAGTTGGGAGGACATGGGCTTGGCCCAGTCGGTTTCCCAGTTGATGAGCTGCAACCGGGCTTCCTGGTAGGTCAGGGCCCAGATCATGACGTTGACGCCGTGCTTCATCCAGGGCCAGTCGCGTTCGGCGGCCTCGTTGTACATGAGGACGTTCCAGTGCCAGTCGGAGATGTAGGCGGGCCAGGGCTGGACGCGTATGAGGGCGGCGGTGGAGGGGTCGACTTCGGTGGTGGGGACAAACCTCTGCGGGGGGACTTCTCCCGTGGTGAAGACGTACAGGGTGTGGCGCTCGGCCTCGTCGAGGTCCAGGACACGTACGACGCCTTCGAGGAGTTCACGGGTGGGCTTGACGACGCGTCCCGACTCCAGCTTGCGGTACCAGCCTTCGCTGATGCCGAGGAGTGCGGCGAGTTCGGTTTGGGTGAGTCCGGGCTTGGCGCGGTCACCGAAGCGGGCGGTGAACCCGGCGACTTGGGAGGGGTCCCGCCTCTGACGCCATTTCTGAAGGAAGGGCGCGATCTGACGGTTACTGGACATGGGTGCGCCACTCCTGATGAAAGGCAAAGAATCGGAAAAGACTTAGGCGACCCTAACGGAAAATTCCCGCCAATCGGACAGCCGTGCGTGGCGGGCACTCTTCCAGCCCTCACTCCACCTTTCGGACATTCAGCCAATTACGTAACAGATCAGCCGCCTGGTAGCCGCCGCACCGGTACCGGAAGGACCGGTTCCGCCAGTACCGGAAGTGTACGGATAGGAATATCCATCGAACGCACATCCGGTCCGGGTGTCAGAGTTGATCCGCCGTCAGGCCCCGTCAGGAGCGGGTACCTGGCGCGCTTGCCCGCACGGCGTGACCTGCCGGAGCGGAGCTGTATCGACCAGAACCGCGGAAGGAACTCCCATGAGCCGCAGCGTTTTCATCACCGGTGGCAACCGAGGCATCGGCCTCGCGATAGCCCGGGCCATGGCGGCCGACGGTGACAAGGTTGCGGTGACCTGTCGATCGGGCGAGCCTCCCGCCGGGCTACTGGGGGTGTACTGCGATGTCACCTCCACTGAGGACGTCGACGCGGCGTTCACGCGCGTCGAGAAGGAGCACGGTCCCGTCGAGGTCCTGGTGTCCTGCGCCGGCATCACCCGGGACGGCCTGCTGATGCGCATGTCCGAGCTGGACTTCACGGACGTCATCGACACCAACCTGACGTCCGCCTACCGGGTCGCGAAGCGGGCCAGCCGGGGGATGCTCCGCGCCAGGAGCGGGCGCATGATCTTCGTGTCCTCGGCCGTGGGGCTCCTCGGCGAGGCCGGGCAGTCGAACTACGCGGCCTCCAAGGCCGGGCTGGTCGGCTTCTCCCGTTCCCTGGCCCGCGAGTACGGATCGCGCGGCATCACGTCGAACGTGGTCGCCCCGGGCCTGACTGCCTCCGCCATGACGCAGGACCTTCCCCAGGAGCGGACGGAGGCGATGGTGTCGCAGATCCCCCTGGGCCGTATCGCGCAGCCGGAGGAAATCGCTGCCGCTGTGCGCTTCCTCGCCAGCCCGCAGGCGTCGTACATCACCGGCGCCGTGCTGCCCGTGGACGGCGGCGTCGGCATGGGCCACTGAGCCCACAACTGGCGGACGCCTAGGGGGGGCGGTCCGATCACCGCGGGGCCGCAAGGAAGCGGCCCCGGACAGAGGGGCAACGGCAACGTGACCATCGACGCGCAGCGCGTAGCTGCGCTCGCAAAGCTGCCCAGGCGGGGACGACAGGGCAGCAGCAGTTTCGACCCGGCGAAGGCGACCCAGGTTCTGGGCCTGCGCGGCGGGACGGACGACCGGCTGGGGAGGCCGGTCGCCTGGAGCTCGGCAGCGTGCGTGAACCGCACGGGCGGCGACGACGCATCAGAGCCGGAGACCTCCGGGGAGGAAGCGCGCGCGGTGTGTGCGCGCTGCCCGATCCGTGAGGACTGTGCGACGGCCTTGATGGCGGGTGCGCCCGCCGCAGTACGTCAGTGGCGAGAGCGGGCGGACGGGGGTCGCGCGCAGGGCTGCTGAACGGCAGGAGGGGAAAGGGCCTGCGGTGGTACCGGATTTACGGTGCCGCCGCAGGCCCTTCATGCGTTTCGGGGGTAGGGGCTCGCGGCTGGGCATGAGGGCTGACGGAGGGCAGTTCTCGCCTAGGGGCTCGGCGTTCCGCGAGTGGGTTTCCGCAGGTCAGAAGCGCCGGAACTCCCTCAACTCCTTTGTGGCGCAGATCACTTGCCCCCAGGCCCGGGGAGCTGGACCCTCCCCCCATTGATAGTAGAATTTAAATACAAGGTGAGGGCAGGAAGTCACACCGAAAACACCTCTTGGAGATCGAAATGCTGCGCAAGCTCAAGATGACCCAGATCCACGCCAACCCGAACCAGCCGCGCGAGTACTTCGACGAGGAGAAGCTGAACGAGCTGGCGACGGCCATCAAGACCTACGGCCTGATCCAGGCGATCGAGGTCCGCCCGGACAACGAGAAGGGCGGGTACGAGATCGTCTCCGGCGAGCGCCGCTACCGCGCCCACCAGATGCTCGGCCTGACCACGATCAAGGCCACGATCACCTCGGAGAAGAGCGAACTCCAGCGGTTCAAGCGGTCGATGTCGGAGAACGTGAACCGCGAGGACATGACGCCGTTCGAGGAGGCGCACGGATACCAGCGCATCCTGGACGAGGAGGAGGGCGCGACGGTCGAGTCGGTCGCCAAGGACTTCGGGAAGACGGTCGCGTACGTCAAGCTGCGCCTTCAGCTGCTGGACCTGCGGGTGGAGTTCCAGGAGCTCGTGAAGGCGGAGAAGATCGGCACGCAGGCAGCCGTGCAGATCGCGCAGCTGAACTTCGCGAACCAGGGCGCTCTGCTGAGCAAGTTCGTGCGCGGTGAGTTCAGTTCGGACAACGAGATCGTGCACTTCGCGTTCGCGATGAAGCAGCAGCAGGACCAGCCAGTGCTGATGATCGTGGAGGAGATGACGGAGGAGCAGCGCGCGGAGCGCACTGCGACCCGCACCAAGACGCGCAGCACGCTGGACGACATTGAGCGCCTGATCGCGAAGCTGGACGAGATCGCTCAGACGGACCCGTTCAAGCTGGCGGAGGCCCTTGAGGGGCAGATCGGGGCCCAGCAGGAGAAGTTGGAGCGGGTGGCCAAGACGCTGACGAAGGCGCGGTTCCAGCTGAAGCAGGCCAAAGCGCACGCGGAGGCCAAGGAGGTCGTGACGGTCAACCCGGAGGCGGAAGCCCCGAAGAAGGTGACCGTGACGGTCAGCCCTCAGGAGAAGGCCCCGGAGAAGGAGCTTGTGGCGGTCTGAGCAGGAGTTTGGCGGTCCGCGACAGCGGGCCGCCCCTCGGCCAGGGGGCGGCCTTACGCCCCCTCCTCAGAGCCCTTCAGGACCTGGAGCACCGTCATGAGCAACACGTCCCGCCGGCCGCAGTGGACTGCATTGCAGCGCGCCGACTTCGACCGCACCGCCCACCACGAACTTCCCCTCGAACCGATTCCGGCGCGCATCCCCGCCGCCGTCGACAGGTCGGGGACCGAGGCCCTGTTCGGGGAGCCCGTGCAGGCACCTGGGCGGCCTCGCACCGCGCCAAGGAAGCCGCACGACGCCGATGGCCAAGACGAACTCTTCTGATCAGGAGACACCGATGCCCGTACGCCTGAATCCGCCCGCACCGGCACGGCCCGCTGGGGGCTGGAACCGACTGTCCCTCAACGCGCACATGTGGCAGGAGGACGACCCGCAGTGCGCCCTGCGGCCCCGCTCGTACCCGACGTTCACCGAGAGCCAGAACACGTTCCGCGCCCGGTGGGGCGGCTTCGGAGACTGCATACGGCCGGGGGGCGATTGCCGGTCGTGCCCGCTGCTTCAGGCGAGGGAGGTGATGCCGCTGAATGCGCCCGCGGTGCTGGTCAGGGTCGAGACGGTGTACGTCGGGGACATGTTCACCACGAGGCCCGTCGACAGGCTGTGGCTGACGCTGGGGCCCGAGGACATGTCGTTCCACGAACGGGAACCGTGGACGTGGGAGCGCCTGACCCGCCTGGAGGGGTGGCAGGTGGGGGCCCGGTACCGGGACGCAGCCAGTCCGGGACTGTGGTTGCACCGCACCGCCTACGCTGTCGCCCCGCACGTCGAGGTGCACACGAGGTCCTGGCCTTCGATGACGCGGCACGCGTTCCTGGTGGGAGGCACGAGAGCGGCACTGCTGACGTGCTCGGGCCGCTGCCGCCACGACAGCGGTGAACTACTGAACGCCATCGGCCACTTCGCACCGGAGGAACCTGACGACGGCACCCTGGCGGTGAAGGTGTGGAGGGTGCCTGTACCTGCCGGGCCGCGAGGCCGCAGACGACTGGTGCCGGGCAGCGATCACGTGGCGCTGGCGGAGGATGACAGGCCGATTGCCCGGCTGTCGTTCGATGGAAGCCGGTGGTCGGAGCAGCAGATAGCCGGGGCCTGGGCCGCGCTGCTGGAACACACTGCCTGACGGAACGGGTTCGCCGGGACTTCGGCCTGCGGGTCTCTTCGGTCCCTCAGCGTGAACGTGGGAACAGGGGGGTGGACTTTCGGGAAGGGCTGGACACCCCCCTTTTTCATAGTAGACTTTAAATAACAGAGGGAGGGGGGAACCTCCCCGGATCACCAAGGAGGGGCAGATGCCCACAGCGCCGATCGAGTGCTTCGAGCTGTACGGCCGCGACGCCCCCGAGTGCGAGAACTGCGAGGGGGCTAAAAGCGAGATCTACCTGCACGGGCCCTACGAGATGCACCGCGAGTGCCCCGACTGCGCCGGGACCGGCCGCGCCCTCAAGTGCCCGGGATGCACAGATGGGACAGGGTCGACCGGCGACACCTGCCCGGTGTGCGACGGCCACACCTTCCTCCTCTGATCTTAAATAGGCCGCAACGCATGAGAGGCAGAACATGACCCTTGGCGACAGCCTCGTCCACGCCGCATTCACCACAGGCAACGGCTTCACCCGCAGCATGACGACCGCCGGCACCGTGCGGATCACCGTCCAGACCCCGGACGGAACCCAGCACTTCCTGCGACCCGACACAGGCAGCGCCGCCGACTGGCGAGCCGCCGACCTGGAGAACCCCCGGGGAGGGTTCCGCTTCGACGAACCCGTCTCCGAGGAATGGGGACTGGGACTGGAAGCCCTGGCCGGATAGCCCGCTCACCAAACAGGAAGGACTGCACGTCATGGGATTCCAGAAGGGCGACCACGTCACCCCCAGGAAGCCGCCCGCACCCGGCGAACTCCGCCCCTTCGGCAGGGTCACAGGCTGGGGAGCCTGCCCCTTCCAGGGGGCGAGACTCGTCATGGTGCGCTGGCCCGGCACCGAACGGGACATCTCCCACTCACCTGAGGAACTGGCCCACGTGGACTGATCCATCACCCTTCAATAGGTCGGAACATTAAAGCGTGCTAGGTTCTTGATCGTTGTCAGGTCCAGGCACGACTTGACCACCCACCGCCTTCCGGACGGGCAGCGACCCCCCGCGCCCCGCCCGCCCGGAACGGCTCGTCAGATACGAGCCACCCCTCAGGCCGGGACCCGCCCACCCAGCGGGTCCCGGCCCACCCATGGAGAAACCCAGATGCCTGCCGACCTCACCCCCTACGACACCGACCTCTACGCAGCACTCATCGCCGAGCGGTACGGCCGCCCACTGGCCGACATCCTCCAAGAGGCAGCCCCCCGCCCCGTGCAGGAACTCCTCAAGGAACAACGCCGCCGCCCCGCGAAGACCCGCAGGCCCCCAACCCCCATCCCCAGCCCGGACCCGAACGCCGCCGAACACTGCGCCATCGCCTACGCCGCGACCGCACCCCGGCGCCGGAGGAACACGTGAGCACCGACATGACCGAGGAGCGGTTCCGTCGCCAGGTCCGCCAGCTCGCCGCCATGCGCGGATGGACCCTCGCCTACCACACCCACAACTCGCAGCGCAGCGACGCTGGTTGGCCCGACGAGGTCTACGGCCACCCCAAAGCAGCGCGAACCCTGTTCGTGGAACTCAAGACCAACACCGGCCGCATACGCCCCGCTCAGCGCGAATGGCTCCAGCACCTCGCCGACTGCGGGTTCGAGGTCACCCTGTGGCGGCCCCGGGACCTCGGCCTGATCGTCAACACCCTCGCCCCCGCAGGGCCCCGTGCCCAGCTCCCCGACAACCTCTGAACCGAAAGAGCATCATGACCGGCAACGACCACGCCCACGGCACACCCCCGCACCCGGGTTCCGTGTGGTGCTCCAGCTGCGACAGCTGGTTCAACATCGTCACCAACACCTGCCGCTGCAACAACCGTTGACCGCGATGCTTGACCTCATGAACCACCCCGCGAAGCCCGGCACCGCCGAGCCGTCCCCCCAGCCCCCGCACGACCAGCACCGCACCACCCACGACGCTCTGACCGTGATCGCGGACCTGGCGAACGGCCTGTGCGAACACCTTGCCGACGACCAGTGGCGCACCGCAGACCGCATCCGCCAGCTCGCTGAAGCCGCCCTCGCCGCCAACACCCCGAACGGAGCCTCCTGATGCACGTACGGTTCGACACCCTGCCCGCCCCCCACCGCAGCCAGGAGGCGTTCAACGCCGCCGAGGCCCTGCGCGAACGCCCCGGCGCCTGGGCACACATCGACACCCACGAAACGATCAACCGGGCCGCCAACCAGTCCCACCGCATCCGCACCGGCAAACTCGCCGCGTTCCGGCCAGCGGGCACATTCGAGGCGAAGGCGCACAGCACCCGCGAGGGAACCGCCGAGGTCTGGGCCCGCTACACCGGCCCCAGCGAAGAGCGGGCCATCTGAGCAGAGTCAGGGGCCTCCCCTCCTGCCGACGACAGCGCCAGAGTTAGGCCGCCTACCAGTACGACAGGGAATGGGTAGGGGCCGTCTATCTGTGGGAGGCCGGAGACGGGGGGTGGGCTGCGGCACGGGGTACGGCCACACCATTCACCCCCGACCTACCACGGCACCGTCATTCGCAACGCCGCCACCCGTGCACTGCTTTCACTACTCGGACTGTAGGCGCAGAAGTAGCCTCCCTGCGCGAAGCCCTGCGGAGACCCACGTCCGTAGGGCTTCCTGCTTACCCCGGTCACAGCCCCCGGCGGGACCAGCGCAGCCCTTCCACCACCGTTGCGCCCGTCCGACGAATCAACACACGGATAACCGCGAGTTAATTACCTGCACACCTTAAGAGCGATAGAGCACCCGCACCACGAATTCCCCATCATCCAACGATTGCAGATAGTCAGTAAAATATCTCCGATATTTCATATCTCCATCCCGCCACACACCACTACCCTCGGCATGAAAATTGGAACTATCCATCCAGTCTCCATCTAGGTTCAAAATAGCGTCAGTGGGAAAGACGTTCAACCTGCTGGACTCTACGAATTGATCGATTCCCCCTTGCAGCCATCCAACAGGATCGAATACATCATTACGGTAAGTTGAGGGTAGCCATTCAGCAGATGCCGCGGCAGTAACGAACTCTTGCGCTAGGTATCGCTTTTGCACCTCAAGCATAGAAGGCTTTCCTGCATCGCACGCTTGGCGGTATATTTCATCCACTGAAGCGGCCTCAGGATACTTTTGAGCGAGTTCTGCCAGTCTATTCCACCTGGCTGCCTCTAGGGCCTCAACGCGCGATATCTCTGTATTGAAATCGAGCAAGGCAACCGGGCCCCCGTCACACCTACTGAGAGGGATCTCACGCATCTCTCCTCTAGGGCCCAGTATGACACGCACCAAACGATCATCATGTTCCAAACCAGCTTTAACAAAGAAGCACTTTTCATGATGGCCATTATAAATCCACCAACTATCCCATTCCCCCTGCCACTCTTTACCTGGTCGACTGAGATCGTCGTTTTGATCATACGGAGAAAGTGCCTGAGTAAGCAGATTCATTACATCCTCAGATTTTCCCGAGGGTAGGCAGACTGTGACTACGCTTCTCGACATTCTTCATTCCTAGACTTGAAAGAAAACTGAGGATAAGTGGGCCCCGCGCCTTGCGGGGCCCACTTACCAACCTACGCGTCGTTCCGGTATACCGTGCAGTCCAGGGGCCACGGTGGGCACACTGGGCGCCCATTCACACTATCCCAGATCGACCCTATGGCGTCCCGCAGGAAGAGTATGTCGCCCAAAGCGCCAGCTCCTCCCATGATCTTCCCGCCGACCCCGCGTCCAGGTCCCTGAGCCTTCCCGCCACCCTTTACCCCGCCCCGCAAGGCGGCGCTTCCCTGTTTGAGGAGCCCGAATTCCCCGGTGTCATATCCTGACGGCAGATGGACGGAACGGACGTTGACGTCGTCAACAAATATCTTGGCTACCGCCTCCGCCATCTCACGAGTTTGCGCCGAGAACACTACGTACTTAGTCTGATTCTTACTACCCATCTTATTTCGGATCGTCTGTGCAATCTTTTCGGCACCTGCTTTTCCATTCGATGTGACGTCATCGACGGATTCAACACTGACGATTGCCCCGGAATCCCATGTCACCTTGATGAAGTCTGCGGTCGTTCCACGCACCGGTGATTCCCCATTGGGAAGGTCCACACGCCCCTTCTCCATCTTTGCATTCAGATCGTCCTGGTGAAGATACTTAGACCCGGTTCCAGTGGATGAGTCATAGTATTTACCTGAGTCTGAAAGTGTTTTATTCATGTGGGGAAGGACAGCCCTACTAGAGGGACTATCCCCATCAGCCGCTACGACGTGCGGAATTCTGTTCTCGTCTGTATACACTCCAGAATCTGGATAGTAGGTCAGGGGGGCGTACTTCCAATCGTCCCCGTTTGGACGGTGCCCATCGAGCTCGGCGAAGCTAGCGGGGTTGCCGCCCGCGAAGGCGTACCGGTTGCCGGTCATGGGGTCACTACCGAGGCCCATGTCCGCGAGCGCCCCGTTGTACATGTCCCGGCTGGTGAACCGGTTGAGTCCGGGGCTGTAATTTCGGAAGCCCATGTCGTACGTGGCCGAGGCTGCGTCCCATCGCTTGGAGTTGAAGCGGTAGGGGTTGTACGCATCCTTGGTGGGGTTGGTGGCCGAGGGCTTGTCGATGCCTGTGAACTCGGTGGTGTCGTCGGAGCCGTAGGCGGTGTAGCCGTACGTCGCCTTCGCGTTGCCGTCCTTGTCCGTCAGGGTTTCGACGTCGGTGTGGCTGTTGTAGCCGTAGTACGACTCGTCAGTCTTGCCGTCGGCCGTGTGCTTGACCTGGGAGAGGCGTTCGCCCCAGGGGCTGTACTGGTAGGACGCGGTGAGCTTGGTGGCGACTTCCTCGGTGAGGACTTCGCCGGACATACCCAGGTAGTTGTACTCGGTCTTCTTCCCGTCCTCGGTCTTGGAGGTGGTGCGGTCGAGGGGGTCGAAGGCGTACGTCGTGGACTTCAGAACACCCTTGGCGTCGGCCTTGTCGTGTTTCACGACGTGGTCGAAGCCGTCGTAAGTGTTCTTCTCGATGACCTGGGTGCCGGACTTGACGGAATCCTGGCGGCCGAACGGGTCGTAGACGTGGTCCGCGACGGCGGTGCCGACGGTGGTCTTCAACAACCGGTTGCGGTCGTAGCCGAAGGTGGTCGTCTTGCCCTTGACCGTCTGGGAGATGACGTTGGCGTTGTCGTCGTGGACGTACGTCTCAACGCCTGCACCGTTGCCGGTCTTGGTCGCCGTGGCGAGGCGGTCGGCGGGTTCGTACGTGTACTTGGTGGTGGAGGACAGGAGCTTCGTCGCGTCGTCCGCGTTGCGCTTCTGGGCGACGTCCTGTGCCTTGTTGCCGTTGGCGTCGTACGCGTAGGCGTGGTCGGAGATCAGGGTCCCGTCGGGCTTCTTCTCCGTCTGGGTCTTGAGGGCGCCGTCGAGGTAGTAGGTGTAGCCGACGACGTTCTTGTTGCCCTTGATCTCCTGCTTCTTCTGGCCCCGGTCGGTGTAGTCGTAGGTGGAGACCTTCGCCGCCGGGTCCGAGGACGACTTGCCGACCGTCACCGTCTTGACCAGTTCGCGCAGGTCGTAGGTGTAGGAGGAGAACTGGTCGGGGTGGGTCTGGGTCTTGGGCTGGCCGTTCTCGTCGTAGGTGTAGGCGGTCTTCTTCTTCTCCTGGCCCGCGAGGGCTTCAGTGACCGTTTCGACCTGGTTGAGTCCGGTGTAGGTGACCGTGTACGCGTCGATGCGGCGGCCCGAGGAGGTGTCGTCGACCGAGGTCAGGTTGCCGTTGCCGTCGTAGGCGTAGTCGAACCTCTTCTTCTCGGCGTCCGCCTCGGCGGAGTTGTCGCGGACCAGCTTCACGCTGTCCGCGGCGACCGTGCCCGCACCGGATTCGGCGAGCTTGAGCTGGGCTTCCTTGCCCTCCTTGAAGTCGTAGTCGCCGATCTTGACCCAGCCGTCGGTGTTCGTCCGCTGGTCGACCTTGACGGACGTGGAGCCCTTGGCGTGGGAGAGCAAGTACGTCGCGGACGGGGAGGCCCCGGCCACCTTCGGGTACTTGACGTACGCCGCGTACTTACCGGTCTTGGGGATGTTCAGCGTCCACTGGAAGGCATCCGAGCCCGTGCCCGGGGCGTGGACGTGGTCGCGGCTGAGGGTGCTCTTCCATTCCGTTGCGCCGGTGGCCGCCACGTTCTGCTTGTCGGTGTTGTTGACCATGACGACCGAGGTGCCGACCGGGATGCCGCCGTCCTGGAGGGACTTGAGCTTGCCGTCGGGGTAGTGCTCCCACGTCATCGTGCGCGTGGCGGAGCCGCCCGCCGAAACCAGGGTGCGCTTGGACTGCTGGCCGAAGTCGTCGTAGTCGTACTTGGTGACGATGTCCCACGGGTCCGTGGAGGAGCGCACCCAACCGTTGTCGTAGTACTCGTAGGTGGTGTCGTTGCGGGTGGTCTCGCCGGAACTGGGCGGCATGGAGACCTTCGCCACCCGGCCGACCGCATCGTAGGTGGTCTCCGTGAAGACCTTCTTGTTGTAGCGGCCGTCCTTGGGGTCGTAGGGCTGGTACTGCCTCTTCGGGCGGTTCAGGGCGTCGTAGGTCGTCTCGGAGGTGAAGTCGTCGGCGTTGTCCGTGGTGGCTACGCCGCGCGGCGAGAAGGTCTTGATGCGGTTGCCGACCTGGTCGTAGCCGAACTTGGTCTCCCGGATCACCTTGTCGGCATGCGGGGCTTCGACCGACACCAGCTTGGCGCGGTCGTCGAAGTGGCGGACGACGCGGTTGCCCTCGGCGTCCGTCGCGGCGACCGGGCGGGAGTCCTTGTCATACTCCTGGCGGCTGGTCTTGCCTGCGGCGTCCGTGGTCGCGATGACCCGGTGGTTGAAGTCGTAGTCGGTCTTGGCGGTGAAGTCGTCCGGGGACGGGGTCTTGTTCTTCTTCGGGTCGATGACCTTGACCGGGTTGCCGACGCCGTCGTAGAGGTAACTGACCTTTTCACCGGCCGCGTTGGTGACGTCGGTGAGCTGGTAGATCTCGTCGTAGGTGTTAGTGGTGACGTAGTCCTTAGCGTCCGCCGTCGTCGCCGTGCCCTTGGGCTCGGTCGTCGACGTCAGGTTGCCGACCTTGTCGTAGGCGTATGTCGACTCCCTCTTGGCCGAGGTCGGCGTGTCCTGCGGGGCCGTGGCCCAGATGAGCTGGTCGGCCTTGTCGTACACGGCGGTCGAGATCGCACCGTTGATCGCCTTCGACTGGGTGACGTTGTCGTTGGCGTCGTAGTCCGGAGCAATCGACTGGAGGACCTTGCCAGCAGCCTGATCCTTCGGGACCGTGGAGACCAACGGACGCCCGTACGTGTCGTAGGTCTGGGTGATCTTCTTGCCCAGCGCGTCGGTGACCGTCGTGACCTGACCGCGGTCGTCGTACGCGGTGAGCGTGCTGCGGCCCTCCGCGTCCGTGGTCTTGCGCGGGTAGCCGGTGGGGGTGAAGTCCGACGTCAGGGTCGCGTTGCCGTTGGCGTCCGTCGCCTTGGTGAGCTGGCCGAAACCGTCGTATTCGTACTTCGTGGTGAAGTCATCCTCGACCGTAGTGGACTTGACGCCCAGCGGGTCGGTGACCTTGTTGAGGTTACCGAACCCGTCGTAGCCGAACTGCCAGGAATAGCCTTCGGCTGAGGTCTTCTTCCACAGGTCGGCCGCGTAGCCGTCCGCCCGGGTCTGGTACTTGTAGCGCACCGAGTGGGCCGGGAAGACATCCGGGCCCGCGCATTCCGCTGCGGTCGGGACGCCCGCCTTGTTGTCCTCGGCGCTGCGTTGCCAGATGGGGAAGCCGGTCTTGGGGTCGTAGCAGTAGGCGGTCTTGGCGCCGTTGTTCTCCTCGATGAGGGTGACGTTGTGGTCGTCGTCCCAGGTCATCTTGGTGGTCTGGGACTTGGCGTTCGTCACCGTGGTGGCGCGGTCGAGGCCGTCGGTGATGTAGGTGGAGGTGTGGTTCTGGGCGTCGGTCACCTTGGTGGTGCGGCCGCTGCCGGTGGGGGTGTAGGCGAAGGTGGTCCCACCGCCGAGGCGGTCGGTGAGGGTCTTGGTCGACCAGCGGTACTCCGGGTCCCGGTCGTAGGCCACCGTGGTGGCGTTGTCGCGGGGGTCGGTGACCGTGGTCAGCTTGACGTTCTTGGCGCCCTGCGCCGTGTCGTACCCGAACTTGAAGACCTTCGGCTGCGTACTGCCGTCACCGTCGGTGAGACGCCCGAGGGTTCCCTGCCGGGTGTAGTGGAACGTGATCTTCCGGCCGGAGATGTCGGTCATCGACTTCACGTGGTCGTAGATCTTCGGGTCCCACAGCTTCTCGGCCTTGGCGATGTCGCCGTTCGCTTCGATGTACTCGTAGCTCGTGTCCCCGGGCAGGTAGTAGTCCAGCTTCAGGGAGGTGCGGCCGGCCGGGTCCTTGATCTCCTTGAGGAACTTGACCCAGCGGTTGCCGGAGTCGCGCACCTCGTAGACGTACGTCTGGACGTTGTTGTTCTTGTCGATGACCTGGCGGAGGTAGCCGTCGCAGTCGATCTGGAAGCGGGTGCCGTCCGGGCGGGTCATCGTCCAGGCGTCTGTCACCTCGTCCATGCCGTCGGTGCAGGTCACACCGTCCTTCGGCTTGAGGAGGTAGTGGTATCCGGCGGAGGAGCGCCAGGTGCCGTCGCTCTGTTTGCGGAAGATGTGCTGGGTGCCGTCGCCGTCGGTGATGTAGACCTCGCCCGGTGCGCTGTCCGGGTGGAAGTCGAGCATCGTGCCCAGCCGCATCGGGCCGGAGGCTTGGGCGGACCAGCCGTGGCCGAGCTGGGTGTTGGAGGTGTCCTGGGCGTTGTAGGAAAGGCGCAGGAAGGTGTTGAGGCCGCGGCCGGGGTTGTTGAAGGCGTTGTAGGACCACACGCCGTTGCCGGAGCCCAGGTTGGACATGAAGGTGGAACCGGCGCCGGTGTTCTTGCCGGTGTAGGAGTGGTACTTCTCCATGCCCAGGCGGTCCGCGGTCGGGTCCTCGACGGCGACCGGCTGTTCCAGGCCGCCGATGGAGTCGGTCTTGGAGAGCCAGGTGCTGGTCTTCGGGTTGAAGACGTCCCAGATCAGGGTGTGGCCCTCACGCCGGTTGCCCTCCACCAGAGGGGACTTGACCGTCGCCTTGACGATGGCCTCCTCGCCCGGGAGGAGGGCGGGGATGTCGGTGCGCAGATTGAGGGTGGGGGTGTCGGTGAGCTCGGAGCCGTCGGGCAGGGCCCAGCGGTAGGAGAGCTTGCGTTCACCCGCAAGCCAGGCGGTGTCGCTGGTGTTGGTCAGCGTCACCTCGACCGGGTAGGTGTTGTCCTCGGTCATCCGCTGCGGGGTGTGCGGGGCGTAGTACGTGTTCCACGGGGTGGAGTCCACGTAGATCACGCGCAGTTGCGGGCGCAGGCGCTCCTCGGCCGCTTCACCGGACAGGAACATGGTGCGTTCCTGCGGGGCGGTCGCCGCCTCGTTGGCCAGCTTGATGACCGCGCCCGTATTCGGAGTCGACTTCTCGACCCACTTCTGGGTCAGCGAGGTGGCGTCCCAGGTGTGGCGGCCGACCTCGCTGGTGATCCCGCCCACGGAATCGGAGACTGCCGGGCCGAAGTCACCGCCGGGCTTGGCCCACACGGTGGTGGCGTTCGCCTTGTTCCACGTGGCGGCTGTCTCCGCGAAGTCCTTCGTGAGAGGCGCGAGTTCGTACGTGGCGCCCTTCGTGCCCGTGGTGGTCTCCGCGCCCCACAGCTGCACCTGCGACTGCAACACCGTCGCGGTGTCGGGAATCGACGTGGTGGGGAACTGGAAGGCGCTGCGGGTCGTTCCGTGGGTGGTGGAGTTGTTGCCGACGCTCAGCCAGGACTGCTGTACCGCACTCGGCAGCGCACCGTCGGCGGGGAGCTTGTCCAGGTTCACGTCCGGCTTCAGCGACGACAAGGTGGTGTCGGCCGCTGCGGGCAGGATGCGCAGGGTCCGCCCCGCCTTCGGCACGCCGACATCGCGGACCGGGGAGCCCAGGAGCTTGCCGCCCTTGGTCTTCACCGCGATCTGGTAGTAGTGCGTGCGCCCGATCTCATTCGCACTGGCCGCCGGGGTCGGGGTGGCCGAGACGTCCGTGTACAACGTGGTGCCCTGGGCCACCGGGGCGACCAGAGTGTCCGGGCCGACCGTGAAACCGGGCGTCGCGGAGCGGTGGACCTGGTACTCCACCAGGTCGTTCGCCACGTCGCCGGTGGTGTTGGTGTAGGCGGCCCAGGACAGCTCCGGGCCGCTGCCGTGCACCACGGTCGGCTCGCGCAGCTCCGTGCCGACGGCACCGTAGGTGACCGTCAGGCGGGGGAAGTTGGCCGTTTCGCCGTCGTAGTTGCCGTCCGCCGACTCATACCGGGGACCACCCAGCGGGCCGGTGGCCGACTCGTCGACCGCCTTCACCACGAAGCCGTGGTTGGCGGCCGTGCCGTCCACCCACTTCTGCACCGTGTCCTTCACCGGGAACCGGTGCCAGGTACTGTGCTGGCCCTTCGTCTTCACCACCTGCGCGTCGGCGACCAGGCGGACCGAGCCCGCGAGCGTGCGCTCGTCCTCGTCACCGCTGTCGCCGAGCACGATCTTCCCGGCGGTACCGCGCGCGAAGTCCACCGGATCACCCAGCGGCGACCAGTTTCCGGCCTTCCCCTCGCTCTGGTCGACGACGGTCTTTGTCGACCCCTTGCTGCCGGTGACCGTGTACGGAGCCTCGGTCGCCGCGTTCTCCAGGTCGGTCCCGGGGAAGCGGGCCTCGACCCGGTACTTACCGGACTCGGGAACGGTCGGCTGCCAGGAGTACGTCTCCCCCTTGGCCGCGTTCTGGTTGTACGCGAAGTCCCCGCCGGTGCCCTGTGCCTTGGGCCACTCGCCGACCGCAGCCGTGCTGGCAGGCACGTCAGGACCCGCCTGCACCGAGGTGCCCGACACCTCGCCCACCAGGGCGTTCGTGTTCGTCCAGGTCGCCGTCGACTCGTCCCACGCACCCGTCGCCCGGTGCGCGGCCAACGGCACATCGTTGGCGTTGCTGGCGTGGACCTGGTCGAAGTACAGGCCCAGGCGCGCCGCGTCAATCTTGGTTCCGGCCGGGATCTGGTCCAGCGGGAACTTCAGCAGCGAGCGGGCCACGCCCGCTCCGGTCTTACCGACCGACATCTTCCAGGACGTCCCGAAGTTCTCCCCCGGGGCGTCGGACAGGACCATCGTGTCCTGCGACTGGCCCGGAAGCGGAGCCACCGTGAGCGTCGGGTCGACCGTCACCGGATACTGGCGGGCCGGGTCGGCCAGCCACTTTGCGTCCGGGGTGACGGTCAGCTTCCAGCCCTGGCCGTCCCGGGCCAGCTTCTGGGTGACCTTGTCGGTGCTGACCTGCCCGTACGCGGAGGTCTCCGACTTCTTGGAATCCGTCATGAACGGAGCCGGGATCACCAGCACCGGGTGCTTCGAGGTCTCCCCGAAGAACGCGATCGACCCGTCCTTACGGGCCTTCGGCGTCAGCCCATCCGTACTCAAACGGAAGCTGAAGGAAAGCGGCGTGCCCGGCTTCTGCGCCAGGACGATGTTCTCCTTCACCTGCCCCGCACCCACCTGGTACACCAGGTCAGCACCAGACGTGGGGTCCTTGTAGGTGACCGTGTCACCCTTGACCGAAGGCGCCAGATCACCCGACGGGCCGTCCAGGCCCAGGGTGACCGACCGGCCGCCCCCGACCTCGTACCGCAACAGCTCCTTCGCCGTCCGGCCGAAGTAACTCGCCGCCGTATTGGTGGTGTTGGCCAGCTCCTTCCCGGACGCACGGACCGACGTATCGATCGGCTTCCAGGCGGAGCCCTGCCGGTAGGACGTCGGGAAGGCCGACAGCTCCGCCTCCACCCGCCCGTCCGAGAGCTGCCAGAAGCGGGCACTGGACGTGCGCTCGCCGGTCAGCTCCTTGACACGCTCGGCCTTCGGGGCGTTCTTGCCCTGCGGGAACCGTTCCCGGCTCGGGATCTCCAGCTTGCCGCCGGGCGGCGGCTTCTGGTCTTCCGGGTCCTCGTCGTCCCCGCCGAACCACCCCGAGACGGTGTCCGCGAAGCTCTTGCCGTCTCCGTCGTCACCGCCCCCGGGAGCCGGTGCCGCATAGGCGATCTGCGGAAGCGCAGTCCCCAGCACGGCCGAGACGACGAGGGCGGCGATGAATCTTCGGTGCCGAGTCCTCACGTAGTCAACTGCCTTTCCCCTGGCCAGAATTCGCCGCTTCAGCTGAATTTGGGCAGGGCTCAGCACTGCCGCAGGAATCTCCCGGGCAGTGAATAGAAGTGCGAGTTCTACGCATGCGCATGCGGCGCTGTCAACGAAATGTCAATGTCGGGTAGTTGGTATTACATGGGGGTATCAGGCGAGGTTCTGAGATCTTGCGGAAATAGCCGCTATCGCCGAGGAGTGGCGCCCCGGGAGTAACTCCGGTAGAACCCTCTGGCCCAGCTCCTGCCCCTGCAATAGCCAAAGGCCACAGATGTCCACAGCGACCGAGACTCAGCCCGCGACCGGCTCCGCCGACACGACCGACAACCGGCCGCCCAGCCGTCCCGGCCGCCGTCCCCGACTCCTCGCGACCGGCGCCCTGCTTCTGCTGGCCTCCGCCACGTACGCCATCTACGTGCTGACCAGCCCGGACAACCCAGCGAAGCCGCCCGTCCCGACGGCGGCGGTCACGTACTCCGTCACCGGCACCGGAACCGCCGACATCACCTACCTCGCCACCAGCGAGACGGGCACCGCCACCACCGAGAAGGCGGCCACCCTGCCCTGGAAGAAGACCGTTCAGGTACCGCTGGGACAGCAGCCGGTGGTGAAGATCCAGCTGCCGCAGCAGGGGGGCACCGCCACCTGCGCCCTCGCCGTACGCGACCAGCACCAGCAGCGGGCCACAGCCTCCGGACCGTACGGGCGGACGACGTGCGCGGCAGTCCTCCCCGCCGAGAATCAAAGGTGAGGCCGCACGAGGGCCTGCCGCGGAAACTGAGCGACTTCACCCAGGGTTGATGGAGCACAGTCGGATTGTCTGCGAGAAGGGCGAACGCCCCCACATCGGTGCCCACCCACGAACCCACTCGCAAGAAGCGGGGTGCGCGCGAAACCACCTCCCTGGAATCCTGAAGATCAATTCGAGAGAATAGGCAGCAGCCGGTTGATCCTTCTGGATCGGCAGTGCAGCACGGTGGCATTCGACGGATACAGTTCGATCAAGGTGCCGGACGGGGAGCCCAACTTCGCCTGGTTAGGGAGGGTCCGCCACCGACTGGGGATCACGGATTACCCCACGCTGCGACTGATGCCCCTGGTCGAGACAGGAACGCGCGGCCTGCTCCGGGAAGATTCCGTCGTTCTGGCCGACCACGGCTTCGACGATGGGAAGTTCCTCGGCAAGGTCGTCGAAACTGGTGCACAGTTCCTGGCCCGTCTCAGCTCCACGGCGTCTGCCGACCGAGGGCCGGTTGCCGGATGGCTCGTATCTGACCCGAATCCGCCACGTCGCGGTCCGTGCCATCGATGCCGAGATCACAGCGACCTACGCTGCCTTGCCTGTTCAGGTGGAGCACACGTGGGACTCTTGCCCTGAAAGGTAGGTCGCCCGCTCGTCCGAGGTGAGATCGCGGTCAACCGCTTGGCAGATCCTGTCGATTGCCTCGCTCGGGCTCGGCAGGTGCGTGTCCCACAGGCGTGCCGTGTTGTCGCTGCTTGCCGTGGCGAGCGTGCGACCGTCGGGGCTGAACACCACAGCGGTCAACGGGCCGGTGTGGCCCGTAAGAGTGGCCCGCAGGAGGCTGGTGGCGGTGTCCCACAACCGCGCCGCCCCGTCACTGCTTGCGGTGGCAAGGGTGCGGCCATCAGGACTGAACACCACCGCGAACACAGTTCTGGTGTGACCGGTGAGGATGGCCCGCAGGTGACCGGTGGCGGTGTCCCACAACCGCGCCGTCCTGTCGAAGCTTGCCGTAGCAAGGGTGCGGCCATCAGGACTGAACACCACCGCGGACACCACATCGGTGTGACCAGTCAGCGTGGCCCGAGTGCGTCCGGTGGCGGTGTCCCACAACCGCGCTGTGTTGTCGTTGCTTGCCGTGGCGAGCATGCGACCGTCGGGGCTGAACACCACCGCAGACACCGCATCGGCGTGACCAGTCAGCGTGGACCGAATACCGCCGGTCGCGGCGTCCCACAACCGTACTGTGTTGTCGCTGCTTGCCGTGGCGAGCGTACGGCCATCAGGACTAAACACCACGGCGAACACCGAGTCCTCCGAGTCAGTGTGACCGAAGGAGAGGGTGCCTTGGATGTGGCCGGTGGCGGTGTCCCACAACCGCGTCGTGTTGTCGTTGCTTGCCGTGGCGAGCATGCGACCGTCGGGGCTGAACACCACCGCGGTCAACGAGCTGGTGTGGCCCGTAAGAGTGGCCCGCAGGTGGCCGGTTGCGGTGTCCCACAACCGCGCCGTCCCGTCGTCACCCCCGGTGGCAACGGTGCGGCCATCGGGGCTGAACACCACCGTGAACACCGCAGCGGTGTGACCAGTCAGCGTGGCCCGAGTGCGTGTGGTGGCGGTGTCCCACAACCGCGCCGTCCCGTCGTCACCCCCGGTGGCAACGGTGCGGCCATCGGGGCTGAACACCACAGCGGACACCGCATCGGCGTGACCAGTCAGCGTGGCCCGAGTACGGCCGGTCGCAGCATCCCACAACCGCGCCGTCCTATCCCAGCTTGCCGTGACGAGCGTGCGACCGTCGGGGCTGAACACCACCGCGGACACCTCGTCGGTGTGACCAGTAAGCGTGGCCCGAGTACGGCCGGTGGTCACGTCCCACAACCGCGCCGTCCTGTCCCTACTTGCCGTGACGAGCGTGCGACCGTCGGGGCTGAACACCACCGCGGACACCTCGTCGGTGTGACCAGTAAGCGTGGCCCGAGTACGGCCGGTGGTCACGTCCCACAACCGCGCCGTCCTGTCCCTACTTGCCGTGACGAGCGTGCGACCGTCGGGGCTGAACACCACCGCGGACACCGCATCGGCGTGACCGGTGAGGACAGCCCGCGCATGGCCCGTCGCGATGTCCCACAACCGCGCCCTCCCGTCCCAGCTTGCCGTGGCAAGGGTGCGACCGTCCGAGCTGAACGCAACCGTGGACACCGCAGCGGTGTGACCGGTCAGCCTAGCCCGGATGTCGCCGGTCGCGGCGTCCCACAACCGTACTGTGTTGTCGCTACTTGCGGTGGCAAGGGTGCGACCGTCGGGGCTGAACGCAACCGTGGACACCGCATTGGTGTGACCGGTCAGCGTGGCCCGAGTACGGCCGGTGGTCACGTCCCACAACCGCGCCGTGTTATCTCTGCTCGCGGTGGCAAGGGTGCGGCTGTCGAGGCTGAACGCAACCGCGTACACAGGGAGCGCGTGGCCGGTGAGGGTGGCCCGCAAGCGGCCGGTGGCGGTGTCCCACAACCGTGCTGTCCCGTCCCAGCTTGCTGTGGCAAACGTACGGCCATCGGGGCTGAACGCCACTGCGGACACCACACTGGTGTGGCCTGTAAAGCGGTGGCGAAGCCGGAGTTCGGACGCTTGGTAGAGCCTCGCGAGGGCTTCCTTGGTGACGCCAGTGCGGTATGCCTGGACAGCGAGGAGTGCTGCGAGGTCAGCGTCGAATTCGATGAGGGCTGCGGATTGGGCAGCCAACTGGCGGGACAGTGACTGCTGTTGTGCGGTGACAGCCGTCTGCCGCTGCCAGGCCGCGAGGCCGGCGGCGATGAGGGCCAGGACGAGAAGCCCGGTCAGGATCTGGGTGCGGAGTCTGGTGCGACGGTGGCTGGTGCGGACGAACTGGGCGATGGGGCGGGGAAGTCCGCGCTGACGGATCCAGGCGAGGCCGGCGGCGAGGTCGGTGCCGTGCAGGAGATCGCCGGCGCGTTTGCGGGCGGTCCAGCGGGTGTGCTGGGCCTCGGTGCGGTGCAGCCAGGAGTAGAACTCCTGGTCCTCGGCGATCCACCTGCCCAAGGCGGGCCAGTCCCGGATCAGTGAGTCGTGAACGAGTTCGATCTCTGGACTGGTGGCACGACCCGTTACGGGGGGAGGCGGGCGTTTCCTGGCCGGGCCGGTTTCTTCCACCACGGGCGTGGGAGAACGGCGGAGGGTGACGATGCGGTGCTGGGTCAGGGCGGTCAGGACGGTGTCCACAGTGGCAGGCGGGGATGTTGGTGCGAGGAGTTCGTGGAGGGTTTCCCGTGGCAGGGAGCGGCGGCTGGCGGGGAGTTGCAGGCTGGTGTCCGGGGGGTGGACCAGGGCGGTAAGGACCTGCCGGGCGGTGGGCTGCTGTAGGACGGGGAGTTGATCGACGGCGTGCTGGCACCAGGTGGCGAGGGCGCCGGTGATCGTGCCGATGCGGTCGTAGGCGCTGTGGGTGAGGCGGCCGTCGTCGTCGCGGCGTTGCCACAGTTGCAGGAGGGTGAGCTGGAGGGCGGTGAGCCAGGTGGCGGGCGCGGTGCGGGCGGGCTGCTGCCGGGGGCCTGTGGTGCTCGTGTCGTGGGTGGTGAGGATGTCGTTGATGATGCGGGCGGGCAGGCCGGTCTCGAAGCTGGCGGTGGGGTGTTCGAGGGGGCCGGTGACGATGGTGTGGAGGTCGGTGCGGGTCAGGAGGGCGGGGATGTCGAGGAGCGGCTGCAGGGCTTGTTTCAGCGCGGGGGTCTGGTCGGTCAGCTGGGGATAGAAGTCGTTGCGCATGACCAGGACGAGCGTGACCGGGGCGTGGGAGGCGAGGGTCTGGAGCAGCTGCTCGGCTGCGGCTTGGACGTGCGCTGGTGTTCGGTACGGGTTCTGGGAGGAGCTGGGGGCGGGGTGGGTGAAGAGTTCTTCGAACTGGTCGATGACCAGCAGGACGCGCCCGTAGTGGGGCTGCTTGGCGAGGACCTCAAGGGCTGCGGTGGCGATTCCGTAGGTGCTGGCGCCGGGCAGGCCGTGCTGGCCGAGGGCGGCCAGCAGGTCGGGGCCGGGGCGGGGCAGGTAGAGCGGGAGCCAGCGGTCGCTGCCGGGCACCGCGCCCCGGGCGAGAGCGGGTAGTACGCCGGCCTGGACCAGGGAGGTCTTGCCTGATCCCGAGGGGCCCAGCAGCATCAGCGCGTCTCGTCGCCCGGTTAGGGCGTTGATGACTGCGTCCTGCGCCGCTGTGCGGCCGTGGAACCAGGCGGCGTGTTCCATCGCGAAGGGCTCCAGGCCCCGGAAGGGGCACACATCGCTGATCTCCAGGTCCGGCCAGAAGGCCCGCAGGACCTGCGTGGGAGTAGCGAAGACGACGCCGTCCAGTCGGCCGACAGCGTCGGTACGGGTGACGGAGTTGACCATGCCGATCACCAGCCCGGTGGTCTCGTCCACGACCGGACCGCCGCTGAAGCCCTGGGTGAGATCGTTGGCCTCGGTCAGCTGCAGCGCCGGGCCTTCTTGGCGGTTGTCGGGTACCAGGTCACCGGCGACCCCGTAGCCGAAGTGCCCGCCCTCCCGACCCCCGGAGGTGTGGCCGAAGGAGCGCACCCTGTGCCCCCGGTTGCCGGCCGCCGGCCCCAGGGCCAGCGGTGCAATGTACGCAGGCGGATCCTGCACTCGAAGGAACGCAACATCCTCCGCGTCCCGGGGCCGCCACGCTTCGGCAACTACCTCGGCCATCGAGCCCGGTGCCCCCGGCAGGTGATCGAACACCACCCGCACCAAGCCACCGGGGCCGACACCGGCCGATTCGGCCACGTGTGCGCAGGTCACCACCACCCCAGGCGCCGCCAGGAAGCCCACGCCCTCGACTCCACCGGTGGCGGAGCATATCTGAACCACCGCCATCAGCAGCCGGCTACTGTCCCCGCCAACGGCGCGCTGCCCCACCGTGTCCACGACAGGCTCACTTCTCAGGAGGTGCCAGCAGCGTCGACACGGTGCCAGGTGACGGTCACGTTCAGATGGCACCCGGTCGCCGTCTTAGCGATCACCGCACCGGCCTCGGCGGCCATGTCCACTCCGAACTCGATCGTCACCTCGTCCGGCCCGGCTTGCCGCAACTGGTCCAGTGCGGCCCGCGCAAGCTCTGCGACCGGCCGCAGGGATTCCTGCACCTTGAGAGGAATCTCGCGAATGACATCCCCCGTGCGTCCGGCTTTCACCGGCCCCTCAGCCGTATCAGGGGCTTCGAACAAGATTGAGGTCCCGTCATCCAACGTCATCCTCGCAAGAGTGCCCACGAGAACCCCCTGACTCAACTGCTCCGAGGCGCTCGCCATCCGCAGGAAGTTCAGGATGTCCGAGAGTGCGCCCTGTGACCTCAAGGTAGCCCCTGAAGGCTCAACCACGCATGCCACAAACACACTTGGGGCCTTTCAGCCCCTAAAAGAGACCCTTCGGCTTTCGTGAGAGCAAGTCTGAGTGGCGAGCGGCGAGATAGACGGCCTGACCGCCCTGCATATATCCCTTCCAAGGACCTACCGACCCTGCTCCCCTGCGGGATAAAATTGGGAGCCTAAGGAGCCGAGCCTGATCACCTAGGCTCATCTTCGGGTGCGGGGCTGGAGTCCTGCCGTGTCTCAAGTCCGTATCCCCGCCTCGCTGGCCGACCTCGCGGTCCCCACGGCTGACCTGGTCCCATACCACCGCAACCCGCGCACCGGCGACCTCGGCGCGATCTGCAGAAGCCTGTCGGCGAACGGGCAGTACCGGCCGATCGTGGTCAACAAGGGCACGCTGACCGGCCGGGCGAATGAGGTCCTGGCGGGCAACCACACCCTGAAGGCGGCCCGCCATCTGGGCTGGGAGCAGATAGCCGTCACCTGGCTCGACGTCGACGATGATACGGCTGCGAAGATCGTCATCGTCGACAACCGCACCAACGACCTCGCCGGATACGACAGCGCCCTCCTCGCTGAAGTCCTCTCCGAGCTGCCCGATCTGGAGGGCACCGGCTACGACCAGGGCCAGGTGGACGACCTCCTCGACTCCACCGTGTTGCCCGCCCCGATCGAACTGCCCACGGACGGCGCCGGAACGGGTGCTGCTGCCACGGTGGATTACCTCCAGTGGGGGTACATGCAGTGGTCTTCCACCCGTGTGCGGATCACCCAGGCGGAAGTCGAACTCCTCGACGCCCTCTACCAGCGGTTTGTCGCCGACCAGGACTCTGACCTCGGGTTCGGGTGGCACGTCCTCAACGAGGAGCACCACGCCTCCGAGGAGGCTGCCGCATGAGCAGTCGCCTCGAAGTGCGCTTCGATCCCGCCTACCCGCTGGCGAAGCTGCGCCCCGCCGAGTACAACCCGCGCCGTCTCTCCCCCGAGTCTTTCGTCCGCCTCCAGGGGTCGCTGGGCCGCCACGGGGTCGTGAAGCCGGTCATCCTCAACGCCGACGGAACCCTCGTCGCCGGCCACCAAAGGACGAAGGGGCTGAAGGCGATCGGGCAGGAGACGACTCCGGCGATGATCCTGCCGCAGAAGGTCCGCCTCCAGGACGAAATCAAGTTCAACCTCCTCCACAACCGCGTTGAGACCGAGTCCTCGCTCGTCTACGCAGAACCGGGGCCGATCGGTCAATGGTGCTGGATTCCGTGGCAGACCATCCAGGTCGCCGAGTCGAAGAACCTTCCCTTCCAGCAGGCGATCGCGTTCATGACCGCAGCCCACGGGGCGTGGGGGTCGGTCGTTATCGACGACCAGGGGCGCATCGTCCTGAACGCCGAGTACGCGGCCGTCGCCAAGACCCAGCGGTTCGACGTCCTCGCCTGGACCTGCGCGTCCTCCGACGCCGGTGAACTGGTCCAGGACCTCACGGGCGAGTACGGCGTGTACGACTGGACCGGCCTGGAGGACCAGGCCCCCGTGTGGAACCAGCACATCGTGCAGCCCAACCGGCTGCGCGAGCACTCGTCGAAGGCGAAGGCTGACCAGGTCCGCTACAAGTCCGAGGTGTGGGAACGGCTCGTACGGCCGAGGATCACCACCTCTACGAGGGTGGTGGACTTCGGTGCCGGGCACGGGGACTACGCACGGCACCTGCGGGGCGAGGGCTACAGGGTTCAGGACTACGAGCCGTACCGGACCCTGAAGGGCAAGTACTCCCTCGACATCCGCACGATCGTCGGCCAGATCCGCGGCATCGAACGGGAGCTACGCGAGCGGGGCCTGTACGAGGTCGTTGTTCTGGACTCCGTCATCAACGCCACCACCTCGCTCGACTACCAGCACTGGGTGCTCCTGACCGTAAACGCGCTCTGCGCGGCGGACGGCCAGGTGTGCATCGGAACCCGCAACCTGGAACGGGAGCTGGCGTACGAGAACTCCGGGCACTCCATCAGCCGGGACTCGACCCGCCTGAACTTTCTCGACAGTGAGAACGTCGACATGCGGTTCGTGAAGGGGAAGTGGCAGCGCATCCGCTACCACACGCCCGAGTCCCTGCGTGGCCTGCTGCTCCGCTACTTCGAGGACGTGCAGCTCAGCGACACGTCGAGGGCGACGGTGAAGGCCGTCTGCCGCAAGCCTCGCGCTTTCCCTGTCGAGGAATACGAAGAGGCATTTCGCAACGAATTCAATATGCCGTACCCGAATGAGTACCGACACAACAAACATGAGGGAATTGTCGCAATTCTGGTAGAATTGATCAAGGATAGGAATAGCAAATTGGAGGGGTGAAGGAAATGAATTCGGGGGCGAACCCAGAACAGGTTCGCATCGAGATAGAGGCGAGGGACACCTACCGCATCATGTGGCTGGCAGGTGTCCGTGAGGTCGACCTCACGGAGCACTGCCTGAAGACGTTCGCCGAGTGCGACCGCCACGACGTCACCCACCGCCGCCGCACGCAGACCCTCCTGCTTCCGGCAGACAACCCGCCCGCCGCCTGGTACCTGTGCGCCCTGCCCATCCCCTGGGACTGGGGCCGCAACGCCCACCTCGCGTTCGAGCACGCACCAGGCGAAACCTGGGAGGGAGACGCCACCGTCCCGGGGCTGAGGGTCAAGCTGACCAACGCCCGTCCCATCAACGGGTGGGGCGAGCACAGCATCCCGCTGGACGCACCCCTGCGGTCCGGCCGCCGCTACCGCACCTGCCGGAACTGGCAGTTCGGATGGTGGCTCAAGAAGCACCGAGCCGTCCCCGATGCTTCACCTCGCCCGCCGAAGCCCGAGCCGGAGGGCTCGGGAGAACAACTGACCTTCTAACGACACGCCCAAGCCCCGCGCCAACAGGGCCTGCCATCAATGCTCTTGTGAACACTGCCGACGGCCCGGTAATCTCTCCGGGCCGTCGGCAGTGTTCCGACGGCCCACAGACAAGAGCCCAACTCGGGCCATCGGAGGGGCACATGAGGGAGCGGCAGA